>NZ_VAHD01000003.1 GCF_005876985.1 Rhodoferax bucti
TCGCCGAAGCGAAGGAGCCCCCGGAGAGCGCATCGCGTCTCTCCCTGTCAATTGCTTCATCCATCCTGCGGGTCGCCCCATAAACACCTCCTGATTGAAGGTGTTGCGACGACCGGTTGAATCCGCCTACACTGCGCTGGCGGAGCCCGCCTTTGACGTGTTTTTCGATGCGCGCATGCAGGTGGAGCTGTTTGACGACGCCATCGCCTTGCTGGAGGCCATGGCCGCCCGCTGGCCGGTCGTAGCGGTGTCCAATGGCAATGCGGATGTGCACCGCGTGGGCATAGGCCGCTACTTTGCCGCCAGCGTGAGCGCGCGGGATGCGGGCGTGGGCAAGCCCGACCCGAGAATCTTCCACGCTGCCTGCGAGGTTGTGGGTGTGCAGCCTTCACAGGTGCTGCACATTGGCGACGATGCTGCGCTCGATGTGTTGGGTGCTCTGGGCGTGGGCATGCAGACCGTGTGGGTGAACCGCGAAGAGCATGTCTGGACCTACGACCAGTACCCGCACGCCACCGTGGGCAGCCTGCAGGAGCTGCAAGACTTGCTCAACGGCAGCAGCCACTGAGCCTTGTGGCTTAACGCGCCGGGCGCAGCACCAGGGTGCTCTCGGTGTGGGCCGCAACATCGCTGTCGCGCAACCACATGCGCACATACTCGCCCTTGACGTACTGCTCCGCCTGGTCGGCGTAGTGCTTGTCCGGCCAGACACCGCTTTGTCCCACGGGGTTGATGCCCACGGCCTTGCTGGCATCCGCAAAGTCAATCACCCGGCGGGTGGACGGGCCGTAGTTCACGGCCCAAGGCGCAGGCCCCAGGGAGCCTGACAAGTTGTTGGGGGTTTCGCGCCCGCCGGGCACGGCAAACGGCCCCACATCAAACAGCTTGTTCAGCGGTTTCTGGCGACCCAGCGGATGGCCGTGCGTCAGGGTGTGGGCGCTGCCCCAGCGCCAGTCGAGCAGGCTGGTGCCGTACAGGCCGCGCAGGTGCTGCAGGGTGTTCGCCCAGGCAATGCGCACCGTTTCGAAATGGCTTTCCTTGGCCTTGGTGTTCACATCGTCCCACCACGGGGACAGTGGCTCAGCCACCAGCAGGGGCAGGGCAAAGTCAAGGGCCCGGGTGCGCAGCAGGTTTTGAAAACGCTCCGGTCCCAGCTCGTCTTCAAAGGTGGCCTTGGCCAGCTCATACATCATCTGGGTGAACAGGGTGGCGGCAATGCTGTCTTCGGTGTAGGCGCCATCCCACTTGGTGAGGGGCTCCATGAAGGCTTTGTCGTTTTCGTCGGTCACCACGGCCATCATGACCGGCAGCAGGTTACGCAGAATGCGCGGGCCGTAGTTGTTGGCCACATCGAGCTGGAGCTTGCGGGCCTCGGCACTGTTCCACTTCATCTTGGGCGTGTTCAACAGGGCGTCGAGGCGCTGGGCGCGGTCTGGCAGGTTGTAGTAGCCGGGCACCGGCACACCGCTCTTGGGGCTGGGCTGGTGGTTGGCTGACATGAGGTAGCCCTTGGCCGGGTTCTCGTCCTGCGGGTTGAACTGGAAGGCATAAAACCCCGGCTTTTCGGCCTCGCCTTTGGCGGCATCGAGAATGAACATCGGGTTCACCCCCACCGGGCGCTGGGGCAGCAGGCCGGCGGCCCACCACCCGATGTCACCGGTGGCGTTGGCCCACATCACGTTCAGGCCCGGGGCGTAGATTTTGCTGGCGGCGTTGCGGGCCTTCTCCAGCGTGTCTGCGCGGTTGAGCTCGTAAAAAGCCTGCTGCACCGGGTTCTCCGTGGCCAGAAACGCCCACCACATGGATATCGGGGTGGTGTCTTCCCCCAAGCTGTCCTTGAAGGCATCGTTAATTACCGGGCCGTTGGGCGTGCTGCGCAGGCGGATGCGCACTGGCTCTGCGCCTTTCACCTGAATCAGCTCCGAGCGCTCGCCCATGTCCACCCACTGGCCCTGGTGCCAGACTTGTCGGGGGTTGTCGGGGTTGATCTTTTCGGCAATCAGGTCCATGTCGTCGTTCTGGAACATGGTCAGGCTCCAGCCGAAGTCCATGTTGTGGCCCAGCAGCGCCATGGGGTTCAGAGCTTGAAAGTGCCCGAACAGCTCAAACCCCGGGCTGCTCAGGTGCGCCTCGTACCACACGGCCGGCGCCGAGAAGGCGATGTGCGGATCCCCCGTCAGCAGGGGCTTGCCTGACTCGGTGCGCCGGCCTGCAATGGCCCAGGCGTTGCTGCCTTCGAGCAGGGGCACGCCTCCGAGTTCGGTGGCCTGCAGGCTGGCCGTAGCGATGCGGTCCAAGCTTGCCCAGTCGTGGGTGTTGAGGCGGGTGTGGGCGGCGGTGAGCGGGGCCATCACGCCTTCGGGGTGCCATTCGGTGTCGAAGGCACGCAGGTAATCCGGGCCTAGCTTGTCGCGGATGAAGGTCATCAGCGGCTCGGTGCGAAAGGCCACCGCAAAGCTGTAGGCTAGGTAGCCCGAGACGGCGTAGGTGTCTTCCACGGTGAATGGGTGCTGGGGGATGCCCAGCACATCAAACTCCAGCGGAGCCCGGTGGTGGTCCTGGTACTGGTTGATGCCATCGATGTAGTTCAGCACGGCCTGGCTGGTAGGGGTGTTGCGGTCCATGCGGGCCACGGCTTGTTTGGCGTGTTCGCGCAAGCCCAGGGTGCGAAAGAGCTTGTCCACTTCCAGCAGCTTGGGGCCCAGTACCTCGGCCAACTCGCCGTTGGCCAGGCGGCGCACCATCTCCATCTGGAACAGGCGGTCTTGCGCATGCACATAACCCAGCGCGCGGTAGAGGTCGGCCTCGTTTTGGGCGCTGATGTGGGGCACACCGCGCTCGTCGTAGCGCACCGTGACTTTGTCGCCCAGGGCGCGTAGCTCCACCGTGCCGCTGCGCACGGGTTGTTTGGAATACACATACCAGCCCGCCAGCCCACCCAGGGCCAGCAAGAGCAAGGCCAGCAGCAGGCCCACCAGTTTCAATGCCAGTTTCACAATCAGTCTCCCCAACTATGAAGCGCAGTCTAGCGCGCGAAAAGCATGGCGCGCAGCCGGGTTGTCGCCTAGGTGGAAGCGCGCATAAACGCGTTGAACTGCTCTGCGGCACTGATGCCACTGCGGATGGCACCCTCCAGCGTGGCGGGGTAGGCGCCGGCCACGTAGTCGCCACAGGCCCACAGGCCGGGCGCGATGGCTTGCGGGGGGCGTTGCAGGGCCGGCGTGCAGGCGAAGGTGGCGCGCTTTTCAATCACGGTTTGCACGGCTTGCAGCGTGAGGCCGAGCTGGCTGCGGGCCTGCGCCAGCACCTGGCGCTCCAGCGTGTCTTTGTCGCCCTCGCTGGCACTCACCACAAAGGCCAGCAGGCCCTGTGTGCTATCGAGCTGGCCGCGGTCAAACACGAACTGCGCCGGGCAGTCGGGGCTGTGGCGCAGCGCCACCATGGGGCGCGGCAGGGTGGCACCGGCGGCGTGGGCGTAGACGGTGGCAATCGCTTCAAACTGCAAGGAGGCAGCCGTGGCAGCCCAGGTTTGCAACTGATTTGCTATGGTTTCAGGAGCTGCTTGCGCAGATTCCATAAGCGCCAGAGCCGCATTGGACGATGAAGTGGCCCAGATCACGGCGTCAAACACCTCGCCGTTCACCTGCCAGCGTGTGCCGGTCGAGGCGCTTTCGCGGGGGAGTGCCTGCATATCGTGCACCCGCGCACCGGTGCGCAGCTCGCCCCCATGGGCCACCAGCCACTGCGCGGCGGTGGTGGGGAACAGGGTGCCCAGGTCTTGCGTGGGCAGCAACAGATTGGAGCTGCCGCGCCCGCCGAACAGTGAGTCGCGCAGCACCGTCAAAAACACCTGCCCGCAGGCCCGCTCGGCGGGGGTGTTGAGGGCTGAGACACACAGCGGGTCGATCAGCGTGGCGTTGATGGTGGGGCTCAGCGTGCGGCAGAGGTGGGCCACGCTGGTGCCCGGCGCGCAGCGAAAACCCGCTAGCTGCCAGCCCACCGAGGCACGCAGCAGGCTCCAGCGGTCGCCCCAGGTCCAGCCCCGCGCGGTGGCGATGCCGGCCAGCGCATCCAGTGGGCTGGGCCACAGCGGCAGGGCCAAGCCTTTGCCATCGGCAAAGCGCAGGTCCAGCGGCAGGCGTTTCAGGTGGGTGGCAGGGTCTGCACCCACGATGCGCATCAGCTCCAGGGTGCGGGTGTAGGCGCCAATCAGGATGTGCTGGCCGTTGTCCAGCACCACGGGTGTGCCGTCCGGCAAAGTGCCATTCAGGGCTCTGGCCCGCCCGCCGACTGCGCGGGCTGCTTCAAAAACGATAGCGCGGTGCCCGGCAAGTGTCGCTGTCACCGCAGCCGCCATGCCGGCCCAGCCGGCGCCGACGATCGCTACGTTCACAGACGACCCAGTGCCTGCACCTTCCACGCCAGCCAGAGCTTGCGCAGCGGAGTCAGGCTGACGCGCTGGTGCAGCACCTGGAAGTTGTCGCGCTCAATTTCAGTGAGCAGGGCGCGGTAGATGCTGGCCATCATCAGGCCGGGCTTCTGGGCGCGCCGGTCGGCGGCGGGCAGCAGGGCCAGGGCCTCGTCGTACAAACCTTGGGCGCGTTGGGCCTGGAACTTCATCAGCGCCACAAAGCGGTCGGAGTAGGTGCGTTTGAGGATTTCGTGCGCCTTCACATCGAACTGCTGCAGCTCATTGACCGGCAGGTAGATGCGCCCGCGCATGGCGTCTTCGCCCACATCGCGCAGGATGTTGGTGAGCTGCAGGGCCTGGCCCAGTTTGTGGGCGTACTGGGTGGTTTGCGGGTCGGTCTGGCCGAAGATGCCGGCCGCCACTTCCCCCACCACGCCGGCCACTAGGTGGCAATAGCGTTGCAGGCCGGGGTAGTCGAGGTAGCGGGTTTGCTCCAGGTCCATCTGGCAGCCATCAATCACGGCCAGCAGGTGGCGGGCTTCAATCTTGTAGCTGGTGGTGTGCGGCATCAGGGCCTTCATCACCGGGTGGGTGGCGGTGCCGTTGAAGGACTGCTGCACCTCGGTGCGCCACCAGGCGAGTTTGGTGGCTGCCACTCCGGCGTCGACCATGTCGTCCACCACATCGTCCACCTCGCGGCAGAAGGCATAAAAGGCGGTGATGGCGGCGCGGCGGGGGGCGGGCAAGAAAAGAAAGGCGTAGTAAAAGCTGCTGCCGGACGCAGCGGCTTTTTCCTGGACGTATTGCTCTGGAGTCATGGGCGGTATTGTCGTTGAGGCAGAGCGCAAACTTTTGGACGCGTCGAGTGCCCTTCTCAGGCGGATGTGGTGGCGCAGACAAGAGGCGGGCTGTACGCTTTGCTCCGTGTCCCCCGCCCGCTGCGCGGGCTCCTCCTTGACCTACGCAAAACGCACAGTCCGCCTCTTGTCAGCGTGGCCGGTGCTCACTGGGGTTAGTCAGTAACTGCAGCAGTGCCTTGCGTTCACATCCACAAAGCCCGCCACATCATGACCCCGTAATCCCACGCATACAGCTTGGGCCGGCGCTCCAGGGTGCGGTAGTCCATGGCGGCGATCTTGTCCAGAATGCGCAGGCCACCTTGCACCACCAGGCGCAGCTCCCAGCCGGCGCGGCCGGGCAGGCGGTGTACCAAAGGAGCACCTTTTTGCATGCTAGCGCTTGCCCGCTGTGCGCAGGTAGCTATCAATTTAGTAGCGTTTTCGGTTTGCTTGCGCGCCAGAATGTCCGCCTGGCTCACACCAAAACGCTCGCAGTCTTCCTGCGGCAGGTAGAAGCGGCCACGGGGAATGTCCACACTTAGGTCCTGCCAGAAGTTGATGAGCTGCAGAGCGGAGCAGATGGCGTCGCTCATTGCCAGCGACTCGGCATCGTGCACGCCATAGAGGTGCAGCAGCAGGCGACCTACGGGGTCGGCGGAGCGGCTGCAATAGTCCAACAGCTCGGCGTGGGTGCGGTAGCCGGTGCCGTCGCGGGTTTTCTCGGTGTCCTGCACAAAGGCGTCCAGCAAGGCATGCAGCAGATGCACCGGCAAAGCGTGGGCCTCGCGCTGCGCACTCAGCGGGCCGAACACTTGGGGCCAGCGGGCCAGTGCCTCAGGGGCGCCCTCTAGCCCGCTGCGGTACAGGGCCAGCTCGACCAAGCGCTGGTCGGCGGTGGCGTCGCCCTCGTCGGCAATGTCATCGGCGGTGCGGGCAAAGTGGTAGATGGCCGTGATGGGTGCCCGCAAGTGCGGCGGGCACAGCATCGAGGCCACCGGAAAGTTCTCGTAATGCGTGATGGGCGGGGCGTCTGCGGGCGGTGCCGGATGGGCGTGGGCTGCGTGGCGTTCGGGCGGGGAAGACATGGCCGGCATTGTGCCTGCCGTCCAGAACCTGAAGGGTGGTGGGGCACGCTGCTTGACAAAGATCAGTGCGCCGCTTAAATTACTAACCAACTGGTCATTAACTTATTTCACTACCCCGCACTTATGTCTCCTCAGAAACTTCTTGTCGCCGTGCCGGTGCTGCTCAGTGCTGTACTTCTTGCTGCTTGCTCCAAGCCGGCGCCGCCCGAGGAGCCGGTGCGCGCGGTCAAGCTCATGACGGTGGGTGTGGGCAATATCCAGTCGAGCCTGGAGTTCGCAGCCGATGTGCGGCCCCGTGTCGAGTCCCGCCTCGGTTTCCGGGTGGGCGGCAAGCTGGTGCGCCGCGCCGTGGAGCTGGGCCAAACCGTCAAGGCCGGTCAGGTGATTGCTCAGCTGGACCCGCAAGACTACAAGCTCGCCGCCGACGCAGCACGCGCCCAAGTAGCTGCCGCCCAGACCAACCGCGATCTGGCCGCAGCGGACTACAAGCGCTACAAAGAGCTGCGCGACCAGAACTTCATCAGCGGCGCCGAGCTGGAGCGCCGCGACACGGCCCTCAAAGCGGCCCAGGCCCAACTGGAGCAGGCTCAGGCCCAGCTCAACAGCCAGGGTAACCAGGCGGGTTACACCACGCTGGTGGCCGATGTGTCTGGTGTGGTGACCGCGGTCACGGCCGAAGTCGGCCAGGTGGTGGCCGCCGGCAGCCCGGTGGTGCAAATTGCACAAGACGGCCCGCGTGACGTGGTGTTTGCCGTGCCCGAAGACAAGGTGGCCCTGATCAAGGTTGGCTCCAAGGTGGATGTGCGCGTCTGGGCCAGCAAAACCCAGGTGGAAGGCACCGTGCGCGAGGTGGCTGCCAGTGCCGACCCGGTGACACGCACCTTTGTGGTGAAAGTGGCATTGCAGGCGCAAGACGCCTTGCCGCTGGGAACGACTGTGGCCGTGGTGCCCAAAGCGCTGGACCGCAGCGCGACGCAAGTCATCAAACTCCCCACCAGCGCTCTGCTGCAAGCGGGTGGCGCTTCTCAGGTGTGGGTGCTGGACAGCGCCAGCATGACGGTGAAGCCTCAGCAAGTGACCGTGGCGACTGCCGACGGCAACGATGCTGTGATTACCCAGGGCCTGACCCCCGGCATGCAGGTGGTGGTGGCTGGCGTGCATGTGTTGTCGCCGGGCCAGAAGGTTACGGTTTACAAGCAAAAAGGCGCGGTAGTGCCCGCAGAACCTGCGCAAGCTGCTATGGATTCCGTAGCGGTTCCAGCGGCAACGGCCAGCGCACCCGCCAGTGCATCGGCAAAGTGAGGCGCGCATGAACCTCGACGAACCGAAAAAAGGCTTCAACCTGTCCAAGTGGGCGCTGGACCATTCCGCGCTCACCCGGTACCTGATGATTGTGCTGATGCTCTTGGGCGCGGCCGCCTACTTCCAACTGGGGCAGGACGAAGACCCGCCGTTCACCTTCCGGGCCATGGTGGTGCGCACCTACTGGCCGGGCGCCACCTCGCAGCAGGTGGCCGAGCAAGTCACTGACAAGCTGGAGCGCACCCTGCAAGAGGTGCCCTATGCCGACAAGATCCGCAGCTACTCCAAGCCCGGCGAGTCGCAAATCATTTTCCAGATCAAGGACTCCAGCAAGCCCGCGGATGTGCCGAACGTCTGGTACAGCGTGCGCAAAAAAATCGGCGATATCCGTGGCACCTTGCCGGCGGGGGTAGTCGGTCCTTTCTTCAATGACGATTTCGGCGATGTGTATGGCGTGATCTACGCGCTGGAGGCCGATGGCTTCAACTACGCCGAGCTCAAGACCTTTGCCGACGACGTGCGCCAGCGCCTGCTGCGCGTGCCTGATGTGGCCAAGGTGGAGCTGTTTGGCGCGCAGGACGAGAAGCTGTACATCGAAATTTCGCAAAAGCGCCTGTCGCAGCTCGGCTTGGACTTCAACCAAGTGCTGGCCCAGCTCGGTCAGCAAAACGCGGTGGAGTCGGCCGGTGCGGTGCAAACACCGCTGGACGTGGTGCAGGTGCGTGTGGGCGGCCAGTTCAACCGCGTGGAAGAGTTGGCCGACATGCCAGTTCGCGGTGCCACAGGCAACCAGTTCCGCTTGAAAGACATTGCCACCATCGGCAAGGGCTATGTTGATCCGCCATCCGTCAAGGTGCGCCACCAGGGCAAAGAGGTGATTGCGCTGGGCGTGTCCATGACCAAGGGCGGCGACATCATCGCGTTGGGCCATGCGCTGGAAAAGGCATTTGCAGGCATTGAAAAAGGCCTGCCCGCGGGCATCAAGCTGGTGCAGTTGCAGGACCAGCCCAAGTCCGTCACCACCTCGGTGAACGAGTTTGTGAAGGTGCTGATTGAGGCGGTAGTGATTGTGCTGGCGGTGAGCTTTATCTCGCTGGGCCTGCACAAGCGCCCTGGCAACAACCCCTTGTGGCGCCGTTGGACGCTGGATATGCGCCCCGGCCTGGTGGTGGGCATCACCATTCCATTGGTGCTGGCCGTGACCTTTTTGGGCATGTACTACTGGGGCATCGGCCTGCACAAGATTTCGCTGGGCTCGCTCATCATTGCGCTGGGCTTGCTGGTGGATGACGCCATCATTGCGGTGGAAATGATGGTGCGCAAGATGGAGGAGGGCTACGACAAGGTGCGTGCCGCCACCTTTGCCTACGAAGTCACGGCCATGCCCATGTTGACCGGTACGCTGATTACAGCGGTGGGCTTTTTGCCTATTGGCCTGGCCAAGTCCACCACGGGTGAGTACACCTACGCCATCTTTGCGGTGACAGTGCTGGCGCTGATTTTGAGCTGGTTTGTATCGGTGTACTTTGTGCCTTACCTGGGTAACTGGTTGCTCAAGAGCCAGCCTCACCATGCGGGCGAATCGGTGCACCAGGAGCACTTTGACACGCCTTTCTACAACACCTTCCGTCGCGTGGTGAACTGGTGCGTGCAGTACCGCTGGATGACGATAGGCGCCACCATCCTGGTGTTCGCACTGGGTATCGTGGGCATGGGCAAGGTGCAGCAGCAGTTCTTCCCGGACTCCAGCCGCCCTGAGGTGCTGGTGGACATCTGGTTCCCCGAGGGCACGTCGTTTGCCAACAACCAAGCCGTTACGCAGCGGGTGGAAGCCCGCCTGATGCAGGAGCCCGGCGTGTCCGCCGTGAGCACCTGGATCGGCTCCGGGGTGCCGCGCTTCTATTTGCCGCTGGACCAGGTGTTCCCGCAGACCAACGTGTCGCAGTTCATCATCATGCCGGTGGACCTCAAGGTGCGCGAAGCCCTGCGGGTGAAGCTGCCGGCGCTGTTGGCCAGTGAGTTCCCAGAAGTGCGGGGTCGCGTCAAGCTGCTGCCCAATGGCCCGCCGGTGCCGTATCCGGTGCAGTTCCGCGTGGTGGGCACCGACCCGCTGGTGTTGCGCGAGCGCGCCGATGAGGTTAAGGCCGTCATGCGCCGCAGCACCAATACCCGTGGTGTGAATGACAACTGGAACGAGTCCGTGAAGGTGCTGCGCCTGGAGGTGGATCAGGATAAAGCCCGCGCCCTCGGTGTGAGCAGCCAAAGCATTGCGCAAGCGGCCAAGACGATTTCGCTGGGCTCCACCGTTGGCCAATACCGCGAAGGGGACAAGCTCATCGACATCGTGTTGCGCCAGCCCCTGGACGAGCGCAACGCCATCACCGATATTGCGAATGCCAATTTGCCCACCAGCAGTGGCAAGTCTATTCCGATTACCCAGATCGCCAAGCCGGTGTTCACCTGGGAGCCGGGCGTGATGTGGCGCGAAAACCGCGACTACGCCATCACAGTGCAAAGCGACATCGTGGAAGGCCTGCAGGGCGCCACCGTCACGGCCGAGCTGCAGCCCCAAATGAAGGAGCTGCAAGCCCAGTGGGCGGCCAAAGGCTTGTCGGGTTACCGGATTGAGGTGGCGGGTGCGGTGGAGGAGAGCTCCAAGGGCTCGTCGTCCATCGTGGCGGGGGTACCCATCATGCTGTTCCTGACCTTTACGCTGCTCATGCTGCAGTTGCAAAGCTTCAGTCGCTCGTTGCTGGTGTTCATCACCGGGCCTTTGGGCATTGCCGGTGTGGCGGGGGCTTTGCTGGTGTTGGGGCGCCCTTTCGGCTTCGTTGCGTTGCTAGGCGTCATTGCCTTGATGGGCATGATCCAGCGCAACTCGGTGATCCTGATCGACCAGATTGAGCAGGACCGTGCTGCCGGCATTCCTGCCTGGGATGCGATTGTGGAGTCGGCGGTGCGCCGTTTGCGCCCGATTGTGCTGACGGCTGCCGCTGCCGTGCTGGCGATGATTCCGCTGTCGCGCTCCGTGTTTTGGGGGCCCATGGCTGTGGCCATCATGGGCGGGCTGATTGTGGCTACCGTGCTGACTTTGCTGGCTCTGCCGGCGATGTATGCCGCCTGGTTCCGGGTCAAACGCGAGATTCCTGCCGCAACTTGAAAAGAAGGTGCCCGCTTACAGGCTAAAATAGCGGGTTGACCGATTTCAAACGGGAAGTTGGGGCTGCGCAGACTGGTTCTGTGGCGTGCCCGGCTCCCGTGTTTTGTTTTAGCGCGGGTGGCGAAATTGGTAGACGCACCAGGTTTAGGTCCTGACGGTGGCAACACTGTGGGGGTTCGAGTCCCCCCCCGCGCACCAACCTACGAAGGCATCCCAGCGATGCCGCAGGTGAAATTCCTGCCAAATCAATATTAGGAGTAAACGATGGCCGTTACTGTAGAAACTCTGGAAAAGCTGGAGCGCAAGATTACGTTGACACTGCCCGTGGGCGTGATCCAGACCGAAGTTGACAGCCGTCTGCGCAAGCTGGCTCGTACCGTGAAGATGGACGGTTTCCGTCCCGGCAAGGTGCCCATGAATGTGGTGGCCCAGCGTTACGGCTATTCGGTGCACTACGAAGTGATGAACGACAAAGTGGGCGAAGCTTTCTCCCAAGCTGCCAACGAAGCCAAGTTGCGCGTAGCAGGTCAGCCCAAGATTTCTGAGAACGAAACTGCGCCCGAAGGCCAAGTGGCGTTCGATGCGATTTTCGAAGTGTTTCCCGAAGTCAAAATTGCTGACTTGGCAGGTGCCGAAGTCGAGAAGTTGACCGCGGATGTGACCGACGAAGCCATCGACAAGACTATCGAAATCCTGCGCAAGCAACGTCGCACTTTCGCCCAGCGCGCTCAAGACACCGCTGCCCAAGACACCGATCGCGTGACTGTGGACTTCGAAGGCAAGATCGATGGCGAACCCTTTGCTGGTGGCAAAGCTTCTGACTTCCAGTTCATCTTGGGCGATGGCCAGATGCTCAAGGAATTTGAAGATGCAACCCGTGGCATGAAGTCCGGCGAAAGCAAGACCTTCCCCCTGGCATTCCCCGCTGACTACCACGGTAAAGACGTGGCCGGCAAGACTGCTGACTTCCTGGTGACTTTGAAGAAGCTCGAAGCTGCCAACCTGCCTGAAGTGGATGGCGCATTGGCCAAGTCCTTGGGTATTGCTGATGGCACCGTGGAAGCCTTGCGTGCAGACATCCGCAAGAATTTGGAGCGTGAAGTCAAGCACCGTCTGTTGGCACGCAACAAGCAAGCTGCCATGGACGCGTTGGTGGCCAAGGCTGAGTTGGACTTACCCAAGTCCAGCGTACAAGCCGAGCTCGACCGCATGGTCGAAAGCGCCCGTGCAGACCTGAAGCAACGCGGCATCAAAGATGCCGACAAGGCCCCGATCCCTGACGACATCTTCCGCCCCCAAGCTGAGCGCCGCGTGCGTTTGGGCTTGGTTGTGGCTGAGCTGGTTCGCTCCAACGATCTGGCTGCCAAGCCTGAGCAGATCAAAGCCCACGTGGAAGAGTTGGCTGCCAGCTATGAGAAGCCTGCTGACGTGATCCGTTGGTACTACGGCGACAACCGCCGCATGGCCGAAGTGGAAGCGGTAGTCATCGAGAACAATGTGACTGAGTACATCCTGTCCAAGGTCAAAGTGACTGACAAGTCCGTGTCCTTTGATGAATTGATGGGTCAGAACTAAAGCAAAGCGCAGGCGCAAACTTTGCGTCGTAGCGAAATGGGGCTTGCGCGGGACTTGCAGTCCTGCGTTTAAGCCCCATTTGCTTTTTGACTTGACTTTTTCGGTACAGTTACACCCTATATTTTGGAGAGCTTATGAACGTCAAATACGGAATGTCCGGCGCCATGGAAACCCAAGCCTTGGGAATGGTGCCCATGGTGATCGAGCAATCGGGACGTGGCGAGCGCTCCTACGACATTTACTCCCGCTTGTTGAAAGAGCGGGTGATTTTTCTGGTGGGGCCGGTGAATGACCAGACGGCCAACCTGGTGGTCGCGCAATTGCTGTTCTTGGAAAGCGAAAATCCAGACAAGGACATCTCGTTCTACATCAACTCCCCTGGTGGTTCGGTGAGTGCAGGCATGGCGATTTACGACACCATGAACTTCATCAAGCCCGATGTGTCTACGCTGTGCACCGGCATGGCCGCCAGCATGGGAGCATTCCTGTTGGCAGCAGGCGCCAAGGGCAAGCGTTTTTCCTTGCCCAATTCCAAGGTCATGATTCACCAACCGCTCGGCGGCACACAGGGTCAGGCTACGGAAATTGAAATCCATGCCCGTGAAATCCTGAAAACACGTGAGCAACTGAACAAGATCCTGGCAGAGCGTACTGGCCAGCCTCTAGAGAAGATTGAGCGCGATACCGAGCGCGACTATTACCTCTCCGCAGACGAGGCCAAGGAGTATGGCTTGGTGGATCAGGTGATCGCCAAGCGCCCCTGATTCCGGCGGGCTGCTTGGGCCCTCCCGAACGGTGCCTCTCCCTCGGATAGGCACCGTTTTCATTTGGTTATCATTGCTTAACTTAGCGAAAAAGGCAGACATCCATGGCCGAAAAAAAAGGCTCAACCAGCGAAAAAACCCTGTACTGCTCCTTCTGCGGCAAGAGCCAGCACGAGGTCAAGAAACTGATCGCTGGTCCGTCCGTCTTTGTGTGCGATGAATGCATCGATTTGTGCAACGAAATCATCCGCGACGAGTTACCGGCAACCACCGAGAACAAGGACGCCCGCAGTGATTTGCCCACACCGGCGGACATCAAGGCGAATCTCGACAATTACGTCATCGGCCAGGAGCCTGCCAAGCGCACACTAGCGGTGGCGGTCTACAACCACTACAAGCGCCTCAAGCACAAAGAAAAAGCCAAGAAAGACGATGTGGAGCTCGCCAAGAGCAACATCTTGTTGATTGGCCCCACCGGCTCCGGCAAAACATTGTTGGCGCAAACACTGGCGCGCATGCTGGATGTGCCTTTTGTGATGGCTGATGCCACCACCTTGACCGAAGCGGGTTACGTCGGTGAAGACGTGGAAAACATCGTGCTGAAGCTCTTGCAGAGCTGCAATTACGATGTGGAGCGTGCACAGCGCGGGATTGTTTACATCGACGAGATCGACAAAATTTCCCGTAAATCGGACAACCCTTCCATCACCCGCGATGTCTCTGGCGAAGGTGTGCAGCAGGCCTTGCTGAAGTTGATCGAGGGCACCATGGCCAGCGTACCTCCGCAAGGTGGGCGCAAGCACCCCAACCAGGATTTCGTCCAAATAGACACGACGAACATTCTGTTTATTTGCGGCGGTGCGTTTGCCGGTTTGGAAAAGGTGATTGAAAACCGTACTGAATCTTCCGGCATTGGCTTTGGTGCTGCCGTCAAGAGCAAGCAGCAACGTGCGTTGACGGAAGTGTTCAAAGAGGTTGAGCCTGAGGACTTGATCAAATTCGGTTTGATTCCTGAGCTTGTCGGGCGTATGCCGGTAGTGGCAACCTTGGCGGAGTTGACAGAGGATGCTTTGGTGCAAATCCTGACAGAGCCCAAGAATGCCCTGGTGAAGCAATATGCCAAGTTGCTGGCCATGGAAGGTGCGGAGCTCGAAATTCGGCCTGCCGCCCTGCAAGCGATTGCTAAACGGGCTTTGGTGCGCAAAACGGGCGCCCGCGGATTACGCTCGATTTTGGAGCAATCCCTGATCGATACCATGTATGAGTTGCCCAATGCGGGTAATGTGGAAAAAGTGGTGGTGGATGAGTCCACCATCGAGGAAAACAAACCTCCGCTGCTGGTGTACCGCGAATCTGCCAAGAAGGCGTAACAGTGCCGCCTCAAGAGCTGAATTAACGCGGCTTTTTAGGGCATTCAATCTCACTTGGGGGATGGCTCAGTTTTTGATAATGGAGCCATCCTTGAAATCCGGGCTTTGCAGTCCATATTCAACAGGTAACTAAAGGTTTTCCTATGTCCGGTCATATTCCCCTGCCTGCAACCCCACTCGAACTTCCGCTGCTTCCCTTGCGGGATGTCGTGGTGTTTCCGCACATGGTCATTCCCTTGTTTGTGGGGCGCCCCAAGAGCATCAAGGCCTTGGAAGCAGCCATGGAGGCCGAGCGCCGCATCATGTTGGTGGCCCAAAAGGCGGCCGCCAAAGATGATCCTGTGGTGTCCGATATGTTTGATGTCGGTTGCGTCTCAACCATTCTGCAAATGTTGAAACTTCCTGACGGCACGGTGAAGGTGCTGGTGGAAGGGCATCAGCGTGCAAAAGTCAATGAAATTGCGGAAGGTGAATCGCATTTCACTGCCAATGTCACGCCCATTGAAATTCCAGCGGAAGGTTCAGAGGTAGACCGTAAGTCGGGGAGCGAAGTCGAGGCGCTGCGCCGTGCGGTGATGCAGCAGTTTGACCAATACGTCAAACTGAACAAAAAAATTCCCCCGGAAATTTTGACCTCCATCTCCAGCATCGATGATGCTGGTCGGCTGGCGGATACGATTGCCGCCCATTTGCCCTTGAAGCTCGATAGCAAGCAAGCGGTATTGAGCCTGCCTGATGTGAAGGGGCGTTTGGAAAATCTGTTCGAACAAATTGAGCATGAAGTGGACATTCTCAACGTGGATAAGAAGATCCGCGGGCGCGTCAAGCGCCAGATGGAGAAGAACCAGCGTGACTTCTACCTGAATGAACAGGTCAAAGCTATTCAGAAAGAGCTGGGTGAGGGCGAAGATGGCGCCGACATTGAAGAGATCGAGAAAAAGATCAAGTCCGCCAAGATGCCTAAAGAGGCCTTGAAGAAGGCCGAGGCAGAACTCAAGAAGTTGAAACTGATGTCCCCTATGTCCGCTGAAGCGACAGTGGTGCGGAACTACATCGAGGTACTCACTGGCCTGCCTTGGACAGCGAAGACCAAGATCAAACACAACTTGCTCAACGCGGAAAATGTTCTAAACCAAGACCACTACGGCCTGGACAAGGTCAAAGACCGCATTTTGGAATATCTTGCAGTTCAACAGCGAGTGGACAAAGTCAAGGCTCCCATTCTGTGCCTGGTGGGGCCTCCTGGTGTGGGTAAGACATCTTTGGGACAGAGTATTGCCAAAGCAACGGGTCGCAAGTACGTGCGAATGGCCTTGGGCGGCATGCGCGATGAGGCGGAAATTCGCGGGCATCGCAGAACCTACATCGGTGCGATGCCGGGCAAGGTGCTCCAAAGTTTGTCAAAGGTCGGAACGCGTAACCCGCTGTTCCTGCTGGATGAAATCGACAAATTGGGAACCGACTTCCGGGGTGACCCGAGCAGCGCCCTTTTGGAGGTTTTGGACCCCGAGCAAAACAACAAATTTGGCGACCACTATGTCGAGGTGGACTATGACCTCAGCGATGTGATGTTTGTGGCGACCTCCAACTCGATGAATATTCCTCCGGCATTGCTGGACCGTATGGAAGTGATTCGGTTGTCGGGCTACACCGAAGACGAAAAAACCAACATTGCCATTACTTATCTGTTGCCCAAGCAGATGAAGAACAACGGCGTGAAGGAGTCGGAGTTATCGGTTTCCGATGATGCTGTGCGAGACATTGTTCGGTATTACACGCGAGAGGCGGGAGTACGTTCTTTGGAGCGCGAGTTGTCCAAGATTTGCCGTAAGGTGGTCAAGGGACTGTTGCTGAAGAAGATGACTGCACAGGTGGTGGTCACTGCGGATAACTTGAACGACTTTTTGGGCGTACGCCGTTACACCTATGGCCGCGCTGAAGAGCAAAACCAAGTAGGGCAAGTCGTCGGCTTGGCGTGGACAGAGGTTGGCGGCGATCTGCTCACTATTGAAGCGGCATTGACTCCTGGTAAAGGCGTGATTACGCGCACAGGCTCTTTGGGCGACGTGATGAAGGAGTCGGTAGAGGCTGCTCGTACCGTGGTGCGAAGCCGGGCTCGCCGATTGGGAATCAAGGATGAGGTGTTTGATAAAAAGGACATTCACATTCACGTGCCGGATGGCGCTACACCCAAAGATGGTCCGAGTGCGGGCGCCGCAATGGCTACCGCATTTGTGTCTGCATTGACCGGTATTCCTGTGCGTGGTGATGTCGCCATGACGGGTGAGATCACCTTGCGCGGGGAAATCACGGAGATTGGTGGGCTCAAGGAAAAGCTGCTTGCGGCGCTGCGTGGCGGCATCAAAACGGTGTTGATTCCTGAGCAGAATGCCAAGGACTTGCAGGATATTCCGGAGAATGTCAAAAACGGACTTGAAATCGTCCCTGTGCGCTGGATCGACAAAGTCCTGGAGTTAGCTCTCGAGTCGCTGCCTGTACCACTGGCGGATGAAGAGGTAGCGACTGGGGTTGCGCCTGCGCTGGTGCCCGACGCATCGGCTGTGATCAAACATTGAAATTTCACATTGGCTTTGAAAAAATACGTGCTTTGGATAAAACTGGAGAAAAGCACGCTATAATTTGAGGCTTGAAACGCGGGAATAGCTCAGTTGGTAGAGCGCAACCTTGCCAAGGTTGAGGTCGAGAGTTCGAGACTCTTTTCCCGCTCCAATTCCAAAAAGGGAAGCGCATGCTTCCCTTTTTAAATGGCGCGGTAGCAAAGCGGTTATGCCCCGGATTGCAAATCCGGTTAGTCCGGTTCGACTCCGGACCGCGCCTCCAGATTTATCTGGTCCAGATGCCCTGTCAACTCCAGTTGATAGGGCATTTTGTTTGACAATAGACACTCATGCCCGAGTGGTGAAATTGGTAGACACATCGGACTTAAAATCCGCCGCTTCGTGAATAACGGGCGTACCGGTTCGATTCCGGTCTCGGGCACCATTTACTAGTAGCCGTCTCATGTCACGCTTCAACGCCTCGTTCGAAATCCACGTTCATGGCCAAGTGCTCCTCCGGCCGGACGTTACTTACTCCCAGCTTCAAGATGCGCTAAAGCCCATTTGGCGGTATGCCGGTGCCAAGTCGTTGGCTGACGGCGCCAAGAGCAGCTACGAGGACGAGCCTGGCATTCAGATGGATGCCCATGAACACGCATTGCGCATGTGCTGGACGGTTCCTGGTGACGAAGATTTTCGTCAAGTGCTGGATGAGGTTTGCATGAGCCTCAATGAGTTGGCAAGCGCTGGCGCTGCGATTGAAGTGACCTTTTACGACACAGAGTTTGACGAGGAAGAGGCCGCGCCGGGAACCCAATCGCGTGATGACTTTGTAATGGCTTTTGTGGGGCCTGATCCTGCTGCCATCATGCAGGTACAGCGTGATATTCTGGTGCAGGACACGATCAATTTACTGGAGCGTCATTTTGACGGCGCAGAATTGGGCGGCGTGGTTGCGGAGATTGACAAGCTGTTCGCTCAGCGCTTCGACGACTTGGTGAATTCGTTGGAAATCGGCAAACCACCCCGCGGATCAGGCGGTTCCGGCGGCGGGCATGGTGGGCGCAAGCCACGCCATTTGCACTGAGCACCGCCCGCATTGATGCGGTTTTCCGTGCCAAAGCCTATACTGGTTTCTTGCTGATTTGGTCGTTTCCATCACGCTCATCCGCGCACACCGTTGGTGCAAATAGCAGGGCTTTATGCTGAAGAAAATTGCAGTTGAGCAACTCGTTCTCGGAATGCATCTGAAGGAGTTTTGTGGCTCCTGGATGGAACATCCTTTCTGGCGCTCCGGCTTCGTGATTACGGACCCGAAAGACTTGGTCACGATCCGGGCCAGTGCGATCCGCGAAGTTTGGATTGACTGCAGCAAGGGTTTGGATGTGCCTGAAGGGCAGGCAGCAGTTTCCGAATCTGAGTCTGATGCACAAGTGGAAGCCGAGCTGCGTGAAGCTGTGTCAGCGAGGCGGGAGGTGGCTCCCGTTTCCGTGCAGGCAGAGATAGAGCGCGCCGCCAAAATTTGTTATCAGTCCAAGCAGGCGGTGATGTCCATGTTCAGCGAGGCCCGCATGGGCAAGACCGTGGATACGGGTAGCGCCAAACAGTTGGTGGAAGAAATTACCGACTCGGTTTCCCGCAACCCGGGGGCGCTGATCAGCCTGGCTCGCTTGAAAACTGCAGACGATTACACCTACATGCATTCGGTTGCCGTGTGCGCCATGATGGTGGCACTGGCCAAGCAATTGGGTTTGAGCGAGGAGCAAACCCGTTCTGCGGGTATAGCGGGTTTGATGCACGATTTGGGCAAAGCGGCGATGCCGATGGATGTGTTGAACAAGCCCGGCAAACTCACAGACGCAGAGTTTTCCATCATCAAGACCCATCCCGAAGAGGGTTACAAGTTGCTGCAGTCGGGCGCCAATGTGGATCCTATGGTGCTGGATGTGTGTCTGTATCACCATGAGAAGGTGGACGGGTCTGGCTACCCCAAGGGACTCAAGGGCGATGAAATCAGTCTTTTTGCCAAGATGGGGGCGGTGTGTGACGTGTACGACGCGATTACCTCTAACAGGCCCTACAAGTCCGGCTGGGACCCTGCAGAGTCGCTGCGCAAAATGGCCGAATGGGCCAGCGGCCACTTCGATGGCAAAGTATTTCAAGCTTTTGTGAAGAGCTTGGGGATTTACCCGATTGGCTCCTTGGTTCAGCTCAGCTCGGGGCGCCTGGGGGTGGTGGTGGAGCAGACGAGCAAGTCTTTGACTACACCGAGAGTGAAAGTGTTTTACTCCACCAAGTCGAATATGCGCATCGTTCCGGAGGTCATTGACTTGTCTCGCCCCGGCACCACTGAAAAGATTCTCAGCCGGGAGGATCCCGCCAAATGGAAGTTTGCCGATCTGAACGAGCTGTGGTCCGGTATCTCTGGCCACCCCTGGTAATACGCGCTATTGGCCTCTAGCGCCCGCTATGCGTGCGGGTGCTGCTATCAAAAAAGGAGTTCTCCTTAGCCGGAAGAACTCCTTTTTGCGTTAGCAACCCCGGGTAATGGGCATTTCTACCGGCTTGGGGTTCAGCGCATATTTGCCGAGCTCCAGTTTGGCAATCGCGTTGCGGTGCACTTCATCCGGTCCGTCAGCAAAGCGCAGCGTGCGCGCGCAGGTGTAGGCGTAGGCCAAGGGAAAGTCGTCGCACATGCCCCCACCACCGTGGGCCTGAATGGCCCAGTCGATGACTTCGCAGGCCATGTTGGGTGCCACCACTTTGATCATGGCAATCTCGTTCTTGGCAAATTTGTTGCCGGCAATATCCATCATCCAGGCGGCCTTGAGCGTTAGCAGCCGGGCCATGTCGATCTTGCAACGTGCCTCGGCAATCCGTTCCTGGGTTACGGTTTGTGCAGAGACGGGCTTGCCGAATGCCACCCGGCTGGATGCACGCTTGCACATCAGCTCTAGCGCGCGCTCGGCCAACCCAATCAAGCGCATGCAATGGTGAATGCGGCCGGGGCCCAGGCGGCCTTGTGCAATTTCGAAGCCACGCCCTTCACCCAGCAAAATGTTGTTGATGGGAACGCGGACGTTTTCAAACGTCATTTCCATGTGGCCGTGGGGCGCATCGTCGTAGCCGAACACATTCAATGGGCGCACGATGGTGATGCCCGGTGTGTCTGCCGGAACCAGCACCATGCTTTGCTGCGAGTGGCGGGGCGCTTCCGGGTCAGTTTTGCCCATGGTGATGTAGATCGCACAGCGTGGGTCCCCGGCACCTGAAATCCACCATTTGCGGCCGTTGATCACGTATTCGTCGCCCTGGCGTTCAATGCGTGTCTCAATATTGGTGGCATCGCTGGATGCCACAGCTGGCTCGGTCATGGCAAAGGCAGAGCGGATCTTTCCGGCCATCAGGGGCTTGAGCCAGCGTTGTTTGCTCTCTTCAGAGCCGTAGCGGGCAATGGTTTCCATATTTCCGGTATCGGGTGCTGAGCAGTTGAACACCTCGCTGGACCACATGACCCGCCCCATGATTTCTGCCAGTGGCGCGTATTCCTGGTTGGTCAGCCCTGCGCCATGAAAGCCGGCAGCCTCTGCGCTGTCCACGGGAAGAAACAAGTTCCACAGCCCGGCGGCCTGCGCTTTGGGTTTCAGGTTTTCAATGGTTTGCAGGGGTGTCCAGCGTTTACCGGCTTGCGTGTTGGCGGCAATCTCTGCGTGGTAAGCGCTCTCGGCCGGGTAGACGTGCTCGTCCATGAACTTGAGCAGGCGGGCCTGCAGTTCTTTGGTTTTGGGGGAATAGTCAAAGTCCATGGTGTCTCCGTTGATTCAAGCAATAAGGGTGGCCGTTCAAGCCTTGTTGGCAAAGCTCCATGCCAGTTGGGCGAGAGGGCGGGCGCCTGCTGCAGAGCTGACCGCTTGCGCACTCGAAGCGGTGCCGGCTTCCACCCGCTTTGCAATGCCTTGCAAGATGGCGGCGATGCGGAACATGTTGTAGGCCATATAAAAGTTCCAGTCGGCCCGCAGTTGTTCGGGCGTTGCCAGGCCCGTGCGCTTGCAGTAGAGCTGGATGTACTCTTGCTCCGAGGGGATGCCCAAGGCTGCATGATCCAGGCCGCCAATACCGCGAAACGCCCCCGGTGGGATGTGCCACGCCATGCAGTGGTAGCTGAAGTCCGCCAGCGGATGACCTAGGGTGGATAGCTCCCAATCAAGCACCGCAGTGATGCGGGGCGCATCGGCTGCAAACATCAGGTTATCCAGCCGGTAATCCCCGTGGACGATGCTCACCATGGAGTCGTCTCGCGCCATGGCCGGAATATTTGCGGGCAGCCAGGCCATGAGCTGGTCCATTTCCGGAATCGCTTCGGTCACAGATGCGGTGTACTGCTTGCTCCAGCGGCTGATCTGCCGCTCAAAATAGTTGCCTGGCTTGCCGTAGCCCGCCAAGCCTTTGTCTGCAAAGCGCACGGTGTGCAGCGCTGCAATCACCCGGTTCATTTCCAGGTAGATGTTGCGCCGCTCCGCAGGCGTCATGCCCGGCAGTGACTGGTCCCACAGCACCCGGCCTTGTTTGTACTCCATGACATAAAACGCGCGGCCAATGACGCTTTCGTCCTCGCACAGGCAGAGCATGGCCGGCACCGGCACTTCGCTTTCCGCCAAGCCCTGCATGACCGCGTATTCCCGCTCGATCGCATGCGCGGAGGGCAGCAATTTGGCAACCGGCCCCGGCTTGGTGCGCATCACATAGCTGCACCGGGGCGTGTTCAGTTTGTAGGTGGGGTTGGATTGCCCACCTTTGAACATCTCCAAGCTCAAAGGACCTTCGTAGCCGGGCAGATGCTTCTGTAGCCAGAGGTCCAGGGCTTCCAGATTCAGCATGTGTTGGGCGCTCACACTGCGCGTGCCGACGAAATGATCGAATTCACTCATGCGATGAAGGGGGGGTAAGGGGTTGAAGGGGCGGGGTTCAGTTTTCGGACTCGATCACCCGCATCAGTGCTGCGCGGTCCCGGATGACCAGGCCGCCGGGTTCGATGCGAATCGTTTCCTCCCGCTCCATGGCTTTGAGTTCCTGGTTGACCCGCTGCCGAGACGCGCCCAGCAACTGTGCCAATTCCTCTTGGGCGAGCTGCAGGCCGATGCGCACCTCGTTGCCGTTGCTCAGCGAGGGGATGCCGTAGCTGCGCACCAAGTGCAGTAGTTGTTTGGCCAGGCGGGCTCGCAGGGGCAGGGTGTTCAAGTCTTCTACCAATCCGTAAAGCTGGCGGATACGCCGCGCATGCAAGCGCAACATGGCTTCGTACAACTCCACATGGGTAGCGAGGATTTTTTTGAAATCGGCTTTGGCCACGCACAGCACGGTGCTGTCCCCGTGGGCATACGCATCGTGGGTGCGGCGATCCCCATCGAAAATGGCCACATCGCCAAACCAGATTCCCGGCTCCACGTAGGTCAAGGTAATTTGCTTGCCTGAGATGGAGGTGGAGCTCACCCGCACGGCTCCTTTGGCGCAGGCAATCCACTCCTCCGGCGGCTCGCCGCGCGCTGCGATCAGGTCGCCGTCTTTGTATCGCTTGACGTAGGCACATCGGAGAATGTCGTGTTTCAGGGAGGGCGAAAGGGTTGAAAACCACCGGCCAGCGTTGATGGCAGATCGTTCGTCGATGGTAAGAATGGGTTCGTCCATGGTCTGTCTTTTGGGTGACTGAAAACAAAGGGCTTCTGGGAGAATTGTCACCCCGGAGACCCGGGCATGCGCTCGGAGCTGTCCCCTGTGTGTCTTGTGGGTACCGGCACGAAGCATGCTTGGACTTATGCGAGAATCATTTGTAACAATGAACCCTGCTTTCAGACTCACTTCTTGCGCAATAGCGGCAGCTTTGCTGGCTTTCTCTGTCGGCAGTCATGCACTCACTTTGGGTCGCGCGCGTGGGGCGGCCATCGTGGCCCAGCCTTTGAATGTTTCCATCGCAGTGTCTGCAAATGCAGATGAAGATGTGAGTGATGTGTGCTTTGAGGCGGACGTGTTCTACGGCGAAAGCAGGGTAGACGGTAGCCGGGTCACGGTGAGTGCCGATACGGCCACCGCCGGACAGACGTGGTCTGTGCGAATCAGTAGCCGGCTGCCTGTTGATGAGCCTGTGGTCACGGTCTACCTGCGATCCACTTGCTCCGCCAAAGCGTCTCGTCGCTATGTGCTCTTGGCCGATGTAGCCACGGATAGCGTTTCTGCCACGCCGGCTCTCCCGTCGGTGCTTGCCTCACCGGTTACCTCCGTGCCTGCAACCGGCAAACCGGTGGTGGATGCCGGCGGTAAAAATGCAGCGTCTGTGGTGGGTGGGGCTGCCGATAACCGTGCGCCAGATGCCAAACGCAAGCGGGAGCGCGAACTGCCCGAGAAGCCAACGTTTGCTTCTAATCGCACTGCTTCGTCAAGCAAAAGTGGCGCGTCATCTAAGTCCCGCCTCAAGCTAGCACCACTGGATTTGTCGGTAGAGCGTGATCCTGCGCTCCAGAGCACGCCGGAGCTGCTGTCTACCCCGACCGAAGACAATCAAAAGCGTGGCGAAGCCATTGCGCTATGGCGCGCCTTGAACCTTACGCCTGAAGATGTGATGCGGGATGCTGCGCGTTTGCAAGGGCTGGAGGCCACAGTCCGCGAGCTGAGCAGCATCAGCAAGTCCAATCAGCAACAAATGCAAGCCCTCAAGGGGGCTCTGGAGCAGTCGGGCCGCGAGCGATATAGCAATTCCGTGGTCTGGGGCTTGGGCGGAGCGATTCTGTTGCTTCTTGCCGGTGGTGTGTGGTTGATCCGTCGGCAGCAGTCGGGCAGCAGCAATTCCGCTTGGTGGCAGCCGGATGCTGAGTCAGCACTGTCACCAGAGTTGGCCGATGCGGTGCATGCAGACGTTCCGGATATCGACCTCTCTATTGCTACAGCGCCTCCGGTATCTTCCACTGGTGGTGCGATGGCTACGCTCGTGCAGCAGCCTTTGGCCGATGTTGATATCGACCTGCATCTGGAGCCCGTGTCGGCAGTGGGTGCGGCGGCCAGCCAAACGAAGCAGGTGCGAAACACGCCCGTGCCGGCGAGCGTGGCGCTCCCATCTCGCACGATGGAGTTGCGTGAGTTTTCACACAGCATGTCGGGCAGTTTGCGGTCTATGAACACCCAGGAAATGCTGGACATCCGGCAGCAGGCGGAGTTCTTCGTTACGCTGGGGCAATACGACGACGCTCTTTCGCTGCTGCAGGGGCATATTGCTGATGCGACGGAGGCCAATCCGTTGGTCTACCTCGACCTGTTGAGAATTCTGCATACCTTGAGCCGCAAGGATGAGTTCGATAGCTACCGTGCCGAGTTCAATGCCATCTTTACGGGCCAGGTCGCGGAGTACAAAGACTTCTCCAAGCCCAGCGAAGGCTTGGAGGTCTACCCGGAGCTGTGCGCACACCTGAGCAAGCTGTGGCCGTCCCGCGAAGCCCTGCATTTCATTGAGGGTTGCTTGGTGCGCAATGCCAATGCGGCAGCCACGATGCTGTTCGAGCTGGAAGCATTCAAAGAGCTATTGCTGCTACACGGCGTGGCTACGCGCCTGGTTGAGGCATTGGACGGTGCGCCGGTCTCTTTCAGCGCCAGCAGGCCGGTGGCGCCCGTGGCGCCTGCCTTCCATACCGGCCCGAGTCCTCTGGATGTTTCCTTGCCCGTGAGCACCTCCGCGCCTGCCGAAGTCGATTTCGAGCTGGATATTTCTCTCGACCTGCCTGAGCCGCCGGTTCCCGCTTCCGTGGATAACCTGATCGACTTTGATCCATCCGGGCTCACGTTCAGCGCAACCAAAGACAAGCACCCCGGTTAAAAGGTGCAGCGCCGCAAGCGGGCTCAGTCAGCGCCGTACCTGTAGCGCGCCGGGGTTGATGATGTTGGACGGCGTACCTTTGATGTAATTGATCACGTTGTCAAACGCTGCGCCGAAATACATCTCATAGCTGTCCTGCTCCACATAGCCGATGTGGGGGGTGCAAATACAGTTTTCCAGCCGCAGCAAGGCATGGCCTTGCATGATAGGTTCCGCCTCAAAAACATCGATGGCGGCCATGCCCGGGTGGCATCGGTTCAAACCGCCAATCAAGGCATCCGGCTCAATGAGTTCGGCTCTGGATGTGTTCACCAGCAAGGCGGTGCTCTTCATGCAGGCGAGGTCTGCGGCAGTGACCAGATGTTTGGTGGCATCCGCAAGTCGCAAATGCAGGCTGAGTACATCGCTGCTGGAGAAAAAGCTCTCCCGGTCCGCTGCAGCTTCATAACCGTCCGCCACGGCCTTGGCGCGCGACGATTCGCTTCCCCAGACCACCACTTGCATGCCGAAGGCCTTGCCGTATCCGGCCACAATTTGACCGATACGGCCGTAGCCCCAAATGCCAAGGGTTTTGCCCCGCAGCACACTGCCCAGACCGAAATTCGCCGGCATGGAGCCCGCTTTGAGCCCGGACTGCTGCCACGCACCATGCTTGAGGTTGCCGATGTACTGGGGCAACCGGCGCATAGCGGCCATGATGAGTGCCCACGTTAATTCTGCAGGTGCAATCGGGGAACCCACACCTTCTGCAACGGCGATTCCTCGCTCGGTACAGGCCTGCACATCCAAATGGGAGCCCACCCGGCCAGTTTGTGCGATCAGCTTCAGACGTGGCAGCTTTTCAATCAGTGCGCGTGTGATTTGCGTGCGTTCGCGGACCAGTACGATGACATCGGCATCTTTCAGGCGAACGGAGAGTTGCCCGATTCCCTTGACCGTGTTGGTGTACACCTTGGCCTGGTAGGCGTCCAGTTTAGAGGCGCATTGCAGCTTGCGGACCGCGTCCTGGTAGTCGTCGAGGATCACTATGTTCATAGGCGCCATTGTGCCTTGCACAAAGCACCCGTTGTCAGTGCGCCATCAACAGGTCAGGCTGGTTCGAAGGCTGCGAGCCGGTCCAGTTCCGCACAAACATCCGCCATGCTGCCGGAGATGACCATGCGTCCTACATGGTGACGCGCCTGACCCTGCTCCACCACGCGCACTACCCTCAGTGGCTTGGATACAGGCAACTTTCGGGCTGTAGCACTCGCCGAATCTGCGGGAGGTGCTATGGAAAACATAGCATTTCCAAGGCGCGTTGATTCGTGTTTTGTGCGTGAGGGGTACTGTGCCAACGGGGCTGCGGATTTGCCTGCCAACCAGCGTTTGGGGGCACTGAAATCCAGCTTGCTCAAGAGGTAGGTGGTGATGGTCATGGCGTGCTCCGGTTTACATCATCATGGTGTTACGAATCAGGCCCACTGCCAGACCTTCGATTTCGAAAGGCTCACCGGGCTCGACCACAATGGTTTGGTAATCCGGGTTTTCCGGGTGCAGCTCAATCAGGTGCTTGTTGCGGCGAAAGCGCTTGACGGTCACTTCTTCACCCAAGCGGGCCACAATGATTTGGCCGTTTTTGGCATCCTTGGTCGCCTGCACGGCCAGCAAGTCGCCATCCATGATGCCCGCATCCCGCATAGACATGCCGCGGACTTTGAGCAGATAGTCCGGCTGGCGCTGGAAGAGGCTGTTTTCTACATAGTAGGTTTGGTCTACGTGCTCTTGGGCCAGGATGGGCGAGCCTGCTGCCACGCGGCCGATCAAGGGCAAAGCGAGCTGTGCCATGCCCGGCAACGGCAGCGAGAAGTGCTTGAGTCGCGACTCCTGGATGGACCGTAGTGCATCACTTTTGAGGCGAATGCCACGGGAGGTGCCGCTGACCAGCTCAATCACTCCTTTGCGGGCCAAGGCCTGCAAATGCTCTTCTGCCGCATTGGCAGACTTAAAGCCGAGTTCACTCGCGATTTCTGCGCGGGTGGGCGGTGCGCCCGTGCGTGCAATAGCGCTTTGAATCAAATCAAAAATTTGCTGCTGGCGGGCAGTGAGTTTCGGGCTTTCGAGCATACTGACTCCTTTTTTGGACAGAAGGCTGTGTGTCCATACACACTGTTTTCTTATCCAGTAACTGTATTTTCAGCCAGTTTTTTATTTTTTGCAAGCAAGAGGGCAAGGCGCATGAAAAAAGTTGTAGTTCTGGGAACAGGGGGCACTATTGCGGGCCGCGCACAAAGCGGCAGCGACAACGTGGGCTACAAAGCGGGTGAAGTCGGTGTGGCGGATTTGCTGGCGTCTATTCCGGGTATCCAAGAGCGTTTGCAGGGCACACAACTTGTTGCGGAGCAGGTTGCCCAAATCGACAGCAAAGATATGGATTGGGCGGTGTGGGGCCAGTTGGTGCAGCGCTGTGAAGCGCATCTGGCGGATGCCGACGTAGCCGCCGTGCTGGTCACCCATGGCACGGACACCCTGGAGGAAACCGCCTACCTTCTGCATTTGGCGTTGACCGCGAAGGCACTGCGCAAGCCGGTGGTGCTCACCTGCGCCATGCGGCCTGCGACGGCCTTGACGCCTGATGGCCCTCAGAACGTGTTGGATGCTATCTCTGTCGCCCTGCATCCTGCCAGCCACGGCGTGATGGTGGTCTGCGCGGGCGCGGTGCACGCGGCGACCCACGTGCAAAAGCGCTGTAGCTACCGGGTCGATGCCTTTGACTCCGGCGATGCCGGCCCTCTGGGATGGGTGGAAGAGGGGCAGGTTCGCTGGTGCCATGCATTGCCGCCAGCCGGTGCTGAGCATATTGCCGTGGCGGCCCCACGTTGGTTGCAGGCGCCGCGCGTGGACATGGTGATGAACTACGCGAGTGCAGGGGCTTACGTGGTGGAGGCCTTGCTCGAAGCGCAGGCAAACGGTTCACAAGTGCAGGGCATCGTGGTGGCCGGCACGGGCAACGGTACCGTGAACGACGCCATGCAACAGTCTCTGCTCAAGGCGGTGGAGCAGGGCGTGCGCGTGGTGCTGGCCAGCCGTTGCGCATTGGGCGGTGTGGTGCGCTCGGCAATTGGAGAGTCGCCATTCGCCCATTACCCCGGGCTATCGGCCGTGAAGGCGCGGGTGCGCTTGATGCTGGAGCTCGCGGCATAAAAAAAGCCGCTGGATTTCAGCGGCTTTTCATTGCGCAGAGGGGCGCTTAGCGGGACAAGGCTTCAAACACGCGGGCAGTGATGTCATTCACATCACCCATACCGCTGATGGCGCGGTAGCGGGGGGCACTGGCGGGCTCTTGGCTCGCCCATTGGGAGTAGTACTCCACCAACGGACGGGTTTGGGCGCTGTACACCTCCAGGCGTTTCTTGACCGTTTCTTCCTTGTCGTCATCGCGCTGGATCAAGGGTTCGCCGGTCACGTCATCCACGCCTTCGACCTTGGGCGGGTTGAATTTGACGTGGTAGGTTCGGCCGGAAGCCGGGTGTGAGCGGCGGCCGCTCATGCGTTCGATGATGGCTTCAAAAGGCACATCAATCTCCACCACGTAGTCCAGAGCCACGCCGGCAGCCTTCATGGCATCTGCCTGGGGAATGGTGCGTGGAAAACCGTCAAACAGGAAGCCGTTGGCGCAATCGGCTTGGGTCAGGCGCTCTTTCACCAGGTTGATGATGAGTTCATCGCTGACCAAACCACCGGACGCCATCACGGCCTGTGCCTGCAAGCCCAGAGGCGTGCCCGCCTTGACGGCTGCACGCAGCATGTCGCCGGTAGAGATTTGTGGAATCCCATACTTTTGGCAGATGAAAGTGGCTTGCGTGCCTTTGCCAGCGCCTGGTGCGCCCAACAGAATCAGTCTCATGAATACCTCAAATTGAAAGGAAAGCCGGCGCGTCTCCGTGAGCGCTTCGAGCGAGCGCTTCTTATGACGGGCATGTAGCGCTAGAGAATATCACGCCCTCACCGCCTGCTAACTTACAGACGCACCTGCTCTTGGCCTCAGGCGCGGCCCACCAGGGCACGGACTTTGGCCAAATCTTCGGGCGTGTCCACACCGGGGCCGGGCGCATCGGGGCTGATGTGCACCGCAATCCGGTGGCCGTGCCACAAGGCGCGCAACTGCTCCAGGGCCTCGGTCACCTCTACCGGTGCTTGCGGCAACTGAGGGAATTGCCGCAAAAAGCCAACGCGATACGAGTAAATGCCGACGTGGCGCAAAGGCGCAGGCGTTGGCAGGCTGTTCACACCCTCGGCAAAACCATCCCGCCACCAGGCGATCGGTGCGCGGCTGAAGTACAGCGCCATGCCCGCGGCGTCTGTCACCACTTTCACGACATTCGGGTTGCGGAACTCCGCCACGTCGTGAATCGCATGGGCTGCGGTACCCATGGCGGCCTGCGGATGCTGGGCCAGCAGGTCGGCCACGGCTTGCACCAAGCCGGTGTCGATGAGAGGTTCATCGCCCTGCACGTTCACCACAATGTCTTCGTCCGCCAAGCCCAGAAGCGCACAAGCTTCTGCCAGGCGGTCACTGCCGGAGGGATGGTCGGTGCGGGTGAGCAGGCATTCAATCTGGTGGGCTTGGCACGCCTCGACGATGGACGCATCGTCGGCCGCCACCACCACGCGAACGGGGCCTTGCATGCCGGCCGTCACCCGTTTGGCCACCCGCACCACCATGGGCAGGCCACCGATGTCCACCAGCGGTTTGTTCGGCAGCCGGGTAGAGGCCAGTCGGGCCGGAATCAGCACGGTAAAGCTCATGCCGCAGCGTCCAACTCAGCATCGGTGAGCACGCGGGCTTCGTTTTCCAGCAATACCGGAATGCCATCGCGCACCGGGTAGGCCAGCCGGGCGCTGCGCGAAATCAGCTCCTGCTTGTCGCGGTCAAATTCCAAAGGCCCTTTGGTAACGGGGCAAACCAAGAGTTCAATGAGTCGTGTGTCCATGGGGGGATGATAGTGGGGGAGATGCGCGGTGCAGCGCGGCATCCAGGGCGGAGAGAAAGTCTGGAGGCAAGGTTTGTATCAAGGGTGCGCACCAGGCCTCCGGCTCGACCCGCCAGAGTTTGGTGGCGTCTTTTCCGGTGCAAATCAGGGTGTAGCGCTCGTGTTCTGTGCGGGAGTAGCTATCAAAATCATAGTGATCCGGCAGGGCCAGCGTGCGCTCAAGCGGCACCCCGGCCGCGCGCAACATGGCAAAAAAGTTCTCAGGTTGCGCAATGCCGGCCAGAGCCAGCAAAGGGCGCCCGCTGTGGGCCAGTGCAGACAGCGGCTGCATTTCTCCATGGCCGTTGACCGCATGGGGGGCGAGCGTTCGTGTTGCGCTAAAGCCGGGCAGGTCGCAAGGGCCCGTGCGCAGCACCAGGCGCTGCCGGGCGGATTGGCCCGCCGCAGCTACATCCGCCACCGGCCAGTGCTGGCGCAGCATGCCCGCGGGCAGCAGGCGCTGGTTGCCCAAACCCCGCGAGTCAAACACGCACACTTCCACATCGCGGTGCAGGCGGTAGTGTTGCATGCCGTCGTCACACACAATGTGGGTCAGCTCGGGGTGTCGCTCCAGCAGCCCGTGGCACGCGGCCACGCGGTCCCGCCCCACCACCACTGGTACCCCCGAAGCCCGTTGCAATAGCAAGGGCTCATCGCCGACGACGCGGGCTTCGCTGGCAGGGGTAACTTCTACAGGCGCCACATGCTGCCCGCCGAATCCGCGCGACACGATGCCGGGCCGCGCCCCCTGTGCTCGCAGGTGCTCCACGATGCCCAGCACAGTGGGTGTTTTACCGGCACCACCGGCGATCACATTGCCCACCACAATCACCGGCACCGCCACGGAGTGGCTCTTGGCCAAGCCCAGCCGGTAGGTGGCGCGGTGCAATGCTGTGAGTGCGCCATAGAGCCACGCCACCGGCAGCAGCGTGTGGCTGAGCAGGCCGCGCTCCACCCATGCGCTCGTCAGGGCAGACTGCACACGAGGGCTCATGGCTTACTTGCCGGCCGTGCCGGAGGACTGGGTGGCGAAGGTGATCTGGTTCAAACCGGCGCGGCGGGCGGCTTCCATCACAGTGACCACCGCCTGGTGGCGCGCGCTGGCGTCTGCGCTGATGATGATCACGGTGTCTTTGCCGGCTTTGGCGTTTTCGGTAAGCGCGATCGACAGGCTCTCGGTACTGCGGCCTGCCAGAAGCTGTTTGTTGATGCTGTAGGCGCCCTCTGCGCTGACGGACACGATCAGCTCCTTGGGGTAGTCCCGCTGGGCATCGGCATCGGCCACCGGCAACTTGAGCTGCAGCTCGGTGAACTTGCTGTAGGTGGTGGACAACATCAAAAAGATGAGCACCACCAGCAGCACATCAATGAACGGAATCAGGTTGATTTCCGGCTCTTCGTGGCGGCGTTGGCGGAAGTTCATGGCCAGCCTTATTTGCGCAAGGCCTTGAGGTGGCGCACCAGATGCTCGGAAGCCAGTTCCAGCGTTAGCAAGTAGGCATCCACCCGGCCGCGGAAATAGCGCCAGAAAATCAAGGACGGAATCGCCACCACCAGCCCGAAAGCCGTGTTGTACAGCGCAATCGAAATTCCGTGTGCCAGCTGCGCCGGGTTGCCACCGGTGGATCCACCGGGCGCCTGGGAGCCGAAAATTTCAATCATGCCCACCACCGTGCCGAACAAGCCCATCAGTGGCGCGGCAGACGCAATCGTGGCCAGGGCGCTCAGGTAGTGCTCCAGGCGCTGGGCCACCACCCGGCCTACGCCCTCCATGGTGGCACGCAGGTCGTCTTCGCTGCAGTGGGGGTCTTTGTTGAGCGCGCGCAAGCCCGAGGCCAGCACTTCACCCAGAGCGGAATTCTTTTCCAATTGGCTCACCACATCCGGCGCAGGCACGGAGGTCTTGGTCACGCTCAGCACCTCTTCGAGCAGCTTGGGCGGAGCCACTTTGGCGGTTTTCAGGCTGATGAAACGCTCGATCACAATGGCCAGAGCCAGAATGGAACAGGCAATCAGGGGCCAGATCGGCCAGCCGGCGGCTTGAATGATGGAAAACAAAAGGCGTACTCCGCACAGTTAAAAAGCTGCTGGATTATGGCGCAGTGCGCTTGCCGCCCGCACAGGCATGCGAGCTGCCCGAGGCATACTCTGCGCCCTATGACCCAAGCCTTGTTTTCAGGGAGTGCCGCGCATGCTGGACAGCCCTAACGCCACCCCCACCCCGCGTGTATGGCGGGTAGACGCTTTGTGCCGCGCGCTGGCCGACACCTTGAATGCCCGCTTCAACCCGGTCCGGGTGAGTGGAGAAATTTCCGGCTTCTCCCGGGCCGCCAGCGGACACTGCTATTTCTCGCTCAAAGACCAGGACGCGCAAATTCGCTGCGCCATGTTCAAGCGCGCTGCGGTGGGGCTCGACTTTGCGCCGCGCGACGGAGAGCTGGTTGAAGTCTCCGGCCGCCTGGATATTTACGGCCCGCGCGGCGATTTGCAGCTGATCGTGGAGGGCATGCGGCGGCAAGGGCAGGGCAGTTTGTTTGAGGAATTCTTGCGGCTGAAAGCGCGGCTGGAGGCCCAGGGCTTATTCGATCCCGCCCGCAAGCGCGAGCTGCCGCTCATGCCCCGCAGTATCGGGCTGGTGACTTCGCTGGGCGCCGCTGCCTTGCATGATGTGGCCACCGCATTGCGGCGCAGGGTGCCTCACATACCCGTGGTGTTGGCGCCAGCCTCTGTGCAAGGGGCGGGCGCTCCTGCCGAGCTGGTCGCAGCGCTAGCGCAATTGACAAGCCGTGCAAACGATATCGACGGTGCCGGAACCCCGCTTGACGTGATTCTCCTGGTGCGTGGTGGTGGTTCGTTGGAAGACTTATGGGCTTTCAATGACGAGCAGTTGGCCTTGGCCATCAGCCGCAGTCCGGTGCCGGTGGTGAGCGGGGTAGGGCATGAAACCGACTTCACGATTGCCGATTTCGTGGCCGATGTACGGGCTCCGACGCCGACGGCTGCCGCCGAGCTGGTCGCCACCCCTGCAGCCGTCTGCCTCGGTGCGGCGCAGGTGCTGCAAGACCGCTTGTCGTCCGCCGCCTGGCGCCTGCTGGATACAGAAGCGCAGCGCCTGGACCGGGTGGGCGCCCGCGCGGGCCGGCCATCGAGCCTGATGGCCGGGCACACCTTGCGCTTGCAGGCCTTGTCGCACCAGCTGCAGGGCGCTGCAAAAATGCAGCTGCAAGCCTTGGGCGTGGCCCGGCAGACCCGTGCGAGCCAATGGCCGGGCCTGGTTCAACGCAGTCTGGCGGTGCAGGCGGATCGCTTGCAGCGCGCGGAGTTGCGCTTGGGGCTGCTGGACCCGTCCCTGGTGCTCCAGCGCGGGTATGCGTGGCTGTCCGACGCCAATGGCACAGCGCTCACGAGCGCGCACGATGTGCAGGCCGGGCAGGCGCTGCAAGCAACCCTGTCAGACGGTACGGTTGATCTTTCGGTGCAAGCGGTGCATCGCAATTAGTTTCTACAATCCGCTTTGTTTTCAACCACTCACCACGAGGAATTCATGGAACATACCCTGCCCCCGCTGCCCTACGCGATTGATGCCTTGGCACCTGCTTACTCCCAAGAGACCCTGGAGTTCCACCACGGCAAGCACCACAACGCGTACGTGGTGAACCTGAACAACCTGCAAAAAGGCACCGAGTTCGAGAACCTGAGCCTGGAAGAAATCATCAAAAAGTCCAGCGGCGGCATCTACAACAATGCAGCCCAAATCTGGAACCACACTTTCTTCTGGAACTGCATGAAGCCCCAAGGCGGCGGCGAACCCACCGGCGCGTTGGCAGCAGCTATCAACGCCAAGTGGGGTTCTTACGCAGCGTTCAAAGAAGCCTTTGTGAAGTCTGCCGTTGGCAACTTTGGCTCTGGCTGGACTTGGTTGGTCAAGAAGGCGGACGGCTCTGTGGACATCGTCAACACGGGCGCTGCCGGCACCCCCCTGACCACTGCAGACACCGCATTGTTGACCGTGGACGTGTGGGAACACGCTTACTACATCGACTACCGCAACATGCGCCCCAAGTTCGTGGAGACCTTCCTCGATAAGTTGGTGAACTGGGACTTCGCAGCCAAAAACTTCGGCTGAAACGCGCACGCGCCAAAAACGGGCTCGGAGGGCAACCTCCGGGCCTTTTTTACGTTTGTGCTGCAGTGCACACTAAAAAAATTTCCTTGAAGTGGATTCAAATTTCGCATTGCGGTAATGCATTGCAAAAATTGCAATTCCGGTCAGACCACTGAAAGCACAATCACGCACTATCCGCCGCCTGCTGTCTGTTGCGAAACCTTCTGGCGGCGATAACACATCATTTTTTGGAGATAAGAGATGAGCACCCAGCAACCGACCATCATCTACACGCTGACCGACGAAGCCCCCCGTCTGGCCACTGCTTCCTTTCTGCCCCTGATCCGTTCTTTCACCGCGCCCGCCGGCATCAATGTGGTGGAGTCTGATATTTCTGTCGCAGCCCGTGTGCTGGGCGAGTTCTCGGATTTCTTGAAGGACGATCAAAAAGTCCCCAACACCCTGGCCGAGTTGGGCAAGAAAACCCTGCAAGCCGATGCCAACATCATCAAGCTGCCCAACATCAGCGCTTCCGTAGGCCAGCTGCAAGCCTGCATCAAAGAGCTGCAAAGCAAAGGCTACGCACTGCCGGACTACCCCGAGTCCCCCAAAACGGATGAAGAAAAAGCCATCCGCGCCCGCTACGCCAAGTGCACTGGCAGCGCGGTGAACCCCGTGCTGCGTGAAGGCAACTCTGACCGCCGCGCGCCCAAGGCCGTTAAGGAATACGCTCGCAAGAACCCCCACAGCATGGCCGAGTGGAGCCAGGCATCGCGCTCCCACGTGTCCCACATGCATCATGGCGACTTCTACCATGGCGAAAAGTCGCTGACGCTGGACCGCGCTCGCGACGTGAAGATGGAGCTCATCACCAAGAGCGGCCAGACCATTGTGCTCAAGCCCAAGGTGTCGTTGCTGGACCGCGAAGTGATTGACAGCATGTTCATGAGCAAAAAAGCCTTGCTCGAGTTCTACGAAAAAGAAATTGAAGACGCTCGCAAGACAGGCGTGATGTTCTCCCTGCACGTGAAGGCCACAATGATGAAGGTGTCCCACCCCATCGTGTTCGGCCACTGCGTCAAGATTTTCTACAAGGAAGCGTTCGAGAAACACGGCGCCCTGTTCAAGGAACTTGGCGTGAACGTGAACAACGGCATGGCCGACCTGTACGGCAAGATTGCCACACTGCCACAAAGCAAGCAAGACGAAATCAAGCGCGACCTGCACGCGTGCCACGAGCACCGCCCCGAGCTGGCCATGGTGGACTCTGCCAAGGGCATCACCAACTTCCACTCGCCCAACGACATCATCGTGGACGCCTCCATGCCCGCCATGATCCGCAACGGCGGCAAGATGTGGGACGCCAATGGCCGTCTGAAGGACGTCAAGGCTGTGATGCCCGAATCGACCTTCGCCCGTATCTACCAGGAAATCATCAATTTCTGCAAATGGCACGGCGCGTTTGACCCCAAGACCATGGGCACCGTGCCCAACGTGGGCTTGATGGCGCAGCAGGCCGAAGAATACGGCTCGCACGACAAGACCTTTGAAATCGCGGAAGACGGCGTGGCCAACATCACCGACCTGGCTACCGGCGAAGTGCTGCTGAGCCAGAACGTGGAAGCCGGCGACATCTGGCGCATGTGCCAGGTGAAGGACGCTGCGATTCGCGACTGGGTCAAACTGGCCGTCAACCGTGCCCGCAACTCTGGCATGCCTGTGGTGTTCTGGTTGGACTCTTACCGTCCGCACGAAGCCCAGCTGATCACCAAGGTCAAGATGTACCTGCACGAGCACGACACCACGGGTCTGGACATCCAGATCATGAGCCAAGTGCGTGCCATGCGTTACACCCTGGAGCGCGTGATCCGTGGCCTGGACACCATCAGCGCCACCGGTAACATCCTGCGCGACTACCTGACTGACCTGTTCCCCATCATGGAGCTGGGCACCTCCGCCAAGATGTTGTCCATCGTGCCTTTGATGGCCGGCGGCGGCATGTACGAAACCGGCGCCGGCGGCTCGGCCCCCAAGCACGTGCAGCAACTGGTGGAAGAAAACCACCTGCGCTGGGATTCGCTGGGCGAGTTCCTGGCGTTGGCCGTGTCGTTGGAAGACCTGGGTCTGAAAACTGGCAACAGCAAGGCCAAAATTTTGTCCAAAACGCTGGATGCTGCTACTGGCAAACTACTCGACAACAACAAGAACCCGTCTCCCAAGACAGGTCAGTTGGACAACCGTGGCAGCCAGTTCTACCTGTCCTTGTACTGGGCGCAAGAGTTGGCTGCGCAAACTGAAGACACGGCGTTGGCCGCGCTGTTTGCTCCCTTGGCCAAAGAGTTGACCGCCAAGGAGCAAGTCATCGTTGCCGAGTTGGCCGCAGTGCAAGGCCAGCCTGCCGACATTGGTGGCTACTACTTGCCTGACCCCGCCAAGCTGGACCAGGTGATGCGCCCCAGCGCCACCCTGAACGCCGTGCTGGCGTCCGTCGCAGCATAAAAAAACGGCAAGCAGTCTGCTTGCCGTTTTCATCAAAAAAGGAGTGCAGACTTTGTCTTCGCTCCTTTTTTTATAGCTGCTTGCGCAAGCTCAATGGGCGCTAAAGGGCGATCCGCTTAATTTGCTGCCGGCTTTCATGCCCCGCTTGGCAAACCAGCCCTGGTTCATTTCCAGCACAAAGCGTACCGGCTTGGCTGCACAGTGAGAGTCGGTGGTTTGGGGTTTCATGTCGGCCAAGTTCACGATGGTGCCATCGTCAGCCACAAAGGCGGCAGTCAGGGGGAGTACGGTGTTCTTCATCCAGAAGCACAAGCCTGAAGGCTGCTCGAAGACGAACAACATGCCCTCGTGCTGGGGCATGTCTTTGCGGTACATCAGCCCCGTGCTGCGCTGGTCGGGTGTCTGGGCCACTTGCGCATCAATCTGGTACATGCCGGCCCCCAAGGTCACGCGGGGTAGGTTCATTTGCGGGGAGTCTTGTGCCGCAGCCGCAAATGACAAGGCACACAGGGCGGAAGCAAGAAGGGTGTTCAATCGTTTCATGGGCGAGGAGGGTAGGAGGCCAACAGGGGCGCGGTTTGCACTGCTGCGCAACGCGGAGTGCCTAGACTTTACAACTAGAATCGTTCGGCATTGACCCAAGGAAACCGGAGTCCCGTTTTTATGTACCAGCACATCCAGGTGCCTGCACAAGGCCAGAAAATCACCGCTAACCCCGACAAGACCTTGAATGTGCCTGATCAGCCCATCATCCCTTTCATCGAGGGAGACGGTATCGGCGTAGACATCACGCCGGTGATGCTCAAGGTGGTCGACGCAGCCGTAGAAAAAGCCTACGGTGGCCAGCGCAAGATCCATTGGATGGAAATTTATGCGGGTGAAAAATCCACCCGCGTCTATGGCCCCGATGTGTGGCTGCCCCAGGAAACCCTGGATGTGGTGCGTGACTATCTGGTCTCCATCAAGGGGCCGTTAACAACCCCCGTGGGTGGTGGCATCCGCTCCTTGAACGTGGCCTTGCGGCAGGAGCTGGATTTGTATGTCTGCCTGCGCCCCATCCAATATTTCAAGGGCGTGCCCAGCCCGCTCAAAGAGCCTGAAAAAACCAATATGGTGGTCTTTCGCGAAAACTCGGAAGACATCTACGCCGGCATCGAGTTCGAAGCCGGCTCCGACAAAGCCCAGCGCCTGATCAAATTCTTGCAAGACGATTTCGGCATCCACAAAATCCGCTTCCCGGAGACGTCCGGCCTGGGCATCAAACCCGTTTCTCGGGAAGGCACCGAGCGCTTGGTGCGCAAGGCCATCCAATACGCCATCGACAACGACAAGCCCAATGTGACCATCGTGCACAAGGGCAACATCATGAAGTTCACTGAAGGCAGCTTCCGTGACTGGGCTTACGCGGTGGCGCAAAACGAATTCGGCGCGCAGTTGATTGACGGTGGCCCCTGGTGCCGTTTCAAAAACCCACACACCGGACGCGACATCATCATCAAAGACAGCATTGCCGACGCCTTTTTGCAGCAAATTCTGCTGCGCCCGGTGGAGTACAGCGTGGTTGCCACCCTGAACCTCAATGGTGACTACATCTCCGATGCGCTGGCTGCCCAAGTGGGGGGCATCGGCATTGCGCCGGGAGCCAACCTGTCCGATACCGTGGCCATGTTCGAAGCCACCCACGGCACTGCGCCCAAATACGCCGGCAAAGACTATGTGAACCCCGGTTCCGAAATCTTGTCTGCCGAAATGATGCTGCGCCACATGGGCTGGAAAGAGGCGGCAGACCTCATCATTCGCTCGCTGGAAAAATCCATCCTGAGTAAAAAAGTGACCTATGACTTTGCTCGTCTCATGGACGGCGCCAAGCAAGTTAGCTGCTCCGGTTTCGGCCAAGTCATGATCGACAACATGTGAGCACGGCACCTCGTGTGCCTCAAGATGCAAACCGTACCCAGGCGCCGCCGGGTACGGTTTTTTTATGGCAAGGGCATTGAAATCCCAGAAAGCGGCGCCAAGTCCGCTGTACCCTGCAGCGATGTGAGTCGCCCGATAGAATCATTTCATGGCAACTAACATCCCCAAACCACCGGCCGTCAAACCGCCCCCCGCGGGCGGTGACGACGCCACTGTTGTTCTCGAACGCCTGTCGCAGCGGGTGCAACCCCCGTCGATGTACCAGGTGGTCATGCTTAACGATGACTACACCCCCATGGAGTTTGTGGTGGTGGTCATTCAGGAGTTTTTCGGCAAAGACCTGGAGGCCGCTACCCAAATCATGCTGAAAATCCATCTGGATGGGCGTGGCGCGTGTGGTGTGTACCCCAAAGATATTGCTGCCACCAAGGTCGATCAGGTGCTTGATGCCGCGCACAAGGCAGGCCACCCATTGAAATGCATCAGCGAGCCCGTAGATCTGTAGGGGAAAGCGAGAAGTTCGCGCAGACGGTCCCTAAATCGGATTACAGTTAATCAACACCAAGGCAAAAAAGGAATTCATATGATTGCCCAAGAACTGGAAGTCAGCCTGCACATGGCGTTCGTGGAAGCCCGCCAGCAGCGCCATGAATTCATCACCGTAGAGCACTTGTTGTTGGCCCTTTTGGACAACCCCAGCGCCGCAGAAGTGCTGCGCGCCTGTGCCGCAAATATTGACGATTTACGCAAATCGCTCACCAATTTCATCAAAGACAACACGCCACAAGTCGCGGGTACTGATGAGGTGGACACCCAGCCCACGCTTGGCTTTCAGCGCGTGATTCAGCGGGCCATCATGCATGTGCAAAGCACCGGCAGTGGCAAAAAAGAAGTCACTGGCGCCAATGTGCTGGTAGCCATTTTTGGCGAGAAAGACTCCCATGCGGTGTACTACCTCCACCAGCAGGGCGTGACCCGCTTGGACGTGGTGAACTTCATCGCCCACGGCATCAAAAAGTCCGACCCGCCCGAGGCCAGCAAGGCCAGCGAGAGCCCGCAAGAAAGTGAAGAGGGCGTAAGTGAGAAGAGCGAAAAAGCCTCGCCCTTGGAGCAGTACACCCAAAACCTGAACCAGATGGCCAAAGACGGCAAGATCGATCCGCTGATCGGCCGAGACTACGAGGTCGAGCGGGTGATCCAGATTCTGTGCCGCCGCCGTAAAAACAACCCCCTGTTGGTGGGTGAGGCCGGTGTGGGCAAAACGGCCATTGCCGAGGGCTTGGCATGGCGCATCTCGCAAAACGATGTGCCCGAAATCTTGGCCGACTCGGTGGTGTATTCATTGGACATGGGCGCCTTGCTCGCGGGCACCAAATACCGCGGCGATTTTGAGCAACGCCTCAAGGCAGTGTTGAAGTCTTTGAAAGAAAAGCCCAATGCGGTTTTGTTTATTGACGAAATTCACACCTTGATTGGCGCCGGTGCAGCCTCTGGCGGCACTCTGGATGCGTCCAACCTTTTGAAGCCCAGCCTCAGCTCCGGTCAACTCAAGTGCATTGGCGCTACCACCTTCACCGAATACCGCGGCATTTTTGAGAAAGACGCAGCGCTCTCCCGTCGCTTCCAGAAGGTCGACGTGGTAGAGCCCACCATCGACCAGACGGTGGAAATTCTCAAGGGACTCAAATCCCGCTTTGAAGAGCACCACAACGTCAAGTACGCCGTGGCCGCATTGCAGGCCGCTGCAGAGTTGAGTGCCAAATACATCAACGACCGCCACTTGCCTGACAAGGCGATCGACGTGATCGACGAGGCCGGTGCGGCTCAGCGTATCCTGGCGCCGAGCAAGCGCAAGAAGACCATTAGCAAGACCGAGGTGGAAGAAATTGTGGCGAAAATCGCTCGTATTCCCCCCGCGAATGTGTCCAACGACGATCGCAGCAAACTCAAGACTCTGGAGCGCGACCTCAAGAGTGTGGTGTTTGGTCAAGACAAGGCACTGGACGTGTTGGCCTCCGCGGTCAAGATGGCCCGGTCGGGCTTGGGCAAGGGCGACAAGCCGATTGGCTCTTTCCTGTTCAGCGGCCCCACGGGCGTGGGTAAAACAGAAGCAGCCAAGCAGCTGGCTTACATCATGGGTATTGACCTCATTCGCTTCGACATGAGCGAATACATGGAGCGCCATGCCGTGAGCCGTTTGATCGGTGCGCCTCCCGGCTATGTAGGCTTTGACCAAGGCGGTTTGCTGACCGAGGCCATCACCAAGAAGCCGCACGCGGTGCTCTTGTTGGATGAGATCGAAAAAGCCCATCCTGACATCTTCAACGTGCTGTTGCAGGTGATGGACCACGGCTCGCTGACGGACAACAATGGCCGCAAAGCGGATTTCCGTAACGTGATCATCATCATGACCACCAACGCGGGTGCCGAGACTATGAACAAGGCCACCATCGGCTTCACCAACCCGCGTGAAGCGGGCGATGAAATGATGGACATCAAGCGCTTCTTCACTCCCGAGTTCCGCAACCGCTTGGATGCCATCGTGGGCTTCAAGGCGCTGGATGAGGTGGTGATCTTGCGCGTGGTCGACAAGTTTTTGCTGCAACTGGAAACCCAGCTGGCTGAGAAGAAGGTGGATGTCACCTTCACCGACAAGTTGCGCAAGCATTTGGGCAAGAAGGGTTTCGATCCCTTGATGGGCGCGCGCCCCATGCAGCGCCTGATTCAAGACACAATTCGCCGTGCCTTGGCTGATGAGTTGCTGTTTGGTCGCTTGGTGGATGGAGGTCGCTTGACGGTGGATCTGGATGAGAAAGACGAAGTGCTTCTCGACATTCAGCCCCTGCCCAAGAAAGAGGGCAAGTCCAAGCCCGAGGAAGCTACGGCTGGCTGATGGCGTGTTGGTGTGCGGTGCGCAATGCGCAATGCGCAATGCGCACCGCATTTTTCTTGAAGGGCTCAGTTTTGTAAAAACTGGGCCCTTATGTTTTCTACCCGGGTCCGGTTCACCGCAAAGTCTTTGCGCCCTAGGCGGCTGGCTGAGCGCACATGAATCACATGTTCTTCCGGGCTGAGCCAAAACTCCACATCGTCGGTGAACTTCAACAGTGGTGTTGTGCTCTGTGCATAGAGGTAGTCGGCCGTCTCGGTCACTACGGTGGTTTTAGGTGTGTTGCGCAAGATTTGGTCCACTTTGCGAAGTGCCACGGCTCCGTCGCCGCTGTAGCTGAATGGGGCAATGTCTGCGTAACCTCGCTGCGGATGGTCCGGGTATAGCTTGGCTTGGCTGCTGACGCTGTTGGGCGTCACGGATGGTGGTTTGAGCCGGCCGTCTTTGACGCCTAGGTCCTGTGGTGGCCTGCCGCTCAGAAAGCCGAATTGACCGGCAAAAAAGACCAGTGTGGGCAGTACGATGGCGACCAAGCCAATGAACCAAAGGGTTTTCACGAGCGCTCCTTGCGAGGGGTGTTGCATGGTGCAGATGGTAGATCAATGAAGTGCAGGAAGGTGGAAGAGTGAATATGTTGAAACATGCCCGCGTTTACTTGGCGTTATTGCCGGTGCTGGTGTTGGCGGCGTGCGCTACAGGGCCAACCGGGCCCAAAGGCAGTGTGGCGAGTGGCCCGGATGTGACCGCACCCGTAGGCATGGTGCCCAAGCCACCACCCAAAATCGGGCTGGCATTAGGCGGTGGCGCCGCGCGGGGCTTTGCCCACGTGGGCGTGATCCAGGTGCTGGAAGAAAACGGCATCAAACCTAATCTAGTCACTGGCACCTCTGCCGGTAGCCTCGTAGCCGCCATTTATGCCAGTGGTAAAAACGGCGCGCAGCTCCAGCGCGTCGCAGAAACGATGGAGGAGGCTGCGATTGCCGACTGGACGCTGCCAATTTTCAGCCGCGGCATGTTGCGTGGTGATGCGCTGGCCAAATACGTGAATTGGCAGGTGGGCTCCAAGCTCATTGAAGAGCTGCCCATGCCCTTGGGTATTGTTGCCACAGACCTCAATACCGGTAACGACGTGCTGTTCCAGCGTGGCGATACAGGCACTGCCGTGAGGGCGTCCAGCTCGGTGCCCGCAGTATTTCAGCCGGTCAAGATTTCCGGGCGGGAGTATGTGGATGGTGGATTGGTCTCACCGGTGCCTGTCGCTGCGGCGCGGCGCATGGGTGCCGACTTTGTGATTGCGGTGGATATTTCCACACCGCCCGAGGGAAGCCTGACCGGTGGCACGCTCGATATTCTGCTGCAGACCTTCTCCATCATGGGCAAAAGCATCAACCGCTTTGAGTTGCGCGAGGCCGATGTGGTGGTTCGCCCCGCCTTACAGGGCGTAAGCAGTGCCGACTTCGGTGCCCGCAAACGCGCGATTGAAGCCGGCCGCCAAGCCATGCTCAAGATGATTCCCGAGCTGAAGGCGGCGCTGGCCTCGTGCAAAAGTTGTTGAGTACTTTTTAAGCGGATGGCGTAGCGCCATTTTCGTAAAAGCAGCGCGCACAGGTTTGCTGGTAGCGGCTGTTGCCGCCGATCAGCACTTGCTCGCCCTCGCGCACTCGCTGGCCTTGGTCGTCAATGCGCACGTTCATGGTCGCTTTGCGGCCGCAGGCGCAGATGGTTTTGATTTCTTCCATGTCATCGGCTAGGGTCAGCAAATAGGCTGCACCGGGGAAGGGCTTCCCCTGAAAGTCGGAGCGCAGGCCAAAACAAATCACCGGAATATTGCGCAGGTGGGCAATGCGGTGCAGCTGCTCCACTTGGGCGGGGGTCAGGAACTGCGCCTCGTCGATCAGCACACAGGCCAGGCCCGCTTGGGTGCGCAGCAGGGCCTCGAAGTCGGTGCGATCTTCAAAAATGTCGGCTGGGCGATGTAACCCCAAGCGGGAGGCAATGCTGCCTACGCCGCTGCGGTCGTCAATGCGGGCGGTAAAGAGTTGCACCCGCTGGCCTTGTTCTTCGTAGTTGTAGGCAATTTGAAGCAGCGAGGTGGATTTGCCGGCGTTCATGGCCGAATAGCGGAAAAAGAGTTTGGCCATAGCGCCTGCAGCAGTGAAAAGAAAAAAGGGGCTTATTGTGGCCGAGTGGCGAACAGTTGCTGCGCGTTTTTGGCCACTTGCAGCGTGTCGTAATACGCATACGCGCCCACGCCCACTGCGCCGGCCAGCGGAATCCAGCGCGAGGCGCCTTTTTTCAATGCTGAGCCCAGCAGCTTGCCGCTGATTTGCAGGGCCAGGGTCTCCAGTGCTTTCAGGCCGCTGGAGCGCACCACCACCCGCTCGCCCGCCCGCACTGCAAAGTCGCGGAACAGCTGGGCAGACACATGTTTGAACAGGCAATACAGCATCTGCTCTTGGCCCAGGCTGCTGCGTTGGCCATGGAGGGCAGCAATGTCGGCCACCATCTGGGCCTGAATCCTCCACACACTGACCATCTCGGGCAGCACCGTGAGCCAGCCCATCCATCCAGGCGGGAGAGACAGGGTAGCCGCCACCATGCTGGCCTGTCGGGCGGCCTTGCGGGCAATCGCATGGGCGCGGAGGGCGGTGTCTTGTCGCTCCGCCTCATGGCTCTCGGGCACGTGCACCACCAGGTCCAGCAGCGCGCTGGCCAGTTGCACCCGCAGTGGGCTAGCTGGCGTGTTCATGGCTACTCCGGGCAGCACCGAGGTGAATCACTTCACGCGAATGCAGGCCTGCGCCGGTGAGCCGCTTGACCAGCAGGCGGTAAGTGTCCAGGTCAAACGCCAAGGGCTGGCGGGCAGAAACGGCGTCTTGCAAGCCTTCCTCGTCGTGCGCGGTAGCCACGTGGCACCACTGGTCGAAGACATGAATATCCGTGCGGCCCGTGAGAGGGTTGTGCTCGCGGATGCCCATGCGACCTGCATGGGGCCACGCGTGGAGTTGATGCTCGGTGAGCGCCAATTGCAAGCGCACCCGGTGCAAGGCAGGGGTTTCACGCCCGGCGCACACGCCTTTGCAGCGGCCGATCTGGCAGGCAAAGCAGGCGCCTTTGCCGGACTCCAGGCCCAGCGCGAAAGGGCAGAGCAGGTGGGTATCGGCCAGGGCGCGAAGGCTGTCCAGGGCCTGGCGTTTGGAGCGGTAGGCGCCATACAACTGCCCCATGTCGGCAGCGTTGACTTCGTCCATGCGCACCAGTTGCAACTGGGGGCGGGCCGTGGGGTCTTCGTGCAACTTCCAAGCCATGAGCTGCTTTTCTTTGCGCAGCAGGCGGTTATGGATGGGCTGCAGCTCTTTGACCAGGCGGGACTCCAGCAGCAGCGCACCCAGTTCGCCCGCGGTTTCACGCCACTCGACACGGCGGATTTCCTGCAGGATGCGCATCTCGCGCGCCACCTTGCTGGAGGCTTGGAAATGCGACATCACCCTTGTGCGCAGGGTGACGCTTTTGCCCACATACAGCGGGATGCTGCCTTCGCCATAAAACAGGTACACCCCCGGTGTGTCGGGAATCTCAGACACATCGGTTTCCAGTTGCGGGGGCAGGGCGGCGCTGCCTTGCAACAGGCCCAGGGCCTCGCGCTGTACGGCCTCAGTCCCAAGCTCGCGGGTGGCTATGTCCAGCCACGCGAGCACGACATCCACATCGCCCATTGCACGGTGGCGCGCTTGGGTCTGCAGGCCATGGCGTTGCAGGATGGCATCCAGCCCATGACCTTTGTGCTGCGGGTACAAGCGGCGCGACAGGCGCACGGTGCACAGGGTTTTGACCTTGAGCGGTTTCTCCAGCCGCGCCAGCTCATTCAGCACAAAACCATGGTCAAAACGCACGTTGTGGGCCACGAACACCGCACCATCCAGCAGCTCCAGCAGGGGCTTGGCCACTTCGGCAAAGGTGGGGGCGTCTTCCACCATCGCATCGGTAATCCCGGTGAGGCTCTGGATGAAGGGGGGAATGCGCACACCCGGGTTCACCAGCGTGGACCAGCGTGCGGTCTCTACCCCGTTGTCGATACGTACTGCCGCAATTTCGGTGATTCGGTCCAGGGTAGCGTTGCCACCGGTGGTTTCCAGGTCCAGCACCACATAGCTGGGCAGTAGGGCGGTGCTCACGCGATGTCGATGGTGTGAATGCCGTAGTGCCCGCTGCGGCGGTCGGCAAAGTAGTGCTCCAGCGTTTCCTTGACGGTGCGAAAGGCAATCTCGTCCCAAGGAATTTCTTCTTCGCTGAAGAGCCTGGCCTCGATGGTTTCGGTGCCCGGGTTGAACTGGTCGCTGGTGAGCCGCGCCCGGTAAAACAAATGGACCTGACCTACACGCGCCACGTTGAGCAGTGTGAACAGGCCTTCCATTTCGAACTGTGCGCCGGCCTCTTCATCGGTTTCACGGGCGGCACCTTCGGCGGTGGTCTCGCTCAGCTCCATGAAGCCGGCGGGCAGCGTCCATTTGCCAAAGCGCGGCTCAATATTGCGTTTGCAGAGCAGCACTTTGTCGCCCCAATGCGGCACGGTACCCACCACATTGAGCGGGTTCTCGTAATGGATGGTGTGGCACGCGGGGCAAACGGCGCGGGGCTTGGTGTCGCCGTCGTCCGGCACCCGGTATTCGACGGCAGTGCCGCATTCTTTGCAGTGTTTGATGGGGGCGCGTTGCATGAGTCAGACGATCCGCACCGTGAGCGGCGCCAGGCCCTCCACGGTGCCATGCAACACATCGCCGCGCACCACAGCGCCTACGCCTTCGGGGGTGCCGGTGTAAATCAGGTCGCCGGGCTGCAAGGTCCAAGCGGCGGAGAGTTGCTCGATGGTTTCGGCAATGTTCCAAATCAGCTTGGACACGGTGCTGCGCTGGCGATCTGCGCCATTGACTTGCAGCGCAATAGCCGCCGACTCTGCGCCGGGGGCCTGCGCCGCCGGGGTGATGGGGCCAATGGGGGCCGAGTGCTCAAAACCCTTGCCGATGCACCAGGGGCGGCCCTGTTTCTTCATGTCGTTTTGCAGGTCGCGGCGCGTCATGTCCAAGCCCACGGCGTAACCGTAAATGTGCTGGTGGGCATCTGCCGCCCGGATATGGCTACCGCCCTTGCCAATGGCCACGACCAGCTCCACTTCGTGGTGCAGGTTGGCAGTGAGGGTGGGGTAGGGCATGTCTACTGTCGCGCCCGGCGCTGCAGCCAGCACCGCATCGGCCGGCTTCATGAAAAAGAACGGAGCCTCACGGCCGGTGTGGCCCATTTCTTTGGCGTGATCTTCGTAATTGCGGCCCACGCAGTAGATGCGGTGCACCGGAAAACGTGCCTCCTGGCCGACAACGGCGACGCTGGCGGGGGCAGGCTGGGGAATGACAAAGCTCATGAACAAACTCCGGTAGGCAAGGGCAGAGAAACAGCGCGGTAGGCGAAGCCGGGGCTCAGACCGATTTCACCACCAGGTCAAAGTGTTCGACCACGGGTGGTTGCGCAAAGAAGGGCCCCACGATGGCGCGCCATTGGGTGAACAGATCGCTCTCGCGAAAGCCCACGGTGTGGTCTTCCAGCGTGTCCCAAAAGATTTGCAGGATGTAGCGCTCGGGGCTCTCAATGCCCTTGTTGACCTTGTAGCCCTGAAAACCCTTGGCCTTGGAGATCACGTCGCGCAGGCCACGGGCAATGGCTTCGTCAAAAGCGGCGTTCTGGCCGGGTTGGATGCGGATGTCGGCAAGCTCAAGAATCATGGTGTCTCCAAATCGGGGTTGAATGGTGGAATGGTAACGGCATCGGTTTATCCTCGGCGGCATGAAGTTGTACAGCTACTTTCGATCTTCCGCCGCCTTCCGGGTGCGCATTGCACTCGCACTCAAGGGCCTGCCCTACGACTATGCCGCCGTACACCTGGTGCGTGGCGAGCAATTGCAGCCGGACTACCGCACCCTGAATCCGGATGGCTTGGTGCCCGCTTCGGAGGATGCCGGTGAGGTGCTGACCCAGTCCATGGCCATCATGGAGTATTTGGACGAAACCCACCGTCAAGCGCCCCTGTTGCCGGGCGACGCCCTGGCCCGCGCCAAGGTGCGCGCGCTGGCCCAATCCATCGCTTGCGAGATTCACCCGCTCAACAACCTGCGGGTGTTGCGCTACCTGGTCGGGCCCTTGGGCGTAGACGAGGCGGCCAAGAACGGCTGGTACCACCACTGGACGCGCAGCGGGCTGGAGAGCTTTGAGCACCAACTGCTGGCACTTGACGCCTGGCATCGCCAGCGCGGCGGGGATGCACCGCAGACCTTTTGCTTTGGCGCAGCTCCCACGCTGGCAGATTGCTGCCTCGTGCCGCTGATCTTCAATGCGCAGCGTTTTGCCGTGCCACTGGATGGGTTGCCTCGCACCATGTCGGCATTCGATGCTTGCATGGCACTACCCGCCTTCCAAGCCGCCCGGCCGGAGGCCTGCCCCGATGCCCAAGCCTGAGATGCAGGCCCGGAGCCCGCACCCCGACTGGATCGTGCCCGCGTGGCCCGCGCCCGGCAATGTGCGGGCCTTATGCACGACGCGCCAAGGTGGTGTATCCCCGAGCCCCTACGACAGCCTGAACCTCGGCTTGCATGTGGCAGACGATGCCGCTTTGGTGCACCTCAACCGCCAGCGCTTGGCGGATGCGGTCGGCGGGCGCCCGGTGTTTTTGAACCAGGTGCATGGCAGCCACTGCCTGGCGTTGGACGCTCACACCCCTGATGGCGCAGTGGCGGACGCCTGCACCGCCACCGCACCCGGCGTGGTCTGCACCATCATGGTGGCGGACTGTTTGCCGGTGTTGCTGACCACGGCGGATGGTCGCCAGGTCGCTGCAGCCCACGCCGGATGGCGCGGTTTGGTGGGTGAGGGCGGTCGCGGGGTGTTGGAAGCCACTTTGGAGTTTTTGAGGGCTCTAGCGCCCGTGGAGTATGCGCAAGCAGCTCCTGAAATCATAGCGTGGCTCGGGCCATGCATCTGCCCGCAAGCCTTTGAAGTGGGGGCGGAGGTGCGCAGCGCTTTTGTGGCGGCGCTGCCGGCAGCTGCAGAATTTTTTACACCTCAGCCGGATGGCAAGTGGCTGGCGAATTTGCCGGGTTTGGCGCGTCAGCGGCTACAGGCCGCCGGTGTGAGCAGCATTTGGGGTAACGACGGCAGCACCGCGTGGTGTACCGTGGGCAACCCGCTACGGTTTTTCAGCCACCGGCGCGATCGGGTCAGCGGCCGGCAGGCGGCTTGCATTTGGCTGGAGTGAGTTGACGCTGGGGTTGGCCGCCTCTGTGGCAGCCTGCGCAGCGGCTTGGTGGGCGGCAATGGCGGCTTCGCGCTCGGCCATTTCTTGGGCCCGCAGCGCGCGCTTGCGGCCCGGCGTGCCCATGAAATACATCATCAACGCCACAGGGAGCAGCCCGTAAAGCACAAACGTAAAGATGGCGCCCAGCACAGTGCCGGTGGTGTTGGTGGCCTCGGCCACGCTCATCATGAGCGCCACGTAAAGCCAAGCAATGGGAATGATGTACATCAGGGTTTCGGAGGGGTAGTCGTGTCAGGATATCGCAGCATAAGCCTGCCATACTTGGCAGTTAGACTAGACCCACTAAATTTCAAGGTGATGGCGTGACGCAACCCTCTTCTGACTTTATGGCCCAAGCGGCTGAGCAGTTTCAACAGGCATTCACCCAAAGCTTTTCCAAGGCACTGGAGTCCTTCAAGGGGCTGGATGTCGGCGGTGCGGGGGCCGGATTTCCTGCTTTGCCGGAGGCGCTGCCCGAAATCCGGTTTGCGCCCGAGCGGTTGGAGGCCCTGCAAAAGTCGTATACCGACGAAGCCCTCGAGCTCTTCACCCAGGGCATGACGCAAGCGCCCAGCTTGTCGGACCGCCGGTTTGCCGCCCCTGCCTGGCACGACAACCCGGTGGCGGCCTATGCAGCCGCAGCCTATTTGCTCAATGCCCGCACCATGATGGGCTTGGCCGAGGCGGTAGAGACCGATGCCAAGACCAAAAACCGCATCCGCTTTGCGGTAGAGCAATGGATGGCGGCTGCGTCTCCCAGCAACTTCCTGGCGCTGAACGCTGAAGCGCAGAAAAAAGCGATTGAAACCAAGGGCGAGAGCATTGCCAAGGGTGTGAAAAACCTGGTGCACGACCTGCAGCAAGGCCATGTGTCCATGACGGACGAAAGCCTGTTTGAAGTTGGCAAAAACGTGGCGACTACCGAAGGCGCGGTGGTGTTTGAGAACGAGCTGTTCCAGCTCATCGAATACAAGCCGCTCACCGCCAAGGTTTACGAGAAGCCGTTTTTGTTGGTGCCACCGTGCATCAACAAGTTTTACATCCTCGATTTGCAGCCGGACAACTCGCTCATCCGCTACGCGGTAGAGCAGGGCCACCGCACGTTTGTGGTGAGCTGGCGCAACCCCGACCAGTCTTTGGCCCACAAGACGTGGGACGACTACATCCAGGACGCCGTCATCAAGGCCATTGGCGTTACCCAAGACATCAGTGGCTCGCCCACCATCAATGCACTGGGCTTCTGCGTAGGCGGCACCATGCTGGGCACCGCGCTGGGTGTATTGGCCGCGCGGGGTGAGCAGCCGGTGGACAGTGCCACCTTCCTCACCACCTTCCTCGATTTTTCGGACACCGGCATTCTCGATGTGTTCATCGACGAAGCCATGGTCAAGTACCGCGAGGCTGAGCTGGGCAAGGGCGGGCTGATGAAGGGCCAGGACTTGGCCAGCACCTTCAGCTTTTTGCGCCCTAACGATTTGGTGTGGAACTACGTGGTGGGCAACTACCTCAAGGGCGAAACCCCGCCGCCGTTTGATCTGCTGTACTGGAACAGCGACAGCACCAATCTGCCTGGCCCCTATTACGCCTGGTACTTGCGCAACACCTATCTGGAAAACAACCTCAAAAAGCCCGGCAAGCTCACCGTGTGTGGTGAAAAGCTGGACTTGAGCGCTGTGGACATTCCGGTTTACATCTACGGCTCGCGGGAAGACCACATCGTGCCCATCGGGGGGGCTTATGCCTCCACCCAAGTGCTGCCGGGCAAAAAACGCTTTGTGCAGGGCGCCTCCGGCCACATTGCAGGCGTGATCAATCCGCCAGCCAAAAACAAACGCAGCCACTGGATCCGTGCAGACGGCAAATTGCCCAAAACGCATGCGCAGTGGCTGGAGGGGGCGGTCGAACATCCGGGCAGCTGGTGGACGGATTGGGCCGCGTGGCTCAAGGGCCACGCTGGCAAGCAGATTGCTGCCCCCAAAGGCTATGGCAAGGGGAAATACAAAGCTATAGAGGCGGCTCCAGGGCGCTACGTACAGGCGAAAGCTTGATTTTTTGATTCATTGAGAAGGAGACACCTGATGGAAGAGATCGTGATCGTTGCTGCGGCCCGTACTGCAGTTGGAAAATTCGGTGGCTCTTTGGCCAAAACCCCCGCAACCGAGCTGGGAAGCATTGTGATCAAGAGCCTGCTGGAACGCAGCGGGCTACCGGTAGACGCCGTGGGCGAAGTCATTCTGGGCCAGGTGCTGGCAGCTGGCGTGGGCCAAAACCCCGCACGCCAAGCAGTGATGAAGGCTGGTCTGGCCAAAGAAACCCCCGCACTGACCATCAACGCCGTGTGCGGCTCCGGCCTGAAGGCTGTGATGCTGGCAGCGCAAGCTGTGGCTTGGGGCGATAGCGACATCGTGATCGCCGGCGGCCAGGAAAACATGAGCGCCTCCCCCCACGTGCTGCTTGGCAGCCGAGATGGCCAGCGCATGGGCGAGTGGAAGATGGCGGACACCATGATCACCGACGGCCTGTGGGATGTGTACAACCAGTACCACATGGGCATTACCGCTGAAAACGTGGCTAAGGCCAACGGCATTACCCGCGACATGCAAGACGCCTTAGCGCTGGCCAGCCAGCAAAAGGCGTCTGCGGCGCAGGATGCCGGTAAGTTCAAGGCTGAAATCGTGCCGGTGAGCATTCCCCAGCGCAAGGGTGACCCCATCGTGTTTGATACCGATGAGTTCATCAACAAGAAAACCAACGCAGAAGCCTTGGCTGGCCTGCGCCCCGCCTTCGACAAGGCCGGCAGCGTGACTGCGGGCAACGCCTCCGGCATCAACGATGGCGCCGCCGGCGTGGTGGTCATGACCGCCAAGAAGGCTGCCGCCTTGGGCTTGACGCCTTTGGCCCGCATTGCCAGCTTCGGCACCACCGGCCTGGACCCCGCCATCATGGGTTTGGGCCCTGTGTCTGCTACACAACGTGCTTTGGCACGTGCCGGCTGGAAGGCGCAGGATGTGGACTTGTTCGAACTGAACGAAGCCTTTGCCGCGCAAGCTTGCGCCGTGAACAAGCTGCTGGACATTGACCCCGCCAAGGTGAACGTGAACGGTGGCGCCATCGCCATCGGCCACCCCATCGGTGCGTCCGGTGCCCGCATCTTGGTGACCTTGTTGCACGAAATGCAGCGCAGTGGTGCCAAGAAGGGCGTGGCCTCGCTCTGCATCGGCGGCGGCATGGGCGTGGCGCTGGCGGTGGAGCGTTAATTTGTAAGTGTTTTAGGCTGCTAGCGCTTACAGAATGTGCGCAAGCAGCTATCTATTTGATAGCAATCGAGTTTTAAAAAAGAGGAAACAATATGAGTCAAAAAGTAGCGTACGTGACCGGTGGTATGGGTGGCATCGGGACCGCCATTTGCCAGCGTTTGCACAAAGATGGTTTCAAGGTGATTGCCGGTTGCGGCCCCACCCGCGACCACGCCAAGTGGCTGGCCGAGCAAAAAGAGCTGGGCTATACCTTTTATGCCTCCGTGGGCAACGTGGGTGATTGGGATTCCACCGTCGAAGCCTTCAGCAAGACCAAGGCCGAGCACGGCAGCATCGACGTGCTGGTGAACAACGCCGGTATCACCCGTGACCGCATGTTCCTGAAGATGAGCCGCGAAGACTGGCAAGCGGTGATGAGCACCAACCTGGACTCCATGTTCAACGTCACCAAGCAAGTGGTGCCGGACATGGTGGAAAAAGGTTGGGGCCGCATTATCAACATCTCCAGCGTGAACGGTGAAAAAGGTCAGGCGGGTCAGACCAACTATTCGGCTGCCAAAGCCGGTATGCACGGTTTCTCCATGGCTTTGGCCCAGGAGCTGGCTACCAAGGGCGTGACGGTCAACACCGTGAGCCCTGGTTACATCGGTACCGACATGGTGAAAGCCATCCGTGAAGACGTGCTGGCCAAGATCGTGGCGACGGTGCCCGTCAAACGCCTGGGTGAACCTTCGGAAATCGCGTCCATCATTGCTTGGTTGGCATCTGACGAAGGCGGCTACGCCACTGGCGCGGACTTCTCGGTTAACGGCGGCTTGCACATGGGCTAAGCCTCGCTGGTCTATGACATGGAGCCCGCTTAAAGCGGGCTTTTTTATTTGTGTGGTGGCTGTTGCAGATATGCACAAACCGTCGGTGGTTTGGCTGGAGGGCCTGGCGGCTGGGGTATTCTTGATCTTCTGTTTTTTGACTTGTGTTAACTCTTCACGACACCCGCCGCTCACGGCGCGGCATTCCGGTGGCACGAGCCACCTTTAAAGTATGAAATCTGAAGACTCCGTTTGGATTGATGTAGCACTGTTGCGGGTAGGGCATTACGTTGAGTTGGACGTGGGGTGGATGGCGCATCCGTTTCCCACCAGTAGTTTCAAAATCAGCACACACAAGCAAGTCGAAGTCATCCGGGGGCTGGGGCGTGAGCAGGTCCGCTACGTGCCCGGCAAGAGTGATGCGCTGCCCGATGACGCGCCACCCGAGACCCCTCAGGACAACGCGCAATCCACCGCCCAGCAGGCGCTCTTGCTGGCACAGGCGCGTGAGCGGGAGCAGCGGCAGCTGCGTGCGTCGATGCTGGCCGCGCAGGAGCGCAGTTTGGTGGCCTGTGAGCGCCGATTTGCCGAGTCGGTGCGGCTGTACCGCAAAACCATGGAGCTGGTGCAAACCCAGCCCAAGCAAGCCGCAGGCCCCTGCGGCGCCATGGTGACCACGTATGTGAACGACATGCTGGACAAAGGCGAAGCCTCGATCCGCCTGTTGTCGGAGGCTGCGGGGGACAAGTCGTCCATGCATCCGGTCAATGTCACCATCATTGCGCTCTTGTTGGGGAAGGCCATGGGCTTGTCGCGCAGCGATCTGCACGATCTGGGCATGGCGGCTTATCTGCACGACATCGGCAAAGTCAAGCTGCCGGACCGGGTGCGGTGGATGGAAGACAGCTTTTCGTCGGCCGAGTTCCGCATGTACCAAGACCATGTGGCAGAGGGCGTCACGATTGCCAAGGCCATGGAGCTGCAGGCACCTGCGGTGGTGGCCATGCAACAGCACCATGAGCTGGCGGATGGCAGTGGCTTCCCGGCCCGGCTCAAAGGAGATGCCAGCGGGGTGGGGGGGCGTATTTTGTCGCTGGTCAATCGCTACGACAACCTCTGCAACCCGAGCCGCCCGGGCTCGGCGCTGACGCCGCACGAGGCCTTGTCGCTTATTTTTGCGCAGCTCAAATCCCGATTTGACTCTGCGACCTTGAGCGCCTTCATTCGCATGATGGGGGTGTACCCGCCCGGCTCGGTGGTGCAGCTGATTGACGACCGGTATGCCATGGTGGTGTCCGTCAACTCCTCGCGCCCCTTGAAGCCCAAGGTCGTGGTGCACGACCCGGCCATCCCGAAGTACGAGGCCTTGATTCTCGACCTGGAAAAAGCACCGCAATTGGGCATACGCCGCAGCCTCAAGCCGGTCAATCTGCCGCCGGCTGCGCTGGACTATCTGGCACCACGCCAGCGGATTGCCTACTTTTTTGAGCAAGCCATTGAACCCGAGTGGCCCGCAGAGCCTGCTGCATGACGCTGGATGCGCTAAGCGGCTGCTTGGAAGGGCTGCTGGAGGCGGTGTGGTTGGTGGACCCGTTGAGCTTGCGTATCGTGGGGGTCAACACGGCGGCGTGCGCGCTCACCGGTTTAGCGCGCGATGCCTTGGTCGGGCTGCCCGCCATTGAGCTCACCGCAACGCCGGAAGACATGTTTTTTTGGGAGGACGTGGCAGCGGGGCTGGCGGACTCCATCCACTCCCACACCCTTTTGCGCAGTGCCGATGGCGACGCCGTGCCGGTAGAGCGCAAGGTGAGTCGTGTGGTGCTTGATGAGCAGGCTCCTGTGTACTTGGTGGCCCTGAAAGACTTGCGGGCTGCAAGTGCCGCTGCCGATGAGCTAGAGGCCCGCATGGCCGAGATGCGCGCCACATTGGAGTCCTCGGCCGATGGCATTCTGGTGCTCGACTTGGAGGGCCGTGTGCGTCATGTGAACCATGTGTTTACGCAGCTGTGGTCTTTGGATGTACCTGCTTTGGAGGCTAACGGGTTTGCGGGTTTATTGACCGCCATGGAGGCCCAGGTGCAACATCCCGACGCTTTTCACTCGATGTGGACTTCTGCCGCTAGCAGCCAACATGGTGCGCCCGATGAGCTACCCCCGGGCATGGTCACATTGCATAGCGGGCGGGTCTTGGAGCACCGCACCGTGCCCCAAATCAGCCGCCACCGGGTTTGTGGGCAGGTGCATACGTTTCGCGATATCAGCCGTCATCTGGCCGACCAAGCGGCTTTGCGGCTTGCAGCCAAGGTGTTTGAGTCCAGCCCTGACGCCGTATTTATCACCGACGCTGCATATAGGGTCGTGCAGGTGAATCCGAGGTTTCACACGCTGACGGGCTGGGGCAGCGGCGATACCTCGGACCTCTTGCACGGCCAGACCGCTGCCGCTTTGTTTTACGACCCGCAGCGGCCTGAACTGTTTGCGGACATTGAAATGGCGCTCGTCGCGCAAGGGCACTGGTCCGGCGAGGTCTGGTGCAAGCTGGGAGCCATTCCCATGGCCGTGGAGGTGTCCTGGGTGGCGTTGCAGGATGCGCAGGGGCGTATTGCCCATACCGTAGGGCACTTTAGTGACATGACGGCGCGCCTGGAAGCGCAGAGCCATATTGAGCGACTCGCGTTTCGCGATGTACTCACGGGGCTTCCCAACCGCACCCTTCTAGGCCAGCGTGTGGAGTTCGCCTTGCGCCTGGCGGAGCGCAACCACGGGCGGTTTGCCATCATGTTTTTGGACCTCGATCGTTTCAAAAACATCAACGATTCATTGGGGCATTCGTTCGGCGACCGTGTGTTGATGGAGGTTGCCGAACGCATCGGCAACGGCATGCGCGATGTAGATACGCTGTGCCGCTTGGGGGGCGACGAATTTGTTGCCTTCGTGCAGGACGCCGATGCCGCGGGCGCAGAGACAGCCGCGCGCCGCATTCTGGCTGGGCTGGCCCAGCCGTATGCGCTGGACAACATTCCTTTGGTGCTGGGTTGCAGTATCGGCATTGCGCTGTACCCGGATGACGGCCGCACACTGGATGATTTGATCAAGTGCGCGGATACCGCCATGTACCGTGTCAAAGAGCGGGGGCGGGGCAATTTCCGCTTCTACCAGCCGCAAATGAATGTGGATTTGCTCTCTCGCATGCGGATGGACCACGCGATGCGCCGCGCCTTGGAGCAGGGTCTGTTTCGGCTGCACTACCAGCCGCAGGTTGCGTTGTCCGACGGCCGTATGGTCGGTGCGGAGGCCTTGTTGCGCTGGACGGACCCCGCGTTGGGTACGGTGTCGCCCGCAGAGTTCATTCCCCTCGCCGAGGAAACCGGCCTGATCGTGCCCATTGGCCGCTGGGTGATGGAAACCGCCGTAGCGCAGGCAGTCCTTTGGCAGCAGATGGGTTTGCGCCTGTGCGTGTCCGTGAATGTGTCGGCGTTGCAGTTTCAGCAGGTGGACTTTGTGGAGCAAGTGGCGCAGTGCCTGGCTGCAGCGGCGCTGGATGCAGACTTGCTGGAGTTGGAGCTGACCGAATCCATTCTGGTACACGATGCCAATGAGGCTTTGCCCCGCTTGTTTGCATTGCACCAGTTGGGCGTGCGCTTGGCGATTGACGACTTTGGCACGGGCTACTCCAGCCTGTCGTATTTGAAGAAGTTTCCCATCTCCAAACTCAAAATTGACCGGTCTTTTGTTACCGGATTACCCGAAGACGAAAGCGACCGTGCCATCGTCAGTGCCACCATTGCCATGGCCCATGCGCTGAAGCTGACGGTGGTGGCTGAAGGGGTGGAGACGGTTGCGCAAAGAGACTATCTGCATGGCCTGAATTGCGGTGCGTATCAGGGCTATTTGTATGCGCCGGGCGTGCCGCCAGAACGCTTGACCGAGTGGGCCAGAGAACAAGGGAAAGGAAGCCCGTTTGGCGATGCCGGAGCTGCTATTTAGCGGGAGCAACCCAAGAATAAGGTGCCTGCGAAGGTCCACCGGACCGGCATCCTGAACCGGGGTTCAGGTGGGCGAGGTCAGCGCCAACATTGGGTTCATCTAACGCGAGATGATCACGCTTGCTGGGCAATATTCCAAGCCCTGGCTCAATGAGCATTGGTTCAAGGAAATATAAAGCCCGGCGGGTTCGCAGGCACCACTATTGTAGATCTTCGCTGCTATGGCAGGCGCCAAAAAAGGTACCTCGGCTTTTATAAAAGGCGGCCGTCTTCACCCAAGGCGGCGTCCAAACGCTCCATGAGGGAGTGCAGCAGCAGAGCGCCATCGCCCTCTACCGCTGGGGGAATCGTAAGCGCGGCGGCTGCTGGTACAGGTTCAGGCGGTGCTGCAGGTTTTTCAGACAAGTCAAAAGCGAGGTTGAGTGCTGCCAGCACTGCAATGCGGTCACGGGCGCGCACTTTGCCTGCATCGCGGATTTTGCACATGGCCGTGTCTACCCGCTCTACAGCTTCCAGCAGGCGGGCATCGCCGCCTTCGGGGCATCCAAGCAAATAGCTTTGCCCCATGATTTGAACTTCCAGCTGTTTCATGACGGGTCTTTGTGGGTGACCAGGTTGTCGGGCAGGCGCTCCAGCAGCGCATCCACCCGGGCACGCGCCGCACTCAAGCGGGACTTCAGCGCATCCCGCTCGTGGGTGAGTGTTTCCACCTGGCTGGTGAGCAAGGCGTTAGTGCGCTGCAATTCTTCATAGCGAAGCAGCAGGCGCTCCACGCGCTCGGCAATTTGGTCGATGGGAGTCTGATTCGACATAAGGCGTTCATTGTAGGGGTGGCGCAAGCAACAGCTGCGTAAAATGCAGCGTGTTGGTGCTCGCGGTGTGGTTCGCATGCCGCAGTTCAACGGGAAGCAGGAGAGGGTGCCGCATGCGGTGATCTTTAACCTGCGCTGCCCCCGCAACGGTAAGTGGACGTGTCGTTTCGACACTGCTTTCATCACAGTCACTGAACGCTTTGAACACGCGCTTGGGAAGACGATGAGGGTTGCCTCCACCAGCCCGGATACCGGCCAACAAGGTGGAGATGCGCCCAGCGCACATCCGTAACGCTCATGCCCTGGCGGGGAAGCCGGGGAGAGTGATGCAACACAAGGCATGCATTGGCGCTTGCAATGTCACGTTCCTGCCCGGCACTACTGATTACCGCCCCGTCCTCAGGACAGGGAAAGACGACGGTCACGTCCGCTTTGGCGCGCCTGCATGCGCGCCAGGGGCGACGGGTGCGCGTCTTCAAGTGCGGACCGGATTTTCTGGACCCCTACTGGCACCAGTTGGCCAGTGGCGCGCCCGTCTACCAGCTGGACTTGTGGATGACCGGCGACGCGGATTGCCGCCAACGCCTGTGGCAGGCGGCGCAAGAAGCGGACTTGATTCTGGTGGAAGGCGTCATGGGCCTGTTTGATGGCGACCCGAGTGCTGCCGACTTGGCCCAGCGCTTTGGCTTGCCGGTGATGGCGGTCATGGACTCTGGATCCATGGCAGGCACCTTCGGCGCACTGGCCTACGGCCTGCAAACCTTCCGCCCCGGCCTGCGCTGGGCCGGTGCTTTGGCCAACCGCGTTGCTACCGAGCGCCACGCCGCCATGCTGCAACGCAGCCTGCGCAGCGACAGCCCCTGGCTGGGCGCCGTGATGCGCAATGCCGCCATGACACTCCCTGAACGTCACCTTGGCCTAACGGTTGCAAGCGAAGTCGCCGACGCCCAAGCCCGCCTAGATGCCGCTGCTGACGCATTGGCCAATACGCCGCTAGGAAAAATGAGCCTGCAAGACCTGCAACTGTGGTCCGTAGAGTTCGAAGTGCTAAAAACAGGTCAAGCGCCAGAGCGAGCCCTCAAGGGCGAGGCGGCTGAGCGCACTGCGCAGGTGGAGGAGGAGCCCGCGCAGCGGGCGGGGGACACGGAGCAGGGTGCTCAGCCGCTTCGCCCGACCGCCCACACGTCGCCGAACCAAACGACCACAAGCCCAAATCTCAAAAGCAAAACCATCGCAGTAGCCCGTGATACAGCCTTCTGCTTTATCTACACCGCGAACCTTGAGTGCCTGCAAGCACTGGGCGCCAAGCTGGTGTTCTTCTCGCCGCTCGCAGACTCCACCTTGCCCGCCTGCGATGCGGTGTGGATTCCCGGCGGCTACCCCGAGCTGCACGCCAGCACCCTCGCCGCCAATATTGCTTTACGCGACAGCTTGGCCGCCCATGTGCAAGCCGGCAAGCCCGTGTGGGCCGAATGCGGCGGCATGATGGCGCTGTTTGAATCGATCACGACCACGGATGGTGCACGCCACACGCTCTGGGGCTTGCTGCCCGGCGACGTCACCATGCACAAGCGCTTGTCCGCGTTGGGGCCCCAGCAGCTCAAGCTGCAGTCTGGCACCCTGCGCGGCCACACCTTTCACTACTCCACCAGCGCCAGTCCGCTGGTGCCCGTTACCCGCACTGCGCGTCCGGACCACGACCCCATGCAAGACGCCGGTGAGGCCCTGTGGCAGCAGGGTTCGGTGCGGGCCAGCTATTTCCACGCCTGGTTTCCGTCCTGCCCCGAGGCCGTGGTGGAACTGTTCACCCCCGTGCAAGAGAGCGTTGCATGACAAAAGACCTTTTGCATTTCAGCCCTGGCCCGCAGCGCATCGTCTGCCTGACCGAAGAGACCACCGAGTGGCTGTACCTGTTGGGCCAAGAGCACCGTATCGTCGGCATTTCGGGCTACACCGTGCGCCCCCGGCGGGCACGGGACGAGAAGCCCCGCGTCAGCGCCTTCCTGAGTGCCAAGACGGACAAGATCATGGCGCTGCAGCCCGATTGCGTGTTCGGTTTTTCAGATTTGCAAGCGGACATTGCGGCCGATCTGGTCAAGCGCGGGGTGCAGGTCACCATCTTCAACCAGCGCAGCGTGGCCGACATTTTTTCCATGCTGTACCAAGTCGCCGCCATGGTGGGCGAGGCCGAGCAGGGCGCCCGGCGCATTGCCGACATGCAAGCCGGTCTGCGAGCCATGCAAGCCGCGGTGGCAACTCGCCTGGCTGCCGGTGCGCGCCGGCCCAAGGTGTATTTTGAAGAGTGGGACGAGCCCCACATCAGCGCCATCCGCTGGGTGTCGGAGTTGATGGCGATTGCCGGCGGGGACGATTGCTTCCCGGAGTTGGCGCAAGAGCCCATGGGCAAGCAGCGCATCATTGCGAACGGTGCCACCATCGTGCAGCGCGCGCCCGACATCGTGCTGGGCTCCTGGTGCGGTAAAAAATTCCGCCCTGAAAAGGTCGCTACCCGAGAAGGCTTGGCTGATGTACCAGCCGTGAGGGACGGGCAGCTGTTTGAAATCAAGTCCGCCGACATCCTGCAGCCCGGCCCCGCCGCCTTGACGGATGGGGTGCAGCAAATGCACCGCCTTTTCATGCAGTGGATGGACAACCCTGTGGCCCCCACGCTTGCCACTGCGTGTGCTGCGCTGCCCGCCGAGGAGGCCGTCCGCGCCTTGGGGCGGCCCGGCGGCTCGGGAGCCTCTCCATGACCGCATTCACCATAGCCCGCAGCGAGCTCATTCTGGGGGGCCAGAAAAGTGGCAAATCCCGCCGTGCCGAGTTGTTGGCCCGGCAGTGGGTGCAGCAGTCGCCGGATCATCGCGCCGTCATGGTCGCCACTGCCCAGCCGTGGGATGACGAAATGCGCCTGCGCATCGCCTGCCACCAGCAAGAGCGTGCCGAGCGGGTGCCGGGCATGACGACGGTGGAAGAGCCGCTGGCGCTCGCCGAGGCGATTGCGCAGCACAGCACACCGGCCACGCTGGTGGTGGTGGATTGCCTCACCCTGTGGATGACCAACCAGCTGATGCCGCCAGATTTTGACCCTAATAGCCCTCCAGCGCCCGTAGATACCGCGCGAGCAGCTTCTCTTTTGATAGTAATTTCACAGGCGCCCGGCCCGGTAGTGCTGGTGGGTAACGAAATTGGCTTGGGCGTGATCCCCATGGGCCGCGAGGTGCGCGCCTTTGTGGACGCGCTGGGCCGGCTCAACCAGCAGGTGGCAGCCACCTGCGAGCGCGTGACCCTCATGGCCGCCGGCTTGCCGCTGACCCTGAAAGCGCCCTGAAACATTTTTACCAAGGAGCCATCGCATGCACATCGAACCCGGGTTGGTCGACACCACCAAAATCTTCCTCAGCTACGCCACCGCCACCACGGCCGCGCTTTATGCCACCAAACTGGCAGTCGATGCCGCCCAAAAAGATGGCCCATGGGCCCTGATTGCCCGCGCGCTGCTGTGCGTGGGCTTGGTGTTCTGCTTTTTTGAAGTGGCACCGCACCACCCCGTGGGCGTGTCCGAAGTGCATCTGATTTTGGGCACTACTTTGATGTTGATGTTCGGCGTGGCACCAGCGGCCATCGGCCTGATGGGCGGCTTGCTGATCCAGAGCGTGTTTTTCGCGCAGCAGGATTTGCCCCAGTACGGCATGAACGTCACCACCTTGCTGGTGCCTCTGTTTGTCACCGCTGCCTTGGCCCGCCGCATCGTGCCTGCCAACGTGGCCTATGTGGACCTGACGTACCTCCAAGCCTTCAAGCTGTCCGCCGCCTACCAAGGCGGCATCGTGGCATGGGTGGCTTTCTGGGCCATTTACGGCCGTGGCGTGGGCATGGAAAACATGAGCCAGATCGCCACGTTTGGCGCGGCCTACATGACCGTCGTGCTGGTCGAGCCGCTGGTGGACTTGGGGGTGTTGGCCGCTGCCAAAGCCCTGCGCCGCTTGCAGGGCGACCTGCTGGTGAACCAGCGCGTGTACTCCGCTGCCTAAACATTTGCTGAACTGAAGGACTGTTGTTGTGGATTTGATCGCCCCCCCCGTTGACCGCGACACGCCCCGCCCCCAAGGCGAGCGGCGTGGTTTGATTTTGGTGCACACCGGCACCGGCAAAGGCAAAAGCACGGCAGCCTTCGGGCTGGCCCTGCGCGCCCACGGCCGGGGCAAGGCGGTCAAGGTCTACCAGTTCATGAAAGTGCCCACCGCGCGTTTTGGCGAGCACCGCCTGTTTGAGCAGCTGGGCATTCCTATCGTGGGGCTGGGCGACGGCTTCACCTGGAAGAGCAAAGACCTCGACCACTCTGCCGAGCTGGCCCAGGCCGGCTGGGAGCAAGCCAAAGCCACCGTGATGGCCGGCGAGCACTTCATGGTGGTGCTGGACGAAATCATGTACCCGCTGCGCTACGGCTGGATTCCGCTGGAATCCATCCTGTCCTGCTTGCGCGAGCGCCCGTCGCATGTGCATGTGGTGCTGACGGGCCGCAACGCGCCGGCCGAGCTGATTGAGCTGGCCGACACGGTGACCGAAATGACGCTCATCAAACACCACTTCAAAGCCGGTGTGCCCGCCCAACGCGGGATTGAAGACTGATGACCGAGCCCCGGGTCGCCTCCGCCGAGCCTGCCTTGTCTCTCGCTGGCGTGTCGTACCAGCGGCAGGGGCGGGCGGTGCTGGCGCAGGTGTCGCTGGACATGCCGTTTGGCCAGCACATTGCACTGCTGGGGCCCAACGGGGCGGGCAAGTCCAGCCTGCTGCACCTGATGGCGGGACGCCTGCGGCCCGACTCCGGGCAGGTGGCGCTGGGCGGCACCGATTTGCAGCACATGCCCGGCCCGGAGCGGGCGCGGCAGATGGCCGTGGTGCACCAGCACGAATTCATTCACGCCCAGCTTCGGGTGCGCGACTACGTAGCCCTGGGCCGTACCCCCCACACCGGCGCGAGCCGGGCTGAACACGCGCACGCCATCGACACGGCTTTGAGCCGCTGCCGCTTGCAAGGCCTGCAAGACAGGGCCATGGGCACGCTCTCGGGCGGAGAGCAGCAGCGCAGCGCCATTGCCCGCGCCTTGGCCCAAGAGCCCCGCATTTTGTTGCTCGATGAGCCCACCAACCATTTGGACCTGCGCACCCGCGCTGATGTGCTGGACCTGCTGGCCAGCCTGGAGATCACGGTGGTCGCCGCATTGCACGAGCTGAGCCTGGTGCAGCGCTTCGCCCACCGCGCCGTGTTGTTGGGTGAGGGCAGGGTGGTGGCTGACGATGTGCCCGCGCGGGTACTCACGCCCGAGCTGGTGCTTGGCAATTTTGGTATGGATGTGTTTTACCTGCCGCTGCCCCACCGCGACCAACCGGTCGCCGTGTTTGAATCCCCCGGGCTCCGCCACTCAATCCGTGAATATGAAAACTAAAACCAATCTCACTTTTTCCTGCCGCTCGTGGCTTACCGCTTGTGGCCTCTCGGTGCTCTCTTTGGCGGCACAGGCCCAAACCTTCCCGGTGACGGTGGACAGCTGCGGCGAAAAACTCACCTTTGCAGCGCCCCCCAAGGCCGCCTTGATTCACGACATCAACATGACGGATATGGCTCTGTCGCTGGGGCTGCAGAGCCAGATGGCGGGTGTGAGCGGCATTACCGGCTGGTACAAGATGAGCCCCGAGTTCAAGCAGGCTCTGGGCAACATCCAAGAAATTGCGCCCAAGCAGCCCAGTCTGGAAAACATCTTGGCGCTCAAGCCCGACTTCTTTTTTGCAGGCTGGAACTACGGCATGGCGGTGGGTGGCGACGTGACCCCCACGACACTGAAAAAATACAAAATCCCCACGCTGGTGCTGAGCGAAAGCTGCATCCATGTGGACAAGGCCCGCCCACCCGCCAGCATGGAGCTGCTGTATGCCGACTACCTCAAGCTCGGCACCATCTTCGGCAAAGAAGCCCAGGCCCGCGCGCAAATCGCCCAGTGGAAGCAGCGCCTGGCGGCTTTGCCCAAAGGCACCGGCAAAGAGCCGCTGCGCATGTTCTTGTTTGACTCGGGTGAAGACAAACCGTTTACCGCCGGCAAATACGCCATCCCCACCGCGATGATGGCCGCCGTGGGCGGCCGCAACATCATGGACGATGTCGACGCCAGCTGGGGCACCGTGGCCTGGGAGGCGGTGGCCGCCCGCAACCCCGAGTTTCTGGTGCTGCTCGATTACCAGAACGACGGCGGCGCTGACAAGCTCCTCCAGTTCCTGCAAAAGCACCCGCTGATGCAGCACACCACAGCCGTCAAAAACAAGCGTTTTGTGGCCTTGCGTTACGAAGAGCTCACCCCCGGCCCGGCCAACGTGGCAGCCATTGAAAAAATGGCCCGCGCCGTCAACCGCTGATGTTTTGTACCGCCCGCATGCGCCTGGCTCCTGCCACCCGATCCACTAGCCTGCTGACCGTGTGTCTGCTGCTGTTGCTGGCGTGCGTGAGCTTGCTGTCGGTGGTGTCGGGCGCCACTGAGGTGGCGTGGTCGCAAGTCGGGCATGGCCTGGGCCTGTGGTTGCGCGGCGCACCCGATGCGGACTACACCATGGTGGATCGCATCGTGGTGGACCTGCGCGTGCCCCGCATGTTGTTGGCCATTGTGGTGGGGGCCGGTCTGGCCTTGGTGGGCGCGCTGTTGCAAACCACCACCCGTAACGATTTATCAGACCCCTACCTTTTCGGCCTGTCGTCAGGTTCGGCGGCCGGAGCCGTGGCGGTGATCACGCTCACTGGCGAGGTGTTGGGCGTCTGGACGCTGCCGCTTGCCGCCTTTGTGGGCGGCATGGCGTCGGTGGTGGTTGTGTTGCTGCTGTTGCGCCGCTACCGCAGCCACACGCCGGAGCGCATGATTCTGGCGGGCCTGTCTGTTTCGTTCTTGTTCACTGCACTGACCTACTACTTCACCTTTCTGGGCGATCAGCGTGCCGCCCAGTCGGTCATGTTCTGGACCATGGGTGGCCTGGGTTCCGCCCGCTGGGACAACCTGTTCATTCCCTTGACCGGTTTGCTGGTGCTGTCGGTCTTCTCGTGGCACAGGCGCCACGCGCTGGACGCCATGCTCAGCGGCGACCACACCGCGCATAGCTTGGGCATTGCGCCTGAGCGGCTGCGGGTGCAGGCCTTTGTGGTGTGCGCCTTTGCCACCGCGTGTTTTGTGGCAGTCTCCGGGGTGATTGGTTTTGTCGGCCTCATGGTTCCGCACCTCGCCCGCGCGCTGGCGGGCGCACTGCACCGCCACATGCTGCACATCGCTATGCTGATTGGTGCCTTGCTGTTGTTGCTCAGCGATGTGGTGAGCCGGTCCATACTGGCGCCCCAAGAGCTTCCGGTGGGTATCGTCACTGCCAGCGTGGGCGCCTTGTTTGTCATGTACACCTTGCTGCACCAGTCGGACGGCGCCTGAGCGCTACCTTTTTTATTCATTTTTTACGTCCATTTCCACACCATGCAAACCCGCAAAATCCCCGCCACCATCGTCACCGGTTTCCTCGGCAGCGGCAAAACCACGCTCCTGCGCAAGCTGCTCACCAACGCGCAAGGCCGCCGTATTGCGGTCATCGTCAACGAGTTTGGCGAGCTGGGCATTGACGGCGAATTGCTGCGCGGCTGCGGCATCGGCTGTGATGAGAACGGTGAAGAAAACGGCCAACTGTTCGAGCTGGCCAACGGTTGCCTGTGCTGCACCGTGCAAGAGGAATTTGCCCCGGTCATGGAGCAACTGGCCGCCCGCCGCGACCAGATTGACTACCTCGTTATCGAAACCTCCGGCCTGGCCTTGCCCAAGCCCTTGGTGCAGGCCTTCCAGTGGCCCGCGCTGCGCAACGCTTTTACCGTGGACTCGGTGATTACGGTGGTGGACGCGCCGGCGGTCGCCGCCGGCACTTTTGCCGAAGATCCGGTGGCGGTGGACGCCTTGCGCCGGTCCGACGATAACCTCGACCACGAATCCCCGCTGGCTGAGTTGTTTGAAGACCAGTTGGCCACGGCCGACCTGGTCATCGTGCACAAAGTGGATGGCATGGACGCCGCTTCGCTCGAAGCCGTGGAAGCCACCATCCGCGCCGAAGCCCCCGCCGGTGTGAAACTGGTGCGCGCCTCGCATGGGGAGGTGCCCATGGACGTGCTGCTGGGCCTGGAGCGCGCGGTGGAAGATGTGATCGACTCCCGCAAAACCCACCACGACGAGGAAGAAGACCACGACCACGACGAGTTCGATTCCGTGTCCCTCACCTTGCAAGTGGCCGACCGCGCCAAGGTCATTCCGGCCCTGACCGCGCTGGTGCAGCGACACGAGATTTATCGCGTCAAAGGCTTTGTGTCGCTGCCCGGTGCAGCCATGCGCCTGGTAGTGCAGGGTGTAGGCCAGCGCTTTGACAGCTACTTTGACCGCGCCTGGCGTGCCGACGAGCCGCGTGCGACCCGCCTGGTGTTCATTGGCGATCATTTGGATGCGGCCACGTTGCAAGCTGAGTTGCAAGCCGCGTTGGCCTAAGAGCAGCTCATTCAAGGCGGTTCACCATGCATTTGCTTTCCACCCGCCCCGGCGGCCATGTCGAAGACGATGGCAACGGCATCGTGCGCGTGGAGCAAACGCCCGGTGACATCGTGGTGCTCACCGTGGCGGACACCACTTTGTCGCTCCTGGCCGAGGTGGCCAGCAATTTGCCTGCTGATTTTCCGACCGTGCGCCTGGCCAATCTGATGTGGCTGCGCCAGCCCGCGTCCACCGACCTGTACATGGACGATGTGCTGCGCCACGCCAAGGCCATCGTCATCGAACACCTGGGCGCCCCCAGCGACTGGGCCTATATCGTGGACCAGGTGTGCGAGTCGGCGGCAGCGCGCGGCCAATGGCTGGTGATGGTGTCGGGCGAATGCGTGGAAGACGCGCAGCTCCTGTTGCGCAGCACCGCCACTAACGCCGACTGCACCCACCTCTGGCGCTGCCTGCGCGAAGGCGGGCGCGACAACGCCAACAACTTCTTCCAGCTGATTGCCCACGCCGCTTTTGGCCGGGGCGAGCGGCCTGCGCCTGCGCAAGTGCTACCCGGTGCGGTGCGCTACGAGCCTTTGAGCCAAGTGGCGCCGTTGCGTGAAGGTGCGCCGGTAGCGCTGCTGGTGTTTTACAAAGCCCACTTGCAAGCCGGCAACACCGCCGCTTTTGATGCCATGCTGGCCGCGCTGGCAGAGCAGGGCCTCAACACCTTGGCGCTGGCGCTGGACTCCCTCAAAAACCCCGAGAGCATGGCCCTGCTGCAAACCATGGCGCACGAGCATCGGGTGGACGTGGTGCTTAACGCCACCAGCTTTGCCGTGGGCTCCATCGACGGCAACGATAGGGAAGGAGAGGGTGGCGCCGAAGTGCAGCCCGTGCTGCTGGCGGGCGATGCGCCGGTGCTGCAGCTCATTACCGCGGGTTGCTCGCAAGCGCAGTGGCAAGACGACCCGCACGGCCTCACCCCGCGCGACTTGGCCATGCAAATTGTGCTGCCCGAGGTGGATGGCCGCATCGGCACCCGGCCCATCAGCTTCAAGGGCCTGGCCTGGCGCTGCGAGCGTGCAGAGATTGATGTGGTGCGCTACCAGCCAGAGCTTGAGCGCATGGCCTATGTGGCCGCTCTCGCCCGCAGATGGTGCGCACTGCGCTATAAAAAGAGTAGCGAAAAGCGCATTGCACTGGTGCTGGCCAACTACCCGAACGACGACTCGCGGCTCGCCAACGGCGTGGGGCTGGACACACCTGCGTCCACGGTGGTCATCCTGCAAGCCTTGCAAGCCGCCGGTTATGCGACGGGCGATGTGCCACCTGACAGCGACGCCCTGATGGCCGACCTGACCCGCGGCATCACCAACAACCTCGACGCCAACGACGCCCGCCCCGCAGGCCAGAGCTTGGCTCTTGCCCACTACCTGCAAGACTTTGGCGCACTGCCTGCCGACAGCCAAGCCGCCATCAACGCGCTGTGGGGCCTGCCGGAGCAGGACCCGTTGGTGCGCCATGGCCGCTTCATGATTTCCGGCCAGCGCTACGGCAACGTGTTTGTGGGCAACCAGCCCGCCCGTGGGCGTGACCTCGACCTGGTCGCCACTTACCACGATGCTGACCTGGTGCCCACGCACAACTACCTGGCGTTTTATTTTTGGATGCGCCGTGCCTACGCCGTGGATGCGGTGGTGCACGTGGGCAAGCACGGCAACCTGGAGTGGCTGCCCGGCAAAAGCGTGGCACTGGGCGCGGCCTGTTGGCCCGACGCCATCCTGGGCCCGCTGCCGCACCTGTACCCCTTCATCGTGAACGACCCCGGCGAGGGCGCGCAGGCCAAGCGCCGCACGCAGGCCGTCATCATCGACCACCTGATGCCCGCTATGACGCGGGCCGAAACCTACGGGCCCCTGCAGCAGCTCGAAGGTCGCATGGACGAGTATTACGAAGCCCTGTCCCTGGACCCGCGCCGCGCCAAGCTGCTGCGCGCGGGCATTCTGGAGCAGGTGCTGGCCGATGGCTTGCATACCGAGCTGGGCTTTACCAAGCCTGCGGACGACACCGAGCGTGACGCCCTGTTGCGCCGGCTGGACGCCTACCTGTGTGAGATCAAAGAATCGCAAATCCGCGATGGCCTGCACACCTTCGGCCAGTCGCCCACCGGCCGCCAGCGGGTGGACACCCTGGTGGCCTTGGCTCGCTACCCCGGTGGCTCCGGTGCAGCCCAAGCCAGCCTCACGGTGGCCTTGGCGCAAGACTTGGGCCTGACGGACTTTGACGCCCTGAGCCCCGACTGGGCCGCGCCCTGGACCGGCCCACGCCCCGCCGTGCTGCAAGCCTTGAGCGATGACCCCTGGCGCCACGCCGGCCACACCCGCGAGCGCGTGGAACTGCTGGCCACCCGCGTGGTGCAAGACATGGCAGAGCAGGGCAGTGCGCTGCCCGGTGGCCCGGTGGATGCGCCTGAATCTTGGCCCCACACCACCCAGGTATTGCAGCGCCTGCAATCGGTGTTGGCCCCGCGCCTCGATGCCTGTGGCCCGAATGAGATCACCCAGCTGCTGCGCGGGCTCGATGGCCGCTTCATCCCGCCCGGCCCGAGCGGCGCACCGTCGCGTGGCCGGCCCGATGTGCTGCCCACCGGGCGCAACTTTTATTCGGTGGACACCCGCGCCATCCCCACCCAAACCGCTTACGCCATGGGCGCCAAGGGCGCAGATCGTGTGGTCGAGCGCCACCTGCAAGACCACGGCGCCTACCCCACGGCCATGGGCTTGTCGGTGTGGGGCACCAGCACCATGCGCACCGGCGGTGAGGACGTGGCCCAGGCCTTCTCGCTGCTGGGCGTGCGGCCCAAATGGGCAGCGGGCAGCAACCGCGTCACCGACATCGAAGTCATGCCCATGACCGTGCTGGGCCGCCCGCGCGTGGACGTGACGCTGCGCGTTTCCGGCTTCTTCCGCGATGCCTTCCCCAATGTGATCGATTTGTTTGACACCGCCGTGCGCGCTGTGGCCGCCATCTCGCCCGAGGACGAGGCGGACGACGTCAACCCCATCCGCGTGCGGGTGCAGGCCGAGGCAGCTCTTGCCCAGGCCGCCGGCCACAGCGATGCAGACGCCGAGCGCGCCTCCACCTGGCGCGTGTTTGGCCCCCGGCCCGGCGGCTATGGCGCGGGCTTGCAAGCGTCGATTGCCAGTGGCAACTGGACCGAGCGCTCGGAGCTGGCCGAGGCTTACCTTCGCGCTGGTGCCTTTGCCTACGGCCAGGACAGCGATGGCGCTGCCGCACCCGAGGCCTTTGCCCAGCGCATGGCCACTCTGGACGCCGTGCTGCACAACCAAGACAACCGCGAGCACGACATCCTCGACTCCGGCGACTACTACCAGTTCATGGGCGGCATGGCTGCTGCGGTGGAGCACCTGAACGGTAAGACCGCCGCTCTGTACCACGGCGACTTCAGCGTACCCGGCGCTCCGCAAATCCGTAGCTTGGGCGAAGAAGTGGCCCGCGTGGTGCGTTCACGCGCCGTCAACCCCAAGTGGATAGACGGCATCAAGCGCCACGGCTACAAGGGCGCGTTTGAGATGGCCGCCACGGTGGACTTTTTGTTTGCCTTTGACGCTACCACCGGCGTGGTGGCCGACCACCAGTACGCGCTGGTGGCCGACGCCTATGTGCACGACGACGACACCCGAGCCTTCCTGCAACAACACAACCCCGGCGCCCTGCGCAGCATCGGCGAGCGGCTGCTCGAAGCTATGCAGCGCGGCCTGTGGGCCGAGCCCGGCGACCACCGCGAACGCATCCAGGACCATGTGCTGGCGCTCGACAACCAATTGGAAGCATCCTGACCATGCCCCTGAATCCTGACATGCGCTCCACCGAGCAGACCAGCGCCCCAGCATCCGCGAGCGCGCCCGAGCCAGTGCCTTTTCCCTTCACTGCGCTGGTAGGCCAGCAGGCTTTGCAGCGGGCTTTGCTGTTGGTGGCGGTAGACCCCGGCATTGGCGGGGTGCTCATTGGCGGGCCGCGTGGCACCGCCAAGTCCACCGCCGCACGCGCCTTGGCCGCCTTGTTGCCGCAGGCCCCGTTCGTCACGCTGCCGCTCGCTGCCAGCCTGGAGCAGCTGGTGGGCACACTCAGTATTGAAGACGCCTTGCAAAGCGGCGCCGTGCGCCTCTCGCCCGGCCTGGTGGCGCGCGCGCATGGCGGCGTGCTGTATGTGGACGAGGTGAATTTGCTGCCCGACGCGCTGGTCGACGCCTTACTGGACGTAGCAGCCAGCGGAGTGAACACGGTGGAGCGCGACGGCATTTCGCAGCGCCACGCCGCGCGCTTTGTGCTGGTGGGCACCATGAACCCGGAGGAGGGCGAGCTGCGCCCTCAGCTGCTGGACCGCTTTGGCCTCTCGGTGTGGCTGCACAACCCCACCGACGCAGCGCAGCGCCAGCAGATCGTGCGCAGCCGCTTGCTGTTTGACGCCGACCCGGGCGCTGTGGCCGAAAGCCATGCCGACGCATTGCAAAACCTGGCCGCCAGCGTGCTGGACGCGCAAGCTCTGTTGCCCCGCGTGCAGTGGCCGGACGATGCACTGACCCACGCAGGTGCATTGGCCTTGACCGCCGGAGTGGACGGTGTGCGGGCCGATTTGGTGATGCTGCGCGCCGCCCGCGCCTCCGCCGCGCTGGATGGGCGCGATGCGGTGACGGTGGCCGATGTGGACGCCGTGGCCGAGCTGGCCTTGCACCACCGCAGGCAGGTGGGGGCGCAACAGCCAACGCCGCAAGCAGCTCAAAAGCCCCAATCCCCCGCCCAGGGCCAAGACGCAAGTAAAGCTCAGCCCGAATCGGCTGGTGCCGGCAGTGCCGATGGCGATTGGGGCGCCATGCCCCCCGTGCCTGTGGGCACCGTGCGGCCTGCGGCTGCAGGAGTGCTCCCGCCAAAAAAAGCCTGAGCCACCCCGGCCCTGTGCCTCAGAGTGCGGCGCGCGGCGGGCGGTGGCGCACAGCAGCTCTACCAACGGGTGCCCACGCACCTGCGGTGGCTGTGCGCGTGCCATCCGGCTCGGCGACACGACGCGGCGCCATCGCTTGGCTACCCACCCTGCAAGCCAAAGGCCGCAATGCCCTGGCCGCGCAGCACCTGCGCTGGCGCGAGCCCCAAGCCAAGCCATCCACCTTGCACTTGCTGCTGCTGGACACGTCCGGTTCCATGCGTCAAGGCGGCCGTCTAGCGCGGGCCAAAGGCTATGCCGCCCAGGTCCTGGAGCAGGCCGCTCGCGCGGGCGACCATGTGGCGCTACTGTGTTTTGGCGGGCAGGGCGTGGAAGTGCTGGTGCCCCCCGGCCCCGCACGCCGCGCCGCCGCAGTGCGCGTGCAACAGCGCGGTGGCGGTGGCGGCACCCCCTTGGCACAGGCCATGGCCGCCGCTGATAACCTCATGGCCCAACACCGCCGCGTGCGCGGCACCAGTGCCAGCACCGTGTCTACCGTCCTGTGGCTGCTGACCGATGGCCGCACGCTGGAGCAACCACGCGCGCCACTAGGCGCGGAGCAACTGGTGGTGGTGGACTTTGACGACGCCAAGGTCAAGGTCGGGCGCTGTGCCGACTGGGCTGCACGCTGGGGCGCAGAGTACCGGCAGGGTGACTAGGTACTATGAAATTAGGAGCTGCTTGCGCATACAGGATGTGCGCTAGCGGCTGATTGGATGACAAGGAAAACAACATGCTGTTAACAGACATTGCCGTCGAGCACACCATCGCGCCACCCAAAGGCGGGCTGAGCGTGACGGTGTTGCTGCACCCATTTACCAACACCCAGCGCGATTCGCTCGGCAAGTTCGAGATCGTCCGCACCGTCCGCGAGCCCAGCGGCAAAGACGTGAAACGCTCCACTTTCGTGTCCTTCGCCCAACTGGCTGAGCTCTACGCCAAAGGCGTGCTCGACGAGTACGGCTTCTCGGTTCGCATGTGTGTGCCGGGCGGCAAGTACCCCGCTGTGACGCCCATCAAGAAATTGCTCCCCACCCACATCAAGTCAGGCTCCCCGTTTGAGCTGGCGGTGAAGGGGGTGGATGTGGCGAAGGAGGCTACTCGGGAGTTGAGGACTGCGTTGCTGCGGACTAGCGTCAAGCTTTAGATTGCTATGGAGTTAGGAGCTGCTTGCGCATGTTCCATAGGCGCTACAGCCTGTTTTTAACCACAATTTTTCGTCGCAAAGTAGCGCTAAGTCCCACTCTTTGGGCTACAGATCTAATCGTTAGAGCAGGGCTAATTTGGTAAGCATGTTATTTCAATCGCCAAACATGAGCAGACGATTTCGCATGAGTTGCCGACCAAGGCTTGGGTGTGAGCCGCGTTGCGACCCTAGGCTGTTGTAGTCAATAAAATTTCCGTGCCGGATATGAACTATTTGTAGCTAGCTTCAAATAGTTCAAGCTGCCATTTTCTCTATAGACATCAGTGGAGCTGCGATACGCTTGCTGAAAAACATCACTTCTGAACCGGTGTAGCGCCGTTGGGCCGTGTAGTTCAGGCCATACGCATACGGTGTGGCGTACGCATACATTTCTTTGATCTCGTCCGCATTGTCATATGAGACGACCCAAGGCCGCCTAAAACGATCACTTCCTAACAGCTTCGCTATTCGGACATGGTCTTCATGTTTGTAAAAATTACGATAAAGACCTGCACCTTTAACGTAGTAGGGCGGGTCCAAATACACAAGAGATTTGGCAGGCAAAAACTGATGGCACCGCAATAGCAGTTGGTGCGCGTCTTCTTCATACACATGTATGCCACCGGCATGGGCACCGATGCGATCCAAGCGCAAACACAACTCATCGCGCATGAAACGCGCATTGATCTTGTAATCGCCTGACTGCGCTTTCCCGCCGATTACGCCGCCCTTGAGAATGCCGGACCGATTCGTCCGGTTCATGAACAGCGTGGCAAACCCGCGCTCCAAATCAGACCCAGGCACATTACCAAGCATCACGCCGCGCCAGTGGTGCCATGCATCCATGTCGATGGGCTCCGATGCGACCATGGCCACGAGCTGATCCGACTGTTGCGTGGCGGCCCGCCAAAAATCGGCAATTGCCGGATCTGCATCGTTGATGTGGACATGCTCAACGATACCGTCCACCAGCAGACACAAAGCAACGCCAGCACCGCCAGCGTACGGCTCAAGGTAGTGGCCACCCGTGAGGTCATTGTCCGCAATCACCCCGGCTATCAAGGGCGCAAAGCGCGCTTTGCCTCCTGGGTAGCGCAGTGGGGTGTATAGCTTGTTGGAGTACATAAAAACGGGTAGCTGTTCCGAGCTTACCTCATGGACTTTTCGTCAATCGGGCAACAGTGCGCGATATCGCGAGCTCGAAGGCCGCTTCGAACTCTCCCGCCTCTGTTTGGTAGACCTCGGCCCACCGCTCGACCACTCCCCATTTCTTTAATTTGGGCCAGTTCTTTGTCCACCAGTTCTTGGTGCTGTCCCGTTTGGTGCTTTTGCCAGCACCATCTTCAAAAAAGACGGATTGAATCCTGTCGCTGGTCGGATTTGTGATGTTGAGATTCAGCAACGCCTCGTGGAGGGCGCCATCGCCTGACTCTGAAATGTCTCGCAAAAATTTCTTCACGGTGTTTTCCGATGATCTGGCGGTCCCGGCAGAGCCCGCAACGCATGGCAATTTGACGGCATTGCCTCGCGCTGCAGCCTCATTCGGAATGGTCGTATCCGCATCGACGACCAAAACCCGATTCAAGAAAAGTGGGTCTTTGGCAGGGAAGCCCAGCAAATTCGACCCACCAACGCCCAGCGGAATCCAATTGATCCGCACGCCATATTTCTTGGCCAGCGCCAATTTCTTGGCTGCTGGAATCAGTCCACTGCAAAATTCCGTAGCTTCTTCGTCCTCGAAGTAGATTGCCAACGTAGGCTTTGCCTTCCGAGACGGCTTGTCATCGTCGGGAAGCAAGGCCATATCGTTGAGGATGGCGCGAAGCGACTGATCTTTGGCAATGCGGGGGTGCTTCGTATCCAGCAGATAGACCACGCTGTCGGGAGCTTTTGCGTTCCCGTCGCCATCGGGATGCACCGCCTCGATCAGCCGTGGCGAGTGGGTAGTCGCGATGATTTGCAGATCGAGGCGATTCGCGCAAGATTTCAATGACTTGACAAGCCGCTCAATGGCATGCGGATGAAATCCGACATCCATTTCGTCGACGACCAGCAATCCGCCTGGATAGTCGTCGCCCATATCCCTCTTCAACTTGCTGAACGATGCTAGCGCGGTGGCGATGCTGCCCAGACTGTCTTGACCCATGGAGACCGCAAACGGCCCATGCTTTTCGTAGCCGGGCTGGGCCGACTTCTTTTTCGCCCCTTTGATGGATTGGTGATTCACGTCGTTGGTCAACTCCGCCCCAAGAATCACGGCGCTGACAAACTCCCGCATAAGGGCGCTGTCATCCGCGTGCATAGCCAACTTGACGCTGCTGACATCCTTCTCCTCTGCTTCCCCCACGGAGGCAAGGCGCTTCATCCCAAGATAAATCGTTGGCAACGGTACTTTCGCGTCTTGACCAACGGTATCGCCTTCTACTTTGTCCACCGTACGGGGCACAACCCTGGCCCGCTGCCATTGAGTGCGCTGGGTCATGGAGCATCGCTTCTTGACTTCCACACCGCCGACATTTGCTATGACTACTGGTGCGGACGCAGTGTTCTTCTGCGCTTCCACCACTTCGTCCAAAGCCAAGAAAACAATTTGCTCAATGTTTGCGTAGAAAGGATCGCCCAAGTATGTCTTAGGTCCACTGCGCTCGGTAATGCCGAATGTGTTGGCCACTAAACCCAATATGGTCGACTTGCCAATGCCGTTATGACCGGCGATAAGCGTTAGCCTGTCGGCGAACTGGATGTCGAAACTCCCGAGCTTGCGGAAAGGCGGCTTTCCGAACGTCAGTGATTTGACTTTGACTTTGTTTGACATTGAACCTCCCAATTTTTTTCTAATAGTTGATCTTTGTGCAGAGCCGCCTAGGCAACCCTACGCTTCAATGTTATCGAAACTCGCCGGCCACCCGTAAGCACCACGACAACTCAATGCTTAGACCGGTAGGTGAAAACAGCGGGGTACGGACATATGAAAATCGAATAAAGAATTCCCTGCCGCGTGGCTTCCTCGGGTCATTCCGTCAGCCAACCACCCGCCTCATCAAATAAATATCCATCACCCACCCATGCGCTGCGCGCGCGGCTTGGCGCTCTGCCTGAATCCGCTCGCTCACTTCGGCCAGCGGCCCGGCGATGTAGATTTGTTGGGGCATGCCCAGGTAAGCGCCCCACCAGATGGTGATGCCTTCGGGCGTCAGGTGTTGGAAGGCGCAGTGGCCGTCCAGCATCACGGCGATGGTGTCGGCGCTCCCGGGCCAGCCGTGGTCGCGCAGTTGGCGGCCGGTGGTGATGGTGACCGGGGCGTTGATGTCGTTGAGCGCAATGGCGTGAGCGGCGGTCAGCGCTTGCAGGGCGGTGATGCCGGGCACCACCGATATCGCCAGCGGCAGTTGCAGCGCCAGCCGGTCTGCAATGCGCAGGGTGCTGTCATACAAAGACGGGTCGCCCCACACCAGCAGGGCCACGCGGCCCCCCTCGGGCAGATGGGCGCGGATTTTTGCCAGCCACACCTCGGCAATGGCGTCGTGCCAGCGGTTCACTGCGCCGGGGTAGTCCGGGTCTTGCGCGTCGCGCACTGGCATGTCGAACTGCACCACTTGCGTGCCAGGGTTGGTGACCAGCTCTTGGCACAACGCCAGCCGCAGCTCGGCCAGGTCGGCTTTGCCGTCGCCTTTGTGCGGCACGAGGATGAGGTCCGCCGCGTTCAGCGCTTTCACGCCCTGTCGGGTGACGTGGTCGGGGTTGCCGGTGCCAATGCCGACCAGGTAAAGTTCAACTCTCATGCCGGCATTCATTCTGTGCCTGTCGGGAAGCGGGGCGCGGTGCCCAGCGGTCGGTAGCGGCGGTCGTAGTCGCCGGCGTAGAGGCGGCTGTGGGCAAAGTCTGCTTCGCCCAAGTTTTGGCCGAGCGTGTGGCCCACCAGAATCAGCGCCGTCCGCTCCATGCCTTCGCCGATAGCTGCTTCGATGGTGGCCAGCGTGGCCCGCACCACGCGTTCGTCCGGCCAGCTGGCGCGCCAGACCACGGCCACTGGGCAGTCTGCGCCGTAGTGGGGCGACAGCTCGGCCACCACGCGCGGCAGCACATGGATGGACAGGTGAATCGCCAGCACCGCCTGCGTGGCCGCAAAGTTGGCCAGCGACTCGGTGTCGGGCATGGCCGATGCGCGGCCCGAGGTGCGGGTGAGCACTACCGATTGGCTCAGGCCCGGCAGCGTCAGCTCAGCTTCCAGAGTGGCGGCGGCGGCAGCAAACGAGGGCACGCCCGGCGTCACGGTGTAGGGGATGCCCAGCGCGCGCAAGCCGCGCAGCTGCTCGCCCATGGCTGACCACACCGACAAGTCGCCCGAATGCAGGCGGGCCACGTCGTGCCCGGCAGCGTGCGCGGAGCTGATTTCCTCCAAGATTTGCTCCAGCGATAGGGGCGCGGTGTTGACGATGCGCGCACCGGGTGGGCAGTGGGCCAACACGCCCTCGGGCACTAGCGAGCCGGCATACAGGCAGACAGGGCTGGCAGCAATCAGGTCGCGCCCGCGCAGGGTCAAAAGGTCGGGTGCGCCGGGGCCGGCGCCAATGAAGTGAACAGTCATGGGGAGGTATTTTCAGTGAAAGCCAGTGCCGCAGTGGCCATGCGGTCGGGGCTGATGCTGCGGCGGCCCAAGAGCGTTGCGCTGGGGCCTGCCGCTGCGAGTGCAGCCGCCTCGGCCACGCTGTGCGCACCGTAGCGTTCAGGCACATGGGCGCTGGGGGCAGCAGAGGGTTGGTCGGCCAGCGCGGGCAGGGGGATGAAGTGGATGGGGAGTTGTAGCTCGGCGGCCAGTTGCAGCAGGGCGGGGTGGTGGGCTTTGTCGGCGGCGGTGGCAAACGCGCTTAAGTTGGCGAGTGTGATGGGCTGACCGTGCGCTGTGGACGCGGCATCCAGAGCGGCCTGCAAGGCATTGCGCAGCGAGGCCGCATCGCCCCCGGCTCTAAAGCCCAAGCCCGCCACCAGCGTCATGCGGGCAAGCAATGTAAGTGGCGGGCCGCCAAGCGAGCGCAGTTCACAGCGTCACGCTCCACTGCATCACCGGGCGGCTGGGCTGCCAGCCACGCATACGGCCCAGGGGCGCAGCCTGCGCCAACTCGATGCGCAGCAGCTCGCCGCCGTGCTGGGCGTGCAGTTGCAGCAGGGCCGATTCGGTCTCCAGCGTGACTGCGTTCACCACCAAGCGCGTGTCCTGTGGTGCGGCGGCTTGAAGCCGGGCAAACAGCGCTAGGTCAAACCCGCCACCTACAAAAATGGCGTGGGGTGGGGGCAGGCTGGCTAGCAAATCCGACGTGTGGCCGTGGTGTACGGTCAGGCGGTGGTCGATGCCGAAATGGGCCGCATTGCTGCGGATATTGCTCACGCGCTCGGCGTGCTGCTCCACCGCGCTGGAGCTGCCGCCTGCCAAACACCACTCCACCGACACCGAACCCGAGCCTGCGCCCAGGTCCCACAGGTGTTCGCCAGGGCGGGGCGCGAGTGCGGCCAGCGTTAAGGCGCGTATGGGCGATTTGGTGATTTGGCCGTCGCTGGCGAAGCCCGCGTCCGGCAGGCCGGTGCTGCGGGACAAGCCTTTGAAAGTGGTGTCGGTGCTTGCCACTTGCACGGCTACCGCGACCGGGTTTTGGATGTCTACAAAGTCGAGTGCAGTTGCTGTGGTCTGGCGGATACGTTCACGCGGGCCGCCCAATGCCTCCAGCACCCACACGTTGGAAGCGCCGCAGCCTTGAGCGGTAAGCCACTGGGAAAATTCGCTAACGGCTGCCGTATCACGCAGCAGGCAGAGCAACTGCGCGCCGGGGTGCAGGCTGCTTCGAGTGCGCTCAAACGGCGCGGCGTGCAGGCCGAAGCAGTGCACCGTCTCCAGCCGCCAGGCCAGGCGTGAGGCTGCCAGTGCAAAGGTGGACGGCGCGGGGTGGGCCACCCATTCGCCGGGCTGTAAATGCGCCGCCAAGCTGCCACCCGCCCCGAACCAAAATGGGTCGCCCGAGGCCAGCACCACGACCGGCTGACCGCGCAGGGCCAGCACAGGCGCCACGTCAAAAGGCACGGGCCATTCAATGCCCCGGCTGCCCACGTCTGCCAGCGCCAAGTGGCGTGGCCCGCCGAATACATGCTGCGCGCGGGCCAGTGCCGAGCGGCTACCATCGCCCAGACCATGCAAACCCTCTTCACCGATACCAATGACCGTTAGCCAAGGGTTAGATAACCACGGTTCAGACATGGCGCACGGCTCCTTGCGAGTGTTGTTGCTGGGCGGCACCACCGAGGCCAGCCGCCTGGCGCAGGCCTTGGCGCAGGCCGGGGTGGATGCAGTGTTTTCTTACGCAGGCCGTACCGATGCGCCCATCGCCCAGCCGCTGCCCACGCGTGTGGGCGGCTTTGGCAGGGTGGCGGGTTTGCAGGCCTATCTGCAGGCTGAGCGCATCACCCATGTGGCGGACGCCACCCACCCCTTCGCCGCGCAGATGAGCAGCAACGCGGCGCAGGCCTGTGCAGCCGCAGGCGTGCCCCTGCTGGCGCTGGAGCGGCCCGCCTGGCAGGCGCAGCGTGGTGATGTGTGGACGCATGTGGCGGACATGGCAGCCGCCGTGCAAGCCTTGCCCAGCCAGCCAGCCCGTGTGTTTTTGGCCATCGGCAAGCAGAACCTCGCGCCGTTTTTGGCCTGCGGTCAGCACTGGTACCTGTTGCGCTTGGTGGACCCGGTGCTGGAGCTGCCCGCAGCGCGAGGCCATGTGGTGCTGGACCGCGGCCCCTTCACATTGCAGGGCGACCGTGCCTTGCTGCAGGCGCATGGAATCACGCATATCGTTTCCAAAAACTCGGGCGGCACGGGGGCTGAGGCTAAGCTGGTGGCCGCCCGTGAGTTGGGGCTGCCCGTCATTCTGATAGACCGGCCGCACATCCCCAGCCGCCGCACCGTGGGCAGCGTGCCCGAGGTGCTGCGTTGGCTGGGCGTGGCAGGCCATTGAATCTTTCATAGCGCCGAGCGCGGGGTGTAGACGAAGCGGCCCACGTGGCGGGTGGCGCTGTTGCCCACGATGACCACCGTGCGCATGTCCGCCATCTCAGGGGTGGCGTCACCCAGGCGCACGGTGAGCAGCTTTTCTTCCGGGGTGCTCACGGCGCGGGCAAAGGTGATCAGGCGGTCCGGGCCGCAGGCTTCCAGCAGCACCTGCAGCACGCGGCCGAAGGTGTGCGGACGGCTGGCGGAGCGGGGGTTGTAAAACGCCATCGCAAAGTCGGCCCCGGCGGCGGCGCGTACCCGGGCTTCAATCAGCTCGGCAGGTTTGAGGTTGTCGCTCAGGTTGATGGCGCAAAAGTCGTGGCCCAGGGGCGCACCGGCTTTGGCTGCCGCCGCCAGCATGGCGGTGATGCCGGGCAGCACGCGAATGTCCAGCGCCTGCCAGTCGGGCCGGCCTTCCAGCGCTTCAAACACGGCAGCGGCCATGGCAAACACGCCGGGGTCGCCGGACGACACGATCACCACTTGCTTGCCCTCGGCCGCCATCTGCAAGGCAGCGCGGGCGCGGTCCATCTCGACGCGGTTGTCGGAGGCGTGCAGCGTCAGGCCGGGGCGCGGCGCAATGCGCGCCACGTAGGGGATGTAACCCACGATGTCGGTGGCAGCCTCGATGGCGGCGGTCACTTCGGGCGTGACCAGCTGCGCGTCGCCCGGGCCCAGGCCGGCGATGCACAGCGTGCCTGCGGTCTGGGGCGCAGTCATTCCTGCACCTCGGGGCGGCGGCCGCTGCCGTGCACCAGCACGATGGCGAAGTAGGGGCAGTCGGTGCCGTCCACGTCGGCCAGTTTCATGACGCGCTCACCGGGCATGGTGCCGCGCTCCACCAGCCAGGCCTGCTCCAAGCGGCCGGCTTTTGCGAGTGCGCTGCGCACGCGGGGCAGGTTGCGGCCGGTTTTCATGACGACGAGTGCGTCGGCGGTTTGCATGTGGCGCACCAGCTCGTCTTCGGGCAGGGTGCCCATGAGCACGGTCATCACATCGTCGCCCCAGGTGATGGGCACGCCGGTAGCGGACCAGCAGCCCACCATGCCGGGGATGCCGGGGATCACCTCCACCGTGACGCGGCCTTGCAGCCGGGTGTAGAGGTGCATGAAGGAGCCGTAGAAGAATGGGTCGCCTTCGCAGAGCACCAGCACGTCTTCCGTTTGGGCGAGTGTGGCCAGGCGGTCGGCCCAGTCGTCGTAAAACGTGGCGAGGCAGTGGATGTATTCGGGGCTGTCAAAGGGCAGCTCGGTGGTCACCGGGTATTCCATCGGGTACTCGGTGGCGCCGGGTAGCAACATGCCTTCCACGATGCGGCGCGCCTGGCCGGGGCGGCCTTTTTTGCGGAAGTAGGCCACTTGGGTGGCCGCGCGTATGGCGCGGTCGGAGCGCACGCTCATCAAATCCGGGTCACCGGGCCCCAGGCCCGCGCAGAGGATGCGTCCCATCAGATTTCCCTCCGGCTGGCGAGTGCGTTCACTGCCGCCACGGTGATGGCGCTGCCGCCCAGGCGCCCGTGCACCACCATGCTGGGGGCGGGCAGGTCAGCCATGAGGGCGACTTTGGATTCAGCCGCACCCACAAAGCCCACGGGGCAGCCGATGATGGCGGCAGGGCGCGGGCAGGCGGGGTCTTGCAACATATTGAGCAAATGAAAAAGTGCGGTCGGCGCATTGCCAATGGCCACCACGGCACCGGCTAGGTGCGGGCGCCACAGCTCCAGCGCAGAGGCGCTGCGGGTAGTGCCCATGGATTGGGCGAGTTCGCGCACCGACGGGTCTTGCAGGGTTGAGATCACCTGGTTGTCGGCCGGCAGGCGGGTGCGGGTAATGCCTTCGCTCACCATGCGCACGTCGCACAAAATGGGGGCACCGGCTTCCAGCGCCGTGCGGGCGGCCTCGGCCATGCCCTCGGAAAAGCGCACATGGGTTTCCAGCCCGACCATGCCGGCGGCGTGGATCATGCGAACCACCGCCATTTCCTCGATGGGGTTGAAGCGGGCCAGATCCGCCTCTGAGCGGATGATGGCAAAAGACTGTCGGTAGATGGCGTCGCCATCGGTTTCATACGTATGGCGCATGCAATTGTTGTTGTTCTAGGTAGGCGGCAATGCCTGCTGCGTCGAGGCTGGTGGCGTCGGGCGTGCTCTGGGCAGTGCCGTGGTCAATCAGGTGGTAGCCCGCTTCACTAGCCAACAGGGTCAGGGTGGCGCCGTGGTGAGCGCAACCTTTGGTGCAGCCCGATACATGGGCTGTGCGGCCGGCGGGCAACAAGGGGGCAAGAAAACGGGCCAGTGCGCGGGTGGGGCCCAGCGCCTGGGTGCAGCCTGGGGCGCCGGTGCAGGCCATGACGCGCAGGCGCGCATCGCCGGGGTGGGTGATTAGCTCGGACAATTCGGGCGCAGTGTGCAAGCCTTCGAGCACCAGACCGCGCCAGGGCGTGATGCGTAGCGGGGCCAAGGCCGCCAGCTGGTGCAAGGTGTCGGCGGGTAACTGGCCGAATTCCAGGCCGATCACCATGCCGGTGGCAGAGTTGCCCACAGTGGCGGTGTGTGCAGGGACCTCGGGTACCGGCGTGGTGGTGAATGGTGCGGGCAAGGCGTGCCGCTGAATCAGACTGGCCATGCGGCCACGGCCATTGATCACGCCGCCGGAGGCCACAAACCAGTGCGCCAGCTCTATGGCGATGTGGGCAGCTTGTGCCTCAGGCACGCAGGCGCCGGTGGTTGCGCCATCGGCATAGACCAGCACCTGATCGCCCAAGCGCTCCAGGCGGATGTCGGCCGAGCCTTCTCGCAGCACCGGCTGTGCGCCCAAGTCGATGGCGAAGCCGAATTTGCCGGGCAGGGCGGGCGCGTCTGGGGCGCCCAGGGCGCGATTCAGCGCATCGCAGATGGCCGGCGTGCTGTCGGATTCGGTCCAAAAAGGGCTGAGCAAGAGGTTGCGGCGGGCTTCCACATCGGCGCGCTCGTCGAGCAGACCCAATGCGCGCAGGCCGTTGATCAAAGCGGGGTAGCTGTCGGGGCAGACGCCACGCAGCTGCAAATTGGCCCGGCTGGTGAGTTCCAGCACGGGCGACGCGTATTGCTGGGCCAAGCCCGCCAGCCCTTGCGCCTGCAAAGGCGTGAGGCGCCCCAAGGTCGGGCGGACCCGCACCACCAGCCCGTCGCCGGACGGCATGGGCCGCAGCGCGCCGGGGCACCAGCCCTGAATGCGGGGCTCGCTGGCAGTGGAGGGGGAAAGATGGCTTTGCACGGGGGGATGCGCGTCGGTAACTCTCAAGTATCTCACCATCCCCTCTGTAAAAACGCCACTGTGCCCGACCAACCTTGATACGGCCTGACACACGTATGATGGCGCGCCCATGACAGACTCCCACCCCGTATGACCACCGATTTCACCCCCCAGCATTGGGCCGGCGCCGTGGGCGTGGCTGTGCTCGTCGCCCTGTGGGTGGACCGCCGCTGGGGCGAGCCACCGGTGCGCCTGCACCCGGTGGTGTGGATGGGCAACTTCCTTGGCCGGGCGGGCGACCGGGTGCAGCAGCGCGCTGCGCAAGACCCTGAAGTGCCCGATTACCAGGCTTTTGGGCTTGCAGCGCTTATGTGGTGTGCGGGAGTTGCTCTGTTTTTGATAGCGGCATTGCTGCTGCAAGGCGCTGCGCTGGAGCTGCCCTGGTGGGCTGCAGGTGGGGTTATGGGCCTGCTGCTCAAGCCCATGCTGGCCATGGCCATGTTGCAAAGCGAAGTGCGTGCGGTGGAGGCCGCGCTGGCCGTGTCGCTGGACGCCGGGCGGGAGCGCCTGCGCTGGCTGGTAAGCCGGGATGTGACGCAGCTCACTGCCGTGCAGGTGCGTGAAAGCGCCATCGAGACGCTGGCCGAGAACCTCAATGACTCGGTGGTGGCGCCCATCTTCTGGTTTTTGCTGCTGGGCTTGCCGGGCGCGGTGCTCTACCGCTTTGCCAATACGGCCGACGCCATGTGGGGCTACCCCGGCATCTACAAAGGCCGCAACTGGGCCTGGGCCGGTAAATGGGCGGCGCGTGCCGACGACCTACTGAGCTGGGTGCCCGCCCGCATCACTGCCGTGCTGCTTTTGCTGGCAGCCGGCCGGCGCGGCTGGGCGCTGCGCAGCCAGCTGCGCGCTGAAGCCCGCAAAACCCCGTCCCCCAACAGCGGCTGGCCCATGGCCGCCATGGCGCTGGTGCTGGGCGTGGGCCTGCGCAAACCGGCGGTGTATGTGCTGAACCCCCATGGCCGCGAGGCGCAGGCAGCGGACACAGAAGCGGCGCAGCTCTATGCATCAAAAGCGGTGCTAGCGCTCGTGAAATGTGCGCTGCTAGCTCTTCTTTTGATAGCAATCGGAGTTTGAAAAGTGAACGCCGTTACCCGAATCCACGGCGGTCCCGATGCGGCGGGGGCGGCGCGCTTTGACTTTTCCACCAACAGCAACGCCTGCGGGCCGTGCCCCATGGCCTTGGCTGCCGTGCAGGCTGCCGACGCAACCCGCTACCCGGACCCGCAGTACACCGCACTGAAAGTCCCCCTGGCTGCGCACCACGCGGTGGAGCCCTGGCGGGTGGTGCTGGCGGGCAGTGCCAGCGAATTCATCTTCCGCATCAGTGCCTGGGTGCGCCAAGCCGGCGGGAGCCGGGTGCATCTGCCGCAGCACGCTTATGGCGACTACGCCCATGCGGCACAGGCGTGGGGTTTGGTGCAGATGGGCGACGTGGACGCTGCAGACCTGGTCTGGGCCTGCGACCCCGCGAGCCCCACCGGCCAGAACCACACCGGCTGGCTCCGGGCGCTGGAGCGCAGCACCGTGGTGCTGGACGGGGCCTATGCCCCTCTGCGCCTCAGCGGTGAGCCGGCACTGACCGCACCGCAGCGCGATGCCGTGTGGCAACTGTTTTCCCCCAACAAGGCCCTGGGCCTGACCGGCGTGCGCGCGGCCTATGCGATTGCACCGCTGCATGCGCAGGCGGCTGCCACTGCGCTGGACGCCATGGCGCCCTCGTGGGTGCTGGGCGCGCATGGTGTGGCGATGCTGCACAGCTGGGCTGCGCCCGAGACACAGGGCTGGGTAACGCAAAGCCTGGACACCTTGCGCGCGTGGAAGGTGTACCAAATCAAAGCTTTGGAGCAGGCTGGCTGGACGGTGATGCCCGGCCATGCCAACTTTTTCTGTGCCCGCCCGCCCAAGCACCATGACTTGCAGAGCTTGTTGGCCACCTTGCGCGCTCGCGGCATCAAGCTGCGTGACACGACATCGTTTGGCCTACCCGGCTGGGCCCGGCTTGGCGTGTTGCCGCCGGGCGCGGTAGATGCACTGATGGCCGCCCTCGCGGCCTGACAGGGCGCTGCCCGCTTATGGTCTTGTTGCTGCTCCTTTTGCCGCTGGTGCTCACCGCGCTGATACCCCGGCGCTGGCTGGGGCCGTGGTTTGCGACCCTGCTGCTGGGGTTCGCTTTGTGCTGGCTGGACTTCAGCCGGGTGAACGCGCGGGCGGGCGATATGCTGGGCATGGGCTTTTTGATGCTGATGCTCTCCGCCGTGCTGGCCGTGGGGGCTGTGCGCTGGGCGCTGACTGCTATTTTCCGCAAAACGCCGGAACCCGTAGCCGATCTGCATGCGGTGCATCTGTATTACGTAGCCTTGGGCGGCCCGGTCGTGGCTGCGGCGCTGTTGGTTGCCACGCTGCAAGTGGTGGATGTGTGGTGGCCCGGCGCCCTGGCATTGCATTTGGGCGCCGTAGTGGCGGGTGTGGGGTGGTGGTTCGCTATCCCCAAGGTGTGGCCTGCGGTGTGGCCGCTGTCCGCGGTGCCCTACCGCGTGCAGGCGCGCACCGTGTTCCGCATGGCGGGTCTGGTGGCGATCGTGGGTGCCATTGCGTGGTCCCTCGCCTCGTCGTATTCCAAGGCAGATGCAGCACAGCAGGCGGCACAGGGGCAGCCTTATTGCTTGTTGTCCGGCAGTCCGCATGGCATGCAACCGGTGTTGAGTCGGCTGGATTTATCAGGTTTTGCTGCCCGGGCAAGCCGGGGCGGCGACCGGCATGCCCGCATGGTGGCAGGTACGGTGGAGCAGCCTGTGTGGCGCTATTGGTCCTACCGGCAATCTGCATGGCAACAAGACCCGTTGCCGGGTGTGTTGACCTGTCCGCTGGTGCCAAATCGTGCAAGTGCATTGCCCTGGTGGGCGCCAGCTCCTGTGGGGGGCGACCCCATGCGCTTTTGGATGGCAGGCGTGGCCTGGAGCATTCCTAGGGCGCATCTTCCAACCACTGACTGCGCCATGCCGGCCTTTCAGTACCTGCCTGCTTCTGCCAATGGCTTGAGTCCGTCCCGGGCGGCGTTGGCGCGGGTGCATGTGCGGCCGTGTGGTCGCGGGCCGATTCACCCGTGGTATCTCGCACCCAGCCCGGGCGACCAGGTACGCACCTTGCACCAGGCGTATGGCCTGGAACAGCAAGAGATCGTGACCTCGCGCCGCGCCGTGCCCCATGTGCAATGGATTCTGCGGGACGCTGCCGGCGAGGTCACTGCGTGGATGCAGTGCCATGCCGCCAGTGGTTCCTGCCACCATGCCTTCAAGCGGGAGGGCATTGCGGTTGAATTTACCCACCCCGAAGCCGCTTTGCCGGCATGGCAGCAGCTGGAAGATGAACAATGGGCGCAACTGCGCAGTTTCGCGCCCGACGGCTTGCCGGCCTGCAACCGGACCACCGCGCCGGCCGGCTGAGCCCCCATCACGGAGAAACGCACCATGAAAATCCATTTACAGCGGCGCTGGCTTGTGGCGGGCCTCGCCAGCCTTTTGGTCGGCTGCCTTGCACCCGCCTGGGCCCAGCCCAAGCCCTGCGCCATGCTGCTGATGCACGGCAAATGGGGCCATCCCAACAACCTTGCGGCATTCGACCGGCAGATGGAGCCTGCGTGTGACACGCAGAGCATCGAAATGCCCTGGTCCCGCCGCCGCAATTACGACCAGCCCTACCCGGTGGCGATTGCCGAGATCGCTGCCCACGTGAAGGCGCTGCACGACAAGGGCTACGCCCGCGTGCTGCTGGCAGGGCACAGCTTTGGCGCGAATGCGGCCTTGGCCTACATGGCAACCCATGCGGATGCGGATGGCGTGATTGCCCTGGCGCCTGGGCACTCGCCCGCGTTCACCTACGGCAAGGGTATCGGCAAAGCGGCGGTGGACCAGGCGCGCCAGATGGTGGCCGAGGGCAAAGGCACCGACATGCTGGACATGGAAGACTTCAACCAAGGCAAATCGCGCCCCGTGCGCATGCGGGCCGATGTGCTGCTGAGTTACTTCGACCCCGAAGGCCTGGGGCACATGCCCCAGAGCGCGTCCATGTTCAAGAAAGCCGTGCCCTTCTTGTGGGTGATCGGTACCAAGGACCCCTTGTACCCGGCCGGTCCGTCTTACGCATTCGAGAAAGCCCCCGCGCACCCTGCCAGCCAATACCTTGTGGTGGAGGCCGACCACCTGGGCACACCGGAAGTCGCGGCGCCGCAGGTGCTGGCGTGGGTGAGGGCACTGCCATGACCGCCAAATGCATCATGGTGCTGGGCACCACCAGTGGCGCCGGCAAAAGCTGGGTCACCACGGCGCTGTGCCGTTACTACGCACGGCAAGGGCTCAAAGTGGTGCCTTTCAAGGCGCAAAACATGAGCAACAACGCCCGCGTCGTGTCCTCGGCCAGCGGGCAAGGGGAAATCGGCAGCGCGCAGTACTTTCAGGCACTGGCGGCCCGCACCGTGCCGGAAGTGCGCATGAACCCTCTGCTGCTCAAGCCCGAGCGCGACACCCACAGCCAAGTGGTGCTGATGGGGCAGGTGAGCCCCGAGCTGAGCGCCTTGCCCTGGCGCGGCCGCAGCCTGAAGGTGTGGCCGCAGATTGCCGCCGCCTTGGACGAGCTGCGTTCGGAAAACGATGTGGTGGTGATTGAAGGCGCCGGCTCGCCCGCCGAAATCAACCTCTCCAGCAGCGACGTGGTCAATATGCGCGTGGCCAAGCACGCCGACGCCGCCTGCCTGCTGGTGAGCGACATCGACAAGGGTGGCGCCTTTGCCCACCTCTATGGCACCTGGGCCTTGCTGCCGGAGGATGAGCGCCGCCTGATCAAAGGCTTTGTGCTCAACAAGTTCCGGGGGGATGCTTCTCTGCTGTCCCCCGCGCCGGAGCGCTTGCAGGAGCTGACCGGCGTGCCCACGGTAGCGGTGTTGCCCATGTGGTGGCAGCACGGGCTGCCCGAGGAAGACGGCGTGTTTGACGACCGCAGCGTGGCGCGCGGTTCGGTGGACCTGACGGTAGCGGTGATTGCCTACCCGCGTATGAGCAACTTGGATGAGTTTCAGCCGCTCAAGAACATTCCCGGTCTCAAGCTGCAGTGGGTGCGCAGCCCCTCCGAATTGGCGGGGCTGAAGGCTTCGGACTGGATCATCTTGCCGGGCTCCAAGCACACCAGTGGGGATTTGGCGTGGCTACGCACCCAAGGGCTGGATGCGGCGGTGGCGCGGCATGCAGGGCAGGGTGGGGCGGTGTTGGGGGTGTGTGGCGGGTTGCAGATGCTGGGCGAGGCCTTGATTGATCCGCATGGGATTGATGGCAATGCACCGGGGCTGGGGTTGTTGCCGCTGGTGACGGTGTTTGCGCAGGACAAGACGGTTCGGCACACATCCACCGCTTTTACCGAGGCGTTTTGCTCGCCCGCGCGGGGAGGCAAAGCCGGGGGGCTCATACTGCCAAACGCGCAGAAATCGCCCCCCGACTTCGCCTCCCCACGCTTGGTGGGTAGTTCTGACGATGCCTTGCAGCCCTCTTCTCCTTGGGCCGCGCTCGCTGGCGTAACTGTCTCCGGCTACGAGATTCACCATGGGCAAACGGCGCAGCATGCGGCTATGGCGGCGGCGGGCAACTTGGCGCAGGCGGTGTTGCCCGATGACTTGGGCTGGTGCAACGCGGCGGGCAATGTCATGGGGGTGTATTTGCACGGCATGTTGGAGGACGCGGCGGTGTTGCAGGCCTTGTTTGGCGCACGTTTGCAGGGCCGTGTGCCTACCTTGGACAGTGTGTTTGACGGCTTGGCCGATTACCTGGGCCAGCACTTTGCGCCCGGGGTGTTGGATGGCTTTTTGAAGCGCTGAGCCGGTTCTGTACCGGTGTGCTGGCATGCCCGGTGGGGCTTGTGGGCGCTGCTATGATGCGGCGCTTCAGGTGCCCCTTGCTACGGCTTGGGGAGAATCGGGAAGACGGTGTGAATCCGTCGCGTGCCCAACGCTGTAAGGATGATGACCCGCGCTCTATGCCACTGGCCGCCAAGGCCGGGAAGGCGCGCCGGGTCAGGTGATTCCGAGCCAGAAGACCGGCCTGATGTTTTTTTAGCGCAGCAAGGCCGGGCTGCGTTCCATTGATTCAGCACAGGGGAATGCCATGAATACATCGCCGGCGCACGCCGCATCGGGCTCGCACGCCCAAACTTCCGAAATTCAAAATGACATTGCAGCCGCTTGGGGCCTCGCTCTCGGGCGGACTGCCTTAGCCGATATTGCCGATCCGGCATTGACGCAAGCCTTGCAAGACACGCTCAACAACAAAACCAAGCCGCTGGGCTCGCTCGGGCGCCTGGAAGATGTGGCGCTGAAGATCGGGCAGATTTTGGGCACCACCACACCAGTGTTGGAGCAGCCGCAAATGGTGGTGTTCGCCGGGGACCATGGGCTCACGGCCCGCGGCATTTCGGCCTTTCCGAGTGACGTGACCTGGCAGATGGTGGAGAACTTTCTGGCCGGTGGCGCGGCGGTGAGCGTGCTCTCCAAGCAAAACGGCATCGCCTTGACGGTGGTGGACTGCGGCGTAAAACACGACTTTCTGGCGGGCTTGCCTGTAGGCGCCACGCGGCCCGGTCTGCAGGTGCGCAAGGCCCAGGGGGCCGAGCAGGGCACTGCGGATTCGTCTGCGCAGCCTGCGATGACTTCTGCCCAGCGCGACCAAGCGCTGCAGCACGGCATGGCACTGGTGAAGGGGCTGCCCGGCAATGCGCTTTTGCTGGGTGAAATGGGCATTGGCAACACATCTGCCGCGTCCATGCTGCTGGCGCGCCTGGGCGGGCTGGACATTGCGGTGTGCACCGGCGCCGGCACCGGCCTGGACGCGCCTGCGGTGCAGCGCAAAACCGGGGTGCTGCGCGAGGTGCTGGCCTTGCATGCCGGGGCAACCGCGCCGCTGGATGCGCTAGCGGCTTTTGGGGGCTTTGAGATCGCGACCATGGTGGGCGCGGTGTTGCAGGCGGCCCAGGAGCGGCGGGTGATTGTGGTGGATGGCTTCATCGCCACCAGCGCCATCGTGGTGGCGCATGCCTTGCAGCCGCATGTGTTGCAGCGCTGTGTGTTTGCCCACCGCTCGGGCGAGCGGGGCCATGAATTCATGCTGCAGCACCTGGGCGTGCAGGCGCTGCTGGACCTTGGCTTGCGCTTGGGCGAAGGCTCGGGCGCGGCGCTGGCCTGGCCGTTGCTGCAGTCAGCCTGCACCGTCCTGCGGGATATGGCGAGCTTTGCGTCTGCCGGTGTGTCTGAAAAAGCAGACGCTCCGGTGGCGGTGGGCTGAGCCCGGCGTACGCTCGCTATGCGCAGTTTCATTCGCCACTACCTGCTGGCCCTGCAGTTTTTCAGCCGCGTGCCGGTTACTGGGCGGCTAGCGGACTGGGTGGGCTTCAGCCCGGTCATGCTGCGCGCCAGTGCGGCGCACTTTCCCGGGGTCGGCTGGCTGGTGGGGGGCTCGGTGGCGTTCCTCACGTGGGGCTTGCTGGTGCTGTTACCCCCAGGGCCGTTCGCGCCCCTGGTGGCGGCCGCTTTGGGCACCGCCTGGAGCGTGGTGATGACCGGCGCCTTCCATGAAGACGGTTTGGCCGATGTGGCCGACGGCCTGGGCGGCAGCCTGAACCGCGAGCGCGCCTTGGAGATCATGAAGGACTCGCGCGTCGGCGCCTTCGGGGCCATTGCGGTCATGCTGGCGCTGCTGTGCAAAGTGGCACTTCTTGCCCTGCTGGGCTCGATCAGCACAGGCTTGATGGTGGCAGGCGCGTTTGCCGCCCATGTGGTGTCGCGCACCTGGCCGCTGCTGACCATCCGGCTGCTGCCGCATGTGGGGGAGGCTGCCCAGTCCAAGTCCAAGCCCTTGGCGGGCCAGATCAGCGGGGCTGCGCTAGCGGTCGCGCTTTTATGGTGTTTGGGGGCACTAGTGCTCGTGATATCTGCGCAAGCAGCTATGCTTTTAATAGCGAATAGCCCCTCCGGGGTGATGGCTTGTGCAGCTCTGTGGCTGGTTGCCGTGGTGTGCAGCGTGCTCGCTTGGGGCTGGATGCACCGCTGGTTTGCGCGGCGGCTGCAGGGCTTTACCGGCGATTGCCTGGGCGCGGCACAGCAGGTGTGCGAAATCGCGTTTTACCTGGGGCTGGCCCTGGCGAGCGGCCCCTTGATGCGTGTACTCCAGGGAGCTACTTTGTGAGCCTGTGGGTGGTGCGCCATGCGCGCCCTCTGGTGGCCGAGGGCACGTGCTACGGCCGGCTGGACATGCCCGCTGACTCGCAAGACACCGCGCGCGCGGCCACCGCCTTGGCCGCCGCGCTGCCACCGCAGGGCACAATTTTTTACTCTCCGCTACAAAGATGTGAGCAGCTTGCGCACGCGCTGTGTGCGCTACGGCCCGATTTGGCTTCAAATTGCATGCCCGACGCCCGCCTGATAGAGATGGATTTCGGCACCCACGAAGGGCAGGCCTGGGCCGCCATTCCCCACGCGCTGATGCAGGCCTGGACGGACGATTTTGCCCACCACCGGTTTGGTGGCGGCGAGTCGGTGCAGCAGTTCATGGCGCGTGTGGGTGCTGCGTGGGACGATTACCAGCAGCGCCTGCGCGATAGCCCTGGCTACGATGTGGTGTGGATCAGTCACGCCGGCGTGGCGCGTGCGGTGCAGCTGCTGTCCCAAGGGCAGCGGCAGGTGCTACAGGCAAAAAATTGGCCCCAAGAGGGGCCGGCGTTCGGGGAATGGCGCTGCTTTTGACCGCAGGCTACGCCAGCAACGAATCAGGTGAGTGAAGAAATGTCGCTGAAGGTTTCAGGGTCCGGCACGCTGGCGGCCAGAGCTTCGGCATCCAGCCCCAGGTAGTTGAGCACGGTGGGGGACGACGCCCGCACGGTAGCTTGCACCTGGGCCAGGTCGCTGCAGCGGTCGGCCCACAGGGCGGCCAGGTGCACCACCGCGCACAGGCGCGATTCGCTCACTGCGGCCAGCGCGTCGGCGCAGTTGCCCAAGGCTTGCACCACTTCTTCTGGGAAATCCCATCGGCGGGTCACTTCGCCGGTGATCTGGCCTTCGTCGTAGCCAATTTGGTCCCGCTCGCGCTGCCAGCGCTCACCGGGGGCGCAGGGGGCTCTTTCAATGGCGGGCATCACATCGGGGCTGTGCAGGGCAATCACCAGCTCGCCCAGGCGCAGCATCATGGCGGTGAGCCAGGCCTGCTGCTCGTCGACCTTGCACTGGCCGGCCAAAAATTTGGCGTAACCCGCGCACACCATGCTGTAGCGCCAGAACTCCAGGCGGTTCACGCTGTCGGGCAGCTTGAACACCTGCGCCATGCAAATGCCCAGCGCCCGCGCGCGGATTTGCGCCATGCCGACCACGCTCACGGCGTTGTCCAGCGTGGTCACCGAGCGCGACAAACCAAACAAGGCGCTGTTGGCCATGCGCAGCAGCGTGGTCGTCAGGGCGGGGTCTTTGGCGATGATGTCCCGCACCGTCACGACATCGGCATCCTCGTCATTGAGGGTGCGGATCAGCGCGTGGGCCGCTTCCGGCATCACGGGCAATTTGACGGTCTGGATAAAAGTGGTGATTTCCGGCATGAAGCTTTGCTGGTTACGGTGTCTGTCAGCCTGCGGGTGCAGGCGTCTTGAGTTTATATCCACACGCTTGATTTACGCTGCATTGCCAGCACAAAGGTTTGCGTGCCTGGCACACATAGCGGCCATGCAGGATCAGCCAGTGGTGGGCATCCACCAAAAACCGTTCGGGAATGCGTTTGAGCAGTTTTTGCTCTACCTCCAAAGGCGTTTTGCCCGGTGCCATGCCGGTGCGGTTGCCCAGGCGAAACAGGTGGGTGTCCACCGCCATGGTGGGCTGGCCAAAGGCCACGTTAAGCACCACATTGGCGGTTTTGCGCCCCACGCCAGGCAGGGCTTCGAGGGCCTCGCGCTCTGCGGGCACACGGCCGCCATGCAACTCCACCAGCATGCGGCAGGCCTCCATCAAATGTTTGGCTTTGCTGCGGTACAGGCCGATGGTTTTGATGTGGGCTTCCAGGCCTTCCTGTCCAAGATCGAGAATTTTTTGCGGCGTATTGACCACGGCGAACAGCTTGCGGGTGGCCTTGTTGACGCCCACATCGGTGGCCTGGGCGGACAACAACACGGCCGCCAACAACTCAAATACCGAGCTGAATTCCAGCTCGGTTTGGGGGTGAGGGTTGGCGGCCTGCAGGGTGGCGAAAAACTGGTCGATCTGGGCAGGTTTCACAGGTGGGTGATATTTACAAAACTGTCTTCTTTGGGAAATTTGGCGTGCAGCCAGTCGATGTCCAGCATGAGCGCGCCCAAAACGTCTGCGGGCAGTGTATCAATCACTTCGGGGCCGTTGTGGTCGGTTTCAGCCATCAGGCCGGCGAGATGCAATATGCCCGCCAGACGTGAGAAGCCGTGGGTGGTGACCGGCTCTGCCGACTGGGCCAAGGCCTGCACCATTTGCGGCGGAAAGTTCCAGCGCCGTGCCAGCTCGGAGGTGATTTGCCCTTCGGTAAAGCCCGTCAGGCGGGCTTCGCGCTGCCAGCGCACACCCGGGATGTGGGGCAGCTTTTCAATCTCTTGCAACACCTCCGGCTCGGCCTGCACGATCAGCAGCTCGCCCAAGCGCAGCATCATGCCGGTGAGCCAGGCTTGCTGGCCGTCCATGCCCAGGCCCGTGGCCAGCCACTGCGCGTAGCCGGCGCAGGCCATGCTGGTGCGCCAGAATTCCTGGCGGTCCAGGCCCGGAATGTCGGGAAACGCCTCACTCAGGCAGGCCCCCAGCGCTAAAGTACGCACCTTGCTCATGCCCACCATGCTGATGGCATCATCCAAGCTGCTGACGCCGCGCGGCAGCCCGAACTGGGCGCTGTTGGCCAGGCGCAGCAGCTTGGCGGACAGGGCCGGGTCTTTGGCGATGAGATCGCGAATGTGCGGGACGCTGGTGCTGTCATCATTCAGGGACTGAATGAGCGCATGCGCCACCTCGGACATGGAGGGCAATTTGACTGTTTCAAAGAACGCTGCGAGCTGGGTCATGGTGTCTCCTGGTTCGTCTGTCGGGCCGTTGTCGGAGACAATTTACTCCTACTTTTGCTGCTTGTGAATCTTGTTTTGTACTGACTATTAATAATTTTTTGTTTGAATTGTGAAATAAGAATATGCAATTTGCCGACCGTCTGAACAACGTAGAAACCTCCGCCATCCGTGAACTTTTCAAGCTGCTGGGCAAGCCCGGCATCATCAGCTTTGCCGGTGGTTTTCCTGACCCTGCCTTGTTTGATGTGGAGGGCATCCGCCAGGCAACCGACGCCGTGCTCACCGCCAACCCGGGCCCGGTACTGCAATACGGTGCCACCGAAGGCTGGCAACCCCTGCGCGAAGGCATTAGCCTGCACATGGCCGGCAAAGGCGCCACGGTGGCGCCGGACGGGCTGATCGTCACCACCGGCAGCCAGCAGGCGCTGGACCTGATCGGCAAAACCATGATTTCCCCTGGCGACAAAGTCATCATGGAGGCGCCTACCTTCTTGGCCACCATCCAGTGCTTCCGCCTTTATGGTGCGCAGGTGATTGGCGCCCCCATCGATGCGCATGGCGTGGATGTGGACAAGCTCGAAGCCTTGATCGAAGAACACAAACCCAAGCTGGTGTACCTGATTCCGTCCTTCGGCAACCCCAGCGGGGCGATGCTGAGCCTGGAACGCCGCAAGCGCATTCTGGAAATCGCCGCCCGTACCCAAACCCTGGTGGTGGAAGACGACCCCTACGGCGAGCTGTTTTTTGACCAAGCGCCTCCGCCCAGCCTGTTGGCCTTGAGTGACGAGGTGCCCGGCAGCCGCGAGTGGTTGGCGCATTGCGGCAGCTTCAGCAAAGTGCTGAGCCCCGGTTTGCGCGTGGGCTGGCTGATCGCGCCGCCTGCTTTGCTCAGCCGCGCCACCATGTGCAAGCAGTTCAGCGATGCCCATACCAGCAACCTGACCCAGGCCACCGCCGCCCATTACCTCACCCTGAACCGCTTGCCCACGGCGCTTGCAGCCGTGCGCACCACCTATGCAGAGCGGGCCCGTGTGATGGCGGCGTGCTTGCAATCGGAGTTGGGCGATGCGATTGCGTTTGACGCTCCGCAGGGCGGCATGTTCTTCTGGGCCCGTTTGACGGGCGCACACGGCAAGCCCACCCACGCGGGCGACTTTGCCAAGCGGGCTATCGACAAGCTGGTGGCGTTTGTGCCGGGCGCGCCGTTCTATGCCCATGACCCGGACCAGACGACCCTGCGCCTGAGCTTTGCCACGGCGGACGTGGCCAAGATTCAAGAGGGTATTGCCCGCCTGGGGCAGGCGCTGTAAGCGCCTGCTGCTACAGTTTTCGGAGCTTGGTGGCCGGCAGCATGCCCGGCGTGCTGTCGAGCTGCACCAGCAGCTCGACACGCCGGAAGATCACGTAGCGCACCCGGTCGCGGGTGCCTTGGTAGTCCACCAGATCGCCTGCCTTGAGCGTGGGGGTGTCAGGCACCAGAGGCGCGGTGGGGGCCATGCGGGGGCGGCGGTAGCCAGGCATGCGCCGGCCGACCTCGTGGTTGTCCCGGCCCCATTGCTCCAGGGCTTTGCCCATGGCGGATTGCATGTCGTGCACGCCAAAAGGCTTTTCCAACTGAAACATCGCGCCCTGGTGACGTGCGGTGTCGTTCAATTCGGGGTGGAGTTGGGTGCTCATCAGCGCCCAGCGAAGATCGGGGTTGAGGGCTTTGAGTTCTTGCACCAGGGCCACTGCGTTTAAGGCACTTTTGGCAAAACAGTCGGTCAGCAAAAAGTGCGGTGCCTGCTCCTTGGCCGCAGCCAAGGCAGACTGCGGATCGCGGCTGGTGTGCACCCACGCCGCCTCAAAGCCGTAGCTCACGAGCAGGTTTTTGACAAAGGTTTGTAATGCAGGGCTGCTGTCGGCAACCAAAAAACGCACAGCGGACATGATTTGGTGATTTAAGTGGCAAAAACGTTGTAATTGTAAACTTTGTTTTATGCCGCTTGCGCAAGTTTTTTAACTATTTAAATATTTATGACCCAGCGATTGAAAATCGATTTTGTTTCCGATGTCTCCTGCCCTTGGTGTGCCATCGGCCTGCAGTCGCTGGAAACCGCGCTGAGCCGCCTGGGTGGCGAGGTGGAGGTGGATTTGCAGTTCCAACCCTTTGAGTTGAATCCGCAAATGGTGCCCGAGGGCGAAGACGTCACCGAGCACCTGAGCAAAAAATACGGCTCCACGCCCGAGCAGGCCGCTGCTGCCCGCGAAAACATCCGCGCGCGGGGTGAGGCCTTGGGCTTCACCTTCAACATGGACAAGCGCGCCCGCATCTACAACACGTTTGACGCGCACCGCCTGCTGCACTGGGCCGAAGACACCGGCCTGCAAACCGCGCTCAAAAAAGCGCTGTTCAAGGCCTATTTCACCGATGGCAAGGACCCGAGCCAGCATACGGTGCTGGTGGAGGCGGCTGAATCGGTGGGTTTGTCGGGTGACGAGGCACGCGCCGTGCTGGCAGGCGATGAGTTTGCCGACGCGGTGCGGGAGCAAGAGCAGTTTTACCTGAATGCCGGCATTCACTCGGTGCCGGCCGTGGTCATCAACGACCGGCATTTGATCTCCGGTGGGCAGCCGCCGGAAGTGTTTGAGCAGGCATTGCGCCAGATCGCTGCGGAGTAGGCGAACCGCATATTCACCATGGCGGCGGACACCCCATCGTTCCTCGACCGGCGCCGTGTGCTGGCGATGGCAGGTGCCATTGCCGGGGGCTTGTGGCTGCCGGATCGTTCCCGCGCCCAGCCCCGTTTCGCGAGTGACCCGTTTGCATTGGGCGTAGCCAGTGGCTCGCCGCGGCACGATTCGGTGGTGCTGTGGACACGGTTGGTACAGGCGCAAGCCGCTGATTCCGCCCCGTGGGGCTCGGCCCCGGTGGCCGTGCGCTGGGAGGTGGCGCATGACGAAGGCTTCCAGCGCATGGTGCAAGCCGGCTCGGTGGATGCCGTGCCGGAACTGGCGCACTCAGTACACGTAGAAGTGCAGGGCCTGGAGCCGGACCGCTGGTATTTCTACCGCTTTCAGGTCGGGCATGCCGTGAGTGCTACCGGGCGCACCCGCACCTTTCCTGCGCCGGGTGCGGTGGCGCAGAAGCTGCGCTTGGCCTATGCGTCCTGCCAGCATTGGGAGCACGGCTTTTACAGCGCTTACCGGCACATGCGCGCTGAAAACCTCGATGCGGTGATGTTCCTGGGCGACTACATCTACGAGTACGGTGGCAGCAGCAAGTCTGTGCGGCGCGTGCCCACCAACGCCACTATCTCTTTGGATGACTACCGCGCCCGCTATGCGCTGTACAAAAGTGACGTTGATCTGCAGGCCATGCACGCTGCCTGCCCGTGGATCATGACTTGGGACGACCACGAGGTGCAGAACGATTACGCCGGCGGAGTGCAAGGCACCTTCGGGCCGGAGGTGCCGGACTTTGCCGCACGTCGTCTGGCGGCTTACCAGGCCTATTACGAACACATGCCCTTGCGGGCTTCGGTGTTGCAAAAGGCGATGGCGGGTGTGATGCAAACCGGCAGCGAGTTGCGCTTGTATGACCGCGTGGCTTTTGGCCGGTTGGCGGTGCTGCACACCCTGGACGATCGCCAATACCGCGACCGGCAGGCCTGTACCAAAGGCGGGGCATTCGGCTCCAGCGGGGTGAATCCTGTGGCCTGCGCCAGCTGGAATGATCCCGCCCGTACCTTGCTCGGAATGGAGCAGGAGCGCTGGCTGGATCAGTGTTTGGCCACCGGCGGCGCCACCTGGAGTGTGATCGCCCAGCAAACCGTGTTCGGGCAGCGGGACTTCAAGTCCGGTGACGGCCTGGTGCTGCACAACGACGGGTGGGACGGCTACGCGCCCGCACGCACCCGTCTTACCCAGGCCTTGCAGCGCTACAAGGTCAGCAACCCGGTGTTTCTGGGCGGCGATGTGCACTCCAATTGGGTGGGGCACGTCAAAGCCGATTACGCGCGGCCGGACAGCCAAGCGGTGGGGGTGGAGTTCTGCGGTACCAGCATCACCTCCCGCGGTGGGGACAACAAGGGTTTGGCGGAGGTGTTGGCCGAGAACCCGCACTTCGTCATGGCCGACCGTGAGCGGCGCGGTTATGGGGTGGCGGAGTTCACCCCGCAACAGCTCAGCGTGCGCTTGCGGGTGGTGGATGACGCAACCCGCGCAGACAGCGGAATCAGCACGCTGGCCGCTTTTGTGGTGGAGCAGGGGCAGCCCACGGTCCACAGCGCCTGAGGGACTTCGGCCAAGCGTCCCAACCGCCTCCTCAAGGTCTTTAGCAGACCATCAGGCCTTTAGAACTTCCAACAGGCGGTCCAAGCCGCCCTCGTTGATCGCTACCTGCGCTTGCTCGCGCACGGCAGGCTTGGCGTGGTAGGCCACCGACAGGCCCGCAGCGCCCATCATGGGCAGGTCGTTGGCGCCGTCACCCATGGCGATGCACTGATCGGGGCGGATGTTCATCAGCGACGCGACTTCCAGTAATGTGCGGCGTTTTTCGGCGCCGTCGCAAATATCGCCCCAGGCCTGCTGCACCAAAGCCCCGGTGAGCGCGCCGTTTTCGATTTGCAGGGCGTTGGAGCGCATGAAGTCAATGCCCAGCAGCTCGCACACATGCGAGGCAAAGTAGGTGAAGCCGCCGCTTACCAGCAGCACCTTCAGCCCCGATTGTTTGCAGGCAGCGACCAGCGCAGCCGCACCGGGGTTCAGCCGCAGTCGCTCGGTCTTGACGGCGTGCAGGTCGGCCTCGGTCACGCCCTGCAGCAGGGCCAGACGGCGGCGCAGGCTGTCTTTAAAGTCGGTGATCTCGCCGCGCATGGCGGCTTCGGTGATGGCGGCCACCTGGGCTTTGCGGCCCACGGCATCGGCAATCTCGTCGATGCACTCGATGTTGATGAGGGTCGAGTCCATGTCAAACGCGATGAGCTTGTAGTCGCTCAAACGCAGCGAGGCAGGCAGGTTTTGGACGACGAGGCCGGGGGAGAGTTCGGTACTGGGCATAAAGTTATTTGCTATAAATTTAATAGCTGCTGGCGCAGATAGGATGTGCGCTAGAGCCTGATTCGGTCTATGCGGAGGCCTTCTCCGCGACGGGTTGCCCCAGAGAGCGCAGGATGTCGCGCACCATCTGCGCCCGGTCTTTGACTTCGGGCAGCTCGCGCTCGATGCGCAGCTTCTCGTTGCCGGCCAGCTTGATGTGCTTGTTCTTCTGGATCAGTTCGATAAGCTTGATCATCTCCACCGGCGGGTTCTTTTTGAAGGTGATGTTCATCACGCCGGGTGCCGCATCGACCTTGATTACGCCGTAGGGCTTGGCGATCACACGTAGGCGGTGCACGTCGATCAGCGTCTGCGCCTGGGGCGGCAGCTTGCCGAAGCGGTCCACAATTTCTTCCAGCAGCCCGTCCACCTGATCGGTGGTTTTGGCGGTGGCCAGCTTTTTGTAGAAGGACAGGCGCAAGTGCACGTCGCCGCAATAGTCGTCGGGCAGCAGGGCGGGGGCGTGCAGGTTGATCTCGGTGGTGACGTTGAGCGGACTGAGTAAGTCGGGCTCCTGGCCGTTTTTGAGGCAGCGCACGGCTTCCGACAGCATTTCGTTGTACAGCTGAAAGCCCACTTCCAGCATGTTGCCGCTCTGGTTTTCGCCCAGCACTTCGCCGGCCCCCCGGATTTCCAGGTCGTGCATGGCCAGGTAAAAGCCGCTGCCCAGCTCTTCCATCTGCTGGATGGCGTCCAAGCGTTGTTGGGCGTGTTTGGTCAGGCCCTCGATGTCGGGCACCATCAGGTAGGCATAGGCTTGGTGGTGGCTTCGCCCCACGCGGCCGCGCAGCTGGTGCAGCTGGGCGAGGCCGAACTTGTCGGCTCGGCTCATGACAATGGTGTTGGCGCTCGGCACGTCAATGCCGGTCTCGATGATGGTGGAGCACAGCAGCAGGTTGTAGCGCTGGGCCACAAAGTCGCGCATCACGGCCTCTAACTGGCGCTCGGGCATCTGGCCATGGGCCACGGCTATACGGGCCTCCGGCAGCAGCTCTTCGAGTTTCTGGCGGCGGTTCTCGATGGTCTCCACCTCGTTGTGCAGGAAGTAGACCTGCCCGCCGCGCTTGAGCTCGCGCAGCACTGCTTCGCGGATCACGCCATTGCCCTCGGTGCGCACAAAGGTTTTGATGGCGAGGCGGCGCTGCGGGGCGGTGGCAATTACGCTCAGGTCGCGCAGGCCTTCGAGTGCCATGCCCAGCGTACGCGGGATAGGGGTGGCGGTGAGCGTCAGTACATCCACCTCAGCGCGCAGCGCCTTCATCTGCTCTTTGTGGCGCACGCCGAAACGGTGCTCTTCGTCGATGATCAAAAGCCCCAGGTTTTTGAACTGGGTGGACTCAGACAAGAGCTTGTGCGTGCCCACCACGATGTCAACCGTGCCATCGGCCACGCCTTTGAGCGCGGCGGTAATTTCCTTGCCACTGCGAAAGCGGCTCATCTCCGCAATCTTCACCGGCCATTTGCTGAAGCGGTCTACCAAGGTCTGAAAATGCTGCTCAGCCAAGAGGGTCGTAGGCGCCAGAAACGCCACCTGCTTGCCCCCGGTGACCGCGATGAATGCGGCGCGCAAGGCCACTTCGGTTTTGCCGAAACCCACATCGCCACAGACCAGGCGGTCCATGGGGCGGGGCGAAATCATGTCCTGGATCACGCAGTGGATGGCGGCCTTCTGGTCAGCGGTTTCATCGAACCCGAAGTCGTTGGCAAAGGTCTCGTAGTCGCCTGGGCTGTAGCGGAAGGGGTGGCCTTCGCGCGCCGCGCGGCGCGCGTAGATGTTGAGCAGCTCGGCCGCACTGTCGCGCACCTGCTCAGCCGCCTTGCGCTTGGCTTTTTCCCACTGGCCGCTGCCCAGGCGGTGCAAGGGCGCCTCATCGGCGCTCACGCCGGTGTAGCGGGAAATCAGCTGCAGCTGGCTGACCGGCACATAGAGCGTGGCTTTGTCGGCGTATTCCAGGTGCAAAAATTCTTGCAACTCAGGCTCTCCCGCCGCGTTCTTGTTGCCCATGTCCATGTGCATCAGGCCCCGGTAGCGGCCGATGCCGTGCGAGCTGTGCACCACCGGGTCACCCACGTTCAGCTCGGAGAGGTCTTTGATCAGCGCTTCCACATCGCTGACCTGTTCCTGTTTTTTGCGGCGGCGGGTGGTGGGGCCTGCGGCAAACAGCTCTGTCTCGGTGATCAGGTCGATGCCGGTTTCCAGCCAGCTGAAGCCTTTGGTCAGGCCCGAGGTGGCAATGCCGATGGGCTCTTTGCTGTCCAGAAACTCCTGCAGGCTGTCAAAGGCGGGCGGGCTGAACTGCGAGGCACGCAAAAAGTCCAGCAGGCTCTCCCGCCGGCCATCGCTTTCGGCCAGCACCAGCAGGCGCTGCTGGGTGTTGCGGGCGTGCTGCTTGAGCAAGGCCAGCGGTTCTTCGGTGCCGCGCACCACGCCCAGCTCGGGCAGGGGGCTGACCTCGGTGAACTCGGTGCCTTCGGACTGAGCACGCACGGCGAGTTGGGCATGTTCGTTCGCCTTGCCATAAAACTGCTCCGTGCCCAAAAACAGGCTCTCGGGCGGCAGCACCGGGCGGTCCGGGTCGCCCTGCACCAGGCGGTACCGGTCTTTGGTGTCTTGCCAGAAACGCTGGAAGGCCGGCTCCAAATCGCCATGCAGCACCACGGTGGCGTCTGCGCCCACGTAGTCGAACACCGTGGCGGTTTCTTCAAAGAACAGCGGCAGGTAGTACTCAATACCCGCGGTGGCCACACCGTTGCCGATGTCTTTGTAAATCCGGCTCTTGGTCGGGTCGCCGTCCAGCAGTTCGCGCCAGCGGCTGCGGAACTTGGCGCGGGCGTCGTCGTCCATGGGGAACTCGCGGCCGGGCAAGAGGCGCACTTCGGGCACCGGATACAAGCTGCGTTGGCTGTCGGGGTCGAAGGTGCGGATGCTGTCGATCTCGTCGTCAAACAAATCCACCCGGTAGGGCACCAGGCTGCCCATGGGGAACAGGTCGATCAGCCCGCCTCGCACCGCGTATTCGCCGGGACTCACCACCTGCGTGACATGGCTGTAGCCCGCCAATGTGAGCTGGCTCTTGAGGCGCGCCTCGTCCAGCTTTTGTTTGACCTTGAATTCAAAGGTGTAGCCCGCCAGAAAGCTGGGGGGCGCCAAGCGGTACAGCGCGGTGGTGGCGGGCACGATGACCACGTCGGCCCCGTTTTCCTTGTCGCGCTGGCTGATGCGCCACAGCGTGGCCAGACGTTCGCTGATCAGATCCTGGTGCGGCGAAAAGGTGTCGTAAGGCAGGGTTTCCCAGTCGGGGAAGAGGGCGCAGCGCAAGTCGGGCGCGAAAAAGGCGATTTCGTCCAGCAAGCGCTGGGCATCGCTGGCGTCTGCCGTGACCACCGTCATGGGCTTGCCGGCTGCTTTTTCCCGGGCGCCCAGGCGCGCCAGCAACATGGCGTCGGCGGAGCCAACGGGGCGGGGCAGGGTGAAACGTTTGCCGGGGGAGAGCTTGGGGAGGTCCATGAATCGGTGTGGTGCAGTCAGGGCGGCCAAAATAGGTGCAGCCGCCTGAAAGGGCGGCTGGCGTGCAATAAGCCCCGCGCCAGAAAAATCCGGCGTGGGGCGTCAGTGCGCTGGGGTGATTTTAGAATGGCCGCTCGCACTATGACCCAGATACCGTCCATATCCCCTTCGTCGCCTGCTGACGCACGCACGGCCCCCTCGCTTCCCGCCGCACCAGCCCGCCTGTGGGGCTTGGTGCCCTGCGCTGGCAACGGCAGCCGGTCTGGCGCAGCGGGCCCCAAGCAATACGCGGTGTTGGGAGGCCGCGCCATGGTGCTGCACACTTTGCAGGCGCTGGCGGCGGTAGAGCGGCTGGCGGGCATTCAGGTGGTGGTGTCTGCGGGGGACACGTTTTTTGAGTCAGCCCCCAAGCTCGTGGGCGCTCCTGTTTTTGTAGCTGCTTGCGGAGGCGCTACGCGCGCCAGCAGCGTTTTTAACGGTATTTCTGCCTTGATGGCCCAAGGTGCGCAGCTGCACGACTGGGTGCTGGTGCACGACGCCGCGCGCTGCTTGATCACCCCCGCTGACGTGAACCGGCTCATAGATGCCTGCCAACACGACGCTGTGGGTGGCCTGCTGGCCCTGAAACTGCCCGACACCTTGAAGCAAGAGCACGGCGGCCGTGTAGCGGCTACCGTGGACCGCAGCGACAAATGGCTGGCCCAAACGCCGCAGATGTTCCGCCTTGGAGCCCTGCAAGCCGCCTTGCAAGCGGCCGGTGATGCGGTGACGGATGAGGCTAGCGCGCTGGAGTTTGTGGGCCAAAGCCCCAAACTGGTCGAAGGCAGTGCCCAGAACTTCAAGGTCACTTACCCGCAGGACTTCGCTTTGGCGGCGGCGGTGCTGGCGGCGCGTGCTTGAGGTCGCGTTTATTACTATCTTTTTTATAGCTGTTCGCGCATATTCCACCTGCGCTAGAGGTCTATTTCAACCCCAACAGGTAACGCACTATGAACATCCGTATCGGTGAAGGCTGGGACACCCACCAACTGGTCGAGGGCCGCAAGCTCATTCTGGGCGGCGTCGAGATTCCGCACACCAAGGGTTTGCTGGGCCACTCGGATGCCGACGCCTTGCTGCACGCCATCACCGACGCGCTGCTGGGTGCCGCAGCACTGGGCGATATCGGCAAGCACTTCCCGGACACCGATGCGCAGTACAAGGGCGCCGATTCCACCGTGTTACTCGCCAAAGTGGCGGCGGACGTGCGGGCGCTGGGCTACCACATCATCAACCTGGACAGCACCGTGATCGCCCAAGCGCCCAAGCTGGCACCGCATATTCAGGCCATGCGGGAGCGCATTGCGTTTGTGCTGGATCTGGATATCGGCTGTGTGAACGTCAAGGCCAAAACGGCCGAGAAAATGGGCCCGGTGGGCGAGGGCCGCGCCATGGAGGCGCGGGCTGTAGTCTTGCTCAGCAAGAGCTGAGTTACCTGCAAAACAAGATCAAAGCCGGGTCGCCCGCTGCAACCGCAGGTGGGCGGTGAGCCCGCCCCGGCTGGAGTTGGCCAGGTGGAAGGTGCCGCCCATGCGTTGCATGGTTTTTTCCACAATCGCCAGCCCCAGGCCGGCGCCATTGGCCGCGGTGCGAGCTGCCTCGCCCCGGAAAAAGGGCTGGGTGAGCTGGTACAGCTGCTCGGGCGCCACGCCGATGCCGTGGTCGCGCACCTTGATCAGCACCCATTTCTCTTTGGCCACTGCGCGGATGTGGATGTCGGCAATGCCGGTGTGCACCGATTTGCCGTAGCGCCGGGCATTTTCCAGCAGGTTGGTCAGCACGCGGCCCAGCTCGACCTCGTCGGCGTAGACCAGCAAGTCGTCTTCCAGCTCTACCTGAATCTGCACATCGTGCAGCTTGCGCATGCTGTAGATGCAGGTGTCCACCACATCGCCCAGCACCACCGGGGTGAGGCTCACCCGGTCAGGACGGGCGTAGTCCAGAAACTTGTCGATGATGGCGTCGAGCTGGCTGATGTCGGCCGCCATGTGGGCACGGGCCTCTTCGTTGCTCACGCTCATCTCGGTTTCCAGTCGCAGGCGGGCCAGAGGCGTGCGCAAGTCGTGCGAGATGCCGGCCAGCATCAGCGCGCGGTCTTGCTCCACCTTGGCCAGCTTTTGGGCCATGCGGTTGAAGCCGATGTTGACCTCGCGGATTTCGCTGGTGTTCACGTGTTCGTCCAACTGGCTGGCGGTGAAATTGCCTTCGCGCATGCGGCTGGCGGCAAAAGACAGCTCCTTCAGCGGGCGGTTGATCAGACCCGCAATCAGCGCAGCACCTGCAAGAGAGAGCACCGCCGCCACCAGCAGCCAGATCAGCCAGGTGGTGCCGCCTGCGGGGTTGAACTTGGTCTGGTCGGTTTGCAGCCAGTAGTCGTCCTTGTCGATCTGGAAGCTCACCCACAGGCCGGGTTGGCCGTTCATGCTGCTGGCGACCACTGTGCCCTGGCCCAGGCGGGTGCCGAGCTCTTCGATCACCTGGCGGCTGAAAGCATCGTTGTTTTTGGAGGCAAAGGTGTCCGTAGGCTCACGCGGCACGATGCGCAGGCCTTCCTCGTCCTTCATGGTTTTGATGAGCGAAATGCGGGCAATGCCGTCCGCATACACCAGCGCGGCCCGGCTCAGGTTGACTTGGGAGGCCAGCAGCTGCGCTGTTTGCACCGCACGCGGCTCAAACTCCAGGGCGCGCAGGGTTTGCAGCCACGCCAGGATGCTGCCGATGAGCAGCACTGCCAGCAGAAAAAAAGTACGCCAAAACAGGCTGACGCGGGAAAACGGCTTGCGCCAGCCGCTGGCGGTGATCTCCTCGGCCAGCTCGGCGGGGGTGCTGGCGTCAAAGTCGGGAATCTGGGTCTGTTGCAAACGCGTCTACCGGTAGTTAGCTGGCGGCCGCTTCATCTGGCACAAAGACATAGCCCACGCCCCATACCGTCTGGATAAAGCGGGGGGTGGTGGGATCGGTCTCCAGCATTTTGCGCAACCGGGAGACTTGCACATCCAGACTGCGGTCAAACGGCTCGAACTCCCGCCCGCGCGAGAGCTGGGCCAGCTTTTCGCGCGACAGGGGAATACGCGGGTGCCGGACCAGGGCCTTGAGCATGGCAAATTCACCGGTGGTGAGGGTGATTTCCTGGTCAGCTTTTTTGAGGGTGCGCAGCCCGAGGTCAAACACAAAGGTGCCGAATTTGACCACTTCGTTGTCGCTGGAAGGAGCGCCGGGGGCCTCCTGTGCAGGCCGGCGGCGCAGCACCGCATGGATGCGGGCCAGCAGCTCGCGGGGGTTGAAAGGCTTGCCCAGGTAATCGTCGGCGCCGACTTCCAGACCCACGATGCGGTCAATGTCTTCGCCTTTGGCGGTGAGCATGATGACCGGCGTGAGATCGTTGGCGGCACGCAGGCGGCGGCAGATGGAGAGGCCGTCTTCGCCCGGCATCATCAGGTCCAGCACGATCAGGTCTGCCGTTTCCCGCAGCATGATGCGGGTGAGCGACTTGCCGTCTTCGGCCAGCAGCACCTCAAACCCTTCCTGGGTGAGGTAGCGGCGCAGCAGGTCGCGGATGCGCGCATCGTCATCCACCACCAGGATTTTGTTGGGTCGGTTGGCTTGGGGCTGCATGGCGTCCTCGAAATATGTAACAAGGCAGATTTTGCGCGGCTGGCGAGCGGAGTCGCCCCCGCCGGGCCCGAGTTTGACACTATGTTACAAATCTTGGGAAGATGACAACGGGCGCGCCATAATGACCCGAACAGGTATTCGGGGAGGATTACTTGGATACACCCTACGCATTTGGAGACGGTTTGCTTCGCTGGCTGCTGACGCTGGCGTTGGGGCTGTGCGTGGCGGGTTTGCTGGGCTGCCTGTGGGTGCAACAGCGCAGCGTGCGCGCCCTGCGCCGGCAAGTAGGCCGGTTGCAGTTGACCATGCAGGCCCTGCCGGACGTGCTGTGCCTGATGGATGCACAGGGCCGCTGTGTGGAGGCGTTGAGCGCCTCTGGCGCCTGTGCAAATCCGGTGCCTGAATCTCAGAGAGGGGCCCTGCTGGAGCACATTCGCGCCACCTTGCACACCGGGGACGTGCGCACGGTGGAGTGCGCTTGGGCAACAGACCAGGGCCTGCGCCAGTTTGAAGTCCGCCTGCACGCGGTGGCGCCGTTGCACAGCGCGGCAGCTGCTGATACCCCCGCAGTGCTGTTGCTGGTGCGCGATGTGACCGAACACCACGCCGCTCAGGAGCGCCTGCGCGCGTCGGAGGCGCGCTTTCGTGGGCTGCTGCAAAACATCAGTTCCGTGGCGGTGCAGGGCTACCGGGCAGACGGCACTATTACCTACTGGAACCGCGCGTCGGAAAAGCTGTACGGCTACCCCGAGGCAGAGGTGCTGGGCCGCGACGGGTTGCAAGCGCTGGTTTCCTTGCCCTACCAGGCGCAGGCGCTGGAGGCCTTGCGCACCATGCACGACACCGGCGAGGCGCTGGCGCCCCAAGAGCTGGTGATGCTGCACAACCACGGCCACGAGGTGCCGGTGCTCTCCAGCTACGCCGCTGTGGAAGGGGCGACGGACCATGCCGAGTTTTTCCGCTTTGATATTGACCTGACCGAGCGCAAGCGCACCGAAGCGGAGTTGCGGGTGGCCGCCACTGCCTTTGAAGCCCAAGAGGGCATGATGGTGACCAACGCCCAGCGGGAAATTTTGCGGGTCAACCAGGCCTTCACCCGAATTTCCGGCTACGAGGATTACGAGGTGCTGGGCCGCCAGCCCACCATGTTCAGCTCAGGCTGGCACGACAACGCGTTCTACAAGGAAATGAATGACACCCTGGTCGAGAAAGGCACTTGGGAGGGCGAAATCTGGAACCGGCGCAAAAACGGCGAGGTGTATCCGCAGTGGCTGCATGTGACGGCGGTGGCGGATGACACCGGTGCTGTGAGCCACTATGTGGCCACCGTGACCGACATCACCCAGCGCAAGGCGGCGGAAGACCAGATCCGGCAACTGGCGTTTTACGACCCGCTCACCGGCCTGCCCAACCGGCGCATGCTGCTGGACCGGCTGCGCCACGCCCTGGCCAGCAGTGCCCGCAGCGGTGCCTGCGGCGCCTTGCTGTTCATTGATCTGGACCACTTCAAAACCCTGAACGACACCCTGGGCCATGACAAAGGCGATTTATTGTTGCAGCAAGTGGCCCAGCGCCTGCTCGACACAGTGCGGGAGGAAGACACCGTGGCCCGCCTAGGCGGCGATGAATACGTGGTGATGCTCGAAGGGCTGGACGCCGCCCACGATGCGGCGGCGTCGCAGGCCACTTTGGTGGGAGAAAAAATCATTACCACCCTGAACCGCCCCTACAACCTGGCGGGCCACGAATTTCATAGCACCCCGAGTGTGGGCTTGACGCTGTACAGCGGGCACGAGGTCGGGGTGGACGAGCTGCTCAAGCAGGCTGACTTGGCCATGTACCAAGCCAAAAACGCCGGCCGCAATGGCATGCAGTTTTTTGACCCGCAGATGCAGGCGGCGGTAAGCCGGCGTGCGGAGTTGGAGGCCGACATCCGCCAAGGCATTTTGCAAGGCCAGTTTGCACTGCACTACCAGCCGCAGGTGGATGTGAACGGCACGGTGCTGGGTGCAGAGGCCCTGCTGCGCTGGCAACACCCGGTGCGCGGTGCCGTGTCCCCGGCCGAGTTCATTCCGGTGGCCGAGGAGTCGGGCCATATTTTGAACCTGGGCAGCTGGGTGCTCGACACCGCCTGCGCCCAGTTGGTGGAATGGGCACGGCACCCCGCCACGGAGGCACTCACGCTGGCGGTGAATGTGAGTTCGCGGCAGTTCCGCCAGCAGGATTTTGCCGACTACATCCTCGGCCTGCTGGACTACACCGGTGCCAACCCCAAGCGCCTCAAGCTGGAGCTGACCGAGAGCCTGCTGGCCGATAACCTGGACGACGTGATCACCAAAATGTCTGCCCTGCGGGCGCGGGGTGTGGGCTTCTCGCTGGATGACTTTGGCACCGGCTATTCCTCGCTGTCCTACCTCAAGCGCCTGCCGCTGGACCAGCTCAAGATCGACCAGAGCTTTGTGCAGGATGTGCTCACCGACCCCAACGACGCGGCGATAGTGCAAACCATTGTGGCCCTGGGCCGCACCCTGGGCATGGCGGTGATTGCCGAAGGCGTGGAAACCCAGCCACAGCAGCGCTTTCTGTTTGACAATGGCTGCACCATGTACCAAGGCTATTTGTTCAGTCGCCCCTTGCCGGCAGAGGCGTTTGCCGGGTTTGTGGTGGCGTCGGCATCCCGGCTGGAGCCCGCATGAGTTCGCCAGACCTCGCCGAGAACATCCACATCCGCCGCATCCGCTTGCTGTTGTGGTTTGCTGCGGGGTTGACGGCGCTGCTCGGAGGCAGCTGGGCCGTGTTTTTTGCGTGGCGGGGTGACGTCAATATTTTTCTGGTGGATTTGTCGCTGCTGGTGCTAGGCGGCTTGGTGGGCTGGCTCACCCACAAGCGGCGGACCCGGTTGGCTTTTCTGGTGACGCTGGGGGTTGCGTATCTGGTAATCGTGGGCATGTCCTTGTTTTTTGATGTGCCCCGCGAGGATGCGCCGCGCACCTCCCACCTGTACCTGCTGGTGATGATGATGGCGTGCACCCTGGTCTTGCGGGGGGAGTCGCGGTGGTTGCGTTGGGGCGCGCCCGCGGTGCTGGGCGTGACGTTTATTGTTTTCGCCAGTACTACCTGGGGCTTTGAGTCGGAGTACCTGATTGCCACCTCCATCCGCCGCTACGGGGGCTGGGTGCATGGCGGTATTGCGGTGATTGGTTTGATGGCGCTGGTACACATCATGCTCGCCGATGTGGCTGAGGCCAACTGGCTGGAGCTGGAGTTGCGCAAGGGGCTGACGCGCAAAGAGTTCTTTTTGGTCTATCAGCCGCAGGTGCGTGCGGATGGTGTTGTGGTGGGGGCTGAGGCCCTGATCCGCTGGAAGCACCCCAAGCTGGGGCTGGTGCCGCCGGGCCAATTTATTACCGCCGCGGAAGACACGGGTTTGATTTTGCCCATTGGCGAGTGGGTGCTGCAAACCGCCTGTGCCACCTTGTCCACCTGGGCAAAAACGCCTGCACTGGCCGGCTTGACGCTGTCGGTCAACGTCAGCGCCAAGCAGTTTTTACAGCCCAGTTTTGTGCAGCAAGTGGCCGATGTGCTGGCGGCCAACGGCGTGCCGCCGGACCGCCTCAAGGTGGAGCTCACCGAGAGCATGCTGGTGCATGACATGAATGACATCGTCCAAAAAATGCACCTGCTGCACAGCCTGGGCGTGGGCTGCTCGCTGGATGATTTTGGTACCGGCTTTTCCTCGCTCAGCTACCTCAAAAAATTACCGCTCGACCAGCTCAAGATCGACCAGTCTTTTGTGCGCGATGTGCTCACCGACCCGAGCGATGCTGCCATCGCCCGCACGGTACTGCAGCTGGGGGAGAGTTTGGGTTTCTCGGTGATTGCCGAGGGCGTGGAAACCGCCGGGCAGCGCGACTTTTTGCTTGCCCACCGCTGTGAGTTGTTTCAGGGCTATTTGTTCAGCCGTCCGCTGTCGTTGGCTGATTTTGAGACCTATGTCTCTCATCTGTAATTTGTAGTTGTCTCATGCCCGATTTATTGAATGCCAGTGCCGCCCCTGATGTGCTGGCCCACCCCGATGCCAGCGCACAGTTGGGCCGGTTTGAGTTGATTCGCATGCTGGGCCAAGGGGCGCAGAGCACCGTGTGGCTGGCGTTTGACCCCCGCATGGAGCGCGAAGTCGCCATCAAGGTGTTGCGCACCTCGGTAGGGGCGGACGAGCAGGCGGTGGCCAAGTGGTTGCAGGAAGCCCGCAGTGTGGGCCGGGTCACGCACCCCAACATCGTGCCGGTGTACGAGGCCGATATTCACGGCATCCAGCCCTACCTGGTGTTTGAGTACATCGCAGGCCACACGCTGGACCACATGGTGCGGCAGCAGGGCGCCTTGCCCGCCACCCAGGCCGTGGCCTTGATGCTGGATGTGCTGGATGCGGTGGGTGTCGCCCACGCCGCCGGCGTGGTGCACCGGGATTTGAAGCCTTCCAACATCCTGATCGATACGGCGGGCCGGGCGCGCATTATGGATTTTGGGATCGCCGCCCGCATCCGTCAGGCCGGCCATGCCGGTGAGGATGCCAGCCATGCGGGCACCATTGGCTACCTGTCGCCCGAAGTCGCCCATGGTGTGGCGCCTGCGCCGGCCATGGATATTTTTTCTGCCGGGCTGGTGCTGGCCGAAATGCTGATGGGCCGGCAACTGCTGCAAGAGTCAGACCCTTACCGCGCGCTTTACCGCGTCACCCACGAGCAGCTGACGCTGCCGCAGGTGATGCCGGCGGGGGTGGATGACCAGCTGCGCGCCATTGTGCACAGGGCCTTGGCGCTGGACAGCACCCAGCGCTTCGCCCGCGCAAGCGATTTCTTTGCCGCTCTGGAAGCGTGGATGCAAGCCTTGCAGGGTGCATCCACGCAAAGCGATGCGGCCCACAACGCCACGCTGGAGTTTTTACTGCGCCGCATGCGGCACAAGAGTGACTTTCCGGCGCTCTCCGACTCGGTGAGCCGCATCCAAAGCATGGCCAGCTCGGACAAAGAGAGCGTGGGCAGTGTTACCAACGAAATTCTCAAGGACGTGGCCCTCACCAACAAGCTATTGCGGCTGGTGAACAGCGCCCACTTTGCCCGGGGTGGCAGCATCAGCACCGTGTCGCGCGCGGTGCAGTTGGTGGGGTTCAACGGCATACGCAACATGGCCTTGAGCCTGGTGCTGCTGGAGCACATGCAGGATAAAATCCATGCCGCCATGCTCAAAGAGGAGTTTTTACGCTCCCTGATGGCCGGCTCCATTGGCGGCGAGTTGTGCCCGGTGCTGCGAGAGAGCGAGGAGGCGTTTATCGGCTCCATGTTTCAGAACCTCGGGCGCTTGCTGGCCAAGTTTTACTTTCCGGAAGAGGCCGCCCGCGTGCGCAGCCTGATGCAGTCCGCCCGCGACCCGATGACCGAGCTTGCTGCCGCCACCAGCGTGCTGGGCCTGACCTACGAGGACCTGGGTGTGGGCATTGCCAAAACCTGGGGCTTGCCCACAGGCATCCAGCGCTGCATGCGCAAGCCGGCGGGGGCGCCACCGTCGGCCGCGCCGCAAGACACGGCGGAGCGCATCCGCTGGATTGCGCTGGCCTCCAACGAAATTGCGGATGTGCTGCTCCACAGCGAAGCCCGCGAGGTGGATGCCCGCATTGCCAGCGTGGTGAAGAAATACGCCCAAGCCATGGGCAGCAGCGGCAAGGCGGTCACCGAGGCCACTTTGCGGGCCCGCCAGAAACTGGTGGAGCTGGCGCAGGCCATGGAGTTGACGATTGCTCCCGGCTCTGCGGCTGCCAAACTGCTGCAATTACCGGCGGATACCGCCAACGCACCTGCCAGCCCGCCTCACGAGACCGATGGCAACCTGGGCAGCTTCGCCTTGCACGCTACCCAGGCAGCACCGCTGGACGAGCCGGGAGACCCGGTGGTGCGCAGCTCGCGGGTGGCCGAAACCTTGTCGGCCGGCATTCAGGACATCACCAACGCCATGGTGGAGGACTTCAAGCTCACCGACGTGCTGCGCATGATTCTGGAAACCATGCTGCGTGCGCTGGAGTTCGACCGCATCATTTTTTGCATGCGCGATGCCAAAACCGAGATGATGACCGGCCGCTTCGGGCTGGGGCAGGGCGTGGAGCTGCACACCAAGGGCTTCAAAACCCACTTGAAGGCGACCACGCCGGACTTGTTTGGCGTGGTGTGCATCCGCGGGGCAGACACCATGATTAGCGATGCCACCGAGCCTCGCATCGTGCAGCGCTTGCCGGGCTGGTACCGCACCGGCTTGAATGCGCCCGCGTTTTTGCTGCTGCCCTTGCACATCAAGGGGGCCCCCTTCGGCTTGATTTATGCCGACAAGCTGCAGCACGGCACGCTGGACCTGGATGAGAAAGAGCTGGCCTTGCTGCGCACCCTGCGCAACCAGGCGGTGATGGCCTTCAAGCAATCCAGCTAAGCATTCGCGGCACGTAAAAAAAGCCTCTGCAAACTTTTGCAGAGCATTTTGCTTTCAATTTGCTATTTATTTGATAGCTGCTTGCGCTTACTTATCGGGCGCTAGAGCCCGATTTGACTTGAAATTACTGCGCTGTCCAGCCACCGTCCATATTCCACGCCACACCGCGCACGTTGTCGCCAGCGGGAGAGCAGAAGAACACCGCCAAGGCGCCCAGCTCCTCGGGCGTGGTGAATTGCATGGAGGGTTCTTTCTCGCCCAGCAGTTGTTTGGTGGCGTCCCCGTTGCTGATGCCTTGCGCGGCAGCTTTGGCGTCCACCTGCTTTTGCACCAGCGGGGTCAGCACCCAGCCGGGGCAGATGGCGTTGCAGGTCACGCCGGTGGTGGCGTTTTCCAGAGCCGTCACCTTGGTCAGGCCCACCACACCGTGTTTGGCCGCCACATAGGCCGATTTTTCGGCGGAGCCCACCAGCCCGTGGACCGACGCCACGTTGATGATGCGGCCCCAGTTCTTCGCCTGCATGCCGGGCAGGGCCAGGCGCGTGGCGTGGAAGGCGCTGCTCATGTTGATGGCGATGATGGCGTCCCACTTTTCGATGGGGAAGTTTTCGACCCGCGCCACATGCTGGATGCCGGCGTTGTTGACCAGAATGTCCACGCCGCCAAAGGTGGCCTTGGCGTGTTCGATCATGGCTTCGATCTCGGCGGGCTTGCTCATGTCCGCGCCGTGGTAGGTCACTTGCACGCCCAGGGCGGCCACTTCGGCCTTGGGGCCCTCCACATCACCAAAGCCGTTGAGCACGATGTTGGCGCCTTGGGCGGCCAGTGCCTTGGCGATACCCAAACCGATGCCGCTGGTGGAGCCGGTAACGAGGGCGGTTTTACCTTTCAACATGCTGCTTCCTTCTCAAAGTGATGGGGGGATTCCATTAGGATGTGGTCATTATCAAACGAGTGATTGCACCATGGCTGAACCTACGCTGAACTACGTACCCTGCGCTGATGCCAACGGCCCGCGCCGCATGGCGTATTGGCAGTGGGGCGAGGCGGATGCCACCCACACGGTGGTGTGTGTGCATGGTCTCTCGCGCCAGGGCCGCGACTTTGATGTGCTGGCCCAAGCGCTGGTGGCCCGCTCTCCACAGCCCATTCGCGTGGTGTGCCCCGATGTGGCCGGCCGTGGCCAGAGTGATTGGCTCCAAGACCCCGCAGGCTATGGCGTGCCAACCTATGCCGGCGACATGCTCGGGCTGCTGGCCCACCTCAAGCCCACCACCCTGGATTGGGTCGGCACCAGCATGGGCGGGTTGATAGGGCTCGCCGTGTGTGCGCATGCCGCGTCGGTCGGTGTGCCGGTGCGCAAGCTGGTGCTCAACGATGTGGGGCCGGTCATCCAGTGGTCATCCTTGCAGCGCATCGGCACCTACCTGGGGCGTGCGGGCACCTTCGGTTCCGTACAACAAGCCGCTGATGCGATGTGGGCGATCTCCAGCAGTTTCGGGCCGCACACACCGGCGCAGTGGCTGGAGTTGTCGCGCCACATGGTCAAGTCCTTGCCTGATGGCACGGTGGGCCTGCATTACGACCCGGCGATTGCCATCCCTTTCCGCGCGGTGACCGAAGAGTTGGCCGCAGCCGGGCAAGCCCAGCTCTGGCAGCTGTATGACAGCCTGAGCACCGACACGCTGCTGCTGCGCGGTGCAGATTCCGATCTTTTGTCACCCGAGACGGCACAAGCCATGACCCAGCGTGGCCCGAAAGCCCGCCTGGTGGAGTTTGCGGGTGTGGGCCATGCCCCGACCCTGATTGCGCAGGACCAACTGGACGCTGTGACTTCTTTTTTGCTGGGGTAGCTACCCCGGCGTTGTGAGCCTTTCATGAAAAGTTTGTACGCCGGGGACATTCCCTTGGCCCCCCCGCAAGTGATTGCGGCCACCGCAGACAGCCTGCCCGAGCAGGCCGGTGCCTTGCAGCGCGCCCGCGCTTTTGCCGAGCCCTTGCTGGCGACCGAGTCGGTGGATACCGGCGAAAACGTGTTGCAGCACGCGGATGCCGTGGCCGCCATCTTGCGCACCATTGGCGGCTCCGAGGCCATGCAGGCCGCCAGCTACCTGGTGTATGCCTGTGACCACCTCAACAAGCCGCACGAAGTGATTGCCAAAGCGTTTGGCGACAACTTTGCCGACCTCGCAATGGAGACCACCAAGCTGGTGCGCCTGCAGCGTATGGCGCGCCTGGCGCAGCAGTCGGCCAGCCACAGCAGCAGTGCGGCACCCATGGCGCAGACGGCCGGTCCCGCCGGGCCGTCCCAAGGGGCCGATAGCCCCCTTGGGGGGCAGCGACTCGCGCAGCGATGGAGCGTGGGGGCACCTGGTCTGCAGACCGAGAGCGTACGCAAGATGCTGCTGGCCTTCAGCAAGGACCTGCGCGTGGTCATGCTCCGCTTGGCCTCGCGCCTGCAGACCTTGCGCCACTTTGCGGCTACCAAACTGCCGGTGCCACCGGGGCTGGCCTCCGAGGCTCTGCAAGTGTTCGCACCTTTGGCCAACCGGCTGGGCATCTGGGAAATCAAGTGGGAGATGGAAGACTTGTCTTTCCGTTTTATGGAGCCCGACACCTACAAGCAGGTTGCCAAGCTGCTGGACGAAAAGCGGGCCGAGCGCGAAGCCTCGGTCGAGCGTCTGCGCCTGCAACTGGCCGACGAGCTGGCCGCCCAAGGCGTGCACGCCACCGTGCAGGGCCGGCCCAAGCACATCTATAGCATCGTCAAGAAGATGCGAGGCAAATCGCTGGGTTTCGATCAGGTGTACGACATCCGCGCGCTGCGCATCGTAGTGCCCACGGTGCCGGATTGCTACGCGGCGCTCAGCCTGGTGCACACCCGCTTTACGCCCATTACCGAAGAATTTGACGACTACATCGCCCGGCCCAAGCCCAATGGCTACCAGTCGCTGCACACCGTGGTGCGCGATGCGGGCAGCCAACCCATTGAGGTGCAAATCCGCACCCAGGCCATGCACGACCATGCCGAGCATGGCGTGGCCGCCCACTGGGCCTACAAAGAGGCGGGCGCCAAAGGCTATGGCGGTAGCGTGACGGCAGCGGGTGCGTATGACGCCAAGATTGCCGTGCTGCGCCAGTTGCTGGCCTGGGAGCGTGATCTCTCTGGCGCGCACGCATCTGATGGGCAAGGCATGTTTGACGACCGCATCTACGTGCTCACGCCGGATGCCGCCATCGTGGAACTGCCCCAGGGCGCGACCGCTGTGGACTTTGCCTACAGCGTGCACACCAACCTGGGCCACCGTTGCCGCGGCGCCAAGGTGGATGGCGCCATGGTGCCGTTGAATACGCCCCTCAAAAACGGCCAGACCGTGGAAGTGACCGCGGTGAAAGAGGGCGGCCCCTCGCGCGACTGGCTCAACCCTGAACTGGGCTACCTGGTCAGCCACCGCGCGCGCGCCAAGGTGCGCGCCTGGTTCAATGCGCTGGCCATGGGCGAAACCATGGCCAAGGGCCGCGAGGCGGTGGAAAAGCTGCTGCAGCGTGAGGGCAAAACCGCCATCAAGCTCGACGATCTGGCCAACCAGCTGGGCTTCAACCATGCCGACGCCCTGTTTGAGGTGGTGGGCAAAGACGAGTTTTCGTTGCGCAACATCGAACTGCTGCTGCGCCCGCCCGAGCCTGTGGGCGCACAAGACGACTACATGCCGCTCAAAAAGCCGCGCGGTGTGTCCGGCGGCAAGGGCGGGGTGCTGGTGGTAGGTATCGACTCGCTGATGACCCAGTTGGCCAAGTGCTGCAAACCGGCGCCACCCGATTTGATCAGCGGTTTTGTGACACGCGGTAAAGGCGTGAGCGTGCACCGGTCGGACTGCTCCAACCTGCGCAACATGGTGCAACGCAGTGGCGACCGTTTGATTGAAGTGGAGTGGGGCGCACCCGGTGGCAAAGATGGCAACGTCTACCCAGTGGACGTGGCGGTCGAGGCCATGGACCGCCAGGGGCTGCTGCGCGATATCTCAGAGGTGTTTGCCAAGGAAAAGATGAACGTCATCGGCGTGCAGACCCAGTCTGTCAAAGGCACGGCGTGGATGACGTTTACCGTGGAAGTGGCCGAGTCCGGCCGCTTGGCGCGGGTGCTCAAAATCGTGAACGAGCTCTCCGGCGTGCGCTCGGCGCGGCGACGCTAGTTCGTGAGGGGCCAGTCCGCTACGAATCAGTCCAGCGCGACGTCTGACAAGGGTACCCCGCACAACTCGGCCAGTGCGCGGATGACCATGCCGTGGTCATCCCGCTGCGGGATGCCTGAGACGGTAACCACCCCCACCACCCCCACGCCGCGCACCCGCAGGGGCACGCTGCCGCCATGCGCTGTGAAGTCCCGCAAGGGCAAGCCCAGCTTGGCCTCCAGGGTGGTGCCTTCTTTGTCCAACTTGAGGTTGAGCGCGTAAGAGCTGGTGTGCAGCAGCTCGACCGCGTTGCGCTTGCGCCGCGCCCAATCGGCGTTGGTGGGGCCGGTGCCGGGCATGCTGTAGAAAAACACGGTCTCTTTGCCCAAGCGGATTTCAATCGCCAAGGCCACGCCAGCCTCCTCGCTGAAGGTTTTGATGCGGGTGCCCAGGGTCCAGGCGGTGCCCTGGTCAAAGGCATCGAATATCAGGCGCTCTTCTTGCAGTGCGAGGCGAGCAATGTCGGTGTCGTGGGGCATGGTTTTGCTATGAATTTGGTAGCTGGTTGCGCATATTCTATGGGCGCTAGGTACGTTTTTGTTATGGGTTCATCGCACTCTGGCGCGGCATGTTGCTGCGGAACTGGCCGGGCGTACTGCCCGTCCAGCCCTTGAAGGCGCGGATGAACGAGTTGCCATCCTGAAAACCCAATAGCCAAGATACCTCGCCCGGCGTAATGGCCTCTTGCCGCAGGTAGTGCTCTGCCAGTTCGCGGCGGGTACGGTTGAGCACATCCTGAAAGCTCAGGCCCTCGGCGAGCAGCTGCCGCTGCAGAGTGCGCCGGCTGGTAAGTAGCTTGGTGGCTACATCGTCGATGCCGCTGCGCCCGCCGGGCAGCAACTCCAGCAGGGCGCTGTGCACCCGCTCAGAGGCTTTGGCGGTGTGGTCGAGGTCCGTGATGCGCTTCATCAAGGCCGGCTCAAAGCTCTCCCACATGGCGTTGTCTTCCGTCAAAAACGGGTGCGCGGCGTCTTGCGGGCTGAAGGTGATGCGGTTGCATGCTGCCGCTTGCAAGGGGCAGCCGAAATACGCCTCCAGCGGAGCGCAGTGTTTCGGCAGCTGCACCAGCTCCACGCGCAGGGGCACCACCTTTTTGCGGGTGGCCAGTCGCGCCAGCTGGGTGAAAAATACCATTTCAGTAGCGGCGAGACTGCGGGGCAGGGGCCCCTCGTAGCCGTAGCAACTCAAATCTGCCGAGGTGCCGTGGGGAGTGACCTCCACCTCCAGAATCATGGGCCCGATAAGGCGCTTGAAGCTGGAGAGTCGCTTCAGCGCTACCTGCAGGTTGGGCGCACACAGGCTGGCGAAGATGGGCGGGTCAAACGCCTCCACCGATAGGGCCCGGCTGATGCGCAGGGGCAGGTCGTCACCGCCGGCCACATGCTCCATGCCATTCCAGAAATTGAAGAAATCTGCCGGGCTCAGGCTGGCATCCGGCCGCGCAAACAAATCACCCGGCAAGCCGGCCCAGGCCAAGACCTCGCTGGCTGGAAGCCCCATGTCGGCCAGCAGCAGCTTCCAGCCGCGCTGAATGGCGAATTTGCTGGCGTGTTTCACCGGCGGTCTCCTAGGGAGTGGACATGCTTATTTCACCTGGCTCATGACCGCCATGTCAAAGAAGCGGTCGCCGAACCACTTGCGGATGAACATCAGCGGTTTGGCCATTTTGCCCGCCACGTAGCGGGTGTTGGGGCGGCGGGCGCTGATGGCTTGTGCGATCACCTCGGCAATGACGGAGGGCGGGGATGATGCATTCGGTTTGCTGTACGCATCCCGCGTGGCCTTGGCCATGCTGTGGGCCAGCTTGGCGTACGGGCCCGTGCCGGAGCGCTCCAGCAGCGGGCCGGCGGCCACATCTCCGAACTCGGTGGCGATGATGCCGGGCTCCACAATGACTACCTGGATGCCCAAGGGCGCCAGCTCCAGGCGCAGGCAATCACTCCAGCCTTCCAGGGCGTGTTTGGTGGCGTGGTACCAGCTGCCCAATGGGGTGTACATCTTGCCGCCCATGGACGAGATGTTGATGATGCGCCCGCGCTGTTGGCTGCGCATGTGGGGCAGCACCAGCTGGGTCAGACGCGCCAAGCCGAAGAAGTTCACCTCAAACTGGTAGCGCGCATCGGCCATCGTGGTGTCTTCCATGGCACCGTAGATGCCGAAGCCGGCGTTGTTCACCAGCACGTCCACGCCGCCATGGGCTGCGGTGATTTGCGCGATACCGGCTTGCATTTGGGCTTCATCAGTGACATCCATTTTGAGCGGATGGGCGCCCAGTGCCTGCAGGTCTTGCATCAGCTCGATGCGGCGGGCAGCGGTGTAAACCACATGGCCCTGGCGGAGCAGCAGCTTGGCCGCCTCTTTCCCCATGCCGGACGAGGCACCGGTGATCAGAACGACTTGGGGGCGGGAGGGTGTGGGCATGGCGGTTTCCTGTGAATGCAATGTGGGGTGTGGATCGGATGTTGGAATCGTAGGCAGCAACACGTGCCACGTCACTCGCCATTCGCGCCAAGGCGCATGCAAATTGCGCCGTCGCGCGGTTTTTAGGTGCTAAAAGATGTTTTGTCTAATTTTGTTTAAAGCAATAAAATTGTTATTTATTTATTTAATTAATTTATTGAGGCCAGTATGTGGAATGTATCGACCCAATCGTTTGGTTTTGTGCTGACTTTTGCCGGCAGCCCCACCGCCATTGAGCTGGAAGAGTGGATTGAGGAATCCAAAAACCGTCTGGCGGGCCCCTTGCCTGCGGGCTGGGGCTTGGTGGTGGACATGCGCGACCTCAAACCCCTGGCCGCCGACGCCCAAGCCGTGATGGCCAAGGGCCAACTGGAGTACAAAAGCAAGGGCATGACACGCGTGGCCGTGGTGATGACCGATGCGATTGCCATCATGCAGTTCCGCCGCCTCGGACGGGGCACCGGCGTTGACAAGGTGGAGCGCTTTGTGAATTCGCAAACCACGCCGAATTGGCAATCGGTGGCCAAGGCCTGGGTGGTCTCCGGCACCGAGCCACCCGCCGCCTGATCCGCTGGCCACCACAGCCCTAGTCGGCTGCCACTCCCAGCGTTTGCAAAATATGCCGCCAGTGCCGCGCCTCTACCGAGGTGATGGACAGGCGGTTTCCTTTTTTGAGCACCAGCAATTCCGCCAGCTCGGCATCGGCCCGGAGCTGGGGCAGGGTGAAGTTGCGTGTTTTGTGGAGCACCTGCACATCCACCAGCAGCCAGCGCGGTGCTTCTGGTTTGCTGGCGGCATCGAAATAGGGCGAGGCGGGGTCGAACTGCGTCGGGTCCACCTTGCTGCCGGACGCCACCCGCGCAATGCCAACGATGCCCGGCTCCGCACAGCTGGAGTGGTAGAACAACACGCCGTCGCCCACCTGCATGCCGTCGCGCATGAAGTTGCGTGCCTGGTAGTTGCGCACGCCGGTCCAGCCCACGGTGGCATTCGGCATGGCCAGCACGTCGTCAATCGAGGCCTCGGCGGGTTCGGCTTTCATGAGCCAGTAGTTTTTCATGGGCGTGCTATGAAGTTGATAGCTAATCGCGCAGGTTGGTCGGGCGCTAGCGGTCTATTTGATGTGTAAGAAGGATGTGGTCGCCGGCCGGCCTGGCAGAGTCAACGTCACTGTCCGCGCCGGCGTTTGCGCCACCAGAGCACCCCGCCGCCAGACCTTGAGGCGGGTGGCTTTGAGGCGGATAGCCTCAATGGGGTTTTGCGCTTGCAGCAGCACCAGGTCGGCCTGGCAGCCTTTTTCGAGGCCATAGCCCTCCAGGTGCAGGATGCGTGCGGGGTTGGTGGTGACGGCGTCAAAGCACTGCTGCATGGCTGGCTGGCTGGTCATTTGCGCCACGTGCAGGCCCATGCTGGCTACCTCCAACATGTCGCCGCTTCCCATGCTGTACCAGGGGTCCATGCAACAGTCCTGCCCGAAGGCCACTGCCATGCCGGCTGCCATGATTTCGGGCACGCGGGTCATGCCGCGGCGCTTGGGGTAGGTGTCGTGGCGGCCTTGCAGGGTGATGTTGATGAGCGGGTTGCTCACCACGCTCAGTTGCGCCTCCGCCATGAGCGGCAGCAGTTTGCTGACGTAGTAGTTGTCCATGCTGTGCATGGAGGTGAGGTGGGAGCCGGTCACGCGGCCGTGCAGTCCCAGGCGGTTGGTCTCAAAAGCCAGGGTTTCGACGTGCCGTGAGAGCGGGTCGTCCGATTCGTCGCAGTGCATGTCGACCAGCTTGCCTTGCTCAGCAGCCAGCTCACACAGCAGTTTGACGCTGGCAGCGCCGTCCGCCATGGTCCGCTCGAAGTGGGGGATGCCGCCTACCACGTCTACGCCCAGGCTCAGCGCTTTCTTGAGGTTATCTACGCCGCCCTTGCTTCTCAAGACGCCGTCTTGCGGAAACGCGACCAGCTGCAGGTCGATATAGGGTGCCACTTTCTTTTTGACAGCCAAAAGGGCTTCCACCGCCAGCATGCTCGGGTCGCTGGTGTCCACATGGCTGCGGATGGCCAACAGACCGTTGGCGACTGCCCAGTCGCAATAGGCCAGCGCGCGATTCACCAGCGCGTCAAAAGTGAGGTGGGGCTTGAGCTCGCCCCACAGCGCAATGCCTTCCAGCAAAGTGCCGCTCTGGTTCAGACGCGGCAGGCCGAGGCTGAGCGTGGCGTCCATGTGGAAGTGCGCGTCTACAAATGGGCTGCTCAGCAGCATGCCGCCGGCGTCCACCACCTCCGCCGCCTGAGCGGCTTCGGGCGTGAGCCCTTGTGTCACCTCGGTGATGCGGCCGCCTTGCACCGCCACCGACATGTGGCTGCGCCCATCGGGCAAGGTGGCGTTGTGGATGAGCAGGTCGAGCATGGTGAAAACTCCCGCACCCTATGAGGCAGGGCGCTATCAAAAACCTAGCTGCCTGCGCTTATTGCACGGGCGCTAACGGCCATTTTTATGGTTTGCAGCTTACTGCGTGCCGAAGATGCGATCGCCCGCATCCCCCAGGCCCGGCATGATGTAGCCATGGTCGTTCAGGCCACGGTCGATGGCAGCGGTGAAGATGCGCACATCGGGGTGCTCTTTGTACATGGTGTTGATGCCTTCAGGGCAGGTCAGCAGGCACAGGAACTTGATGGATTTGGGGTTGCAAGCCTTCAGGCGCGTCACGGCCGCAGCCGCAGAGTTGCCGGTGGCCAGCATGGGGTCCACGACGACCACATCGCGCTCTTCCATATTGCTGGGCATCTTGAAGTAGTACTCCACCGCCTGAAGGGTTTTGGGGTCGCGGTACAGGCCCACGTGGCCCACGCGGGCGCCGGGCACCACGCTTAAGACTCCGTCCAGGATGCCGTTGCCGGCACGCAGCACGCTGGCGAACACCAGCTTTTTGCCGTCAATGACCTTGCCGGTGGTGGTTTCCAGCGGGGTTTCAATCTCCAGGTCTTGCAGCGGCATGTCGCGGCAGACTTCGTAAATCATCAGGCCGGCCAGCTCGTTGAGCAGGCGGCGGAAGCTGCTGGTGCTGGCTTCCTTTTTGCGCATCAGGGTGAGCTTGTGCTGCACCAGCGGGTGGTCGATGAGGGTGACGTTGGCACGTGCTGCGGGATCAATGGTGACCATGTTCTTGTTCCTTGTATGTTTATCGCTTGCTGCCGCCCAGGATGCTGCCCAGCACCCCGCGGATGATCTGGCGGCCGACTTCGCGGCCGATGGAGCTGGCCGCACTCTTGATGAGCTGCTCGCCCACGCTGGCGCGTGAACGGCGGGCACCGCCGCCCAGCATGTCACCAATGCTGTCCAGGATGCCACCGCCGGCGGGCGCCGCCTCCGGCTCGGGGGCAGGCGCTGCGCGGCCAGCGCGGGTGCGCGGAGCGGCAGGGGCTGCATCGCCTTCGGCCTCAGCAGCCGGTGCACGGTTTTGCGTGCGGCCCTTGAGTGCTTCGAATGCAGATTCGCGGTCCACCGCTTTTTCGTACACGCCGGCCACGATGGATTCGGTGATCAGCGTCTTGCGTTGCTCGGGGGTGATGGGGCCGATCTGGCTGGCCGGAGGAATGACGAACACGCGCTCGGTGAGAGAAGGGCGGCCTTTTTCATCCATCAGGCTCACCAAGGCCTCGCCCACGCCCAGCTCAGTGATGGCGGTCGCCACGTCCAGGCCGGGGTTGGCGCGCATGGTGTCTGCAGCGCTCTTGACGGCCTTCTGGTCGCGCGGGGTGAAGGCGCGCAAGGCGTGTTGCACGCGGTTGCCCAGCTGTGCCAGCACGCTGTCCGGAATATCGAGCGGGTTTTGGGTCACGAAGAACACACCCACGCCCTTGGACCGAACCAGTCGCACCACCAATTCAATGCGCTCAATCAGCACCTTGGGCGCGTCGGCAAACAGCAGGTGGGCCTCGTCAAAGAAGAACACCAGCTTGGGTTTGTCCAGGTCGCCCACCTCAGGCAATGCCTCGAAAAGTTCGCTCAGCATCCACAGCAAAAAGGTCGCATACAGGCGGGGCGACTGCATCAGCTTGTCTGCCGCAAGGATGTTGACCACGCCTTTGCCCGAGCTGTCGGTCTGCATGAAGTCTTCGATATTGAGCATGGGCTCGCCAAAGAACTTGTCGCCACCTTGCTCCTCGATCTGCATCAGGCCGCGCTGAATGGCGCCAATGCTGGCGGCGCTGATGTTGCCGTATTCGGTGGTGTAGCTGGCGGCGTTGTCGCCCACGTCCTGGCACATCGCGCGCAGGTCTTTCATGTCGAGCAGCAGCAGGCCGTCGTCATCCGCGATCTTGAACACCAGTTGCAGCACGCCGGCCTGGGTTTCGTTCAGGTTGAGCATGCGGGCCAGCAGCAAGGGGCCCAAGTCGCTCACGGTGGCGCGCACCGGGTGGCCTTGTTGGCCGAATACGTCCCACAGCGTGGTGGGGAAGGCGGAGAACGCGGGTTCTTCAAAGCCACGCTCTTTGATGACTTTCGCCAGCTTCTCGCTCAACGCACCTTTTTGAGAGATGCCGGTCAGGTCGCCTTTGACGTCGGCCATGAACACCGGCACGCCCAGGGCAGAAAAGCCTTCAGCCAGGCTTTGCAGGGTGATGGTTTTGCCGGTGCCGGTGGCGCCGGTGATAAGGCCGTGGCGGTTGGCCTTGTCGGGCCGGAGGAAACATCGCACTGCAGACTTGCCTGCGGCGTGCTGGGCAATCAGGATGCCTTCGTCTTGAATGGAAGCCATAGAGATCTCAAAAAGTACAATCGTGGGAGTAGCGTAACGAATTTTTAAAGGGTTTCGTGTGGCAGGACATAGCAAATGGGCCAATATTCAGCACCGCAAGGGGCGTCAGGACGAGAAGCGAGGCAAGATTTGGACCCGTATCGTCCGTGAAATCACGGTAGCGGCCCGACAAGGCGGGGGCGACCCGGCCATGAACCCGCGTTTGCGTCTGGCCATCGAAAAGGCCAAAGCCGCCAACATGCCTGCAGACCGGGTGAAATACAACGTTGACAAGGCCACCGGCTCACTGGACGGCATCAGCTACGAGGAAATCCGCTACGAGGGTTACGGCATCGGTGGCGCGGCCATCATCGTGGACACCATGACGGACAACAAGGTGCGCACCGTGGCCGAAGTGCGCCACGCATTCAGCAAGCACGGCGGCAACATGGGCACCGAAGGCTCGGTGGCCTTCCAGTTCAAGCACGTGGGCCAGCTGATTTTTGCTCCTGGCACCAGCGAAGACAAGGTCATGGAAGTGGCTCTGGAAGCCGGTGCGGAGGACGTGATTACCGACGACGAAGGCGCGATTGAGGTGTTAACCGCGCCCGCTGACTTTGAGGCGGTCAAGGCCGCCCTGGAGGCCGCAGGCCTCAATGCCGAGGTCGCCACGGTGACCATGCGCGCAGAAAACACGATTGAGCTCTCGGGCGATGATGCCGAGCGCATGCAAAAACTTTTGGACGTTCTGGAAGACCTGGACGACACCCAAGACATCTTCCACAACGCTGCTCTGTAAGACTGATATGAACGTACTCGTAATTGGCGGCGGTGGCCGTGAACATGCCCTGGCCTGGAAACTGGCCCAGTCCCCCAAGGTGCAAATGGTGTATGTGGCGCCCGGCAACGGCGGCACGGCCACTGACCCGCGCCTCAAAAATGTGCCTATTACCGATGTGGTGCAACTGCGCCAGTGGGCGCAGGACAACAAGATCACCCTGACCCTGGTTGGTCCTGAAGTGCCTTTGGCCGCCGGTGTGGTGGATGAGTTCCGCGCCCACAACATGCGCATCTTCGGCCCAACCAAGGCCGCCGCCCAGTTGGAAAGTTCCAAGGCATTCAGCAAGGCTTTCATGCGCCGCCATGGCATTCCGACGGCCGAGTACGCCACTTTCTCGGACCCCGTGGCTGCACATGCTTATGTGGACAAGATGGGCGCGCCTACCGTGGTCAAGGCCGACGGTTTAGCTGCCGGCAAGGGCGTGGTGGTAGCCATGACCGTGGCAGAAGCCCACGAAGCCATTGACTTCATGCTGGTGGATAACACCTTGGGCGTGGCGCACAACGACGGCGGTGCCCGTGTGGTGATCGAAGAGTTTCTGGAAGGCGAAGAGGCCAGCTTCATCGTCATGGTGGATGGCAAAAACGTGCTGCCCCTGGCTACGAGCCAGGATCACAAGCGCTTGCAGGATGGCGACCAGGGCCCCAACACGGGTGGTATGGGGGCCTATTCGCCCGCACCGGTGGTCACCCCGGATGTGCATGCCAAGGCGATGCGCGAAATCATTCTGCCCACGGTCAAGGGTATGGAAGCAGACGGCATTCCTTTCAGCGGCTTTTTGTACGCCGGGCTGATGATCGACAAGAACGGCCAGCCCAAGACGCTGGAGTTCAACTGCCGCATGGGTGACCCTGAGACCCAGCCCATCATGATGCGCCTCAAGACCGATCTGGTGGACGTGCTGATGGCCGCCACCGAGCCCGGCCCGCACGGCAAGCTCGATGAAGTCGAGTTGCAGTGGGACCGCCGCACAGCGCTGGGCGTGGTGCTGGCTGCCCATGGTTACCCCATGAACCCGCGCAAGGGTGATGCCATTACCGGTATCCCCAAGGAGAGCGAAGACGCGGCGGTGTTCCATGCAGGCACCACCCTGCAAGACGGCACGGTGTTGACTTCCGGCGGCCGCGTGCTGTGCGTGACAGCCTTGGCCGATAGCGTCAAGCAGGCGCAACAACGCGCTTACCAAGTCATTGACGAAATTCAGTTTGACGGCATGCAATTCCGCCGTGACATCGGGTACCGCGCCGTCAAAGGCTGATCCGGTGGCATCCGGGGGGCGGGTCATGCATCCGGTGCAGTTCCGGGGCCAGGGTTGGGCCCGGCGGTTGCTGGCGGTGTGGGGTTGGCGGGTCGAGTTCGACGGTTTGCCGGCCCTGCAGGGCGTGATGGTGGTCTACCCCCATACCAGCAATTGGGATTTTTTGGTGGCGATCCTGGCAAAGTGGGCCATCGGTTTTCCGGTCAATTTCTGGGCGAAAGACAGCTTGTTTCGCATTCCCTTGTTCGGCCGCTGGTTGCAATGGGTGGGCGGTGTTGCGGTGAAGCGCGATGCCCCGCACGGCGTCGTGGGGCAAGTGCTGGACGGCATGCAGCAAGCCCGCAAGAAGGGCGAGCTGTATTGGCTTGGCTTGTCGCCGGAGGGCACACGCCGCTGGACCGCAGGCTGGCGCAGTGGCTTTTACCAAGTGGCGCTCCAGGCCCATGTGCCTGTGGGAGTGGTGAGCTTGGACTACGGCCGCAAAGTGGTGGATGCCACTCGCTTTATGGTTTTGAGTGGGGACCGGCAAGCGGACCTGGCCCAGATGGCGGACCTTTTGAAAGGCGTGCGCGGCAAACATCCCGAGGCGGCAGCGCCTGTGACATTTCTGGCGGCCCAGCGGCCGGACCAGCCTCAAAGAAAGCAAGACCATGTCTGAAACTACAGCAACTCCAGCGCATGTGCGCACCTACCTGATGGGTTTGCAAGATCGCATCACCACGGCCATTGCCGATGTCGATGGCGGTGCGTTTTTGTCGGATGCGTGGGAAAAAGCGCCGGGCGAGCCCCTGCAAGGCAATGGCGTTACCCGCATTCTGGAAGGTGGCGCCGTGTTTGAGCGCGCCGGTTGCGGCTTCTCGCATGTGCGGGGCCCCAAACTGCCGCCCAGCGCCACGCAGCATCGCCCGGAATTGTCCGGCGCGCCCTTTGAGGCCATGGGCGTCTCGCTGGTCTTCCACCCGCGCAACCCTTATGTTCCCACCGTGCATATGAATGTGCGCATGCTGGCTGCCAAGAACCCGCAGGGGGACACCGTGTGCTGGTTCGGCGGCGGCATGGATCTGACGCCTTATTACGGTTTTGAGGAAGATGCTGTGCACTTCCACCAGACCTGCAAGAGCGCGTTGGCCGGCTTTGGGGACGACAAATACCCCCGCTTCAAGAAGTGGTGCGACGAGTATTTCTTCCTGAAGCACCGCAACGAGCCCCGTGGCGTGGGCGGTATCTTTTTTGATGATTTTTCAGAGCTCGGCCAAGACCGCAGCTTTGCAATGCTGCAATCCCTGGGGGATGCGTTTTTGCAGGCCTATCTGCCCATCGTTGAGCGCCGCCAAGGCATGGAGTACACCCAACGCGAGCGCGACTTCCAGCTGTACCGCCGCGGGCGCTATGTGGAGTTCAACCTGGTGTGGGACCGGGGCACTCATTTCGGCCTGCAGTCTGGTGGACGCACCGAATCGATTTTGCTTTCCATGCCGCCGCATGCCACCTGGGCTTACCAGCAGGTGCCGGCCAGCGGCTCGCCGGAAGAGGCGTTGACCACGCACTTTTTGACTGCGCGGGACTGGGTTTGACGACGGAGGCACTTTCACCGCAGCGCATCGGCGTGTTCGGCGGGGCGTTTGATCCGCCGCACAGAGGCCATGTGGCGTTGGCACGCACAGCGATGGCCCAGCTCGGCTTGGATCGCTTGGTGGTGATTCCGACCGGCCACGCGTGGCACAAATCCCGCGATTTGACACCAGCATCCCACCGCTTGGCCATGGCTGAACTGGCGTTTGCCGAAGTGCCCGGTGTGCGGGTCGATGCCCGTGAAACCCGGCGCCCGGGCGCGAGCTATACCGTCGATACCCTGAAGGAGTTGCGGGTTGAAAACCCCGGCGCCCAGCTCTATTTGCTGATTGGCGAAGACCAGGCCCGCGCGCTGCATACTTGGCACGCATGGGAGCAGTTGCCTACTCTTGCTATAATTTGTGTAGCTGCTCGCGCAGACGCAACGGGCGCCAAGGGTCAATTTGATGCCTTGCGTGCCGAACTCCCCGGCCTGACTGTGCTCCACATGCCTTCCATGGCCGTGAGCGCCACCGAAATCCGACAACGTGTAGCCTTGGGCGAAAGCATTGCCCCTCTGGTTTTTGAGCCGGTTGCGCGTTATATTGACCAACACCTTCTTTACCGACCGAACTGATGACTACTTCCACCGTTGCCAAAAATACCCAGAAACTCCAACGTGCCGTCGTCGATGGTCTGGAAGATGTGAAGGCCCAAGATATTGTGGTGTTCGATACCGAGCACCTGTCTGCATTGTTTGAGCGCGTGATCATCGCCTCCGGTACCAGCAACCGCCAGACCAAAGCGCTGGCTGCCAGCGTGCGCGATGCTGTGCGTGAGGCTGGTTTTGCCAAACCCCGCATTGAAGGCGAAGGCAATGGCGAATGGATTATTGTGGACTGCAACCAAGTCGTGGTCCACATCATGCAGCCCAACTTCCGCCAGTACTACCACCTCGAAGAGCTGTGGGGCGAGAAGCCCGTGCGCCTGAAACTGGGCGCGGCCAAGCCGGTGGTGGCGAAGGCCAGCGAAGAGGCCAAGCCTGCTGCCAAGAAAGCCGCAGCGAAAACTGCTGAGCCGAGCATGCGCCGTTCCAGCGCTGCCAAGAAGGGTGTGGAAGAAGCATTCCCGTCCAAGGCTGCTCTGAAGAAAGCGGCAGACAAAGCCGCTGGTGTGAAAGCGCCTGCAAAAAAGGCTGCAGCTAAGCCAGCCGCCAAACCCGCAGCCAAGGCGGCGGTAAAGACGGTGGTGGTCAAGCCGGAAGTCAAGAAGACGGTCGCCAAAAAAGCAGCAGCCAAGCCCGCTGCCGCCAAAAAGGCGCCTGCGAAGAAAGCCGCTCCCCGTAAAGCCTGAGGTTCTGCGTGAGGCTGGTCATCGTCGCTGTCGGTCAGCGGGTACCGGACTGGGCGCAAACCGCGTGGGATGACTACGCCAAGCGCTTTCCGCATGAACTCAAAGTAGAGCTCAAAGCCATCAAGACGGAGCCGCGTGGCTCCAAAACGGTGGAGCAGCTTTACGCTGCCGAGCGCAAGCGCATCGAAGAAGCCATCCCCAAAGGCGCGCGCATCGTGGCGCTCGACGAGCGTGGCACCAACTTGCGCACGACCGCGCTTGCCGATCGCCTGAAAGAATGGCAGCTGGGTGGTACCGATGTGGCCCTGATCATCGGGGGGCCGGACGGCTTGGACCCCGAGTTTCGCCAAGCTGCGCATGAACGCATACGCCTCTCTGACCTGACCTTGCCCCACGCCATGGTGCGAGTGCTGCTGATTGAGCAGCTTTACCGGGCGTGGTCAGTCAACGCCAATCACCCGTACCACAGGGAATGACCATGAGCGCTACGGATTTCATTTACCTCGCATCCCAGAGCCCACGTCGCCGTGAATTGTTGACCCAGATCGGGGTTGCGCATGAATTGCTGCTGCCCACGCCGGATGAGGATCCGGAGAGTCTGGAGGTGGTGTTGGAAGGGGATACCCCTGCCATCTATGTGCAGCGCGTGACTGCTCTTAAATTGATAGCTGCTCGCGCACGTCTGACAAGCGTTAATGGCCAAAATCGTCCTGTTCTTTGCGCAGACACTACCGTCGCCTTGGGCGATACCATCCTCGGCAAGCCGGAGGATGCAGAGGATGCCAAGCGCATGCTCCGCGCCTTGGCTGGTGGAACGCACCGCGTGTTTACTGCGGTGGCGGTGGCATGGGGCGACAAGACCGCCCAGGCGTGCTCGGAATCAGTGGTCACTTTCTCTGCCATGAGCGAAGACGATATTGCCGCTTACGTGGCGAGCGGCGAGCCCATGGGCAAGGCCGGCGCGTACGGGGTGCAGGGCAGGGCAGCTGCGTTTATTGCGCGCATTGAGGGGTCTTACTCTGGCATCATGGGTCTCCCTTTGTTTGAAACGGCGCAGGCCTTGCGCGAGGTGGGCTTTGCATGCAACAAGACATCCTGATCAACTGGTCCCCGCAAGAGACGCGGGTCGCCATCGTGGAACACGGTGCGGTGCAGGAACTGCACGTGGAGCGCACACTGGAGCGCGGGCTGGTGGGCAATGTGTACCTCGGCAAAGTGGCGCGTGTGCTGCCCGGCATGCAGTCGGCCTTCATCGACATCGGTTTGGAGCGCGCTGCTTTTTTGCATGTGGCCGATGTGTGGCATCCGCCAGTGGAAGGGGAGTCGCTGAGCGCATCACGTGCATCCCAGCCGCAGATTCCGATCGAAAAACAGGTGTTCGAAGGCCAGTCGCTCATGGTGCAGGTCATCAAAGACCCGATTGGTACCAAGGGCGCCCGTCTGTCCACCCAGATCAGCATTGCTGGTCGCTTGCTGGTGTTTTTGCCGCAGGATGACCACATCGGCGTGTCGCAAAAAATTCCTACCGCCCAGCGCGATGAGTTGCGTAACCGCATGCAGGCGCTGGCCGGCAAAGAGGGTGGCGGATTCATCTTGCGCACCAATGGTGAAGATGCGTCTGACAAAGAGCTGGGTGACGACATTGCCTACCTGCGCAAAGCGTGGGCTCGCATCAAGGACGCATCCCTGCGTTTGCCGCCGCAAAGCCTGTTGCACCAGGACCTGAACTTGTTACAGCGTGTGCTGCGTGACTTGGTGGGAGAAGGTACGCAAACAATCCGGGTGGATTCCCGCGAGCAATTTGACGCGCTCAAGGCATTTGGCTTGGAATTCATGCCCGCCGCAGCGGAAAAGCTGCAGCACTACAAAGGTGAGCGCCCGATATTCGACCTGTACGCGATTGACGAAGAAATTGCCAAGGCCTTGGCGCGGCGGGTGGAGCTGAAGTCGGGTGGCTACCTGATCGTGGACCAGACCGAAGCGCTCACGACCGTGGATGTGAACACGGGCGGGTTTGTCGGTGCCCGCAATTTTGACGACACCATTTTCAAAACCAACCTCGAAGCCGCGCAGGCGATTGCACGCCAACTGCGCTTGCGCAATTTGGGCGGCATCATCATTGTCGATTTCATCGATATGGCGCGCGAGGACCACCGGGAGGCCGTATTGGCAGAGTTCCGTAAGCAACTGGCCCGCGATCGGGTGAAGACGATGGCGGGGGGCTTCTCGCAGTTGGGCTTGGTTGAGATGACGCGCAAGCGCACGCGTGAATCCTTGGCGCATATGCTGTGCGAGCCATGCCCCACGTGTGAAGGCAAGGGTATCGTCAAGACGCCCCGTAGCGTGGCGTATGACATCTTGCGTGAGATCTTGCGTGAAGCACGTCAGTTCACCCCGCGCGAGTTCCGCGTAGTGGCCTCTCCCAAAGTGATTGAACTTCTGTTGGACGAAGAAAGTCAGCATCTTGCCGGACTCTCTGAATTCATTGGCAAACCGGTGTCGCTGCAAAGCGAGGCAGCCATGGCCCAGGAGCAATACGACATCGTGTTGTTGTGATGGTGGCGTGTGACTGAGCGTTTGCGTATCGCGGTTTTGAGCCGCAATTTCTCGGTGACCGGTGGTGGAGCCGAGCGCTACTCCATCTCGGTGGTGGAGCAACTCGCCAAACAGCATGAAGTACATGTGTTTGCGCAGACCATTTCGCATGATTTCCCCGGGGTAACGTACCACCGCGTGCCCATGCCGATGCAGCGCCCGCGCTGGATCAACCAACTCTACTTTGCCTGGAAAACATGGCGGGCTACGCGCAGCAGTTTTGACATCGTTCACTCCCACGAAAACACGTGGCATGGCAATGTGCACACCGTGCATGTGCTTCCGGTCAAGCACGCCTTGTTTGCCGGTAAGCGGGGCATGGCTTTGGCCCTGCGTTGGTTGAAGGTGGTGACCAGCCCCCGCTTGCTGGCGTATCTGTGGTTGGAAGAGCGGCGATTTGCTTTTGCCTACAAAAAGAAAATCGTTTGCGCGTCTACGACGCTGAGAGATGCGGTGGCATCCGCATTCCCCGGGTCTGTGCCCATGCTCGAGGTGATCACCCCCGGTGTGGATCGGGTGCCCGGTGCTCCCAGTGTCGAAGAAAAAGCCCGCGCGCGAGATGTGCTTGCACTGCCTGCAGATAAAACACTGCTGCTGTTCGTGGGCAATGACTTTGCAAAAAAAGGCTTGTCCACCTTGTTGCGGGCATTGGTGTCTTTAGACGCCCATGTTGATCTCATCGTGGTCGGGCGGTCGGAGCGCGCTGCTGAATTTGAGCAGCTGGCGGTGTCCTTGGGCGTTCGATCGCGGGTGCATTTCACAGGCAGCTTGCAGGAAATGGCGCTGGCCTACCAGGCTGCGGACGCCTTGGTTCACCCCACACTGGAAGACTCGTACGGCATGGTCGTGCTGGAGGCGATGGCGCATGGCTTGCCCGTGATCGTGAGTGATGCGCCTTTCAGCGGCATTGCCCGGGAACTGCAGCATAGCAGCAATGCGCTGCTGCTCTCCGCTCCGTCTGATGCCGCAGAGCTTCTTGGCAGAATCAAGAATGTGCTGGACCACCCTGAGCAAGCTCGAAAGTTGTCTGAGGGTGGTTTGCTGTTTGCTGCCGCCAATGCGTGGGATCAGGCGGGACACAAATACCGAGAATTGTTCGCACAGATTGCACGCCGTTACCAGCAGCGCTGGCTGGTGCTGTCCCATGCTTTCAATATGGATGGCCGCGCTGCCAGTCAGACTATCACCGACAAACTGCCTCATCTGGAGGCGGCCGGCATTGAGTTGGTCGTGTTGAGCGGAGTGTCCGGTACTCTGGATCGACACTACGAGCACCACCAGCTTTGGCCAGCGGGGCCAGCGGGCTTCCGGTTTGAGCTGCGCCATGTGCTGCGCAAGCACTTGACCCATCCTAGGGTGTATCGCTTGGTTATGGTGCTGCTGTCCATTCCCTTGCTGCCGTTCATGTTTGTCGAAAAGCTGCTGCGGCCTGTGGAAAGCTCCTGGTCCTGGTGGCTCAGCGCCTACCTCAAGGGACGTGCGCTGGCCCGGCGCCGCAAGTTCGATCTCATTTATTCCACCGGTGGCGCTTTTGCTGCCCATGTGGCGGGGCGCGCCTTGAAACAGGCGTTGGGTGTGCGCTGGCTGGCTGAGGTGCACGACCCGTTGGTGATGCCGGGCAGCACGCCCAAGACTGCGCAGGAGCGCATGCAGGCCGAGGTGGAGCGCCAGATTTGCACCGATGCCGAGGTGGCCATCTGGTTCACCGAACAGGCCCTGGCCAGTGCCAAGCGTCGCCATCCGCAACTGGGCGAACGCGGCAAGATGATGCTGCCGGGCATTGATGCGCCATTCACGGTGTTGCCGCCGTATGTGCCGGGTCCCAAGATGGTCATTGGGCACTTTGGTTCTTTGTCCGCCACACGCAACCTCACGCCCATCATTTCAGCTTTGGAGTCCTTGATTGCTCAGCGCCCTGAGTTGCGCAGTCAGCTGGAGCTGCAGCTTACCGGCGGGCCGTTGGACGCAGTGTCCCAGGCGGCCATCGCCCAGTCGCCCGTGCGTGATCTGGTGCGCCACCTGGGGCGTATCGAGGCGGATCCGGTGACCGGGCTTTCCGGGCGTGAGCAAATCTTGCGCCGCATGCGCAGAGCCGATGTGCTACTGCTGCTTCACGGCACCGAGCCGATCTGCGCCGAATACATTCCGTCCAAGCTCTACGAGTACCTGTGGATGCAACGCCCGATTCTGGCGACGGTGCATGGCAATGCGCAGATGGCGGCCCTGCTGCGGGGACAGGGGCATATTGCGGTGGAAATGGAAGGCGATCTACTTGTGCAGCGGGATATGGCCGCAACGTTGATGACGCTGTTTGAGCGGTGGTCCCATAGTGGCTTGCAGGACAATGCGCGGAAGAGTCGGTTTACTACGCGCGCAGCTGTTGCTTCGTTGATTGAGTGGGTGCGATTTGTTGTTCAATAAACGAATCAAAAATAAATGCAATAAATCTGGAATTCAATACATGATGAGCTTTACGAGTGCGATGCACAGCGCAAGATGCAGAGAGACCGAGGAAATGGATGTGTCTCGGTACGCTGCGAAAGGCGGCGCATGAGTGGCCTAGGGCGTTTCTTGGTTGATTACGAGAATCCGGACGCGGGCATTGGTCACTCGCTGGGTCATGTGAACAACGCCATCAAGATTTGCCTTCGCCACGGCCTGACTTTCGCCTATGCCGAATCGCAGGTTCGCAAATCCAGCAAGAGCCAATGGGGCTGGCGGCTGCGTCAGTGGATACGTCGTCTGACGCTGCGGCAGGTGTATGAAACGCACGATATCGGCAACGATATCAATGCCCTGTTTGCTTTTGTGCAGTTCACCGGGGATCGAGACGGGGTAGAACGCATGCTTCGAAAGAAGCAGCTCAAACTAGTCCAGCTTCCCGAGGCAGCGATCAGCATCCCGTCCAATGCCCAAGAGGATGACGACGTGTATCGTGCTGTGGACGCGGTCATTCGGTCCCATCCAGAGGACGGGGTGGTCTTCCGTTTACCGGACAAGCGGATTGGCGATTTCGAGTACCAAGCCAGCAAGGCTTGGTTCAGGCGCTGTTATGACGCCGCAGGCAGCGGCCAGTTCCCTGCCCAGTATGTGCCCAGCATACCTCATACACTGAAGGTTGCTGTGCATATCCGGCGCGGGGATCTGTTGCCGGGGCGCCAGTTTGACGATTTGTCCAAGCGCATGCTCCCCGATGTCTGGTACCAGCGAATTCTTGAGAGAGTTCTGGATGCGAGTGGTGAGCGACCTGTCGTGGTGTACATAGTGAGCGAAGGCTTGGACGGCCGCTACTGTTCCGAGAAAGGGCAGGCCGTGGACTGGAGCAATGTCCTTCCGGCAGACCGGTGCAAGATTGTCGAGTTAATTGACAGTCCTTTTGTCCCATCTTTCCGCGTGCTGGTCGGTGCCGACATCTTGGTGGGGTCCAAAAGCGGAATGACCCATCTGGCTGGCATGCTTGGTGAGCACACCAAGTTCGTACCACGCATGTGGCATTCTTACCGAGGGGCTTGCCGTGTGTTTGAGTTGGGCGATGATATCGACGAACAGGCGCTGGCAGAGATTGCACGCCTGACCATGGAACTGAGTCTACCGGTTTAGCTCTTGGGCTGGCCTGCGATACTAGGCTTGGTGCGACGTCCCAGCTGTGTGGCCCACCATGCCATCACTGCGCGTTCCAAGCGCGTGGTGAGTGTGAGCCAGCCGTTGCGTCGGTACTGGAATTCAGCATACAACTCATAGTTGGCTCGAAACGAGATTCCCGGTATTCGACGGTTGATGGTTCGCATAAAGGCGGTTGCCTGCTTCCACCTCCGGGCCACGGGCATGGATTGGGGCACGATGCTTTGCCCGGTAATAGCCTGTACGTAGCGGGTTTGGATTGCCTTGAAGGAGTTGTTGGCAGTTTCTTTCTTCACCACACTGATTTGGCTTGGATGCAGGCGGTAGGTGAGCAAATGTTGTTCTATGTTGCGAAACCTGCCGCCATGGGCAGCGATATCGCACCATAGGCCGTAGTCTTCTGCATGGAGGTAGGCGGTGTCGTAGCGATGTTGTCGCAGTATGTCTGTGCGGATGCTGGTGCTGGGGTTGCACAAGGGGCAGTAAATGCTCAGCAGTGCCCGAATGTCGCTGTTGGAGGTGGCGGATCGCTGCGCTCGCCGTTTGCCACTTTGGCTGTCCAGCGAAATATGAAACGAGCCACATACATCGACCTCACCGCTCTGCAGCACTTTGAGCTGTTCCTCCAGTCGGCAGGGGTGCGCAATATCATCTGCGTCCATGATGGCGATGAAACGCCCCTTGGCTTCGTCAAAACCCTTGTTGCGGGCAAAAATCAAGCCGTGGTTCTTTTCAAGAGGAATGATGTACACACGCGGATCGGTCAGCGCATTCAAGTAGGCTAAGGTGCCATCGCGCGATCCATCGTCTACGATAATCAACTCGAAATCTGTATAGGTCTGTTTTAGCAGGCTCTGGATGCATTCATCAAGATAGGTTTGGGCGTTGTAGGTGCAGAGCACAATGGAAAAAACTGGCGACATAACAATGAAAAAACGTAAGGTGCTGTTCGTCGATGAGTCAGGCGGCGCTTGGCCTTGGGGCAGGCAATTGCGGGAAAAGGGCGGCGTCTGGGCGCAGAGCGCGTATACATTCGCTACCGATTGTACGGGGGGGTATGACTGGTTGGTGGTCTATTCCGCCTGGCCGGACGTCTCGCTGCTGACCTCGGTTCCCCGCAGCCGCCGTATCTTTGTGGCCGGCGAACCGGAGAGCTTTCACCGTTACCAAGCTCGGTTTCTGGAGCAGTTTGGGACCGTGATCACGACGCAACGTGGAACGCAACATCCAGGTGCAGTTCTCATGCAACCAGGGATCAACTGGTTTGCCGGTGTTCGTTTTCAGAGTGAGGCAGAGCGTTTTCGATCGATGTTGAAGTTTTCAGATTTTGAAGCCGGCAATCCAGTCAAGACTAAGCTGTGTTCTGTTGTTTGCTCCAGCAATGCAGTAACACGAGGGCATCGTTTGAGAATCGAATTTGTTGAGCAGTTAAAACAGGAGTTCGGAGGGCAGATCGATTTTTTTGGTCGGGGTACCAGGACCATGGCCGACAAAGATGAGGCACTGTCCGAATATCGCTTCCATATCGCCCTGGAGAATTCGGTGCATCGGGATTATTGGACGGAGAAGCTGGCAGACCCTTTTCTGCGTGGGTGCTTTCCCATATACAGCGGATGTCCTAATTTGGATGACTATTTTCCGGATGGCAGTTACGCACGTATTGACCTGGACAAGCCGCAGCAAGCCATAGACACCATCCGCGAGGTGTTGCGCAGCGAGCTAGACCGTTCCAGTTCTGAGCTGCGACAAGAGGCCAAGCGCCGGATCCTGTATGAGTACAACATCTTTGCCGAGTTGGAAAAACTCTATCCGCAACTTGAGCAACACAAAACGCCCAACTTCAATTTGGAGGAAAGTATCCCCACTCGGCTGTACTCCGACCATGAGGCCAAGGACTTCAAATTCAGTCGGCGTTTGCGTCGCTGGTTTCGCGATCGTTTGGGAGAGTCAGACCGCTGAACAGGGCTGTCAGGAAGAACAGCAGTTCAATGAAGTGGCCTGTGCATACTTCGGTGGTGAGATAACTAATGGCGATCAGCGGGATAGTCCAAACTATATAGTTACTCCAGAAATCGGTGTGCTTTTTTGCTCGAAGGTAACTGGCGATCAAGGGAATCCAGACCAGCAATAGCCCGGGTATTCCAAAGGCAAGCGCGAAGTCAAGCCAGCCGCTGTGTGTGGCTCCTCGGTTGTTTCCATCGGGTTTGTGGAAGTCACTCCACTTTTGGATTGCAAGCGCACCAAAAGAGTGTTTGATGAGTCCGTATCCCAGTGGATGATCTTTTAGCAGCTCCAGCCCCGCCCGCGCCCAAGACACTCTTTGGTAGGTGCTGACGTCTACCATAGTGCCATTTTCATTGTTTGGGAACGGTGATGTATTGTCTTTCCAGTTGTTGTGTTGGTCGATCTGGATGCTAATCTTGTAATCTGAAACCAAGTTTGACCACGCAGGGTTGGTTTCAATGTGTTTACTGGCCGCGTAACCAAAGACCAAGAAACCTAGCATTATTGATGTAGCAAGACCTATTCGGTGCATCTTGAAATGGGTGCGACGCAGTAATACCGAAATGAGGAATCCACCCATCAACAAAGCGAACATGGCAAACCCATTCTTGGTGTTGGCGAAGTAGTACATCAGTACGGTTGCTATCAGCCCAGCAAAGCTGTATAGATACCAGATCGGGCGCTCCGTTCTTTGCAGGGCAGACAAAGCCTTGATGAACATCACGGGGAGCAAGATGCTGCCAAAAATGACCAGTGGTGTCTTACCCAAGTAGGGGGTCATGTAGAAGTTGGTGTGCACCCATTGTCCTGTTTGCGCAATCTCGTAGGCGTAGCGGACGCAGAAAATTACAGTGGTTCCCGCGAGGCCCCAAATTAGCACGGACTGGTGGATTCGCTGCAAACGAAGGGATAGGTGTTGTGCGGGGTTGCGAACCAGGATGCCCAAGGCCAGCCCCATGCAGGCCGCCAGGCTGTTGCGCAGCCAGTCACCGGTTAATTCGCGCCATTGCTCTTCATGGTTGCCAGCAAGAAACAAAATATGAAAAGCAAGCCAGAGAAAAAATGAAAACAGCACGTGGACAGGCCATGCCTGCAGCGTCTTCAGTTGCTGAAGGTGCTTGCCCAAGATGAGTAGAGAAGCTAAGGAGCCGATGAGCAGCATAAGATGGCGTAGTCCCATTGTGTTGGGCAGAGGCCATATTGCTAACAGGACGGCGGCAGCAAATACGAGCACAGCTCCGGAGATCTTTGTGTTAACCATAGTTTTGAGCGGCTTAGGTACGACCTAGGGCACGGCGTAACCTACGCCCTAGTCTGGACGCCAGATGGCCGCCCTCGCTGGGCCAATCCATTTCGCGCTCCCACGCAGATTGGTAGGTCACGCCGCAATAAAACTGTGCGAGGTCGGTTTCGTTGAGGCCATCAGAACGATCCTTGCGCAGTTGCCAAGCGTAGGCGTACATCTTGAAAAATGGCTGCGATGGTAGGAGTGGAATAGCGCGGTACTTCAGCAGCGCCTCACCATACCAGCGCATTTCGATTGGGTGCTGCACAATCAGCTCGGCAAAGTTCATTTGGCGGGGCTTGAGGAAATTCTCTTCCAGACTACTCCATACATCACGATGCCATACAGGACAGTTTGGACCGAAATTATAAAACTTGCCATCTCGCCCAATTTCTTGTTGAACCTGGATCGACTCCCTGCGAAAGTTATCTATGACCTTTTGTTTGCGCGCCATCGCGGCGGGAATGAGTATATCCCGGCATTCGTCGATGACGGTGTAGGGCACGCCATGTGCATTCAAGAACTCACGCTGATGAAAGGGGCGGATGAATTGGCAGTCTGAATCCAAGCATAAGTAGGCCTGACTGTGGCCCAGGCGCCAGAATTCGGACTTGACGATTTGCTGCGAGAGATGGCCGGGTATTCTATTGACGATGTCGAGCGTGTGTGAAGGGTTGCTCAGGATGATGTCTTCGTCAGCAATCAGGGTGACCGTAATCCCGGAAAGGTATTCCTGAAACAGGGGAATGTCCGCTTGCGGGCATGACACATAGAAGGAAATAGCGTCCGCGTTGTATTTTTCAATAGTCAAAGCCAAACGTTTGGCCCGTTTGACATCCACGCGATAACTTTTGCAATAGAGCGCAAAGGGTTTCATTGTCTAGCGTCTTCGTATCGCGTCGTGATTTTTGCAGCGAACTGCAACGGGTTGGTAGCCCGCGCCACCATGATGCGATTTAGCGCAAAAGGGTTATCGCCCGTTTGCACACGGCCCCGGCGTGTGCTCGTGGCAGTCAGGTAGCCGGCAGCTCGAACCATCTCCTCGTGCTCGGGTTTGAACCAGCCATAGGGGTAGCAAAAATGCCGGACTTCGGCGCCCAAAACCTGCTGCAACTCGTCCTTGGACTGCACGATCTGCCGCTGTGCTGCTTCGTCGGACAGCTCCGTTAGGTTGGCATGCGTCTGAGTGTGCGAGCCCACGTCCATACCAGCCCCGTGCCAGGCCAGCCAGTCTTGCTGTGTCATCAGTGGCTTCTGCGCCACTTTCCCTGCGTCCCAGGCATTGGTACCGCCGACCATGCTGCTGACTCCATAGCAAGTTGCGGTGAAGCCGTTTGCTTTTAGGGAGGGCAGAGCGTGAACCAGGTTGTTCTGATAGCCATCGTCAAACGTGATGCCCACTACCTTGCCTTGCTGCTCTCCGTGCAGATAGGGTTCCAGATCGCGCATGGACAGGCCTTTGTAGCCCATCAGGCGCAGCATGCGCATTTGCCAGCCAAACGAGGAGGGCGCCACGATGAGTCCGCGCAGTGCCGTACCACGCGGCGGCGGCTCGTCGATCTGGTGGTACATTAGGATGGGTATTTTCATGTCTGCAATCTCTGGAGGTTGGCGTAGTAGCCATTGCGTTGAATCAGGGTCGCATGATTGCCAGACTCCACGATACGCCCTTGATCCAATACCACGATCAGGTCTGCCCGCTCAATAGTGCTCAGTCGATGCGCAATTACCAAGGTCGTTCGGTTACGCATGAGGGTGGCCAAGGCATCCTGCACCACGCGCTCTGACTCGGTATCCAGGGCCGAGGTGGCCTCGTCGAGGATGAGAATGGGCGCATCCTTGAGCAAGGCACGCGCAATCGCAATGCGCTGTCGCTGACCACCTGATAGTGCCGTGCCATTTTCCCCCGTCAGTGTGTCGAGCCCTTGGGGTAGTTGGCAAATAAATTCCCAAGCATGGGCCGCAACGGCAGCTTCCTGTACTTTGGAGTCATCGGCATTAAGCGACTGGCCGAAGGCGATATTGGCACGAATACTGTCATTGAGCAGAACGATATCCTGACTGACCAATGCGATGTGCTCGCGCAGGTTGGACAGTGCAAGTGTGGCGATGTCGATACCGTCCACGGTGATGTGGCCAGAGTCTGGTTTGTAAAAACGGGGAATCAGAGCAGCCACCGTACTTTTTCCGCCGCCAGATGCGCCCACCAGGGCGATGGTCTGGCCGGGTTGTATCTGCAGGTTGATATTGTGTAAAGCCAACTTGTCGTTGCCGGGATAGCGGAAGCTTACGTTTTCGAAGCGAATGTCACCCTTACAGTTCGGTAAACGCGCCTGACCTTCGTCGGCTTCCACCGGTGCATCCAACACCCCAAATACGCTTTCGCAAGCAGCCAAGCCACGCTGCAAAATAGGACTGATAGTAGTGAGCTGTTTGATCGGCGAGATCAGCAATAGCATAGCGGTGATGAAGGAAACGAACCCACCCGCAGTATCTCCCGCCTGCCCCATGGAGCGGCTGAGCGCCATGTAGATGATGAATGCAATCGCGATAGAGGCTGTCATGTGGGTGATCGGCGTGAGAGCGGAGGCGGGTACTGCCTCTTTCATCATGCTACGGCGAAAGCTTTCAGTGACATTATGGAAGCGCTCTTTCTGTTGCCCTTGAGCGCCGTAGATTTTGATGACTTTATTAGCTGCAGTAGTCTCTTCGACGGTATGGGCTACCGCTCGCAGTGACTCCAAGCTAGCTCTGCTCGCCTTGCGTATGCGGTGGCCAAAGCTCTGTATCAAAACAGCAATCACGGGCCCCACAGTGAGTGTGATCAGAGTTAGCTTCCAGTCTAAGTAGAGCAGGTAAGACAACAACGCCACAGCAGTAAGTGACTCACGCACTGCAGTGATGAGCACATTGGTGGCTGCTTGGTTTATCCCGTCCACATCATTGTGGATGCGCGTAATCCAGTACGACGCAGGTTGTGTTTGGAATGACTGTGTTGGGGCACCGAGTAGTTTGTCGAAGACTGCGCGTCGCAAATCCACCACCAAACGCGTGGAAACCCACGTCATCAGGTAATTGGTCACGAAGGACAATACTCCACGAGCGAGAAATAGCAGCACGATACTCGCGGGAATCAGCAAAACCATGCGTTCTTCCGTGGTGCGAAACCCGCTGTCCAGCAGATGCTTCATGATCGCCGGAAACACCGGCTCGGTGGCAGCAGTGCACACCATGCAAATGACGGCGATGGTGAGGGCTTTCCAATAAGGACGCAGGAAACCTAGTAATCGCAGGTACAGCGCGCGGTCAGCTTTGGTCATGTTCAGGCAATGATGGCTTGGTAGGTGAGCGCCAAGCCTCACCCTTTTGGATCTCCAAAGCCTTTACATAACGGTAAAAGGTACCCTCAAAATTGCCCACGGCAATCACCAACCCCGCCCAACCATCCAAAAAGCCGAGTTTAAAAAGGTAGTGCTTCCAGAACGCCCACTTTGCATGAATCAGCGCTGTCCACATTGAAATTTTCTTGTGTTTGATTTTCTCAGCACCCAAGGTGGAGTATCGGTTGGCCTTGTGCATAACTTCGGCCATGTTCTTGAATGGAAATTGCCATATGGCAGACTGCATATGCCCAATCGGTTTGGGTGAATGCAGTACATAGCCTTCGTGCACAGGCTTGAAATCGTAGCTCATGGCTCCTCGCCGAAACAGCTGAGGCTGACGGTAATTGGGGTACCAGCCGGAATGTTTTATCCAACGTCCCATAAAGAAGTTGCGTCTAGGCGTGTGGTAAGCGTCTAGTTCACCTCGAGCAACAAGATCTTGAATTTCTCGTGCCACCTCGGGCGTACATCTCTCGTCAGCATCCAGGCTGAAGATCCAGTCGTGAGTGCAAGCGGCTAACGCTTGATTTCGCAAATCACCAAAGCCTTTGAAATCTACTTGCACCACTTTGGCGCCCAATTGAGTGGCCAATTCCGAAGTGCCATCCGTGCTGTACGAATCCACGAGGATGATTTCATCTGCCCACGATACGCTCTCAATTGCTGAACGCACCTTTTCGACTTCGTTGTAGGCAATGATGTAGACGGAAATAGTGGGCATGGAGTGATAACATTCGGCCGGTTTTTGGTCCCCGGCCAAGCCGAGGCCCCCTCCGTTGCAGAACAGCTAGTTCAAAGGCGGCTTAGTCTATTCGAAAATGCCAACCACCGCGCTGATTTCCATTGTCATTACGACCTATAACAGGAGCGATGCCCTGAAGTGCGTATTAAGGGCTCTAGAGCAGCAAACGGATACCAATTTTGAGGTGGTGGTCGCTGACGACGGATCTACAGACGCACATGTAACGCAAGTGCAATCGGCCCAACAATCACTGCATTTCCCCATCACCCATGTTTGGCACCCAGACGTGGGCTTTACCGCTGCCAAGGTGCGTAACCTCGGGGTTGCTGCGAGCGCAGGCACCTACTTGATTTTGCTTGACGGTGACTGTGTGCCCGATGTTGATTTTGTGGCGCGGCACCGCTTGCTGGCAGAACCTCGCTGCTTCATCAACGGTAGCAGGGTCCTTTTAACCGAAGCCTTCACGCATGAGGCGTTGTCTGGGCGGGTGGATTTGGTCCATCAATCTCCGGCGACATGGTTGATGCGGCGGATCCGCAAACAATGTAGTAAATGGGTGGGGTGGATGCGTCTGCCGGACATTTCCTTACGCCGCCAGCCTGATTTCAAGTGGAAAGGTATCCGCAGCTGCAATATGTCGCTTTGGAAGAGTGACTACGTTGACATCAACGGCTTCGACGAGACTTTCGTTGGCTGGGGTCATGAAGACGCTGATTTTGTGCTGAGGCTCCACAACGCGGGTTTGACCCGGAAGAATGGATTCTTCGCCACAGAGGTCTACCACCTCTGGCACCGTGAGAGCAGCCGCGACATGGAAAATCAAAATGCGCAGCGAGTGAGGGAACGAATTCACAGCAAGCAGATCCAAGCAACCCTTGGCTATCGGCAAAGTTTGGCATTCGAGGGTGTGCGCATCCATAGAAAGAGATAATCCCAAAACGATGAAAAATTTACTGATCTCCTGTGTACTTGGATTCGCTGCATTAGGTGCACAAGCGCAATTCCGTGTTGAGGTTTCTGGGGTGGGGATGACACAAATTCCCATTGCACTCTCTGCACTCCGAGGTGATGAGCAGTCACCTCAAAAAATGGCATCTATCGTTCAAGCGGATTTGGAGCGAAGCGGGCAATTCAAGATTTTGGACACAGGTGCGGGCCTTGACGAGTCGTCCCGTCCAGATCTGGCGGGGATTCGGCAGCGCGGCGCAGATGCCTTGATTGCGGGCAGCGTGACACGACTCGCTGATGGTCGTTTTGACGTGCGTTTCCGCTTGTGGGACAGCGTGCGCAATCAGGATTTGGGCGGGCAAAGCCATGCGGTATTAGCCGGTGATCTGCGTTTGGCGGCCCACCGCATCGCAGACTTCGTCTACGAACGTTTGACGGGGGACAAAGGCGTTTTTTCAACGCGTATTTCTTATGTGACTAAGGCCGGCAGCTCCTACAACTTGTGGGTGGCAGACGCCGATGGTGAAAATGCGCAAAGCGCCCTAAGCAGCCCTGAGCCCATCATTTCCCCCTCGTGGGCGCCCAATGGCAACCAGTTGGCCTACGTTTCTTTTGAAGCCAGAAAGCCCGTGGTGTATGTTCACGATGTGGCTAGTGGCCGCCGCCGATTGGTCGCTAGTTTCAAGGGTTCTAACAGCGCTCCCACGTGGTCGCCAGATGGGCGCTCCATCGCGCTGACCCTCAGCCGTGACGGGGGCTCGCAGCTGTATGTCATGGATGCGAATGGCGGCGAACCCAAGCGCTTGATGCAGTCGTCTGCCATCGATACCGAGCCGGTGTACACCCCAGACGGGCGGACTATCTATTTTGTAAGCGATCGCGGTGGCTCACCTCAAATTTATCGGGTGTCTGCGAGTGGAGCGAATGCCGAACGGGTCACTTTCTCCGGCAGTTACAACATCTCTCCTGCATTGAGCCCGGATGGCAAGTGGTTGGCCTATGTTTCCCGTGTAAACGGTGCGTTCAAGCTGCATGTGATGGATATTGCGACGGGTAACGTATCTGCGATCACCGAAACCACTGCCGATGAGAACCCCAGCTTTTCACCGAACAGCCGCCTCGTGATTTACGCCACCCTCTTGCAAGGCAGAGAGGCTCTCATGACCACGACATTGGATGGCCGCATCAAAGCACGGCTGGCGGGTCAAAGTGGCGATATTCGGGAGCCCGACTGGGGCCCGGTTCAAAAATGAATTTTTCTAATTAACTTGGAGTTTGAAAATGAAGAAATTGGTATTGATTATGTCTGTCGCGGCTATTTTGAGCGCCTGCGGCTCTGCCGTTAAGCTGGATAACGTACCGGTGGAAGACAAAGCCGGTCAAGCCGTGTCAGGCAGTGGTGCTACTGGCAATGCGGGCGACGGTTCTGGCGTTGCCAAGAGCAATGTCACCTCCGTGGCCTTGGATAAAAACGCCCAAGATCCAGCTCTCAGCGCTGCGTTGAAAACCGTGTATTTTGACTACGACAGCTTTGTTATTCGCTCGGAGTTCCAGTCCACGATTGAGGCCCACGCCAAGTACCTGAAGGCAGACAAATCCCGCAAGGTCAACATCGAAGGTCACACCGACGAGCGCGGTGGTCGTGAGTACAACTTGGCACTGGGCCAAAAGCGTGCCGAGGCCGTACGCAAAGCATTGCAGGTACAGGGCGTTTCCGACGCACAAATGGAAGCCATTAGCTACGGCAAGGAAAAGCCTGCTGTGCTGGGTAATTCTGAGTCTGCGCTCGAGAAAAATCGCCGCGCCGAGTTCAGTTACCGCTAATCATGCGCTTGCTCTCGATGCATTTCGTCACTCGGACTGTGCCTTTGGCACTCCTGCTTTGCTTATGTGCAGGGCAGGCGTCTGCGGGTTTGTTTGATGACGAAGAGGCGCGACGCGCCATTCTCGATTTGCGACAAAAAATTGAAACGCTGCGCACGGAATCTGACCAAAAATTGGCGGACGAGGCGCGGCGTAACGCAGAAGACTCCACGCAGTTGCGTCGCTCTTTGGTTGAGCTCCAGAATCAACTGGAAGCTAACCGCGCAGAGTCGGCCAAGTTGCGGGGGCAAGTGGAGCAATTGGCCCGGGATCTTGCGGACTCTCAACGCAAGCAAAAAGACGCAACCCAGGCTTTTGACGATCGGCTCCGTAAATTTGAACCATCGAAAGTGATGGTAGATGGTCGAGAGTTTCTGGCTGAGCCGGCCGAAAAGCGGGATTTCGAAGCGGCATTGGCCGTGTTCCGCAAGGGTGACTTCTCCAATGCCCAAGTGGTTTTTCTGGACTTCTTGAATCGTTACACCGGATCCGGTTACCGGCCCTCTGCTTTGTTCTGGTTGGGAAGCGCGCAGTACGCCCAGAAGGACTACAAGGATGCTCAGGCCAACTTCAGAGCGCTGGTTCAACAGGCATCGGATCACGTCCGTGCCCCTGAGGCGCTACTGGCCTTGGCCAACTGTCAGTTGGAGTTGAAGGAAAACAAGGCCGCCAAAAAAACGTTGGAAGAACTTTTGTCCAGTTACCCCGCTTCTGAGGCGGCCGGTGCTGCCAAAGATCGCCTGTCCCGCTTGAAGTGATGAGTTCGGTTTACGCTGAATCGGCCCCGGTGGATGTGTCGCGCCGTTTTTCCGGCATGGATCGTTTGCTTGGGGTCGAGCCAGCGCAGCGTGTTCGGTCCTGCCATGTTGCGGTCATTGGCATTGGTGGTGTAGGGTCTTGGTCTGCTGAAGCGCTGGCGCGTAGTGGTGTTGGAGCCTTGACCTTGATAGACATGGACCATGTTTCTGAGTCCAATATCAACCGTCAGCTGCACGCGCTGACTAGCACTCTCGGAAAAGCCAAAATTGAGGCAATGCGCGAGCGGATTGCGGAAATCAATCCGGAATGCAAAGTGCATATCGTCGATGATTTTGTCTCGGTGGAAAACTGGCCAACGGTCTTGGGCGGGCATGTGGATGCGGTGATCGACGCTTGTGATCAGGTCAAAGCCAAGGTTGCAATGGCAGCTTGGGCGCGACGTATGAAGGTGCCGTTTATTTCGGTAGGGGCCGCTGGCGGAAAGCGCTTGGCACACTTGGTCGATATTACAGATCTGAGCCAATGCACGCACGATCCCTTGTTGGCCCAGTTGCGTTATCGATTGCGCAAAGAGCACGCAGCACCCAAAGATGGCAAAAAAATCCATGTTCATTGTGTGTACAGCAAGGAAGCCGTGCAGGGGCCCGACGCATCTTGCGCGGTGGAAGGCGATGGTTCGCTGAACTGTCACGGCTACGGCTCGATGGTGAGCGTCACTGCCACCTTCGGAATGTGTGCAGCGGGATGGGTGATTGATAAATTATCTGCCTCCAACCATTTAGCCTCAAAAAAAGACGCTATAATTTGAGGCTTCGCAGGGTTCAATAAGAAGTTGTTAAGCCTTGTCGGGACCATAGCTCAGTTGGTAGAGCAGCGGACTTTTAATCCGTTTGTCGTGGGTTCGACCCCCGCTGGTCCCACCATTTATTTGGGAATTTAGCTCAGCTGGTAGAGCAGCGGACTCTTAATCCGTAGGTCGAGAGTTCGAATCTCTCAGTTCCCACCAAGCTAGCCCTCATGGGCGCTGGAAAGCCTGCTATCAAATCGGTAGCAGGCTTTTTTCTTTGTGTCGTCTGAATGCTTCATGTAGCCACCATGTAGCCACCGGTACAGGCAAATTGCACCGATAGCACCAGCCCCAAAACGACAAAAGCCCCAACGGCGGGGGCTCGATTAGATTGAATGGCTAGCGGTCAAAGGGTCGGATTCAAAATCCACCCCCTTTTCATGCTCAGCTACTGAATGCGGACCTAGTAGGGGCCAAAGTGCGCGCCCCTTTGTTTTCTCAAGTAGGGGCACTCTGCGCGTACCTCGTTGCGTACTCTGCGTACCCTTAGCTCTGGATTGAAGGTGGACCTGGCTCTTAGGTGGCTTTTCAAACGCGGACTGCGCGCCTCGGTTCCAATCTCAAAGGAACCATCACATTGATTACCCCCTTCGGAACGCGAGCTGCGCGCCTCGGTATCCATGCGCAGGGTATCCGGTATCCACCGTATCCGCAGTTTCGCGGACACCGCCCCAGCTTTGGGGACATGCCCGGCGCGCTCACGTTTACTTTGCCTGGGGCTGGCGTAGTGCCTTTGGTTGCACCTTCTTTGCTGCAAGTGCTTTGCATTGCCTGCGCTCGGCTTCGTCCAAGTTCTCCAGTAGCTGCTCTGCATGGAATAGCTCAAAAGCCAGTCCCCGTAACTCTTTGGGCTGTAGGCCCTTACTGAAGTGATACCGCAATGCCCCCTCAGTTACGCCCATGCCTATCGCTATCGACCGCACCGACTCGCCATAGACTGCGCGCTTGTAGGCCCGTTCAATGTCCAGAAAAGTGATTTTCATGCGTAGGAGTTCGTAAGTTAACGCCTGCCTTTTGGGTTGCAAGGCGTTAACAGGCTGTTAACCATGGGCTAAGCCTCTAGGCTCAGTTGGTTTGCGTCTTGCCCCCTCTGGCCTTGCGTGGTCGCGCGTGGGGCGGTGGGGGCCTTGCTGTGTCCTTTTGGCTCTGGCTGGCTGTCGTCGACTGTAGGGGCGTCCATCTCTGCAATGAACTCCGCGGCAATGTCAGCGGTTGCCCGTGCATAGGTCTGCTCATGGCTTAGGTCCGCATGGCGGGTGTCGCTGTGCGTCTCCAGGTACTCGGCTAGGCGCTCGATTCTTTCTGCCAGTGTCTTGATGCGGCGGGTCAGTGTGGCAATGGTGCGTTCTGCCTGTTGGTCAGTGGCAATGATTCCAAGATGCTCACAAGCGGCGCGCAGTTGCCACGGGTGAACCATGATGCTCATGGTGTCCTCTATCCCTTCCTGTTGCTCCAGCATGATTGCGGGGCCGTGGGCGTCGGTGATGTGGCTTGCGGTGAAGTGGTAGTGCATAAGCTGTTGCATGTGTGTGTCCTAGTGCGTGAAGTTTGGGAGTGGGCGCGGTGTCTGTTTGGCCAGCGCCTGCCTTACCCACTCGTTAGCCGCCTGCTTTTGATGTCTTGCCGGTGGTGGTGGTGGTGGCGTGAAGTATTCGCCGGTGTCTGGGTCGAAGTGCGTCGGGTCAAGCTCGCTGTCTCGCACTCTTATCGTTTCAATGGCGTCACTCTCCGGCGTGTGTGAGTGCGTGTCGGGTGGTGGTGGACCGAGCGGTAAACGGGCAGCAGGGAGCGGTGTTTTTTCTGCGAACCCTACAGAGCATAGGGTTTGCTCTTTTTCTTGAGGTGTGAACCCTATAGGGTTTGCAGTTTCTCGCGCCGGGCCTTTGCCTTTGGATGTGAAAATTTGCTCCATGGTCCGGGCTGGCTTCTTCACTGTCGGCAATTCAATTCCGAGCGCCAGCAGGTAGGGCGCGGGGTTGCTTTCGATGGCCTCCCGTATGGCGGGCCATGCGGCGCTCAGCAATACGCTGTCAGACGTCTCGCGCAGCTTTTGAAGCACTGCCTTTACCGCAGCCTGCTTTGTGGTCCCCAGTAGCTTTGCGGGCGCTTTGGTGAAGCCGTAGAGCCCGGCCACCTTTGCATGAAAGTCCTTTTGCAGTGCAGCCAGTTTTTGCTTGCCTCCAATGAGGTCCGAGCCAGCCATGCGGCCATCAACCAAGGGCAGCAGCAGGATATGGCAATGCGGTTGCGCCTCATCCCTGTGAATATCGACGCTCAGGACGTTTTGATGCCCCCCAAAGGCACTAGCGGCCCAATCGGCGCAGGCAGTGAAATATGCGCGGTCATCCACAGCATGGCCGGGCGGTAGGCTAAACACAACCTCCAGCCCTTGCACCGCATCTTTTCGCAGCTTGCTTACGCCTGCGGCAGTCATCAGGTCTTTGGCCAGTTGACCCACATCAGCAGCGGCAGGCGGCCCGCAAAGGGATTCATTCAGCCGGGAGCGTGTCGGGTCAATCGAGCCCACCGCGCCCATTTCCGCCTGAATCTCGCGCCTGTTATGACGCGCAGCCGCAGTGATGATGCCGCCGCCTTTGAGCTTCTTGATTCTCAGGAAGGCGGCGGCGCTCATGTTGTACCGCCCGTCTGAGTGCGCGCAAGCCACGCATAGACCATACGGCGACCTTTGGCGGTGAAGCTGTACACACCGGGGCGGCATGGTTTTCCATCTCTATCGATAAAGTGCACGCGCTCGCAGGGCAGGTGCTCTTTTCCCAGTCCCCGGCGGCGAAGTTCTGCAATCAGCTCAGGGCCATTTGAGCAACCCGCTATAGCGTCCACATCTTCACGGCGGCGCGGGCGTTGCAATAGGGCATGAATGGCGCGCAGGTGGCGCGGATTGTCTGTACCTGTAAACTCGCGTCTGTTTGGGGCGCTCGGTTCTGCATTTGTGGGGCCGGGCGTTTTCATTTCTCAGCCCTCCACAACTTGACCCATTGGGAAGGTGCAGCGCACCAGATAGACAGCGCAAGCCGGTTGAATGCGGCTTTCATGCTGCTACCCCGGCTAATGCCTTTACGGTTGCCGTAGACCATGCCAGCAGGCCACCAATGCGGCTAGGAGCCATTGGGCCTGTACCGCTTCGGCAAGCCCATACTCTTAAGGTTTGCGGGCTACGGTTTAGGTAATAGGCAGTCTCAGCGGTCGTGAGGTTTGGTTTGTTCACCAGTTCCAGCGGAGGGTATGGCGCGGTGAATTTTTGCGCTGTTTGCGCGCTATGGTGAGTTTCGGTTTGCAAGATTGGTTCTCCAAAACACCACTGAATAGTGATGCATGGAAACTCATTCTGTGCATATCAGCGCAGCGGAGAAACAGCGGAGATAGCCCGGAGAACTTCCGTACAAAGTCCGGAGAATCAGCCTTCTAGCGTGTGTTTTCGGCTTGGCAGGTTGCTCATGCTGTTTATTGCATGCAGCAATGCGCCAGCCGGCTTCGCAGGATTTAAGAGTTTGTTGTTTGCTCTTGCCCACGCTAGTGCTGCATTTTCATCCCACCCCCTTTTTCCGGCTTTTGCGGCATCAAGTCCGTTTGTGCTTGCATCGGTCATATCGCGTTCAATGGTGCGCCATTGGTGCTTGTGTTGCTCCAACATTGACGCCTTTGTCATGCTGAATTTAGGCCCAGTCTTGACAACACTCACAGCCTCTAGTTCGACCACATCCAACACTGGCCCGGAGGGTACTACATCAACCACGTGCGCCGCTCTGTCTTGCTCTGGGGCCGGGGTAGGTGTTGCGTAGTGCTCTATCAACTCCGCGTCGTTGAGAACGCGGGCATAACTGTATGCGTGTTGGCGGAAAACTTCATACCGCCCCCATATCTCCCGCTGCTCATTGAATATCGGCTCTGTTGCATTATTGAGGTCTGAAGTTGTAACAGGCCCCTGATACTTCGCCCAAATGGTGCGGCTCGTAATTCGGTAAGTTGCTAAATCGGCCAGCGCTAACGCTGCGTCACTCTCCCTCGGGGTTACATCCAATCCGACATGGTCTCTAAGTAGCGGCTCTGCCAGTTCCCGGTCTGCTACTGGGTCGTTTTGTCGATGCAGGAAATGCTCCGGTGAGACAAACCTTTTTAGCTCGTGTAAAGCGAGCTTGCGCAATCTGTTGTCGTGATTCAACTTTGCCACCCCTTCAAGGTGTCGCTTCATTGGGAACCCCTGCCTGCCGGTGAAGGTGTCCGACTTTTCGCCAGCGGTAATTAAGCGCTGGCTAGACAGGGGCAAAACTCTTAGGCGTGCTCAGGCGCTGGCTTCACACGCATGGGGCTGGTCTTGAATCGCTGTTCGGCCTGCCACACGTCGTAGGCGCATTGCTCCGCCAGCCATGCACGAGCATCTCCACCACGTTCGACCCCCAGCCATGCCTCAAGGCGTAGCGCCATATCAGGCGAGATGGCAGCACGGCCATTCAACGTGCGCGAGAGGGTCACACGGGATACGCCTAGTTGCTCTGCTGCCTGGGTCACACCCAACCCCAATGCGGGCAACACGTCATCACGCAGGGTCAGGCCTGGGTGTGGTGGGTTATGCATACGGGTCATAGTGGTGCTCCTAGTGGTAATCCATGTAATCAACCAGCACAGCGTCTGTGCCTTCAAAGGTAAACGTCATTCGCCAGTTACCGTTTACCGACACGGCCCAATGGCCCTTCAGGTCGTCTGATAGCGGGTGCAGCTTCCAGCCCGGCACGTTCATATCTGGGGCGCTTGTAGCCACATCCAGACGCGCCAGCAAGCGAGACAACTTAGGTGCATGGTCAGGCCGGATGCCGGCTTTGGTGCCCCGTTCAAAGAACGCTTGAAGCCCCTTGTGGCCGAATGACTTAATCATGATTGATTGTATCTTGTAGCGTTACGCTTTGCAATTAACTAGCCACTGCGCGTAGCTTGCCCGGCTCTGCTTTGGCGTCAAACTTCACCCCGGCCTGCTCCAAAATCCAAGCCTCTATGCGGTTGTGGTGAATCGCCAGTAGCTCCAGCGGCCTCACTGTGTAGTGCTTTTCAGCCGTGGCGCTGGGTTTGTGTCCCATGAGTTGCGCAACCACGCCAGCGGGTATTTCCAGCCACTCTGACAGGGATTTGAAGGAGCGCCGCAGGCCGTGCAGGGTTAGGCCCTCCAATCCCGCCACCTTGCAGGCGCGGCCGTGTGGGGTTGTTGGCTCGGTTAGGTGTCCTGTCGCACTGGTGGGGCTGGCAAACACCCATTCATTGCGCTTTGGCAGGCTGGCCAGTAGGTGCGACACGTAGGGTGTTAAAGGGATTTCCCGCGCGCCCTCTACCTTGTCCCGTATGGCGATGCCCTTCCATTGGGTGTTCACATCATCCCGTCGCAGTGTCATCACTTCGCCCGGTCTTGCTCCGGTCAGTAACAGGATTTGCAGGTAGGCGGCAATGGCGGGGTTTTGAATCTGTTGCACAGCGGCAAACCATGCGGCTAGCTGTGCGCGCTGCAACACGTCAGACTTAACGCCAGCTTTTCCGAGTGATTCGCGGGTTTTCTTGGTTTTGGCCGGGTTGCCAGTTAGCAGGCCGGCATATGCGGGCTGCTCTGAGCACCAGCCTAGAAACACCTTCAGGCAGCGCCACGCCAGCCGGGCAGAAGTAGGGCGGGTCTTGGCTTCGCGCGCGGCCCATGCCTCGATAACGCTTGCGGTCAGGTCACGCAGTGGGAGGGTCATAAGCGGGTAGAGCGGCATATCAATGGTCACCCCCCGGCCATCAGTTCCCCGCTTTATGACCTTGCCCCCGGCTTTTGATAGGTTCAGGTGGTCTTTGTAGTGGCGCTCGCCCCAATGCGGGCGGCGCTCCTCTAGGTAGGCGCTCCAGACTTCGCCCACTGTTACAGCGGCCACTTTGGCGGCTTCCAGTTTGGCAGCACTGGCAGCGAGTGCAGCGGCTTTTGCGGCGTCTTTCAGGCGCTCAAGTTCGCGGGGGTCGTCGCCATCGCTTCGGATTACCACGGCAAGGCGGCGGGCTTCCGTGCGGGCGGCTTCAATGTCCAGCACTCGCACATCTCCGATGGTGCGCCGGATATTCTGCCGGTTCAACTTCGCCTCAAACACGAATGCCTTTACGCCTTTGGGGTTCTTGGCGCTGAGGGCTGTCGCACGAACGCGCAGGCCGAGGGCTTTAGTGTCTCGTAGGAATACCTGGGCTTTGTCTGCCGGACAGGTCAGGCGTTCGATTAACCCAGCGGTCAGGTCTTTCGCCTCGCCTAGGTCTGGCGTGTCTACTTTTCTCGGCCTTGCCATCGCTTTTCCTCTCCATGTAGCCACCATGTAGCCACTTTTGCCCTATTTTGGGGAATATCAATCAATAATCCGGTTTGCTTCTTTGTCGCGAAAGTCTTGCAAGTCGTTGATTTATATGGATTCTAGCAACAATGCCGAATGGTTCGGAATACTATTTTCAGCGGACTCTTAATCCGTAGGTCGAGAGTTCGAATCTCTCAGTTCCCACCATCTACTCACCGTAGATACTGCAAACCCCGCTATCAAATTGGTAGCGGGGTTTTTTATTTTTGCCTCTGTAGGCAACACGCAAACAGCTCGCAACCGTAGTCGCAAGCTGTCCGCAGCTTAGCGACTTACGATTCCAGCAAAGCGGTCAGTTCCAGCCATTGTTCTTCCAAAGTCTGCAGTTCCGCGTTGACCGCTTTCAAGCGCTTGCCGGCTTCTGCGATCTCTGCGGGATGTGGGTTGGTCGATAGCTTGGCCTCCAGTTCAGCGCCTTCTGCATTCAGCACGCCCATGCGGGTTTCGACTGCGCTGAGTTCTTTCTTCCATTTTTTGATGGCGTCGGAGGATGGGCCTGCTTTTACTGTGAGCGCCGGGGCTGCCACTACGGGTGCCGCCTGTTGGGTTGCATGGGCTTTTGCTTCCTCTTTGACCAACTCGCGTTGGCGCTTGGCTTCGTCCAACAGGTAGCGTTGGTAGTCATCCAGATCGCCATCAAACGGCTCCACGCCACCGCGCGACACCATCCAGAACTCGTCACACACCGAACGCAGGAGCGCGCGGTCGTGGCTGACGAGCATCACGGTGCCTTCAAATTCATTGAGTGCCATGGCCAAGGCTTCGCGGGTCGCCAAGTCCAAGTGGTTGGTAGGCTCGTCCAGCAGCAAGAGGTTGGGGCGCTGCCAGACAATCATACACAGCACTAAGCGCGCTTTCTCGCCGCCGCTCATGCTGCCTACGGCTTGCTTCACCATATCGCCACTGAAGTTGAAGGTGCCTAGGAAGCTACGCAGGTCTTGCTCGCGTGTTTGCTGGCCCGCAATTTTGCCGGCTGCCGTCATTTCGCGCACGAGGCGGATCATGTGCTCGAGCGGCGACTCGTCGGGCCGCAACACATCCAGCTCCTGCTGCGCGAAGTAGCCGATGTTTAGGCCCTTGCCCTCGGTCACGTCGCCACCCAGCGGTGCCAGGTCGCGCGCCACGGTTTTCACCAGCGTCGATTTACCTTGGCCGTTGGCACCCAAAATGCCAATGCGCTGGCCTGCCAGCACTGATTTGCTGACGTTGTGCACGATGGTGGTGGGCGGTGTGCCTTTGGGCGCGTCTTCCGGCGGAGGGTAGCCAAAGCTCACGCCCTGCATGGACAGCATGGGGTTGGGCAGGTTGGCGGGTTCCTTGAACTCAAAAGTGAATTCGGCCTCAGCCATCAGCGGGGCGATTTTCTCCATCCGGTCCAAGGCCTTCACCCGGCTCTGCGCCTGCTTGGCCTTGCTGGCCTTGGCCTTGAAGCGGGCAATGAACTTCTGCAAGTGGGCGATCTTGTCCTGCTGCTTGGCGAAGGCGTTTTGTTGCAGCTCCATCTGCTCGGCGCGCATGTCTTCGAACTTGCTGTAATTGCCGCCGTAACGGACCAGCTTGCCCATGTCGATGTGCAAGGTGACGTTGGTCACCGCATCGAGAAACTCACGGTCGTGGCTGATCACCACCATGGTGCCTTCGTACTTTTTGAGCCAAGCCTCCAGCCAGACCAGCGCGTCCAAGTCCAAGTGGTTAGTGGGCTCGTCGAGCAGCAGCAAGTCGCTGGGGCACATCAGGGCGCGGGCCAGTTGCAAGCGCATACGCCAGCCGCCGGAGAAGCTGTTTACCGGCTTGTCCAGCTCTGTAGTTTTGAAGCCGAGGCCCAGAATCAAGGCCTGTGCGCGGGCAGCGGCGTCGTATTCGCCCGCGTCATGCAGTGCCGTGTAGGCATTGGCCATGCGCTCGTAGTCCTCGGTAGCCTCAGCGGCTGTGACTTCGGCGCGCGCAGCACCCAGCTGGGTATCGCCCTCGACCACGAAGTCGGTTGCGCCTTGTTCGGTTTCCGGCATGTCCTGGGCGACTTGGCCCATGCGCCACTGGGCAGGGATGTAGTACTCACCCGCATCCTCATGCAAGTTGCCGTTGAGCAACGCAAACAGTGAGGATTTGCCGGCACCGTTGCGCCCCACCAAGCCGACTTTTTCACCGGGGTTGAGGGTGACGGAAGCACCTTCCAGAAGCACCTTGGCGCTGCGGCGAAGGGTGACGTTTTTTAAGGTAATCATGTGAGAGGCTCAGTTATCAATTCGTTAGGCCGTTTCAGGCCTGTGGGTTGGCGAGGGCTGGTGAACTGGGTATCCGGCGCATCTCGCGGGCGAACAATTTGGGTTCGCCATGGTTATGTCATTAAGGGCTTGGTGGGTGGGCTTGCTCTGTGGCAACCGCAAACAGCGCCTGCTACCGGACACCCCATCCACCAGCCCGAAGTGGCTTGATTGCGTGCATCCAGAAACACTCGTTCGCAGCAGCGGGCGTAGGGTGTGGGGCGCAGTGAGGTCAAGGAGGAGCCCAAAGGGCGGGGGACACGAACGGAGCCCCATACCCTGCGTCCGCTGCGAGCCCAGCACCAAGGCCCGACAAGAAAGGCGCTAAAGCAACAACGCCTCTTTGGTCACCAGCAACACCTGATCTTCTCCGGCACTGGTTTCCAACCACACCACTTCCAACTCCGGAAACGCCGCCTCAAAGAAGGCGCGTTCATTTCCAATTTCGAGCACCAACACCCCGCCATCGGCGAGATGCGCAGGCACGGCCTTCAACAGGCTCCGGATGAAGTCCATGCCATCGCCCGTACCGCCGGCTTGGTTGCCGTCCAACGCAATAAAAGGCTCTGCCAAATACTCAGCGGGCAGGGCGGCCATGCTTTGAGCATTCACGTAGGGCGGGTTGCACAGAATCAGATCGAACATGCCCGGCACCGATTGCAAACCATCGGATTCAATGAGCTGCACCCGGTCCTGCAACTGGTGCTTGTCCACATTGATGCGGGCGACGGCTAGCGCATCCGCAGAGATATCAGCGCCAGTCACCGCCACATCCGGATAGACCATGGCGGCCAGAATGCCCAGGCTGCCGTTGCCAGTACACAGGTCCAGCACGCGGTGGGTGCTCTCCGTGAGCCAGTAGTCGATGTTGCCATCCACCAGCAACTCGGCAATCAGCGAGCGCGGCACGATGACCCGCTCATCCACATAAAACGGCACGCCTTGCAACCAGGCCTCGTTTGTCAGGTAGGCCGCAGGCTTGCGGGTGCTGATGCGCGCTCCTAAAAGCGTAGCTGCTTGCGCATACTCCTCGGGCGCTACAAGTCTTTTTGACTCTGAATCGTCATCAGAGAGCGGCGTGTCCAGCGGCAAACCCAGCGCGTGCAACACCAGCCAAGCCGCCTCGTCTGCTGCGTTGGTGGTGCCGTGGCCGAAGGACACACCGGCTGCGGTGAGCTGTGCGGTGGCCTCTGAGACCAGTTCTTTCAGATTCATGCGCGTGCCGCCTGGTTCAGGTTCTCAAGTACCCGGCGGTAAATGTTTTTCAGAGGCTCGATATCGGCGAGCTTCACATGTTCGTTGATCTTGTGGATGGTGGCGTTGGGCGGGCCCAATTCGATCACCTGGGGGCACACCTGCGCGATAAAGCGCCCATCGCTGGTGCCGCCGGTGGTGGAGAGCTGAGTTTCCAGTCCGGTTTCTGCGCGGATGGCATCCCGCACCGCATCGACCAGCGGGCCGGGCGTGGTCAAAAAGGGCAGGCCGCCTATGGTCCATGCGAGGTCGTAGTCCAGCTCATGTTTGGCCAGCACACTTGCCAGACGCTTTTGCAGGCTGTCCGGGGTGGATTCGGTGGAGAAGCGGAAGTTGAAGTCAATCACCACCTGCCCCGGGATCACGTTGCTCGCGCCGGTGCCGCCGTGGATGTTACTCACCTGCCAGGTGGTGGGCGGGAAAAAGTCGTTGCCCTTGTCCCACTCAATGCCCACCAGCTCCGCCAGCGCGGGCGCCGCCAAATGGATGGGGTTTTTAGCCAAGTGCGGGTAGGCAATATGACCTTGCACGCCCTTGACCGTGAGCTTGCCGCTCATGGTGCCGCGGCGGCCGTTTTTGATCATGTCGCCCGTGCGCTCCACCGAGGTGGGCTCGCCGACGATGCAGTAGTCCAGCACCTCGCCACGCGCTTGCAACTGCTGGCATACCACCACGGTGCCGTCCAGCGCAGGGCCTTCCTCGTCGCTGGTGAGCAGCAAGGCGATATTCAGCGCTGGAGCGGGGTGCGCGGCGATAAATTCTTCAATCGCCACCACAAAGGCGGCCAGCGAGGTTTTCATGTCGCTGGCGCCACGGCCGAAGAGCTTGCCGTCCCTGTGGGTCGGCACAAAGGGGGCGCTGTCCCACTGTTGCACAGGGCCGGTCGGGACCACGTCGGTATGGCCAGCGAAAACCAGTGTTTTTGCTACTTTTTCAGGAGCGGCTTGCGCACTATCTACGGGCGCTACAGCCCGTTTTGCCCATAAATTGGTGACGCGGAAGTCTGCCGGGCCGCTTTCTATGGTTTCGCACACAAAGCCCAAGGGGCGCAAGCGGTCGGCAATCAGGGCCTGGCAGCCACCGTCGAGCGGTGTGACCGAGGCCATGGAGATCAGCTGCTCGGTGAGCTGCAGGGTCGCTGTCATCAGTGTTTCACGTCCAGGGTAATTTCGGTGAAGGAGGCTTCGTCATCCTCCTCCGGTACCGCAGCCGCCTTGGCGGTGCGGCTGAAGTCGTTTTGCAGGCGCCACATCAGGTTAGTGGGCGAGTCGGCGTGGGCCAAGCCTTCTTTGCGGTCCACCAGGCCGTCTTTGATCAGGCGAGCAATGTCGTGCTCAAAGGTTTGCGAGCCCTCTGCCATGGACTGCTCCATGGACTCCCGGATGCCGGAGAAGTCGCCTTTTTCAATCAGCTCGGCGGTCAGCTTCGTGTTGAGCAGCACCTCGGCCGCCGGTGTGCGCAAGCCCGAGGTCGTGCGCAACAGGCGTTGCGAGACGATGGCACGCAGTGCAGCGGCCAGGTCACCGAGCATGGTGGGGCGCACCTCTACCGGATAAAAACTCAAAATCCGGTTCAACGCCTGGTAGCTGTTGTTGGCGTGCATGGTGGCCAGGCAGAGGTGCCCGGATTGGGCGTAGGCAATGGCTGCCGACATGGTTTCCTGGTCGCGGATTTCGCCGATCAGAATCACATCCGGAGCCTGGCGCAGGGCGTTCTTGAGGGCAATATGCAGGGACTCGGTGTCGGTCCCTACCTCACGCTGGTTGACGACCGAGCGCTTGTTTTTGAACAAGAATTCCACCGGGTCCTCGATGGTCAGGATGTGCCCGGAGATGTTTTCATTGCGGTAGTCCAGCATGGACGCCAGCGTGGTGCTCTTGCCCGCGCCGGTGGCCCCCACCATCAGGATCAGACCACGCTTCTCCATGATCAGGTCTGAGAGCACCTCCGGCAACTGCAGGCTGTTGAGCGGCGGCACATCCACGCTGATGTAGCGAATCACCGCTGCAATCGTGCCCCGCTGGCGCATGGCGCTCACCCGGAAGCGGCCCACACCCGCCAAGGGAAAGCCGATGTTGAGTTCCCCGGTCTGCTCCAGCTCCTCCAAGTGGCGCGGGGTCAGCACCTCGGCCAGCAGGTTTTTGGGAGCGTCAGACGGCAGCACCTGGCTGTTGATCGGCACACACTGGCCATTGATTTTGATCAGCGCCGGCGCGTGTGCGGACAGGTACACATCGGAGGCCTTCTTCTCGCTCATCAAGCGAAGAATGCGCTCCATCGTGCCGGATGCTTGGGGTGTGGTCGTCGCCATGGCTGCCTCCCGGGGGTGCCGTGCTTAGTCGCGCAGCAGGTCGTTCAAGCTGGTGGTCGAGCGCGTCTTGGCGTCCACCTTCTTGACGATGATGGCAGCGTACATGCTGTATTTGCCATCGCCCTTGGGCAGGCTGCCGCTCACCACCACCGAGCCGGCCGGCACGCGGCCGTAGCTCACGGTGTCGGTCGCGCGGTCATAAATCGGGGTGCTCTGGCCGATGTACACGCCCATGGAGATGACCGAGTTCTCTTCCACGATCACGCCTTCAACCACTTCGGAGCGCGCGCCCACAAAGCAGTTGTCTTCAATGATGGTGGGGCCTGCTTGCATGGGTTCCAGCACACCGCCAATGCCTACGCCGCCGGACAAGTGCACATGCTTGCCGATTTGTGCGCAGGAGCCCACGGTGGCCCAAGTGTCGACCATGGTGCCTTCGTCCACGAAGGAGCCGATGTTGCAGTAAGACGGCATCAGGATCACGCCCTTTCCCTGGAAGCTGCCGCGACGCGCCACAGCGGGCGGCACCACGCGCACACCGGTGGCCTTCAGGGCTTCGGCGCTCATGCCGGCAAACTTGGTGGGCACCTTGTCGTAAAAGCCCAGGTCGCCGGACTGGATGATTTCGTTGTCCTTCAGGCGGAAGCTCAGCAGCACGGCCTTCTTGATCCACTGGTGGGTCGTCCACTGGCCCACGCCTTCACGGGTTGCCACGCGCAGGCGGCCGGCGTCCAGTTCGTTGAGCACATGTTCCACGGCATCACACACTTCGGCGGAGGCTGAGGCGACGGAGATGTTGGCGCGGTCTTCCCACGCGGCTTCGATCACAGTTTGCAGTTGTTGGCTCATGGTTTCTTCAGGGTAGTAAGTGGGTGAATAGCGGGGTGGGGCAGCGCTTTACGCGTTGCGACCTTTGACAAATTGAACGATGCGCTGCACGGCTTCCAGGCATTCGTCGGTTTCGGCGACCAAGGCCATGCGAATGCGGCCGGCACCGGGGTTGTGGCCGTGGGCTTCGCGTGCCAGATAGCTGCCGGGTAGCACCGTCACATTGTATTGAGCGAGCAGGTCGCGGGCGAACTCCGTGTCGCTGCCTTGAATATCCGCCCACAAGTAAAAGCCGGCATCTGGCAGGGTGACATCCATCACCTCGGCCAACAGGGGGGTGACCTGCGCAAATTTGGTGCGGTACTTGGCGCGGTTATCCACTACGTGGACCTCGTCATCCCACGCCGCGATGCTGGCAGCCTGCACCACCGGGCTCATGGCGCTGCCGTGGTAGGTGCGGTACAGCAGAAACTGCTTGATCCAATGGGCATCGCCGGCACAAAAGCCGCTGCGCATGCCGGGCACATTGCTGCGCTTGGACAGGCTGGTGAAGGACACCAGGTTTTTAAAGTCGGTGCGGCCCAGTTTGGCAGCGGCTTCCAGGCCGCCCAAGGGCGCTTCGTCGCGGAAGTAAATCTCGCTGTAGCACTCGTCCGAGGCAATCACGAAGCCGTGCTGGTCGCTCAATGCAAACAGCTTGTCCCACTCGGACAAGGGCATCACGGCCCCTGCCGGGTTACCCGGGGAGCACACATACATCAGCTGGGTGGCGGCCCACACGCTTTCGGGCACGCTGTCCCAGTCTTGCGCAAAGTTGCGCGCAGGCACCGAGGGCACAAAGTAAGGCTGCGCGCCACTCAGGAGGGCTGCACCTTCGTAAATTTGGTAAAACGGGTTAGGGCACACCACTTGCACGGTGCCTGCTTGCGCTGCGGGGTTGATCACCGTTTGCGCAAACGCAAACAAAGCTTCGCGGGAACCGTTGATGGGCAAGACCTGGGTGGCGACATCCAGTGCCAGACCGTAGCGGCGCTGGACCCAGTTCACCATGGATTGGCGCAGCTTCACATCTCCGGCCGTTGCCGGGTAACTGGCCAAACCACTGTCGCCGGACTGGATGGCGTGGCAATACGCATCCTTGATGAGTTGGGGTGTCGGATGGCGTGGCTCGCCAATGCCCAGGCTGATGGGACTGAAAGCGGGGTTGGGCACCACACCGGCAAACAACTGGCGCAGGCGCTCAAACGGGTACGCCTGCAGGCGTGACAAATTCGGGTTCATGGGGAGGCATTATCCCTGAGTCGTCGTTAAACTCAGGGGTCCGCGGCCCCCAGGGGCTGCACCGCTTGTTTATCAGGAGTCCTCCATGTCAGCAGCTGCGCCCCAAGGCGATTCCCCGCAATACCTGAATATCGCCGGCGCCTTGGAGCAGATTGGGGACGAAGGCGCTCTGCGCGAAATGCTGCCCATGGTGTTGGACTCCTTGCAGCGCGATGTGCCGGCCATTGCCAACCTGTTGGCCCAAGGGGATGTGACCGGTGCCAACCACCTGCTGCACCCGCTCAAAGGCTTTATTCCCATTTTTTGCACTCCGGACTTGTACGCCCGGGTGTCTGAGGTGGAGCAGATGAGCAAAAAGGGGGACGCCCCCACGGTAGGTGCCGCCTATGCCTTGCTGGCGCCTGAGTTGAGGGTGTTTGAGGCCGAGGTGGCCCGCTACCTGGGCGCGCCGGCCTGACGGTTCTGCATGGGGCTGTTGCAAACCCGCGTCTTCGTGGTGGAAGACGACAAGACCATGCAGGCATTCGTGATGGCCTGTTTGCGTCGATTGGGTATCCAGGACATTTTTGCCTTTGCCGATGGGTCTTCCGCACTGGCCCGCATGGTGGAGTTGCGCCCCGATATCGTGATTACCGATGTGCACATGCAACCCATGGGTGGCGTGGAGCTGGTGGAGACCTTGCGGGGCCACGGCAACTCCCTGGTGTCGCGAACACCGGTGATTTTTTTGACGGCAGATGCCAGTTCCGCCACCGTGTCTCAAGTCGTTTTGCTCGGGGTGCAGGGCTACATCGTGAAGCCCCCGAACTGGCAGACCTTGGGCCAAAAAATCGAGGCGGCGCTCGGCACTTAGCGTCTCTCAGGGGTTGCGCAGGGAGGGCCGGGGGTGCACGGTATGATTCCCCGCTGTCGCAGTGCCGCTCCAGAGGGGCAAACTTCAATAAAATCAACTACTTAGCTTCGTCTACGTTTTCCTGTGCGTCTTAACTCCATCAAGCTCTCCGGCTTCAAGTCCTTTGCCGAACCCACCAACTTCCTGCTGCCCGGTCAGCTGGTCGGCGTGGTGGGGCCGAACGGGTGCGGCAAATCCAACATCATGGATGCAGTGCGCTGGGTGTTGGGCGAAAGCAAAGCCAGCGAGTTGCGCGGCGAGTCCATGCAGGACGTGATTTTTAACGGCACCACCACCCGCAAGCCCGCCAGCCGTAGCAGTGTGGAGTTGGTGTTTGACAATGCAGACCACCGCGCCGGCGGGCAGTGGGGCCAGTTTGGCGAAATCGCGGTCAAGCGAGTGCTGACCCGCGACGGCACCAGCAGCTACTTCATCAACAACCAACCGGTACGCCGCCGCGACGTGCAGGACGTGTTTCTGGGCACCGGCCTCGGCCCCCGGGCCTACGCCATCATCGGGCAGGGCACCATTTCCCGCATCATCGAATCCAAGCCGGAAGAGTTGCGCTTGTTTCTCGAAGAAGCCGCGGGCGTCTCCAAATACAAAGAGCGCCGCCGCGAAACCGAAAACCGTCTTTCGGACACCCGCGAAAACCTTACCCGCGTGGAAGACATCCTGCGTGAGCTGGGCACCAACCTGGAGCGCTTGGAGAAGCAAGCCGAGGTCGCGCAGAAGTACAACGCCCTGCAAGCCGAAGTCACGCTGAAACAACACCAGCAATGGTTCTTGAAGCGCGCCGAGGCACTGGCAGACCAGGCCAAAGTGCAATCCGAAGGGCTGGCCGCCGTCAATGCCCTGGAAGCGCGTATGGCGGATTTGCGCCACATCGAGGCAGATTTGGAAACTGTGCGCCAGGCGCACTACGCGGCCGGTGACCAGGTCAACCAGGCGCAGGGCCTGTTGTACGAGGCCAGCACGGACGTGGGCCGTCTGGAAGCCGAAATCCGTTTTGTGGTGGAGGGGCGCCAGCGGGTCGAGCAGCGCCTGATCACCCTGAAAGAACAAATCGCCCAGTGGGCTACCCGCAAAGACGATGCCCAGGCTGAAATAGAGCGCCTTGCCGAGCTGGCAGCCATGGGCGAAGAGCAGACCGAACTCCTGGCGGCGCAGGTGGAAGAGCAGGCCCAGCAATTGCCGGACCTCGAAGACGCCTTGGTCAAAGCCCAAAGCACTGCCAATGAGCAGCGCGGGCTGGTGGCGCAGGTGCAGCAGCAGATTCAGGTCTTGGCTGCCGAGCAACGCGGCATTGAGGAGCAAAGCCGGCAACTCGGCACCCGCCGTGACAGGCTGCTGGCCGACCGCAATGCCTTGTCGGCCCCGGACGAGGCGCGCTTACTCCATCTGCAAGAGCAATTGGACGTGGCACAAGAAAACAATGCAGTTGCCGAGGCCCGCTTGCAGGATTTGCAGGAGTCGGTGCCCCAGCTGGACGAGGCCCGCAAGGAGCAGCAGCTCCATGTGAACGCAGAGTCGTCCAAGCAGGCCGATTTGTCGGCACGCCTGGAGGCGCTGAAGGCTTTGCAGGAAAAAGTCAAAACCGACGGCAAGCTGCAACCTTGGCTGGCCAAGCATGGCTTGGACCATTTGCAGGGGCTGTGGAGCCGCATCCATATCGAGCAAGGCTGGGAAAACGCACTCGAAGGCGCACTGCGCGAGCGCTTGGGGGCGCTGGAAGTCTCCCGCCTGGACATGCTGCGCGCATTTGCGGTGGATGCTCCGCCGGCCAAATTGGCGTTTTACAGCCCGTCACCCGCCTCGGCACCGGAGCGTGCGGCCGCATTCCCGCGCCTGGCCGACTTGTTGCGGGTGCACGATGCTGGGCAAAAGGCAGTGCTCACGGAGTGGCTGCAGGGCTGCTACACCGCCTCCAGTTTTGAAGACGCCTTGGCCCAGCGCGACAAGTTGCAGGCCGGGGAGAGCATTTACGTCAAAAGTGGGCATGTGGTCACCGCCCACAGTGTGAGCTTTTATGCCCAGGACTCCGAGCAGGCCGGTTTGCTGGCGCGTGCCCAGGAAATTGAAAACCTGGAAAAGCAACTGCGTGCCCAGGTTCTGATTGCTGACGAATCCCGTGTGGCGCTGAGCCGCGCGGAGAGCTCCTATGCTGAGAGTGCGCAACGCCTGGTGAGTGCGCGCCGTGAGGCCGCCGAGAGCCAAAGCCGTGTGCATGAGCTGCAGGTGGAAACGCTGCGCTTGTCGCAAATGCTGGAGCAAATGCGTGCACGCAGCGCCCAGATTGAGGCCGACATGGCCGAGGTGGATACCCAACTGGACGACCTGCAGGAGCGCCGCGTAGAGGCCGAGGCCCGCTTCGAGTCGCTGGACATGCAGCTGGCAGACAGCCAGGAGCGCCATGCCCAGCTGGACGAGCGGGTGATCGAGGTGCAAAACAAGCTCAGCCAATGCCGTGAGCAGCAACGCAGCCTGGAGCGCCAGGCCCAGGAGGCCGTGTTTGCCCAGCGCAGTTTGCAGGCTCGCAATGCGGAGTTGGCCCGGTCGATTGAAACTGCCATTCAGCAAAATCAAAGCATTCAGGCTGAAGAGCAGCGCGCCCAGGACGAGTTGACCCGGCTCACCGACGCTGCGGCGCAAGCGGGTTTGCAAAATGCCTTGGCGTTGAAGCTGGAGCGTGAACAGGCTTTGGGGGCCAAGCGCAGCGAGTACGACGACTTGACTGCCAAGCTGCGCGCCAGCGATGAACGCCGCTTGCAACTGGAGCGTGAGCTCGATCCGCTCCGCCAGCGCATCACCGAGTTTCAGCTGAAAGAACAAGCCGCCCGCCTCGGATTTGAGCAGTTTGAAGCCCAACTTGCCGATGCCCAAGCGGACTTGGCCGCCATTGAGCAAAGCATCAAAGACGGCAATGTGCGCCTGTTCGGCATGCAGGGCGATATCGACCGTTTGAACCGCGAGATCGCCGCGCTGGGCGCCGTGAACTTGGCGGCATTGGAAGAGCTGACTGCGGCTCGTGAGCGCAAGCAATTCCTGGACATGCAAAACGTGGACCTGACCCAGGCCATGAACACGCTGGAAGACGCCATCCGCAAGATTGATGCAGAAACCCGCGAGCTGTTGTCCGGCACCTTTGACCAGGTGAATGCGCATTTCGGCCGCATGTTCCCTGAGCTGTTCGGCGGCGGCAATGCGCGCTTGGTGATCACGGGGGATGAAATTCTGGACTCCGGCGTGCAAGTGATTGCGCAGCCGCCAGGCAAGAAGAACCAGACCATCCACTTGCTTTCGGGCGGCGAAAAAGCGCTCACCGCGATTGCCTTGGTGTTTGCCATCTTCCAGCTCAACCCCGCGCCATTTTGTTTGCTCGATGAGGTGGATGCGCCGCTGGACGACGCCAACACCGAGCGCTATGCCAAATTGGTGGCCAGCATGAGCAAGGGAACCCAGTTCCTGTTTATCAGTCACAACAAGATCGCCATGGAAATGGCAGAACAATTGATCGGTGTCACCATGCAAGAGCAGGGCGTGTCGCGCATCGTGGCGGTGGACATGGAGTCCGCCGTCAGCCTGGCCGAACTCGCCTGAACACCGCACAAGCAAAACCAACATGAGTAATTTACAAATCGGATTGGCCATCGCAGGTGGCGTGGTGCTGGCGGCGGTGGTTGCCCACGGAGCTTGGTCTTCGCGTCGCAATGCGCCGCGCCAGGCCTTGCCACAACAAGAGCCTGTGGGGGATGAGGCACCTTTGGAGCCGGTGTTGACCGAGGTGGATGCAGAAACGCCCGCCTTCAACCTGCCACGCCCGCCGGCACGGCCGGCCATGGACTCGCTGATTGACGTGATCGCCACGGTAGCGCTGGACCCGGCTACGCCTGCCGTGTCTGGCGAGGCCGCGTTGGCCGCCATGCCCAGCACCCGCCGCGCAGGGACCAAGCCCTTCTCGGTAGAGGGCTATAACCTGCAATCGATGGTGTGGGAAGTGCCTGCCCCCAGCCAGCGCTACGGTGGTTTTCAAGCCGGCGTGCAGCTGGCCAACCGCTCGGGCGCGCTCAACGAGATTGAATATTCCGAGTTCGTGGTGAAAACGCAGGCGTTTGCTGATGCCATCAACGCCACCCCGGAATTCCCTGAAATGCTGGACGAAGTGGCGCGCGCCCGCGAGCTGGACCACTTTGCTAGCGCCCACGATGCCCAGCTGGGCTTCACCATTCGGGCCCGCAATGCATCCTGGAGCCCCGGCTACATCCATCAGAATGCGGCCCGTTTGGGCTTTGTGGCCGGGGTCATCCCTGGTCGCATGGTGCTGCCCGCGTCGGTAGAAGGGCTGCCGCCTGTGCTAGTGCTCGGTTTTGATTCCCAGGCCGCCCTAGCGGACGATCCGGCGCAGAGCGCTATCCGCGAACTGTCTTTGCACCTGGATGTGGCACAGGTCGACCGGGCTGAGCGTCCGTTTGAACGCATGCGTGAAACGGCCGATGCGCTCGCCACGGCCATGGAAGGCGTGGTCACCGATGACAACGGCCAGCCCTTGCCTGCCCAGACCATGGACATCATTGCCGCTGACTTGCAGGTGCTCTACGACACCCTGGAGCAGCGGGACATCGCCGCCGGCTCCCCGATTGCCCGCCGCCTCTTCAGTTAAATTTTTTAGGTTTTATGGCTACGCTGGACTTGTTTTCATCCGAGCCGGCACAGCCGGATAGTGCTGCCCACCAACGGGTGCAGGCTTTGCGCGAATGGCTGCATGCCTACGGCCATGCCTACTACGTGCTGGATGCGCCGGTGGTGCCGGACGCCGAGTACGACCGCCTGTTCCAGGAGTTGCAGGCGCTGGAGACCGCCCACCCGGAATGGTTGACACCCGATTCGCCGACCCAGCGCGTGGGTGGCAAGCCGCTGGATGCCTTTGCCACCGTGCGCCATGTCGTGCCCATGCTGAGCATCCGCACCGAGACCGACACCGAGTCCACCGGCGCGGAGGCCTTTGACGCCCGGGTGCGCAAAGAGCTAGAGCTGGACGCGGGCGATGCACCCGTGGAGTACGTGGCCGAACTCAAATTCGACGGCCTGGCCATGAGCCTGCGTTACGAGCAGGGCGTGCTGGTGCAGGCCGCTACGCGCGGGGACGGCGAGTACGGCGAGGATGTGACCCAAAACATCCGCACGATCGGACAGATTCCCCTCAAGCTGCCAGCGGGCGTACCCGCCGTGCTGGAGGTGCGTGGCGAGGTGTACATGCGCCGCGACGATTTCGAGGCGATGAATGAAAAGCAGCGCGAGAAGGGTGAAAAAACCTTTGTGAACCCGCGAAATGCCGCTGCCGGTGCGGTGCGCCAGCTCGACCCCGGCATTGCCGCCCAGCGCCCTTTGAGCTTTTTTGCCTATGGCCTGGGCGAGGTAACACCGACAGAGCAGGGCGGCCCGGCATTTAGTACGCATTACGCCATGCTGCAAACGCTCAAATCATGGGGTTTTCCGGTTGCAGCGCAGGTGGATATTGCGCGAGGTGCTCCTGAATTAATAGCGTACCACCAGCGTATCGGCGCTGCACGTGACCAGCTGCCCTACGACATTGACGGCGTGGTTTACAAGGTCAACAGCCTGGCTTTGCAGCGCCAGCTGGGTTTTATCACCCGCGAGCCACGCTGGGCCGTGGCGCACAAATACCCGGCCCAAGAGCAAATTACCAAGGTGCTGGGCATTGATGTGCAGGTCGGCCGCACCGGCAAACTCACGCCGGTGGCGCGCCTCGACCCGGTGTTTGTGGGGGGAACCACGGTGTCCAACGCCACGCTGCACAACTTGTTTGAGCTGCGGCGCAAACGGGTGCGGGTGGGGGATAGGGCGATTGTTCGCCGTGCGGGCGATGTGATTCCTGAGGTGGTGGGCATCGTGGTGGCAACCCGCCCGGCTTATGTGCCCAACTTCCGTATGCCCCGTAGCTGCCCCATTTGCGGTAGCGCCGTGGTGCGCGAGAAGACTGAGATGAATCACCGTTGCAGCGGCGGTCTGTTTTGCCCGGCCCAGCGCAAGCAGGCCATCCTCCACTACGCGCAGCGCCGTGCGGTGGAGGTGGAGGGCCTAGGCGAAAAGTTGGTGGACCAGCTGGTGGAGAGCAACACCATCCGCACGCTGCCCGATCTGTACAAACTGGGCCTGAGCACTTTGGCCGCGCTGGACCGCATGGCCGAGAAATCGGCGCAGAACATCGTGGCCGCGCTGGAAAAATCCAAGCAAACCACTTTGCCTCGTTTCTTGTTTGGGCTCGGTATTCGCCACGTGGGAGAAGCCACTGCGAAGGAGTTGGTGCGCCACTTCGGCACCCTGGATGCCATCATGGATGCCTCTGAGGAGGCCCTGACTGGCGTTAGCGACGTAGGCCCTATCGTGGCCAAGAGCTTGCACACCTTTTTCGCCCAGCCGCACAACCGGGAAGTGGTGGAGCAATTGCGCGCCTGCGGCGTCACCTGGCCCGAGGGGGCTCCTGCCGACGCCGGCCCCAAGCCCTTGGCCGGCAAGACCCTGGTGCTCACCGGCACCTTGCCCACTTTGGGGCGGGATGCGGCCAAGGACCTGATTGAAGCGGCCGGCGGAAAAGTCAGTGGCTCGGTCAGCAAGAAAACCCACTACGTGGTTGCCGGTGCGGAAGCCGGCAGCAAGCTGGACAAAGCCCAAGAGTTGGGGGTGCCGGTGCTGGATGAGGCCGGCCTGCTGGAGTTACTGAAATGACCGTGCGAGACATCCTCAAAATGGGCGACCCACGCCTGCTGCGTACGGCGCAGCCCGTGGTGGACTTTGACAGCGATGCACTGCACCTGCTGATCACCGACCTGCTGGACACCATGCGTGCTGCCAATGGGGCCGGCTTGGCAGCGCCGCAGATCGGTGTAGACCTGCAGGTGGTAATTTTTGGCTCCCACGACCGCAACCCCCGTTACCCGGACCGCCCCATCGTTCCACCCACGGTGCTCTGCAATCCGGTCATCACCCCGCTAGGTGAGGACGAAGAAAGCGACTGGGAGGGCTGCTTGTCTGTGCCCGGTTTGCGGGGCAAGGTGCCGCGGTGGTCGCGCATCCGCTACACCGGGTTTGACCCGTATGGCGACCCGATTGACCGCACGGTGGAGGGCTTTCACGCCCGGGTCGTGCAGCACGAATGTGACCACCTCTGGGGCAAGCTCTACCCCATGCGCATGCGCGACTTCAGCCAATTCGGCTACACCGAGGTGTTATTTCCGGGTATCGCGGCAGCAGAAGACGACTGAGGCTTGGGGCAGGCAGCCCTCAGGTGATTTTGAACACGGTGAGGACGCGCTTGCCGCCTGCCTTGCGCTCGTACGCAGCCCATTGCTTGATGCCTTTGACCAGCACCTGGTTGCTCACGTCTTTCACAGGCTTTTTGGCGCTCAACTGCGCAGTCACCCAGTCTTGAATGTGGGGCAAGGTCTCAAACTGCTGGCCGGTGGGAATCAGCAGTTCTTTGCCGGCCACCATGCCGGCCGCAGTCACGGTAATTTCGGTAGCGGGCATGGCGGTCAGGACGCGAGGGCGTCCAATATTTCGGTTTCGATGTCGATTTGCGCCCGGTTGTGTTGCAATTGCGCCCCGTGGATCAGAAAGGTGTCTTCCACCCGCTCGCCCAAGGTGGCAACTTTGGCGAGTTGCACCACGATCTGGTGGCGCGCCAGCACCCGGGCGATGCTGTAGAGCAAGCCCAAACGGTCACTGGCCGAAATATTGAGCAACCAGCGCTGCGCTTTTTCATCGGGCTTGAGCGAAACACGCGGCGCAATCGGAAAGCTCTTCACCCGGCGCGACACCCGGCCCCGGCTCGGGGCGGGCAGCGGGCCTGCTTCGGCAATGGCTTGTGCCAGTCCGTTTTCCAGCAGGCTGGTGATTTCGCGGTAGTGCTCGTCCATGTCGGCCGTGGTGACCACCTGAAAGGTGTCCAGCGCATAGCCTTGCTTGGTGGTGTGGATGCGTGCGTCCAGAATGCTGAAGCCGCCCTGGTCAAAGTAGCCGCAGATGCGGGCAAACAGGTCCGGCTGGTCCTGGGTGTAGACCAGCACTTGCAAGCCTTCACCGACCGGGGAGCGCCGTGCCCGCACAATGGGTTGCTCGGTACCCACCAGGCGGGAGAGTTGCTTGGTGTGCCAGGCGATATCTCCGGCATCGTGGCGCATGAAGTAGCCCACATCCAGCGTGTCCCACAAAGGTTTGTGCGCCTCAAAGGGCAGGGCATAAAGTGCGATCATGACCAGCGCTTCGCGCTTGCGCAGTTCCACCTCCGCATCGGTATCCGGTGCGCGTCCGCCCAGCGCGCGTGCGGTGTACTTGTAAAGGTCTTCCAGCAGCTTGCCTTTCCAGGCATTCCACACCTTGGGGCTGGTTCCGCGGATGTCGGACACGGTGAGCAGGTAGAGCGCGGTGAGGTAACGCTCATTGCCCACACGCTGTGCGAATGCGCGGATCACATCGGGGTCGGACAAGTCAGACTTCTGTGCGATGCGGCTCATGGTCAGGTGTTCGCCCACCAGAAACTCAATCAGCTTGGTATCCTCCACCGGCACGCCGTGGTCTTTACAGAAGCGGCGTGCTTCCACAATGCCCAGTTCGGAGTGGTCTCCGCCCCGGCCTTTGGCGATGTCATGGAACAAGGCGGCGATGTACAAAATCCACGGCTTGTCCCAGCCGGAAGCGAGTTGTGAGCAAAACGGGTACTCGTGGGCGTGCTCCACCATGAAGAAGCGGCGCGCATTGCGCAGCACCATCAGGATGTGCTGGTCCACGGTGTACACATGGAACAGGTCGTGCTGCATCTGCCCCACGATTTTGCGGAACACCCACAAGTAGCGGCCCAGCACCGAGGTCTGGTTCATCAGCCGCATGGCGTGGGTGATGCCGTCGGGCGCCTGCATGATCTTCAGGAAGGTGGCGCGGTTGACCGGATCGCGCCGGTAGCTGGCATTCATCAGATCACGGGCGTTGTAAAGCGCGCGCAAGGTGCGGGCCGACAGGCCTTTGACGCCCACCGTGGTCTGGTAGACCAGAAAGGTTTCCAGAATCGCGTGCGGGTTGCGGCGGTACAGGTCGTCGCTCGCCACATCGATCATGCCGGCTTTGTCGTTGAAGTGGTCATTGATGCGCCGTGGCGCATGGGTGGAGGGGTTGAGCCGCTCCTCAATATTCATCAACAAAATCTGGTTGAGCTGCGTCACGGCCTTGGCTGCCCAGTAGTAGCGCTTCATGAGCGCTTCACTGGCCCGCACCAACTGCTTGCGGTCGCCTTCCGGCGCGCTGGCCGTGTAGCCGAAGGACTCGGCCACACTGGTTTGCAAGTCGAAAATCAGCCGGTCTTCACGCCGCTTGGCCACAAAGTGCAGTTTGGCGCGTATGAGCAGCAGCAGCGCTTCGTTGCGCTCAATTTGCTTCACTTCGAATTCCGTGGCCAAGCCTCCCCGGGCCAGATCCGCCCAGTTGTCGCCATAGCCGGCCGCCTTGGCGACCCACAAAATCACCTGCAAATCACGCAGCCCGCCGGGAGACTCTTTACAGTTGGGCTCCAGGGAGTAGGGTGTGTCTTCAAACTTGGTGTGGCGCTGGCGCAGCTCCAAGGTCTTGGCCACAAAAAAGGCTTTGGGGTCCAGTGCCCGGGTGAACGCAGCCTTGAACTCTTGCACCAGTGCGGCGTTGCCGGTGATGCGACGGCACTCCAGCAGCGCGGTTTGCACGGTGACGTCCTTGTCGGCTTCGGACAAGCAGTCCGACACCGTGCGCACGCTGGAGCCGATTTCCAGACCCACATCCCAGCAGTTACCGATAAACACTTCAATGCGCTTCTTCAGCACACTGTCGGTCTCTGCAGAGTAGCCATCCGGCAGCAAGACCAGCACATCCACATCCGAGTGCGGAAACAGCTCAGCGCGGCCATAGCCGCCCACAGCTAACAGCGCATGGGGCTCGCCCAAGCCTGCGCCCTCCCAGAGCTTGCGCAGTACGTCATCGGTGAGATCTGCCATTTGCAGCAGCACCTTGCGCACCAGCCGCGCAGTGGCTTTGGGGGAGGCGACGTGTTCCAGCAGCCGGGCTTTGCGTGCCCGGTAGTCGGTGCGCAGGGCTTGCAGCTCGGTCATGGGAGCCTGTCAGGCTGTCACAAAGTCGGGCGTTGCCGGGCTGCCGGCCGACAGGGTGAGCACCTCGTAGCCGGTGGGGGTGACCAGCACAGTGTGCTCCCACTGGGCGGACAAGGAGCGGTCCTTGGTGACGATGCTCCAGCCGTCTTTTTCCGGGCCGTCTTTGATGTCTTTGCCACCGGCATTGATCATGGGCTCGATGGTGAAGGTCATGCCTTCCTTGAGCTTTTCCAGCGTGCCGGGGCGGCCGTAGTGCAGCACCTGGGGCTCTTCGTGAAAGACCTGGCCGATGCCATGGCCGCAAAACTCGCGCACCACGCTGAAACCCTTGCCTTCGGCAAATTTCTGGATGGCGTGGCCAATATCCCCCAGATGGACACCGGGCTTGACCATCTGAATGCCCACCCACATGGCTTCATACGTGATGGAGCACAGGCGCTTGGCTGCGATGGAGCAGTCGCCCACCAAAAACATGCGGCTGGTATCGCCGTGCCAAGTGTCTTTGATGACAGTGACGTCGATGTTGACGATGTCGCCTTTCTTCAGCTGCTTGTCGTTGGGAATGCCATGACACACCTGCTGATTCACCGAGGTGCAGATGGACTTGGGGTAGGGCGTGTTACCGCCACCGGTGTAATTGAGAGGCGCAGGAATGGCGCCCTGCACCTGGGTGATGTAGTCGTGGGCCAGCTTGTCGAGCTCGTTGGTCGTCACGCCGGGTTTCACGAAAGGCGTGAGGTAGTCCAGTACTTCGGAGGCCAGTTTGCCCGCGATGCGCATGCCGGCAATGCCTTGGGCGTCTTTGTAAGTGATAGTCATGGGGCAGGATTATCCCATCCGTCAGCATCTGGCGGGCCCGTGGGGAAAAGCCGGCCGCGCTGGCGGGTAAAATCCGGAGCTTCCATGCGCGTCCCCAGTCAGCGGCCGTGTGTGGATCACCACTCCCCAACGCTCCAGTCCATTACAAGGCCACCACAGTGACCCTGCACATCACCTCTTTCGAGGGCGGTAACGCCCTGAGCAATTTCCGCGTTCAACAACTCCTGCCCGCCTTGCACGGCGTGAGCGACAAGATTTCCGGCATTGCTGCCCGTTTTGTGCACCTGGCCGCCACTGAAGCGCCGCTGGACAAGCCCCTGGCCGACAAGCTGGCCGCGCTGCTGACCTATGGCGACCCGTATGCAGGCCCGTCGGAAGGCCCGACGATTGTGGTGAGCCCCCGTTTTGGCACCGTGAGCCCCTGGGCGTCCAAAGCGACCGACATCGCCCACAACTGCGGCTTGGCCGTGAAGCGTGTAGAGCGTCTGGTGGAGTACCGCCTGACCTTGAAGAACGGCCTGCTGAGCAAGGGGGCCTTGACGCCCGAGCAACTGCAGGCTGTAGCAGGGCTGCTGCATGACCGCATGACCGAGAGCGCCATGTTGGACCGCGCCCAAGCGCAAGAGCTGTTCAATGCCCTGCAACCCGCGCCCATGGACCATGTGGACGTGTTGGGTGGCGGCAAAGATGCCTTGGTAAAAGCCAACACGCAATTCGGTCTCGCCCTGGCCGCTGATGAGATTGACTACCTGGTGAACGCCTTCACCGCGCTGGGCCGCAACCCCACCGACGTGGAGCTGATGATGTTCGCGCAGGCCAACAGCGAGCACTGCCGCCACAAAATCTTCAACGCCCAGTTCACCATCGACGGCGTGGCGCAGGACAAGAGCATGTTCGGCATGATCCGCAACACGCACCAGTTGCACCCGCAGTACATGCTGGTGGCTTACTCGGACAACGCCTCGGTGATGGAAGGCGTGCAGGTTGAGCGCTTTACAGCCAAATCGGCCACTGGCGCAGGTGCAGTGAGCGCGCCAAGCTACGAAAAGCATAGCAAGACCAACCATATCCTGATGAAGGTGGAAACCCACAACCACCCGACCGCGATCTCCCCATTCCCCGGAGCCTCTACGGGTGCCGGCGGCGAAATCCGTGACGAAGGTGCGACCGGCCGTGGCTCCAAGCCCAAGGCAGGCCTGACCGGCTTCACGGTCTCCAAGCTGTGGGGCAGCACGCTGGGCAAGCCTGAGCACATTGCCAGCCCTTTGCAAATCATGGTCGAAGGCCCGCTGGGGGGCGCAGCCTTCAACAACGAATTTGGCCGGCCCAACCTGTTGGGCTACTTCCGGGAATATGAGCAAACCGTGGCCAGCGATGTCGACACCGTGGCACGCGGCTACCACAAGCCCATCATGATCGCAGGTGGTCTGGGCATCATCGATGCGGACCAGACCCACAAGATTGAATTCCCCGCCGGCAGCCTGTTGATTCAGCTGGGCGGCCCGGGCATGCGCATCGGCATGGGCGGCAGTGCAGCCAGCTCCATGGCCACGGGTGCGAACGCTGCTGAGCTCGACTTTGACTCGGTGCAGCGTGGTAACCCCGAAATCGAACGCCGCGCCCAAGAGGTGATCAACCAGTGCTGGATGCAGGGCGAGCAGAACCCCATTTTGGCCATTCACGACGTGGGCGCCGGCGGCTTGTCCAACGCCTTCCCCGAGCTGACCAACGACGCAGGTCGCGGTGCACGCTTCGACCTGCGCGCAGTGAAGCTCGAAGAGTCCGGTATGGCACCCAAGGAGATCTGGTGCAACGAAAGCCAGGAGCGTTACGTCCTGGCCATCGCCCCTGAGTCGCTGGCCACGTTTGAAGCGCTGTGCGAACGCGAGCGTTGCCCGTTCGCGGTGATTGGTGTGGCCACTGAGGAGCGCCAGCTGCAATTGGTGGACGAGGGCGCTGAGTCCCCCGTAGATATGCCTATGAACGTGCTATTGGGCAAGCCGCCCAAGATGCACCGCGATGTGAAGACCGTGGCTCGCCAGTTCAAGCCGCTGGACCTGACCGGCGTGGATTTGCAAAAAGCCGTCATCGACGTGCTGGCGCACCCCACGGTGGCCTCCAAGCGCTTCCTGATCACCATCGGTGATCGCACCGTGGGCGGCCTGACCCACCGGGATCAGATGGTTGGCCCCTGGCAAGTGCCGGTGGCGGACTGTGCCGTGACGCTGGCCGACTTCAAGGGCTTTGCCGGCGAAGCCATGTCCATGGGCGAGCGCACGCCGCTGGCCGCGCTCAACGCGCCTGCGTCGGGCCGCATGGCCGTGGCAGAAGCCATTACCAACCTGCTGGCTGCGCCGATTGAGCTGCCGCGCGTCAAGCTGTCCGCCAACTGGATGGCGGCTTGCGGCGAAGCCGGTGAAGACGCGGCGCTGTACGCCACCGTGAAGGCGGTCGGCATGGAGCTGTGCCCGGCGCTCGGGATCTCCATCCCTGTGGGCAAGGACTCCTTGTCCATGCGCACCCAGTGGAAGGACGACGGCAAGGACAAGAAAGTCACATCCCCCGTCTCGCTGATCGTGAGCGGCTTCGCCACCTTGCAAGACGTGCGCGGCACGCTGACGCCCCAGCTCAACGCGACCGAGGACACCACATTGGTGTTGGTCGACCTGGGCAAGGGCCAGCACCGCATGGCCGCGAGCATCCTGGCGCAGACCCTGGACCAGGTTGGCGACAAGGTGCCGGATCTGGACGACGCCAAAGACCTGGTGAACCTGGTCAACGCGGTGAATGCACTGCGCGCCAAGGGTCAGGTGCTGGCTTACCACGACCGTGGCGATGGTGGTCTTCTGGCGACGGTGGCCGAAATGGCCTTTGCCGGCCGAGTGGGTGTGGCCCTGAACGTGGACATGCTAGTCACCGAGGGTGACGGCATTTCTGACAGCCGCATGGACGTGGGCGACAGCAAAAACTGGGCAGGGCAGGTAGGTGCCCGCCGTGAAGAAGCCACGCTCAAGGCTCTGTTCAGCGAAGAGCTGGGTGTGGTGCTGCAGGTGCGCACGGCCGAGCGCTCCGAAGTGATGGCTACGCTGCGCGAACACGGCCTGTCCAAGTTCAGCCACTTCATCGGCAAGACCCGTCCTGCCTCTGACGGCATCGATGCTGGCAAAGGCGAGCTGCAAATCTGGCGTGACGCGAAGAGCATCTTCAGCGCCAAATTGGCCGACTTGCACCAGGTGTGGGACGCCGTGAGCTGGAAAATTGCCCAGCAGCGCGACAACCCGGTGTGTGCCGATGCGGAACACGCAGCCGCTGGCGCGGAAAATGACCCCGGCATGCATGTTTACATGCCCAACAAGGCCCTGGCGCTCGTGGAATATGCGCAAGCAGCTATCAAAACAGGAGCGCCTGCCATCCTCACGAGCCGCCCCAAGGTGGCGGTGCTGCGCGAGCAGGGCGTCAATTCCCACGTGGAAATGGCCTATGCATTTACTGAAGCGGGCTTTGAGGCCTACGACGTGCACATGACCGATCTGCAAACCGGCCGCGCCAAACTGCAGGACTTTAAGGGCGTGGTCGCTTGCGGCGGCTTCAGCTATGGCGACACCTTGGGTGCCGGCATCGGCTGGGCGCGCAGCATCACGTTCAACGACGTGCTGTCTGAGCAGTTCAAGGCCTTCTTTGCCCGCCAGGACACTTTCGGCTTGGGCGTGTGCAACGGCTGCCAGATGTTTGCCGAGCTGGCCGACATCATCCCCGGCGCGCAAGACTGGCCACGCTTCACCACCAACCAGAGCGAGCGCTTTGAAGCGCGCCTCTCGCTGGTGGAAGTGCTGGAGTCCCCGTCTTTGTTCTTCACCGACTTGGCCGGTATGCGCCTGCCGATTGCGGTGGCACACGGCGAGGGCTACGCCAACTTCAAGTACCGTGGCAACGCCGATACGGCCATCGCCGCCATGCGCTATGTGGACAACACTGGTGCAGCGACCGAAGCGTATCCGTTCAACCCGAATGGCAGCGCCGGTGGCCTGACCGCGGTCACCACCGCAGACGGCCGCTTCACCGCCATGATGCCGCACCCCGAGCGTGTGTTCCGCAACGTGCAGATGAGCTGGACCAGCTTGGACAAGAGCGAATTCAGCCCGTGGATGCAGCTGTGGCGCAATGCGCGCAAGTGGGTGGGTTAACAACGCTGCCCCAGCGGGCGTTCGTTTGTAATTGCAGGGTCATGACTACGTCTCAGACATGACTTCAGTTTTCTAAAAACCCTTCAGTCCCGTAGGGAATTTGGGATACCATGCTCCAAATTTTCGGGAGGCGAGGGTGGATAAAACTGTAAGCTCCGGTGCCGGAGAAAAACAACGCCCAAGGCCTATTGTGGTGGGGATCGGGGCTTCTGCTGGAGGGCTGGAGGCGCTCACCGCCTTTGTTTCCGGTCTGACGCCCGCCCTGGGCTGCATCTATGTAGTGGCCCAGCATATGGCCCCCAGCCATCGCAGCTTGATGGCTGAGATTTTGGGCCGGGAAACCAGCCTCCCGGTCCGTGAAGCCCTCAACGGCGAAACTCCAGAACCTGATGTGGTTTACATCGTGCCGGCCGGCACCAACTTGGTTCTTGCCAAGGGCGTGTTCCGGCTCACCACGCCACCGCCTGAGGTGTCGCCAAAGCCGTCCATCAATCTACTTTTCCAGTCCCTCGCCAAGGAATACGATGAAATGGCGGTGGGCATTGTCCTGTCAGGTACTGGGGCCGATGGCAGCCGTGGCTTGCTGGCCATCAAGGCAGCGGGCGGACTCACGATGGTGCAGATTCCAGAATCCGCAAAGTACGATGGAATGCCGCGCTCCGCCATCGAGGCCGGAGTGGCAGACCGCGTGCTGGCCCCGGAACATATGGGCGCTGATCTGGAGCGTCTGGTGCGGTTCCCCGGAACTCTGGAAGCGGTAGAGGCGCCCGCCTACCCGCGAGCTGAGCTGGACACCTTGTTTGAGCGGGTGCGGGATCAAACCCGCATCGACTTTTCCAGCTACAAACTCTCCACGGTGCAGCGGCGCCTTCAGCGACGGGTTTTGGCCGTAGGGGTCAAGAATCTTCACGATTACTTGGCCTACACCGAAAAACAGCCGGAAGAGCTCGACACCCTGGCCAAAGACACCCTGATCTCGGTGACCGAGTTTTTCCGTGACCGGGATGCTTTTGCGGCACTAGAGCGCTCCGGGGCTGAATTGGTGGCACGCAAAGGGCAGGGCGATGAACTGCGGATCTGGGTCATCGGCTGCGCTACCGGGGAAGAGGCTTACTCGGTAGGTATGGTCTTTTTGGAGTTGTTGCGGCAACACTCGACCAACACCCGTCTCCAAATTTTCGCCACGGATATTGACAATGACGCGCTCACGGTAGCCCGCCGGGGGCATTACAGCCTTGCGGCCATGGCGGAGATGCCCCGCGCGTATCTCGATCGTTACTACCAACCCTCCGGAGAGGGCTATGAGCCGGTCAAGGCATTGCGGGACTGTGTCACTTTTGCGCGCCAGGACATTACGGTGGACCCACCCTTCCTGCGCCTTGACTTGGTGACCTGCCGTAATGTGTTGATCTATTTCAACAACGAGTTGCAGGCCAAAGTTTTGTCTGTCATCCGTTATTCGCTCAACGATGATGGGCTGCTGTTTCTCGGGCGATCTGAAACGGTTTTGCAACAGGAGGCACTGTTCGCCGTGGCAGACCGGAGAGCAAGGATCTACCGTAGCAGGGCTGCCAGCCGACCTGTCACCATGGGTGCGCTGAGCCGGGGCTCATTCAAGTCAGGGGTGATGGTGGCCCGCAAACCCCCGCGAACCCATGAGCAAGTATTCGCGCAAGCACTCGCAGCGCACGTGGGGCCCGCAATGCTGCTGGACTCGGGTTTGCGAATTCTCCACAGCCAAGGGCCTGTGGGAACCCTGCTGGTGTTCCCCACAGGAACACCCGAGATGAATCTCGCGCAGCTCATCGTGCCTGAGTTGTCGGGTGAGCTCATATCGACCATGCAAAGAGCCCACAAAACGGGTACTCTGGCCTATAGCCGGCGAAGGCGTATTGCCGCTTGCGGCGGGGAGACCTGGCGACTCGGCTTGCGGCCTGTGTCGCTGGCCAGTGAGTCCCAGTTGTTTCTGGTGGTGTTCGAGGAAGGAAAGGGGCTCGATGGAGCCCAGCGTGGCAAAAGCTCCGCAGACAGGGGTGCTGTCAGCGATGACACCCGCCTCGAGCTCGATAGCGCGCGTGAGCAATTGCAGACTCTGATGGAGGAGATGGCCGCCTCCAACGAGGAAATGCAAGCCCTCAACGAAGAGGTACAAGCAGCCAATGAGGAACTACAGGCCTCCAACGAAGAGTTGGAAGCTGCAAACGAGGAGCTGCAGGCTACGAATGAAGAGCTGATCAGCGTCAATGAAGAGAGCCAGATCAAATCGGCGGCACTTGCGTCGGTCAATAGCGAGTTTGAAAGCATGTACAACACCCTGGACTTTCCGGTCCTGGTGTTTGACACATTGCTCTGTTTGCGGCGGATCAACGGCACTGCCATCCGGACCTACTCGCTACCGGCTACCAATGTCGGTCAACACATCAGCCGCTTGAAACTGCCGGATTATCTGAACGATATCGGATCGACCCTACAAGGTAGTTGCGCTAGCACCCAGAAGGCCCTGCTCGAGCGACAGCACGGCGACAAAACCTATCAGCTGCAGATCAATCCGGTGCTCAATATGACAGCATCGGTGCAAGGCGTGGTGCTGGTGGTGCTCGACAACACCGAGCTCGTGTCTGCGCAGCAACGTATCCGTGAGAGCCAGGAGCAGCTGGCGTCCATCATGGCGCATTCGGTGTCGGCTGTATCTGTCAAAGACTCTGCAGGCTGCTATGAATTCGTGAACGCGCGGTTTGAGGAGTTGATGGGCTTATTGGCAGCAGACGTGCTCGGCAAAACCGACCAGCAAATTTTTCCTGCGCCGCTTGCCACCCGCTTGCGTGGCCATGACCTTGACACCATGCGCCAAGGCGCTGCCACTGAAACTGTGGAGCACTTGCAGCGCCACGACGGTGATCTGTGGCTCAGCAGTGTCCGCTTTCCGATCCGCGACCATGCAGGGGTTGTGCGCTCTATCTGTACCGAAAGCAATGACATTACGGTGCGCCGCAAGGCCGAAGAGCAGTTACGCCTGGCGGCCAAAGTGTTCGACCATGCGGGTGAAGCCATCGCGATTTTGGACCCCCGAGGTCACCTACTGAACGTCAACAGGACATTTACAAAAATTACCGGCTTTGTTCAAGATGAAGTCATCGGGCGCGATGTATTCACCCACCTGGGTGAACTGCAGACGCCTGATTTGGTAGACGGTGTTCGCCGCCAACTGGCCGAAAACGGAGTCTGGCAGGGCGAGGTACTGAATCGCCGCAAGAATGGCGAGATCTTCCCGCAGTGGCTCACGGTCAATGCGGTGATGGATGACGATGGCGCGCTCCAGAGCTATGTGCAGATGTTCAGTGACATCACCGCCATGAAGCACTCCCAACAGCGCATCGAATTCATTGCCAGCCATGATGAGTTGACAGGCCTACCCAACCGCGGCTTGCTGACCGACAGGCTGCGCCATGCATTGGCGCAGGGGAAACGGCGTCAACAACGGGTCGCTGTGCTTTTTATTGACTTGGACAACTTCAAAAACGTCAACGACACCTTGGGCCATGACGTCGGCGACATGCTGCTGGTACAAGCAGCCCAGCGCTTGGGCAGCTGTGTGCGGGACTCGGACACGCTGGCCCGGCTCGGCGGGGATGAATTTGTGGCGGTCTTGTCGGAAGTCGACTTGAATGAAGTCAACACGATTGCTGGGCGCATCGTGGACTTTATGTCGGCGTCTTTTCCGGTCCAGGGAAACAATCTATTTGTCTCTGCCAGCATAGGCATCAGCGTCTACCCGGACGATGGGGACGACAGCATTACGTTGCTGAAAAATGCGGATACCGCCATGTACAGGGCCAAGGAACGCGGGCGTAACCAGTACCAGTATTTCGCTCACGAGATGAAGGTCAACGCCTTGCAACGGATGACCCTGGAAACAGGCCTGCGGGTGGCGCTTCAGCAGTCAACCCTCAAACTGGTGTACCAACCCAAGGTCTCACTCGCCGGCATCGAAGTAGTGGGTGGCGAGGCACTTTTGCGTTGGTCAGACGAGGTGCTTGGCGACATTTCACCAGCCAAATTCATTCCTGTTGCCGAGGCGAGCGGGCTCATCAATGAACTGGGGTTTTATGTCATCGACCGGGTCCTCAGTGACATCGCCTATTGGCGCCGTCAGGGTCTGGAGGTTCCGAGAATTGCAATTAACGTGTCAGCGCACCAATTGAAAGAGCCCTCTTTTGTCGAGAGATTCAGCGCCAAACTCAGTGCGGCCGGGGTACCCCCGTCGCAAATCATCGTTGAGCTCACCGAGAGCGTCTTGATGGAGCGCTTGGATGCGCTGATGGAGCGCCTCTTTCAATTGACCCGGCTGGGTGTTGATTTGAGTGTGGACGATTTTGGAACCGGGTATTCCTCACTGGCTTATTTGCGCAAATTCCCGATTCATGAGCTCAAGGTGGACCGCAGTTTTGTTGACGGCATTGCCACTGAGCCGGATGACCGCAGCATTGCAAAGATGATCATCAACATGGCACAGACCTTGGGTTTGCGTGTTGTGGCAGAGGGTGTGGAAACAGCCCAACAGCTCGAGGTTTTGCGCGCTGAGGGTTGCGAGATCGGGCAGGGCTATTTCTTCCACAAACCCATGGCACCGGAATCGTTTGCGCAGCTTTTAAAGCCCGCCTCATCGGAAGCTTGATGACTCTTTACCGTCTGCATGTTTGATACGTCTATCAACCACTCGCAAGTAACGCTTGCGTCCTGCGAATCTGAAAAGTTGCACCTATCCGGGCGGATCCAGGGGCATGGCGCGCTCATCGTCGTGAGCGATTCCGAGCGCTTGATTACCCATGCCAGTGCCAATTGCGAAAGTGTCATTGGGTGTCCGGTGTCCCTTTTACTAGGAACTTCGCTGGCCTCTCAGGCGTTTTACACGCCCGATTTTGAAGAGGCTTTTGCATTGCCCCGCAATGAGCAGATGTTCATTGCCAATGTGGTGACCTCCCATGGCGCACACCTCGATGTCACCTTCATCCGAAATGCAGGTTCCGTGCTGATTGAGTGGGAGCCTGCCCATACTTCATTACTGCCGATTGCCATTCACCAAATGCATCGGACCATGGTGCGTGCGCCATCGCACAAGGACGACATCAACGTCTATCACAACACCCTGATCGGGCATATCCGCCAGATTACGGGAATGGATCGGGTCATGGTCTACCGTTTCCGGGAAGACTGGGCGGGTGAGGTCGTGGCCGAAAGCTTTGCCGGTGATCGTGGCAGCTACATGGACCTGCGTTTTCCGGCTACGGACATTCCGGAAATAGCCCGCAAGTTGTATGTCCAAAATCCGTATCGAATGATTCCGGATATCGCCGCACCGGTTTTTCCAGTCTTGTCGACTGGCGGTGAACCTCCCGACCTGACCTGGTCTGACCTTCGCAGTGTGTCGCCCATGCATTTGGAGTACATGCGCAACATGGGTGTCAAAGCCTCGTTTTCCTTACCTATTGTGATCACCGGCAAGCTGTGGGGCTTGGTGGCCTGCCACCACTACGACGGCCCCAATCTTTTGGGCCAAGACCAGCGGCAGGCCTGTGTGACCCTGGTGACTGCCTATTCCTTGGGTTTGGCCAATTACCTTGCAAGCGCGCACTTGCAAGCGCTCGACAGCATGGATCGCCGTATCCAAGTCTCGATTCAGCCCTTGGTCGGTGTGAGCAATCCGCTGGACAGCTTGGCGGCATCGGGGATGGCGCTTGCCGGCCTTGTCAATGCCGAGGGCTTTGCCATGGCCATCGACGAAGAGGCCGCCATCAGCGGCAGAGGACCGGATTTGGCCGGTCTGGCTGTGATTGACGATTGGTTTCTGAATCACCATGACGACGCATCAGCAACGCTGGAGCGGATGAATGATGTGTTTACCGGGTATCCCGAGGTGGGCTCCTCCAGCTGCGGAGTGTTGGCCGTAAAAATATGGACGGCTGGCCGGGGTTGGCTTCGCTTTTATTGGTTCCGGCAAGCGGAAATACAACACATCACCTGGGCAGGCAACCCGGACAAGCCACAGGCTGAAAATGCTGCGGCTACCCACTTGTCTCCGCGGCGTTCTTTTGAGAAGTGGGTGGAGACCCGCACCGGATACTGCCGTGAGTGGACGGCTGATGAGAAGCTGATAGCGGCAAAGATCCGAAGCACCGTCGGACGCATGCTGTGAGCGCTTTGCATGCCTCACTTCGTTTGGCAACACGCGAGCCGCATCGCCGACTCGACAGCCATGTGCTGATGATGGCCCTCATGCAACCGGGCCTGACAGCCCATGTTTATGCTGCCGCTTTGCATGGGTTGGGGACCGCATTGGCCGACTGCGAATCGGCCATTGAAGCTGCCCACCCTAGGTTCATCACCACCCGCCACCAACTGCCATTGCCAATGGAGCGGCGCTTACCTTTACTGAACAAGGATCTCGAGGAACTCGGAGCAGCACCCTGTGGCGACAGCCCGCTGACCCTGAAGTTGTGCTCTGCCGCCGAACTTGTCGGGGCGATGTACGTAGTGGAGGGGTCCCGGCTAGGGGGGCAGTTACTGACGCGCCAACTGCGGGCCAATGGTGGAGAGCAGTGGCCATGCCGGTTTTTTGAGGCGGGTGGAACTGCAAGTGTCCAACGTTGGAAGCAATACATGCAATGGGCCGAGGGCATCCTGGGTCAGGACGACATCCCGGCGGCCTGCGCCACTGCCATACGGGTATTTGATTTGTTCGCCCATCGCCTGGACCAAGCTGCAGAAAATTTACCGGCAAGGGCTTGAAATTGCGGCTTTCCGTACCAGCTACCCGATCACTTTCACCATTTTTTGACCTCACCATACCTTTATGACCGACCTCATCAGCACACTCCAGTGGCGCTACGCCGCCAAGAAATTCAACCCCACCAAAGCAGTCCCCCAGGACAAGCTGGACCGCATCTTGGAGGCCGTGCGCCTGACCGCCACCTCCAGCGGCTTGCAGCCGTATGAGCTGATCGTGGTGAGCAACAAAGAGTTGCGCGAAAAAATCGTGCCCGTGGCTTGGAACCAAGCGCAGATCACAGATGGCTCGCACCTGTTGGTATTTGCCGCCTGGGACAACTACACCGCGGAGCGCATCAATGCGTCTTTCGACTTGGTCAACACCGAGCGCGGATTCGTGAACGAAGGTTGGGAAAACTACCGCAAGATGATTCTGGGCGCTTACGTGCCCCGCGAGGCCGAAGTGAACTACCAGCACGCTGCCCGCCAGGCCTATATTGGCGTGGGCACCGCCCTGATTGCGGCTGCTGAAGAGAAAGTCGACGCCACCCCCATGGAAGGTTTTGATCCCAATGCTGTGGACGAAATCCTGGGCCTGGACAAGCGCGGCTTGCGCAGCGTGGTGATCATGCCTTTGGGCTACCGCGCCGACGAAGGCGACTGGTTGGTGAACCTGAAAAAGGTGCGCCGCAGCCGTGAAAACTTTGTCACTGAGCTGAAGTGAAGTACTTGCGCCGTTTACTGCAACCCCGCCAGCCCGCCTTTTGGCTCATGCTGGTGTTGAATGCTTTGTCAACGGCGCTCGTCTGGATCGTTCAAAACCACCATCTGCGGGCTTGGGTGGCCTCGATCATTGTCGTGTTTGCCATTGGCAATATGGTGTTGGGGTTGAAATTCCTGCGCCAGCTGCTGCAAACGCAGGCACCTGAAGAGCGCCCGCCCCAGCGCCCCCACTAAGCGATCAGTGCCCGAACTCTTGTTTCGGGCGGGTTTTGTGGAAAGTCATCGGCACGCCCTGTGCGGCCTCCAGCAGCTCCAGGCGGCTTTGGTTGGCAACACCCGTTTTCATCTTGCCCACCACATGCATTTCGCAGGGTTTGCAGTCAAACCGCAGGGTGAGCTTCTCTTTGCCATTGATCAGTTGCAAGGGCTCGGCTTTGACCTGCCCCTGCACGCCCGTCACGCCCTTGGCCTGCTTAGGGCAGAGGCTTAGAGAGAAGCGCACGCAATGCTTGGTGATCATCAGGCTCACTTCGCCCAGCTCTTCCACCGCCTCATAGGCCGGGGCAATCACTTTTACGCCGTGCTTCGCATAGAAGCCATGCGCCGCCTGGTTGAACACATTGGCCAGATAGCTCAAGGTGTCCTCGGGGTAGGCCACGGGCGGCTCCACCGCCACGCCGGGTGCCAGACGCACAAAACCATCGGCTCGGGCGCGCTCCAGCGCTTCCACGGCTTCACGCCGTAGGGGGTTGAGCACCGAGGCGGGCACAAACCACGGCTGGCTGAACTGCACCTGCACATCCAATGTGGCAAAGATGGTGGTGCCCATCTTGCTGACGTTCTCTTTCAGCGTATCCAGCGCAGTAGTCGCATCCTTGGCCAGCTCACGGGGCAGGGTGGTGCGCGCGGTGGCCACAAAGCCGTCTTCGTCGGTCAGGGTCAAGGCAATACCGTCGGTGGTTTCGGCCAGCACTGCCCAGACGCCGATGCGGCGGTCGCTGCTCTTTTTGTCGAGCACGCGGGTCCAGTTGACATCGCGGTTGCGGTTCACCTCCACGCCTTTGCGCAAGTCTTTGAAGCCTGGCATCGGGTCTTTGGGGAACACGCGCCACAGGCCTTTGGGCGCGTTGATGGCCTCGGCGCGGTTGATGGCCAGGCCCACCAGTTCTTTCTGCAGGTCGTAGTAGCACAGGCCATCGCCATTGCTGAGCGCCTTGCTGCGGTCGGTCAACTCCAGCTCCACGCTGTCGGCATTGACCTTGGTGACGTAACCGATAGGCTGGCCCGGATTTTTGGGAGTGTCGAAGGCGCCAATGTCGATCTGCCGACCCTGCACAAAATAGTCGGTGAACTCGCGGTTGAAGTTCTGGTTGGGGTCGGGCTCGAAAGTAAAGGTCGTGCTGCCGCTGCTACTACGTGCCAAGGGTTGGTCGGAATACTGGCGGTCCTCGATCAGCCGGTCCAGCAGCTTGCGGTAGTGGGCGGTGATGTTTTTCACATAGCCCATGTCCTTGTAGCGGCCCTCGATCTTGAAGCTGCGGATGCCTGCGTCCACCAAAGCGGCCAGGTTTTCGCTCTGGTTGTTGTCCTTCATGGACAGCACATGCTTGTCGTGGGCCACAAAGCGCCCCTTGTCGTCCACCACCTGGTAGGGCAGGCGGCAGGCCTGGCTACATTCGCCCCGGTTGGCGCTGCGCCCGGTGTGGGCCGCGCTGATATAGCACTGGCCGCTGTAGGCCACGCATAGGGCGCCGTGGATGAAGAACTCCAGCGTGCATTTCTCAGGATCGGTCGCGGCGCGGATGGCCGCTATCTGCTTGGTGGTCAGTTCGCGCGCCAGCACGATTTGACTTAGCCCCACGTCTTGCAGGAAGCGCGCTTTCTCCGGCGTGCGGATATCGGTCTGGGTGCTGGCATGCAATTGCAGCGGTGGCATGTCGAGGGTCAACAGGCCCATGTCCTGCACGATCAGTGCATCCACCCCGGCTTCATACAGTTGCCATGCCTGCTTGCGCGCAGGCTCCAGTTCGTCATCCCGCAGGATGGTGTTCATGGTGACGAAAATGCGGCTGTTGAAACGGTGGGCATGCGCCGCCAGCCGGGCGATATCGGCCACACTGTTGTCGGCGCTGGAACGGGCACCAAAGCCCGGTCCGCCGATGTACACCGCGTCAGCACCGTGGTTGACGGCTTCAATGCCGATGTCGGCCGTGCGGGCCGGGGCCAGCAGTTCGAGTTGAAAATCTTGCAGGGACATGGGGCAGGATTATCCCGCAGGCCGTCTTTTCCCTACGGGCTGGCTACACTCTGCGCCTCCCATGCACACTTCCCACCCCACCCACTGGTCCCGCGTATTCCTCTTGTGGGGTTGCGGCATTCTGGCCGCGATGCAATTCGCCAAGATTTCGCTGACGTTTTCCATTCTGCAGGCGCAGTTTGGAGTGAGTCCTGCCCAGATGGGCTGGGTGCTGTCCATGGTCGGGGTGGTGGGCTTGAGCCTGGGGGTCAGCATGGGCTTGCTGGCTCCGCGGGTCGGGTACCGGCGCCTGCTGACCGGGGGCTTGGTGCTCGGGGCCGTGTTGGCCGGCGTGCAGACACTCGATTTGCCCTTTGGCTGGTTTTTTGCCACCCGCGTGCTGGAGGGAGCCTCGCACCTTTCGGTAGTGGTGGCCGCCCCCACGCTCATGGCAGGGGCGGCTGGCCCGGCACACCGCTCCGTGGCCATGGGGCTGTGGAGCACGTTTGTAGGGACCGCTTTTGCTCTGTGCGCTGCTTTCGGGCAGGCCTTTTTGATGCATTTCAGCGTGTACCACCTGTTTGCCCTGCATGCGGCTTTGCTGCTGCTGGCAGCCGTGTGCGTGTGGTGCATGGTGCCTGCGGACCCGGCACGGGTGCCGGAGGCCGCACGGGGCAGCCTGCTGGCCCGCCATGTACGCATCTATACCCACTGGGCCACTGCCATGCCGGGCTTGTGCTTTTTTTGCTATACCGGCCTCGCCGTGGCCTTGCTTACCTTTCTGCCGCGCGGCTTGCCGGAGAGCCAACATGGGGTTGCCGCCGTGCTGCCTTTTGTAGGCATGGCGGGCACCTTCGGCGCCGGCTGGCTGACCCGCAGGCGCCACCCCATGCAGCTGTTACAGTGGATTTATCCCGCCATGGGTCTGTCGGGTATGGCGTGCGCCTTTGCTGCTTACAGCGAATGGGGTTACACCGCCGCTGCCTTGCTGCTGATGGGCATTTCCGGCCTTGCGGGAGGCACAGCGTTCGCACTGATACCGGCCCTGAACAAAGATGCCGCCCAGCAGGCCCGGGCCAACGGCGCGGTCGCTCAGATGGGCAACCTGGGTGCCACCTTGGGGCCGCCTACCTTTGCGCTGGCTTTGAGCCACCAACCCGCCTGGGGCTTGGCCATGCCGGTTGTTGTGCTGGCCGCGCTGGGGTGGTTCATTTTGCGATGGGGCCAGCGGCACCAAGCACTCGCCGCAGAAGCGCTTACCGCCAAGTCGTAAGCACCTATGCACGCCCGACGCTTGGACAATCTTGATGCCCTCCGTGGCTTGGCCATGGTGTGGATGACGGTGTTCCACTTCTGCTTCGACCTGAACAACGCCCGCATTCTCCAGCAGGATTTTCATCACAACCCGGTGTGGACCTGGCAGCGCACCTTCATCCTCAGTCTGTTTCTGGTGTGTGCAGGGGTAGGGCAGGCCCTCGCACGGCGCCAAGGCCAAAGCTGGCGTCAGTTTGGCAAGCGGTGGGGGCAGATTGCGGCGGCCGCCGGGCTGGTGTCGCTGGGGTCATGGCTCATGTTTCCCCACAGCTATATCTATTTCGGGGTGCTGCACGGCATGGCTGTGATGCTGCTGATCGTTCGCTTGCTGATGCCGTGGGGGCAGTGGTATGCCGCACTTGGTATGGCGATTATTGCTATCCATTTGATCGCTGGTCGCGCATTGTCTGCGTGGGCTAGCAGCGTATCCGGCATTGATTTTGATGCGCCTGCCTTGCATTGGGTCGGGCTGATCACCCGTTTGCCTATCACCGAAGACTATGTGCCCCTGTTCCCTTGGCTGGGGGTCATGTTGCTGGGCGCGGCGGCCATGCAAAAGTACCTGGCGCATGCAGTGCCGCCCACTGGGGAGCGCGGCCAAGGATGGCTGCATCGCAAACTGACGCAGCTGGGGCGCTACAGCTTGAGCTACTACCTGCTGCACCAGCCGCTGATGTTGGGCTTGTTGTGGTTGGCAGGCATACGCGCCTGAACAAGCACGTGGGGACAACAAAAAAGCGGCCGAAGCCGCTTTTTTGTTTGAAAGGCCTGGAATGGCTTATTCGACCTTGGCCTTGGCGCGCAGGTCTTCCTGGAACTTGGCAATCTTTTGCTGTTGCAGTTGCTGTGCAATCTGGGGCTTTACATCTTCATACTTGGGCAACTGGGCTTCGCGCACGTCTTCCAAGCGGATGATGTGGTAGCCGAATTGGGTTTTGACCGGGGTGTCGGTCAACTTGCCTTTGCTCAGCGCGGTCAGCGCGTCAGAGAACTCTTTCACGTAGCTGCTGGCATTGGCCCAATCCAGGTCACCACCGTTGGCGCCGGAGCCGGGGTCTTTGGAGTTTTTCTTGGCCAGGTCTTCAAACTTGGCGCCTTTTTTGAGCTGGGCAATCAGGGCCTTGGCTTGCTCTTCTTTTTCCACCAGGATGTGGCGGGCGCGGTATTCCTTGCCGGCGTTTGCCGCGGCAAACTTGTCGTACTCGGCCTTGGTTTCTTCGTCAGTCACCGGGTTCTTCTTTTGGAAGTCGGCAAACAACTCACGGATCAGGATGGACTGACGGGTCAGTTCCAGCTGGTTTTTGTAGTCTTCCGTGGCATCCAGACCTTGGGCTTGGGCGGCTTGCACAAAAATTTCGCGGGCGATGATTTCTTCGCGCAACTGGCCTTGCATTTCAGGTGTCACAGGGCGGCCGGAACGGGCCACTTGTTGGGCGAGGGCATCCATGCGCGAGGAAGGAACGGCCTTGCCGTTCACGATGGCGATGTTTTGTGCCATCGCGCTGGAGGCGACCACCATCAGGCTGGCTGCAGCCAAGGCGGACAAAATGTGCTTCTTCATACCGTTTCCTTCAGGAATGCTTTAAATCTGAGAGTTGCCAGAGGGCGAGGCTTCGGCCTCAATGGCCAAGGCGTGCAGGCCCTGATCAATGAAATCTTGCAGCGAATCATACACAAGGCGATGCCTTGCTACCCGGCTCAAACCGGTAAATAAAGGTGAAGCAATCTTCACCCGGAAATGCGTGCCCACACCGCTGGGGTCTGCCCCCGCGTGACCCGCATGCTGGTAGCTTTCGTCAATCACTTGCAGCGCAACGGGTTGCAATTTTTCACGCAAGCGGTGGTCGAGCGCAGCGGCGGTAGGAAGGTGTGCGCTCATGGGGCAGGGGGCTCATCGGTGGAGGCGTCGGCCTTCAGGTACGGCGAAATGTAGAGCCCTTGGCCGATCAAGAAAGCCAGCGGGAACACATAGCCCCAAAGCTTGAAATTGGCCCACGCGTCTTCGCTGAAATACGCGGCGACATAGCCGTTGCTGATCGCCATGAAAGCGGTGTAAACAATCCAGGCGATGTTGAGCTTGTGCCACACCGCATCCGGCAGCTCCAGCTGGCTGCCCAGCATGGACTTCAAGAAGTTGTGCTTCATGCCCCACACGGCCACGGCCAGTGCGATAGCCATACCCGCGTACAACACGGTGGGTTTCCACATGATGAAGCGCTTGTCGTGCAATACCAAAGTGATGGTGCCGAACACCAGAATCATGCCCAAGGTGATCTTGTGCATGGTGGTGAGCTTTTTGTCGATCCAGTAAATGATGGCCATCTGTCCCACCGTGGCGGCCATCAGCACCGGGGTGGCAAAGTAAATGGCTTCGTCTTTGCTGATACCAAACCAGTCGTGCAGCTTGTAGGCTGCGAAAAACAGCAGGATGGGGATGAAGTCGAGTAAGGTTTTCATTTGGGCGTGAAGTGTAGCGAGGCCGAGTTCATGCAATAGCGCAGGCCGGTGTCGGTCGGGCCATCGGGGAACACATGGCCCAGGTGCGCGCCACATTGGCTGCACACCGTTTCTACCCGCACCATGCCGTGGCTGCGGTCGGTGATTTCGGTGATGGCGCCGGGGATCGCTAGCGAAAAGCTGGGCCAGCCGCAGTGGGCGTCGAACTTGGTGTCCGAGTCAAACAGCTTGGCGCTGCAGCACATGCAGTGGTAGCTGCCGTCGGCCCAGTGGGTCTCGTACTTGCCGGTAAAGGGGCGCTCGGTGGCAGCCTGGCGCGTCACTTGGTAAGCCACGGCCTCGGCACCTTTTTCGGCCAACAAGGCTTTCCATTCGGCGTCGGTTTTCTGGATGGGGAATGTCATGGGAACTCCTGAAATGCGTGGATGCACAGCAGCCCTGAAAGTTCAGGAGCTGCAGCTGATGGAGATGTGCGAAGCCCAGTCCGGCGGAAAACCGGCCCAAGCGTCAAACTCCGGGTGTTCGTCGTACGGCGTCTCCAGAACTTTCAGCAAATTAGCGACCATGCTGAAATCTTTTTGCCGCGCGGCTTGAATGGCCTGCTCGCCCAAGTGGTTGCGCAACACATACTTCGGGTTGGTTTTGAGCATCAAATCAGCTGCTAGCGCCCGTGGAATATGCGCAAGCAGCTCCGAATATGATAGCAACCAGGCGTCAAAGCCGGCTCTATCCAGAAAGAGGTCGCGCACCGAATCAGCAGCCGAGACTTCGTCCCGCACCCAGTGGCTTAGGCGGCGCCAGAAGATGGTGAAGTCCACTTTGTCGGCGGCCAGCAGTTTCAAAATGCCTTCGATGACCGGCTTGTGCGCCTCTTGCACATCACTGAACCCCAACTTGGCGGCCATGCGGCGGACGAACGCGCGGGGGAAGATGTCTTTGAAGGTTTCCAGTGCCGCAATCGCGTGCTCTTGCTCGGCAATCAAAGGCATCATGGCCTGGCCCAGGCAAAACAGGTTCCAGTACGCCACATTCGGTTGTTTGTAGAAGGCGTAGCGGCCGCCCGTGTCGGAGTGGTTGCAGATATGACCGGGGTCGTAGGCATCCATGAACTGGAAAGGCCCGTAATCGATGGTCAGTCCGAGGATGCTCATGTTGTCGGTATTCATCACCCCATGGCAAAAGCCCACCGCCTGCCAGTGCGCCACCATCTCTGCGGTGCGCTCGGTCACGACGGCCAAGAGCGATACGTAAGGGTTGCCATTCCAGCGCACATCGCTGCGGCAGTCGGGGTAGTGGTGGTCGATGACAAAGTCGGCCAGCGTCTTCAACTCATCTGGCAGGCCGTGGTGGCAAAAATGCTCGAAGTGCCCGAAACGGATGAAGCTGGGGGCCAAGCGCGTTACCACGGCGGCCGTCTCCATCTCTTCCCGGCGTACCAAGGCATCGGAGCCGGTGACGCACAGGGCGCGCGAGGTGGGCACGCCTAGGCCATGCATGGCCTCGCTGGCCAGAAATTCGCGGATGCTGCTGCGCAGCACGGCGCGGCCATCGCCCATGCGGGAAAAAGGTGTGAGCCCGGCGCCTTTGAGCTGCACCTCCAGGCCATGCAGCTCTCCCAGCAGAATGGCCCGGCCATCGCCCAGCTGCCCGGCCCATTGGCCGAACTGGTGGCCGCTGTACACGCTGGCCAGGGGCGCACTTCCGGCCAGCAAGCGGTTGCCCGTGAGGGCTTGCAAGACATCGGGGTGGTTTAAATAGGCCGTATCCAGCCCGGCCCAGCGCGCCGCAGAGGCGCTGGTGCCGACCCAATAGGGCGCAGGCAGGGGAGTGGGGTGGAGCGGCGCATAGAAGGCATCGCCCAAACCGGCAAAGCGGTTGTTCCAGGGGAGATCAAGGTCCAGCGCTTCGGGCGCGGGTGGCAGATGAGACATGTGAGGATTGTCCCGCATACGACTAATTCAAGCCCTTTGCGGGGCTTTGGCCGCAGTACTATGTGTGTCGCCGAGGTGGCAACCATCCGGTGGATGGCGTTGGTGTGTTTCCCATAAAACTTAGAGATAGAGGTGACTTGATGTTAGGTCTGATGCAAAGCCAGCAGTTGCTGATTTCCACCTTGATTGACTTTGCCGAACGCCACCACGGCGAAGGCGAAATCGTGTCCCGCCGGGTGGAGGGCGATATCCACCGCACCACCTACCGCGAAGTAGCCGCCCGGTCCCGCAAAGTGGCCCACGCCCTGGACAGCCTGGACCTCGCGTTCAGCGACCGGGTTGCCACCCTGGCCTGGAACGGTTACCGCCACCTGGAGTTGTATTTCGGTGTGAGCGGCTCCGGCCGCGTGTTGCACACCCTGAACCCGCGCCTGCACCCCGACCAGATTGTGTGGATTGCCAACCACGCCGAAGACCAGGTGCTGTGCTTCGACATGAGCTTCCTGCCCATCGTGCAAGCGGTGCACAGCCGCTGCACCACCGTCAAACACTGGATTGCGCTGTGCGACGCCGACAAATTGCCCGCCGACACCGGCATTCCCGGCTTGCAAAGCTACGAGGCCTGGATCGCCCCGCACTCCACCAGCTACCACTGGCCGGACTTTGACGAGAACTCGGCCTCCAGCATGTGCTACACCAGTGGCACCACCGGCAACCCGAAGGCCGCGCTGTACAGCCACCGCTCCACCATCCTGCATGCGTTCTCCGGCGCGCTGCCCGATGCGCTCAACATGAGTGCCCGCGACGCAGTGCTGCCTGTGGTGCCCATGTTCCACGTCAATGCCTGGGGTCTGCCGTATTCCGCGGCCATGACGGGCGCCAAACTGGTATTCCCTGGCCCGGCCATGGACGGCAAATCGATTTTTGAACTCATCGAGTCTGAAAAGGTGAGCTTTGCCGCCGGCGTGCCCACCGTGTGGCAGATGATGCTGAGCCACATGCAGACCGGAGGGCTGCGTTTCTCCACCCTCAAGCGCACCGTGATTGGGGGCTCGGCCTGCCCGCCGGCCATGATCACTGCGTTCAACGACGTCTATGGCGTAGAAGTGCTGCACGCCTGGGGCATGACCGAAATGTCGCCCTTGGGCACCGTGTGCACGCTCAAAAACAAGCACCTCACGCTCGACCCCGCTGACAAGATGAAAGTGCGCCTCAAGCAAGGCCGCGGCATCTACGGCGTGGACATGAAGATTGTGGATGGCGAAGGCGCCGAGCTGCCGTGGGACGGCAAGGCCTATGGCGATTTGTTGGTCAAAGGCCCCTGGGTCATCAGCGAGTACTACAAGGGCGAGGGCCATTCGCCCCTGATCGATGGCTGGTTCCCCACGGGCGATGTGGCCACCATCGACCCCGATGGCTTCATGCAAATCACCGACCGCAGCAAGGACGTCATCAAGTCCGGTGGCGAGTGGATCAGCTCGATTGATGTGGAAAACATCGCCATGGCACACCCCGCAGTGGCCATGGCTGCCTGCATCGGCATGAAGCACCCCAAGTGGGACGAGCGCCCCATCATTGCCGTGGTCAAAAAGCCGGGCTTTGATGTCACCCGCGAAGAGTTGCTGGCTTTTTATGACGGCAAAACCGCCAAATGGCAGGTGCCGGACGATGTGGTGTTTGTCGATGCCATTCCCTTGGGCGGTACCGGGAAGATGCAAAAAACCAAGCTGCGCGACCTGCTGCAGGACTACCGTTTGCCCAATACCTGACGCGGGAATATCTAGGGAAAACCCTTTGTCCCTGCCGTGACAAAGGGGCTTGGCCGGGCGGCCAAAGCCCCTACAATTCTTAAAAAGAACGATCGTTCTATTTTGAGAAAACTCACTCACGGAGCCCGCATGACCGCCCAGTACCACGTCCAAGGCGATATCGCCGTCATCACCCTGAACAACCCGCCCGTCAACGGTTTGGGGCTTTCCACACGGCAAGGCATTGCAGACGGCATGGCCCAGGCCAACGCCGATGCTGCCGTCAAGGCCATCGTGATCACCGGCGCGGGCAAGGCATTTTCGGGCGGTGCGGACATCAAGGAATTCGGCAAGCCCACGGCCATGCAGGAGCCCAACCTCAACAGCGTGATCGGCGTACTTGAAGCCTCTGCTAAGCCCGTCGTAGCCGCCATCCACACCGTCGTGATGGGCGGTGGGCTGGAGCTGGCCCTGGGCTGCCACTACCGCATCGCCGCCCCCGGCACCAGTGTGGCCCTGCCCGAAGTGAAGCTCGGCCTGCTGCCCGGCGCCGGCGGCACGCAGCGCCTGCCACGCGTGCTGGGCGTGGAGCCGGCCTTGAACATGATCGTGAGCGGCGAAACCGTCAAGAGCGAGATGCTGGCCATGGCCCCGGGCCAGAAGCTGTTCGACAAGTTGTCGGCCTCTGCCGAGCGCGTGCTGGAGGAAGCCATTGCCTTCGCCCGTGAAAAGGCGGATGTGCGTCCCTTGCCGCTGGTGCGCGACTTGAAGTGCAAACACCCGCTGGGCGATGCGTATTTCCAGTTCGCACGCAACATGGTCAAGGGCATGAGCAAAAACTTCCCGGCGCCTGCCAAATGCGTGGACGTGGTCGAGGCCGCCACCAAGAAGAAGTTTGACGATGGCATGGCTGTGGAGCGTGAGGCCTTCATCAACCTGATGTGGACGGCCGAGAGCAAGTCTTTGCGCCACCTGTTTCTGGCGGAGCGTGCAGCATCCAAAATTGCCGACGTGCCCGCGGATACTCCGCAACGCGCTATCAACTCTGTAGCGGTCATCGGCGCCGGCACCATGGGGGGCGGCATCGCCATGAACTTCTTGAACGCCGGCATCCCCGTCAAGATGCTGGAGATGAAGCAAGAAGCGCTGGACCGCGGCATTGCCACCATCCGCAAAAACTACGAAGCCCAAGTGGCCAAGAAAAAGCTCAAGCAAGACAAGTACGAGCAGCGCATGAGCCTGCTGACTACCACCCTGAGCTACGACGACCTCGCCGGCACCGATATGGTGATCGAAGCGGTGTTTGAAGAGCTGGGCGTCAAGGAAGCCGTGTTCAAGGAACTGGACCGGGTGATGAAGCCCGGCGCCATTCTGGCTTCCAACACCTCCACCTTGGATGTCAACAAAATCGCCAACTTCACCCAACGTCCTGAAGACGTGGTGGGCTTGCACTTCTTCAGCCCCGCCAACGTGATGAAGCTGCTGGAAGTGGTGCGCGGCGAAAAGACCGCCAAAGACGTGATGGCCACGGTGATGTCGGTCGCCAAAAAGATCAAGAAAACGGCGGTGGTCTCCGGCGTGTGCGATGGCTTCATCGGCAACCGCATGATTGAGCAGTACGGCCGCCAGGGCGGCTTCCTGCTGGACGAAGGTTGCACGCCCCAGCAGGTGGACAAAGCGATTGAGAAGTTCGGCTTTGCCATGGGCCCCTTCCGCATGGGCGATCTGGCCGGCAACGACATCGGCTGGGCTATCCGCAAGCGCCGCTACACCGAGAAGCCACACATGAAGTACAGCAAAACTGCCGACCTGCTGTGCGAAAAAGGCCGCTTCGGCCAGAAGACCGGTGCCGGCTGGTACGACTACGTGCCCGGCAAGCGCGACGCCATCCCGAACGCCGACGTGGTCGCCATGATTGACGAGCACCGCCAGGCGCTGGGCATTACCCCCCGCAAGATTTCGGACGAAGAAATCGTGCAGCGCCTGGTGTTCAGCCTGGTGAACGAGGCCGCCCATATTTTGGAAGAGGGCATTGCCGCCAAGGCCAGCGATATCGACATCGTTTACATCTTCGGCTACGGCTTCCCCGCCCACCGCGGCGGCCCCATGAACTACGCCGATGAGGTCGGCCTGTTCAATGTGGTGCAGGCCATGAACCGCTTTGCCCAGAACCCGCTGGACGATGCCAAGTTCTGGCAACCCGCCCCCTTGTTGGCCAAGCTGGCCGCTGAAGGCAAAACTTTCAACTGAGCGGCGGCGGCACCATGGCCAAGAAAATTGCCTTGGGCCTGGTCGGTGTGCTGGTAGCGCTAGCGCTGGTGTTGTGCATCAACACCTGGCGCCAAGGCTCCCGGCAGCTGACGGTCGAAGCCATCCCTGTGCTGCCGGTGGACGAAGCCGGCGCAGCCCAGCGCTTAGGTGAGGCCGTGCGCCTGCGCACGATCACCTCGCGCGACGACGCCAACCTCAGCGCCGACCAGTTCAAGCAACTGCACGCGCTGTTGCAAAACCGCTTCCCCAAAACACACGCCGTGCTCAAGCGTGAGGTGGTGGCCGACTACAGCCTGCTCTACACCTGGAAGGGCAGCAATCCGGACACCAAGCCCATCCTGCTCATGGCGCACCAGGACGTTGTGCCCGCTGCCCCCGGCACCGAGAAAGACTGGGCTACGGAACCCTTCAGCGGTACCGTGAAAGATGGCTTCATCTGGGGCCGCGGTGCCTGGGATGACAAGGGCAACCTCATGGCGCAGATGGAAGCGCTGGAGATGCTCGTTGCCAGCGGCTTCCAACCCGAGCGCACCATCTATTTCGCTTTCGGGGCGGATGAAGAGGTGGGGGGCTTGCGCGGTGCTTCCAAAATCGCAGCGCTCCTCAAAGAGCGAAAAATCCGGCTGGACATGGTGCTTGACGAAGGCTTGTTGATCACCCAGGGCATCATGCCGGGCCTGCAGACCCCAGTGGCGGTGGTGGGCGTGGCAGAGAAGGGCTATCTGGCGGTGGTGCTCAAAATGGCTGCCAAACCCGGCCACTCGTCCATGCCGCCGCCCAAGGGCACAAGTGCCATCGCCATGATGAGTGCCGCCCTCAAGCGGCTGGACGATGAGCAGCTGCCCGGCGGTATCCGTGGGGTGGCGGGCGAGATGTTTGCCACCATCGCCCCGGAGATGGGGGGCTTTTCCCGTGTGGCACTGAGCAATTTGTGGCTGTTCGGGCCGGTGGTGCAAAAGCAGCTGGAGGCCAGCGCCAGCACCAACGCCGTGTTGCGCACCACCACGGCATTGAGCATCGTGAATGCCGGCAACAAGGAAAACGTGCTGCCTGGTAACGCCGAGGCTACGGTGAACTTCCGCTTGCTGCCAGGGGATACCAAAGAGCAGGTCATCGAGCGCACCCGTGCGCTGGTGGCTGATGCCACCAAGACCGATCAATTTGAGCTGTTTGCATTGCCCGGCGCGGTGGATGCATCCAAGGTGGCGCCTACCGACTCCGCGCAGTACGCGTTGCTCAACCGCACCATCCGTGAGGTGTTTCCCGGCACGCTGGTGACGCCCGGTTTGATGATCGGTGCGACCGATTCGATCCACTTTGGCGACATCAGCGACCACATCTTCAAGTTCTCGCCCGTGCGGGCCGGTCCGCAAGACCTACCGCGCTTTCACGGCACCAATGAACGCATCTCCATCAGCAACTACGCCGAGCTGATTCGCTTCTACCACCGCTTTTTGACGCAGGGCGCCGCTGCGCCCCGCAACTAACCCTATTCAGGAGACTCACCATGACATCAGCAGTAATCGTTTCGACCGCGCGCACCCCTTTGACCAAGGCCTGGAAGGGTGCCTTCAACATGACCCACGGCGCCACCATGGGCGGCCACGTGGTGGAGCACGCTATCCAGCGCGCGGGCATCGAAGCCGGCGAGGTGGACGACGTCATCATGGGCTGCGGCACACCCGAAGGTGCGACCGGCGCCAACATTGCCCGTCAGATTGCGCTGCGCGCCGGCTGCCCGGTCACTGTGTCGGGCATGACCATCAACCGCTTTTGCTCCTCCGGCCTGCAAACCATTGCGACTGCCGCCCAGCGCGTGATTGCGGGTGAGGGCGACATCTACGTGGCCGGTGGCTTGGAGGCCATCTCGTGCACTGCACAAGAGATGAACCAGCACATGCTGCAAGACCCGTGGCTCGCCAAAAACAAGCCCGAGGTCTACTGGGCCATGTTGCAGACTGCCGAGCAAGTGGCCAAGCGCTACAACATCAGCCGCGAGGCCATGGACGAATACGGCGCCAGCAGCCAACAAAAAGCCTCTGCAGCGCTGGAAAAAGGCCTGTTCAAGGACGAAATCGCGCCCATCACCGTAACCATGGGCGTGGCCGACAAGGTGATGGGCCTGATGACCAAGCAAGTCACCGTGAGCGATGACGAAGGCATCCGCGCCGGCACCACCTATGAGGGCATCAAGGACCTGCGCTCTGCATTGCCGGGTGGCCTCGTGTCTGCCGGTAACGCCAGCCAGCTCTCCGACGGCGCAGGCGCCACCGTGGTCATGCACGAAAAGCTGGCCGAGCAAAGGGGCCTCAAGCCTTTGGGCCGCTTCCTCGGTTTTGCGGTGGCAGGCTGTGAGCCGGACGAAATGGGCATCGGCCCCGTGTTTGCCATCCCCAAGGTCTTGAAACGCTTGGGCTTGACCATGAACGACATTGACTTGTGGGAATTGAACGAAGCTTTTGCCGTGCAAGTGCTCTACTGCCGCGACAAGCTGGGCATTCCCGCTGACAAGCTCAACGTGAACGGCGGCGCCATTGCCGTGGGTCACCCCTTCGGCATGAGCGGCCAGCGCCTGACCGGCCATGCCCTCATCGAAGGCAAGCGTCGTGGCGCCAAAAAGGTGTGCGTGACCATGTGTATCGGCGGCGGCATGGGCGCTGCGGGCGTGTTTGAAGTGCTGTAACCCGCACGACAGCAATTGCCATCTGAAGGGAGCCGGCCTGCGCACAATTCGCAGTCCGGCTTTTTTATTTCTCTGAGACCTTGTCCATGACCCTGCGCACCACCATCGACTTTTTGCTCCACGACTGGCTGGACACCACCGGCCTCACCAGCCGCGAGCGCTTTGCGGACCACAACAGGGAAACCTTTGACGCGGTGCTGGACACTTGCGAGCGCATTGCGCGGGAGAAGTACGCGCCGTTCAACCGGCTGGTAGACACGCAGGAGCCGCACTTTGATGGCGAGAAGGTCACGCTGCCGCAAGCCACCCACGATGCGTTCAAAGCCTATGCCGAGTCGGGCATGCTGAGCGCCGCGCAGGACTACGACATCGGCGGCATGCAGCTGCCTTACAGCGTGGAGGCCGCAGCCAACGCGTTTTTTGCCTGTGCGTCGGTCAGTATCGGCTCCAGCCTGCTGTCGGTAGGCAATGCCAACCTGCTCATGGCGCATGGCACCGAATTGCAAAAACAGGTGTTCGCCCACAAGGAGTTTTCCGGCCAATGGTCCGGCACCATGTGCCTGAGCGAGCCGCAGGCTGGTTCGTCCCTGAGCGATGTGGCGACTCGCGCAGTGCCGGATGGTGAGGGGTTTGAGAGCGACCCGCTGGGCCCGCGCTACCGCCTGCGAGGCAACAAGATGTGGATCTCCAACGGCGAGCACGAGCTCACGGAAAACATCGTGCACCTGGTGCTCGCCAAGATTCCCGATGCGGACGGCAAGCTGGTTCCGGGCACCCGCGGTATTTCGCTCTTCATCGTTCCCAAGAAGATGGTGAATGCGCAGGGTGAGTTGACGGGCGTGCGCAACGACGTGGCGCTGGCCGGGCTGAACCACAAGCTGGGCTGGCGCGGTACGACCAATACCTTGCTGAACTTTGGCGAGGGCAAGTTCCCCGTGGAGGGCCAAGCCGGTGGGCCTTTTGGAGGCGGCGCGGGCGCCGTGGGCTACCTCGTGGGGCAGCCGGGCAAAGGTCTAGCCTGCATGTTCTACATGATGAACGAGGCCCGCATCGGTGTGGGGATTGCCGCCACCATGTTGGGCATGGCCGGCTACTACGCCTCGCTGGAGTACGCCAAAAATCGCCCGCAAGGCAGACCTGTCACGGGAGCCGGCAAAGACGCCGCCGCTCCGCAAACCCGCATCATTGAGCACGCCGACGTGAAGCGCATGCTGCTCACGCAAAAGGCCTATTGCGAAGGTGCATTGGCCTTGGAGCTGTATTGCGCCCGCCTGATTGACGAGCAGCACACCGGCACCGCACAAGACGCGGAAGAGGCCCGCCTGTTGCTGGAGGTGTTGACCCCAATTGCCAAAAGCTGGCCCAGCGAGTGGTGTCTGGAGGCCAACAGCCTGGCCATCCAGGTGCACGGCGGCTACGGCTATACCCGCGACTTCCCGGTAGAGCAGTACTGGCGCGACAACCGCCTGAACATGATTCACGAAGGCACCCATGGCATTCAGGCCATGGACCTGCTGGGGCGCAAAGTGCTGATGGAGGAGGGCAAAGGCCTCACGCTGTTGAGCCACCGCATCATGGCCACAGTAAACCGATGCAACGGAATTCCCGCGCTGGCACCCCATGCCAAAGCTCTGGGCAAGGCCTTGCAGGACGTGGGCACCGCTACCCAGAAGGCGTGGTCCACCGGCGTGCCTGGCGAGGCCTTGGCCAATGCGGTGCCTTACATGCAGGCTTTCGGCCATACCGTGCTGGCCTGGATCTGGCTGGACGTGGCCGGCTGCGCACTGGACAACGACCCGCGCCAGGAGGCGCTGGACACCCAGGGCCGTGTGGGCTGCGCCAAATTCTTCTTCCACTATGAGTTGCCAAAGATCAATGCCTGGCTGGGTGTGGTGCAATCGAGGGATCTGACTTGTGCAACATTCCCCGAAGGAGCTTTCTGATGGCATTTTTCAAAAAATACAACGGCACCACCAACGCCCGCTTGGTACGCATGGAGCGCATCATTTGGGCGCTGATTTATGCAGGCCTGCTCTCCATCGTGCTGGGCTACTTTATGGGCAAGCAAGAGGGGCAGGACGCTTCGATGTTCTACAACCTGGGCGGCGTGGCCGTGGCGGTCGGCGTGGTGATGGTGCTCATCCGCTCGCGCCTGCGCGAAGAGTAGTCGCCCGGGTTACTGCATATCGCCGCGGGGACAGCGCTCTGTGCATCCCGCTGCACACAATGCCGCCCACGTTATCTGTTCGACAAAGGCTTACCCCATGACACGCACCATCCAGCAACTCTTTGACCTCACTGGCAAAACAGCACTCATCACCGGCGGCTCGCGTGGCCTAGGCCTGCAACTGGCCTACGCGCTAGGTGAAGCGGGTGCCAAAGTGCTGATCAGCTCACGCAAGGCTGCAGACCTGGAGGAAGCCTGTGCCGGACTGCAAGCCGCCGGCATTGACGCACGCTGGGTGGCCGCCGATTGCGCCAAGGAATCCGAAATCCAGCGCCTGGCAGACGAAACCCTGCAACGCCTTGGCCATGTGGACATTCTGGTCAACAACGCCGGGGCTACCTGGGGTGCGCCGGCCGAAGACCACCCGCTGGACGCTTGGGATAAGGTGATGAATCTCAACGTACGCGGCTACTTTCTGCTGAGCCAGATCATTGCCAAGAAGAGCATGATTCCGCGCCAGACGGGTCGCATCATCAACCTGGCCTCGATTGCCGGCCTCAACGGCAACCCGCCCGGCATGCAAACCATTGCCTACAACACCTCCAAGGGCGCGGTCATCAACTTCACCCGCGCGCTCGCCGCCGAGTGGGGCAAGCACCACATCACCGTCAATGCCATCTGCCCGGGCTTTTTCCCCAGCAAGATGACAGCCGGTTTGTTGCAGGCTTTGGGCGAAGACAAGCTCGCTGCCGCCGCACCGCTGCAGCGCCTGGGGGACGATGAGGACCTCAAAGGCCTGGCCGTGCTGTATGCCTCCGACGCGGGCAAGCACATCACCGGCCAGTGGCTGGCGGTAGATGGCGGCGTCAGCGTGGTAACCGGAGGCTGAGCATGCAGGACCCGGTGGCCGGCTTCGGCGTGGAAATCCCGTTCGTCACGCTCTTGGGCTTTGAGTTGACGGTGTTCGAGGGCGGCCGCTCTGAAATCCGCTATGTGCCGAAGCCCGAGCACCTCAACTCCTTCAACGTGACCCATGGCGGCGCGCAAATGACGCTGCTGGACGTGACCATGGCCACAGCCGCCCGTAGCGTGACGCCGGAGTTGGGCGTGGTCACCATCGAGATGAAAACCAGCTTCATGCAGCCGGCCGTCGGCGCCCTGACCGCCAAGGGCGAGCTGATGCACCGCACCGCCACCATGGCCTTCACCCAGGCCACGGTGTATGACGCCAACGGCAAAGCCTGTGCCCACGCCACCGGAACCTTCAAGTACATGAAACGTCTGGCCACCGGCGCACGCAGCGTGAACGCACTGAATGCACCGGGCACCGGTATTGCCACCGACTAGCGCTTTATGGGCCAAATTGGCCTCTAGCGCTCGTTGAATATGCGCGAGCAGCTATCAAAAGAATAGCGTTTGAGGAGACAGCATGCACAGCGAGACCGATTTCCCGGCCACCCACACGGTGTTCAACCAAGCCGAGCCTTTGGCAGATACCCAACTGCTGGCGGGCAACCGCGCCTTGCAGAGCGCACTGCATTTTCATGCTCCGGGCTTGGACACATTCACACTGCATTCCCTGGGCGGGCAAATGGGCAGTCGCGCCATGCAGACCCACGCGCGCTTGGCCAATACCCACCCTCCGGTACTCCACAGCCACGACCGGCTGGGCCGCCGGGTGGACCAGGTCGAGTTCCACCCCAGCTACCACGCGCTGATGGATGCTGCCGCCCAAGCCGGCCTGCATGGCAGCCCCTGGGACCCGGCGGCGGGCGAAGTTGCGCACTTGCGCCGCGCAGCCGCGTTCATGCTGTTCACCGAGGCCGAGCCTTCCATCCTGTGCCCGATTTCCATGACTTATGCGGTGCTGCCGGCGCTGCGCGGCAACCCTGCTGTGTTTGAGGCTTGGGCCCCCGGCCTGATGGCGCAGGCCTACGACCCTGAGTTCAAGCTCTACCGCCACAAACGCGGCCTGACCATGGGCATGGGCATGACCGAGAAGCAAGGCGGCTCCGACGTGCGGGCCAACACCACGCAGGCCATCCCCGACGGTGAAGACGCCTGGGGCCCGCGCTTCAAGCTGCTGGGCCACAAGTGGTTTTTCTCGGCCCCCATGTGCGACGCGTTTCTGGTGCTGGCGCAAAGCCCGGCGGGCTTGTCCTGCTTTTTTGTGCCCCGCATCCTGCCCGACTTTGCGGATCCGCAAGCGCCCGGCACGGTGAATGCCATCCGCATCCAGCGCCTCAAAGACAAGCTGGGCAACCACGCCAACGCCAGCTCGGAAGTCGAGTTCCAGCACGCCACGGCGTGGCTGGTGGGCGTGGAGGGACGCGGTGTGCCGCAGATTCTGGAAATGGGCACCATGACCCGGCTGGACTGTGCCCTGGGCACCACCGGCCTGATGCGCCAGGCACTCAGCATCGCACTACACCACACCGCGCAGCGCCAGACGTTCGGCAAAGCCTTGATCGAGCAGCCATTGATGCGCAATGTGCTGACCGACCTTGCTATCGAATACGAAGCAGCTTGCGCACTCTCCATGCGGCTTGCACATGCTTTTGACCATGCCGCTGACCCACACCAGCTGCTCATGGGCCGCCTGCTGACGCCGGTGGCCAAGTACTGGATCTGCAAGCGCGGTGCAGCCTTTGCCCAGGAAGCCATGGAATGCTTGGGCGGCAACGGCTATGTGGAGGAGGGCGGAGAAGGCACCATGGCCCGCATCTACCGCGAGATGCCGCTCAACTCCATCTGGGAAGGCGCTGGCAACATCATGGCGCTGGACCTGCTGCGCGCTTTGCGCAAAGGCGATGCCGCCGCAGCTCTGGCCCGCGAACTCGCCCCCGCCCAGGGCGCCCACCCCGCACTCGACCGGCTGGCAGCAAACTTGCCCACGCGGGTGGAACTCATGGCTACCGAGATGGAAGCCCGCCGCTTGGCGCAAGACGTGGCGCTGGCGGTGCAAGCTGCGCTGCTGTACCAAACGGCGCCGGCTGCCGTGTTCGAGGCGTTTTGTGATTCCCGGCTGGGTGGCAACTGGGGCTACAGCTTCGGCACCCTGGGTGCGGCGGTGGACTTTGACGCCATCCTGCAGCGCGCCATGCCGTATTGATTTTTCTGGAGAAACCCATGACAGACCTCATTCTTCACCACTACCCCACATCGCCTTTCTCCGAGAAAGTGCGCCTAGTGCTGGGCTACAAACAGCTTGCTTGGAAGTCGGTCATCATCCCGGCTATCCTGCCCAAGCCCGATGTGGTGGCCCTGACCGGCGGCTACCGCAAGACGCCGTTTTTGCAGATCGGCGCCGATGTGTATTGCGACAGCGCCCTCATCTGCGATGTGCTGGAGCACCTGCGCCCCACACCAACGCTCTACCCAGAAGACGACAAAGGCCTGAGCCGCATCGTGGCGCAGTGGGCGGACAGCACCTTGTTCTGGGCTGCCATGGCCTACAACCTGCAGCCCAAAGGGGCGGCTAGCATGTTTGAAGGCGCGCCCCCTGAAGCCGCCAAGGCCTTTGGCGCCGACCGCGCCGCCATGTCCACCGGAATGACCCGCCTGCGCCCCGGCGATGCTGCAGCCGCCTACAAGAGCTACCTGCGCCGCATCGCCAGCATGCTGGAGGGCCAGGACTTTTTGTTGGGGCAAGCCCCCTGCGTGGCAGACTTTGCCGCCTACCACCCGCTGTGGTTTACCGCCAAACGAGTGCCGGTGATGGCCGACATCCTCAACGCGACGCCCTCGGTGCAGGCCTGGATGGCGCGCATGGCGGCCATCGGCCACGGCAGCTTCGAGAAACTGTCTGCTACAGAAGCCATAGCAGCTTGCGCAAAAGCAGCGGGCGCTACCGCTCCCTTGGATACTTATTTTCAAGACGAGCACGGCATTCCGCTGGGAAGCGAAGTGACCATCGCCGCCGAAACCTTCGGTCAGGAAACGACGGCCGGCACCTTGGTCGCCGCCACCCGCACCCGCTTCACGTTGAAGCGCGTGGACGAGCGTGCAGGCACCGTGCATGTGCACTTTCCGCGCATCGGCTATGTGCTCAAGGCGGCGCAGGCATGAGTCAGGACATCCAATGGCAGTGGCTCGCATTTGAAGCGCTGAGCCGCGATCAGCTGTACGAATTGCTGCGACTGCGCAGCGAGGTGTTTGTAGTCGAACAAAACTGTGTGTTCCTGGACATGGACAACCTCGACCAACAAGCCATGCACCTTCTAGGAGTGAGGGGGGTAGCGGGTTCTGCGCAGGTTAAGGAGGAGCCCGCAAAGCGGGCGGGGGACACGGAGCAGAGCCCGCTACCTCCCTCACTCCACACCAAAAATGGTGGCACGAAAGCAGAGGAGTTGGTGGCCTACGTGCGTTGCTTCCCCGCCGGAGTCACCTTTGACGAGGCCAGCATTGGCCGCGTGGTGACCAAGCCCGATGCCCGTGGCGGCGGCTTGGGCCATATGCTGATGGCCGAGGCCATCAAAGCGCTGGTGGCCGAATGGGGCACCCAAGCCATTCGCATTGGCGCGCAAGCCCACCTCAAGGCTTTCTACGAGCGTCACGGCTTTGTGGACGTGGGCAAACCTTACGTAGAAGACGGCATTCCCCACCTCGAAATGGTACGTCCGGCCTGAACGCCGTGTCCAAGCGCAAGGAGACATTTGTGATTCAAAACTTTGCAGGCAAAACCGCCGTGCTTACCGGTGCCGGCTCCGGTTTTGGCTTGGAGTGTGCGCGTATCGGCGCCCGGCTGGGCATGAACCTGGTACTGGCCGACGTGCAGCAAGACGCGCTGGACAAGGCGGTTGCCGAGATGGAAGCTGCAGGCGCCCAGGTGCTGGGCCTGCGGATCGATGTGTCGCAAGCCGCGCAGGTGGAGGCGCTGGGCGCCGCCACCTTGCGGCGCTTTGGCGCGCCACACCTGGTGTTCAACAACGCCGGCGTGGGGGCAGGGGGGCTGATCTGGGAGAACACCGCCCGCGATTGGGAATGGGTGCTGGGCGTCAACCTCATGGGCGTGGCCCACGGCGTGCGGGTGTTCACCCCCATGATGCTGGAGGCCGCCCAACAAGACCCTGCTTGGCAGGGCCACATCGTCAACACTGCCAGCATGGCCGGCCTGCTGAACGCACCCAACATGGGGGTTTACAACGTGAGCAAACACGCCGTGGTGTCCCTGAGCGAGACCCTGTACCAGGACCTGGCGTTGGTCACTGACCAAGTGTCTGCCAGCGTGCTGTGCCCCTTCTTTGTGCCGACCGGCATCAGCCAGAGCGAGCGCAACCGCCCCTCGGATGCGGCTCCAGCCCAACTCACCCGTAGCCAGATGATCGGCCAGGCCATGACCGACAAGGCAGTGACGAGTGGCAAGGTGACTGCCGCACAGGTGGCGCAAATGGTGTTCGATGCCGTGGCCGAAGGCCGTTTCTACATCTACAGCCACCCCAAAGCCATCGGGTCCGTCCAGACCCGCATGGAAGATGTGATGCTGGCCCGCAACCCTACCGACCCGTTTGCCCACAAGCCCGAATTGGGCGCAGAGTTGCGCAAAGCCTTGCGATCCGCAGCCTGAGCGGCTTGGGCTTGAGGTAGAGTGAAGCTCCGCACAGGCACGGTTGCCTGTGGCGACCTTTCTTAGGAGCCCTGCATGCACTGGAATGCGCTTACCCGCCGGTTTTGTTTACTCGCCGGGCTTGTCTTGACAGGGCACGTTGCCATGGCAGCCGGCCTGCAAGTCCAAGTGCAGGACAAAAACGGCAAGCCCTTGCCCAACGCGGTGGTGTTTTTGGAGTCGGCAGAGGCCAAATCTGCCGCCAAGCCGCTCAAGGGCGTTGAAGTCTCGCAGGCGGCCAAGCAGTTTTCTCCGGCCGTCACGGTGGTCACCACCGGCACCTCTGTGCTGTTCCCCAACAACGACACAGTGCGGCACCATGTGTACTCGTTCTCGCCTGCCAAAACCTTCGATTTGAAGTTGTATGCCGGCGTACCCGCCAACCCGGTGGTGTTCGACAAGAGCGGCATCGCGGTGCTGGGCTGCAACATCCACGACAACATGGTCGCCTGGGTGGTGGTGGTGGATACGCCGTACTTCGGCAAAACGGATGCACAAGGCCATCTGTCGCTTGACCTGCCCGCTGGCAATTACAAGCTGCGCACCTGGCACGCCAGCCTGCCTACCGGCGGGGCAGCCGCAGAGCAAGGCCAAGCAGTGGGGGCCACCAATGCGCCAGTGGTGATCAAGCTGGTGGGGAGCAACGCTTGAAACTCGGAAGTATGTATGCCCGCTGGGGCGTAGGCACCAAGTTTGTGGCCTTCTCACTGGTATTGCTGTTGCTGATTCAGGCAGCGGTGTACGGCGTGGTGCAGGTCAATGTGGAGCGCAATGTGCGTGGCCAGATCAAGCAGGAGCTGGCCACGGGCGAGAAGGTGTGGTGGCAGCTGCTGGATCAGAATGCCAAACAGCTCCGGCAAGGCGCTGATGTAGTTGCCAAGGATTTTGGCTTCCGGTCCGCTTTAGGAACCGGAGACATTGAAACCCTGCGCTCCACCCTCGAAAACCACGGCGGGCGCATTAAAGCGAACGTGACCGCTTTTTTTGACACCCAATTTGCCCTCAAGGCGACCGGCTTTGAAATGGCGGCCGAGGATGCGTTTGCACCGGAGTTACAACGCGTCGCCACCGAACTCGGGGCAGGCGGGGTCAACTACAAAATCGCGCAGATCGACGCCAAGCTCTACCAGTTTGTCATGGTGCCGGTGAAGGCTCCACTCACTATCGGGTGGGTATTGATGGGCTTCGCCCTGGAGCAGGCACAGGCTGACGATATGTTTAAGTTGTCCGGTGTGCACATCGCTTTGCGCGATGAGGCCCGGAACATCCTGCTCTCCAGCCTCGGCGCCGACGCTTTACCTGCGCTAAAGAACTTTGGAAACCAAGGTGATCTCACCCTGCAGTACGCCACCTTGATGGTGCAAACGAGTGAGGGGCAGGGGCAGGCCAAGGGGTTCACCACACTGGTGATGCGCTCCATCGATGAAGTGGTGGCGCCTTACCGCCAAGTGCAGCTGGCGTTGCTTCTGATTACCGCCATCGGCCTCGCCTTGTTTGCGGTCGGCAGCGCCTTGCTTGCCCAACGGGTGACGGTGCCGCTGCGCTCCTTGGCGGGTGCGGCGGAGCAATTGAGCCGTGGCGATTACTCGCAGGCGCTCCCGGCCATGCGCCACCGCGACGAAGTCGGCGACTTGTCCCGCGCGTTCAATCAGATGCGCAGCAGCATCCAGAGCCAGCAGCATGAAATCATGCAGCTCGCCTACTGGGATCGCCTGACCGGGCTGCCCAACCGCACCCAGTTTCGCGATCTGATCAAGCAGTCCATCCAGGCCAGTATTGCCATTGGCAGTGAGGGCCCCCCGGTCACCGTCATCATGCTCAACCTGGACCGCTTCAAGCATGTCAACGACGTGCTGGGCTATGCCTTCGGCGACCGCTTGCTCAAAGCCGTGGCGGAGCGACTGCGAACCCATGTGCCGCCCGAGGCCGCCACCGTGGCCCGCTTGGGTGGTGACGAATTTGCGGTCATGGTCGAAGACCAGAACGCCCACACCGCTACCGCCATGGCAGCCATGATTGCCAAAGCCTTTGAACTGCCGCTAACGCTGGAAGACCAGACGGTGGATTTGAGCGCGGGCATCGGGCTGGCATCCTGGCCCATGCATGCGCAAGACGTAGACATGCTGCTGAGCCGCGCAGAAATCGCTATGTATGTGGCCAAACGCAAAACCACCGGCATCCAGGTGTATGACCCGGCGCTGGACTCGTCGAGCACCCAGACACTGTCACTCCTGACCGAGCTGCGCCACGCGGTGGAAGACGGGCAGCTGCGCCTGTACTTGCAACCGAAACTCAATCTGTCTGACAACACCGTGGTCGCCGCTGAAGCGTTGGTGCGCTGGCAGCATCCGGTGCGCGGCCTTGTGCCGCCCATGCAGTTCATTCCGTTTGCAGAGCAGACCGGTTTTGTGCGGCAGCTCACACTGTGGATGTTCGAGGAAGTCGCCAAGGAATTGCCGCGCCTGCAATCCGGCGGGCACCCGCTGCGGGTGGCGATCAACCTCTCCACCCGCGACCTGCTGGACCAGGACTTTCCGGCCAAGCTGGATGCCATGATGCTCAAGCACAACGCGCCCACCAGCGCCTTCTGCCTGGAGATTACCGAGAGCGCCATCATGGACGACCCGCAGCGCGCCGAGGCCACCCTGAACCGCTTGTCCGAGCGGGGCTTCAAGCTGTCGATTGACGACTTCGGCACCGGATACTCTTCGCTGGCCTACCTCAAACGCCTGCCGGTGAACGAACTCAAGATCGACAAGTCGTTTGTGATGGGCATGGAAAAGGATGAGAGCGACGCCAAAATTGTGCGCTCCACCATCGACCTGGCCCACAACCTGGGCCTGAGCGTGGTGGCCGAGGGGGTAGAGAACCAGGCGATTCTGGACAAGCTGGTGGAGTTGCAATGCGACGAGGCGCAGGGCTACTACATGAGCAAGCCCATTCCGCTCCCGGAGTTCATCGCCTGGCGCACCAAGCACCAATCCACCCAGGCGACTTGATTCAAGCTGCCTGCAGCGCCCCGGCCCAGCGGGCGCGATAACTGGCGGCCACCCAGTAAGTAGTGAGCTGCACCCCCACCGTGTCGGCCAGATTCACCCCGTAACCCCCGCCCATGGTGATCACTGCCGGAATCCGGCGCTGCCAGCACCAGTCCAGCACCCGGCGATCGCGGGCTTCCAGCCCGTCGGCAGTCAGCTTGAGTCGCCCCAGACGGTCGCCCTCATGCGGGTCGGCACCGGCCAGAAAGAACACCAGTCCGGGCTGAAAGCGGCCTTCCAACTCCTGCAAAGCGTGCTCCAGCGTGCTGAGGTACTCAGTATCGGCGCAGCCATCGGGCAGGGGAATATCAAGGTCGCTGTCTTCCTTGCGAAAGGGAAAGTTCTTGTCACCATGCATCGACAGGGTGAACACCGAATCATCTTTTTGGAAGATGCTGGCCGTGCCATTGCCTTGGTGCACGTCCAAGTCAATCACCGCTACCTGCAACGGCTGCCGGCGGCTACCGTCAGGGTGACGGCTGCGGCCCCACTCCGCCTGCAACACGCGGGCCGCCACGGCCAAATCATTGAACACACAAAAGCCGCCACCCTTGTGGGCATAGGCGTGGTGCGTGCCGCCGGCAAGGTTGGCCGCCAAGCCCTCAATCATTGCCACACGTGCCGCAGCCACGGTAGCACCCACCGAGCGCAGGGCACGCTCTGCCATGGAGGGGCTCCACGGAAAGCCGATTTCGCGCAGCACCGCAGGCTCGGCGGTGCCCTGGAGGATGGAGTCGATATAAGCCGGCGTATGCACCAGCGCCAGCTCGCCCTCGGTGGCTGCGGGCGCTTCTATGAGTTGTATGGAGGGCAGTTCGGCGGCAATCCGGTCCCGCAGCATGCGGTACTTGGCCATGGGGAAGCGGTGGCCCTCGGGCAAGGGCAAAACGAACTGGTCGGAGTAAAAGGCCTGCATGCGGAGATTGTGGCAAACCATGCCAATCCAGGGGCGTTGGGGGCCTTCCGACACGCGCTTGGAAATAGCGCCTGAAAAAATGAGAAAATACGGGTTTTCACACCAACCTCAACAGGATCGCCACATGGGCAACAAAATCTTTACCGAAGCCGACCGCAAAGCCACTCCCGCACCGAAGCCTCTGCCTGGCTACACCCTGCCTACCGCTGGCCGTGGTCAGCGCGTGAGCTTGGAGCGTGGTGTTGCTACACGTAGCAAGAAGAACCCCGGCAAGCGTCACCGCTAAGCCCTGCACTGTCCGGCAGCCGCAGCTTGCCGGGTGCAAAAGCAAAAAGGCCCTCGTTTGAGGGCCTTTTGCATTTCCGGGCAAATTTAAGCTCAGCGCCTCAGGCCGCGTACACAGCTTCCCACGACGCAAAGCCTTTGACTTCAATGGGATTGCCGCTGGGGTCGCGGAAAAACATGGTGGCCTGCTCGCCGGGCTGTCCGGCAAAGCGAATCTGGGGCTCCAGCACAAAAGCCACGCCATGTTGCTGGAGGCGCTCGGCCAAGGCATTCCAGTCGTCCATCAACAAAATCACACCCAAATGCGGCATGGGCACCATGTGTGCGCCGACCTTGCCGGTGTTGGTGGTCTGAAAAGGCTCGCCCAAATGCAGCGAAATCTGGTGGCTGAAAAAATCAAAGTCCACCCAAGTGTCCGTGCTGCGGCCCTCGCGGCAACCAAGCACGCCGCCATAAAAAGCCCGGGCTTCATCCAGGTCGCGGACGTGGTATGCCAAGTGAAACAGTGCGCGCATAGGGTCCTTAATGCAAAGTAGCTGGGGCGGCTCCCAGCCGCCAGAGGGTGGTGATTTCGCGGCTGCGGGCACGGTGCAGGGCATCCGTCGCATCCAGTGCCTTGGCATGCTGGGGGTGGGCATCGCTGCGCCCCAACACCACCAGACCGGCTGCGGCAATCGCACCGCCCAGCATGTGGGTGCTGCGCAGGCCCAGCCGCTCCGCCAAATCTGAAATGATGAGCCAGCCCTCGCCACCCGGTGCGAGGTGGGCCGAAAGCCCGGCGAGAAACGCCAGCAGCATGCGGCTGTTTTCGTCGTACACCGCAAATTCCACGGGCGCACTCGGGCGGGCCGGCAGCCAGGGCGGGTTGCACACCACCAGGTTGGCCCGGCCGGCGGGAAACATGTCGGTTTGCTGCAAATCGATGCCCTCGGCCACACCCAGGCGGGCAAAATTTTCTGTGGCGCAGGCCATGGCCCGGGCATCCTGGTCGGTGGCCACAATCTGCATAGTCTGGCGGCGTGCCAACACCGCAGACAACACACCGGAGCCGGTGCCAATGTCGAAGGCGACATAAGGCACTCCGTCCGCCAAGGCTTGCGCGGCCTGGGCCGGCAGGGGGGCTTCGGCCACCAGGTCCACATACTCCCCACGCACCGGCGAGAACACCCCGTAGTGCGGGTGAATGCGGTTGGCCGGGCCTTCGCCCAGGGCGCGGATTTCCACGCCGTTTTTGCGCCATTCGCTGGCGCTGCGCATGCCCAGCAGATCGCGCAGCGAGGCCACGCTGGCCGGCTCGTCGGCAGCGGCAATGCCCCAAGCTTGGGTACACGCCAACTTGGCATCGGGCGCGCGCCGCAGCGGAATGGCGTAGTCCGCATCAAACGGCAGCAGCACCATGGCCAGAATGCGGGCGCGCTGGGCCTGGGCCTGCCGGTGCAAGTGGAAGACCTGCGGGTTCATCGCGCCATCGGCCGCGCCAGCCGGGGGCTGGACGGGCGCCTTGGCCTGAGCCGTACCCCGGCTTTTGCGACGGGGCGGGGTGTCTATGCGCCGCTGCAGGGCTTGCAGCAGCTGGCGCGCGTTCTGAAAATCGCCGCGCCAGAGCAAGGCGGTGCCGCCGCAGGCCAGTTGGTAGGCGGCATCGGCGGTCATGGTGTCATCGGCCAGCACGACCTTGGCGGGCGCGGCGGCTCCACGCTCAGAGCGCCAGAGTGCGGAGCAGGCCACGCCGTTTTCCATCCAGTGGAGCAGGGGGCGGGCAGGAATGGAGGGGAGGGCAGAGGATTCGGGGATCGGCTTCATTGCAAATTGGCGTACTTTTTCAGGATGGCGTCGTACACGCCGTTCGCCTGGATGGTTTTCAAGCCGGAATTGAACTGGTCGCGCAGGGTCGCGTCTTTGAACACGGCCTTGCGCGGGCTGGGCGGAAACACCGCGTGGATGGCGACCGGTTTGCTCGCATCCACCTGGTGGTCCAGCAGGCCGGTGAGGTAGTGCAGGATGCGGCGGTCGCCCACAATCACATCCACCCGCTCGCTGAAGAGCAGGTTGTTTTGGATGATTTGCTGCGGGTATTCCTTGTAATTGGGATGACTGCCAGCCATGGCTTTGAAGCGCTCTCCCAAAATGACACTGGCATTTTGAAACGCAGCGACCGAGTAGTTCCCCAAGTCTTCAATGCGCCTGATCGGCAATTTGCGGTGGGCCAAGGACATGGCCACGTTCTGGTAAGTGACGTAGGGCTCTGAAAAATACCCGTTGCCGCCTATGCCTTCATCCACGCTGAGCAGCACATCCAGCTGCCCGGCGCGCTGCAGCATGATGCCCCGCGCAGGCGGCAATTGCTGCGGCAGCATGGTGTGGCCTGCCACGGCGAGCGCCTGCTGGACGATTTCGACCTCCAGGCCCGCTTTGCCGGCTTCCATGACATAGGGCGGCTTGTTCAGCCCCATGCCCACCGACACGGTTTCTGCCATCACAGCGCCGCCCATGAGCAGCACGGCAGCACACAGCCACCGACTCACATGCAACAAAAATGGAAGCCTCTTCATGGCCTCAGTGTAAGGGGCTGCCGTGTGGCACACTCCCGCCCTTGATCGATTGACCCACTCAGGTTTTCACCCGAAATTTCGTAATGCAGAAAATCATCGCGCAAATTGCGCAAGAAATCCGTGTACGCCCCCAGCAGGTCGAGGCCGCCGTGGCCTTGTTGGATGGCGGCGCCACTGTGCCCTTCATCGCCCGCTACCGCAAGGAAGTGACCGATGGTCTGGACGATATCCAGCTGCGCGAGCTGGAAGCCCGCTTGGGCTACCTGCGTGAGCTGCGCGACCGCAAAGAGGCCGTGGTCAAAAGCATTGAAGAGCAGGGCAAGCTCACGCCCGCGCTCTTGGCCGCCATTGATGCCGCAGCCACCAAGCAAGAGGTGGAGGACATCTACCTGCCCTTCAAGCCCAAGCGCCGCACCAAGGGCATGATCGCCCGCGAAGCCGGCATCGAGCCGCTGGCGGACAAGCTGTATGCCAACCCGCAGCTGGTGCCCATGGACGAGGCACAGGCCTTTGTGCTCAAAGAAAAAACGGAGGCCGGCGACGACTTCACCACCGTGCTGGCGGTGCTGGACGGTGTGCGCGACATCTTGAGCGAGCGCTGGGCCGAAGATCCGGTGCTGGTGCAAGACCTGCGCGAGTGGCTGTGGCAGGAAGGCCTGTTCCGCTCCAAGCTCATGGATGGCAAGGACGAGAACAACGCCGATGTCGCCAAGTTCCGCGACTATTTTGACTACGACGAGCCCATTGGCCGCGTGCCCAGCCACCGCGCGCTAGCGGTGTTCCGCGGCCGCTCGCTGGACATTCTGGATGCCAAGCTGGTGCTGCCGGAACCTATGCAAAATGCGGCTGCAGCGCCCGCAGCATCTGCGCAAGCAGCTCCTAATTCCGTAGCAAAACGACCTGCAGCGGTGGTGTCCTTGGCTGAGGGCCGCCTGGCGCTCAAGCTGGGCTGGAGCCACCAAGGCCGTCCCGGCGACGATTTGATCCGCAAGTGCGTGGCCTGGACTTGGAAGGTCAAGCTCAGCCTCTCCACTGAGCGCGATCTGTTCGCCCGCCTGCGGGAAGACGCCGAGAAGGTGGCCATCAAGGTGTTTGCCGACAACCTGCGCGACCTGCTGCTGGCAGCCCCCGCCGGCCCCCGTGTGGTCATGGGCCTGGACCCCGGCATCCGCACCGGTGTGAAAGTGGCGGTGGTCGATGCCACCGGCAAGCTGGTGGACACCGCCACCGTCTTCCCCCACGAGCCCCGCAAGGACTGGGAGGGCTCGCTGCACACCTTGGGCAAGCTGTGCGCCAAACACAGCGTGAACCTGATTGCCATCGGCAACGGTACCGCCAGCCGCGAGACCGACAAGCTGGCGGCGGACCTGATCAAGCTGCTGGCCAAGATGGCCGACCAGGCTGGCGCACCAGAGATCAAGGTGGACAAAGTGGTGGTGAGCGAGGCGGGCGCCTCGGTGTACTCCGCCAGCGAATACGCCAGCCAAGAAATGCCCGATGTGGACGTGAGCCTGCGTGGTGCGGCCTCGATTGCCCGCCGCCTGCAAGACCCGCTGGCCGAGCTGGTGAAGATCGACCCCAAGAGCATCGGTGTAGGCCAGTACCAACACGATGTGAACCAGAGCGAACTCGCCAAAACCCTGGACGCGGTGGTGGAAGACTGCGTGAACTCGGTGGGCGTGGACCTGAACACCGCCTCGGTGCCGCTGCTCAGCCGTGTCTCCGGTCTGTCGGGCACTGTGGCCAAGGCGGTGGTGCGCTGGCGTGAGTCCAACGGCGCCTTTGGCAGCCGCCAGGATTTGATGAAGGTGACCGGCCTGGGCGCCAAAACCTTTGAGCAGAGCGCAGGCTTTTTGCGCATCCGTGGTGGCAGCAACCCGCTGGACATGACGGGCGTGCACCCCGAGACCTACCCCGTGGTCGAGAAAATCATGCTGCAGACCGGCAAGCCGGTGGCCGAGATCATGGGCCGCGCCGACATGCTCAAGACCCTGCGCCCCGAGCTGTTTGCCAACGAGCAATTCGGCGTGATCACCGTCAAAGACATCTTCACCGAACTCGAAAAACCCGGGCGCGACCCGCGCCCGGACTTCAAGGTGGCCCGCTTCAACGACGGCGTGGAAGACATTGCCGACCTCAAGGAAGGCATGATTCTGGAGGGCACCGTGAGCAACGTGGCCCAGTTCGGCGCCTTCATCGACCTGGGCGTGCACCAGGACGGCCTGGTGCATGTGAGCCAGCTGGCGCACAAGTTTGTGAACGATGCCCGTGAGGTCGTGAAGACCGGCGACATCGTCAAAGTGCAGGTGGTAGAAGTGGATGTGGCCCGCAAGCGCATCGGCCTTACTATGAAAATAGGAGCAGCTCCCGCAGGCGCCAAGGGCGCTGGGGGCCAAAGAGCCGGTGATAACCGCTATCAGGGCCCGGCCCGTGGCGAGCGCCAGGTCGGCCGCTACCAAGACAGCGCACCGGCAGCGGGCAACGCCATGGCCGCGGCATTTGCCAAGCTCAAGCGCTAGCCGTTTGCGAGCACACCGCGGCCTCTGCACGCCATAATCGGGCTCATAACCGTTTGTAGCTTGCGGAAGGCACTTTCATGAATCTCAGTGCATTGCTGGAGCAGCAATTTCACCTGCCCAGCATTCCCAAAGTGGTGGCACTGCTGCTCAGCGAACTGGAGCGCCCCGAGGTGGACCTGCACAAGGTCACCCGCCTGATCAGCACCGACCCGGCGCTCACCACCCGACTGCTGCAGCTGGCCAACTCCAGCTTTTTCCAGCAGTCCGGCAAGATCAGCACCGTGTCGGAGGCGCTGGCCTTGCTGGATTTGAGCCATGTGCTTTCCATGGCACAAGCGGCAGCCGCCGCGGCCTCGCCCAAGGCGGTGCCGGGTATCCAGCTCACGCAGTTCTGGGCCTACAGCCTCAATGTGGCCAAGCTTTCCCGCTCGCTGGCCACCCTGGTGCGGCTCAATCCGCAAGCCGCTTTTGCCACCGGCCTGATTCACGCGGTGGGCGAGCTGGCCATGCACCTGGCCATGCCTGATGTGAGCGCCATGCTGGACAAGGAAATTGCCCCCCTGGCCCTGAACCGCGCGTTTGTAGAGCGTAGTGTGCTGGGCTATTGCTACGCCAGCGTGGGCGCAGGCTATGCGCGCATGTGGCAGTTTCCCAAGGCCATGGTGGACGCGATCGAGCACCAGTACGCCCCGTTTGAAAACCATGTCTACGAGCCCCTGGCCGGCGTGATCCACCTGGCCTCCTGGCGCGCCCGCGCCAAAGAGGCCCACCTCACCGACAAGGGCTTGGCCGTGACTTACCCTGACTCGGTGGGCGTGGCCTTGGGCCTGAATATCGACATGGTGCTGCAACAAGACCCGTTCGATTGGGCGGCACATACCTGAATTTCCCATGCAAGCTCTTCGTATTTATGCGGGCCCGGCGGCCCGCGCTTCTTTGGCCCGCCACGGGCTGCAACCGCAGCACATTGCCACCATTCCCGGCGCAGCGGGTGGTCCCAAAGGTCTGATCCTCGGGCCCCTGGACCGGTTTTTGTTTGGCGAGTGGTTGCCGCGCTCCAGCCAAGCGGTGGACTTGGTGGGAGCGTCCATCGGCGCTTGGCGCATGGCCACGGCCTGCCTGAACAACCCGGTAGCCGCCTTTGAGCGCTTGGAGCACGACTACATCCACCAGCACTACGAGCTGCCGCCCGGCCAGAAGCGGGTGACGGCAGACCAGGTGAGCGAAACCTTTGGTCGCAGCCTGAAGGCGTTTTACGGCGGGCGCATTCCCGAAGTACTGCACCACCCGCGTTACCGGCTGCACATCGTCACCTCGCGCGGGCGCCACTTGCTGCACACGGAGCACGGGCTGCGCACGCCGCTGGGCTATCTGGGCGCTTTTTTGACCAACACGGTACGCCGCAAAGCCATGGGCGCGTGGCTGGAGCGGGTGGTGTTTTCCAGCACGGTGGCAGATGAGGGTAGGGCAGCGGCTTTGCCGTTTGCTACCGGTGACTACCGCACCCGCCAGGTGGCCTTGAGTGAAGGCAACTTCAACCCGGCCTTACAAGCCAGCTGCTCGATTCCCTTTGTGCTTCGCGCCATCCAAGACATTCCGGGTGCCCCCAAAGGCGCGTATTGGGACGGTGGCATCACCGATTACCACCTGCACCTGAATTACCCGGGGGCAAGTCATGCGCCAAACGCTATCAATTCAGGAGCTGCTTGCGCATATTCCATGAGCGCTAGCAGCCAAAATGATGCTCCAAGACTGGTGCTGTACCCGCACTTCCAAAAAAGCGTGGTGCCCGGCTGGCTGGACAAGGGCCTGAAGTGGCGACATCGCAGCAGCCCGTTTCTGGACACCATGGTGCTGCTGGCACCCAACCCCGAGTGGGTTAAAACTTTACCGAACAGCAAACTTCCGGACCGCACAGACTTTACGCACTACGGCAATGATCTGGATGCACGGGTCAAGGCGTGGACGAGCGCCACCCGTGCCAGCCAGCAGTTGGTGGACGAGTTCATCGCCTGGCTGGACAAGCCCGACATGAACTTGGTGCACCCGCTATGACAAACCTGCCGAATAAACAGCACTTTCTCCCACTTGCTTTTGCTGCGTTGCTCGGCACCCTGTTGCTGGCCACGGCGGTGCCTACGCAGGCCGGCCCGTTGCTGGACCGCATCAAGCAGCACATCCTGGAACGCCGCGATGCGGTGGGCGCCGAAGACGCGCTGGAGAACCCCGATGGCAGCGTGGTGAGCGACTCCAAACTGCGGGTGCTGCGCGACATTCCCTACGGCAATGACTCCAAGCAACGTATGGACGTGTACCTGCCCGAAGCGACCGGTGCCACCGCTGCACCGGTGATCTTCATGGTGCACGGCGGCGGCTGGCGCACTGGCGACAAGCGCCACAGCAATGTGGTGGACAACAAAGCCAACCGCTGGGTCGCCAAAGGCTTTGTGCTGGTGTCGGTGAACAACCGCCTGCTCCCCGAGGCCGACCCGCTGGACCAGGTGCGCGACGTGGCCCGCGCACTCGCCGCAGCCCAGGCCAAAGCCGCCGGCTGGGGCGCAGACCCCAAACAATTTGTGCTGATGGGCCACTCGGCCGGCGCCCACCTGGTGGGTTTGCTGTCGTCCTCCAGCCTCTACGGCCCGCAGGCCGGCGCGCTGCCGTGGCTGGGCTCGGTGCTCCTCGACAGTGCGGCGCTGGATGTAGCGCCCATCATGAAAGAGCGGCATTTCAAGCTCTACGACCCGGCGTTTGGCACCGACCCCGAGTTCTGGAAGGCCGCTTCCCCCTACCAGCAGCTGCACGCAGGTGCCAAGCCCATGCTGGCGGTGTGCTCTACACGGCGCGAAGAGTCGTGCGCGCAGGCTACCGCCTTTGGCACCCGCGCCCAAGGCCTGGGCGTGCGGGTGCAAACGCTGGGCCAGGACATGAGCCATAGCGAAATCAACAAAGACCTGGGCTTGCCCGGCAGCTACACCAGCGCCGTGGAGCAGTTCATGGGCAGCTTGAGCCCGGTGGTGGCCGGCGTGCTGGCGCGGTAACACCCGCTGCCTAGGCCCCCTTACAGCGACTGCAGCAGCATCTGCCGGTAGTCATCCGCGCTGGCCTGGCGCGGGTTGGTTTTGTGGCAGTGGTCGGCCAAAGCGCCGGTGATGATGCGGTCAAACAGGTCTTCCGTCACCCCCATGGCAGCCAGCCCGGTGGGCAGACCGAGGCGGGCATTCATGTCTTTAACCGCATCGCCCAGGTCGGAGGCAGATGCCAAGCCCATGGCGTGGGCCATGCGCTGCAGGCGCTTGTCTTTTTGCACCGATTCGGCCGCCGCGTTGAAGGCAATCACGGCAGGCAAAAACATGGCGTTCAACGTGCCGTGGTGCAGGCGCGGGTCGACTCCGCCCAAGCTGTGGCTCAGCGAGTGCACACAGCCCAGGCCTTTTTGAAACGCCATGGCGCCTTGCATGCTCGCGCTCATGAGCTGGGTGCGGGCCTCCACATCGCTGCCCTGTGCGGTGGCGCGCTCAATATAGGCCCAGGCGCGCTCCAAACCGTCCAGCGCAATACCGTCTGCCGGCGGGTTGAAAGCCGGGGCCATGAAGGTCTCCATGCAATGCGCCACTGCATCCATGCCGGTGGCCGCCGTCAAGCGGGGCGGCAGGCCCAGGGTCAGCTCGGGGTCGCAAATCGCGGTTTTAGGCACTAGGTGCCAGCTGTGGAAGCCGAGCTTGCGGTGGTCGTCCACGATGAGGATGGCGCCGCGCGCTACCTCACTGCCGGTGCCGCTGGTGGTGGGCACGGCAATCAGCGGCGCCACCCGGTCGGTAATGCGTGCCGAGCCGCCTTCAATGGTGGCGTAGTGGGTGAGGGGGCCTTCATGCGTGGCCGCAATCGCCACCCCTTTGGCGCAATCGATGGCCGAGCCGCCGCCCACGGCAATCAGCCCGTCACAGCCCTGTGCGCGGTACATGTCTGCGGCCGCACGCACCGCCGCCTCGGTGGGGTTGGAGGGCGTCTGGTCAAACACGGCCACCGGCATATCGCCCAGTGCATCCCGCGCCTTTTGCAAAATACCGGCCGCCTTGACGCCTGCATCGGTCACGATGAGCGGGCGGGTGATGCCGGTGCGCTCGCACTCGCTGCGCAGCAACCGGATGGCGCCGCATTCAAACTGAATCTGGGTGACGTAATAGATTAAAGCCATGGTGCCGCCGTGTAGGATGGAATGAATCGCCACTGTACTGTTTTTGCCTCCAACCCTTGTCCTCCATGAGTCACCACTTTGACCGCCACGCCAACCCGCGCAACCTGCTGACCCCCGCCACGCTCAAAGTCGTGGACAGCATTGCCCGCGCCGGCCACGTGCCCATGCACGCCATGAGCGCACAGCAAGCCAAAGCCGCTTACGCCGCGGCGGCCAATGTGCTGGAGCTGCCGGTGCAAAAGCTAGCGCGGGTGGAAGACTTCTCTATTCCTGCCCGCGACGGCTACGCGCTACCGGCCCGCCACTACGCCCCCAGCGACGCGACGCTGCCCGTGCTGCTCTACCTGCATGGCGGAGGTTTTACCGTAGGCAGCATTGCCACGCACGACGGGTTGTGCCGCCGCCTGGCGCACCTGGCCGGCTGCGCGGTGGTGTCGCTGGACTACCGGCTGGCGCCGGAATACCAATTCCCCACCGCCCATGAAGACAGCTGGGATGCCCTGCAATGGATTGCTGCGCACGGCAGCGCGCGGGGTTTGGACGGCACGCGCCTGGCCATCGGTGGCGACAGTGCCGGCGGTACCCTGTCTGCTGCCTGCGCGATTGAAGCCCGCGACCACGGCCTGCCGCTGGCGCTGCAACTCTTGTTTTACCCCGGCTGCACGGGGCACCAGAACACCCCCTCACACCAGCGTTTTGCCAAAGGCTTTGTGCTGGAGGAGCCCAATATCAGCTATTTTTTCGGGCACTACATCCGCACCCCGGCAGACCGGTACGATTGGCGCTTTGCCCCCTTGGATGGCCGCCGGCCCGATGGCTACGAGGCCGACTTGGCCGGTGTCGCCCCCGCCTGGATAGGCCTGGCCGAATGCGACCCGCTGGTGGACGAAGGCGTGGCCTATGCCGACCGGCTTCGCATGGCTGGCGTGCCGGTGGACCTGGAGATTTACCTGGGCGTGGTGCACGAGTTCATCAAAATGGGCCGGGCGCTGCCCGAAGCTGCCAAGGCCCATGCCGATGCAGCGCGCGCCTTGCACCAGGCCTTGCAACCCCATGTTTGAGGAGAAACACCCTATGACCCCTACGCAACTGCGCACCGTGGTGGGCCCCTGGCATGCGTTGGAGGCCGATATTGCCCCCCTGCGCCATGCCGTGTTTGTGGCGGAGCAGGGCATCAGCGCCCATTTGGTGTGTGATGCTGCGGACCTGACCGCCGTCCACGCCGTCACCTACAAGGCCCAGGGCCAAGCGGTAGCCAGCGGGCGCCTGCTGGTGGAAGCACCCGGCGTGGGCCGCATCGGCCGCATGGCCACCGCGCAGGCGGAGCGTGGCAAAGGTCTGGGGCGCCAGGTGCTGCACGCGCTCTTGGACGCGGCGCGCGAGCGCCACGACCATGAGGTCATGCTGCATGCCCAAAGCAGCGCGGTGGGGTTTTATCTGAAAGACGGATTCACGGCCCGGGGGCCTGCATTTATGGAGGCGGGCATTGCCCACCAGGAGATGATGCTGGCGCTTTCTTGAGCGCCGCAGACGAAGTGCGTGAAAGTTAGAGGCTCGCGGGCTTAGAAGCCCAAGGATGCCAGCAAGTCGTCCACATCGTCTTGCTTGAGGGCAGTGGCGTCGGTTTGCGGGCCTTCCAACACATGGGTATCTACCGAACTAGCAGTCTCGGTGGCCGCAGGTTTGGCCACGGGCTCTGGGGAGCTGTCGATCAACAGCTGTACCAACTGCATTTCGGTGCGGGTGATGATGTCGATCACCTTCTTAATGACCTGACCGGACAAATCCTGAAAGTCCTGCGCCATCATGATGTCGCTCAGCACTTCAGACTGTTTGCCCGCGAACTCGGCGGTGCCATGGGCAAATTTGCTGCAGGTAATCAGCATGCCGCGAGCCTTTTCGGGGCTCATGTCCGGGGCGTTGGCCAAGCGCTGCAGGGACTGGCCCAACTCATCACCGCGGCCGGCCAAATCGTCGCAAGCGGGTTTTGCCACTTCTACCAATGTCAACACTTTGTTGGCGGCGTCTTCGGTCATTTTTCCGACGTAAGCCAAGCGATCCCGGGCATTCGGGATCTCTTCAACGATGTTGTGGAGCTGGTTGTTACCGAGAACCGAAAGGGCCTCGTGCATCTCACGGGTGATGGAACCCAAGCGGGCGAAGGCTTCTTCTTTGGTAAGCGGTGTGGACATAAGCGAGCGGCATCCCTTTGGCACATGGTCTTTCGCTGCCTATTATGAGGGGCTATCGCGTCATCAGCACAACTCAATAACCAAATTCGGGTGACAAATTCCGGTCAAATGTCTTCCAGCAACGGATAGGGCAGGGGCAGCAAGTGCAAAGCTGTGCCAAAAACCAAAAGTAACGAATTTTGGGCGGCCAGTTGGAGCGAAACAATGGCGTCGAACCCGCCGGCAGGGCTGGGGGCCGCTTGCACCACGGTGCCAACCGCTTGCTCCGCGTCGTCCGCGCTGAAGATTTCCTGGCCGGCTTCCATGGCCAATTCACTATGCGCAATGAACGCCCGGCGTTTGAGCGTGCCACGGAACTGGCTGCGTGCCACGACCTCTTGCCCGGGATAGCACCCTTTTTTGAAGCTCACGCCGCCGATGGACTCGTAATTCAACATCTGGGGCACAAAAGCCTCAAACACCGGCGCGCTCACTGTAGCCACCCCGCTGATCACTTCACCCCAGCGCCATAGGTCGAGGCTGAGGGGCGCGCCTGCTGGCGTAGAGGCGTCTGCAGCGGTAATGCACAACTGGCGGGGCGTTGTGCTCGTCGAGTAGAGCTGCACTACGATTTCAGACTCACTTTCGGCCTTAGCCCACACAGGACTTGCGCCAGTAGCTATGTTTTTGGTAGCAGAACCTGACAGTCCCCAGATCGCAAAGGCGTCGGTCGCATCACTCAACTTGGCTTTGGCGCGCAACACGAACATCGACAGCCGCTTCAATGTGGCGGCCAGCAAGTCCCGGCTGCACAGCAAAAACACGTCGCCCTGGGCAGTCTTGTAGGCCACAAAACTGGCTTGCATGCGGCCCTTGGCATTGCAAAAGGCCGCCAGGCGCGCCTGGTCGGTACCCAGCAGCGCAAAGTCCTGGGTCAACTGGCCATGGATGAATTTGGCAGCGTCTTCACCCTGGATGCGGATCACGCCCCAGTGGCTCAGGCGGGTCACGCCATCGGGCAATGTGGCGTGGAGCGGAGAAGTCAAAGTAGTCATGGGCTGAATTATGATTGTCCGTTTCATCCGGACGGAGAGTAGGGCTGTGCGTTATCTGATTGCGGTCATTCTGGCGGTTGCCGCAGTCGTGGGGGCGGGCTTTGCATGGGTGCATACGCCCCTCACCATGGCCACCGCCACTGCGGACTTGAGCATTGAGCCCGGCACCGGGGTGCGCGAGGTGGCCCGGCTGGTCGCGGCATCCGGTGTGGAGGTGCAGCCGGATCTTCTGTATTGGTGGTTTCGCCTGTCCGGCAAGAGCCGACTGATCCGGGCGGGTAGCTACGAATTGGGCGCAGACACCACACCGCTCTCTTTGCTGCAAAAACTGGTGCGCGGGGACGAGGCGCTGCGCGCCGTCACGCTGGTGGAGGGCTGGACATTCCGGCAGGCGCGGCAAGCGATCTCCAAAGCCGATGGCTTGAAAAGTGAAGGCGCCAACCTGAGCGATGAAGCGCTGATGGCTGCCTTGGGCCGGCCGGGGCAGCATCCGGAGGGGCGATTCTTCCCCGATACCTACACTTATTCCAAAGGCTCTAGCGACCTGGCGGTATGGACGCGGGCCTTGCACGCCATGGACAAGCACTTGGATGCAGCGTGGAGTTTGCGCAACCCGGCTATTTCCTTGCAGTCCCCCGACCAGGCCTTGGTGCTGGCCAGCATTATTGAAAAAGAAACGGGGAAGACGGCGGACCAGCCCTTGATCTCGGCGGTGTTTCACAACCGGTTGTTGATCGGCATGCGACTGCAGACCGACCCGACGGTCATTTACGGTTTGGGGCCCCAGTTTGATGGCAATTTGAGGCGCATAGATCTGCAAACCGACACGCCTTACAACACCTACACCCGGGCAGGGCTGCCACCTTCGCCGATTTCTTTGCCCGGAAAATCCGCCTTGATGGCAGCGGTGAGGCCGCAGGCCTCCAAGGCGCTGTACTTTGTGGCACGCGGTGATGGCAGCAGCCAATTCAGCGCCACTCTGGACGAGCACAATAGAGCCGTCGACAAATACCAACGAGGGCGCTGAGCCGCTACCCATGCAAGGTCTTTTCATCAGTTTTGAAGGCATCGACGGCGCCGGCAAATCCACCCACATTGACGCCTTGTCCCGGGCATTTGAAGCCCAGGGGCGCCACGTTACCCTGACCCGTGAACCGGGCGGCACGCCGCTGGCCGAGCAGCTCCGGGAGATGGTGCTCCAAGCCCCCATGGATGCCATGACGGAGGCCTTGCTGGTGTTTGCCGCGCGCCGCGACCACGTACAGCAAGTGATCCGGCCGGCCCTGATGCGGGGGGATGTGGTGCTGTGCGACCGTTTTTCAGACGCCAGCTTTGCCTACCAAGGGGCAGGGCGCGGGTTCGACTGGCACATGCTGGAAACCTTGGAGGCTTGGGTGCAGGGCGGTGATGCGGCAGGTGCAGCTGCACAAACCTTGCTACAGCCCGACGTTACGATCTGGTTTGACCTGCCGCCTGCGGTTGCCGCGAGTCGATTGGCGGGGGCGCGGGTACCCGACAAGTTTGAATCGCAGCCGGAAGCTTTTTTTGCGCAAGTAGCTGGCGGCTACGCCAAACGCCAGCAGTCCGCGCCCGAGCGGTTTGCCCGCATCAACGCCAACCAAACGCCCGACGCCGTGCGCCACGAGGTGATGCAGGCGCTGCGTGACCGTGGCTGGTTAACCCCATGAGTACCGATGTGCAGGCCACCGCGCCCTGGATTGCGACCCAGACGCGTCAGCTCTTGACTCAGCGAGGCCATGCCTGGCTCTTGCAGGGGCCATCCGGGCTGGGGCAGTATGGCTTGGCGCTGTCGCTAGCGCGCGCCTGGTTATGCGAAAACCCGCATCCCGAGGGGGCCTGTGGTGTATGCGGTAGCTGCCACGCCATCGAGGTGCGCACCCATGCCGACTTGTGCGTCTTGATGCCGGAAACCACTATGCTGGAGCTGGGCTGGCCCCTGAGCGAGAAGGCCCAAGCCGACATTGACGACAAAAAGCGCAAAGCCAGCAAGGAAATCCGGGTAGAGGCCATGCGGGATGCCGTGGAATTTGCCCAACGCACCAGTGCGAGAGGGCGGGGCAAGGTGGTGCTGGTGTTTCCTGCCGAGGATATGAACACCATCACGGCCAACGCTTTGCTCAAGACACTGGAAGAGCCTGCCGGGGATGTGCGCTTTGTGCTGGCGACCGAGTCCGCCCATCAATTGCTGCCCACTATCCGCAGCCGCTGCATTGCCCACACCATGCTGTGGCCTGCGGCGGCCGAGGCGGCGGCGTGGCTGCAGGCGCAAGGCGTGGCGGCCGATTTGATTCCTGACCTGCTGCGACTATGCGGCGGGCGACCGGAGGATGCTTGGCGGCGGGTGCAAAGTGGCGCAAGCGCAGCAGAATGGGCCGGTTTCCCGAGAGCGATGGCGTCCGGGGATAACACCGCCTTGAAAGACTGGACGCCGCAAATGCTGATTGAAGGCGCCCAAAAGCTGTGCCACGACCTGATGGTGCAAGATGCGGGGGCAGAGCCGCGCTTCTTTGGTAAAGCATCCATCAAAGATATTCGCCCGACCCGCTTGGCACTGGCCCAGTGGAGCAAAAGCCTTGCGCAGGCCATGAAAACCATGGATCACCCCTTCAACGCGGGGCTCATGACCGAGTCGCTTGTTTCACAAGCCCAATCCGTCCTACACTCCGGCCACACCAGAACACCATGAGCAGCACCTCTACCCCTAGCGCCCGGCCTAGCGTCATCCAGCTGTCCATCAAAGAAAAGGCAGCCTTGTACGCCGCCTACATTCCCATGTTTACCGAAGGTGGCGTGTTTATCCCGACCACCCGCGAATACAACCTGGGAGATGATGTGTACGTGTTGCTGTCCCTGCCTGAGGATGTACAACGCTACCCGGTAGCCGGAAAGGTCGCGTGGGTAACCCCTGCCAAAGCCGCTGGTGGGCGAACCCAAGGCGTAGGCATTCTGTTCCCCAAGGACGAAAAATCCAGGCTGTTGCGGCTCAAAATCGAAGAGATCCTGGGTTCGCACATGGCGTCTGATCGCCCCACCCAAACCGTTTAGCGGTTTCCACCCTCTGACCGGGTTGCAGCCGCTCACCGCCGGCTTACGACCTGTCTCCCGCATGTTCACTGATTCACACTGCCACCTCACGTACCCGGACTTGGTCAACGATTGGCCTGCCATTGCGCAAGCTATGGAAGCGGCGCAGGTGCATCGCGCGCTATGTATTTGCACCACCCTGGAAGAGTTTGATACGGTGCATCAGTTTGCGCTATCGCAACCTCACATCTGGGCCAGCGCCGGCGTGCACCCGGACAACGACGACGTGCAAGAGCCATCACTCACCGAGCTGGTGCGTTTAGGCTCGCGCCCTAAAGTGGTCGCCATCGGGGAAACCGGGCTGGACTATTACCGATTGGGCGAGCGCTCGATTGCAGACATGGAGTGGCAGCGCGAGCGCTTTCGAACACATATCAGAGCCGCACGCCAACTGAAGAAGCCCTTGGTTATTCACACCCGGAGTGCATCTGAAGACACGCTTCGTTTGCTGCGCGAGGAAGGGGAGTTCGGCGATCCAGCGAGCGCAGGCGGGGTTTTCCATTGCTTTACTGAAGATGTGAACATCGCTCGGCAAGCGTTGGAGCTTGGTTTCTATATTTCCTTCTCCGGCATAGTCACCTTCAAGTCGGCCCAAAGTATCCGGGATGTGGTGAAGATAGTGCCGGACGATCGTTTGTTGATTGAGACAGACAGCCCTTATTTGGCACCCGTACCCTATCGCGGCAAGACGAACAATCCTGCGTATGTACCGTTTGTTGCCGCTGAAATCGCCAAAGTGCGTAATTGCACCGTGGAAGAGGTCGCTGCAATAACCGATCGCAACTTCACTCTTTTGTTCAAGGTGTAGCCATGTTGAAGCACATCAGGTTTCTGTTGCTGTGTTTGCTTGGGTGGACCCAAACGCTGGTGTTTGCAGGCTCTTACGATGATTTTTTTCTGGCCATCGACAAAGACAATGCGCCCTTGGTACAGGAGCTCCTGAACCGAGGTTTTGATCCCAACACAGTAAATCCACGCGGCGTACCTGGTCTGCTTTTAGCTATCCGTACACCGGCTCCAAAGGTTACGGAGACGCTGCTGGCACACCCTGACATCAAAGTGGAACAACGCAACCGGAACGACGAGAGCGCGCTCATGCTTGCGGCACTCGATGGCAATCTCGCGTTGTGCAAATTGCTTCTTGAAATGGATGCCGATGTCAACAAACCAGGCTGGACACCACTGCATTACGCAGCCACCAATAGCCATGTAGAGGTGATCCGTTTGCTTTTGGACAGCTATGCCTACATCGATGCAGCATCACCCAACGGATCTACACCCCTGATGATGGCCGCCATGTACGGAAACAGCTCCGCAGTAAAAACTCTACTGGAGGCGGGAGCAGACCCGACTTTGAAAAATGCGATTGGCCTCACCGCCATTGATTTCGCACAACAAGTGAAACGCACAGAATCCGCAGAGATCATCGCAGCGTTTGTTAGGGCACGCCGGCCTAAAGGCGCTTGGTGAGTTGGAGGCGTAGTTGCAGACTGGGTTGGATTTTTATGATTCACTCTACTTTATACGATGTATATTATGTAAAGTTAAATGCATAGGTGATAGAGCTCCTCACCTGACTTCAAACTGGATGCATGGAACGGTTTCATCCGCAAAAGATCCGCCCAGCGAGATACTGCCACTCCCGTGGAGCACACATTCATCCCTTCGAAGCAGCAAATCACCGCTGTGGTCGTCCGCGAACCGAACACCTGTTCCATAGGTGCTGAGATCGACCAAAATAATTCCACCATTTCGCCATTCCAGCTTTGCGTGAGTACGAGATACGCGCGGATCAGACACAACGAACTCAGCAGTTTTGACACGTCCAATATGCACCGGTAACTCGAAAGACTTAAAAGTCGATTGATTGGAGCCTGCCATAAGGCATATCTCTTTTCCCAAAGCATCTCTGAACGCTATGCCACCGTCTGGACCCAAGCCAGCTTGCATTGTTAAAAAATCAGAGGGCTCTTCTTCACGCCATTCGATCTGGAAAACATCACAAACCTCCTGGCGGCCGCGTATGTGAATAGGCCCTAAAGAACGCACACTGGGTCCGAACCGTTTGTCCATTGACTCGACCACAGAAGCACTGGCCCAAATTTGAGCTGGTCCGCACAGGTCGCATAGCCGGGCAGCAACGTTAACGGCATCACCATAACAGTCGCCTGCTAGTAATTCAATGTCACCGCAAGCCAAACCAATTCGTATTGGCAAACGAAGTTCCGGCGGGGTACTGGCAGAATGGATTTGGTAGGAGCGCTGTACATCGAGTACGAAATCAATAGCTTCAACGCTATCTGCAAATACAACCATGACGCCATCTCCCAATGTCTTTACAAGGCGTCCACGATGCGGAGCGCAGAGACCACTAATCCATGATGTGATCTGCGTAATTGCGGCGGTGGCACGTGCGTTACCAAGCGCACCGAAGACGGCCGTACTGCCATGTAAATCTGTAAAAACTACTGTCGAACGCACGCTCATATCAGCGACTACCTAGACTTCGTTGCAAGATCACTAAGGGCGACACATACGCTCATAGGTTCGATAGTCATTACATCGAACGACACGCTGGACCGAAAGTAGCTGATAGGCATCATGAAATTTTCACACACGAGGAATAGATTCGGGAGGCCTACGATTTGGCATCGACTAAAAAAGACCGAATAGGGACTGCCCTCTTGTCTCTTTGTTCCTAGTTGCTTATCGTACTGCGAGACTGATCATTAGACACACGCGTTGGAAAACAATGAGCCGAACAAAAAAAAATTTATCTACTCCTGAAATCTACATTTTTCGAAAAAAATCAAACACCTCACACCATCCAGGAAATTCGCGCAGCGATGCTGCATGAACTTGGAGAAGAAGCTGCCGATAATTTTCCACGCATTCATTTGCGAGTTTCTTATGCCCAAGATATTCAGGATCTCTGGCATTTGCGAAACGATGTTATGACAGCCATATCAGCCATGGACGGCGAGGCTGTAGCCCGCAGTAAGTTAAGTGAGATTAGTCAAATGTTTCGGGGACTCATACCGAATGCGTATTTAGTTCCCCGAACCCATCCAAAGGGTAATTAGATTAATTTCAATGCCCCCAAAATAGCATGACATCCTTCGAATGAACTGCTAGCTCGGCATACTTGCCGAACGGCAGTACAACCTTGGTCTGAACATGCCCGTATGGTAGGTTGGTGATGACAGGTACATTGGTTTTAGATCTTAACCATTCAACAACCACCTTCATTGAAAAGCCTCTGTCATGCGAATTTAATTTAAAGCTTGTAAATTGGCCCAAGACAATTGCGCGCTGATTTGATAGAACACCCGCATACAGTAATTGAGACAACATTCTCTCAACGCGATACGGATGCTCCCCCACATCCTCGAGGAACAAAATTCCATTGTTTATTGCTGGGAAATATGGCGTTCCTAGCAATCCACTTAAAACGCAAAGATTGCCGCCCCAGACAACAGCGTCGGTGGCCAAAGTTTGATCAGATTCAACATAATGAGCGTTCCGGTCTTGGCGCCAACCAGTACCCTCCCCTTGCCCTGATATCAAATCATAAAAACAGTCTTCCATAATGTCGTCTGGAAGACCGTCATTTTCAACACTGCCGAACCCCTCACATAGTGCCGGTCCAGCCCAGGTCACACTCTTACATTTGGCATAGATCGCAGCCTGAAATGCCGTGAAGTCACTGATACCTACAAATTTGGTGCCGTTTTCAATAGAGGCAGCGATTTTCTCGTAGGGCAATATATCCAATATTCGGGTGATACCGTAGCCGCCTCTTGAAATAAGCGCAACGTCGGCACCGCTGTCAGCAGCCCTGGAGAAGGCTTGCGCGCGTTGCTCATCATCCCCAGCAAAACGGGTAGATGACAACAGGGAACCCGTATCGACCTCTACGTTGTAACCCAATTGTGAAAGTCTCTTGATTCCTCTCTTGAAGGCATTTTTATCTCTAATAGCCCCTGATGGAGAGTATATATATATGTGTTCACCCATAATTCGGAAAATTTAAATTTTCAAATAAAGTATCAACAGAAGATTCTGACAACGCTAGAAAACGGCAGAAGCTGCCACCCTCAATCTCAGCAAGATACTTTAGTATTCCAGCATGCCCCTTATCGGGAAACGGTACCAAGAAGGCCTTGACATCATCAATTAACAAATCTTGAAGATATTTAGCACTCGCACGCGACCAGATTATAGGATCTAAAAAATACCCGCTCAATGGATTATTTTTATTAATTGATTTAGTTATAGAATTTTCCTGCAAGCCAGCAACAAAGATCTTATCAAATTTAATATTTGAAATAATTACTAGGTTTTCTATAATTTTTTCTGAAGCACCTAATGCAATAGACTGCACACGAGAAACCGCTAAGCTAGATAACAATTGATGTAATGCAGCCGCGTGACTCTGTGGACTGTGCCAGCTACTTCTTTTGGGTTTATCACTCAAACCACATCCGACCAAGTCAGGCATTACGACGCGATAGCCTCGCTTCGTTAAAAAAGGCAACAAGCGCTTGAACTGATAAGACCAAAAAGGAAAATCATGCAGACACAAAATCACCTTTGACTCGGGCGCTCCACCACTATCAATGTAATGAATTCGCCATCCTTCGGAGGTTACGAAATAGTGGCTATCCGTCAAAAATTCCTTGAACTCAGCGAAGTCTTTCTCATTGGACCGGACTGCATCTTCTCGTAGCCTGACTCGTGCGCGCGTCTTATCTCGGCGAATTTTCTGAAAAAATGACTGTAGCTGTGATCCACAGCTTTCTGCCAGAACACCAGCGGTCAAGGCCGTATGATGATTGAGTTGGCGAATGTCGAATAAATTAGTCACAGAGCCGGCGCTCCCCGTCTTGGGATCAGCAGCCCCGTACACCAACCTTGACAACCGGCTGTGGAACACTGCACCCGTGCACATGGGACACGGTTCCAACGTAACAAAGAGCTCTAAGCCGTCCAGGCGATGCGTTCCTACTATTTTTGCTGCCTCACGCAAAGCAACAATTTCCGCATGCGCAGTAGGATCACCCGTCTCCAGAGTTCTATTTCTGCCGACAGCAATAACCTCCCCGTCTTTCACGATCACCGCGCCGACCGGGACTTCATTTGCTAACTCAGCCTCTGCAGCTTGCTGAATTGCAAGCTGCATAAAGTACTCGTCAGGCGGATTGGATGCAGCCACGCTCGCGAAGCCAATCTTTCAGCAAAGGTGGAGTCATAGGTCTGGCATACAGATAGCCCTGCCCTTCATGGCAACCCAAATCCTTGAGTTTTTGGGCTTGCATCTCCGTCTCAATTCCTTCGGCGATCACTTTGAGATTCAAGTTTTTACCCAACTCAACCACCATCGAAGCAATATGCCCACCGAGCACATCAGAACTTAATTCATTTACAAACGCACGGTCAATTTTCAAGCGGTCGATGGGTAGTTGACGCAATTGACTGAGGGACGAATATCCAGTCCCGAAATCATCAATGGCAATAGAAATTCCCATTTCTCGGACCATATGCAGCGTTTCCAGCATAAAGTCCGCGTCCTCCATCGCAACGGATTCGGTAATTTCCAACTCCAAACACTCGGGCCGAATACGAGTATCCAAAAGCGCAGCACCGAGTTTTTCGAGAAACTCGGGATGCCTAAACTGAATTTGTGAAACATTGACAGACATACGCAGGCCCGCCAAGCCTAGCGACTGGAGGCGAACCAACTCGAAACAAGCCATCCGCAATACCCAATCACCGATCGCGATGATCATCCCAGACGCCTCAGCCAAAGGAATGAACTTATCCGGCGGAACAAAGGTACCGTCCTCGTTTTTCCAACGAATCAAGGCCTCCATGCCCACCACGTCTCCGGTAGACAAGTTGACCTGCGGTTGGTAAACGATAAACAACCGCTCGCTCTCCACCGCACTGCGCAAACTCTGAAGCAGCCGAACACGCTCACGAATATCCGAACCCATTTCTGCAGAGAAAACAACGAAACTTCCTCGTCGGCTTTTCTTGGCTCGTTTTAATGCGATGTTGGCGTCTTTTAGTGCATCACCGCCGCAAACTCCCCCGGCCGTTAACCGGGTAAGCCCCATCGTTGCGGTTACAACCATGGCATCGTCTTGAACCACGAAAGGCGAACGGAACAATGCCAGCACACGAAGCGGATCCACAATGTCAGTGGGCCCCATTAACCCAAATGTGTCGCTGCCGATTCTGGCAAGCACTGCATCGGGGCCTAGTTCATTTTTCAATCGCTCAGCGACCGCTTGCAAAAGCCTGTCGCCTTGTTGATGCCCTAACGCATCATTGATTTCAGAGAAGTCATCAATATCCAAAATGGCGACAACGTCCTCATGCAAAGCCGGATCATTTAGTCGCTCGTCACTGAGATCAATAAATTTATTGCGATTGGGCAAGCACGACAACCGGTCATAAAAGGCCATCTCATCCAACTTGCGAATCTGCTCGTAAGCCCGCAGAGCCGCCGTCACTGTTGCATAAAGCTTTGTGCGCGTTAACTCCGACTTGGTCTTGTAGTCGTTGATGTCGAAGTCGTGGATGGTTTCAATTTCCGGTGCATAACCGGGTTGCCCTGTGCGCAGAATAATGCGCAGCTCTGTCAGCTTCAACTCTTGCCGGATGGTGCGCACCAAGGCCAGACCTGCATCCTCCCTTTCCATCACGACATCCAGCAGAACGATAGCAACCTCCGACTCGCTGCGAAGCAAATCTGAGGCCTCCAACGCCGAATACGCATGAAGAAACTCTAGCGGCCTACCCAGTATGCGCACACCCGACAGTGCGAAGGTCGTGGCACGGTGAACGTCTGGTTCATCGTCAACAATCAAAAGACGCCACACGGGCTCTCTTTGCATGCCGACGATAGTTTCGTCATCCAGAAATTGGAGTGCATCTGCGTCTGTATGCGGGTCTAACAGATTGCCAGTATTCATAAGAACATTGTGCACTAAGCCACCGTTGAATCCAACGCAGATGCCGGCAGGCCGCTATTCCCACTCAATAGTTGCTGGCGGCTTGCTGCTCACATCGTAGGTAACCCGATTGATACCGCGAACCTCATTGATGATGCGTCCCGAGACGGTCTTCAGCAAGCTGTAGGGCAACTCGGCCCAATCCGCGGTCATGAAGTCGCTCGTTTGGACTGCGCGTAACGCCACCACGTAGTCATAGGTGCGTCCGTCACCCATGACGCCCACGCTTTTAACCGGCAAGAATACAGTGAAGGCCTGAGAAACGGCGTCATACCAAGTTTTGGGAGCAAGACGAGGGTTCGAGCCCAGGGTATTTCCGCCCGCGTAAGGCGCGTTACGAAGCTCTTCTATAAAAATAGCGTCGGCCCTGCGCAGCAAATCGGCGTACTCTTTTTTCACTTCACCGAGAATACGCACGCCCAACCCAGGTCCGGGGAAAGGATGGCGGTAAACCATATTTGCAGGCAAACCCAAGGCCACGCCCAGCTCGCGTACCTCATCTTTAAAAAGTTCGCGCAAGGGCTCCAGCAACTTCAAGCCCAGCTGCTCCGGCAAACCGCCCACGTTGTGATGGCTCTTGATCGTCACCGCCTTTTTCGACTTAGCGCCGCCGGACTCGATCACGTCAGGGTAAATCGTCCCCTGCGCCAGCCACTTGGCCCCCTTCTTGGAAGCACCGGAGGCTTTGAGTTTGGCAGCTTCTGCCTTGAACACCTCCACAAACTCTCGACCGATAATTTTGCGCTTGGCCTCGGGCTCCGTCACACCTGCCAGATGCCCCAAGAACTGGGCAGAGGCGTCGACCCGAATGACTTTGGCATGGAGCTTGTCCACGAACATCTCCATCACCATGTCGCCTTCATTCAAGCGAAGCAGGCCATGGTCCACAAACACGCAAGTCAGCTGATCCCCTATCGCCCGGTGGATCAGTGCCGCAGCAACCGATGAGTCCACACCACCGGAAAGACCCAAAATGACTTCCTCATCACCCACTTGGGCGCGAATGCGCTCTACGGCTTCAGCAATGTAGTCCCCCATGATCCAGTCTGCCCGCGTACCGCATATGCCCAGCACAAAGCGCTCTAGCATGGCTTGGCCTTGGACGGTGTGGGTCACCTCAGGGTGGAACTGCACCGCATAAAACTTACGTGACTCGTCAGCCATACCGGCAATCGGGCATGCCGCATTGCTGGCCATCAGCGTGAAACCTGGAGGCAGTTCGGTGACTTTGTCGCCGTGGCTCATCCAGACGTCCAACAAGCCATGCCCGTCGTCATTCACAGCATCCTGAATGCCATTCAACAATTCGGTATGACCATGTGCACGAATCTGGGCGAATCCAAATTCACGTGTATGCCCGGCCTCCACCTTGCCGCCCAATTGCTGCGCCATGGTTTGCATGCCATAGCAAATACCTAGCACCGGAATACCCAATTCAAAGACAGATTGCGGCGCTTTGTCGGTAGCCTCTTCGTACACGCTGGCGTGACTACCGGACAGGATGACGCCTTTGAGCTGCCCATCGGCCGCATAGTTGCGAATCCACTCGTCGCTGACGTCGCAAGGATGTACTTCGCAAAACACGTGTGCTTCGCGCACACGGCGTGCAATCAACTGGGTGACTTGAGAACCGAAGTCGAGAATGAGAATTTTCTGGTGCATGGGCCTGGGTCCGGTCAGTCAGCTCGGTAATTGGGGGCTTCCTTGGTGATCTGCACGTCATGGACGTGACTTTCACGGATGCCCGCTGTCGTAATTTCTACAAATTCCGCTTGGTCTTGCATATCGGCAATCGTGGCGCAACCGCAGTAGCCCATACTGGCGCGGATACCACCGGCCATCTGGAAAACGATGGCCACCATAGAACCCTTGTACGGCACACGCCCCTCAATACCTTCCGGCACCAGTTTGTCCGCATTGGGGTTGCCCGTGCTGGACTCCTGGAAATAGCGGTCCGCACTGCCCTGCTGCATGGCACCGATAGACCCCATGCCGCGATAGCTCTTGTAGCTGCGCCCTTGGTACAAGATCACCTCACCTGGTGCCTCTTCGGTACCGGCAAACATGCCCCCCATCATGACGGTGCTGGCGCCTGCCGCGATGGCCTTGGCGATGTCACCGCTGTAACGGATACCGCCGTCAGCAATCAAAGGAACACCCGTACCTTTGAGCGCGGTGGCCACGCTGTCAATCGCCATGATCTGGGGCACGCCCACACCAGCCACAATGCGGGTGGTGCAGATGGAGCCGGGGCCAATACCCACTTTCACAGCATCCGCACCAGCCTCTACCAACGCGAGTGCCGCGGAGCCGGTGGCAATGTTGCCACCAACCACATCCACTTGCGGGAAGTTTTGCTTTACCCATCGTACGCGGTCAATCACGCCTTTGCTGTGACCATGGGCGGTGTCGACCACAATCGCATCCACACCCGCAGCGACGAGCGCCTCCACACGAGCCTCGGTGCCTTCACCTACGCCCACCGCAGCGCCTACGCGCAAGCGACCGGTTGCATCCCGGGCGGCATTGGGAAAGTTGAGTTGCTTGGTAATGTCTTTCACGGTTATCAAGCCTTTGAGCTCGAACGCCTCGTTCACCACCAGCAAGCGCTCCAGCTTGTGCTTGTTCAGCAAAGCTTTCGCGGCTTCTGGCGTGGTGCCGTCGGGCACGGTGATCAGCCGCTCACGGGGCGTCATGATTTCGCGCACGGTCTGGTCGTAGCGGGTTTCGAAACGCAAGTCGCGGCCGGTGACGATACCGACCACTTTGCCCGCATCAACCACTGGAAAACCGGAAACACCCAGTTGGTCCGATAACGCCATCACTTGGCGCACGGTGGTGTCAGGGGTAATCACGACCGGGTCACGCAGCAAACCGGATTCGTACCGCTTGACCTTCGACACCTGCGCAGCTTGCTCTGCGGGCGTGAGGTTTTTGTGAACAATGCCCATACCGCCCTCTTGCGCGATGGCAATTGCCAAGCGTGCTTCGGTCACAGTGTCCATGGCCGCAGAAACGAGCGGCAGGTTCAATGCGATGTTGCGGGAGAAACGGGTGGCGAGGCTGGTGTCCTTGGGAAGGACTTGGGAGAACGCTGGCACCAACAACACATCGTCGAAGGTGAGCGCTTTGCCGAGAAGGCGCATGTCAAAGCTCCAAAAATTGGATTGTACCCGCGTGCATCACCGCTTTCAGGCGGCCAGACGCTAAACTGCCACCATGAAACTGCTGAACACCGTCATAGCAACACTCCTGCTCACCCTGGCCATGGGGGCAAGCGCCCAATGGCAATGGATTGACAAAGACGGGAGAAAAATCTTTAGCGATCGAGGTCCCGGCTCGGAAGTGCCCGAGAAAAATATCCTCAAACGCCCTGCCGGGAGCAAGCCCGGCAACGCCGCTGCGAGCCCGATCACGCCAGAAGCCACCGACCCCACCGCTAGCACTGGAGCCCCGGCACCAGCGCCCAAAGACACAGGCGTAGACAAATCGCTGGAGGCCAAGAAAAAACAAGCTGAAGCAGCAGAGGCCGCGAAAAAGAAGGCTGAGGATGACCGCATTGCACGCGCCAAAACGGATAACTGCCGCATTGCCAAGCAGGCCAAAGCAACATTTGACAGCGGGGTGCGGGTGGCGCGCACCAATGCGGCAGGTGAACGCGAGTACCTGGACGATGCAACCCGCGCTGCGGAGATGCAACGAATTCAGGGCGTCATCGAGGCAGACTGTCGGTAGCGCAATCCAGCCGGACTGGCCTCAGTAACCCGCTTTGGAGCCCTGTCGCTGCTTGGAGAAAAGGCCTGCCGACTTGGCGCCTTGCTTGGCAAAGCGCTCCCGCCTCGCGACTTTCGGGTCCACCGTGAGCGGGCGGACGATTTCCAGTCGGTCGCCGTCCCGCAAAGCGTGCTGAGCGGTGACCCGTCTCCCCCAGACTGCAAGACCTAACTCATCCACCTCATGGGCAGGAAGCGCTTGCAGCAGGCCACTTGCAGCTACGGCCTGCGCAACCGTAGCCCCATCCGGCATATCGATCGGTATTTGCTGACACCGCCGCGGCGCATGCCCATACACCACCAGCACGCGGAGGGTGCCGTCAGTCGCCATAGACCTGCTGGGCTCGCTTGACAAACGCATCCACCAGATTGGCGGCGATTTTGTCGAATACCGGGCCCACTAGTTTGGCAAGCGTCCCGCTCTCGAAACCATAGTTCAGCGCCAAGCTCACCTTGCAGGCGCGCTGGCTGCCGTCCCCCACGGCTTGAAACAGCCACTCTCCATCCAAATTGGAAAACGGCCCCTTCACCAGCTGCATGCCGACCCGCTTGGCATCGTCATGGGAATTGCGAGTCACAAACGTCTGCCGAATCCCGCTGAACGATATGCCGACTTCTGCGGTCATGCCTTGGGCGTCCTGTGCGAGCACTTGCGCATGGTCACACCAGGGCAGGAAACGCGGGTACTGGGCCACGTCGGTCACCAAGGCATACATTTCAGCGGGGCTGTACCAGATCAGAACGGACTTGTTGACAGTTTTCATAGAATACGAGGTTGCGCGGGATTGTAGACAAGCCCATATGCGTCTCTTTCAATTCTGCACCTCACCCCCACTTCGTCTCCATGGCCAAAAAACCCGAAACTGCTTCGCGCATTGCTGATAATAAAAAAGCCGCGTTCAACTATTTTTTTGAGGAACGCTTTGAGGCCGGCTTGGTGCTGGAGGGGTGGGAAGTGAAATCTCTGCGCGAGGGCAAAGTGCAGCTCACCGATGGCTATGTGGTGATCCGCAATGGCGAAATGTTCATCATCGGTCTGCAGATCAACCCGCTGCACACCGCATCCAGCCACGTCAGCCCGGACAAGGTTCGCACCAAAAAGCTGCTGCTGCACAAAGAAGAAATCAAGCGCCTGACCGGGAAAGTCGAGCAAAAAGGCTACACGCTTGTGCCTATCAACCTGCACTGGAAGAGTGGCAAAGTGAAGTGCGACATTGCATTGGCCAAAGGCAAGGCCGAACACGACAAGCGCGACACCATCAAGGACCGCGAAGGCAAGCGCGAAGTGGAGCGCGCCATGAAAGATCGCAACCGCTAAAAAATAGTTGGCGGGTCATGGAATAAACGGCAGGTGGCATGCGTTTATCCCGGTAGCAGGCATTCCGCCTGCGTTCAACTGGAGTCCCCCATGAAATTTGTTTCTTTGTTGGTTCTGTCTGGTGCATTGCTGGGCGGCTGCGCAGCCCTGTCCCCATCGGAGCCTGTGGCGGTTAGCAACGGTGTATTGACCGGCACCAACGGCATGACGCTGTACACCTTTGACAAAGACGCCACCGGCAGTGGCAAATCGGTGTGTAACGGGCCGTGCGCCGTCAACTGGCCGCCGCTGCTGGCGACCGACTCCGACAAAGCGCATGGTGACTACAGCATCATCACCCGAGATGATGGCAAGAAGCAGTGGGCCCTCAAAGGCAAACCCTTGTACTTCTGGATCAAAGACAGCAAAGCAGGCGACACCACTGGCGACGGTGTGCAGGGCGTTTGGCACCTGATCAAACCCTGAACCTGCATGCACCCCTCTCAGCTGCGCGAGCAACTCCCCGGGCTGCGCCGCTATGCACGGGCGCTCACGGGTAATGCGTGGGCAGCTGATGATTTGGTGCAAGACACCCTGGAGCGCGCCTGCGACAAGTGGCGCTTGTGGTCAGCCGGCACCGATTTACGGGCATGGCTCTTCACCATCATGCACAACATCCATGCCAGCGACCTGCGCCGCACGCTGCGACAACAGCAACTGGCCCCCACCGGCCCGTGGGACCAAGAAGCCCAAAAGGTGGCAGACGCGCCCTCAAACAGCGATATGCGCCTGGACCTGCAACACTGCCTGATGCAGCTCCCGCAGGAGCAACGGACGGTACTGCTTCTCGTGGTGCTGGAGGACATGTCTTACGCAGAAGTCGCCGCCATCACGGCAACGCCGATAGGCACCGTGATGTCGCGCCTCTCCCGTGCACGGAGCCGGCTGGAGGCCTTGATGAACGGGCCTGCAGCCAAGGAAACACATTCCGAACCTGCCGGTGCACAAATAATCCCCCTGCACGGCTCCCGCTGAGTATTCGCCTTATGCCCACCGTTTCCGGCCCCTCTCCGACCCAAGAGCAAATTCACGCCTGGGTTGACCAGCGCCTCTCGCCCGAAGAGCACGCTGCTGTGGAAGCCCTGCTGGCAGCACAGCCTCACCTCCATGGCGAGGCGCGGCAATGGAGGGCCCAAGCACAGGCGCTTCGCGCTCTGTACCCCGAAGACAGGGGAGCGCCCGTGCCGGACCACCTTGAAGACAGTTTGCGCCAGCTGGCTCTGCGGCAGCAGCGCCACACCCTCTGGGCGCGCTGGGGTGGCATGGCGGCCAGCGTGGCGCTGGCGTTTGCTGGCGGTTGGTACATGCGCCCTCCCCTGTCCGGCGCAGCCATGGCTGCGGGCACGTCGAGCCCCCATACCTTCATACAACAAGCTAGTGTGGCCTATGCCGTCTATGCCCCCGAGGTGCGCCACCCGGTCGAGGTCACGAGTGCAGAGCAAGCGCACCTGGTGCAATGGCTGTCCAAGCGTTTGGGCCGGACTTTGCGTGTGCCCGACCTCAGTGCAGAGGGCTACACCTTGATGGGGGGGCGGCTGTTACCCGGTGACTCCGGGGCCCGGGCCCAATTTATGTTTCAAGATGCCGCAGACCATCGCATTACGCTGTACCTGGGCGGGGTGTCCACGCCCACAGCGCAGCCCTCAGGCCACGATACGGCATTCCAATTCAGCAGCCAAGGCAAAAACAGCAGCTTTTACTGGGTAGACCAGGGCTTTGGCTACGCCCTGACCGGCGTCTTGGACCGTGCTGCGTTGATGCAACTGTCTGAGCTTGTATTCGCGCAAATCAGCGCTGCAGATACCGTCACTCAACCCAAATGACGCAGAGGATGGGCGTAAGCAGGCCAAGGGCTGCTGAAAAACGGCTCCACCATTGCCGGCGTGACGTCCTCCACCCGTGCAGGGCTCCAGCGTGGCTGGTGGTCTTTGTCTACCGCCAAGGCCCGGATGCCCTCTACGGTTTCCGACTGCGCGGCGGTGCGCCCTAAATGGCTTGGCGCAAAGCAGTGCCGCACCATATCGCGCTCCATACGCAAATCGTCCGCCAGGTGCATGGTGCGCGCACGGCGCACCTGCTCCAACGCCACATGCAGCATCAGGGGGGAACGCTTGCGCAATGTCGCCTCGGTTTGCAGGGCCCACGCGCTGCCATCTGCATGTAAGCGTGCCAGTATCGCAACGACCGATTCAGCGCTAAAAACAGCATCAATTTGGCTTCTAGCGCTCATGGAATGTGCGCCAGCCGCTATCGAATAAGTAGCAGTCCACGACGCCAAGGCATCGGTGGTGCTCCAGTCAAGCTGCGACAGCGCGGCCCACGCATCACTGAGCCGCTCGGGGTCCACACAGTGATCGGCCAAGCCTAGGGTGATGGCGGTACCGGCATCGATGACCTCACCCGTCAGCGCCAACCACTCGCCGGTAGCGCCCGGGCAGCGGCTCAGAAAATAGCCGCCCCCCACATCAGGGAACAGGCCGATATGGGTTTCCGGCATTGCCATTTTGGTTTTGGAAGTCACCAGCCGGTGCGAGGCGCCTTGACTCAACCCCATGCCCCCGCCCATGACGATGCCGTCCATGAAGGCGATATAGGGCTTGGGATAGTGGTGGATCAGGTGGTTGAGCGCGTACTCTTCGGTGAAAAAATCTTCCAGAGCGGGGTCACCCGCCAACGCGGCCCTATGAAAAAAGCGGATGTCACCGCCTGCACAAAAGCCGCCAAACACCCCTTCCTTATGGCTTCCGCGGATGGCGACAGCGTGGATGCGCGCATCCTCGCGCCAGGCGTGCAGCGCAGCGCTCAGGGCTCGCACCATCTCCAGGCTCAGCGCATTGAGGGCTTTGGGGCGGTTCAGGGTGATAAACCCCACGCCCCCCTGCACATCCAGCACCACGTCGTTGCACGCTGTCATCTCGTTCATGTCCGTTGTCTCCATCCAATCACTTCATTCACCACCAGCGCGCAGATCACGACGGCACCGCCGGTCAGCACCGCCATACCGGGCGCCTCGTTAGCGCCCCACCAGGCGAGGAGGATACCGAATATCACCTCCAGCAATTGCAGCAACGAGATCTCGGGGGCGTTCAAAATTTGCGCACATCGCACACTAAGCACGCACGGCACCGCCAGCTGAAAAACACCCAACACGCCGAGCAGCGCCACGTCATGTGGTGTCGCTTGAAACGGCAACGCCAACGGCAGGGTGACCGCACAGCATAAAACGCCGCCCACCCACACCGCTGGCATCAGGTCTACATCATGGCCTTGGGCATGGGCGTGTTGTGTCACCGTCCAGTTGGTCGCGCCTGCAATCGGCACACACAAAGCAACCAGGGTGCCCCAGAGGCTCAAGGTGTCGATTTGAGAGGCATACATGTACACAATGCCCGCCCCTGCGACCACCACCGCGACCCAAGTGCGCGCGGGAATGCGATGGCCGATGAACAGGCGCGCAATCACCGCCGTCAGCAAGGGGCCGAGCGACATGGTGACCAACACATTGCCCACGCTGGTCAAGGTCAGCGCCACCATAAAGGCGGTAAACATCACGCTCCAGCACACCCCGGAGAGCCAGAAGGCCATGCCGGCGCCACGCATTTTGGCAAACACGTCGCGCCCTTGCGAGAGAGGCAAATACACGCCCAAGCTCAGCACCGTGAACGCGGCGCGCCAAAACGTGACTTCAAAGCTCCGGGCAGACTCCAAATGCCGCGTCACCACGCCGGCGGTGGACCACATCAAAGTGACCGCGACCATCAAAAAAATGGCACGGTTATGGGTGAGTTTCATGGGTGTTGATTCCAAACAAAACGCCCCGGTGCCGGTCAAACCGGTCCGTGGGCGTATGGTCCCAGTGACGGGAATGAGGCGGCCAGAGGCCGCACCCACTGCTTAGTCGCGGCTGGCGCGCTTGCGTTCGTGCTCTTTCAAGAAACGCTTGCGCAGACGCACGGACTTGGGCGTGATTTCTACCAGCTCGTCGTCCTCGATGAACTCCACGCCGTATTCCAAGGTCAACTCGATAGGAGGTGTGATCTTGATCGCATCTTCCTTGCCAGACACGCGGAAGTTGGTCAACTGCTTGGTACGGGTGGCGTTCACGATCAGGTCGTTGTCACGGTTGTGGATACCCACAATCATGCCTTCGTACACCGGATCGTTCGCCTTCACGAACATACGGCCGCGGTCGTCCAGCTTGCCCAGCGCGTAGGTAAAGATTTCACCGTCGTCCATGGAGATCAGCACGCCGTTCTTGCGGCCACCGATCTCACCCTTGTGCGGCTCGTAGCTGTCAAAGATGTTGGAGATCAGGCCGGAACCACGGGTCAAGTTCAGGAATTCGTTGGAGAAACCGATCAAGCCACGGGCAGGAATGCGGTATTCCAAACGGACACGGCCACGGCCGTCCGGTTCCATGTTGATCAACTCACCCTTACGCTCGCCCATGGCTTGCATCACGCCGCCCTGGTGCTGCTCTTCGATGTCGGCTGTCACCAGCTCGATAGGCTCGTGCTTCTCGCCGTTGATGTCCTTGAACATCACGCGCGGCTTGGACACGGCCATTTCATAGCCTTCACGGCGCATGTTTTCCAGCAGGATAGTCAGGTGCAATTCACCACGACCCAACACTTCAAACACGCCTTCTTCGTCGGTTTCGTTGACGCGCAGCGCCACGTTGTGTTGCAGTTCTTTTTGCAGGCGGTCCCAGATCTGGCGGCTGGTCACGAACTTGCCTTCACGACCGGCCAAGGGGCTGGTGTTCACGCAGAAGTTCATGGTCAGGGTCGGCTCGTCCACCTTCAGCATGGGCAGAGGCTGGGGATTGGTGGGGTCGGTCACCGTCACGCCGATACCGATGTCTTCGATACCGTTGATCAGCACGATGTCGCCGGGGCCGGCCAAGGGGCTCTGCATGCGGTCCAGACCTTGGAAGGTCAACACCTGGTTCACGCGGCCTTTGACAGCCTTGCCATCCGGGCCTTCCATGACCACCACGTCTTGCATGGGCTTGATCGTGCCTTGGCTGATACGGCCTACGCCGATACGGCCCACAAAGCTGGAGAAGTCCAGCGCAGAAATTTGCAACTGCAAAGGTGCAGCGGGATCACCGGAATTCGGTGGCACGTGCTTCAGGATGGTGTTGAACAGGGCCGACATATCGGGGCCCCACTGCTCACCGGGCGCACCCTCTTCCAAGGAAGACCAGCCATTGATACCGGAGGCGTACACCACGGGGAAGTCCAATTGCTCGTCGGTTGCACCCAGTTTGTCGAACAGGTCAAACGCAGCGTTAACCACCTTGTCGGGGTTGGCACCGGGCTTGTCCACCTTGTTCACCACGACGATAGGCTTCAGACCCAAGGCCAAGGCCTTCTTGGTCACGAAACGGGTCTGGGGCATGGGGCCTTCTTGGGCATCAATCAGCAGCAACACGCTGTCGACCATGGACAGGGCGCGTTCCACTTCGCCGCCGAAGTCCGCGTGTCCGGGGGTATCCACGATGTTGATGTGGGTGCCTTCCCAGCTCACCGCGCAGTTCTTGGCCAAGATCGTGATGCCACGTTCTTTTTCGATGGCGTTGTTGTCCATCACGGTGTCGACTACTTTTTCGTGCTCGGCAAAGGTGCCGGACTGACGCAGCAACTGGTCAACCATGGTGGTTTTGCCGTGGTCAACGTGCGCAATGATGGCGATGTTTCGGATTTGTTTACTCATGGTTCACTTTCTGCTTACGCCCCTAGGGCCAAGGTTTCGTTACTCTGTTTCAAACTCTGTTCTAGGGCCTGCTGCTGGCCCAAGGTTTCGCTGATCTCCAGCGGACTCAACAAACGCACCGGGATCAATTCCCCGGCCTTCACATGCGCCGTACCTAGCAAGGCACGGGGCTGCGTGGCGTATACCGCCACTTGCTCAGCATCCGCCCACGCTCCGCGCCTGCGCATGCCACTCAAAAAACGTGCCGCATTCTCACTGTCCAATGTGACAGGCACATGCTGCGGCAAGAGCGCATCGACCGGCAAGAGGCACGCCAAACGCTGCTCTTCCGTCATGGCCTCCAAGGCCTCCAAACTGACGCATCGGCTGGTATCAAAACCGCCGGTGCGTATGCGGCGCAGCGCACTCAAATGCCCGCCACACCCCAGGGCCTCACCAATCTCTTCACCCAAGGTGCGGATATAGGTTCCCTTGCTGCACTCCACTATCAATTTGATAGCTGGTTGCGCACTATCCACGGGCGCCGGCAGCTGATTCAATGCATAAATCACCACATGGCGGGCTTCACGCTCCACTTCAATGCCCGCACGCGCGTACTCGTAGAGCGCTTTGCCGTCCTTTTTCAAGGCACTGTGCATCGGTGGCACCTGCGCAATCGGCCCGGTGAACCGTGCCAACACGGCATCCAGTTGCTCCTGCGAAAAAGCCACAGGACGCTCGCTAAAAATCTCGCCCTCTGCGTCCGCCGTGCTGGTTTTGATGCCCAGTCGTACCGTCGTTTCATAGGCCTTGTCGGCATCCAAATGCATCTGGCTGAACTTGGTCGCGGCACCAAAGCACAGCGGCAACACGCCGGTCGCTAAGGGGTCCAGCGTGCCGGTGTGGCCCGCTTTTTCCGCTCGCAGCAACCATTTGGCTTTCTGCAAAGCCTGATTACTGGACAAACCAATAGGCTTGTCCAGCAACAGCACCCCATGCACGGGGCGCCTTGCAACCCGTGCACGTGGCGCGTTCATAGGTTCAGTCCTCTTTCGCGCGCGAAGACACCGCACGCGCAATCAAGGCATTCATGTCCGCCGCACGTTCAGTAGTCTGGTCAAAAATGAAATGCAAGGTCGGCACGGTGTGGATGTGTAAACGCTTGAACAGACCGGCGCGCAAAAAGCCCGCAGCCTGGTTCAGGCCTTCGGCCGTCTCCACCGGGTCGCCGACCAGCAAGCTGAAAAAGACCTTGGCGTGGGCGTAGTCGGGCGTGACTTCGACGCCCTGGATAGTGACCATACCCACCCGCGGGTCCTTGAGCTCGCGGGCGATCAGCTCGGCCAGATCCCGTTGGATCTGGTCGGCCACCTGGAAGCTGCGGTTGGGTGTCGATGACTTTTTGCGCACTCGATGTCTCTCGCTTACAGGGTACGGGCGATTTCTTTAACCTCGAAGAACTCCAGCTGATCACCTTCTTTGATGTCGTTGTAGTTCTTGAGCTTGATACCGCACTCGAAGCCTTCTTTGACTTCGCGTACATCGTCCTTCATACGCTTCAAAGAGTCCAGTTCGCCGGTGTAAATCACCACGTTCTCGCGCAACAAACGGAAGTGTGCGTTGCGAGTGACAAAGCCGTTGGTGACCATACAACCCGCGACCGTACCGATCTTGGACGCCACGAACACGGTTCGGATCTCGGCCATACCGATGATCTCTTCGCGCTTCTCGGGCGCCAACATACCGGACATGGCTGCCTTCAACTCATCCACGGCGTCGTAAATGATGTTGTAGTAACGGATGTCCACGCCATTTCCTTCGGCCAACTTGCGCGCGCCGGCATCGGCACGGGTGTTGAAGCCGATGACGATCGCCTTGGAAGCGATGGCCAAGTTGATGTCGGACTCACTGATACCACCCACAGCGGAGTAGACCATCTGCACCTTGACTTCGTCGGTCGACAGCTTGAGCAGCGACTGCGCCAAGGCTTCCTGCGAACCCTGCACGTCCGCCTTGACGATGATGGGCAACATCTTGACGTCGCCACCACCGATATCGGAGAACATGTTTTCCAACTTGGCGGCTTGTTGCTTGGCCAACTTGGTGTTGCGGAACTTGCCGGCACGGTAAGTTGCGATTTCACGGGCACGGCGCTCGTCCGACATCACCATGAACTCGTCACCGGCTTGCGGCACTTCAGTCAAGCCCTGGATTTCTACCGGAATGGAAGGACCCGCGGTTTCGATCTTGTGGCCGTTTTCGTCCAACATGGCGCGCACGCGGCCATAGGTCTGACCAGCCAGCACCACATCGCCCACCTTCAAGGTACCGGACTGCACCAGCATCGTGGCCACAGGGCCACGGCCCTTGTCCAGCTTGGCTTCGATGACCAAGCCCTTGGCCATGGCATCCACAGGGGCCTTGAGTTCCAGCACTTCGGCTTGCAGCAGCACTTGCTCCAGCAATTCGTCAATGCCCATACCAGTCTTGGAAGACACAGGCACGAATGGAGAATCACCACCGTATTCTTCCGGCACCACCTCTTCCACCACCAGCTCTTGCTTCACGCGGTCGGGGTTGGCATCGGGCTTGTCGGACTTGGTGATCGCCACCACCAAAGGCACGCCTGCCGCTTTCGCGTGCTTGATGGCTTCTTTGGTTTGAGGCATGACGCCGTCGTCGGCGGCCACCACCAGAATCACGATGTCAGTAGCCTGCGCACCACGGGCACGCATGGCCGTAAACGCCTCGTGGCCGGGGGTATCCAGGAAAGACACCATGCCACGCGGTGTTTCCACGTGGTAAGCACCGATGTGCTGGGTAATGCCGCCGGCTTCGCCCGCAGCCACTTTGGCGCGACGGATGTAGTCCAACAGCGAGGTTTTACCGTGGTCCACGTGGCCCATCACGGTCACCACAGGAGCGCGTGGCAAGGAAGGCGCTTCCTGGCCTTGCACGTCGTCGTCGGTAAACGCTTCAGGATCATCCAGCGCCGCCACTACGGCCTTATGGCCCAGTTCTTCCACCACAATCATGGCGGTGTCCTGGTCCAGCGGCTGGTTGATCGTGACCATCTGGCCCAGCTTCATCAATTGCTTGATGACTTCGGATGCCTTGATCGCCATCTTGTGGGCCAATTCAGCCACGGTGATGGTTTCAGGCACGTGCACTTCAATGACGCGCGCTTCGACCGGCGCAGCTTGCTGGTTGTGGTGGTCGTCGCGATCGCGGTCGTTACCACGGCGGCCCTTGGGGCCTGCACGCCAGTTGCTGGAACGGCCAGCACCTGCGGTGGTGTCACCACGGGTCTTGAGTTCTTTCTTCTTGGCAGGATCGCCAGCCCAGCTGCTGGACAGCTTGGCGGACTTGACTTCCTTGCCATTGCCTGCGGGCGCGCCAGCATTTCCGGCACCGGGTGCAGGTTTGCCAGGCTTGGCCACTGCGGAGCCGTTGGCAGGCTTGTGCAGCGTGCCCTTCATGGCGGCTTTGGCGTCGACAGCCGGCTTGGGCTCTTCGACCTTCTTGGGCGCAACCATGACCTTTTTAGGAGCCGCCATCATGGAGCGGATCGCAGCAGCTTCCGCTTCCGCTTTGCGACGGCGTTCGCTCAGATCGGCTGCGCGCGCAGCCTCCTCAGCCGCTGCGGCTTTGGAAGCCTGGGCAGCGGCGGCGGCACGCTCTTGCGCAGCGACTTTGGCAGCCGCTTCGCTGGCTTGTGCTGCGGCAGCAGCATCCACTGCCTGCACGGTAGGCACGGGCTCGGCTTTCGCTGGAGCTTGCACTTGTGCAGCCGCCTGCTCTTGGGCCTTGCGAGCCGCAACAGCTTGGGCTTCGCGCTCGGCAGCCGCTGCTTGCTCAGCGGCGGCTTTGGCGCGGGCTTCTTGCTCTTCGCGCTCACGGCGGCGCTGGGCCAACTCTTCTTCCTGGCGACGAATCAACTCAGCCTGACGGCTGGCTTCTTCTTCGCGACGCGCCAATTCCGCGTCTTCAATGACTTGGGCGGCATTGGCAGAGGCAACATCATGTTCCTCAACTTCGGTAGTGCCTTCCACGCCGTCATCACGGCGCACAAAGGTGCGCTTCTTGCGGACTTCCACCTGAATGGTGCGGGCTTTGCCGGTGGCATCGGCCTGCTTGATTTCCGTGGTTTGCTTTTTCACCAGCGTGATCTTCTTGCGTTCAGGGCTGGCAGTGCCATGGCTGTTTTGCAAGAAATTCAACAAGCTGTGTTTATCCGCATCGGTCAGCACATCGCCCGCAGAGGCCTTGGGCACTCCGGCGGATTTCAGCTGTTCGAGCAGCGTATCGGTAGATTTTTTGAGTTCATTGGCAAACTCGGCAACGGTCGTACTGGACATATTCTGTGAAACCTTTCATGACCGTTACTCTTGAGAAGCGCTGTCATTGGTAAACCAATGCTCACGCGCCTTCATGATCAGGGCCTTGGCCTCGTCCGCAGACTGGCCGGTAATATCTGTCAATTCGTCAACGGCAAGATCCGCCAGCTCATCGCGAGTGTGAACACCGCCATCTGCCAGTTTGCCGATCAATTCAGGGGTCAAACCCTCCAGGTCGCGCAAGTTCTGCGATACCTCTTCCACGCTCTCTTCGTGGGCAATTTCCATGGTCAACAACGCGTCTTTCGCACGGTTGCGCAGCTCATGCACGGTGTCTTCATCGAAGGATTCGATTTCCAGCATTTCTTGCAGCGGCACATACGCAACTTCTTCCAGGCTGGTGAAGCCTTCGGCAATCAGGATGTCGGCGATTTCTTCGTCAACATCCAGCTTTTCCATGAACAGCTTGCGGCCGGAGTCGGTTTCGTTTGCCAGCTTCTGGGCAGACTCGGCGGCATCCATGATGTTGATCTTCCAGCCGGTCAACTCGGAGGCCAAACGCACGTTCTGACCACCGCGGCCAATAGCAATTGCGAGGTTTTCCTCATCGACCACCACATCCATGGCATGGCGCTCTTCGTCCACCACGATGGAGGTCACATTAGCCGGGGCCAACGCACCAATCACGAACTGGGCAGGATCTTCGCTCCACAGCACAATGTCCACGCGCTCGCCGGCCAGCTCATTGGTCACGCCGTTCACACGGGTGCCGCGCACGCCAACGCAGGTGCCAATAGGGTCCACACGGGAATCATGCGACACCACGGCAATCTTGGCGCGGGAGCCTGCATCACGGGCGCAGGATTTGATTTCGAGCAGGCCTTGCTCGATCTCAGGCACTTCTTGGCGGAACAGCTCCATCATGAATTCAGGCGCCGAACGGGACAAAACAATCGGTGCGCCGCGCAAGGTCAGGTCCACTTCCATGATCATGGCGCGCACGCGGTCACCGGTACGCAAGTTTTCCTTGGGGATCATTTCGCTGCGGCGCAAACGACCTTCGACACGGCCGCTCTCCACAATGATGTCACCCTTGTCCATGCGCTTGACGGTTCCAACGAAAATCTTTTCGCCACGGGACATGAAGTCGTTGAGCAGCATTTCGCGCTCTGCATCGCGAATCTTTTGCAAGATCACTTGCTTGGCCGCCATCGCACCAATTCGGCCGATAGGCACAGACGCCACCGGCTCTTCGATGTACTCGTCCACTTCGATGTCGGCGATTTGCTCTTTGGCTTCAAACAGCAAGATTTCCTGGTCAGGCAGTTGCAAACCGGCCTCATCGGGCACCACGTGCCAGCGACGGAAGGTTTCGTAGTTGCCGCTGTCACGGTCCAGCGCGACACGGATGTCCACATCTCCCGCATACAACTTCTTGGTGGCCTGGGCCAGAGCAGCCTCCACGGCACCCAACACCACATCACGCTCCACGTTCTTCTCACGGGAAATTGCTTCAACCAGCATCAACAGTTCGCGATTCATGCCATGACTCTCCTGAACACTCTTATCAACCAATACAAAAACGGATGGGAACGCAGCCGGGCCTCAAGCCTCGTCTGCCTGCCCTTGGCCGCCACGGCCTTTGAAACTCACAATGGGGGCCAAACGCGCATCACGCAGCTCATCGAAGGTAAAGCCCAAGGCCTGCAACGGCGGCGGCACGCGCTTCTTGCTCACTTTTTGGCCGGGCTTGACTTCGGGCGCATCGCTCCAAACGATTTGCCAGCCGGTGCTGCCGTCTGCAGCCGGCACGCGCTCCAGCGTGCCGCGGAATTTTTTACGGTTGGCGCTGACTTGGCCGTTGGCCGCAGCGCCCATGGGGGCCTTCAAGGTAATGTCGATCACCTGACCGGCAAAGCGCTCGAAATCCTGCACATGGCGCAAGGGGCGGTCAATACCGGGGGAAGACACTTCCAGGCGCTTGTATTCGACGCCATCGACTTCCAGAGCGAATTGCAGCTGGCGCGTGACTTTTTCGCAGTCTTCCACATTAACGAACTGCTCAACAGCAGGCTGACCATCTACAGGCGCTACCCAGGGCAAATCAATCGTAATGCGCAGCAAGCCTCCGGCAGAGCGCTCGATCTCTACCAAGTCATATCCCAATCCTGCTACGGTTTGTGCAACGATGTCCTGTAATGCCACGTCTTTAAAGCCTGCCTGAAGTTCGAGTGAAAAACGATCGACCAAAAAAAACGGGCGGTAATTACCCGCCCGTTTGGTCGTGAGCTTTGGATTGTACTCCAAAAGCGTGCCAAAGCCCTTGATTCTTAAGGAAATTAGAGGCTCGCCGCCAGCAATTTGCGGGTGTAAGGGTGGCTGGGCGTGTTGAATACCGCATCCAGCTCGCCGGATTCCACAATTGCACCGGACTGCATGACCAGCACGCGGTGCGCCATGGCCTTGACGACGGCCACATCATGGGTGATCAGCAAATAGGCCAAGCCACGCTCCTGTTGCAGGCGCTGCAACAGGAGCAGCACCTGCTGAGCCATGGTGACGTCCAGCGCGCTGGTGGGTTCATCCAGCACCAACACCGCCGGCTCCAGCACCAAGGCGCGAGCAATCGCCAGACGCTGCCGCTGCCCGCCGGAAAACTGGTGGGGATAGCGCTGCAGGATGCCGGGAAACTGGGCCTGCCCCATACCAACCACCTCCAACACCTGCACGACACGCTCTTGCCGCTCACCGCGGGACAAGGTGGGCATGTGCACATCCAAGCCCTCGCCCACCAACTCTTCCACCGTGAGCCGGGGCGACAGAGAAGAGAAAGGATCCTGAAACACCACCTGCACCTGCTTGCGCAAAGACAGGTCACTCGCTGCACGCCCAGACCAGGATGCACCGCCAACGCGAACCAGCCCATCGTGCCGCACCAACCCCAGAGCAGCCAATGCCAGCGAGGATTTGCCGGATCCGGACTCTCCGACCACCCCTACAGTCTCTCCTCGGTGCAAGCGAAAGTCTGCACCCTGCACAGCCACAAAGCGTCCGCTGGAAAACCAGCCACGCAGCCCCGGTTGGGGAATGGGGTACTCGACCCGTACCCCCCGGGCTTCCAGCAGCACCGGAGCGCCCGGGGCCGGAGCGCGCACATCCCGCACCGGCAGGCTGTCCAGCAACTGGCGGGTGTAGGCGTGTTGAGGGCGGGCAAATACTTCTGCCACTGCGCCCTGCTCCACGATCACGCCCTGCTCCATCACCGCCACGCGGTCCGCGAACTTGCGTACCAGATGCAGGTCATGCGTGATCAGCAGTACGGCCATGCCTTTGCGTCGCTGCAAATCCGTCAACAGATCGAGAATCTGCTGCCGCACACTCACATCCAGCGCCGTGGTGGGCTCGTCCGCCAGCAGCAGCTTGGGCGCACACGCCAGCGCCATGGCGATCATGGCCCGCTGGCGCTGACCGCCCGACAACTGGTGCGGATAGGCCTTGGCCCGACGCGCTGGATCGTCCATGCCCGTCTCCGCTATCAAATCAATAGCTGCTTGCGCAAATTCAGCGGGCGCTAGGCCCAGTTTTTCTTCCAAAACTTCTGCAATCTGTGCGCCGATGGTGAACACCGGGTTCAGCGCCGTCATCGGCTCCTGGAACACCATGGCAATGTCCTGCCCACGGATGCCCCGCAGTTGCCGCTCTGGTGCCGCCAACAGATCGAGCGGCCCGGCGCTGGAGGCAAAGTCGGCCTTGCCGCTCAAATGCGCACCCTGGGCCAGGCCCAGCAAACTCAGCGCGGTGATGGTTTTACCGGAGCCAGACTCACCCACCAAGGCCAACTTCTCGCCGGCCCGGATGTCAAAACTCACGCCATGCACCACCTCGCGCCCGGCAAATGCGACCCGCAAGCTCTCTACCGTTAAAAGCGTGGTCGGGTTCATGCGTCTTGCTTCCGGGGGTCCAGCGCGTCGCGCAAGGCATCGCCCATTTGCGTCAGCAGCAGCAATGTGATCACCAGCACGCCAAAGGTGGACAGCGATATCCACCACGCGTCGATATTGTTTTTTCCCTGTGACAGCAACTCCCCCAGAGACGGCGTGCCTGGTGGTACGCCGAGCCCCAGAAAATCCAGCGAGGTCAGCGCCAGGATGGCCCCGCTCATGCGAAAAGGCAAAAACGTAACCACTGGCGTCAGGCTGTTGGGCAAGATATGTCGCGTAATGATGACGCGGCTGGACACCCCCAAGGCCCGCGCCGCCCGCACATAGTCCAACTGGCGGTTACGCAAAAACTCGGCCCGCACATAGTCCGACAGCCCCATCCAGCCAAACAGACTCAGCAACACCAGCAAGAGGCCCACGCTGGGTGCAAACAAGGCACTGAAAATGATCAACAGGTAGAGCTCCGGCATGGAGCTCCAGATTTCGATGAAGCGCTGGAAGACCAGATCCGTCTTTCCGCCAAAAAAGCCCTGCACTGCGCCGGTGGCGATGCCCAGGAGCACGCCGGTGGCCGTCAAGGCCAGCGCAAACAGCACACTGACACGGAAGCCGTAAATCAACTGCGCGAGCAAATCGCGACCGCGGTCATCAGTGCCCAGCCAATTCGCAGCACTCGGCGGCGCGGGGTTGGGGGCCGTGGCAAAGTAATTGAGCGTTTTGGACCCGTAGCGGTTGGGCGCAAACACCGCCCAGTTGCCAGGCTCTGCCAACTTTTGCTGAATGAAGGGGTCGAGGTAATCCGTGGGGGTGGCGAAGTCGCCGCCAAACGTGGTCTCCGGGTAGTCGCGCAGCATGGGCCAGTAAGTGCTGCCTTGGTAGACCACGACCAGCGGTTTGTCGTTGGAGACCAACTCCGCTCCCAGGCTGATGAGCACCAGCACGCAAAAAATCAACAAGCTCGCAAAACCCACGCGGTTGCGGCGAAAGCGCCGCCAGGCGCGCAGGGCGGGACCGGGATTAGTCGAAGGTAACACGGGGGTCCACCCAGGCGTAACAGAGGTCAGACACCAGCTTGGTCACCAAGCCGATAAGGGTAAAGAGATACAAGGTGCCCATGACCACCGGGTAGTCGCGGCGGATCACACTCTCATAACTCAGCAAGCCGAGGCCATCCAGCGAAAACTGGGTTTCGATTAACAGGGAGCCCGTGAAAAACGCGCCGATAAACGCCGCCGGGAAACCGGTCACGATGGGAATCAGCGCATTGCGCATCACATGCTTCCAGAGCACCTTGCGCTCGGGCAGGCCTTTGGCGCGCGCAGTCAGCACATATTGCTTGCGGATTTCTTCGAGAAACGCATTTTTCGTCAACATCGCAATGGTGGCAAAGCTGCTCATCACCATGGCGGTCACGGGCATGGCGATGTGCCAGAGGTAATCCGTCACTTTGGCGCCCCAGGACAAGCTCTCCCAGTTGGCAGACACCAGGCCCCGCAGCGGAAACCATTGCAACTGCCCGCCGAATACCACCAGCAACGCCACGCCCAGCACAAAACCCGGAATGGCAAAGCCCACCAGCACCAACACACTGGTGACCATGTCAAACCGGCTACCCGCCCGCACGGCTTTGGCAATGCCCAGCGGTACGGCAATGCCGTAACTCAGGAAGAAGGTCCACAAGCCCAGACTCATGGACACGGGAAGCTTCTCCCAAATCAGCTCAGAGACTTTGCGGTTTTGGAAAAAGCTGGTGCCCAAATCAAACCGGGCAAACTGGGTGAGCATCTGCCAGAAGCGCTCGGGCGCCGGTTTGTCAAACCCGTACAAGGCCTTGGCCTGCTCCAGGCGCTTGGGGTCTACCCCTTGTGCGCCACGGTAGCTCATGCCGCCCTCTGCGCCGACACCGGCGCCCGCCTTGGCCTCCGCAAGGTATTGCTCCACCGGACCACCGGGCACAAACTGCACCACCACAAACGTGAGGAGCAACACGCCAAACAAAGTGGGCAGCATCAACAACAGCCGTTTGAACACATAGGCCATCATGGCTTGGCCCACCAGGTATCGATGGCCCAGCCCTCACCTTGAGCGTAGGGCGGCATCTGCGCAGGCTTGTCCAAACGCCAGGCGTTGTAGGCAATGCGGTGGGTCGCGGCCGACCACTGGGGCACCAGCACATGGCTGTGGGCAATCACCCGGTCCAGGGCACGGCAAGCCGGCAACAGTGCGGCCTTGGACTTGGCACTCGTCATGTGCAGAATCAGGGCGTCCACCGCCGGGCTTTGGATGCCGCTGAAATTGCCGGACTCTTCCTGGCTGGCGGCCTTGCTGCCAAACAAATCCGCGAACTCCTGGCCGGGGTTCTGCGTGCCGGCATAGGCGATGGAGGTGATGTCGAACTCAAACTTTTGCAAACGCTGCTGGTAAAGCGCGAAGTCCACCGGGCGGAACTTGAGCGTGACCCCGATCTTCTCCAGATTGCGCGCCCACGGCGTGACCACGCGGGCGCCAGCCTCGTTGCTGTCCAGGTACTCCAGCTCAAACGCCTGCCCCTGTGCGTTGCGCAAGGCGCCGTCGCGGTAGGTCCAACCTGCCTCCTTCAGCAAGGCTTGCGCTCTGCGCAGGTTGTTGCGCAAAGAATCTTCGCCATCGGTGCGCGGTGGGCGCGCCATGGGTCCAAAAGCGGCCTCTGGCACTTTGCCCCGCCACGGATTCAGCAATGCCAACTCTTGCTCGGGCGGCACACCTGTGGCCTGGCAATCGGTGTTGCCAAACAGGCCTTGCACCCGCTGGTAGGCGCCATAAAACATCTGGCGGTTCATCCACTCATAGTCCAGTGCCAGGCCCAGCGCTTGCCGCACCCGCACGTCTTGCAGCAAAGGTTTGCGGGTATTGAGCACATAGCTCTGAAAACCGGTGGGCAGCCGGTGCTGAAACTCAGCCTTGATCAGCTCGCCACTGTCAAACTTGCGGCCAGTTACGCGGCGGGCCCAGTCTCCCGCTGAAAAAAAGCGCATCAGGTCGAACTCGCCGGCCTTCAGGGCCTCGAGGCGGGATGTGCTGTCTTTGTAGATTTTGACGGTGATGCGGTCGAAATTGGCCGTGCCACTGCGCACATTCAAATCGCGCGCCCAGTAGTCGGGGTTGCGCACATAGGTGATGTCTTTGCCGAAGTTCACCGGACCTAATTTGTAAGGCCCGCTCCCGATGGGGATGTCCATCACGATCTGGTCAAAAGGCTTGGGCTTGCCGCCCTCCTCGCCCCAACGGTGGCTGAACACCGGCAAGCCTCCCACGGTCAGTGGCAAGTCACGGTTGGGCTTGGCAAAGCGAAAGCGCACCGTGCGTGCATCCAACGCATCCGCACCCACCACGTCCTCCAGCATGCTGCGAAAGCCCGGGGCTGCCAGCGGGCCTTTGAGCATGTCGAAGCTGTGTTTGACATCGCGCGCCAGCACGGCATCTCCGTTGTGAAAACGGGCTTCCAGCCGCAACACAAAGGTGGCACTCAAGCCATCAGGGGCCACGCTCACCTCTTGGGCCAGCAAGCCGTAACCGGCCGCTGTCTCATCCAGCGCGCCAGCCAGCAAGCTATCGAACATCAGGTTGCTGAGATAGGCTGGAGCCGAGCCCTTGACGGTGAACGGGTTGTACTTGTCAAAGGTGGAAACGCGCAGATTGCTCACCAGGCGCAACTCGCCGCCTTTGGGCGCTAGTGGATTCACATAACTGAAGTGGGCAAAGCCCGGTGGATATTGCAGGTCGCCCCAGAGGGCATAGCCATGCGCAGCCCACACGCTGCCCGCCATGAAACTCCCGAGTAATGCCACCCATTTCCGCATGCGACAATTCTGCACTAGACCACGCATTTTTATGAGGACGATATGGGCTTTTTAGCAGGCAAGAAGTTGTTGATCACCGGAGTGTTGTCGAACCGCTCCATCGCCTACGGCATTGCCAAAGCGTGCAAAGAACAAGGCGCCGAACTGGCATTCAGCTACGTGGGCGAGCGCTTCAAAGAGCGCATCACCGAGTTCGCTGCAGACTTCGACTCCACACTGGTGTTTGACTGCGATGTGGGCAACGATGAGCAGATCGACCAGTTGTTCAAAAACCTGTCGGCCCACTGGCCCACGTTTGACGGTTTTGTGCACAGCATCGGCTTTGCCCCCCGTGAAGCGATTGCAGGCAACTTTCTGGACGGCCTGACCCGCGAGAATTTCAAAATCGCACACGACATCAGTGCTTACAGCTTCCCCGCGATGGCCAAGGCTGCTTTACCCTACCTCTCGCCCAAGGCGGCACTGCTGACACTGTCATACTTGGGTGCCGAGCGCATCATCCCCAACTACAACACCATGGGCCTGGCCAAAGCCTCGCTGGAAGCCAGCGTACGCTACCTGGCCGAGGCAGTGGGCCCTCAAGGCATCCGTGTGAACGGCATCAGCGCAGGCCCGATCAAGACACTGGCAGCCAGCGGCATCAAGGACTTCAGCAAGCTGCTGAACATGGTGGCCGGCGCATCCCCCATCCGCCGCAATGTGACGATTGAAGACGTGGGCAATGTCGCGGCGTTCCTGCTGAGCGACTTGGCCGGCGGCGTGACAGCCGAGATCACCTACGTGGACGGCGGCTACAGCCAGACCATGGGCGTGACCGCAGAGGCTTAAGTACAAAAAAGGGCTCTAGCGCACGCAGAGTGTGCGCGAGCAGCTATCAAAAAAATAGCGCCGACAAAGTGATTTGCCGGCGCTATTTTCATGAGGCCCTCCGGATTGGAGAGCACTCTCAGGCTTTCACGCAGTCGGCGTAGTAGCGCACCTTGCCGTCCTCGCCCACTTCGCTCACCAGGCCGTGCACATCGGTCTCGAAACCGGGGCACTGGGCATTGAACTCGCGGGAGAACTTCAGGTAGTCCACCACTTTCTTGTTGAACACTTCGCCGGGAATCAGCAAGGGAATGCCGGGCGGGTACGGTGTCACCATGCCCACTGATACGCGGCCTTCCAGATGGTCGATCTCCACGCGCTCGGTCTTACGCAGGGCAATGTGGGCGTAGGCATCGCTAGGCTTCATGGCAGGCACCAGATCGCTCAGGTACACCTCGGTGGTCAGGCGCGCGATGTCGAACTTGGCGTACAGCTGGTGGATGTGCTGGCACAGGTCGGCCAGGCCCATCTTCTCGTAGCGTGGGTACTTCTGCACGAACTCGGGCAGCACACGCCACATGGGTTGGTTCTTGGCGTAATCGTCTTTGAACTGCTGCAACGCGGTCAACATGCTGTTCCAGCGGCCCTTGGTAATGCCGATGGTGAACATGATGAAGAAACTGTACAGGCCCGTCTTCTCCACGACCACGCCATGCTCGGCCAGGAACTTGGTCACGATAGACGCAGGAATACCCGTCTTGGCAAACTTGCCGTTCAGGTCCAAACCGGGTGTCACGATGGTGGACTTGATGGGGTCCAGCATGTTGAAGCCGTTGGCCAGCTTGCCGAAGCCGTGCCAGTTGGCCTTGGCAGTTTTGCTCTCGCCCTTGATGATCCAGTCGTTCGCGCGGCCAATGCCTTCTTCGGCCAACTTGTCCGGTCCCCAGACCTTGAACCACCAGTCGTCGCCATACTCTTCATCCACCTTGCGCATGGCGCGGCGGAAGTCCAGCGCCTCGGCAATGCTTTCTTCCACCAGCGCGGTGCCACCGGGGGGCTCCATCATGGCAGCCGCCACGTCGCAACTGGCAATGATGCTGTACTGCGGACTGGTGCTGGTGTGCATCAGGTAGGCCTCGTTGAACAGGTGCTTGTCCAGCTTGACGGTCTGCGAGTCCTGCACCAGCACATGGCTGGCCTGGCTGATACCGGCCAGCAACTTGTGGATGGACTGCGTGCTGTAGACCACAGCCTCTTTGGGGCGCGCGCGGTTCTTGCCCATGGCGTGGTAGGTGCCGTAGAACGGGTGGAAAGCCGCGTGCGGCAGCCAGGCCTCGTCAAAGTGGATGTTTTCCACATAGCCATCGAGCATGCTCTTGATGGTCTCGGTGTTGTAGAGAACACCGTCGTACGTGCTTTGCGTCAGCGTCAGGATGCGCGGCTTCACCTTCTTGGCATCTACCCCCTTGAGCAGCGGGTTGGCCTTGATCTTGGCCTGGATGGTGGCGGGCTCGAACTCGCTTTGCGGAATCGGGCCGATGATGCCGAAGTGGTTGCGCGTGGGCTTCAAGAACACGGGGATGGCCCCGGTCATGATGATGGCGTGCAGGTTGGATTTGTGGCAGTTGCGGTCCACGACCACGATGTCACCAGGTGCCACCGTGTGGTGCCACACCATCTTGTTGGAGGTGGAGGTGCCGTTGGTCACAAAGAAGCAGTGGTCGGCGTTGAAGATACGCGCCGCATTGCGTTCGGACGCACCAATCGCGCCGTTGTGGTCCAGCAGCTGGCCCAGCTCTTCCACGGCATTGCACACGTCGGCGCGCAACATGTTCTCGCCATAAAACTGGTGGTACATCTGGCCCACGGGGCTCTTCAAGAAGGCCACGCCACCGGAGTGACCGGGGCAGTGCCAGCTGTAGGAACCGTCTTCAGCATAGTCCAGCAGCGCCTTGAAAAATGGCGGCTGCACGCCTTCCAGGTAACCCTTGGCCTCGCGGATGATGTGGCGCGCCACGAACTCGGGCGTGTCTTCAAACATGTGAATGAAGCCATGCAGCTCGCGCAGAATGTCGTTGGGGATGTGGCGACTGGTCTTGGTCTCGCCGTACACGTAAATGGGAACATCCAGATTCTTGCGGCGCACTTCTTCAATGAAATGGCGCAGGTTCAACACCGCAGGGTCCAGGTCCGGGCCGGGGGTGAATTCCTCATCGTCAATGGACAGAATGAAGGCGCTGGCCCGGCTTTGCTGCTGGGCAAACTGGCTCAAATCGCCATAGCTGGTGACACCCAACACCTCAAAGCCCTCGGACTCAATGGCCTGCGCCAAGGCACGGATGCCCAAGCCTGACGTGTTTTCCGAACGGAAATCTTCGTCAATGATGATGATGGGAAAGCGAAACTTCATCGGATGGCTCCAGCGACAAGAGGGGGCTAAAAATGGCAAACAGGCGCGAAGTGTAAGGACTTATTGCGACAACGCCGTGGTGCGGTCATTCAATTGGCCCACAATGTGGCGTCATCAATACAACCGGAGTGCACCCATGTCGGAACCCACCTTGTGGTGGCTTGTCACAGGCGGATTGGTCGCCCTTGAATTACTCACCGGCACTTTTTATTTGCTGATGCTGGCGCTGGGTGCTGTGGCGGCGGCCTTGGCAGCCCATGCGGGGGCTGGGCTCGCGGCACAGCTTGCTCTGGCTGCTCTCGTAGGCGGAGGCGCAGTGGTTGCTTGGCACTGGAAACGCATGCGTCGCAACCATGAGCTACCCGCGCAAGCGAATCCGAATGTCAACCTGGATATTGGCGAAACGGTGCAGGTCGCAGCCTGGGACACGAATGGCACGGCCAGCGTGCATTACCGGGGTGCCCACTGGACGGCCATCCACCGCGCGGGTGTTATCCCCGCGCCGGGCCCGCACCGGGTGGCAGAAATGGTGGGCAACCGCCTCTTGCTTGATAAAACTTGAACAGGAACCCTTATGGAAATCGCAATTATTCTTTTGGTCATCGCCGTCATCTTCATCACCCGCTCGGTGAAAGTGGTGCCCCAGCAGCACGCGTGGGTGATTGAGCGCTTGGGCAAATACCATGGCACCTTGACGCCGGGCTTGAACTTTTTGGTGCCCTTTGTAGACCGTGTGGCCTACAAGCATGTGCTGAAAGAAATTCCCCTGGATATCGCCAGCCAAGTCTGCATTACCAAAGACAACACCCAACTGCAGGTAGACGGCATCTTGTACTTCCAGGTGACAGATGCCATGCGGGCCAGCTATGGCTCCAGCAACTACATCGTGGCGATTTCTCAGCTGGCTCAAACGTCATTGCGCTCGGTCATCGGCAAGCTGGAGCTGGACAAAACATTCGAGGAGCGCGACATCATCAACGCGCAGGTCGTCGCAGCGATTGACGAGGCTGCACTGAACTGGGGCGTCAAGGTGCTGCGGTATGAAATCAAAGACCTGACACCGCCCAAAGAAATCTTGCACGCCATGCAAGCGCAAATTACTGCGGAGCGTGAAAAGCGCGCCCTGATTGCGGCCTCCGAAGGCCGGCGCCAAGAGCAAATTAACATTGCCACTGGCGAGCGCGAAGCCTACATCGCACGCTCCGAGGGCGAAAAACAAGCCGCCATCAACAGCGCACAAGGTGAAGCCGCATCCATCACCGCAGTGGCAGAAGCGACGGCCTCGGCCATCGAACGCATTGCCGCCGCCATCCGCCAACCCGGCGGCGAGCAAGCAGTGCAGTTGAAAGTGGCCGAGCGGGCAGTAGATGCCTACGGAAAGGTGGCAGCGGATGCCACCACCACCTTGATCATTCCGGGGAATATGAGCGAGGTGTCCGGCCTGATTGCGACCGCCATGAAAATGGTGCAATCCAGCAAGTAAGCATTAGCAGCAGAATGGCTATCCATTCTGCGCCCCCCCGGAGCACCAAAGAAAAAACCCTTGTAACTCATTGAATTACAAGGGTTTTTCAGTTCTGGCGGAGCAGGCGGGATTCGAACCCGCGGTGGGTTTTACCCCACGCACGCTTTCCAGGCGTGTGACTTAAACCGCTCATCCACCGCTCCAGAGCCTCGTATTCTAGTCCGTAAATTCAAGCATTCTTGGTTCGCACGAAACTTTTTAGAAAATTTCCACGCAGCCATAGGCAGATCTGCCGCAAAACTCAGGGCTCGCGCTCCGATTGCGCCGATGTCACTGTGCTGGCCGCCATATCCCGCACCGTGTCCTCCAAATCTTCCATCACCTTGGGTAACAAGGCATCCCATTGCGCCTGCAAGCTCTCTCGCAAGGCCGCTTGAAGGCGTTGCTCCAAGCCGGGTAACAAACGCTGGACAAGCGCCTCCACCAAGGCTTCATCCGGCGCGGCAGTGGATGCCGAGGCCGCCTCTGCCGGAGCGGATTCGGGCACTTCCAGCGCCACCGCAGGCTTAACTACCTCGGTCAAGGTGGGCAAAAAACGCGGTGTCGCTTTGGGTGCCTGCATCAATCTGCCCCCTTGAGTTTCAGGTCGTGGCGCTGAATCGCGTAGCCCTGCTGCACATAGTGTTTCCAGCGGGTGCGGGCCAAAGCCCGATCTTCATCATCCACCGAGACGACCTCAATTACCCGCTCAAACTGCGTAAAAGCATCTGGCACCGTAGTGGTCAGATTCACCAGAACGCTGTGGCTCTGCAAAGCACTGTGTACACGCGAGGTCAAGACCACCGGGCACCGGGGCTGCGGCACGCCTCCGTCATCCACGGCATGTACCAAAAAATCGGTGGGCGCCGTCGCCCACAAACTCGCGTCGAGGTATTGCACTTGTGCGGGCGCGGCCAACACGGTCAGGCGGGCGCCTCTGGCGACCGCCTTGCGGAGCAGCCGCCCCACATACTCCAGCTTGTTGGGCGCGCCGAAATGAAAGGCAACGTCTGTCACCGCCCTGCGACCCGACTCAACAAAAACTCCACCAGCAGGGGCACGGGGCGCCCGGTCGCGCCCTTGGCTGCGCCGCCTTTCCAGGCGGTACCCGCGATATCCAAGTGCGCCCAGTCGAACTTCTCGGTAAAACGCTGCAAAAATTTGGCAGCCGTAATGGCACCGCCCGCGCGGCCCGCCACGTTGGCGACATCAGCGAAATTGCTTTTGAGCCCGTCTGCGTAATCGTCATCCAAGGGCAGGCGCCAGCACAAGTCACCGCTGGCCTCACCCGCCTTGTACAAGGCATCGGCCAGCTCAGGTTTGCTAGTAAACAAACCGCTGCGCACGCCGCCCAAAGCGACCACGCAGGCCCCCGTCAAAGTGGCAATATCCACCACGGCGGCCGGCTTGAAACGTTCAGCGTAAGTCAGTGCGTCGCACAACACCAAACGACCTTCCGCATCGGTGTTCAAAATTTCGATGGTTTGCCCGCTCATGCTGGTGACAACATCTCCAGGCTTCACGGCTTTGCCATTCAGCAAATTTTCGCAAGCGGGAATCAAACCCACCACGTTGATCGCCGGCTTCAACTCCGCCAAAGTGCGGAAAGTGCCCAGCACGCTCGCGGCACCGGACATATCGAACTTCATCTCATCCATCTCTGCCGCAGGCTTGATGGAAATGCCACCGCTGTCAAAGGTGATGCCCTTGCCCACCAACACCACGGGCGGCTGCGCCTTGGGTGCGCCGGAATACTGCAACACAATAAACCGCAGCGGCTCATCTGAGCCCTGAGCCACAGCCATGAAGGAGCCCATGCCCAACTTGACGACCTCTTTGGGTCCGAGGATTTCGCATGTGACCTTGGCCGACTTGGCAATACTTTGCGCCGCTTGAGCCAGCAAGGTCGGCGTCGCGTAATTGGCCGGGCGATTCGCCCACTCCTTAGCAAATTCCACGCCCGCAACGGTCGCAGCTCCGGTATCAAAAGAGCTTTTCACCTCAGAAGCATTGGTGGCCGCCACCAGTACTTTCTGCAGAGTCCGGGCCTCTGGCTTGGACTTGGTGTGGGTATACACATAGCTGGCTTCCGCCACCGCCAATGGCACCGCCCGCACAGCGTCTTCGTGGGCGGGTCCGGCAAACCCTACGATGGCCTTCTTGACGCTGCTCGCCTTGAGCGACGCAGCACATGCGGCGAGTGCTCCGCGAACGCCGCGCGCGTGCCCGTCTCCAACGCCTGCGAGCAGCACTTTCGGAGCGTTAGCCTGCACCGGCCGGTACAGCGACAGCACAGTGCCCGCCTTGGTTAAAAAATCGCCCTGCTTGAGCGTCTGCGCGATCAAGACAGACAACTCGTCTTTACCGGGCTTGAAATCTTGCGACACCAGCAAGATCAAAAGATCCGTTTTTTCATTAGCAAGGGCTACGAGATTCAGAGGCTTGAGTTCAAAGTTCATAATTCACGCTTTCGTTGAACGCCATGTTATTCCATTCCTCCATCCGCAAAGAGTTAGGCCGCAGTTTCGGCGCCACCTTGGTGGTGCTGGTCACGGTAGTTACCACCATGACCCTGTTGCGCACGCTGGGTGAGGCTTCCCGGGGCACGTTCAACCCTGCGGATGTGCTCATCATCATGGGCTACACCGTGCTGTCAGACATGCCCACCATTTTGTCGATGAGCCTGTTCATCTCGGTGCTCAGCGTGGTGACCCGTATGTACCGCGACAGCGAAATGGTGATCTGGTTCGGCAGCGGCAACGGCCTACTGTCGTTGGTGCGGCCTTTGCTGCGGTTTGCCTGGCCGGTGTTGGTGGTGGTGATGGCGCTGGCTTTTTTCATTCTGCCGTGGTCGTTCAGCAAGATTGAAGACCTGCGCGACAAGTACGACAAACGGGGCGACATCGCCCGCATCGAGCCCGGCCAGTTCCAGGAATCCGCCAACGGCGACCGCGTTTTCTTCATTGAAAAAGACAGCAAAGGCCAACAGACCGGTAAAAACGTCTTTATCGCCACCAAAGAACAAGACAAAGAAACCATCACGTCCGCCCACACCGGCACCGTGGAGGTCATGAATGACGACAAGTTTCTGGTGCTGCAAAACGGCCAGCGCCTGGAGCGTAAAGCGGATAAGGCGGACCTCACCCTGAGCACGTTTGAGCGCTACGGCGCACGGGTAGGCGCTGACGATGCGTCTGCCAGAGACTACGCCCCCTCCAACGCCAAAACCACCTTGGACCTTTTGAAAGCACCTACCCCCCAGCACCAGGGCGAATTGTCCTGGCGTGCCGGGCTCACGTTGGCGGCCTTCAATTTGCTCTGGATCGGGCTGGCTGCGGCCGGAGCTAACCCGCGCGCCGGGCGCAGCAGCAACCTGATCTTTGCGTTCCTAGCCTTTGTGGTGTATTTCAACCTGCTGGTGCTGGGCAAAAGCTGGATTGATAACAGCAAAATGTCGCTGCTGCCCATGTTGCTGCAGTTGCATGGCGGGGTCTTCATCCTCAGCATGGTGTGGCTTGCCAAGCGCCACTTTCACTGGGCTATCCGCTGGCCCAAACGCCGCATGACCAGGGCCGGAGCTGCCACATGAAAACGCTGCGCAAGCTGCTCTATGGGGAGGTGATCACGGCGGTCGCGCTCGTCACCTTGGGCTTTATGGCCTTGTTTTTCTTCTTCGACATTGTGGAAGAGCTGCAGTCGGTGAGCCGCATCAAGGCGTCTGGCTACCAAGTTCCCCAGGCCTTGATTTACGTGGCGCTGATGATTCCGGCCCACGTGTATGAGTTGTTTCCTATCACCGTGCTGATTGGCACCATTTTTGTGATGGCGCGGCTGGCCCGCAGCTCGGAGTTCACCATTTTGCGTACCAGCGGCCTGGGGCCCTGGCGGGCCTTGCGCACTTTGCTCGCGCTGGGGCTGGGGTTTGTGATGTTCACCTTTGCGGTGGGCGACTATGTAGCGCCGCTGGCGGACAAAACAGCGCAGCTCTTGAAGTCCCGCTTTCAGGGCAAGATCAGCGTGGGCAAAACGGGCGCATGGCTCAAAGAGAAGCAGGCCTACGGCAGCTATTCGGTCAATGTGGGCTCCCTCACCTCCGACGCGGCGCTCAAGGATGTGCGTATTTTTGAGTTCGACAACCAAGGCTACATCGTGTCCCTGACCGAAGCGGCCGGCGGCACGTTTGGCGAGGACGAGTCTTGGCAACTCCAAGATGTAACACGCACAGAATTCAGCGCTGGCAACCAGCAAGCCATCCGTGTGGAAAACGCCAAACTGGAAACCCTGCGCTGGCCCACCCTGATCAGCGCCGAGATGGTGGCCGCCGCTGTGCTGCGCCCCGAGCGGATGGGCACGATTGACCTGTTCCAGTACATCCGCCACCTCAACGCCAACGGCCAAAGCGCCCAGAAGTATGAAATCCAGTTCTGGAAAAAAGTGTTTTACCCCCTGAGCTGCCTGGTGATGGTGGTGCTGTCGCTGCCTTTTGCCTACCTGCACTTCCGCTCCGGCAGCATTGCGGGCTACACCTTTGGTGGCGTGATGGCTGGCATCAGCTTTGTACTGCTCAATAACGTGCTCAATGACCTGGGCAACCTGCAAGGCTGGCAGCCGTGGATTACGGCGGCTTTGCCGGGCTTGATTTATTCCTTTTTCTCACTCGCCGCCTTCACCTGGCTGGTACTCCGACGATGACAAGCAACACCCCCCGCAGCGCCATCGTGCTGTTCGCCCATGGTTCCCGCGACCCCTTGTGGCACAAACCCATGGAGGCGGTGGCCGAGCGCATTCGCCTGCAAAGCGCTGACGTGGAAGTGGCGTGCGCCTACCTCGAACTCAGCCAGCCCGATTTGCCAGATACCGTGGCACGCTTGGCAGCAGGTGGCGTGAACCACATCACCATCGTGCCCATGTTTTTGGGCGTAGGCCGCCATGCCCGGGAAGACTTGCCCGCGCTGGTGCTGCAGCTGCGCACGCAGTACCCAGCCGTGCAATTCCATCTGCAAGCGGCTGTGGGTGAGGATGCACGCCTCTTGGACATGCTGGCCGCTATCGCACTCAGCCCGGCCTGAAAATGAGGCTCTGAGGCATAATGAATTCCATCTTTAGCTGGAATTCGATATGAACCTCCACCAATTCCGCTTCGTCCAAGAAGCCGCGCGCCGCAACCTCAACCTCACCGAAGCGGCCAAGGCGTTGCACACCTCGCAGCCGGGTGTCTCGAAAGCCATCATCGAGCTGGAAGAGGAGCTGGGCATTGACATCTTTGCCCGTCACGGCAAGCGCCTCAAGCGCATCACCGAACCCGGCCAGCATGTGCTCAAAAGCATCGAGCTGATCCTACGGGAGGTGAACAACCTCAAGCGCATCGGCGAGCAATACAGCTCGCAGGACAGCGGCACCCTGTCGATTGCCACCACCCACACCCAGGCGCGCTATGTGCTGCCTGAAAAAGTGGCTCAATTGCGCACCGCCTTCCCCAAGGTCAACGTCAGCCTGCACCAAGGCGCGCCCGACCAGGTAGCGCGCATGCTGATTGACGATGTGGCGGAGATCGGTATTGCCACCGAGTCGCTGGCCAACTACACCGAGCTGGTCACCCTGCCCTGCTACGAATGGCAGCACGTGCTGGTGCTGCCGGTAGACCACCCGCTGGCGCAAAAAGAGCGCATCAGCTTGGAGGACGTGGCCGCCGAGCCACTCATCACTTACCACCCCTCCTTCACAGGGCGCACCCGCATCGACCAGGCATTTGCCGCGCGCAAGCTGGAGCCGCGCATTTCCCTCGAAGCCATTGACTCCGATGTGATCAAAACTTATGTGCGCCTGGGGCTGGGCATCGGCATCGCGGCCGAAATGGCGGTGACCGATGTGGTGGAAGACATGGAGAAAAATGGCGCTCGTGGCGGCCTGGTGGTACGCCCTGCCGGCTACCTGTTCGGCCAGAACGTGACCCGGGTAGCCTTCAAGCGCAGCGCGTATTTGCGCAATTTTGTATTCACCTTTGCTGAATTTTTGAGTAGCCGCTTGAACCGCGCCCTGATCGCCAAGGCCATGGAAGGCCATGTCAACGACTATGAGTTGTGAGCCCCCCGAAGCGGCTTCTAGCCGCTTCCCCCCTCAGGGGGGCGCCACCAGCGGCCCGGCAAAGCCGGTTCCGCGTTGGCACTGAACAAGACACTTCACTCCTGCACTGCGTGATTTCATGACCACTGCTTTTACACCCTCGCTCACCAGCCGCCTGCCCAACGTAGGCACGACCATCTTTACCGTCATGTCGGCATTAGCCGCTGAGCACAAAGCGGTAAATCTCGGCCAAGGTTTTCCGGACTTTGCTTGCGACCCCGCCTTGGTGAACGCTGTGACGGCTGCCATGCAAGCCGGGCACAACCAGTACCCGCCCATGGCGGGTGTGCCGGTGCTGCGACAGGCCGTGGCGACCAAAATTGAGGCGCTGCACGGCAAGACCTACCAACCCGACAGTGAAATCACCATCACCGCGGGTGCCACGCAGGCCATCATCACGGCCATTCTGGCCGTCGTACATCCGGGTGACGAAGTGATTGTGCTGGAGCCTTGCTACGACAGCTATGTACCCAACATTGAGCTGGCTGGCGGCGTCGTGGTGCGGGTGCCCCTGACGCCCGGCACCTTCCGCCCCGACTTTGCCAAGATCAGCGCGGCCATCACGCCCAAAACGCGGGCGATCCTGATCAACACCCCACACAACCCCAGCGCCACCGTGTGGAGCCGGGCTGACATGCTGGCCCTGCAAGACCTGCTCGCCCCCACCAACATACTGCTCATCAGCGACGAGGTGTACGAGCACATGGTGTTTGACGGGCAGCAGCACGAGAGCGCATCGCGGTTTCCCGGCTTGGCAGCACGCGCGTTTGTGGTGTCCAGCTTTGGCAAAACCTTCCACGTGACCGGCTGGAAAGTGGGCACCGTGGCAGCGCCTGCCGCCTTGACCGCCGAATTCCGCAAGGTGCACCAGTTCAACGTATTCACCGTCAACACCCCGGTACAGCACGCCTTGGCAGCTTACCTGGCCGATCCCGCGCCCTACACCAACCTGCCCGCGTTCTACCAACGCAAGCGCGACCTGTTCCGCGCCGGGCTGGCCGGCACCCGCTTCAAGCTGCTGCCCAGCCAGGGCAGCTACTTCCAGTGCATCGATATTTCCGAGGTAAGCGACCTGAACGAAGCCGACTTCTGCCAATGGCTCACCCGCGAGGTGGGCGTAGCGGCCATCCCGCTGTCAGCGTTTTACGGCAATGGCTTTGACCAGCGCGTGGTGCGCTTTTGCTTTGCCAAGCAGGATGCCACCCTGCACTCCGCCCTGGAGCGCCTGAAAACCTTATAAGACCAGAAGGTCTGCCCATTCACTATCATTTTTATAGCTACTTGCGCATATTCCACGAGCGCTAGAGGCATATTTCATATGATTTTCACCCTGTCCCTCCCAGCACGGCGCGCCTCAGTGGCGGTGGGCCTCGCGCTATGTACCTGGGGCGTGCAGGCTGATGCGTTGCGCACCGAGACGGTGGCAAGCGGCCTGGAGCACCCCTGGGCCCTGGCCTTTTTGCCGGACGGCCAGTTTCTGGTGACCGAGCGGCCGGGCCGCCTGCGGGTGGTGGATGCACAAGGCCGCGTGGGGCCGCCCATCCGCGGTGTGCCTGCCGTGGATGCGCGGGGCCAAGGAGGCTTGCTGGATGTGCTGCTGGACAGCGACTTTGCGCGCAACCGGCAACTCTACCTCTGCTACGCCGAGCCGGGCGCGGGCGGCAACAGCACCGCCATGGCCCGCGCACGCCTGAGCGAAGACACCCGCAGCCTCACCGATGTGCAAGTCATTTTCAGCCAACAGCCCAAGGTAGCGAGTAACGCCCATTTCGGCTGCCGCATCGCCGAGGGCCAACGCCAAGGAGCCTCGGACGGTAGCCTGTACCTTGCACTGGGCGAACGCTTCAGCCGCAAAGACGACGCCCAGCGCCTGGACAACCACCATGGCAAGATGATCCGCATCCACAAAGACGGCGGCGTACCTACCGACAACCCTTTTGCCGGCGCCAGCACTCGCCCCGCCGGAGCCCGGCCAGAGATATGGAGCTACGGCCACCGCAACCCGCAAGGCTTGGTGCAGGCACCCGATGGCACTCTGTGGGAAATCGAACATGGCCCCCAAGGTGGCGATGAAATCAACCTCCTGCAGGCCGGGCGCAACTATGGCTGGCCGGTGATCACCTATGGGGAAAACTATGGCGGCGGCCCCATCGGCAGCGGCCTGACTGCGCAAGCGGGCATGGAGCAACCGCTGCACCACTGGACGCCCTCCATAGCCCCCTCGGGCATGGCCTTTGTCACCAGCGCCCGCTACGGCAAGGCATGGACGGGCAATCTGGTGGTGGGCTCCCTCAAATTCGGGTACCTGGCGCGCCTGGAGCTGAGTGCGCCGTTTGCCGGCACGATGCTGCGGGAAACCCGGCATCTGCAGTCCTTGGGCGAGCGGGTGCGCGATGTGCGCCAAGGCCCCGATGGCTGGCTGTACCTGCTCACCGACCAGGCACCCGGCCGCCTGCTGCGGGTGTTGCCGCGCTGAACGGCGTCGGACGACGGTGTGCGGCGGTGAGCGGACGCTCCGGCACCACCGCCTTCACCGATTTGTCACTTGGCATGGTTGTAATCCGACCTTCGTTGGAGATAGACCATGCAACTACTCAAAACCGACAAAGCACGGGCCGAATTGCAGGGTGGTAGCCGCACGCTGGGGCAGCGGGAGCGCACCATGCTCATCCTTGCCGATGGCAAAAACACCTTGCAGACGATCGACCACCTGTTCAACGGCCAAGCCCAGCAACTGGCCAGGCAGCTCATCGATACCGGCTACCTGGTCGGCCTGGACTTGAGCCGCCCCATCACGCTGCGCGAGCCGCTTGCACCTGCGCGCCACGAGGTGCGTGCGCCCGCCAGCAGCCAGGAGGCCACGCGGAAAACGGAAGCCGGTAGCAAACTCAAACCACCCGCTGAGAGCGCGCCCACGTTGACCGCGACGGTGGAGCCCGCGCCCCCCGTGGCCGCTGACAACTTCGAGGGCAAGCGCTCGCTGGCGACCACGCGCATGTTTTTGTTCGATATTTGCGAGCGCATGTTTGTGCGCCGCGACCCGGCGCGCGCCGAAGCGTTCCGCGAAGCACTGCGCAACGCCAAAGACCGCGAATCCATGCTGGCTGCAGCGCGCGACATGATCAGCGCCGTGGAAGAAATTGCCGGCCACGAGCGGGCGGACTCCATCAGCGAGCGCATTGCCATGCTGCTACCGCCCGAGGGCTGAGCTCTCAGGGAAGACAGCTAGCTCTGGATCTGCGCCCAGGCCTTGTCCAGCCGCTTCACACTCACCGGCTGGGGCGTGCGCAGCTCTTGGGCAAAGAAGCTGACGCGCAATTCTTCGAGCAACCAGCGGAACTCCTGCATGCGCTCATCGACCGCGCCTTTGCGCTCCGCCACCAGCCGCCAGTAGCGTTGCTCTTGCGGGCGCAGTTCGGTCAGGCGGGCAGCATCGCGGGCCGGGTCGGCACGGTATTTGTCCAGCCGCAGCGTGATGGCCTTGAGGTAGCGAGCCAGGTGTTGCAAGCGATCCCAGGGCGTGGCCTGCAAAAACTTCTTGGGAATCAGGCGGTTGATCTGCTGCTGGGCGTCACTCGTGGCATCCGGCGCGTTTTTGGTGTCCTTGATCTTGCGAGCAGCGGTGGCGTACTCCAGCAGGATCACACTCGCCATGCGGGCCACTTCGTTGGCGATCAGCGTCAGGCGCCCCCGCCCTTCTTCAATCCGCCGTTTGAAGGCGAATTCGTCGGTGGGCAGCGGGTCTAACAGGAAGGCTCGGTCCAGCGCCACCGCGATGATTTGCTCACGCAGCTCTTCCACGGTACCTCCGCCGCTTCCGTTGTCGGCCTTGCCCACGTTCATGTAGCTCACCGCCATTTTTTGCAGGTCCGGGATGTTCTTCTCGAGGTACTTGAGTGCGTCCTTGATCTGGATGGCAAACAGGCGGCGCAGGCCGGCGCGGTGTTTGGCGGCAGCTACTTCGGGTTCGTCAAACACTTCGACCGTGACCGAGTCTCCGGCATCTATGAGTGCTGGGAAGCCGATCAACGTTTGGCCGCCCTTGCGGATTTCCAGCAACTCGGGCAGCTCGCCGAAGGTCCAGGCGGTAAAGCGGCTATCGAGGATGCTTGGGGCGCTGTTTTTGGGCGTGTTGGCATTTGCTACGTTTTTTGTAGCTGCTTGCGCATTGTTGGCGGGCGCTGGGGCGCGGAATGACTGGGCGTTCTGCTCCGTGTCCTCCGACCGCTGCGCGGTCTCCCCCTTAACCTGCGCAGAACGCCCAGTCATCCCGCTTGCTCTAGCGCTGCTCTGTTCCTGGCTCGCAGTCTGGTTTTGGGCCAGCTTCAAGCTGGCTAGCGCTTGGAAGGCACCGCGGGCTTGGCTGCCGAGCTCGGCTTTCAATGCACCCAGGTTGCGGCCATGGCCCAACTGGCGGCCGTGTTCATCGACCACGCGGAAGTTCATGAAGAAGTGCGGGCTGAGCATGTCGACCTTGATGTCGGCTTTCACAATGTCCAGCGACGTGGCTTCCCGCACCAGCTTGAGCACGGCTTCCACCAAGCCGCCAGTACCAAACTTCTCTGGCGCATTCAGGACTTCGGCGAACTTGGACGCAGTGTCGGGCAGCGGCACCAGGCGGCTGCGCGGGCGCTGGTGCAGGGTCTTCAGCAGGGCCTGCACCTTGTCCTTGAGCATGCCGGGCACCAACCATTCGCAGCGCTCGTCGTTCACCTGGTTCAGCACAAACAAGGGCACGGTCACGGTCAGGCCGTCGCGGGCATCGCCGGGTTCATGGAGGTAAGTTGCAGCACAGTCCACGCCACCCAAACGGATGGTTTTGGGGAACGACGCAGTCGTAATGCCTGCCGCCTCGTGGCGCATGAGCTCTTCGCGGGTCAGGCGAAGCAGCTTGCACGCATGAAGCTGGGTTGGCAGAGCGTTCTGCGCAGGTAAAGGAGGAGAGCCCGCAGGGCTCGGGGGACACGGAGCAGAGCGCTCTGCCAATCCAGCGCCCTCGTAGTACTGCGGCTTTTTGCTTTCCTCGCGGTACCAGCGCTCCAGGCTGTAGCCGCTGCACACATCGGCGGGCAATTGCTGGTCGTAAAAGGCGTAGATCAGCTCGTCATCTACCAGCACGTCCTGGCGGCGGGCTTTGTGCTCCAGTTCTTCGACTTGTTTGATGAGCTTGTGATTGGCGGCCAGAAAGGGCAGCGTGGTTTCCCATTCTTTGCCGACCAGCGCTTCACGGATGAAGATTTCCCGCGCGCCGGCCATGTCCACACGGCTGTAGTTCACGCGCCGGCCGCTGTAGACCACGATGCCGTAGAGCGTGGCCCGCTCCAGCGCCACGACCTCGGCGGCTTTCTTTTCCCAATGCGGGTCCAGCAGCTGTTTCTTGAGCAGATGGCCGCCTACTTGCTCTAGCCATTGGGGCTCTATGGCGGCGATGCCGCGGCCGAACAGGCGCGTGGTTTCCACTAGCTCGCTTGCGACGATCCATTTGCCCGGTTTTTTGGTCAGGTGGGCGCCGGGGTGGGCAAAAAACTTGATGCTGCGTGCGCCCAGATATTCACCGTTTTGGCCTTCTTCGAGCTTGCAGCCCACGTTGCCCAGCAGGCCGGACAGCATGGACAGGTGCAGCTGCTCATAGCTGGCGGGCTTGGTATTCAGGCGCCATTTGTGTTCGGCCACTACGGTGTGGAGTTGGGTGTAAATGTCTTTCCACTCGCGCACGCGGCGGATGTTGACGAAGTTTTGGCGCAGGAGTTGTTCGTATTGGCGGTTGCTTAACTTGTGCGTATTTGCGCTCGCTGGTAGTTGGGGGCGGCGCACGCTCTGCTCCGTGTCCCCCGCCCGCTGCGCGGGCTCCTCCTTGACCTGCGCAGAACGTGCGCCGCCCCCAACTCCCGGGGCGGCGGGTGAGGCGCCGCCACGTGCGTCGTGAATCCACTTCCATAGCTTCAGGTAGCCAGTGAACTCGCTCTTTTCATCGTCAAACTTTTGATGCGCTTGGTCCGCCTGTTGCTGGGCCTCCATGGGTCGGTCACGGACGTCTTGCACGCTCAAGGCGCTGGCAATCACCAGCGCTTCGTCCAAGGCCTCGCGGCCACGGGCTTCCAGCAGCATGCGGCCTACGCGCGGATCCAATGGGAGGCGGCTGAGTTCCTGGCCCAAAGGCGTCAGTTCATTCGCATCGTCCACGGCCCCCAACTCATTGAGCAGCTGGTAACCATCGGCAATGGCACGGCCGCTGGGGCGCTCCAAAAACGGGAAATCTTCCACGATGCCCAGATGCAGCGACTTCATGCGCAGGATGACGCCTGCCAGCGAGGACCTCAATATTTCCGGGTCGGTAAAGCGCGGGCGACCGTCAAAGTCTTTTTGGTCGTACAGGCGTATGCAGATACCGTTGGCCACGCGCCCGCAACGGCCGGCGCGCTGGTTGGCTGCTGCCTGGCTGATGGGCTCTACCAGCAGCTGCTCCACTTTGCTGCGGAAACTGTAGCGCTTCACGCGTGCTGTACCTGCGTCAATGACGTATCGGGTGCCTGGCACCGTAAGCGAGGTTTCCGCCACGTTGGTGGCCAGTACGATGCGACGGCCGGTGTGGCCGTCAAAAATGCGGTCCTGTTCCGCCGGGCTCAGGCGGGCAAACAGGGGCAGCACTTCGGCATTGCGCATGACCGGCTGGTGGCTCAAGTGTTTACGCAGGTGGTCGGCTGCCTCGCGGATTTCGCGCTCGCCGGGCAGAAAGACCAGGATGTCGCCTTGGTTATGCGGGTCGCGCCACAGCTCATCCACCCCATCGGCAATGGCGTTGTTCAGGTCGTACTCGCGGCTTTCTTCAAACGGGCGGTAGCGCTGCTCCACCGGGAACATGCGGCCGGACACAAAAATCACCGGCGCTGGCGTCAAAGGCCCCCAGGCTCCGCCGCTTTGCGGGTCGCTGCCCCCCGAGGGGGCGTCGCCCGGCTTGGGGCGGCCCAGCGCCGGTCGGCTCGCAAAATGATCCGCAAAGCGCTGCGCATCGATCGTGGCCGAGGTGACGATGATCTTCAGGTCCGGGCGGCGCGGCAGGATCTGGCGCAGGTAACCCAGTAAGAAGTCGATGTTGAGCGAGCGCTCATGCGCCTCGTCGATGATGATGGTGTCGTAGGCGTTGAGTAGCGGGTCGGTCTGCGTCTCGGCCAGCAAAATACCGTCCGTCATCAGCTTGACCGAAGCGTCTTTGCCCAGCCGGTCGTTAAAGCGCACCTTGTAGCCCACTACATCGCCCAGTGGCGTTTTCAGCTCTTCGGCAATGCGCTTGGCCACGCTGCTGGCCGCAATGCGGCGGGGCTGGGTGTGGCCGATGAGCTTGCCGCGCTGGCCCGCCGGGTAATTCAACTTGCCGCGGCCCATGGCGAGCGCGATTTTGGGCAGCTGGGTGGTCTTGCCCGAGCCGGTTTCCCCGCAGACGATGACCACTTGGTGCGCCGCAATGGCGTCCATGATTTCGTCGCGTTTGCCCGACACCGGGAGCGACTCTGGGAATTCGATTTGCAAGGGGCTGGCAGTCAAGGCGTGGTCTTCGTAGAGAATTGCGGATTATCCCAGTCCTGACAAACCCTTACCGGCCTCCCCCGCCCCTCAATGACTTCTGTCTTCAACTTCACCTTTGTGCCCTGGTTCCGTTCGGTTGCGCCGTACATCCACAAGTTCCGCAACCAGACCTTTGTGGTGGGCATTGCCGGTGAAGCAATTGCGGCGGGCAAGCTGCCGCACTTGGCCCAGGACCTGGCCATGATCCAGAGCATGGGCGTGAAGATTGTGCTGGTGCACGGCTTCCGGCCGCAGGTCAATGAGCAGCTATTGGCCAAGGGCCACACCCCCAAATACAGCCACGGTATCCGCATCACCGACGAAGTGGCGCTGGACTGCGCGCAAGAGGCTGCCGGCCAGCTGCGTTACGAAATTGAGGCCGCTTTCAGCCAAGGGCTGCCCAACACGCCCATGGCGGACTCCACGGTACGGGTGATTTCGGGCAACTTCATCACCGCGCGCCCGGTGGGCATTGTGGATGGCGTGGACTTCCAGCACAGCGGTCTGGTGCGCAAGGTGGACATTGCCGGCATCACCAAAACCCTGGACATGGGCGCCATGGTGCTACTGTCCCCTTTCGGTTTTTCACCCACCGGCGAGGCCTTCAACCTGACCATGGAAGAAGTGGCGACCAGTGTGGCCACAGCCCTGCAGGCGGACAAGCTGATCTTTTTGACCGAGGTGCCCGGCATCCGCATGGACCCAACGCAGCCCGCCAGTGAAGACAACCCGATTGACACCGAGCTGCCGCTGGCTGCGGCTGAAAAACTGCTCAAGGAGCTACCAGCAGCCAACCAACCCACCGACGTTGCGTTCTACCTGCAGCACTGTGTCAAGGCGTGCAAAAACGGCGTGGAGCGCAGCCACATCATCCCGTTTGCGGTGGATGGCGCGATCCTGCTGGAGGTGTATGTGCACGACGGTATCGGCACCATGGTGGTGGACGAAAAGCTCGAAGAGCTGCGTGAAGCCACCGAGGAAGACGTGGGCGGCATCCTGCAACTGATTGAGCCCTTTGAGAAAGATGGCACGCTGGTCAAGCGCAGCCGCACCGAAATCGAGCGGGACGCCGGCAACTACACCATCATCGAGCACGACGGCGTCATCTTTGCCTGCGCAGCGCTCTACCCCTACCCGGAAGCCAAAACGGCCGAAATGGCAGCCCTCACCGTGTCACCCGATGTGCAAGGCCAGGGCGACGGCGAGCGCGTATTGAAGCGCGTGGAGCAACGCGCCAAGGCAGCCGGGCTGGACAGCATTTTTGTGCTGACCACACGGACCATGCACTGGTTCATCAAGCGCGGTTTTGTGCAGGTGGACCCGGACTGGCTGCCGGAAGCCCGCAAGCGCAAATACAACTGGGACCGCAAGAGTCAAGTGCTGGTCAAGAAGCTGAGCTGAGGGCGTCTGGGCTCATTGCCGGCCGCTAGCGCGGCCGGATTCCCGAGTCAGCGCATGCGGGCGCTGCGCCAGACCATGAGGCTGCCAAACACGGCAAAGGCACTGAAGCACACGAAGGACCAATTGGCAATCGTGCCGCCCAGGAAGGTCCAATCCACCTTGCTGCAGTCGCCCCCACCCCGGAAGATCATGGGCAATGCGCGCTTGAGGGGGAAGGTTTCGATCATGCCGTAGAGGTCACGGCCACAGGACACTACTTCGGGCGGGTACCACTGCAACCAACTCTGGCGGGCCGCCACATAAGCACCAGCAACGGCGAGTACAACCATGAGAGCCCCACCTGTGATATGCAAGCCTTTTCGGCTGCTAGCGCCCGTCAACGCTGCGCAAGCAGCTACCAAAATGAGAGCATATCGCTGCACGATGCACATGGGGCATGGCTCCAGGCCGACCACATGTTGCAGATATAGACCAAACACCAGCATGGCCACACAGGCCAGTGCCACCATCCCGAACGCGCGGCGGGGCGCGTTGTCCATCCAGCTGAAAACCAAATTCAAAATTGTGTCCTTGTGGGTTGAGCCCAGCCCGCTGCGGGCACGGGCCTTGTACATTTTGGTGCCATCTTAGGCGCTGAAGTTCCCGCAATCGCCGTGGGTGAGTTCAAAGCGAATAAGATTCGGCCTTTCGTTTTCACACCATCGATGAGGTTTCCCCATGGCACGCACCGTTAACTGTATCAAGCTGGGCAAAGAGGCTGAAGGCCTGGATTTTGCGCCCTACCCCGGTGAGCTGGGCAAACGCATCTGGGAAAGCGTGAGCAAAGAAGCCTGGGCGGCCTGGCTCAAGCACCAGACCATGCTGGTCAATGAAAACCGCCTGAACTTGGCCGATGCCCGCGCTCGCCAGTACCTTGCCCGCCAAATGGAAAACCACTTTTTCGGCGACGGTGCCGACGCTGCACAAGGCTACGTTCCCCCCAGCGCCTGAGGTGCAAGCACCCGCGGAGCTCACCGCATGGGCCGGCCAGCGGGCATGGACCGTGCTGGACACCCGGTTCGACGCAGGCCAGCGCTTCATGGCCGTGTGGCAGACCTGGCGCAATGACCCACAGCGCCCCACCCTGCTGCATTACGTGGGTCACATTACCGAAACCGATTACGCGCACGCCTTCAGCACCACTGCGCCAGCCCACGCGCCGAGCGCGGACGAGGCCATGCACTACGCCGTCCTGCACGCGGCAGCGGCACAACGCGCACCCGGCATTCACCGCTTGCTGCTGAGCGAAGGGCAGGTCTCGCTCACACTGTGCATTGGCGAGAGCAGCTCTTTTTTAAGCGACCACCGCTTGTATGCGAACACGGTGTGGTTCGAGGCGCAAGACCGCCTCTGGGACAAATGGAGCGCCCGCGCCCTGGCCCGCGTATGCGCCCGCGGCGCAAGCCTTGTCGCACAGCTCCCGCCCGGCCCCCATGCGCAGTGGCTGGGGGAAGCGGGCTTTGTCAACGTACAGGTTAATGCCAGGGGCACAAGGCTGCGGGCGACCTTCGACCCGGCATGGTCTTTGGGGGCCAAGGAGCCGCCAGTGCCTCTTGACCCGGGGCGTACACCGCACTGCTGCGTGGTGGGAGCGGGCTTGTCCGGGGCCAGTGTGGCCTATGCCTTGGCACGCCGAGGTTGGCGAGTGACGGTGTTGGAGCGTGCTGCCCGCGCCGCCGCCGGCGCCTCCGGCTTGCCGGTGGGTTTGGTGGTACCCCACATTTCTGCAGACGACAGCCCGCGCTCACGCCTCTCGCGCGTGGGGGCACGTTTGATGCTGCAACACGCTGCGAGCTTGCTAACCGAGGGCGAACAATGGGGGTTGAGCGGTGTGCACGAGCACCGCATGGGGGATGGCCCCGACCGCATGCATACCCAGGCGGGATGGGTGAAACCCCGCGCGCTGATTGAGGCATGGCTCGCTCACGAGCGCATTACCGTGCGCCACCATGCAGAGGTGCACCAAATCACCCGCGATGGCGACACCTGGGCGCTGACCGACGCTGCAGGCGTGACCTTGGCCGCAGCAGACACAGTCGTATTCGCGCAGGCCTATGGCGTGCGCGCCCTGCTAAACGCAGAAACCCTGGCGCCGCACCGCGCCACCACTTTGCCCTTGACCCTGGGCGACCTCCAAGCGGTACACGGCACGGCCACCCTGGGAAATGCGCCCGAGGGGGCTGCAGGGCCTGCCTGGGCTATGCCCCATAACGGGCACGGCTGCTTCATCCCCATGCCGGACTCCGGCGCGGGTATGGGGTGGCTGGCTGGCTCCAGTTTTGAGCCGGATGCGGAACCCACGGCTGCTTCGCTCCAAGCACACCACTTGGCACCGGTTGGTGCCCAACACGCCGGCAACTTGCAGCGGCTGGAGCAGCTTTTGCCCGAGGCCGCCCATGCGCTAGCACCACAGTTTCAGGCGGGCACCGTGCAAAGCTGGTCCGGCACACGCTGCGTTACGCACGACCGCCTGCCACTGGCCGGGCCGGTAGACGCAGAGGGGCGCAATGGCTTGTGGATGCATGCCGGCATGGGTGCGCGGGGTTTGACGTTTTCTGCCCTCGGGGCCGAGTTGATTGCAGCACGCCTGTGCCATGAGCCGTGGCCTGTGGAAACCAGCCTGGCACGGTCCATGGATGCCCAGCGCCTGCGCAAGCGCCGCACGTTGCGGGAAGCAGAGTCAGACAGCAATTAGCGTGGTGCCCGCGAGAGCCACGCATGTAACGCACTAGACCCGCTGCAATGCCGCAATCACCTGCTGGGGGTTGAAAGGCACCTCCAGCAAGGCGGCACAGCCCATGCTCTCCGACAAACGCTGGGCCCGGAAATCCGGGGCGGGCATCACGCCCAGCACGGTGTCGGGCGGGGACGGCAAATCCTGCAAATACTTGGCATGGCGCCACGGGTCTTGGGTCGCCGGGTCTACGTAGACCACGGCCAAGGCGTAGTCGCGGGCGGCCAGTTTGTCGCTACATTGCGCCAGAGTTTGCACTTCATCCACCAACAGCACACCCGCCAGCGACAAACGGGCGCGCAGGTAATACGCACTCTCCAGCGGAATACCCACCAGCAATGCAGTGCGCAGCCCGGGTGGCGATGTGAGCGCAGCCGGCGAGGTGTCGGCAAACAAGTCGATGTCCACCTCCGGGTGGCTGGCAAAGAGCTCGTCCAGCATCTGCACCATACCCGCCCAATCTACCGGCCGCTGCACCGCCCGCCAGGCTCCCAAAGGGGCGGAGTCACCCACTGCAATCATCTTCAAATGCGGGTTGAACCCGGGCGAGACCAAGTCCAGCCCGGCCTCGTAGCTGTCCACATCGATCACCGCCACGTTGGGGGATGCCGCGTCGTCCGGCGTCCACAGCACATAGTTCGGCCCGTCGGGGCGGGAGACGCGGAAAATGGTGTTCAGCGAGTGCCGCTCGGCATCGCTAAAACCCACCACTTTGACCCATACCGTGATTGCCATGTGAACCGTGAAACCTGTAGGGCCTCAACGCTCCTTGGAGTAAGGGCGACCGAGCGCCTGGGGAGCCACGGCCTTGCCGATAAAGCCGGCCAGCAACACCACCGTCAGCACATAAGGCAGCGCTTGGATGAACTGCACCGGCACCTCACCAAAGCCGCTGATCTGCACGCCCTGCAAACGGATAGCCGCCGCGTCCAGGAAGCCGAAGAGCAAACAGGCCCACAAGGCGCCGACCGGATGCCAGCGACCAAAAATCAAAGCGGCCAGCGCCATAAAGCCACGGCCGGCCGTCATATTGGCTGAAAAATTGGCACTTTGCGCGAGCACCAAGTAGCCACCCGCGAGGCCACACAACACGCCGTTGATGGTCAAAGCGGCATAACGCAAGCCCGTAACCGAGACCCCGGCGGCATCCACCATCTGCGGGTTCTCGCCCACCGCCCGCAAGCGCAGACCAAAGCGGGTGCGAAAGAGCAACCACCAGGACGCCGGCACCAGCGCGAGGGCGAGGTACACCAAAGCGTTATGGCTTAGCAAGCCCTCCCCCACGACACGCCCGACCAGCGGAATACTGCTCATCGCGTCCTGCAGACCAGGAAACAGGGCCTTGATACGCACCTCTGTTGTCACCGGCGGCGTTTGCCCGCCCTGGGCGAACCAGGCGATGCCCAGCACCACCGTCATACCCGCCGCGATGATGTTGATGGCCACACCCGAGACCACCTGATCGCCCTTATGGCTGACACAGGCCAACCCGTGCATCCAAGACAAGGCCACCGCCACCAGCACACCGAGACACAAGGCGAGCGTCGTGGATTGGTAGGCTGCCCCGGCCGCGCCAGCTGCGAATGCGGCAAACAGCATCTTGCCCTCCAGACCGATATCCACCACGCCGGAGCGCTCAGAAAATAAGCCCGCCAGCGCACACAAAATCAAGGGGGTGGATACCCGCAAGGTAGAGGCCAGCATGGCTGCGAACAAGGCTTCATCCATGTTGCACCCCCGACTTCAAGCCCCACGACAGCACACGGGCCAAAAGCGGTGCAATCACGTACACCATGGCGCCCGAAAACAACACGATAAAGCCCTGCAACATCACCACCATCTCCCGGCTGAAACCTGGTACCTCAAACGCCACCTCCGCACCGCCCTGGAAAAGGGCGCCAAACAGCACGCTGGCAACAATAATGCCTACCGGGTGATTGCGCCCCATGAGTGCCACGGCAATACCGGTAAAGCCCGCGCCGCTCACAAACTCCAGCAGCAGCTTGCCGTTGACACCGGCGATTTCATTCATACCCACCATACCCGCCAAGGCGCCCGAAATGGCCATGGCGATCACAATCTGATGGCGCACATTGATGCCTGCATACTCTGCGGCGCTCTGGCTGGAGCCCACCGCACGCAAGCGGTATCCAGCCCGCGTGCGCCACAAAAACAAGTAGACCGCCAGTGACGCCAGGAGCGCCAACAGCACACTCAGGTTCAGGGGGGAAGCATCCCACTCCACCCCCAGCGAGGCCAATACTTCATGCACGCCCGGTAACTTGGCAGACGCAGCGAAGGCCGCACTTTCCACGGACATAGACCCGGCCGGACGCAGCACGTTCACCAACAAATACACCAGCAAACTGCTGGCGATGAAATTGAACATGATGGTCGTAATCACCACATGGCTGCCCCGGTAGGCTTGCAAATAGGCCGGCACCGCAGCCCAAGCGGCACCGAACAAAGCCCCACTCAACAACATCAAAGGCAACATAGCCCATGCCGGCAGGCTGTGGGACAACCACAAGGCCATCAAGCCAGTGCCCAGACCACCCAAAATGGCTTGCCCTTCTCCACCGATGTTGAACAGTCCGCCATGAAAGGCAACAGCCACCGCCAACCCAGTAAAGATAAAAGTGGTGGCGTAGTACAGCGTATAGCTGATGCCCCGCTGGCTGCCAAAGGCCCCTTGAACGAGTACAGAGAGCACCTCGGCCGGATCTTGCCCCACAAGGGCTACCACGCCGGCCGCTGCGAGTAAGGCCACCGCCAGGCAGACCACGGGCAACAGCACTAGGTCGGCCCATCGTGGCAAGGAGTAACTGGTGGCGCTCATTGCGGGCCTCCCGTCATCAAAAGGCCAATACCTGCTTCGGTGCAGTCTTCAATGGCCAACTCACCGGTTACACGCCCTTGGTTCATCACAATCACCCGATCTGAGAGTGCCAAAATTTCATCCAATTCGCTGGATACCACCAGCACCGCACAACCTGCATCGCGCATGGCCCGGAGCTGGGAGTAAATGAATTCAATCGCGCCAATGTCCACCCCCCGGGTAGGCTGCCCCACCAGCAGCACCTTGGGCGCCTGCCCCAACTCGCGCGCCAGCACCAGCTTTTGCTGATTGCCGCCCGAAAACTTGCTGCTCTTAAGCTCAGGATCACGTGGGCGCACGTCAAAACGCTCCATCAACGCCGCTGTCGCTTGGCGCATACCGCGGTGCGACATCCAGCCTGCGCGAGAGTAGGCGGGCAAATTGTCGTAGCCCAACACTGCGGATTCCCAGGCCACAAAATCCATCACCATCGCGCGGGCGTGGCGGTCTTCAGGTACATGCGCCAAGCCCAGTTCACGGGCCTTTTGCGGGTCCAACCACACCGGGGCCGCAAAGCTTGCAGAGCCCAGGCGCAGGGTCCCAGAGTCTGGAGTAAGCAATCCGGACAAGACATCCAGCAACTCGCTTTGTCCGTTACCGGAGACACCCGCCACACCCACGATCTCGCCAGCGCTCAAATCCAGGTTCAATCCATGCAGGCGCACGACCTGCAAGGCGTCTTTCACGACCACATCACGCACCGACAACAGGGTATCGCCTGCCCTGAGCACCTCGCCTTCGATGCGGCCCATGTGCACCTTGCGGCCCACCATGGCTTCGGCCAAACCTTCCACCGAGGCTTGCGCAATCGGCAATTCCTGCACTACCCGGCCACCGCGCATGACGGTAACGTGGTCACACAAGCCCATGACTTCTTTGAGCTTGTGGGTAATCAACAAAATCGTCGTCCCCTGGCCGCGCAGCACCCGCAGCACCTTGAACAGGTGCTCGGTTTCCTGGGGAGTCAGCACCGCAGTGGGTTCATCCAAAATCAAAATTTTGGCGCCACGGTACAAGGCTTTGAGAATTTCGAGGCGCTGGCGGTCGCCAACCGGCAAGTCGCTGACCAGCGCGTCCAGCTGCACTTGCAGACCCGTGGCCTGCATGAGCGTATCCAGCTTGGCGCGCACCCGGGCATCCGCCTTGTGCAACAGCCAGTGCGGCTCGGCACCCAGCATCACATTTTCCAGCGCCGTCAAGGTGTCGACCAGCATAAAGTGCTGGTGCACCATGCCAATGCCTTGCGCAATCGCATCATCTGCATTGCGAATCATGACCCGCTGGCCTTGCACCTCAATCACGCCACTGTCGGCTTGGTAGAAGCCATACAGAATGGACATCAAGGTACTTTTACCCGCACCGTTTTCTCCCACGATACCGTGCACCGTACCGGCGGCGACGCGCAAATCCACCTCTGCATTGGCGGCCACTGCGCCGAAGCGCTTATGGATACCTTGCATATAAATCGCCGGGGGGGGCGTGGTTCGCGGTGTTGTGCTCTCTGAACTCAAATCCTGCTCCTCAAGGGGCTCTTGCATTGAAGCGAAAAGCCCACGGTACGTATCAGCACCGCGGGCTTTCAAACCAAGCTGGACCAACGCTCAGCGACACGCAGGCCGCTGAACATCTATCCGTTGGATTACAGTTTGCAGGCGTTGTCTGCCATGAAATCTGCGACCTTGATCTTGCCGCTGATGATGTCAGCCTTGGCAGCTTCCACCTTCTTTTTGATATCAGGAGTGATCAACTTGGCGTTGTTGGCATCCACTGCGTAATCCACGCCGCCTTCTTTCAAGCCCAACACGGTCAAGCCTGCTTTGTGGCCCTTGGCCACGTTGTACACCGCAGTATCCACACGCTTGAGCATAGAGGTAAGCATCGTGCCTGGCTGCAGATGGTTCTGGTTGCTGTCCACACCGATGGCCAGCTTGCCGCTGTCCTTGGCGGCTTGGTACACGCCGATACCGGTGCCGCCGGCGGCGGCAAACACCACGTCCACACCTTGGGAGAACTGGGCCTTGGCCAACTCGCCGCCGCGTGCGGGGTCGTTCCAAGCTGCACCGGTGGTACCAGTCATGTTGCCCACAACCTCCGCCTTGGGGTTGGCGAACAGGGCACCCTGCTTGTAGCCGCATTCAAACTTGCGAATCAAGGGAATATCCATGCCGCCCACAAAGCCGACTTTGCCGGACTTGCTAGACAAGGCTGCAATCGTGCCCACCAGGAAGCTGCCTTCCTGCTCTTTGAACACCACGGACTGCACGTTCGGCAGGTCTACAACCATGTCGATGATGGCGAATTGCAGCTTGGGGAATTCCTTGGCCACTTTTTCAATGCTGGAAGCCTGGCCGAAACCGATACCGATGATGGGGCTGGCACCACGCTCTGCCATGCGGCGGATAGCCTGCTCGCGCTGGGATTCGTTGGTGATTTCGAACGACAGGTATTTCTTGCCGGTTTCTTTCTTCCACTTTTCGATACCGTTGTAGGCCGCTTCGTTGAAAGACTTGTCGAACTTGCCGCCCATATCGAACACCACGGCAGGGTCTGCCGCGATAGCCTGGAAGCTTGCAGCCAAGGTAGCGGCCAACAGTGTCATGCGCACAGGAGATTTCACGTTCATAGTTTCTCTCAGTTCTTAATCAAGTTAAAAAAATCAGTTTGACCAACCATCCGGCGGCACGAATGCCGCCTTTTCTTACCCATTTGCTGCTTACCGCAGACAACGCCACACTGTAGTTCAAGAATCACAGTGGGTCCCAGTGTCCGCATCAGGGCTTCTCCGTATATAACTCAGTGCTTATACACGCCCTAACCCGCATCAAATACGTACTTCAAGCCGCCGTGCGGCGCGCGTCCAGCAAAGACTGACCAATTGCGCTGGCAAGTCGGGCATTGTTCAGCACCAATTGGATGTTGGACGCCAAACTATCCCCGCCCGTCAACTCACACACCCTTGCAAGCAAGAAAGGCGTGGACTCTTTTCCGCCCACGCCTTGGGCCTTAGCCTCCGCCAGGGCTTGTTCAATCGCGGTATCAATGGCATCACGCGGCATGGCAAATTCAGGAGGGATGGGGTTTGCAATTACCATGCCACCGTCCAAGCCCATGCTCCACTTCGCATGCAACACCCGGGCGATCTCGGCGGGGGTGTCCAAGCGGTAATCCACATGGAACGCACTGTCGCGCGTAAAGAAAGCAGGCAAGGCCGACGTCTGGTAGCCCACCACTGGCACGCCATGGGTTTCGAGGTACTCCAGGGTCAGGCGTAAATCCAGAATGGACTTGGCACCTGCACAAACCACCGCCACGGGGGTGCGCGCCAGCTCCTGCAGGTCGGCAGACACATCAAAGCTCTCCTGCGCACCGCGGTGTACGCCCCCGATGCCACCGGTCGCGAATACGCGAATGCCCGCCATCGCGGCAATGATCATGGTGGACGCTACCGTGGTAGCACCCGTCGCACCAGCGGCCACGATGAACGGAACATCGCGCCGGCTTACCTTGACCACCTCTCGGCCACTGCGACCCAATTGCTCAATGTCTGCCACCGACAAACCGGCTTTCAAACGCCCATTCACAATCGCAATCGTGGCTGGCACGGCACCATGCGCGCGCACCTCAGCCTCCACCTGCAGTGCCGTTTGCACATTCTGCGGATACGGCATGCCGTGCGAAATAATGGTGGACTCCAGCGCCACCACGGGCAAGCCGTTATCCAAGGCATGGCGCACTTCCGGTGCGATATCGAGATAGGGATTCAGGGTCATGCTGTTGCGCTCATGTGTTGCCGCACTGCGGCGTCTGTCAATTCCGGAGAGTTGGCGAATGTACTTGAAAGTGTGATCTCCGCGCAGGCTACGCCGTAATCTATCGCCCCTTCCATACTCCAGCCCCGCCACACCGAGGCCACCACGCCTGCCAGCAAAGCGTCGCCCGCTCCGGTGCTGCTCACCACCGGGACACTGCGAGAGGTGCGAAACCGGGGCGCAGCGCCCTGTTGCCCCCAAGCCAAGCCTGCAGCCCCATGGCTGATGATGACTTTAGCTACTCCTTGGTCCATAAAATGCTGCACCGCCGCCTCACACTGAGCTGGCGTGTCCAGTGGCAAACCGCTCAGGGCGGCTGCTTCCAGGTGGTTGAGCTTGAGCAGATGAATGCGCGCAAGACTGCCGGCGATACGCATGCACTTGGCGACGGACACTCCATCGACCACCACGGTGCGCCCCAAGCCCAGCAAATAATGCAGCGTAGGCTCCGGCAAATTGCAATCCAGCAGCAGCCAGGCACTCGCTGCACCGAGCGCAGGCGATTGCTCGCACATTACGGGCGTCAATCGCTGCAAGATGCCCATATCGTTGACCGCCATGGCCACTTCACCATCCGGTTGGTGCATGGCCAGGTAGGTCGCAGTGCGCTCTCCGGGCAAAGTGAACACCGAGGCAACGCCCACCCCTGCAAGCGCAGTGGTGGTGAGCAACTGGCTGCCAAAGGCATCGTCGCCCACCACCGAGAGCAACTCCACCGCTACACCAAGACGCGCCAGGTTCTCCGCGATATTGCGTCCCACGCCGCCAGCGGAATAGTGAATGGTGCCCGGCGTGGAGTCCCCCGCAGTCATGGCGCTGCGGGCCTTGGCACTGATGTCCATATTGGCGCCTCCCACCACGGTGATGGAACGAAAGACATCAGACAAGGCAGAGTTCATGGGGGGTCTATATCGATGGACTTATTCAGCACCCGCGAAATCAGCGTCAAAATAAGCGGTTTCGCAATCAGGGAGTGCTGTTGATGATACTTGTGGCTGGCTCTGCCAATCTGGACTTTGTGGTCCGCGCCCATCACATTCCCGCCCCGGGTGAAACCGTGCTGGGGCGCGACTTCAAGACCTTTCCCGGAGGCAAAGGAGCGAACCAGGCAGTCGCCAGCGCACGTGCTGGCGGCGCGGCCACTCACATGCTGCTGGGGCTGGGTGATGATGCATTTGCCACGCCCCTTGAACACTCTTTGCAATCTGCTGGCGTCCACCTACACATTGTGCGAACGCCAGAGCACCCGACCGGCACAGCGTTCATTTGCGTGTCTGACGACGCAGAAAATGCCATCACCGTAGCACCGGGTGCCAACGCAGAGCTGCGTCCGGAGCACCTGCCCGCTTTGACAGGCTTTACCCACCTGCTACTGCAGCTGGAAACGCCTCTGGACACCGTTGCCGCCTATGCCAATGCAGCCCGCGCCCAAGGCGTGCAGGTGGTGTTGAACGCCGCACCCGCCCGCGCATTACCTGCTGAATTGCTGGCCCACGTGGATGTGCTGATCGTGAACGAAGGAGAACTAGCCGTGGTTTCGGGCCACGATGGCAGCATTGCCGAGTGTCTGGCCCGCCTGGCAGTCCCTACCGTGGTGGTCACCTTGGGGCACCGGGGCAGCTGCGCGCGCCACAACGGTGCACTCACGCTGCAGAGCGCCTTTCCCATCACCCCGGTGGACACGACCGGGGCGGGAGACACCTTTTGCGGCAGCTTGGTAGCGGCCCTCAGCCACGGCCAAGACTTGGCGCAGGCATTGCGCTTTGCGAGTGCGTCCAGCTCCATCGCATGCACGCGTTGGGGCGCCCAATCCAGCATTCCCGACACCGCAGAAGTCCAAGCCCTGCTAACAACCACACCCCTGACGCATCCTGAAGCCGAGCAAGTCTTGCGCGCTTACTGCGGCTTGCGCTGACCCGTTTTACTTCTTTTTTTGTAGCGAGATACACCATGAGCACCAACACCTCTGCACACACCGTACGCAAAGTAATTTACGACACCGACCCTGGTGTTGATGACGCAATGGCGCTGTATTACGCGCTGGCACACCCCGGCATCGATGTAGTGGGCATCACCACCACCTTCGGCAACGTCACCGTGGAGCAAGCAGCTACCAATGGCCTGTACCTGACCGAGATTGCCGGCAGAAAAATCCCCGTCACCCTCGGCGTCAAGACCCCTTGGCTCAAGGCGCCCGGCACACCTCCTGACTTCATCCACGGTGGCGACGGCTTGGGCAACCTGCCCTCCCGCGTGGCAACCACCAGTGTGCTGGACCCCCGCCCGTCCGCGCAGTTCATTGTGGACATGGCCCGCGCCCACCCCGGTGAAATCACCCTGGTCGCTGTTGGCCCCTTGGGCAACCTCGCCACCGCGCTGAAGCTGGAGCCCAAGCTGCCCCAGTTGCTGCAAGAAGTCATCATCATGGGCGGCACCATCGTGGAGCCCGGTAACGTGTCCCCCGTGGCGGAAGCCAATATCTGGAACGACCCGCACTCCGCCGACTTTGTTTTCACTGCCGGCTGGAAGCTCACCATGGTGGGCCTGGATGTCACCCATCAGCTGATCGTGCCCTTGGCCCTGTTCAAAAAAGTGGCAGACCACCATAAGCACGTCGCTACCGACACTCTGCACCACGCCGTGAGCTTCTACGCGGACTTCTACAGCGGCATCTACCCGCATGTGGCCAAAATCCACGGCTGCTTCGGACACGACGTGCTGGCCTTTGTGGCGCTCACCAACCCCGAACTGTTTGAAATCCAGACCGGCCGAATCCGCGTGGCGACGGAAGGCCCCGCCAACGGCCAGACCATGATGCGCCGCAAGGACATCTTCTACCCCCAACCCGGTTGGGGCGATGAGGTGCCCGACACCCACGCCTGCTTGCAGCTCAAGGCCGATGAGGCTTTGCAGCTGATTGAATCCACCCTGATGTCCAACTGGCTGTAAACGCCTTCTCAACCGATCTGATTGCGCGAGAAACTGTCATGCACTTACCCGTCGTTGACTTCAGCAGCCCTACCGCTCCACAAGAGTTTTGCAAAAGCCTGCATGAAACTGGCTTCGGCGTCCTAAAAAACCATCCCTTGAGCCAGGAACTGGTGGAAAGCATTTATGCCGAATGGCTGGGCTTTTTCAAAACCGAGGCCAAGGCAAAGTACCCCAACGACCCGGTCAAGCATGACGGTTATTTCTCGCCCAGCGTGTCAGAAACGGCCAAGAACTTCACCAAAAAGGATTTGAAAGAGTTCTTTCATATCTACCCCTGGGGCCGCTACCCCGCAGAGGTGAGTGATGCTGCCCAACACTACTACGCCGAAGGCGCCAGCCTGGCCGCCACGCTTCTGAACTGGGTAGAAGAAAACTCACCGGCAGAGGTGAAGGCACGGTATTCCATGCCCCTGCCTGCCATGATTGAGGGCAGCGACCACACCCTGCTCCGCGTGCTGCATTACCCGCCCCTGCGTGGCGATGAAGAGCCCGGCGCCGTGCGCGCCGCAGCCCATGGCGACATCAACCTGCTAACTATCCTGCCCGCTGCTACCGAACCCGGCCTGCAGGTCTTGGGCAAGGACCAGGCTTGGCACGATGTGCCCTGTGACTTTGGTCTTCTGATCGTCAACATCGGCGACATGCTGGCCGAAGCCTCCGGCGGCTACTACCCCAGCACCGTGCACCGGGTGCTCAACCCCACAGGTGCGGGCGCGACCAAATCCCGTATTTCTCTGCCCCTGTTTTTACATCCGCGCCGCGAAGTGGTGCTCTCGGAGCGCTACACCGTGGAAAAGTATTTCAATGAGCGCATGGAAGAGTTGCGCGGTAAAAAATACTGAACGTACTCACAAAAGCTCTCCAGGCTTGCGCGATGCTTCGCGCGGGAAGCGCAGGGTAAATCGCGTTCCCTGCCCAGGGCTGGAGCGGACCTCGATCGTTCCGCCGAGCACCATCACCATGATGTTTTGGGACACAGAGAGCCCCAGCCCGGAGCCGCCTTGGCCCAACCGGGTGGTGAAAAACGGATCGAAGATGTGCGCTTGCACTTCTTCGCTCATGCCGAGTCCATCGTCCTCCACAGCCATGTGCACCCGATCGTCCTCGGCATGGGCGGTGATGCGAATCGTGCCACCACCCCGGTCCGCAAACCCATGGATGACCGCGTTTTGCACCAGATTCACCAGCACCTGGCCGAGGGGGCCGGGGTAGCTGTTGCACCGTATGCCACTAGGTATCTCCAATACGATCTGGATCCCAGCATGTTTGAAGCTGGGGCGCAAGGCGTTCACGTTATCCTCCACCAGCGGCAGCACCTCAAACTCACGGCGCTGCTCCGACGTTTGATCGACCGCCACCTGCTTGAAGCTGGTGATCAGCGTGGCAGCCCGCTCACAGGAGCGCACCACCAGGTCATTCATCGCCTCGGTGTTCTTTAAAAACTCCGTCAACGCTGATTTGCGCAACTCCCCGCGCTCCACACTCTGTTGCAACTGGCGCGCGGCATGTCCCAGCGACGAGGAAGTAGTTAGTGCATTGCCAATCGGCGTATTCAACTCATGCGCCACACCGGCCACCAAGGCGCCCAAGGATGCCAGTTTCTCTTGCTGCACCAGGTGCTCGCGGGTCTGGTTCAAGCGCTTGATGGCCTGCTGCAACTCCTGATTCCGCAAGGCCGCTTCATCCAGAGCCAGGTTTTTGGTGCTCTCAAACATATTGCCGTAGGTGAACAAAAGCACGATGTGCCCGAGCACACAGGTCAGTGCAAAAAACACCGAGAAACGCACGTCCACTTGCTGGGGCGAGTGCACGCCCAGATGCGCCATGTACGCAAATCCCGCCACACAAACCATGGGCAAGGCCAGCCACCACCAGATATCGCGCGCCAAACCCAGCAACAAAATGGCCGCCAAGGGCACCAGCGCAAACCAAGGCAGCACCGGCGAATAGAGACCGCCCGAATAAAACGTGCTGCCAAAAACCGCCACGAAACAATTCACGAACAAAAAAGCCTGTGCGCCCCACGCACCATTGCCATGACGCCGCAGGTACACGCCGTTCACCAGCAGCAACAAAGCGTTGCCCGCCATGATGATGGCGCCGGGAGTGAAGCCGATGTACCAGCTCACCAGGCAATAAAACAACGAAAAAACAGCCACTACGGTGTTGAAGCGCACCAGCAAAACGCGACGATTCAGCAGCACCCCGTCGGGTGTCACCGGGATCAACGACGCTGCTGATGTTTCGTGGCCGCCCACAGGCATGAACTAGGCTCCTGAAAAAGTCCGGCGAATGTCACGCACCACATTAGACGCCACTAGCGCCATAAAGTCCCACCAACGGAAGGGGGCCAGCCAAACTGGGTGTTGCATGGCCCAAATTTCACAGCGCTTCGCCTTGCTACGGCTCACCCGCAAGATGCCATTGACCGCGCGACGTGCCGCCTCGTTAGCCCCCTCCATCGTGGCCAGATCGGTATACGTCTGCACATAGTCGCTGGCCAAAAACAGATTCGGCACCTTGGTGACTGTGGTAGGCCGGATCTTCCACGTATTCACCTGGTTGACGAGCAAGGGCTCCAGGTTGAACACCTTGTGCAACTTCTCTTGCTCCATACCAGTCAAACCCGCCAGCATCGATTCTGTGAAATGGATGTCCACCGGCACGATGCTGCTGTCCAAGTAGTAGGCCTCCAGCATGTCGTCCCGCAACACCTCGTGCCCGTCCACATTCAGCTCCTGCTGCAACTGCGCCCACACCTCCGCCTTGATTTCTTCGGGCGTGCAATCGCGAGCCGCTTTGCGGTTGAAATCGCCGGGCGTCTCCCAGTCTGAAATGTCCACAGATAGCACACACACCACCTTGCCATTGCCCCGGTCGCGCAAGTCATAGAAGGGCCAGAACTGCTTTTGCGAGATGCTGGTGAGCGCCCAATTGCTGTCCGAAAAAATGGTGTGCCCCCGGTGCATGTCCAACTCGGTGTTCAGGTAAAACTGGATACCGTTCATCCACTCCACATTCGGCGCGAGCTTGATGATGTTCTGCAAGCCCGGGTCCAGCGCCAGCAAAGCGGGACTCACCAACGATGCGGCACGCTCCACAGGCACCGCCAGCACATAGTAGTCACCCCGCGCAGTGTGGTTTGCCGCAGCGGCATCGGTGTAGCGCACGCCGGCAATCTTGCCCGCATCCACCTGCAATTCCGTCACGGTGGCGCCATGGGTATAGCGTACGCCCCGGGCTTTCAGATGCGCAATCCAGGGCGTGAGCCATGCCTCATTGGTGGGGGCATTGAGCACCCGGTCCGTGTGCTGGCTGCTTGCATCCATCATCAAGTAAATGAGCTGCAAAAAGATGGCGCCTCCGGTGCGCGTGCTGGCCGTGTGGGCTTTGCACGCGACCAGGCTGCGGGTTAAACCGCCTGCCAGCAAACGCTGGTAGGCGGGACTGCGGTGCTCCGCCCCGGTGAAGTCCCACCAGCTGATGCCGTCGTACTCCTGGTCAAAGCGCGCTTTGCAACTGGTCATCAACCGCCATACACGGCCCGAGAAGTACGCGATATCGTCGTCACTCAGCTCCTCGCTCATTTCCTGAAAGCCCTTGAAAAAAGCCGTCAACGCTTTCAAGGACTTGGGAAAGTTCACCGGCACGGTGATCGGCTGGTCACCCGCCTGCGCAATCATCACGCTCTCGGTGCTCACCAGGTTGTCAAACACCGAGCCCCGGTCAGTGGGAATGCGTCGCATCGTGTCGGTAATGTGGGCATAAAACCCCGGGAAAAAGCGGAACCCGTGTTCACCGGGCAAATAGCGGTTGGGGTCGATCTGGTTGGAGCCCGGCACGTCCACGCTGCGCGCTTTGCCGCCTACATAGTCGGGATTGCGCTCCAGCACCTCCACCTCAAAACCCCGCTCCACCAATTCGTGGGCAGCGCTCATGCCTGCGACACCACCGCCGATGACGACGACCTTTTTTGTTGCCATGGTCCAACGCCTCCCTGTAAACGGGGCGACTCCGCGCCCAAGAACGATGCGTTGCCACTGTACCAACGCCAGCTTCATGATTCCACCGTTTTCTATATTCTCAAAAAGAATACCTGCATAGCGAAAAAATATTTTTCAATATATAGCTGAAGCTCTACAGTCGCCCCCATGCAAGATTTGGCGTACGTATTAGCAGGCTTTTTTGTGGGCTCCATCGTGGGGCTGACCGGTGTGGGGGGCGGGTCGCTGATGACGCCGATCCTGATCTTCTTTTTCGGGGTCAAGCCCTACATGGCGGTGGGCACCGACCTGTTGTTCGCGGCCTTCACCAAAATGGGCGGCACCATCAAGCTGGCGCGCTCGCGCCACATTGACTGGCCGGTCGTATTGAACCTGTCCGCAGGCAGCATTCCTGCAGCCCTGCTGACCCTGTATGTACTGCACACCTTGGGCGCCACCAGCGCGGAAGTGCAAAAACTCATGACCAGCACACTGGGTATCGCGTTGCTGCTCACTGCCGCCGCCACGCTATACAAGGCCTTGCGCGGCAAAACCGGCCCCAAAACCATTGCCGCCGGCCATGAGGCTCAGGCTGCCAAGCCCCGCCACTGGAGCCTGCCGCTGCTATTCGGCGCACTCATCGGCACGCTGGTTACACTCACCTCCGTCGGCGCGGGGGCCATCGGCGTCACGGTGTTGATGCTGCTCTACCCCCTGCTGCCCCTGCCGCGCATTGTGGCGGCGGACATTGCCTACGCAGTGCCGTTGACCTTGGTGGCGGGCATGGGCCACGCGTCGCTCGGTTCGGTGGACTGGCCCATGTTGGCCAAGCTGCTGGCCGGCTCGCTGCCCGGTATCTGGGTGGGCTCGCACCTGATGTTCAAAACCCCGGAGCGGGTCATCCGCTCCCTGTTGTCATTGCTGCTGGCCTATGCCGGTTTGAAACTCATCGCTTTCTGATTTTTGTTGCTATCCGTCTATGTACCAATACACCGAATTTGACCGCCAGTTCATCCGCGCCCGCGCGGCCCAGCATCGCGACCAACTGGAGCGCAATCAAGCCGGCACGCTGAGCGACGACGAGTTCCGCCCCCTGCGCCTGCAAAACGGCTGGTACATCCAGCGCTACGCGCCCATGCTGCGTGTGGCCGTGCCGTATGGCGAACTATCCACCGCCCAGTTGCGCGTGCTGGCCCGTATTGCCCGCGAGTACGACCACCCCAGCAAAGAGGTGTTCGACAAAGCCATCGGCACCCAGGCCACCTGGGGCACTACCCACTTGCCGGTAGGCTACGGCCACTTCACCACCCGCCAGAACGTGCAGTTCAACTGGATTCCTCTGTCTAAGAGCGCGGATGTGATGGACCTGCTGGCCACCGTGAACATGCACGGCATCCAGACCAGCGGCAACTGCATCCGCAACATCACCAGTGACGAGCGTGCCGGTATCGCCCCCGACGAGATCGCCGACCCCCGCCCGTTTGCCGAAATCATGCGCCAGTGGAGCACGCTGCACCCTGAGTTCGCCTTCTTGCCCCGCAAATTCAAGATAGCCATTACCGGTGCGACCGAAGACCGCGCTGCGGTGCGCTGGCACGACGTGGGCCTGCACCTCATCAAGAACGAAGCGGGGGAATTGGGCTTCCGCGTGTTTGTGGGCGGCGGCATGGGCCGCACCCCGGTGATCAGCACCGAAATCCGCGCCTTCCTGCCCTGGAACCAGATCATGAATTACCTGGAGGCGGTGGTGCGTGTGTACAACCGCTGGGGCCGCCGCGACAACCTGTACAAGGCCCGCATCAAGATTCTGGTGAAGGCCGAAGGCCAGCGCTATATCGACGAGGTGGAAGCCGAGTACGAGCAAATCATCACCCGCGACGGCGCGCCGCACACCATCAGCCAGGCCGAGCTGGACCGGGTTACGGCATGTTTTGTGCCGCCAGCGCTTGCAGAACGTGCGCAAGGCGCTACCAAAACAGTAGCAATTCCCGCCGAGCGTCAAAAAGATTACGACCGCTGGCTGCAGCAAAACGTGGCCCCTCACCAGAACCCGGCCCTGCGCGCTGTGACGCTGTCTTACAAGCGCCTGGGCCAAGCGCCTGGCGACGCCGATGCCGACCAGCTCGACACCGCAGCGGACTTGGCTGACGAATTCAGCGCTGGTGAAGTGCGCGTGACGCACGACCAGAACCTGCTGCTGCCTTGGGTGCGCGCTGAAGACCTGCCGGCCCTGTGGGTGGCTGCCAGCCACGCCGGCCTGGCCCGCAGCAATGTGCGCCTGCTGACCGACATGATCGCCTGCCCCGGCGGCGACTTCTGCGCGCTGGCCAATGCCCGCTCCATCCCGATTGCCGCCAGCATCACCGAGCGCTACCAGGACATGGACGAACTGCACGACCTGGGCGAAATCGACTTGCACATCAGCGGTTGCATCAACTCCTGCGGCCACCACCACAGCGGCCATATCGGCATCCTGGGCGTGGATAAAGACGGCAAGGAGTGGTACCAGGTGTCCCTGGGCGGCTCGGACGGCTCGGCCCTGAGTGGCGATGCGGTGCCCGGCAAGGTGGTGGGCCCGTCCTTCACCGCGTTGGAAGTGCCTGGCGTCATTGAAGCCGTGCTGGACGCCTTCCGCCAGAACCGCCAAGGCCGCGAGACCTTTATCGACACGCTCAAGCGCGTGGGCTTTGACGCCTTCAAGACCGCCGCCAACAGCGCCCGCCTGGCGGACAAGCACGAAGAGCTGCACGCCTTGCCCAAGTCCGCCGGCTATGCCAAAGACGCGCAAGAAGCCTGAAGCCCGGACGCAGAAAGAGAGAATTACTATGAAATTGATAGCTGCTTCCGCACATTCCACGGGCGCTGAAGGCCAAAAAGTCATTGAACTGGCCAACACCGAAGACCCCCGCGCACTCGATCTGGCCGGCGTGACCCGCATCGACCTGAACTTCCCCAAGTTCACCGACGGCCGCGCGTACAGCCAGGCCTTTTTGCTGCGCCGCCGCCTGGGCTTCACCGGCGAGCTGCGTGCTACTGGTGACGTGCTGATCGACCAGCTGGTGCAAATGGAACGCACAGGTTTTGACGTGGCCGTGCTGCGCGCCGACCAGAACATCGACTTCGCACAGCGCCAGTTCGACCGTTATCGCGGTTTCTACCAAGGCGACGCAGTCACTGTGAAGCCTCACTTCGCCCGCGAGGGCGATTCCGTTGCGGCCCGTGAAGGAGAGGCGGCATGAGCGCGGAAACATCCAGCTTAGGCAACCGTTTTGCGGTGCAAGTGCAGTCCGCAGGCAGCGCCATGACCCGCAACGCCGAAGCCAGCGGCGAATACATCATCAAGCTGGCCGAAGCCCAAGGTGTGCTCGCCCAAGCCGCAGCGCAATATGCGGGTGCGGATGGTGATGCAGCCACCGTCACCCAAGCTTCCAGCCTCGGCGCCGAAGACGTGGTCATCAGCCACCTGATTAACAGCCTGAAGTTGGACATCGGCATCTTCGTGCTCGAGACCGGCGCCCTGCACAAGGAAACTTTGGACCTGCTGGAGCGCTTCAAGGCGTCCAGCCGCGCCACCGTCACGGTGTACCAGCCGGTGAATGAATCCGTGGTGCAGTTTGTGGACCGCGAAGGCAAGGACGCGATGTATAAAAGCATTGCCCTGCGCAAAGCCTGCTGCGGCATCCGCAAGATGGAACCACTGGAACGCGCGCTTAAGGGTAAAGACGCCTGGATCACCGGCCTGCGCCGCGAGCAATCCGGCGCCCGCGCTGAGGTGCCCTTGGCAGACAGCAGCGAGAAGCGCGTGAAGATCAACCCCTTGGCTAACTGGACCTGGGGCGATGTCTGGCACTACATCCAAACCAACAAGCTGGACTACAACCCGCTGCACGACCAGTTTTTCCCTAGCATTGGCTGCGAGCCTTGCACCCGCGCCATCAGCCTGGGCGAGGACTTCCGCTCCGGCCGCTGGTGGTGGGAAGACGAAGCCGCCAAAGAGTGCGGCCTGCACGTGAAACATGAAGAAGCCAAAGCATGAACGCCATGACTGAACCCACCCATTTCGACCGACTCTCCAACCAGCATCTCGATGCACTGGAAGAAGAAACCATCTTCATCCTGCGTGAGGTGGCCGCGGCGTTTGAGCGCCCCGCCCTGCTGTTCTCAGGCGGCAAGGATTCGCTGGTGATGCTCAAGTGCGCAGAGAAGGCCTTTGGCGTCGGCCGCATCCCCTACCCCCTGCTGATGATCGACACCGGCCACAACTTCCATGAAGTGACCGACTTCCGCGATTTTCGCGCCAAGGAACTGGGTGCCGAGTTGATCGTGCGCAGCGTCGAGGACTCCATGGCCCGCGGCACCGTGCGCCTGGCCCACCCCGGCGAGAGCCGCAATGTGCACCAGTCCGTTACCTTGCTGGAAGCCATCGACGAATTCCGTTTTGACGCCCTGATTGGTGGCGCACGCCGCGATGAGGAAAAAGCCCGCGCCAAGGAGCGCATCTTTTCCCACCGCGACAGCTTCGGCCAGTGGCAACCCAAGGCCCAGCGCCCCGAGTTGTGGACGCTGTTCAACACCCGCCTGCAGCCCGGCGAGCACTTCCGCGTGTTCCCCATCAGCAACTGGACGGAGCTGGACGTGTGGCAGTACATCGAGCGCGAAAAAATCGCCCTGCCTTCGCTGTACTACACCCACAAGCGGGATGTGGTCGAGCGCAAGGGACTGCTGGTTCCCGTGACGGAGCTGACGCCACCGAAGGAAGGCGAAACCGTCGAGAGCCGCGACGTGCGTTTCCGCACCGTGGGCGACATCACCTGCACCTGCCCGGTGGAGAGCCTGGCCGCCACCGCAGCCGACATCGTGATCGAAACGCTGGCCGCTGACGTGAGCGAGCGCGGCGCCACCCGCATGGACGACAAGACTTCTGAGGCTTCCATGGAGAAGCGCAAAAAGGACGGATACTTCTGATGACCGCTATGAATACGATAGCTGCTCCCGCAAATTCCACGGGCGCTAGCAGCCAAAATGACACTTCATCCGCCCTGCGCTTCATCACCTGCGGCAGCGTGGACGATGGCAAGAGCACCTTGATCGGCCGCCTGTTGGTGGACAGCAAGGCGGTGCTGCAAGACCAGCTGGCCAACGTTTCCAAGAGCGGCGAAGCTGACTTGGCTCTGTTCACCGATGGCCTCTCCGCTGAGCGCGAGCAAGGTATCACCATCGACGTGGCCTACCGCTACTTCGCCACCCCCACGCGCAAGTTCATCATTGGTGACGCACCCGGCCACGAGCAGTACACCCGCAACATGGTCACTGCTGCCAGCAGCGCGCATGCCGCTGTTGTGCTGGTGGACGCCACCAAACTGAAGTGGAATGTGGACGGCCTGGTGGACCTGCTGCCCCAGACCCGCCGCCACAGCCTGCTGGTCAACCTGCTACGCGTGCCCGGCATCATCTTTGCCGTGAACAAGCTCGACGCCTTGGGCGATGACGCCGCGGCTGCGTTCGCCAAGATCAGCGCGGCGCTGCAAGCCTTTGCAAAGCAAGCCGGCATTGCCGTGACAGCCACCATCCCCATGTCCGCCCTCAAGGGCCACAACGTGGTGGAAGCCACGCCCGGCTGGTGCGGCTACCAAGGCCCTAGCCTGTTGGCCTTGTTAGAAACACTGCCTGTCACCGCAGCCGAGACCGATGTGCCCTTCGCCTTCCCGGTGCAATGGGTAGAAAAGTTCCACAACTCTGCCGACACTACCCAAGGCCGCCGCGTGTTCTGGGGCCGTGTGGCCACTGGCACCGTGCAGGTGGGCGACACCATCAGCATCCACCCCAGCGGCCAGACCGCGGTGGTGGCACAGGTTGTGAACCACGCCCGCGTGCCCGGCAGCATTGCCGCAGGCCACGGCGCCGGCATCACGCTGGACCGCGAAGTGGATGTGTCCCGTGGCGACTGGCTGCTGGCGCAAGTCACGCCTGCAGCAGACCCGGACGACGAGTTTGCGGATACCCCCAAGCCCCGCGCTTTTGCCGAAGCCACCCGCGAAATCAAGGCCACTGTGGCCTGGATGGACGATGAGCCTCTGGTTGCCGGTCGCGTCTACCTGGCCCTGCATGGCCACCGCTGGATCAAAGCCAAGGTCAAGCGCATCGTGCACAGCTTGGACATCAACACCCTGCAGGAACACGACGCCACCGAGATTGCGCCCAACGCCATCGGCCATATTGAGCTCACGCTGCAGGAGGCAATTACCGCGGTTCCCTACGCGCAAAGCCGTGTGCTGGGCTCGCTGATTCTGGTGGACACTGCTACCCACAAGACCTCCGGTGCCCTGCTGCTGAATTGACCCAGCGCAAAGGAGATGCCCTCGTGACCGGGGGCATCCGCGAAAACCAATAAAATCATGGGCTTGGCAAATTGTTGCCCGCCCACCCACTTACTGCCCGAACCAACATGACACACATCGTCACCGAAGCCTGTATCAAGTGCAAATACACCGACTGCGTGGACGTGTGCCCCGTGGATTGCTTCCGCGAAGGCCCCAATTTCTTGACGATCGACCCCGATGAGTGCATCGACTGCGCCGTCTGCATTCCCGAGTGCCCAGCCAACGCGATCTACGCGGAAGAAGACGCGCCCAAAGACCAGCAACACATGATTGCCTTGAACGCAGAACTCGCCCGCCTGCCCGGCTGGAAGAGCATCACCAAGCGCAAGGCACCTCTGCCGGACGCTGACGACTGGAAAGACAAAACCGGCAAGCTGTCGCAGCTGATCCGCTGATCACTCGGTCGGCATGGCTGCCCCTCTGATTGAAGCCGATGCCGTCGTCATCGGGGCGGGGCCGGTAGGCCTGTTCCAGGTGTTCCAACTGGGCCTGCACGAAGTGCAGGCCCATGTCATTGATGCCCTGCCTTATGCAGGCGGCCAATGCATGGAGCTGTACCCCGACAAGCCCATCTACGACATCCCTGGCACACCGGTCACCACCGGGCGCGGCCTCACCCAAAGTCTGCTGCAGCAGATTGCGCCTTTTCAGGCGCAAATGCATTTTTCCCAATTGGTGGAATCCGTCACTCGCCTGGAAGATGGTCGCTTGCAGCTCACCACGAACGCCGGCACCACCTTCATCACCAAGGCGCTGTTTGTAGCCGCTGGCGTGGGAGCATTTGTTCCCCGTAAACCGGCCGTCCCCGAGCTCGAAGCCTTTGAAGGCCGGCAGGTGCATTACCCGCATGACGCAGCGTTGACGGATGGCAGTTTGCATGGCGCACATGTGGTCGTGTTGGGTGGTGATGAATCTGCCGTTGTAGCGGCTCTGGAGGCAGCGCTGCCCGCCAACCCAGCACATCGACCTGCCAGCGTGACGTTGGTTCATCGCAGGGACGCATTCACTGGGGAACCCGCCACCCTTGAACGCCTGAATGCCGCGCGCGCAGCAGGCGGCATTCAGGTGCTCGCGGCACAGATCACGGGCTGCGAAGTCGAAGGCTCACGCTTGCATGCCTTGCGGGTGCTGACTGCAGAGGGCCTTGAGACCTCCATCGCTGCAGACCATGTGCTGGTACGGCTGGGTGTGTCACCGAAGATGGGGCCCATTGCCGAATGGGGTTGGACCCTGGAACGCAAGCAGGTTCCGGTAAGCACAGAGACCTTTCAAAGCGAGATCCCGAGAATTTTTGCAGTCGGCGACATAAATTTTTATCCGGGAAAGCAAAAATTGATTTTGAGCGGCTTTCATGAGGCTACACTAGCGGCCTTCGCAGCGATGGTCTTTATTTCTCCCGAGAAAAAAGTCCTCTTGCAGTACACCACCACGAGCCCGCGTTTGCATCAGCTCCTCGGTGTTGAAACCCAAGAAAAAAGTTAGCGTGAAATTCAAAAATTTAGCGTGTTTTCAAAATCACTTAAAAAACACGCTATAATTTGAGGCTTCATTCCTCAATAGCTCAGTTGGTAGAGCGCCGGACTGTTAATCCGTAGGTCCCTGGTTCGAGCCCAGGTTGAGGAGCCAAATTAACCCGCAAGGGTACTTAAAAACCCCGCTGCGAACGCAGTGGGGTTTTTTCTTTTACGGCAGGATAGTTGCTGCATGAAAGATCACTACACCAGTCTCGGATTGAACAGCGCAGCCACCCTGGCTGATATCAAAAAAGCCTTCCGGCAAAAGGCCGCGCAGTTCCACCCGGACCGTAACCCAGACCCGAATGCCGCGCTGTACTTCCGCGAAGTGCAAGAGGCCTACGATGTGCTGTCGGACACCGACAAACGCCAGGCCTATGACGACAATCGCCGGCGTGGCCTGCTCGACAGCCCCATCGATACCGCGCGCGACATCTGGTCCTCCTATTTCTCCCGCATTCTTTGAACTGGCAACTCCCCATGAGCCTCTCCCCCTTCTTTCACCACCTGCGCAGCGCCTACCAAGCCGAGCTGGATGATCTGGCCTCGGACTCTGAAGGCACCAACGTCCTGCCAAAGAAACTGGCAGAGCGCCGCAAAGAGCTCAGCTTCCTGATGAGCATGTTGGAACTCAGCCCGGAGATGGTGGCCGTGGTGTTCCACCAGGGCTTCCGCTTCAAGCGCACCAGCGTGATGGAAGACTTGGTGCGCCAAGAGTCTGAAGACCTGCCTGAGTGGGAGGCCTTGTCGGATTCAGTGGACTTGATGCCCTGGGCTCAAAACCTCGCGCAACAAGTCTTGCAACAACCCGCAGGCCCCTGGTTCATGAGCGTGGCTGCGGCCTTGGAGTACTTGCTGACCAAGCCGGATGCCCGGTTCGCGCATGCCGAGGAGTCTGACGACGACGAAGATGACCGTGACGACATCGAGCGCGACCCCGAAGGCATGGATGAAGACGAGCGCCAGAGCCGCGTGAGCGAAGAAGAAGGCGCCGCCTGGATGGTTGAGCAAGGCTTCGACCACAAAGACTGATCCCCCACTTGTCACCCAGAGAGAACACCCCATGAGCCAACTTGCCCTGATTGAGAAAACCCAGGCCCTGATCGCTGCGGGCGATATCGTCGGTGCCGAATCGGTGTTGACCGAACTGGCGGATGCAGAGGGCGACGGCGCCTTGATGGTGGTGCTGGAGCAGTTGCCGCCCAAAGATATTCTGGCCGTGATCCGCGAGTACGACGACTCCAAAGAGTCCATCGTCAACCTGTTGATCACGCCCCAGCAATTCGCCCACGCGGTGGTGATTGAAAAGCAATACAAAGACCTGACCCGCACCCATCTGCGGGGCATGATGAACTCGGTGATCTTCCGGGAAGACGCAGACCCCATTGAGTTTCTGACCGCCATTGGTGATCTGGAAGGGGGCAGCGAGGCACTGGCCGACTACTTCACCGAAAAATGGAGCCGGATAGAAGCCTTCGCCCGCAGTGGCACTTTTGACACCGTGGAAGATGACGGAGAAATCTTGTCAGAACAAGCTCTGTACCAATCGGCCTATGTACGCCCCCGGGTGGACTTGGACGAAGTGGCAGACCAGGACTGGATGCAAATGGCATGGTTGCTGCGTCATGAACTGCCCGACTTGTTCATCGAGATGCTGATCGTGCTGCGCGCCAAAGCACGGGCCTTCGACCTGGGCCTGGATGACGACGAAGTCGTCGAGGAAGAAGACGACGGTAAAGTGGAAACTGGCGATACCGATCGCGGCAAAGCCACCCCCGCCGCGCGGGACGACGACGAAGAATCTGCCATCTAACCCTCGCGCCTCCGCCATGTCAACAGCCCCCCAAGCGATTTCCCTGTTCGACGACCGTCCTTTTTTTGAAAAGGCGTTGGCGTATGGCGTGCAACACGGCTTGATCAGCCAGGAAAAACTGGAAGCCATTGCGGCCGATGCCCCCAAAGGCATGGTGCAGATTGCGCGCTACTTTGGTACCGAGTTCCTGCGACCCGAACTGGAGCTGGCCAGGGACCGCATCGTCAACCTCGTAAGCCTGCATCTGGCACACACCACTCAGGGCGACCTGTACAAAGCGGCAGAGCTCTTGCGTGACCACAGCTTCCTGTCTCGCTCCAAGGCAGGCTCCGACATGCTCAAAGCCTTGATCACCATGCCACAGACCACCCATTTCGGCATGAATGAACGCAGCGGCTTTCGGGATGAGCACATTCCCCTCTTGGCGAAGTGGAGCCTGCGCCCACTGACAGAGTACCAGGCCGAGCTGACCATACGCAGCCGGACGGCCGCGGTGGTGGACGCTGCCGTATGGATGGCCGCCCGCCTGGGCATGGACGTCGATGACCTGGAAGAGGCAGGCAAAGATGCGGAAGCGGTGCTTCGCACCGCCCTGCTGGCCATCGCCTGCAAGCGCACCACCCTGCCGGACTGGGCCACGTTTGAAAAAATGATTGCAGCGCTGCGTAAGCGTTATCTCACCAAGCCCGGCAAGTTGCCGCTGACATGGCCCTCAGACCTGCCCGGCGAATGGATCGGCGTGATGGAGTCCGTGCGTGAGTCCGTATGGGCCGATGCGCCCAAGTGGCTGGAATCCGAGCTTCCCGCACGCAAATTGTTTGACCAGACGCCGGCCTTCATGGGTCGCTATTTCTGGGTGGAAGACGTAGTCAGCGAAGTGGAGCAGTTCGACAAAGCTGTTTCCAAAGCCTGGGCCAAAGCCACCGGTGGCAATGACGACGAGAGCTCTTTGCTCACGCTGTTTCTCTGCATGGCTGCAGGCAGCCCTGCCAAAACCGTGCTGACAGAAAAAACGGCAGCCAGCCTCGTCAAAAAAATCCGCAAGTCAGGCTTGGACGCTGGACGGCCTGTGCAGTTCATCGAAGCGAACGCCCCCGCAGAGCACGCAGACGACTACGCCAGCCTGTGGAGCAACTTTGTGGAAGACGCTGTAGCGACCTTGACCAGCGACCACGACTACACATTCAACGATGCTGTCGCGCTCCTGCGCCGCGAATGCAACATCAAAAGCTGAGTACGTCAAATCAGAATTGGCAGGCGAATAGCCACCATTTTTTGTAAATTACGCGAAATCAGGTAAAATTGTGAAAACGAATTTGGCGGCACTCGCCAGATTTATGGGTAAACCCGTTGAAAGACGGGGACACAAAGCCACCGACCTACAGCAGCAATGCCATGGTAGCGGGGCCGCCGATGGATACGTGTGCATGTCTGCCGTCCATTGAACGTTGTGGCCCTCCCCTATTGACCGGAGCTTTCGCCATGACGACCTTGCATTCGCACCCCAGCACCATGAACCCTGAACCGGGATTCTGGCTGCGTACAGCTGCGGCTCTGCTGTCGGCCATGGCATTGCTAAGCGCCTGTGGCGGCGGCTCCAACTCTGCAGACCAAGTTGCCTCTGGCACCGTGACGCTGCAAATGGACATTCCCACACTGCCAAGTGGTGTCGCAGAGCAGGTGGCCGCGCCCTTCTCCCAATCGGTACCCAGCCCCGATTCGGAACCGGTGTTCACGCCCATGGCAACCGGGACCACTACGGCCACGTACACACCGGCACAAATCCGTGCGGCCTATAGCTTGCCCGATCTCCCTGCCAGCGGAACCACGGTGACGGCCGCGAAAGCAGCCCAAATGGGTGCGGGCCAAACGATCTACATCGTCGACGCGTACCACAACCCCAACACGATTGCAGAGCTAGCTGCGTTCAATCAGAAGTTTGCGCTGCCTGCCTGCGCTACTAAAGTCATAGCACCTACCGCAGCGCTGCCGCTGGCTGCAGCATCCAATACTGCATGCGAGGTTTCCGTGGTTTACAACACGGCAGCGGGTGGCATGACTGCCACAACACCTGCATACAACTCCGGCTGGGCCACCGAAATCTCTCTCGACGTTCAGTGGGCCCATGCGACAGCACCTCTGGCGCGCATTATTTTGATTGAGGCAGCAGACGCCTCCCTGAACAGCTTGTTGGGCGCCATCAAGCTCGCCAACTCCATGGGCCCTGGCATCGTCTCCATGAGCTTTGGCGCGGCAGAGGGAAGCTGGACAGCGTCTGTGGACTCGGTATTCACCGCCCCAAAAATGACTTACCTCGCGGCAACAGGTGACTCTGGCATGGCGGTTTCCTGGCCTTCCGTTTCGCCCAATGTCTTGGCCGTGGGTGGAACCACCTTGAGCTACTCCGGCCCCGGCACCAAGTCGGAAGTCAGCTGGTCGGGCACAGGTGGTGGCATCAGCGCTTATTCCGCCACGCCCAGCTACCAGTCCAACGCGGTCCCCGGCATGGGCTTCACCAGCCGCCGCGTTGTTGCGGACGTCGCCTTCAATGCCGACCCCGCCACCGGTCAATACACCGCCATCATGGCCCCCGGTAGCACAACGGTGAGCTGGTTAAGCGTAGGAGGTACCAGCCTCTCCACCCCCCAATGGGCCGGCCTGATTGCTATTGCCAATGCGAACCGCGCGCTGGCCTCCAAAGCGGCCTTAGGCTTACCCCACACCGCCTTGTACGGCCAGTTGGCCACAGTGCCGGGTACTTATGCCAGCACATTTACCGACATCACCCGCGGCAGCCATGGCACCTGTGCCACCTGTACCGCTAAAGTCGGCTACGACCAGCTCGCCGGATTGGGAACTCCCAATGCCACGAATCTGCTGAACAGTCTGGCAGGCACTAACGCCAGTGCAGCGCCTACAGTGCCCTCCGCCGCAGTCAGTGGCACCGTGGGGACTGCCTTGTCTTTCACCGTGTCAGTCAACGCCTCCAACCCGTTGACCTACACACTCACAGGTGCACCAGCCGGCATGACCATCAACAGTGCAGGTGTGGTCACATGGCCGACCCCTCTGGCCGGTCAATACAGCCCCGTCGTCACCGCCAAAGACACTGCGACCGGTCTCACGGGGCAGGGCACGTACAGCGTGACCATCTCTGCCCCCAAAGCCCCCACACTGACGGCGACCAATATCATCGGCCGCCCTGGCGTAGCGCTCTCGTTTGCAGCCACGGCCGTATCAGCCAACCCGGTGACGTACTCGATTGCCGGAGCCCCCGCCGGCATGACGATCAACAGCACAGGCGTGGTGAATTGGGCTTCTCCGGTACTCGGCACCTACTCGGTAACCGTGTCCGCCAAGGACAGCAAAACAGGATTGACGGGGACAGCCGTTTACTCCGTCAAAATTGCCAATGCAGGCCCGGTGATCACAGCTGCAGCCATCACAGGCACCGCAGGCAAAGCGCTGAGCAGCAGTATCAACATTAGCGATACCAGTGCGACGTCGTTTTACATCTCCATCTCTGGCGTGCCGCTGGGCATGACCTTCTCTCTGAGTGGCATGAACGTGATTGCCAATTGGGCCAAACCGGTTGCCGGCACCTACAGCCTGAAGGTGGTCGTGACCAACAACAATGGCTTGAGCAGCCAAGCCACCATTCCGGTCACGATCAAGTAAGGGAAATTGCTACGGGTGCATGTGCCCGTAGCCCATTTACTGCAGGTTAAAGATGCGCCGCATGGGCACCCACTTCTGGCCGGCGGGAGTCCATGGCGTAGGAGCCTGGTAGGTCCACATCAAGGTTTCCCAGCGCACGATGGCCTCGTTCTCCAACGATGCGCGGGCCATGGCTTCTTCGGAATACACCTCAGAGTCTACGTCCATGACCATGAACATACGGATACCCAAGCGGTAGATTTCCATCGTCAGTACGCCCTGTGCAAACAGGTGCTCCCGCACTTCAGGCCAGATGGATTCATGGGCTCTTTCGTACGCCGCGATTTTGGTCTCGTCGTCCACGAGGTCCAATGCCAAGGCATAACGTGTGATGGGCCGGCTCATGACAGCGCCCGGTCCAAATGGGTATAGCCACCGTCCACAAACACCCACTGGCCTGTGGTGTGCGATGAAGCATCCGACAACAGAAATACACACATGCGCGCCATTTCGTCTGCGGTGGTCATCCGGTGTCCCAGGGGAATTTTGGCCGTGATGGCCGCGAGCTTTTCAGCCGGGTTGTCAAAGCTGCTGATCCAGCGCTCATAGAGGGGCGTCATCACCTCCGCCGGAATCAGGGCATTCACACGGACGCCGTCATTCAGCAAGGCCGCCGCCCATTCCCGGGTGAGCGACAGCTGTGCGCCTTTGGATGCGCAATAGCCACTGGTGTTACCCTGCCCCGTCAGCGCCGTCTTGGAGGACACGTTCACGATAGAGCCACGGCTCGCTTTCAAATGCGGCACACAGTAGTGAGCCATGACGTAATAGTGGATCAGGTTGCGCTCCAGCGAAGCCACAAACTCGGTACGCCCGGCATCCAAGCCCACGCTGTCGTTGATACCGGCGTTGTTCACCAGACCATCGAGCTGCCCGTAACGTGCGAGCACCTGGTCCACCGCCTGCGCACACGCAGCGTCGTCCGAAAGCTCCAGCTGGACAAATCCATAGTCGCTCCCCGTAGCTTTCAATTGCGATTCAAACGCAGGCGTCAGGGGGCTCTTGCCGAACACCACCGGAATCGCGCCCTCCTGCGCCAGCGTCAATGAAATGGCTGCGCCTATGCCACTGCCGCCTCCGGTCACGATGAACACTTTGTTTTTCAGGTGCAAGTCCATGGATCCATCTTTCTGCGTATCGGTAATTCAGTGCGTAGCTCAGCAACTCAGTCGTTCAGGTATCGGAAGGCACCTGCAAGCCGTAGCAGCGTATGGCATTGCCGGACCAAAACGCCTCTTGCTCGGGCATGGTGAGGCGGGTTTTGGCCCACTTCTGCACCAATCCATGCACCACGTCATACGGCGCCGCCAGTTGGCACACCGGCCAGTCTGAGCCGAACATCAATCGGTTGGGGCCAAATGCCTCCAGTGCATGGTCAAAGCATGTCCAGATCACTTTGCTGTCCACGGGCCCCAGGCCACCAGAGTGCGCCCAATCCGTCTCTGTGACCAAGCCGGACAATTTGCACACCACATGCGGCAAGGTCGCAAGACTTCGGATGCTGCTCAACCATCGGGATGGGACCTCCGGATTGGCCAGCCAGTCTCGGATACAAGGCTTGCCCAAATGATCCAACACCAGCCAATGCGCATCATGCTGCGCGCAAAAAGAGGCGACTCCGGGCAACTGGTGATCGAACACGAGCACGTCATACACCAAACCCGCTTTTTGCACGGCGCGCAAACCCGCCGAGTTATGCGGATTGGTGAGCCAGGCCGTGACATCCGGCTCGTCCTGGAGGATGTGGCGAATCCCTCGCATTGCCGGGTGAGAGCCCCAGCGCTCCAGCTGCTGCGCCAGATCAGGCGCCGCCAAATCAGCCCACCCCACCACACCCAGCACTTCGGGGTACTTGTCCGCGACCTTCAATAAAAAGTCTGTTTCCTCCACCTGCGTGCGCGCCTGCACCGCCACCACACCATCGACACCGGCAGCGCGCATGGCGTTCTCGCAATCAACCGGCATGCAGTCCTTTTGCAACTCCGGCATGGCGTCACTGATCCAGGGAAACTCGTCGGCCCGGTAGCGCCAGTAGTGCTGGTGGGTGTCGATCTTCATGCGGCCAGGGCCTTGGGTTTGAAGGTGTACTGCGCGATGGATTCTGGCTTCATCTCAATCGAGAATCCCGGTGCCTTGGGTGGCATATAGGCTGCATTTTCAATCACGCATGGCTCCTTGAAGTGCTCATGCAAATGGTCCACAAACTCGATCACACGCCCCTCACGGGTACCGGCAATGCACAGGTAATCGATCATGGAGAGGTGCTGCACATACTCGCACAGACCCACACCACCCGCGTGCGGGCACACGGGCAAGTGATACTTGGCAGCCATCAGCATCACGGCCAAAATTTCATTCACCCCGCCCAAGCGACAGGAATCAATTTGCACCACATCAATGGCCCCGCGCATGATGAGCTGCTTGAAGATGATGCGGTTCTGGCACATCTCGCCGGTGGCCACCTTCACGGGGTGCACGCCCTCGCGGATCACACGATGACCCTCAATGTCGTCCGGGCTGGTGGGCTCCTCAATGAACCACGGCTTGGCAAAGGCCAGCTCGCGCACCCATTCCACCGCCTGATTTACCTCCCACACCTGGTTGGCATCAATCATCAAATGCCGCTCCGGCCCCAGCACCTCGCGGGCAATGCGCAGGCGGCGGATATCGTCCGCTTTGTCGCGTCCCACCTTGAGCTTGATGTGGTTGAAGCCCGCATCGGTGGCCTCTTTGCACAAGCGGCGCAACTTGTCGTCGTCATAGCCCAGCCAGCCAGCCGACGTGGTGTAACAGGGGTAGCCCTCGCGGCGCAAGGTTTCCATGCGCTCTGTTTTGCCCGCCGCGCGCTCACGCAACAAGGCCAACGCCTCCTCGGGCGTGATGCAGTCGGTGATGTAGCGGAAATCAATCAGCTTCACCAACTCTTCCGGGCTCATGCGGGCCACCAACTCCCACACCGGCACGCCTTCGAGCTTGGCCCACAAGTCCCACACCGCGTTGACCACGGCACCGGTTGCCAAATGAATGGCACCCTTGTCCGGGCCGATCCAGCGCAGCTGGCTGTCCGAGGTGATGAAGCGCCAGAAGCGCCCCATGTCGGCGGCTACCCAGTCCATGTCCAGCCCAACCACCAAATGGCGCATGGCCTCAATCGCGGCGCAGCAAATTTCGTTGCCGCGCCCGATGGTGAAGGTCAAGCCGTGGCCCTCAACACCCGGACGGTCAGTTTCCAGGATGACATAGGCGGCGGAGTAGTCCGGATCGGGGTTCATCGCATCCGAACCGTCCAAATGTTGGGACGTAGGAAAGCGCACGTCTACGACGCGCATGCCAGTGACTTGGGTCATATCAGGCCTGTTTGGTTGTCTGTGTTTGGGTGCCCAGGCCCTCAATGCCCAGGTGAATGGTTTGCCCGGCGCGCAGGTAAACCGGAGGCTTTTGGCCCATGCCGACGCCAGGCGGCGTGCCGGTGGAGATCACGTCCCCCGGCTGCAAGCTCATGAAGCGGCTCAAGTAAGAAATCAAAAATTGGACGCCGTACACCATGGTCGAGGTGCTTCCGTTTTGATAGCGCTTACCGTCTACGTCCAGCCACATCTTGAGCGCTTGGGGATCAGGCACCTCATCGGCAGTCACTAGCCAAGGGCCAGTGGGGCCAAAGGTATCGCAGCCCTTGCCCTTGTCCCAGGTACCACTGCGGTCGAGTTGGTATTCGCGCTCGGAGACATCATTCACCACGCAATAGCCGGCCACATGGGACAGCGCATCCGCCTCCTCGATGTAGCGACCACCTTTGCCGATGACCACACCGAGCTCCACTTCCCAGTCGGTTTTAACCGAGCCTCGGGGAATCTCCACCGCATCATCCGGCCCGACGATGGCGCTGGTCCATTTGTTGAACACTACCGGCTCCGGTGGCACCTGCATGCCGCTCTCAGCCGCATGGTCGGAGTAGTTCAAACCGATGCAGATGAACTTGCCCACGTTGCCTACACAGGCACCCAGGCGCAAATCTTTTTGAGGAATACCCGCCACCAGAGGCAGGCTGTCGATGTTCACGCCACGCAGACGCGCCAGGCTTTCGGGCAGCAGTGCGGCGCCGGCTACATCGGGGATCACGCCGGAAAGGTCGCGCACGCGGCCCTGACCATCCAATACACCGGGCTTTTCCTGGCCTGGCAATCCGTAGCGTAAAAGTTTCACAGTCTTTCCTTTTCAATCAACAAAATCAGGCAGCTGTACCCGCCTCTCTTCAATCCAGAGCACCCGTGGAACTGGCTCTGCCAGGCCGCCGGGTGCACCCCCCTCCCGCCGCAGGCGAGAGAGGGGGGAGCGGCGCAGCCGCTCGGGGGGGTGCTTTCAATCAGTCATAAAGAACTGCCGCAATCTTGGCGTCCTTCATGTTGGTCTTGTCGTAATAGTAAAAACCGGTGTCGATGATTTTGGGCAACTTCTCACCCTTCAAAGCCTTCACAGCCGCTTCCACCGTCTTGTAGCCAATGCCCACAGGGTTTTGGGTGATAGCGCCGGCAATCGTGCCGTCGTTGATCATGTCCTTCTGCGCCTTGCCGGAGTCAAAGCCGATGATGACCACACCACTCTTCTTGGCTTCTTTCAAGCCCTTGCCGGCGCCGATGGCAGAACCTTCGTTAGTGCCGAAGATGCCTTTGAGCTTGGGGTAGGCCTGTGTCAGTGTCTTGGCAATTTCAGCCGACTTCAGGTGGTCACCGCCACCGTACTGGATGTCCACCACCTTGATTTTGGGGTACTTGGCCTTGATCTGGTCCACGAAGCCGTCGCGGCGGCCAGTGCCGGTAGTGCTGGTCTGGTCGTGCCCGATGACGGCCACTTCACCCTCACCACCAATTTTTTCGGCCATCTTGTCGGCGGCCAACGCAGCTGCCGCTTTGCTGTCGGTCTGCGCAGTAGTCAACACAATGTCACTGTCCACACCGGAGTCAAACGCAATCACGGGAATCTTGGCGGCCTGGGCTTTTTTGAGCAAAGGGATGGCAGCCTTGCTATCGAGCGCGGCAAAGCCAATCGCAGCAGGCTTCTTGGCCAATGCGGCAGACAGCATGTCGATCTGTTTGTCCACTTGCTGTTCGGTTTCGGGACCTTCAAAAGTCACCTTGACCTTGTAGTCCTTGGCAGCCTGGTCTGCACCTTGTTTTACGGCTTGCCAAAACTGGTGCTGGAAGCCTTTGGAAATCAGGGGAATATAGATTTCCTGGGCGGTAGCGAAGCTGGAAAAGCCAGCCAGTGCGAGGCCGGCAGTCAGTGCCAGCAATTGACGTTTTGCATTCATGGTTTGTCTCCTGATGGATAGGTTTGTTGCTCTCAAAGGAATCACGAAAAGCTCAAAGTGAAGGTGGCGTATGCGGCGGCCTGGTCTCCTTATTTTTTGTTGCGGCGCAGGTTGTCGGTGTAGACCGCGAGAATGATGATGAGACCTGTCAGCACCATCTGCCACTCCTGGGCAACCGACATGATGCGCAGACCATTGATAAGAACACTCATGATGAAGGCGCCGATGATGGTACCCAGAATCGTGCCCACGCCCCCGCTGAGCGAGGTGCCGCCAATCACCACTGCGGCAATCGCATCCAGTTCATAACCTTGCCCGAGTGCAGGTTGGGCGGAATTCAGACGGGACGCGATGAGCAAGCCCGAAATGCCACAGATGCCGCCGGCAAAGGTGTAAATGATGACCTTCCAGCGGTCCACATTCACCCCCGAGAGGCGCACCGCCTCTTCGTTGCTGCCCAGCGCAAAGGTGTAGCGCCCCAGTGCGGTTTTGTTGAGCACCACCGCACACACCACGGCGACCAGAAACATGATCAACACTCCATTGGGAATCGGTAATGCCGGAATCAGGTCCCCGATGATCGAGCCCAGGGCGATCTGGTCAAACCCCTCCACATCGCTGAAATAAATGGGACGGGTATTGGTAATGATGAGAGACGCCCCTTTGAGCAACATCATCATGCCCAGCGTGGCAATGAATGGGGGCACTTTTAACTTGGTGATGGCCAAGCCGGACAACGCTCCGCACACACACCCCATACCGATGGCCAGCACAATCCCTAGGGGCATGGGGATGCCTAAATTGACCATGAAGACGCCGGCCATCACCGCACAAAAAGTCATGAGTACGCCCACCGACAGGTCAATCCCCGAGGTGATGATGATGAAGGTACTGGCAATCGCCAGCACACCGATCACCGTCGTCGACTGCAAAATGCCGATGATGTTGTCCCGGTTCATGAACGCGTCCGGCTTGAGCACCGTGAACACCGCGATCAAGGCAATCAAACTCGCAAACGCCAAGAGCTTTTGTTTGGCTTGTCCACCCCCCAAAAGGCCGGGGCGTGCAGATTCTTTGTGTGTACTCATGGGCTAGTCCTGTTCAATTCGCAATTCGTTATGTGCTCACTCCACCGCCGCAACCTCGCGGCGGGTGGCCAGCTCCATCAGGCTTTCCTGGGTAGCCTCGTCACCGCGCACCTCGCCGGTAATCCGCCCCTCGCACATCACCAGAATGCGGTGACTCAAGAGCAACACCTCAGGCAATTCGCTGGAGATCACCACAATCGCCCGCCCCTGGGCTGCCAAGTCGTTGAGCAGCTTATAGATTTCGCTCTTGGCGCCTACGTCGATACCGCGGGTCGGCTCGTCAAAAATCAGCACTTCACAGTCCTGCACCAACCACTTGGCGATCACCACCTTCTGCTGGTTGCCACCCGACAACAGTTTGGACATCTGGTGGATGGAAGGAGTCTTGATCCGCAGTTTCTCCACCATGTCCCGGGACACTTGGGCAATGGCAGTCTTGTTCAAAAATAGTCCCCACTGGAGCCAGCGCGACAGGCTGGGCAAGGTGATATTGGCTGCTACATCCATGCCGGTTGCCAAGCCAAAGTGCTTGCGGTCTTCAGACAGATAGCCGATGCCGGCGTTCACCGCATCCTGCGGCGAGCGGAGACGCACCGGCACACCCACCACCCGGACTTCGCCGGAGTCCACGGGATCTGCACCAAACACAGCCCGCGCGACCTCGGTGCGGCCCGCGCCCATCAAACCGGCAAAGCCCAAAATTTCTCCGCGGCGCACCTGAAAGCTCACATCGCGTATGGCGCGACCACGGTTCAAGCCGCGCACATCCAGCAACACCTCGTTGGCCGACGTGTCCGGAATGGCTTTGTCCGCTTGCTCCAAATGGCGCCCCACCATCATGGCAATCACTTGGGTCATGGGCGTGTGTGCGGGCACGGTGTCGATGTAGCTGCCATCCCGCATGACCGTGATCCGGTCGGCGATGCGCTGAATCTCATCCATCTTGTGCGAGATGTAGACAATGCCCACCCCTTCACTCTTGAGCTGACGGATGATGCGGAACAGCTCCTCAATCTCGGCATTGTTCAAGGCGGCTGTGGGCTCATCCATGATCAGCACACGCGACTTGAACGACAGGGCTTTGGCGATCTCCACCATCTGTTGCTTGGCCACAGTGAGATCGGCAATGCGCGTGGTGGGCTCCATGTGCAAATTCAATCGGGCAAACAAGGCACGGGCATCCTCATTGAGGCGCACTTCGTCCAGCAGCCAAGCGCCTGCCTTGCGAGGCTCGCGGCCCAGAAAAATATTTTGCGCTGCCGTCAGGTGCGGCATCAGGTGCAGCTCCTGGTGGATGATGCCGATTGCCAGGGCCTGCGCATGGGCGGGGCTCTGGATGTCCACCGCCTTGCCTTCCACCCGCACCTCGCCCCCATCCATGCGGTACACGCCCGCCAGAATTTTCATCAGGGTCGATTTGCCCGCGCCGTTTTCTCCCATCAGCGCATGGACTTCACCTGCGCACAGGTCGAAACGCACATTGTCCAGCGCCCTCACCCCGGGGAAGGACTTGCTGAGATTGCGCACCTCAATCAGTGGTGCCACAGAGGCTGGGAGCTGGGTCATGGCATGTACCGTGTCAAATCGTGACGCCACCGTCCACCAACAAGGTCTGCCCGGTCATGAAGCGGGACTCGTCACTGGCCAAGTAGACCACCATCGGCGCAATGTCGTCCACCAGGGCCAAGCGACCCATGGGCTGGCGGGCAATAAAGTCTTTCTCAGCCTGCACCGGGTCGGCCGCCGACGCAATGCGCCCACGCAAAGAGGGCGTATCCACCGTGCCGGGGCACAGGGCGTTGGCACGCAAACCGGCCTTCACGTAGTCTGCGGCCAACGATTTGGTGAGCCCGATGACTGCCGCCTTGGTGGCGCCGTAAGCGCAGCGGTTGGCGAAGCCTTTGATGCTCGACGCCATGGACGCCATATTGATGATGGACACACTGCCCTGCTCTGCAGCCGCCTTGGCCAGCATGCCGGGCAGAAACGCACGCGTCATGCGGAACATGCTTTTGACGTTTAGGTCAAAGCTCAAATCCCAATCCGCCTCCGAGCACTCCAGCACCGAGCCATTGGCCACCATACCCGCACAGTTGAACAAGGCATCCAATGCAGGCATGCTGGAGGCCAGCGCTGCAACCGCCTCGTTACTGCGGACATCGAGCACCGCAGTTCGGATGGACGCATGCTCCGCCGCCAAGGTATCCAGAAAGCCGGCATGAATGTCGGTGGCGATCACCTGGGCTCCGGCACGGGCGCAGGCCAGCGCACTGGCCCGGCCAATGCCTTGTGCCGCAGCAGTGATCAACACTGTTTTTCCTGCCAACCTGCTATCGCTCATGGTGTGCGCTCCGTTGCTTAAATTCAAATATAAATAAATAATTCACCGATGAAGCAAATGGTACCGTGTCATCCCCTGCCTGCGCTCAGTAGTTTCCCTAGCCATGGGTTTATTCACTGCACCCCGGGCGCTCTGCTATAAAAAGTCACACACACTCCTCCAACATGCAAGACAAAGAACCCAAACCTCGCGGCCGCCGCCCCAAAACAGAAGACCTCGACGAGTCCGCCCTGCCGCCGGAAGACCGGTACCGCGCCCCGGCACTGGACAAGGGCCTGGACATCCTGGAGCTGCTGGCCAGCCAACCGCATGGGCTGACGCGCGCCGAGATCGTGAAAGAGATGGACCGCAGCGCGAGCGAGATTTACCGCATGCTGGAGCGCTTGGTGGCCCGCCAGTACGTCATGCGCAACCCCTCCGGGGACCGCTATGCGCTCAGCCTCAAGCTGTTTGCGCTGGCCAATATGCATCCGCCCCTGAGCCGCTTAATCAACCAGGCCTTGCCGGTGATGGACGAGTTCACCCGCAAGGCCGAGCAAAGCTGCCACATGGGCGTGTACGACCGGGGCAATGTGCTCATCAGCGCACAAATCAGCAGCCCTAGCGGCTGGAGCTTTTCGGTGCCACGCGGTGCGCGCGTAGGCTTGCTGGACACGGCCTCCGGCCACCTGCTACTGGCCTATGCCGATACCGGCAGCTACCAACGCATGCTGGCAGAGCACACCCCGCTGGACGGCGAAGTGCCCATCTCCGAGGCCCAACTGGCCAGCACTTTGGCAGACATACGCCAGCAGGGCTACCTGGAACGCGACAGTGCCCAGTCGTTCGGCGTGGTGGATATCTCATTCCCCATCCTCGGGCCGGACAATACCGCCCTGGCTACCCTCACCTGCCCCTACATACGGCGCATAGACCGCCATATCGGCCCGGACATGGCCCATGTGCGGCAGTACCTGAGTGAGGCGGCAAAAACCTTGTCTTTTGCCCAAAGCGCAAGCCACGGAAAAGGGTAAAGTGAAGGGGACATTCATCCGCACGCAAAGGCCCGCCCATGAGCACCCCACTCACCACCAAACCAGCGTCCAACGCCGCCCACGCTGCCGACAGCAAATTTCAGCTCCTGCTGTTCCGCTTGGGTGACTCCACCGGTAGCGAACGCAGCGAGTTGTTCGGCATCAATGTGTTCAAGGTGCGCGAAATCGTGGTGGCCCCGGAGATCACCAGCATCGTCAACGCGCCGCAACATGCCATGGGGCTGGCCAATGTGCGGGGGCAGTTGATTCCGGTCATCAACCTGCCGGCGCTCGCGGGCTGCGTGCCCAAAACCAATTCCAAAATCGTGCTGGTGACTGAATTTGCACGCACCACCCAGGCTTTTCTGGTGGACGAGGTGGTGGAAATCATCCAGATGGACTGGAAGCACCTGCTCGCCGCCGACAACAACAGCTCGGGCCTGCTCTCGGGCGTAGCCCGTATCGATGGGGATGCAGCCGACTCCCGCCTGGCCCAGGTACTGGATGTGGAGCAAATCATCCGCAATGTGTTTCCCAACACTCCCTTGGACGCTGGCAGCGGCAATATCCAGAAGATCAAGCTGCCGGAAGGCTCCACCATTTTGTTTGCGGACGATTCGGCCATCGCCCGCATGCTGGTTGAGGAAAGCCTCAAAACCATGGGCGTGTCGTATGTGGCCGTCAAAAACGGCAAAGAAGCCTGGGAACGGCTGGTCCACATCCACAACGATGCCGTCAACCATGGCAAGCGGGCCAAAGACAAAGTCGCCTTGGTGCTTACCGACCTGGAAATGCCGGAGATGGACGGCTTCACCCTCACCCGCAGCATCAAAAACGACAACCGCTTTGCCGGCATACCAGTGATCGTCTACTCCTCGCTCACCGGCAGTGCCAGCGAAGGCCACGCCAGCAGCGTGGGCGCGGATGCCTACGTGGCCAAGTTCGAGCCGAACGAACTGGCAGACGCCATCAGCACCACCCTGTCACGCGGTTGAAGCCCACCCCAGAGGTGTGAAGCCAAAGCACCTCAGCGCAGGTGCTTGAACAGCTTGGCTTTGAACAGCTCCGGAATACCCATTTGGCGTGGCCCGGGCTCCAAGGTGAATGACTCGCCGGCCGCAATGCTTCCGGGCGCGTCCACCGCCAGATAAAAACCACAACGCCCACTCAGCGCCATGGCTTTGACTGCGGTGTTGAAGCCCATGGCGGCGTTGAATTTGTAGCAGGGCTCCCGGGGCTGCACCACCCGCAGAGCGCAGTGCGCAAAGCGCAGCACATCGCCCACCCACACATCGTGCTCCAGCAGGCCGGCCAGTGTCAGGTTTTCCCCCATGGACCCGAAGGGGAGTTGATCATCCACACCGGCAACCCCCGCCTGTTCCCGCGCGTCTTGCCAGAAGGGGTAATGCTCGGACGGGTAGGCATACACCGCCTTGTCCAAGCCCCCGTGGACCGACAAATCCGCCTGCTCATCACCCGCCAAACCCAGCGGCATCACCGGCACAGGGCTGGTCACCGGCGTTTTGTAGATGGCCGTGAGAATGCTGCGCCCCTGAATCTGCGCCTTGCGGGCGACACCGGTTTGCACACTGAGCAGTTTGTAAGGCATTGGAATGTTCCTTGCAATCGCCGGTTTACAGCTGCTGGTGCGAGGTCTGCCCGCTGCGACTGGAGTACTTGGTCAGCGCATCCAGCTTCTCGACCTGCACCGCCGCATGGCGGCCGTTGTAGACCTGCTGGCGCAGCCAGTCGAACTCGGAATGCAAAGCCGCATCGTCATTCAAACGGGTCGCCCAGACACGCTGGTCGGCATTCCAACGGTAGCCACGGGCTTTGAGCAGGTCTTTGGCCTCAAATGGCGCATTCGTCGCGCTCACGCGGTAGCTGGGGTTACGGGCTGCATGAAGCACCCGGCCCAGGCCGGTGGCCGACGTGCCAGCCACCGCCTGCGGCAAGGGGGCAGCGAGCACGGCCAGCAGCGCGTGGCAATCCATTTCGGCGCGGTGGGCGTCGTAAAACACGCCCAGCTCTTGCGCTAGGCTCTCCAGCTTGGCAGAGCTGCGGCCCATGGCTTTCCAGTCCAGATCCGCAAACGAGCAGGCCCATGGCAGTTGCGCAAACGCGGGCAAACGCCCCTCCACAAACGGGCGGTCAAACCCGGCGTTGTGGGCAATCACAACGTCCACACCCTGCATCAGCTCTGCCACCCGCGCCTCGTCCAAGGCCTGGCCCTGTACATCGGCATCCCGAATGCCGGTAATAGCCACCACCTCAGGAGGAATGGGCTTGCCGGGGTCTTCCAGGCCGTCGTACACCTGCACCGGCCCTACCGGCAGACCGGTGGCGTTGTCCACATCCACCCGCAAGAGTGCGAGTTCAATGATTTTTTCTTTGGCCTGGTCCAGGCCGGTGGTTTCGGTATCCAGCACCAGAATGGTCGTGACCCCACCCTGCGCCGTGCCGGGCCAATCCAGGCAAGGCTGGAGCCTGCGTTGCACCTTGTAGTCAGGGTGGGCCTCCAGCGCGCGGGCCATGGCTTCTGCATCCATGGGGGCGGGGGCAGATGGAGCTGCCACGGCAGATTTCGCGGCTTTGGGCGCCTTGGCGCTACGGTTGGCGCGCTTGGGGGGCTCCAAGTCGAGGGTGGGCAACTCGGCCAGAAATGCAAATCCGAGTTGGGGATGGGGGGCTTGGGTCACGGGGCACCTGCAAAAGACGGGAATCCCGTTGCCGGGAGAGGCCGCCATTATTGCCCCTATCATCCCCGCCAAGCGCCATTCACGCCCCCAACTTCCTTATGCAAATCACTATTCTTGTCGGCACCGTCAACGGCAACGCCAGCAGCGTCGCCCAAGCCTTGCAATTCTGCGCAGACGACATCGGCGCCACCATCGATGTCCTGCCCATGGACGGGTTCACCATCACCGCGCTGGATACCCCCGGTGCGTTCATCATCTGCACCTCCACCACCGGAGTGGGCGATGTGCCGCCCAACGCAGCCGGCCTGCTTCACAGCCTGGATGCCGAAGCCAAATACCTCGGCCATGTGCGCTATGGCTTGGTCGCTTTGGGTGACAGCAGCTATGGCGATAGCTTTCTGGGCGGCGGCAAGCAGTTCGACGCCAAGCTGCAAGACTTGGGTGCGCGCCGCATCGGCGATATCTGCGTGCTCGACGCCATGGAAACCGTGCAGCCCGAGGACGATGCCGTGGAGTGGCTCAAGGCCTGGGCCGTCCAGTTGGCGACACTTGCATAACAAATAAGCCTCTAGCGCAGGCAGAATGTGCGCGAGTAGCTTCTTTTTTGATAGCAAAACCATGTCCAAATCCATTGCCACCGCCGCTGCCCCCAAAGCCATCCGCCCGCTCAAGGGCACCCGCATCCTGAGCCTGGCGCTCAACCTGCCGGGGCCTGCTGCGCTGATGCGCTGCCGCGACATGGGTGCCACCTGCGTCAAGCTGGAGCCCCCTGCCCCTGCCGGCGCACCCGCCGGTGCTTCGGGCGACCCCATGGGCCTGTACAACCGCAAGGCCTATGACGAGATGCACCGCGGCATGCGCGTGCTGGCCGCCGACCTCAAAACCGCCAAGGGCCAGCAAGCCCTGCACAAGGAGCTGGCCAAAGCCGATGTGTTGCTCACCTCCTTCCGGCCCAGCGCCCTGCACAAACTGGGGCTGGAGTGGAAGACGCTGCGCAAACAGCATCCGCAGCTCTCCATGGTCGCCATCGTCGGCGCGCCGGGCGTGCGGGCCGAAGAGCCCGGCCACGACCTCACCTACCTGGCTGAAAACGACCTCGTCACCGGGCTGGACTTGCCGCCCACCCTGTACGCCGACATGGGTGGCTCGCTCATGGCCAGCGAAGCCGTGCTGCAAACCCGCATGCACCAGCAGCAAAAAGGCAAAGGCGTGTACCTGGAAGTCGCCCTGTCCGAGGCGGCCGGCTACCTGGCGCTGCCCCGCGCCTGGGGCCTCACCCTGCCCGGCTCTGCCGTGGGGGGCAGCCATGCGGGTTACCGCGTCTACCCCTGCAAAGACGGGCGGGTGGCGCTGGCCGCGCTGGAGCCGCACTTTGCCCGGGCGCTGGCAGAGGCTGCAGGTCTGCGACAATCAGACCCTCGCGCGATGTTGACCCCCGCAACGCACGCCGCCATCGCCACCTTTGTGGCCGGCAAAACCCGCAAGCAGCTTGATGCGCTTGCCACCTCCAAAGACATACCCTTGTTCACGCTGGCATAAAAAGGCCGGCGGGGCCTTTTTTGCTTGATGTGATGACCGTTGCCCGCCTGCCCGCACGCCCTGCGTTCCGCCTGATCGATATCCTCAAAGTCGTTGCAGCCCAGTGCATCGTGCTGCACCACTTCTCTGCTTACGGACCTTTGTCTGAAGCCGCGTCGGACGCCCTGCCCGATGTCATGGCCTGGCTTTATGACAACGCCCGTATCGCCGTGCAGGTGTTTTTGGTGGTTGCCGGTTACCTCGCTGCCAAAAACTTTGCCCTCACCCGCCGCCCCGCTGGCGCTTTGTTGAGCGGCTTGTGGCAGCGCTATGTGCGGCTGGCCTTCCCTTTTGTAGTTGCCCTGGTGCTCACAGTGCTGTGTGCCGCCGTAGCGCGCCCTTTTTTAGAAACGGACGTGGTGCCCGCCGCCCCCACGATTCCCCAGTTTCTGGCCCATGCCAGCCTGCTGCATAGCGTGCTGGATGTGGAGTCCCTCTCCGCCGGCGTGTGGTACGTGGCGATTGACTTCCAGCTCTACGCAGCACTTGCCCTGCTGATCTGGGTCAGCCGCGGCAAGCGCTGGTTGAGCATGGGTCTGGTCGCTGTGCTGTGCATCGCCTCCATCACCTGGTTCAACACCGATGCCAGCTGGGATGTGTGGGCACTCTACTTTTTCGGCGCCTACGGCCTGGGTGCGCTGGCCTGGTGGGCTGGCCTGCGGGCCCGCCACGGTGTACTGGCCATCACCTTGTATGCCGTGGCGCTGAGCGCGGGCTTGACCTCGCTGGCGGTGAACTTTCGCGAGCGCATGGCTCTGGCCATCAGCGTGTCTGCCGTGTTGGCCAGCTTCGGTAGCTGGCAGCTGCGCCTGCCCCGCACCCTGGACTATGCGGTGGACCTGATGAGCCGCACCTCGTATGCGCTGTTTCTGGTGCACTACGCGGTGCTCTTGCTGGCCAATGCTGCGTGGGCCGAGCTGGGTTGGGAAGATGGCGACGCCGCCCTCTTCTTCATCGCCGGCAGCTGGTTTGTGGCCTTGGGTGTGAGCTACCTGTTTCACACCCAGGTGGAGCAGCGCTTTGCACAGTGGCGCAGCGCCACCAAGCCTGCGCTGCAAGGCCCCACCGCCCGCCCCTAACCCCTGCCCTTAGATCTGCACCCGGGTTCCGAGCTCCACCACGCAGTTGTCGGGCAGGCGGAAGAAGTCCGCTGCATTGCCGGCATTGCGTGACATCAGGGCAAACATGCGCTCGCGCCACAAGGCCATGCCGTGCCCCTTGGTAGGTACCACAATTTCCCGGCTCAAGAAGTACGAAGTTTCAAACAGGTTGATGGCAATGCCATGCGCCTTGCACAGCTCGAGCGCTTGCGGGATGTCCGGGTTGTTTTTGAAACCGTAGTGCACTTCGACCCGCCAGAAGCCACTGACCAGCGGCTGCACCTTGACGCGCTCTTCAAATGGAATCCAGGGCACGTCATGGAAGACCACCGTCAGGATGATGTTGCGCTCATGCAGCACCTGGTTGTGCTTGAGGTTGTGCATCAAGGCTTGAGGCACCGTGTCCGGGTTGGCCACGGCATACACGGCGGTGCGGGGCACCAGATGCATGCTGTCACGGCTTAGCGACTGCACAAAAGGCAAGAGTTCAGGATCGTCCTGGCGCAAGGAACTCAGCAAGAGTTCGCGTCCGCGACGCCATGTGGCCATCACCATGAAGATGGCCGCGCCCATGGCCAAGGGAAACCAACCGCCCTGAAAGAACTTGAGCGAACAAGCCACCACCAGCATGCCATCCACGATGATGAAAAAGGCAGTCGATGCGATCGCCAGCGGCAAGGGCAGACGCCAGCCCTGACGCACCACAAAGAAAGTCAGCACCGTCGTAATCAACATGGTCACAGTGACTGCGATGCCATAAGCAGCGGCCATGGCCGACGAGCTGCCGAACCCGAACACTGCCAGCAATACGGCCACCAGCAGCAACCAGTTCACCCCGGGCATGTAGATCTGGCCAGCCTCTTTGGCAGACGTGTTGATAACCTGCATCCGTGGCAAGAGCCCCAGCTGCATGGCCTGGCGGGTCATGGAATAGCAACCGGAAATCACGGCTTGCGAAGCAATCACCGTTGCGAGCGTCGCCAGAACCACGGCAGGAATCAGCCAGGCTTCAGGAAACATGCGGAAAAACGGACTTTCCAGGGCCGAAGGGTCACGCATCAACAAAGCGCCCTGGCCCATGTAATGGATGGCCAGCGCCGGCAGCACGAGGCCGGTCCACGCCCATTGGATAGGACGCTTGCCGAAATGCCCCATATCGGCGTACAGCGCCTCGGCGCCGGTGAAGGCAAGAACAATGGCGCCCAGAGCCACAAAGAGGTGCCAACCCTGTGCCGCGAGAAACGAGATTGCGTTTAGAGGATTCAGTGCCGCAAGTATGGCTGGCTCCCGCGCAATCTGGGCCACCCCCGTCGCTGCCAACACGCCGAACCACACCACGATCACCGGTCCGAAAAATTTGCCTACTGCCGAGGTGCCGAATCGCTGGAATGCGAACAGCGCGATCAACACACCGGTGCAAATAGGCAGCACATAAGGCTTGAACGCAGGGGTAATCACCTCCAAGCCCTCCACCGCACTCAACACCGACACGGCGGGCGTCAGCACACTGTCACCATAGAAAAGGGCTGCCCCCATGACCCCGATGAGCAGCAGCGTGATGCGACGGCGCGGCGTGGTACCGGCCGCTTTGGCCGCCAGGGCGGTGAGCGCCATGATGCCGCCCTCCCCGTTGTTGTCCGCACGCAGTATGAGTAGCACGTACTTGAGAGAGACCACCAGCATGAGGCCCCAGAACACCACCGACACCGCGCCTATGAGGTGCTGTGCATCCAGCGGGATGCCCGTGGCGGGTCCGAAGATTTCCTTGACGGTGTAGAGCGGGCTGGTGCCTATGTCGCCGTACACCACACCCAGTGCGCCCAGTGTCAGCGCGGCAGTGCCGCCATGATGTTCTGCATTCCGCATACATTCTTTGAGAGTTGTGAGGACTCTCACTGTGCGCCTGAATGCATCAGGATCGCATAAGGAACGAGTGCGAGAGCTACACCGTGGCCAGCCGGTAGCCCACGCCCACTTCGGTCAGCAGGTGGCGGGGCTCAGCGGGGTTGCGCTCCAGCTTGGCGCGCAACTGACCCATATACAGCCGCAGGTAGTGGGTGTGGTCCACAAATTCAGCGCCCCACACATCCAGCAGCAGTTGCCGGTGGGTCACCACTTTGCCCGCACTGCGCACCAGGCGGGCCAGGAGATTGAATTCGGTGGGAGTGAGGTGCAGCTCCGCACCTGCCAAGTGCACCGAGCGGGCTTCAAGATCGATCTCCAGCCCATCCAAGTTGTGGCGCGTAACCGCCGCGGCCACGGTGGTGCCCCGATGGCGCAGCGCCACGCGGATACGGGCTAACAGCTCTGCCACGCTGAAGGGTTTGACCAGATAGTCGTCCGCCCCGGCATCCAGCAGCTGCACTTTTTGCGCCTCCTGGTGTCGGGCTGATACCACCAGCACCGGGAAGTTGTGCGTCAGCCGGACGCGCTGCAACAGCGCCGCGCCATCGCCATCCGGCAGGCCCAAGTCCAGCAACATCAGGTCAGGCGTGGCGTGCTCCACCATGGAGCCGGCCTCGCTCAGCGACACCGCCGTGCGCACCGTGAAACCCTCCAGGCTCAAGGCGTGGCGCATCATCTCGCGGATGCTGCGATCGTCTTCCACCACCAGCACTTGCAAGCTCATGGGGCGTCTCCCGAGGGTGTCAAGGGTGGCTCAGCCGACAAGGGCAGACAGACCCGGAAGCTGTTGCCGCCTGCCTGGCGGGCCCGCAGGCTGATGCGACCGCCATGGGCCAGCGCAATAGCGCGGCACAGCGCCAAACCCAAGCCCGCGCCCTGTTTTCCCGACCGATCGCCGCGAGAATAAGGTTCAAAGATTTGCGTCTGCAACTCTTTGGGAATCACAGGGCCACGGTCCTGCACCAGGATCTGCATGTGGCCGTTACACATGCGCACTTTGAGGTCCACCGCGTCTTCGCTGTATTTCAGGGCGTTATCCAACAGGTTGTCCAGAAGCTGCGCTATCAACACGGCATTCACCCGCACCAGCGGGAGACCCGCAGCCAAATGCAAGCGCAAGCGTGTTCCTCCACCCGCCTGCCGCTGACGCGCCACACAAGCACCGGCAATCTCTTCCATCGATTCCCAATCCAGCGCCAGAGGCTGGTCGCTGTTGGCCAGTTGCACGAGCTGCAAGGTGTTTTCGGTGAGGCGCGACAAATGGGTGGCCGAGAGCACGATACCGTCCAGCAAGGTGGCTTGCTCATCCGTCGTCATCTTGTCGCGCTGGGTGAGCAGTGAACTGGCATTGCCTACCATGGCTGCGAGCGGTGTACGCAAGTCGTGCGATACGGCCGCCAGGAAGGTGTTTTGCAGTTGCTGACGGGTGCTGCGCTCGTCGGCCATGGCCATCTCGCTGCCCAAGCGCAAACGCTCCAGGGCTTGGGCGATCAAAGCACACAGGGCTTGGGCATGCTCCCGTCCTGCGTCATCCGATGCCTCGATGTTTTGCACACAGACTGCCCCATGCATTTGCTGCCCGCTTCCCAAGGGCAGGTACCAGGCATTCAAGCCGGGCCAACGGCCGGTGCCGGGCCCCAGAGCTGCGGCTTCACGCATGGCCGCACGCAGACCGTCGTGCATGGAGGGCGTGATCTCGATAGTGGCATCGACTCCCGACAGCTGCCCTTCAGATTGCAAAGCCAGCACGGTGGGTCCGTCAAAGGCCTGCGCTACATGCTGTGCGCCTGCGCGGGCTGCGGCAGCGGCGTCAGTGCAAAGCGCGAGCTGCGAGGCCAGGGTTTGCAACTGTTCGGCACGCTTGGCATGCAAACGGGCGAGCGCCGTGTTGCGGCGCAGGCGCTGGCTGAGCTGACTGATGACCAGTGCAACCACCATCATGACGACCAGCGCCACCAAGTGTTCCTGGCTGTCCACAGCAAATGTCCATCGCGGCGGCACGAAAAAGAAATTCAAGCCCACCACCGCCAGCACCGCGCAGGCGATGGAGGCAGCGGCTGGCAACACATAGGCGCCGACCACAACGGCCAGCACATACAACATGGACTGGGTCATGACGGTGATGTGCGCTTCCAGCAACAGGCCAACGCCAGTAGGCACGGCCAGCAGCACCAGGAGCCAAACTGCATGTCGGCCAGTACGATTATCGGGAGTAAGCGTGGTGCTGTTTGTCATGGTGAGGCAGCGTATCACCGCGGGTATCAGGATGGCATAAGTGCCCAAGTAAAATCGCGCCTTACAACTCAAGGAAAGACTCGCTATGGGCGCGCAATGGAAAGCAAAGGGCAAAGCCCTGGTGGCCGATGCCAAGGGCCGGCTGTTTACCAAGCTGGTGAAAGAAATTACAGTGGCCGCCCGTGGCGGCGCGGACCCCGCTGCCAACGCCAAGCTGCGCTTGGTGGTCGAGCAGGCCCGCAAGGTCTCCATGCCCAAAGAAACGCTGGAGCGTGCCATCAAAAAAGGTGCCGGCCTGACGGGCGAGGTCATCAATTACGAGCACGTTATCTACGAAGGCTTTGCGCCGCACCAGGTAGCGGTGATGGTGGAGTGCCTGACCGACAACGTGAAACGCACCGCCCCTGAAATGCGCGTGTTGTTCCGCAAAGGCCAGCTGGGCACCAGTGGCTCGGTGGCTTGGGATTTCAACCACCTGGGCATGATCGAAGCGGCCCCGACCGCTGCCGACTCCGATGCCGAAGTGGCCGCTATCGAAGCCGGTGCACAAGACTTTGAAGCCGGTGATGAAGAAGGCAACACCGTGTTCTACACCGACCCGGCCGACCTAGACCTGGTCGCTCGCGCCCTGCCCAACTTCGGCTTCAACGTGCTGTCAATGAAGCTGGGCTACAAAGCCAAAAACCCTGTCGACCCCACCAACCTGAGCGCCGAAGCGCTGGAAGAAGTGGAAGCCTTCCTGGCCGCCATCGACGAAAACGACGACGTGCAAAACGTGTACGTGGCGCTGGCGGGTTGAAGCAGCTGACTGCCGCCGCCCTGGCGGCTCTCTGGGCGGCAGTGCTGGGTTGGGGCATCTTCCAACACCGCCTGCCGCCCTTGGTTTTGGGGCTTGCCCTTGCGCTGAACGTAGCCACCTTTTTTGCTTACTGGCTGGACAAGCGTGCTGCCCGGGCCCGCCAATGGCGCATTCAAGAAAAAACTCTGCATTTGCTGGCACTCGCCGGTGGCTGGCCCGCTGCACGACTGGCACAGCAGGTGTTTCGACACAAAACCGTCAAGCCCGGTTTTCAGGCGATGTATTGGCTGACGGTGTGGGCACACCTCGCTGCACTGGGCGCTTACGTGTTCTGGGACCGGATCAAACCGCTCCTGAATTCATAGCTTCCTGCGCATATTCCACAAGGGCTAGAGGTAGATTTGACTTAAATCTGCCTCTGATTACTCATCAAGAAGCCAGCTCCAGCGGCTTGCTCTTCCAGATCTTGTCAGCGTATTCGCCGATCGTGCGGTCGGCGGAGAACGGCCCCATGGCGGCCACGTTGCGCAGGGCCATAACAGACCAAGCCTCTTTGCTCTGGTAGGCCACGTCCACCTGCTCTTGCGCGGCGATGTAAGCGGCGTAGTCGGCCAGCAGCAGGTAGTGGTCGCCCCAGTTCACCAGCAGGTCGTAGATGCTCTGGAAGCGGCCGGGCTCGTCCGGGCTGAAGACGCCATCGCGGATGGCTTCCAACACCGCAGTCAGCTCGGCATTGCCCTCGGCAATCGCGCGTGGCTGGTAGCCGGCGGCGCGGGTGGCGGCCACTTGTGGCGTGGTCAGGCCGAAGATGAAGATGTTGTCGGCACCCACGTTCTCCAGGATTTCGACGTTGGCGCCGTCCAGCGTGCCAATGGTGAGCGCACCGTTCAGCGCGAACTTCATGTTGCCGGTGCCGGACGCCTCGGTGCCGGCGGTGGAGATTTGCTCCGATAAATCGGCCGCAGGGATGATGCGCTCGGCCAGGCTCACGCTGTAGTTGGGGATGAACACCACTTTGAGCAGGTTGCCCACGCGAGGGTCGTTGTTGACGACCTTGGCCACGCTGTTGATCAGGTGAATGATCTGCTTGGCCATGTGGTAGGCCGACGCCGCCTTCCCCGCAAACACCAAGACACGGGGCACCGTCACCGAGCCGGGATTGTTGATGATGCGCAGGTAGCGGGTGATGACATGCAACACATTGAGTAGCTGGCGCTTGTATTCGTGAATGCGCTTCACCTGTACGTCGTAGAGCGCATCGGTCGGGATGGTCAGGCCCATGTTGGCCTGCACCCAGGCCGCCAGGCGCTGCTTATTGGCGAGCTTTGCGCCCTGGAAGGCCTCGATCACCTTGGGACTGGTCAGCACCGCATTGAGGCCGCTCAGCTGGGTCAGGTCTCGGCGCCAACCGGTGCCGACCTGCTTGTCCAGCACGGCCGACAAGGCCGGGTTGGCCTGCGCCAGCCAGCGGCGCGGGGTGATGCCGTTGGTTTTGTTGTTGAAGCGCTCAGGCCAAAGATTGGCAAAGTCGAAGAAGATGCTTTCCTTCATGAGCTCGGAGTGCAAGGCCGACACGCCGTTGACCGAGTGACTGGTCACCACCGCGAGGTAGGCCATGCGCACACGGCGCTCGCCGGCTTCATCCACCAAACTGACCTTGCGCAACAGCTCGGGGCTGCCGCCGCGCAGCGATATCTGGTGCAAAAACTGGGCGTTGATGTCGTAAATGATTTGCAGGTGGCGCGGCAGGATGCGGCCCATCATCTCGACCGGCCAGGTCTCCAGTGCCTCGTGCATGAGGGTGTGGTTGGTGTAGCTGAACACACCCTGACACAGGCGCCAAGCGTCGGCCCAAGGCAGGTGGTGCTCATCGAGCAGCAGGCGCATCAGCTCGGGGATGGCCAGCACCGGGTGGGTATCGTTCAGGTGGATGCTGACCTTGTCGGGCAAGCGCTCAAAGTTGTCGTGGGTGCGCAAGTAGCGGCGCAGCAGGTCTTGCACGCTGGCGCTGCAGAAGAAGTATTCTTGGTGCAAGCGCAGCTCGCGGCCGGAGGGCGTGGAGTCGTCCGGGTAGAGCACGCGGGACACGTTCTCGGAGTGGTTTTTGGTTTCCACCGCGGCCATGTAGTTGCCGCGGTTGAAGGCGCCCAAATCAATCTCTTGGGTAGCCTTGGCAGACCACAGACGCAAGGTGTTGGTGGCCTTGGTGGCATAACCGGGAATGATGGTGTCGTAAGCCATGGCCTGTACGTCGTGGCTGTCCACCCACTGGTAGGCGTCGCCCACTTTCACCACATGGCCACCGAACTGCACGCGGTAGTTCACCTCAGGGCGCGGAAACTCCCAAGGGTTGCCGTGGGTGAGCCAGTAGTCCGGCACTTCCACCTGGCGGCCATCTACGATCGTTTGCTTGAACATGCCGTAGTCATAGCGGATGCCGTAGCCAAAGCCGGGAATATTCAGCGTGGCCATGGAGTCCAGAAAGCATGCGGCCAAGCGGCCCAAGCCACCATTGCCCAAAGCAGCGTCGGGCTCCAGCTCGGTCACCGCGTCGATGTCCACCCCAAAGTCCGCCAAGGCTTGCTTGACCCGCTCGCGCAGACCCACGGCCAGCATGGCGTTGCTGAAGGTGCGGCCGATCAAAAACTCCATGCTGAGGTAGTACACGCGCTTGGCGTCCTGAGCGTACTGGGCGCGGGTGGTGGTCATCCAGCGCTCGACCAGCTGGTCGCGCACGGCATAGGCGGCGGCGTGCAGCCAGTCTTCAGGGCGTGCGGCTTCCGGGTCTTTGCCCACCACAAACATGAGTTTGTTGGCGATGGAGCGTTTCAGGGATTCGAGGTCGCGCCCGGGCGCATCAAATTCAAAAGTCACAGGGGCACTCGTAGTAAGGGAAGAGGTGTTGGTCATTCTTGAATCAACCTTTGGTAAAGGTGGGTGTAGTGCCCGGCGGCGGTAGCCCAGTCGAAGGCAAGCTTCATGCCGGTTTGGCGTACGCGGTTCCATTCCGCCTTGCGGTGGTAAAGGGCAAAAGCGCGGCGCACCGCTTTGCGGTAGGCGGTTTCGTCAAACGCATCAAATACAAAGCCGGTGGCGGTGCGGTCTTCCAGGGTTTCGAGATCGCTGTCCACCACCGTGTCTGCCAAGCCGCCTACGCGACGCACCAAAGGCAGGCTGCCGTATTTGAGGCCATACATCTGGGTCAGGCCACAGGGCTCAAAGCGAGATGGCACCAAGGTCACGTCACTTCCGGCGAATACCCGGTGGGCAAAGGATTCGTCATAGCCCAGTTTCACGGCCACGCGGCCGGCGTGGGTTTTGGCGCGCTCGGAAAAGGCCTGTTCCAGCCAGCTGTCGCCGCTGCCCAGCACCAGCAATTGGCCACCACGGGACACAATTTCGTCCAGCCCGGCCAGCACCAGCGGCAGGCCTTTTTGTTCGGTGAGGCGGCTCACCACAGCGAAGAGCGGCGCATCCGGCTCAATGGCAAGGCCCATGGCGCCTTGCAGCATGGCCTTGTTGATCGCTTTGCCTGCCATGTGGCGGGCGTCAAAATTTTGTTCCAGCAAGGCGTCGCTGGTCGGATTCCAGACTGTGTCATCCACTGCATTCAGGATGCCGCTCAAGGCATCACGCCTTGCCATCAGCAAGCCGTCCAGCCCGCAGCCCTGCTCCGGCGTCTGGATTTCGCGGGCATAGGTGGGGCTCACGGTAGTGATGTGGCTGGCATAAAACAAGCCGGCTTTCATGAAGGAGAGCTGGCCATGGAACTCCATGCCCTGCACGTGAAAAGCTTCGCCCGGCAGGCCCAGGTCGCCAAAGTATTGAGGGCCAAATACGCCTTGGTACGCCAGGTTGTGCACGGTAAATACCGAAGGTACCCGCGTGGCGCCGCGGTCGGCCCAGAGCTTGAGGTAGGCGCTGGCCAAACCTGCGTGCCAGTCGTGGCTGTGCACCAGTTGGGCGCGCCACAGGCTGTCCATGCCATGTGCGAGATGGGCCGCCGCTTGGCCTAGCGCCGCGAAACGGCGGTGGTTGTCGCCATAAGGCTGCTTGTTGGCATCTTCATACGGATTGCCCGGACGCTCATACAGGCCCGGCGCTATCAGCACATAAGCGCCCTGCTGCATGTCGCCGCGGGCGAGCGCCGGCAAGTCGCCATAGACAACTTCCACCATTTCGCCCCACGGCATCACAAAAGCGCCCACCGGGCTGGGGTTGCGCAAACCCGCCACGATGGCCGGAAAACCAGGCAGCAGCACCCGCACATCGCAGCCGGCTTCATGCAAAGCCGCCGGGAGCGCACCGGCAATGTCAGCCAGCCCTCCGGTTTTGAGCAGAGGAAAAATTTCGGCACTGACTTGCAGGATGCGCATGGGCAGTCTTTCGTTGAACTAATTTATTGGGCTTCCAGCCGCTTGAGCATGTCTTTGGTCACCAGCACCACGCCGTTGTCGGTGCGCTCAAAGCGTGCCGCATCCGCCACCGGATCTTCTCCGATGACCAAGCCATCCGGCACTTCCACTCCGCGGTCGATTACCACCCGGCTCAGGCGGCAGCCACGGCCGATGGTGACTTCCGGCAGAAGCACGGCTTGGTCAATCACGCAGAACGAATGGATGCGAACGCTGCTGAACAACACCGAGTTGCTGACGATGGAACCCGACACAATGCAGCCGCCCGACACCATGGTGTTGATGGCCTGGCCGTGCTTGCCGTCCGCGTCCTGCACAAATTTGGCAGGTGGCAACTGGCGCTGGCTGGTCCAGATGGGCCAATTGGTGTCGTAGATATCCAGCTCAGGGGTGACTGAGGCGAGGTCGAGGTTGGCTTCCCAAAAGGCGTCGATGGTGCCCACATCGCGCCAGTAGGGCACGGCGTCCGGGGTGGACGACACACAGGACATGGAGAAGGGATGGGCCACCGCCCTGCCCTCGCGCACCACGCGAGGAATCACATCTTTGCCGAAATCGTGGCTGGACTCAGGGTTGGCCAAATCGTCTTCCAGCAGATCGTACAGATACTTGGAGTCGAAGATGTAAATACCCATGCTGGCCAGAGACACCGCGTCGTTGCCGGGCATGGCAGGCGGGTTGGCAGGCTTTTCCACAAACTCGGTGATCTTTCGGGTGCCATCAACGGCCATCACACCAAAGGCAGTGGCCTCTTCGCGTGGCACCTCAATGCAGCCAACGGTGCAGCCAGCGCCACTCTCCACGTGGTCTTTGAGCATCAGCGAGTAATCCATCTTGTAGATGTGGTCGCCGGCCAGCACCACCACGTACTCAGGCTTGCTGCTCTGGATGATGTCCAGGTTCTGGTAAATCGCATCAGCCGTGCCGCGGTACCAGTGCTCCTCGTCCACCCGCTGCTGGGCCGGCAACAGGTCGACCATCTCATTCAGCTCAGCACGCAAGAAGCTCCAGCCACGCTGCAAGTGGCGCAACAGTGAGTGCGACTTGTACTGGGTGATCACGCCGATGCGGCGGATACCGGAGTTCACACAGTTGGAGAGCGCAAAGTCAACGATACGGAACTTGCCACCGAAATACACCGCCGGTTTGGCGCGGCGGTCGGTCAACTGCTTGAGGCGCGAGCCGCGGCCACCGGCCAGCACCAGCGCGATGGTGCGTCGCACCAGCATATGGGGCTGCATGTGGCGCTCTTGGAGCGCGAGGTTGCGGGCGTTGTCTGTAGTGCTCATGGTTTTGTCTCCTGTCGCTTGGTTTTGATGAGATGAGAGTGAGGCCTGCGCTTCTGCGGCTCAGGTCGTCACAGTGGGTTGGTTCATGCCGGTGAAATGGCGGATGCGGGCTACTGCCTCCGCGAGCGCGATCAACGGCTGCAAGGCTTCTTGGGCTGGGATGTCCTGACGGGTGGCATCGGGCTCATGGCGCTCCAGATAAACGCGCAAGGTGGCCCCCTCGGTGCCGGTGCCAGAGAGGCGGAACACCACGCGGGAACCATCGGTCAGCACGATGCGCACGCCTTGCTTCTGGCTCACGCTGCCATCCACCGGGTCGGTATAGGCAAAGTCGTCCGCAAAGGCCACCGGCAATCCGGCAATGGAGGTGCCACCCAAGGTGGGTAAAGACGTACGCAGGTCGCGCATCAGCGCATCGGCCTGCTCGGTGGGAATGCCTTCGTAGTCGTGGCGGGAATACACACAACGGCCGTATTGCGCCCACAGCTCACGCACCAGCGTCTCCACCGATTTGCCGCTTGCGGCAATCAGGTTGAGCCAGAACAGCACGGCCCACAAACCGTCTTTTTCGCGGACATGGCTGGAGCCGGTGCCGTAGCTTTCTTCCCCACACAAGGTGACTTTGCCGGCATCCATCAAGTTGCCGAAGAACTTCCATCCGGTAGGCGTCTCGAAACACGGAATGCCCAGCGCCTTGGCAACGCGGTCCACAGCAGTGGAAGTCGGCATCGAGCGCGCCACACCGGCAATACCGGCTTGGTAGCCCGGCACGAGCGTGGCGTGCGCGGCGATCACTGCCAGGCTGTCGCTGGGGGATACTACGAATTTGCGGCCAACGATCATGTTGCGGTCGGCGTCACCATCGCTCGCAGCACCCATGTCAGGCGCATCGGCGGCGAACAAATGGGCGATCAGGTCTTCGGCATTCACCGGATTCGGGTCCGGGTGCAAACCACCGAAATCTTCGAGTGGTGTGCCATTGACCACTGTTCCTGCGGGAGCACCCAGCTCGCCCTCCAGCAAGGCTTTGGCATAGGGGCCGCCCACGGCGCACATGGCGTCATAGCGCAGGGTAAAGCCGCCCGCAAACAACTTGCGGATGGCGTCAAAGTCAAACAAGCCGCGCATCACTTCGGCATAGTCCGACACGGGGTCAATCACCACCACCTCGGTGCTGCCGATGTGCTGGCTGCCCAAAGTGTCCAGGCTGATGTCGGCCGTATCCATGGTGCGTATCTCGCGAACGACCTTGGTGCGTTCGAAAATCGCCTCGGTGACCTTCTCAGGTGCGGGGCCGCCGTTGGCCACGTTGTATTTGATGCCAAAGTCGCCCTCCGGACCACCGGGGTTGTGACTGGCGGACAGCACGATACCGCCACTGGCGCCATGGCGGCGGATCACAGCACTGACTGCAGGGGTCGACAAAATGCCGCCCTGCCCGACGAGTACCCGGGCATAGCCCTTGGCCGCTGCCATACGCAGGATGGTTTGAATGGCCACACGGTTGTGAAAGCGGCCATCGCCCCCCACCACCAGCGTGAGCCCCGCCGCATCGGGCAGGACGTCGAACAGAGCTTGCACAAAGTTTTCCAGGTAACGGGGTTGCTGGAAGACCGTAACTTTTTTGCGCAAGCCCGAAGTACCGGGGCGCTGGCCGTCAAAAGGCGAGGTAGGGTGGGTGATGCGTGACATGGTGATGTGACAGTGGTGGGATTTGAATTTAAAAAACGGCTTGCGTAGCGCTGAGCAGAATCAGACTATCCGCTTGGACCGTGACAGACAGCGCGACCGGAGATGCGGGTCCGGCGGGAACCGCCGCCGAAGCTGAATCCAGGCAGAGGTGCCAGTCACCTGCCGGCAACGTGAATGGCTGTGCTGACGCCGACGGGTTGAGCAACAACAGCAGCGCGTCAGAAGTGCCCGGCTGCACATGCACCGCCATGGGGCCGCCTTGGGAAGCTTCCCAGTCTGCAGCCTGTAAAGCGCTTCCATCGGGCAACCTCCAAGCGACGACGGGGCCGGTACCGGCCTCGCCCGCATGGCTGCGCCACCATCCGGTAGCTTGCAAGGCAGGCAGTGCACGGCGCAGCGAAATAGCGCGCGCGACAAAGGGAGTCAGGTCGTGCTGCAGGGCATCCCACTGCAGCCAGGTCATGGCGTTGTCTTGGCAGTAGGCGTTGTTGTTGCCACCTTGGCTGTGACCCAGTTCGTCGCCGGCCAGCAACATGGGCGTACCCAGCGAAAAAAGTGTGGCGGCGAGCAAGGCGCGGCGGTGCCGCGCGCGGGCATGCACCACCTGTTCGTCATCAGTCGGCCCTTCCACCCCGTGGTTGACACTCAGGTTGTGGCCATGGCCATCGCGGTTGTGCTCCCCGTTGGCCTCGTTGTGGCGCTGGCAGTAGCTCACCACGTCCATTAGGTTGAAGCCATCATGCGCCGTCACAAAGTTCACACTGCTGTACGCGGCGCGGTGCGCGGGGCTGAACGCATCGGTAGAGCCCGCCAGCCGATTCGCCAGGGCACCGCGCGAAGTACCGTGGTGTAGCCAAGCACCTCGCTGGGTATCGCGAAAGCGGTCGTTCCACTCCAGCCACTCCGGTGGAAACGCACCCAGCTGGTAACCGCCGGGGCCGATGTCCCACGGCTCGGCGACCATCAGGCAGTTGCGCAGCAGCGGGTCTTGCGCGATGGCCATCAACAGGGGCGCGTGCGGGTTGAAGCGGTAGTCGCTGTCGCGCGTGCCCCGGGCTAACACGGGTGCAAGGTCGAAGCGGAAGCCGTCCACCCCGTAGTCGGTGACCCAGGTGCGCAAACTGTCCATCACGGTGCGCAGGACCACCGGGTGGTTCAGGTTGACGCAGTTGCCGCAGCCCGTCCAGTTGAGGTAACGGGATGCATCGCCCGGCTCCAGGTGGTAGTAGGTGCTATTGGCGATGCCACGCAAACTGAGCGTGGGGCCAAACTCATCCGTTTCGCCGGTGTGGTTGTAGACCACATCCAAAATCACTTCCAGCCCGGCCGCGTGCAAGGCGTCCACCATGGCGCGGAACTCGGTGCGTGGCGTGCTGCCGGCAGCACCGCTCCAGTACCGGTTTTCGGGTGCGCTCCAGGCTATTGGACTGTAGCCCCAATAGTTGCTCAGGCCCATGCGCTGCAAGCGCTCTTCATCCGCGCGAAACGCCACCGGCATCAGGCTCACCGTAGTGATGCCCAGCGCCTTCAGGTGAGCAATGGCTGCGGGATGCGCCAGGCCCGCATAGCTGCCCCGCAGCGCCTCCGGCACGCCCGGATGCTGACGGGTAAAGCCTTTGACGTGCAGCTCATACATCACACGTTGCGGCGGCAGCACCACCGGCCCGGGATTCACCGCTGGCAGGGGTGCACAAACGCGGGCTTTCAATGCGGTGGGGGCATTGTCCCGGCTATCGGGCAGCTGCCGGCCGCGCGCGGAATCCGGCGCATATGCCCAGTGAAGGTCCGAACCGTCATAGCGCCCCAGCACCTCGCGGGCGTAGGGGTCCAGCAGCAACTTGGCAGGATTGAACCGGTGTCCACGCTCGGGCGCCCATGCCCCATAGACACGAAACCCATACACCTGCTCTGCACGACCCGCGGGCAGCAGGCCATGCCACACATCGCCTGTTTTGGCGGGCAAGGGCAAGCGCTGCAACTCGGTCACGCCTGCCTCATCAAAGAGACACAGGTCCACCGAAGTAGCGTTAGGCGCAGCCAAGGTGAAATTCACACCCTCCGGCGTGAGGGTGGCCCCCCACTCGGCGGCATTTCCCGGCAGCATGCTCAACAAAGACATGGAACGACTCATTCTTCTCCGGGAATGAGCACAAGGCATGCCAGCGGCGGCAAAGTAATGACCAGCGACTGACCCAAGTGATGCGCTGCGACCGGCTCGGTGCTTCGCGCGGCCGAACTCAGGCTGCTGCCGCCATACACACCGTTGTCGGTGTTGATGACTTCGCGCCAGGCCCCTGCCACCGGCACACCGATGCGGTACCCGGGTCGAGGCACAGGTGTGAAGTTACAGACCACCACCACTGCCCGGCCATCCTTGGCCCGCCGTTGAAAGGCAATAACGGACTGCGCGGAATCGTCATGGGCAATCCACTCAAAGCCTTCTGACTGCACATCCTGCTCATGCAACGCAGGGAACGCACGGTACACGCGGTTCAGATCACGCACCAAACGCTGCACCCCCTGATGCGGCGCTTGTTGCTCCAGATGCCAGGGCAGCTGGGAGCCGTCGGCCCACTCTGTGGGCTGGGCCAGCTCGCAGCCCATGAACAGCAATTTCTTGCCGGGGTAGGCCCACATAAATCCGTAGAGCGCGCGCAGATTGGCGAACTTTTGCCATTCGTCCCCGGACATCTTGCCCAGAAGCGAGGCTTTACCATGCACCACTTCATCATGTGACAGAGGGAGTACAAAGTTCTCGGTGAACGCATACATCAGCCCGAAGGTGAGCTGGTTCTGGTGGTACTTGCGGTGCACGCCGTCCATGGAGGCGTACTCCAGGGTGTCGTGCATCCAGCCCATATTCCACTTGTAGTGAAAGCCCAGACCACCGCTTTGCAGGTCGGGCGACGGCGGGCGGCTCACCCCCGGAAAGGCCGTGGACTCTTCGGCCAGCGTGATGGCCCCCGGCCGCTCGGTGCCGACCACATGGTTCATGCGCCGCAGGAACTCGATCGCTTCCAGGTTTTCACGCCCGCCATGCTTGTTGGGAATCCACTGCCCGGCAGCGCGGCTGTAATCCCGGTAGAGCATGGACGCCACGGCATCCACCCGCAAGCCGTCCACGCCGAAACGCTCCAGCCAATACAACGCATTGCTTACTAAAAAGTTGCGCACCTCGGTCCGGCCGAAGTTGTAGATCAGCGTGTTCCAGTCCTGGTGAAAGCCTTCTTTGGGGTCGGCGTATTCATACAAGTGGGTACCGTCGAACTCCGCCAGGCCATGCGCGTCGCTCGGAAAGTGGGCAGGCACCCAGTCCAGAATCACCCCCAGACCGGCATCGTGGGCGGCGTCTACAAAATACTGAAAGTCTTCCGGCGTGCCAAAGCGAGCGGTGGGCGCAAACAAGCCCAGCGGTTGGTACCCCCAAGACCCGTCAAACGGGTGTTCGCTAATGGGCAACAGCTCCAGGTGGGTGAACCCCATGTCACGCGCATACGGCACCAGCGTGTCGGCCAGCTCGCGGTAGTTGAGCCAGCGCCAGCCATCGGCCTTGCGCCAGGAGCCCAGGTGCACCTCATAAATACTCAAAGGGCTGTCCAGGCCATTGGCGGCGGCGCGCTCCGGGCGCATGGGCAGGCGGGGCAACAAGCCGCACACCACGCTGGCGGTGTCCGGGCGCAGCTGCGCCGCAAAGGCAAACGGGTCGGCCTTGGTGGTGATGGCGCCGCGCGCATTCCAGATTTCAAACTTGTAGAGATCGCCCTTGCCCACATGGGGCAGAAAAATCTCCCAGACCCCGCACTCTTGCCGCAAACGCATGGGGTGGCGCCGGCCATCCCAGCCGTTGAACGAGCCCACCACCGAGACCCGCTTGGCGTTGGGCGCCCAGACGGCAAAGGTCGTGCCTTCGATGCCGCACAAGGTCGTGGGGTGCGCGCCCAGGCACTCGTAGGGGCGCAAATGGGTGCCCTCGGCGAGCAGCCACAGGTCCATTTCCTGCAGCACCACCGGAAAGCGATATGGGTCTTCCAACACGGACACACCGGCGGAGTTGTCTTGCCAGGTGACTTCCAGCAAGTAATCGGGAATGAGCGACTGCTCTGGCAGCGAGAGCGAAAACACGTCCGTGCCTTCATGCCGGCGCAACTCGCCCACCACCGCCCCGCTACCCCGCAACACGGCCCGCACCTGCTGCGCCGCAGGAAACAGCGCACTGATACGTAAGCCGCCGGCCTGCTGGTGCGGCCCCAGCGCGCTGAAAGGATCGGCATGTTGGGCCCGCATCAAGGCACCCAGGTCGTGGTCTGTCAGCATATGTCTCTCGGGTTCGCCCGCGCTCGTGGGCAGCGGGTTTGTCTTTGGTTTAAATCACAGCTTATTCCATAAGTCTGTGAAAAACCGATACCCTGCCGGCAGCCTGCTTCAAAACCGGAATTTTGTAACCGTTACCTGCAGGAGTTACCAAGATTGTGCACGGGTAAACGCGAACCCGGGCCCTTGCCTATCGTGGTAAACGCTCGACCCGATAGCCCATTTGGCCTAACAAGGCCGGCAAACCGCGCGGGCCGGCCATGTGCAGGCTGCCCACCGCCACCAACACCTGCTCTCCGGCTTGGTGCAAGGCATCCATTTGGCGGGCCATGGCCGGGTTGCGTTCATCCAAAAGACGCTGCATTTGTAACTTTTCTGTCAGAGTTACCACGCACTCGCACCACTGCTCGTAGGTGTCCAGGCGCTGCAGATCGCCGGCCTCCCACATGGAAACCAGTTCCAGCAAACTCCCTCGGGCGCGGCCTGATTCCAGCTCACGTAGGCCGTCTTCCAGCATCTGCTTTGCTTCCTTGCTGTTGGTAGCAAACAAGGCCCTGAGCTGTAACTCCACGGTTTCCAAAGACACCACCTTCAGCCCGCTGCCATGCGCAACCAGGGCCAGCAACGTTTCGGAGCCAAACTGCGTCTCGAGACCATCGCGCCGCGCCATGGCCAGCGCGATGTTGGCCAGCAGCAACTCCACAGGTGTTTGGCCCAGGGCCGCCGGGGGAATGCATTGGAGTTGCAGCTGGCGCAGCAAGCGGGCCTTGAGCGCAGGCGCCAGCGGGCGCACCGGGGCTTTGGCCAGTGCCGCGCCCATGGCTGCGACCACTGCGGGGTCCAAGGGGTCCAACTCCAACGCCACGGTGGTGCTGTTGCGCAAGGCCGTTTGCAAGGCCGGCCCCGGCGCCAACCACGCCTCGCGCCCCACATGCAGCGTGCCGTAGAGGTAGGAGCTGTGCCCGCCCTTGCTGACGCGCCACAAAAAGCCACGGTCTTGTGCCTGCTTTTGGGCCGCGGCGAACAACTCCGGACGGAGCTCTTGGGGTGCGGGCGGGCAATCCGCCACCCCTTGCGCCATGGCCGGCGAAAACCAGGAAGCGGCGAGCAGACCAATTGCTATAAAAACAATAGCTGCTCGCGCATGCAACACGGGCGCCAGGCCCTTAAATCGCATGCAAAACGAAGCCAGCACGCCCATCAACGGGGCTTGCGGGCCGCTTTGAACGCAGGCTTTGGCGCCCCGGTGTCCCTCGGTGGCAGGCCGGTGTGCTGGGTCAGCAAACGGCCCTTGACCGGTGCCGCAGCCTTGCCCAGCGGCTGCACGCGCGCAGCCGCCGCCTTGACCGGCGCGACCGTGGAATTCTTTTTGCGGGCACTTTGGTAACCGCCATCGCCCAGCGGCTGGAAGGTGGGAATCAGGTGGTGCTTGCCGTTGCCGATGAGGTCGGCGCGGCCCATGGCCTTGAGCGCTTCGCGCAAGAGCGGCCAGTTGTTGGCATCGTGGTAGCGCAAAAAGGCTTTGTGCAGGCGCCGGCGCTTTTCTCCGCGCACGATGTCCACCGTCTCGTCTTCGGTCTGGGCGGTGCGGTGCACCCGCTTCAAGGTATTGCGGCCGGAGTGGTACATGGCCGTGGCAGTAGCCATGGGGCTGGGGTAGAAGGTTTGCACCTGGTCGGCGCGAAAACCGTTTTTCTTGAGCCAGATGGCGAGGTTCATCATGTCTTCATCGCTGGTGCCGGGGTGGGCTGCGATGAAATACGGAATCAGGTACTGCTTTTTGCCCGCCTCGGCGCTGAACTTTTCAAACAGTTGCCTGAACTTGTCGTAGCTGCCGATGCCGGGCTTCATCATCTTGGTGAGCGGGCCCTGCTCGGTGTGCTCGGGGGCAATCTTCAGGTAGCCGCCCACATGGTGCTGCACCAGCTCTTTCACATACTCAGGGCTTTTCACGGCGAGGTCGTACCGCAAGCCGGAGCCGATCAGGATTTTCTTGATGCCCTTGAGCGCCCGCGCGCGGCGGTAGATCTTGATCAGCGGGTCGTGGTTGGTGGTCAGGTTCTGGCAGATGCCGGGGTACACGCAGCTGGGCTTACGACATGCCGCTTCAATCTCTGGGCTGCGGCAACCCAGGCGGTACATATTGGCGGTGGGCCCGCCGAGGTCGGAAATGGTGCCGGTGAAGCCTTTCACCTTGTCGCGGATGTCTTCCACCTCTTTGATGATGGACTCTTCCGAGCGGCTCTGGATGATGCGGCCTTCGTGCTCGGTGATCGAGCAGAAGGTGCAGCCACCGAAGCAGCCGCGCATGATGTTCACACTGAAGCGGATCATCTCCCACGCCGGGATTTTGGTGGCGCCGTCATGGCTGCCGTTTTCGTCGGCGTAGGTCGGGTGCGGGCTGCGGGCGTAGGGCAAATCGAACACAAAGTCCATCTCCGCCGTAGTCAGCGGGATGGGCGGCGGGTTGATCCACACATCGCGGGCAGTCACGCCTTCGCCATGCGCTTGCACCAGGGCACGGGCGTTGCCGGGGTTGGTTTCCAGGTGGAGCACGCGGTTGGCGTGGGCGTAAAGCACCGGGTCGCTCTTGACTTGCTCGTAGCTGGGCAGGCGGATGACCGACTTCTCGCGCGGCGGCACCTTGAGCTTGCTCTTGCCGGAGAGCGCGGGGTTGGCAAAGAAGGTCAAAGGCGCGATGGCCGCATTGACTTCCGCTTTGGAACCATTTTGAGCGCTAGCGCTTATGACGTCTGCGCGAGCAGCTCCTGAATTCATAGCGCCTGCGGCCTCGGCGGCAGCCGCCGTAGCTTTCGCCTCGTCTTCTTTGGCGCAGGTGGCACCGTTTTCGGCCGCCAGCTCGCTGGTGGTCATGTAGGGGTTCACATGGGCTTCCACGCGGCCCGGCTCGTCCACGGTGGTGGAGGTGATTTCGAACCAACCCTTGCCCGTTTCGTCATCTGGCCGGCGCACAAAGGCGGTGCCCCGCACATCGGTGATGTTCTCGACCGGCTCTTTGGCGGCCAGGCGGTGGGCAATTTCCACAATCGCACGCTCGGCGTTGCCGTAAAGCAGCAAATCGCACTTGGCATCCACCACGATGCTGCGGCGCACCTTGTCGCTCCAGTAGTCATAGTGAGCAATGCGGCGCAGGCTGCCTTCGATGCCACCCAGCACAATGGGTGTGTCTTTGAAGGCCTCTCGGCAGCGTTGGCTGTACACAATGGCTGCGCGGTCGGGGCGCTTGCCGCCCACGTCGCCTGGCGTGTAGGCGTCGTCACTGCGGATTTTGCGGTCCGCGGTGTAGCGGTTGATCATGGAATCCATGTTGCCGCTGGTTACGCCCCAAAACAGGTTGGGTTTGCCCAGCGCCTTGAAGGCCTCGGCACTGGTCCAGTCCGGCTGGGCGATGATGCCCAAACGAAAGCCCTGCGCCTCCAGCATGCGGCCGATCACGGCCATGCCGAAGCTCGGATGGTCCACATACGCGTCGCCGGTGACGATGATGATGTCGCAGCTGTCCCAGCCGAGCTTGTCCATTTCTGCGCGGCTCATGGGCAAAAATGGAGCGGTGCCGAAGCGGGACGCCCAGTATTTGCGGTAACTGGAAATCGGCTTGGCGGCGCGCGCGAAGAAAGAGACGTCGACTGGGGCGTTCATAAGAGTCCGGGGGATAACCCGCGAGTGTAAGGTTTTGCGTCTTTCCACGCACCTGAAAGGGTTTCCGTACCCGACGGTGAATTCCGAATTCGCAGCGCCTGTCGCCTGCGGAACGTTTCGCAATCGGAAATTTTTTGCGAACCCTACTTCCGAATCCGCCAAAAGCACAAACACCACCGGTACAAACCCCCATGCCCCGCGATGGGGCGGCACCAAATTTGCTGTGCTTAGCCCGTAGAATGATTTTTTCTTGTTTTAACCGCCGGCATCGTCCGGCAACTCAAAGGACTTGTCCATGAAGAAACTCCTGCTGGCACTGGCCGCCACCTCCGTTTTGGCAGCTTGCGGCAAAAAAGAAGAAGCTGCTCCCGCAGCGCCTGCTGCGCCCGCATCGGCACCTGCCGCTGCTGCACCGGCACCCGAAGTCGGCCCCCTGAAGGTCGCCATCGACCCCACTTACGAGCCCTTCACCTTCAAGTCCGCAGACGGCCAGCCTACCGGCTTCGACGTGGATGTGGCCAACGCCCTGTGCGAACAGATCAAGCGCAAGTGCGAATTTGTGGAACAAGTCTGGGATAGCATGATCCCCGGCCTGAACGCCAAGAAGTACGACGTGATCATCTCCTCCATGTCTGCAACCGAAGAGCGCAAACTGGAAATCGACTTCACCGACAAGTACTACCAAACCCCCAGCCGTATCGTGCTGAAGAAGGGCACCAAGTTCACTGACATTGCTTCCCTCAAGGGCAAGAAAATCGGCGTGTTGAAGGGCTCCACCCAAGAAAAGTACGCCCTGGACAACTTGAAGCCCGCTGGCGTGGTGGTGAACTCCTACGAAGCCCAAGACCAGGTGTACCTGGACATCAAGTCCGGCCGTCTGGACGGTACCGTGGCCGACTTCCTAGAAGTGACCGGTGGTTTCCTCTCCAAGCCTGAAGGTGCCAAGTATGAGTTGGTGGGACCTGTCCTGAGCGACGCGAAGTACTTCGCTGGTGTCGCTGTGGCCCTGCGCAAAGGCGAAGACAAGCTCAAGGGTGAGTTGAACGAAGCCATCAAGGCCATACGTGCCAACGGTACCTACAAGACCCTGAACGACAAGTACTTTGCCAAGTACAACATCGACGTTTACGGCGAATAAATCTTGTAAACCCGCATGCAATGGGGCGCATCGTGCGCCCCATTGTGTTCATTGCCCTCTCAGGCTTCCATGAATTCTTATTACGTCGCCATATTGCAAGGCTCGGTACTCACCATTGGTGTATCGCTGTGTGCCTTGCTGGTGTCCATCGTCCTCGGGCTGCTGGGAGCGGCAGCCAAGTTGTCAGGGCGTCCGGTACTGGTAGCCCTGTCCACCACCTACACCACCGTCATCCGGGGCGTACCGGATCTGGTCGTGATGCTGCTGGTGTTTTACGGCGGCACGATCGGCCTGAATCATCTGCTGGAACTCTCCGGCAGCAAGAAAACCGTCGATATCAATCCTTTTCTGGCCGGGGTACTCACCATCGGCTTTATCTATGGCGCCTACATGACGGAAACCTTCCGCGGCGCCATTTTGTCCATCCCCAAAGGCCAGATGGAAGCCGCCTGGGCCTTCGGCATGGGGCGCGTGCGTGCCTTCATGCGCATTACCGCCCCTCAAATGGTGCGCTACGCCCTGCCCGGTTTTACCAACAACTGGTTGGTGCTCATCAAGTCCACCGCGCTGGTCAGCCTGATCGGCCTCAAGGAGATGACGTATCTCTCCAAGCAGGCCAGTGCGGCCACCCGCTCGCCGTTTGAGTTTTTCTTGTTCACCGCAGCGCTGTTTTTGATTTACACCAGTGTTTCGCTGTGGGTGTTGCGCAAAGTGAATGCGCGCTACAGCCTGGGCACCAAGCGGGGTGAGCTATGAAATGGCATGTCATTTTTGAGCCGCAAAACCTGCAGCTCTACATCACCGGCATCTACACCACACTGGGCTTGCTGGCTTCGTCGTTGGCGATCGGCGCCGTGCTGGCCCTGATTTTTGCGCTCGCGCTGACCAGCCGCTGGGCCCTCCTGCGCTGGGTGGTGGGCAGCTACACCTATGTGATCCGTGGCACACCGCTGTTGATTCAGGTCTACCTGATTTACTACGGCCTGGGCCAACTGGAGTGGATCCAAGCCCGCTGGGACGATGTGTGGCCTTGGACACACTTTAAAGAGCCCTTCTTCTGCGCCCTGCTGGCATTCAGCCTGAACACGGCCGGCTACACCGCCGAAATGCTGGCGGGTGCCATCCGGGAAACCGCTGCCGGCGAATTGGAAGCTGCGCAGGCCTATGGCATGAGCCGTTTCCAGGCCATGCGCCGCATCGTGCTACCCAGCGCCCTGCGCCGCACCCTGCCCGCCTACAGCAACGAAGTGGTCATGATGCTGCAAAGCACCAGCCTGGCCAGTGCCGTGCCCAGCATGCTCGATGTGACCGCTGCCGCCAGCCGGGTGTACTCGGACTATTACCTGCCTTTCGAAGCCTACATTGCGGCAGCCGCTATCTATTTAGTAGCATCGTTCTGCCTGATCGGCATGTTCCGTTTGGCAGAAAAGCACTTTCTGGCCTACCTGGCGCCACGCAAACACTGAAGCACCATGCAACGCAAAGACCACACGCTGCTCTCCAACAGCCTGGGGAGCCACCGCAGCCTGAGCAGTTTTCACTACGGCCAGGCGGGTGCTGCGCCCAAGGTGTACATCCAGGCCAGCCTGCACGCCGAAGAGCTGCCGGGCATGCTGGCCGCCTTCCACTTGCGTGCCCTGCTGGACGGGGCGGAAGCCGCAGGCCGCATCCGGGGTGAAGTCATTCTGGTGCCGGTGGCCAACCCGATTGGGCTGGCCCAGCGCATTGACCACAAACCCATGGGGCGCTTTGAGCTAGACAGCTCGGAGAACTTCAACCGCCACTACCCCGACCTGGCCAAAGAGGTGTTTGACACCGTTAAAACCCAGCTCACGCAGGACGCGGCTGGCAATGTGGCCACCGTGCGTCAGGCCATGGGGCGTTACCTGCAACAGTGGCAACCCGCGACCGAGCTGCAAAGCCTGCGCCGCACCCTGCTGCTGCTGGCACATGATGCCGACCATGTGATTGACCTGCACTGCGACTGCGAAGGCGTGATGCACTTCTACACCGAAGAACCGTGCTGGCCCCAGCTCGAACCCCTGGCCCACCTGCTGCAAGCCCAGGCCATTTTGCTGGCGCGCAACTCAGGCAGTGGCCCATTTGACGAGTGCCTCTCCGGCGCTTGGTGGCAGTTGGCAGACCGTTTGGCCGCCGAAGGCATACAGGTGCCCCTGCCCCAGGGGTGCAACAGCACCACCGTGGAGTTGCGCGGCGAGGCCGACGTGACCCACGCGTGGGCACAAGCAGATGCCCAGGCCGTGTTCGACTTTTTGGTGCACACCGGCACCGTGCAAAGCACGGCACCTGTATCCATCCCCGCACCCGCCGCACAGCCCACGCCGCTGGCGGGTTCTGAAACACTGCGCACGCCGGTACCCGGCGTGGTGGTGTACACCGCAGACGTCGGCCAGACCCTGCAGGTGGGTGATTTGGTGGCCGAAGTCATCAACCCGCTGGAGAACACGCGCCATGCAGTGCATGCCGGTGTTGCTGGTGTTTTTTACGCCCGGGTGCGTGACCGCTACGCCCATGCCGGCGCCGAAATCGGCAAGATTGCCGGCGCTACCGCCTTCCGAACCGGTGAGTTGCTGGGCGCTTGAATGCCATCAAACTAGCCCGCTCACCAGACCGCCCCTGACAAGCCCCATTGACCATGACCGACACCAAGCCCCTCAAACTCCAGGTCGAAAACATCCACAAGCGCTTCGGCAGCAACGAAGTGCTCAAAGGTGTGTCCCTGTCTGCCCATGCCGGCGATGTGATCAGCATCATCGGCAGCTCCGGCTCGGGCAAAAGCACCTTTTTGCGCTGCATCAACATGCTGGAGAAGCCGCACCAGGGGCGCATCAACGTCGCGGGCGAAGAGCTGGCCCTGGTCACCGGCCCCACCGGTGAGCTGGTGGCCAAAGACCCCAAACAACTGCAGCGTCTGCGCACCAAGCTGGCCATGGTGTTCCAGCACTTCAACCTCTGGGCCCACATGACGGTGCTGGAGAACATCATTGAAGTGCCGGTACACGTGCTGGGCGTGCCCAAAGACGAAGCCATTGCCACTGCGCGCAAGTACCTGGCCAAGGTGGGTCTGTCCAATGTGGAAGACCGCTACCCTGCCCACATGAGCGGTGGCCAGCAACAGCGCGTGGCGATTGCGCGCGCCCTGGCGGTGGAGCCTGAGGTGATGCTCTTTGACGAGCCCACCAGCGCACTGGACCCGGAGCTGGTGTCCGAAGTGCTGCGGGTGATGAAGAGCCTGGCCGAGGAAGGCCGCACCATGGTGGTGGTCACCCACGAGATGGGCTTTGCGCGCGAGGTGTCTAACCACCTGATCTTCTTGCACAAAGGCTTGATCGAAGAGCAAGGCCACCCCGCCCAGGTGCTGAGCGCGCCCAAGAGCGAGCGCTTGGCCCAGTTCCTGTCCGGCAGCCTGAAATAAGGGCCGGGAGACGCCCAGGTGCAATCCAGGCCGGAGTCCTCCTCGCTCTTTGAGCATCTGCCGATCGGGGCCTACCGGGTCTCGGTGGAGGGGCACATCCTGCAGGTCAACCAGGCCTTTCTGGAACTGCACCGCCTGAACACCATGGCCCACCTGCATGACATCTTGCAAGGCCGGCCCTTCAATCCCTACGCCAACCCGCTGCGTCACCGCGACTTTGCCCAAGAGATGCAGCGCCACGGCAAGGTGAGCGATTTCGTGTCCGAAATGGTGCGCCTGAGCGACGGCAAGCGCGTCTGGGTACGCGAACATGCCCACGCCCTCACCGACGCACAGGGCCAGGTGCTGCAATACGAAGGCACCATCGAAGACATCACCCTGGAGCGCAAAGCCCGCTCTGCCTTGCGCAAAAGCGAAGCCATGCTGCGCAATGTGCTCCTCACCATTCCCGACCAGATTTGGGTGAAAGACCTGGAGGGGGTGTACGTGACCTGCAACGACGCATTCGCCGCCGCGCTGGGCATGGAGCCGCAGGACGTCATCGGCACCCGCGATGCGCACTGGGTGGACGAGCAAGTGGCCCACGGCTTTTTGCTCTCAGACCAATGGGCGTTGCAAGCCGGGCGCACTGTCACGTTCGAAGAAAACACCGCCACCCAAATCAACCCGCACGGCGCACTTTTTGAAGTCAGCAAGACCCCCATGCGGGATGCGCAGGGCAAAACCATCGGGGTGCTGGGTATTTCCCGCAACATCCAGGCGCGCAAAGACGCCGAAACCCTGCTGCGGGACACCACCGAGCAGCTGGAGCTGGCCATTATGGGCGCCGATTTGGGCCGCTGGGACCACGACCTGAGTGTGGATGCCGGCTACCACATGGATGGTCGCGCCTGCGCCATGCTGGGGCGCCCCGCCTCGGAAACCGACATGGCCCGCGTGTGGAGCCAATTTGTGCATCCCGACGACATGGCCCACGTCGCCCAGGCCCTGCGAAGTCATCTGCAAGGCCATAGCGATGCTTACCAAACCGAGTACCGCGCCCAGCACCGCGATGGCAGCTGGATCTGGCTCAGCAGCCGTGGCAAGGTGGTGCAAATCCGCAAGGACGGCACGCCGCTGCGCATGGTGGGTACGCTGATGGACATCACCAGCCGCAAACGGGCAGAAGAAAACCTGCGCGCCACCCAAGCGGAATTACAGGCCACGCTGGACGCCCTGCCCGACTTGCTGTTCGAGTTCAGCGCCCAAGGGCACTACCGCGCGGTACACAGCCAAAACACGGCCATGCTGCCCCGCTCCCCCGAGATGCTGATAGGTCGCACCATCCAGGAAGTGCTGCCGCGAGAAGCGGCGGCGGCCTGCATGTCGGCGCTGCACGAGGCAGCCCACGAAGGTCGCTCGGACGGCATGCAATACAGCCTGGAGCTGCCTGCGGGCAAGCTGTGGTTTGAGCTCTCGGTCGTGCGCAAGCCGGCGGTGGGCGATGAAGAGCTCCGGTTTATTGCCATTGCCCGCGACATCACCGAGCGCAAACAGGCGGAAGAGGCCATACGCCACCTCGCCTTCCACGACACGCTGACTGGCCTGCCCAACCGGCGTTTGTTGATGGACCGCTTGCAGATTGCGATCGGCCACAGCCAGCGCAACCAGGAGCATGGCGCGCTGATGTTTCTGGACCTGGACCGTTTCAAAGAGCTCAACGACACCCGCGGACACGACATGGGCGACCTGCTGCTGCAAGAGGTCGCGCGGCGCTTGCAAAACGGCATCCGTGCGGTCGACACCGTGGCCCGCCTGGGCGGTGATGAGTTTGTGGTGCTCATCCAGAACCTCGGGGCCGACCTCGAGGGCGCACGCCTGCATGCCTCCATGGTGGGCTCCAAAATTCTGGCGAGCCTGAACGAAACCTACCTGCTCAAAGACACGCCGCACACCACCACACCGAGCATCGGGGTTACCTTGTTTGCGGGGGCGCCCACCACGTCTTCCGAAGTACTGAAAAAAGCCGACGTGGCCATGTACTGCGCCAAGCAGCGGGGGCGCAACAACGTCTGCTTTTACGAAGAAATACCGCCCCTAGCGCCCGCCAAATCTGCGTGAGCAGCTATTGATTTCATAGCGCAAAGCAGCTCCCTTGTGCAACTGCTTCCACTGAGGTTTGTATGCTGAACTTTCTTCCCCCGCTCTTGGTTGGCTGCATAGCCAGCTTGCTGCTGGTCATCAATATTTTCTTCTGGGTGCCCATTCTGCTGGTGTTGGCGGCCATCAAGCTACTGCTGCCGTTGAGAGCCGTGCGGCTGCGGCTAGACCCCGTCATCCTGGCGATTGCAGAGGGATGGATCAGCTGCAACAGCGGCTGGATGGCCCTGACGCAGCGCACCGTGTGGGACGTGCAGGGCTTGGACGGCCTGCGGGCAGACAGCTGGACCATGGTTAGCAGCAACCACCAAAGCTGGGTCGACATTTTTGTGCTGCAGCACCTGCTGAACCGGCGCATTCCCTTGCTCAAGTTTTTCCTCAAGCAGCAGCTGATCTGGGTGCCGGTGATGGGCCTGGCCTGGTGGGCCCTGGAGTTTCCGTTCATGCGCCGGCACAGCGAAGCCTATTTAAAGAAGCACCCCGAGATGCGGGGCAAAGACCAGGAGACCACCCGCAAGGCGTGCGAAAAGTTTGCGCTGATTCCCACCAGCGTGATGAACTTTCTGGAGGGCACGCGCTTCACCCCCGCCAAACACGCCCGCCAGCAATCGCCCTACCCGCACCTGCTCAAGCCCAAAGCCGGCGGCTTGGCCCTGGCGCTGCAGGCCATGGGGAGCAAGTTTCACAGCATTCTGGATGTGACGATTTATTACCCCGACGGCATTCCCACCTTCTGGGATTTTTTGTGCGGACGGGTGCGTCGTGTTGTGGTCCGTGCCCGGTCTGTGCCCGTACCGGCGGCCTTGTGCCTGGGCGATTACGGCCAGGACGCCGCATTCCGCGCCGACTTTGCCGCCTGGGTTGCCGCACTGTGGCAAGAAAAAGAAGCCACCCTGACAGCGCTGGAGCAGCAGTATCCGCGTCAACGCTAGCCGCAGCCCACTGCGACGAATCAGAACACACCCCTATGCACCTCTTTGAGCTACCGAAAATCGACAGCCACTGCCATGTGTTTGAGCCGGCACGTTTTCCCTACGGCCAGGATATCGCCTACCACCCCAGCGGCCACGAACTGGGCACAGCAGATTACTTCACCCACGTGTTGCAAGCCTACGGTGTGCGGCACGCTGTGTTGGTAGGCCCCAATTCCGGTTATGGGCTGGACAATCGCTGTTTGCTCGACGCTATCGCACTTGGGGAAGGCCGCTTCAAAGGCATCGCCGTCGTGCCCAATGGCGCGACATCCCATGAGCTGCGCGGATTACGGGACGCCGGCATCTTGGGTGTGGCATTCAACGTAGCACTGCATGGCTTCGGGTATTACGCCGACATCGAGCCACTGCTGCACCGGTTGGCCAGCCTGGACATGTGGGCTCAAATTCAGGTCACCAAAGACCAGCTGCTCGACCTGCTCCCCATGATTCAAACCACTGGCGTCAAGGTATTGATCGACCACTGCGGGCGCCCGGACCTGAAAGACGGCCCCCACAGCCCGGGACAGCGCGCACTGGAACAGCTGGCGTCTGACGGCAAATCGGTGATCAAGCTCTCGGGCTTTGCCAAGTTTTCAGAGCAAGCCTACCCGTTTGAGGATAGCCGGCAGCACGCCCAGCGCATGCATGCCGTGTTTGGTGCCGACCGCTGCCTGTGGGCGTCTGACTGGCCCTTTTTGCGGGCACCCTACCGCATGGACTACGGCACCCTGCTGCAACTGGCAGCCCAATGGTTTGGGCCAGAGGACCTGCAAAAAATGATGTGGGACAACCCGGTCCGCCTGTTCGGCTTTGGGCCGGCGCAGGGCTCAGGCAGCTGAATCGGCCACCGAAAGCGCGGCCAGCACCTGCTTCGGTATGCGGCAGGGTTTCAAGCTGGCAGCCTGCACGCAGCCAATGCGGATACGGCCTTGCGCCAACAAGGTATCCCCACGCCACGCCTCTTGCGCAATCACCATGCTGGCGGCGCCCTGTTCTTCAACACGTACGGTGATGTGCAGCATGTCGTCCAGCTTTGCGGCGCTGAGGTAACGGGTGCTAACTTCCGCCACCACAAACATGGCACCGGTGTCCTCACGCAGTTGTTGTTGACCCACCCCTGCGGCCCGTAACCATTCGGTGCGGGCACGCTCAAAAAACTTCAGGTAATTGGCATAGAACACCACGCCGCCAGCGTCGGTGTCTTCCCAGTACACCCGGACCGGAAAACCAAATGCATTCATAAGCTGGTAGCCAAGGCCTCCAGTTGTCGGGCAGCAGCCGCCCACCCTTCATGAAAGCCCATGGCCTCGTGCTGTTTCTGGTCGGCTTCCGACCAATGCAGCGCGCGTGCCAGGTAGTGGGTACCGCCCTCCGGGGCATCCGACAGCGTAATTTCCCCCACCATGAACGGTTTGCCACTGGGCACCCAGGCACTGACAAAGGCGTCCGTAAACACCAGTTGGCGGCCCGTGTCCACTGTCAGAAACACACCGGCGTTCGGCGCTTGCTCACCATTAGGCCCCACCATATGGGTGAAAAAACGGCCTCCCGCATGCAACTCGATCTCCGCATGGCTCACACCCCAAGGCTTGGGGCAAAACCACTGGCACAACAAGGCGGGCTCTGTCCAGCAGCGCCACACTGCGGCGCGCGGCGCAACCAAGGTGCGCTCTAACGTCAATGCGAATTCGGGAGAGTGTGTGGACATCGGTGCACTCCTTCAATGGGCCACAAACAAGGCGTCCACAATCAATTTGACAGACACCACAAACAAACTCACTTGCACGATACGGTAGAACCACTGGTCTGCCAATCGGCGGGTCAGGTACACACCAAGCACCGCACCGACCAGCGCAAACGGCACCAGCCACGCCGCATAGTGCAGCGACTCGCCAGAGTACGGCCGCAGGTTTTGGTAGGGGATGATTTTGGCCGCGTTAATCACCGCGAACACAATGGTGGAGGTGCCGGCAAACGCCGCTTTGGGCAGCTTTTGCGGCAGCATGTAAACCTGATACGGCGGTGCACCCGCGTGGGAAATAAAGCTGGTGAAACCAGCCAACATGCCCCAAAACCAGCCCTTGCCGGTACGCGGCGGCTGGGCCACTGCCGAACTCTGATCGCGCAGCCACAGGTTCAGGCAGAAGCCGACCCCCACCAGGCCAATCATGAGCATGATGGCCCGATCCGACACCATGGAAGCAGTGGCCCATCCCACGCCCACACCCGCGATACCGGCGGGAATCAATATTTTCAAATTGGTTGCGCTGTAGACATGTCGGTACAGCCACACACCGGCCACGTCTGAGATCACAAAAATCGGCAGCAAAAGCACCGCCGCTTGCACCGGTGACATGGCCATGGAAAGAATCGGTACGGCCAGCATGCCGACTGCGGGTAAACCACCTTTGGACAGGCCCACCAGAAAAGCTGCCAAGCCCGCCAAAAGAAACAATGCATCAAACGTCATGCGGCGATGATAGTGGCCGCCGCCACCTCAATCCTCCACAAAAGCCTCCTCGCGCTTAGCCTTGACAGAAGGCAGCAGCACAATCACCAGAAGCGCCAGAGCCGCCACCAACAGGCTCGCAGACAGCGGCCGTGTCACAAACACACTCCAGTCCCCGCGGGACAGCAAGAGCGCCCGGCGCAGATACTCCTCCATCATCGGCCCCAGAATGAAGCCCAAGAGCAGCGGAGCAGGCTCCGTCCCCAGCTTGATGAAGAGATAGCCAATCACCCCGAACAAGCCCACCATCCAGATATCGAAGGTGTTGTTGTTGGTCGAATACACCCCGATCGCACAGAACAGCACGATGGAGGGAAAGAGCCAGCGGTAAGGCACGGTCAAGAGCTTGATCCAGATACCGATGAGCGGCAGGTTCAGGATCACCAGCATCAGGTTGCCGATCCACATGGAGGCAATCAGACCCCAGAAGAGCTCGGGGTTACTCGTCATCACCTGCGGTCCGGGCTGGATGTTGTGGATGGTCATCGCACCCACCATCAAAGCCATCACCGCATTGGGGGGGATACCCAGGGTCAGCAAGGGAATGAAAGACGTCTGGCTTCCTGCGTTGTTGGCCGCTTCAGGTGCTGCTACCCCACGGATGTTGCCCTTGCCGAAAGGTACTTCACCGGGGTTGAGCTTGGTCTTCTTCTCCAGGGTGTAGGCCGCAAAGGCCGCCATCACCGCACCGCCACCTGGCAGGATACCCAGCAAGGAGCCTAAAGCAGTACCCCGCAGAACCGCAGGAAACATGTTCTTGAAGTCTTCCTTGGTGGGCAAGAGACCGGAGACGGAGGCCGAGAAGACTTCACGTTCACTCTCGCTCTTGGCCAGGTTGCTGATGATTTCTCCGTAGCCGAACACGCCCATGGCGATCACGATGAAGCCGATACCGTCGGTGAGTTCCGGAATATCAAAGCTGAAACGGGCCACCCCGGAGTTCACATCGGTGCCCACCATGCCCAGCAAGAGACCCAGAACAATCATGGCAATGGCCTTGAGCAAGGAGCCCGAAGCCAGCACCACTGCACCGATCAGGCCCAGAATCATCAGGCTGAAGTATTCGGCAGGGCCGAACTTGAAGGCCAGTTCGGTCAAGGGGCCTGCAAAGGCCGCCAGGATCAAGGTACCCACGCAACCGGCGAAGAAGGAACCCAGGCCGGCAGCTGCCAGCGCAGGACCGGCTCGCCCGTTACGGGCCATCTGGTAGCCGTCAATCACCGTGACCACCGAGGAAGACTCGCCGGGCAGGTTCACCAGAATGGCGGTAGTGGATCCACCGTACTGGGCGCCGTAGTAGATACCGGCGAGCATGATCAAGGCCGCCACAGGAGGCAAGGCATAGGTAGCGGGCAAGAGCATGGCGATGGTGGCCAAGGGGCCGATGCCGGGGAGTACCCCGATCAAAGTGCCCAGCAGACAGCCGATGAAGGCGTAGATCAGGTTCTGGCCGGTGAAGGCCACACCAAAACCTAAGGAGAGGTGTTCAAAGAGTTCCATGGTGCAGTCTCAGTAGGCGGTGATCAGGCGGTGAAGTACGCAGGCCAGACGGGGAACTGCAGCTTGAGGAGGAGGATGAAGGCAACAAAACTCAGTGCGGCCAGGATGGTGGCAAGAACCGCCACTTCCTTGAAGTTGTGTTCTTCACCGGCGTGGCTGGCGATGTAGGTGAGCAAATAGATGCCTACGATCAGGCCCAGAGGTTTCAAGCCAATGATGGGCAGGCCACCGATGCAGGCGCCGAACACGAGGTTGGCGGCAATGATGAAGAAGAGCGGCTTCCAAGCGAATTTGCCTATTTTGTCGCCATCCGGCGTGGGGGTGAGCATGCTCTTAGCTGCGATGGCACAGCCCAGTACGGTAAGCATCAGCCCCAGGATGAGCGGGAAGTAGCCCGGGCCCATGCGCGCGCCGGTGCCGATCTGGTAGCCGCTGGCGCCCATGGCAAAGCTGCCACCGACCACGCTGAACATCAGGCCGGAGTAGAAGTCTTTTTGGCTGTGAAGAATCACATTCAACCTTTGAAATAAAAAACAATGCATCCGTGCCCATGTCGGGCACGCACCCACAGCAGCCCGAAATCGGGCTGCTGCTTATGGAAGAACGGGGGGAGGAAGAGCTCAGCTCAAACCATCGGGCTTGATCTGGGCGCGCTCGATCACAGCCTTCCAGCGGACTTTCTCGGCCTTGATAAAGGTGTCGAACTCTTTGCCTGTGTTGCCGACAGCCAAGGCGGTCTCTTGGGAGAGCTTGTCTTTCACTGCGGTACCACGCGCCGCCTTGATGGCCTCGGCCTCAAGCTTGTCGATGTTCGGCTTGGCCCATTTTTTGGGTGCCAGCAGGCCGTACCACTGGGTCATCTCAAAGCCCTTGTAGCCCTGCTCGGCCACGGTGGGCACATCCGGCAACTGGGGCAGCCGCTCAGAAGTACCCGTGGCTATGCACCGCAGCTTGCCCGCCTTGATGAACGCCAGCAATGCTGGCGCCCCCACCGAAGCCGCCTGCAAGCGCCCTGCCATCAAGTCAGTCAGCATGGGGCCGGTGCCACGGTAAGGCACATGCAACATGAAGGTACCGCTGACCATCTTGAGGTACTCAAACGCCAGATGCCCCGCGCTGCCATTGCCTGCCGAGCCATAGTTCAGCTGACCGGGCCGCGCCTTGGCATAGGCCACAAAGTCCTTGAGGTTGTGGATGGGCAGCTCCGGGTGCACCACATAGAGGCTGGGCACTTTGGAAATCAGTGTGACCGGGGCGAAGTCACGGTCGGCGTCATAGGGCAGCTTGGGGAAGATAAAGGGGTTCACCGCCAAGGTGCCGATATGCCCGAGGATGAAAGAATGCTCGTCGCTGTTGTTGGCCACTTCCTGCATGGCAATGTTGCCCGCTGCGCCCGGCTTGTTTTCCACAAACACGTTCTGGCCTATGGTTTTGGCCATTTCGCCCGCAATCGCACGCGCCACAATTTCGGAGCTGCCCCCGGGCGCAAACGGCACCACCAGCCGCAACGGCTTGTTGGGCCAGGTGCCTTGTGCAAAGGCGGGCGGCAGCCAAAGGCTGGCGGCGGCTGCGGCACCAGTACCCAGCCAATGGCGACGGTTAAGGGAAAAATCAGTCATGTCGGTCTCCTTGTTATGGTGAGAATCAAAAAACACTTGCGGCCCGCATGATGCAAGCGCCAACCTAACAACTTCCTATCAAGACCGCCGCAAGGGCTGACCCATAATCCGGCGCATGCATATCCTGTTGGCAGAGGACGAACACAGCTTGGGCGAGTGGCTCAGCAAAGCCCTGGAGCAGAGCGGCCACCGGGTCGATTGGCGCAACGACGGCCGCTTGGTCGCCCAGGCCCTGAGCGACACCGACTACGACGCCCTGGTGCTGGACCTCGGCCTGCCCGGACGCAGCGGCACCGAAATCTTGCGCAGCCTGCGCAGCCAGGACAACCGCCTGCCCGTGCTGGTACTCACCGCGCGCGATTCCCTCACCGAGCGCGTCAACACGCTGAACCAGGGGGCGGACGATTTCCTCGCCAAGCCCTTTGCACTGGCCGAGCTGGAGGCCCGCCTCACGGCCTTGGTGCGGCGCGCACGCGGCAGCGAACACCCCCGCTTCGCCTGCGGCCCCCTCGCCCTCGACACCGTGACCCGCCAGTTCACCCTGGAGGGCAGCACCCTCTCACTGTCGCCCCGTGAACATGCACTGCTCAAGGCCCTCATCATGCGCAGCGGGGAACCCCTGTCGCGCCAGCAGGTGATGGACCGCATCTTCAGCGACGAGTCCGATGTGCAACCCAGCGCCATCGACATGCTGCTGCACCGCCTGCGCAAACGCCTGGAGTACAGCGGCGTGCGCATCCACACCTACCGGGGACTGGGCTATGTTCTGGAATCGGATTCACCAGGCCAGTCTTAAAGTCCGCCTGCTCGTCCTGCTGCTGCCCGCAATGGCACTGGTGACTGCGAGCAACTTGTGGATGACCCGCAGCGATGCCGCAGCTGCAGCCAATGCCGCGTACGACCGCTCGCTCCTGGGTGCCATCAAGGCGCTGGACCTGAACATCTCCACCGTGTCCGGCGGGCTGGCAGTCGAGCTGCCTTACCGTTTGTTTGAATTTTTCCAGCTCACCGCCACCGGCAGTGTGTACTTCCGGGTCGCCACGGCGGATGGTCTGGTGGAAATAGGCAACCCGGACCTCCCGGCGCCACCGTTTCCACTGCGGCCGGGGCACCCGCAGTTTTACGATGCACGCTACTTCGGCGAGACCGTGCGCGTAGGCGCCTTCATGCGCCCGCTGGCGCAAGCCCTGGAGAGTTCGGACAGCGGGTTTGTCGTCATCCAGGTGGCCGAGAGCACGGCGTCCCGCGAGCAGTTCACCGCCGGTTTTTTACAACGCAGCCTGCTGCGCGACATCGCGTTTCTGGCCGCCATGGTGCTGGTGGTGCTCGTCGGGCTGCCGCTGGCCCTGCGCCCGCTGTCCCGCCTAGCCCGCCAAACGGCGGAGCGCCGTGCCGACGATTTGCGCCCCCTGTCGGTGCAAGACTTGCCCAGTGATGTGCGCCCCTTGGTCGACGCCATCAACCAACAATTGCAACGCACCGACGAGCTCATGGCCGAACAACGTGGCTTTGTAGACGATGCATCGCACCAACTGCGCACCCCCTTGAGCGTGCTGCGCGCGCAGCTGGACTACATCTTGCGGGAGCGCGATCCGGCGGCCAAGGCACTGGCGCTGCGGGCTTTGTCTGATGCACTGGAGGCCGCCATCCGGGCCACCAACCAACTGCTGGCACTGGCCCGCAGTGACACCGGGCTGGCCCAATCCGAGCAGTTTGACCTTGGTGCGCTGACACGCGAAGTGGCCATGGAGTTGATGCCCCTGGCCCGCGAACGCGGGGTGGACTTGGGCGTGGAGGCGCCGGAGGCCGCACTGCCCTGCACGGGCGACCGCGGCTTGCTGCGCCAAGCCCTGCTCAATCTGACCCACAACGCCATTCAGCACGGGCGCGACCACGGCACCGTCACCCTGCTTGCCGCCCACAGCGCAACGGAATACCAACTACAAGTCATGGACGATGGAGATGGCATGGATGCAGACCTGCTGGCACGCGTAGGCCAACGCTTTGTCAAAGGACGCCACAGCAAGGGCTCGGGCCTGGGCATGGCCATCGCCCGCTCGGTGGTGGAAGCCCACGGCGGGCAACTCAGCGTCACCCTGTTGCACCCCGGCCTGTGCGCCACCCTGAGGTGGCCGGCATGAAGCGCTTTGCTCCACCCTACGTGGCATGTGCGCTGGTATGGCTAGGGGCCTGCGTCGGTACTGCCCACGCTGCGAGTGCCGACGGGCGGCGCTGCGTAGCCCCCGCCAAACCGGGGGGAGGCTTCGACCTGACCTGCCAGCTCACCCGGGACATGCTCGCCCAAGCCACCGGCGGCCGTGCGCCCTTGACGATTGCCTACCAACCCGGAGGCATAGGCGCGCTGGCCTTCAAAGCCACGGTCAACCAAGCGGCGCCGGATGGCAAAACGGTGGTGGCATTTTCTTCCGGCTCCCTGCTGAACCTGGCCCAAAACCGCTTCGGCCCCTACACCACGCGCAGCGTGCGCTGGGTGGCCGCCGTGGGCATGGACTATGGCGTGGTGGCGGTCTCGCGTGAGTCCCCCTACAAATCGCTGCCACAGCTTTTGGAGGCGTTGCGCGCGCAGCCGGCCGGCATCGTCTTTGGTGCGGGCGGCTCTATTGGTAGCCAGGACTGGATGAAAGCCGCCCTGCTCGCCCGCGCAGCCGGTGTCAGCCACAAGGTGATGCGTTTTGTGGCGTTTGAAGGGGGTGGCGAAGCGCTCTCCGCACTGGGCGACAACCATGTGCAAGTGCTGGCCGGCGACGCCGCCGAGGTGGGCCGCCAGATCGAGCAAGGCGTGGCGGTGCGCGTGTTGGCGGTACTGGCCGACAAACGGCTCGGCGGACGCTGGGCCAGCGTGCCCACGGCGCGCGAGCAGGGCTACGACATGGTGTGGCCCATCCTGCGCGGTCTTTACATGGCGCCAGGGGCTCCGGAGCGCGAGTACAAAGAGTGGGTGGACGCCCTCGGCAAAGCCGCCAACCAGCCGGCCACCGCACGCGCCCTGGCCCGGGCCGGCATGAACCCGGTGTGGCTCACCGGGCGCCCGCTGGAGCAAGCGGTGGACGAGCAAGTCACCCAATACCGCCAGCTGGCCGCCGAATTCGGCCTCGCCCCGCGCGCCAATGCCACACCGCCCTGACGGCCGCCTCGCTTATCGTGCGCCCAAGCCCATGGACCGCGTGATCACTTCTTTCATGATCTCGTTGGTGCCGCCATAAATGCGCTGCACGCGGGCATCGGCATAGGCGCGGGCAATCGGGTACTCCCACATATAGCCGTAGCCACCAAACAGCTGAACGCATTCGTCCATCACCTTGCATTGCAGGTCGGTGGTCCAGTACTTGGCCATGCTGGCCGTGGCGGTGTCGAGCTTGTCCTGGCAAATCAGCTCGCAGCATTTGTCCACAAATACGCGGGCCACCTGCACCTCCGTCTGCAGCTCCGCCAGGGTGAAGCGGGTGTTCTGAAAGCTGGCCACCGGTTGGCCAAACACCTTGCGCTCTTTCACGTAGTCCACTGTCCAGTCGATGGCCGCTTGGGCCGAGGCAACGGCACCAATCGCAATCTGCAAGCGCTCCCAGGGCAGCTGCTCCATGAGGCAGATAAAACCCCGGTTTTCATGCGCTTTGCCGCCCAGCAAGTGCTCAGGGCCCAGCTTCACGTTGTCAAAAAACAGCTCGGAGGTGTCTTGTGCCTTCATGCCCACTTTTTTGAGGCGCTTGCCCACACTAAAGCCCGACATGCCGCGCTCCACCAGCATCAGGCTGGTGCCTTTGCCGCCTGCCGCCGGGTTGGTCTTGGCGACCACGACCACCAAGTCCGCGTGCCAGCCGTTGGTGATGAAGGTCTTGCTGCCGTTGAGCACATAGCTGCCGTCAGCCTGCTCCAAGGCAGTAGCCTTGATGCCCTGCAAGTCTGAGCCCGCGGCGGGCTCGCTCATGGCAATAGCGCCCACCATTTCCCCGCTGGCGAGTTTGGGCAGGTAGCGGGCCTTCTGCGCCTCGGTGCCGTAGTGGAGGATGTAGGGCGCCACAATTTCGCTGTGCAGCCCGAAGCCTATGCCCGTGGTGCCGGCACGCGCCAGCTCTTCCATCTGCACCACCGAATACAGCTTGTCCGCCTCCGAGCCGCCATAGGCCTCGGGCATGGACATGCACAAAAACCCGTTCTCTCCGGCTTTGCGCCACACCTCGCGCGCCACATAACCCTGCTCTTCCCACTCGGCATGGAAGGGGCTGATTTCTTTCTCCACAAATTTGCGGAAGCTGTCGCGGAAGGCTTCGTGGTCGGGGGAAAACAGGCTGCGTTCAATCATGGGGTTTCCTCGGGTCGTTGAATTTATTTTTACAAAGCAAATGCTTGGTGAAATGAATATACTGCATTCCAACTGAAAAAGCAGGCCCTGACCTGCGCCCGCACATCCCGAGGAGACACCCCATGAGCGAAGCATTTGTGTTTGACGCCATCCGCACCCCGCGCGGCAAGGGCAAGAAAGACGGCAGCCTGCACGAGGTCAAGCCCGTCACTCTCTTGGCCGGCCTGCTGACCGACTTGCAGCAGCGCCACGGCTTTGATACGGCTCGTGTGGACGACGTGGTGATGGGCGTGGTCTCCCCCGTGGGCGACCAGGGCGCCGTCATCCCCAAGGTGGCCGCGCTCAAGGCGGGCTGGGACTTCCAGGCCGCGGGCGTGCAGATCAACCGCTTCTGCGCTTCCGGCCTCGAAGCAGTGAATATGGCAGCGCAAAAGGTGCGCTCGGGTTGGGAAGACCTGGTGGTGGCCGGCGGTGTGGAGAGCATGAGCCGCGTGCCGATTGGCTCCGACGGCGGCGCCTGGGCCATGGACCCCGAAACCAATTCGCAAACCCTGTTTGTGCCGCAAGGCATTGGCGCCGACCTGATCGCCACGCTGGAAGGCTTCACCCGCGCCGATGTGGATGCCTACGCGCTCGAGTCCCAGCGCCGCGCCACCAAGGCGCAGGCGGCGGGCTACTTTGATGCGTCCGTACGGCCCGTGAAAGACGCGCTGGGCCAGACCATTCTGGCGCGCGACGAGTTCATCAAACCCGGCACCACGCTGGAAGGACTGGCCGGGCTCAAGCCCGCGTTTGCCGACATGGGCGGCATGGGCTTTGACGCCGTGGCGCTCACGCGTTACCCGCAGGTGGAGCGCATCCACCATGTGCACCATGCGGGTAACTCGTCGGGCATTGTGGACGGCGCAGCCGCCGTGCTGGTGGGCAACGAGGCCGCCGCCAAGGCGCATAAATTGACGCCGCGCGCCCGCATCGTCGCCACCGCGCTGAGCGGTGCCGACCCCGCCATCATGCTCACCGGCCCCATGCCCGCCACGCGCAAGGCACTGGCCAAGGCGGGGCTGACGGTGGACGATATCGACCTGTTTGAGGTGAACGAAGCCTTTGCCGCCGTGGTGATGCGTTTCATGAAAGAGATGAAGGTGCCGCACGACAAGGTGAACGTGAACGGCGGCGCCATAGCCATGGGCCACCCGCTGGGCGCTACCGGCGCCATGATTCTGGGCACGCTGATTGACGAGCTGCACCGCCGCAAGCTGCGCTACGGCCTGGCCACACTGTGTGTGGGCGGCGGCATGGGCATTGCCACCATCATCGAGCGAATTTAAAGCACTTTTGGCCTCTAGCGCCCGTATTCATTGCGTAAGCAGCTCCTAATTCAATAGCATTCACCGACCATGAAAACCATCCGTTACTCCCTGGACGCCGGCATCGCCACCATCACCTTTGACGAGCCGGACTCCCCCGTCAACACCATGTGCCTGCAGTGGCAGGAAGACATGGATGCCGTGGCCGCCCGCGTGCTGCAGGACAAGGACAGCATCACCGGCATCCTGCTGGCGTCCGCCAAGAGCACCTTCTTTGCTGGTGCCGACCTCAAGGCCGCTATGCGCCTGACGCCGGCGGACGCGCCACGCATCTTTGAAGAGATCGAACGTGTCAAAAAGAACTTCCGCACCATCGAGACCTTGGGCAAACCGGTGGTCAGCCTGCTCAACGGCACAGCGCTGGGTGGCGGCTGGGAGGTAGCGCTGGTGGGCCACTACCGCATCGCCGTGGACGACAAGAAGACCCAGTTCGGCCTGCCCGAGGTGACGCTGGGCCTGCTGTCCGGCGCCAGCGGCGTGACCAAGATGACACGCCACCTGGGCCTGATGGGCGCACAGCCCTACCTGGTGGAGGGCAAGACCTTCAGCCCCAGCCAGGCCAAGAGCCTGGGCCTGGTGCACGAGCTGGTAGCGTCTGGCCCCGATGCCGCAGCGGAGATGAAAACCCGGGCCCTGACCTGGATCGCCACCAACCCCAACGCCCAGCACCCTTGGGAAGCCAAGGGCTACAAGGTGCCCGGCGGCCTGCCCTCCTCGCCCGCCGTGGCTGGCATGTTGCCGGTGGTGCCAGCGGTCATCAAGAAGAACACCCGCGGCCTCTACCCCGCGCCCGAAGCCATCATCGCCTGCATGGTGGAAGGCCTGCAGGTGGACCTGGACACCGCGCTGCGCATCGAGAGCCGGTATCTGGCCAAGCTCATGTCCGGCGCGCAGGCCAAGGCCATGATCAACACCTTTTTCTTCAACCTCAACGCCATCAAGAGCGGCCAGAGTCGCCCCGCCGGCGTGCCGCGCTTCAAGCCCGCCAAGGTAGGCCTGCTGGGAGCCGGCATGATGGGCGCGGGCATTGCCTACAGTCAGGCCAGCAAAGGCATTTCCACCGTGCTGAAGGACGTGAGCCAGGAGAAGGCTGACCTAGGCAAAAGCTACAGCGCCAAGATCACCCAGGGCCGCGTGGACAAGGGCCGCATGAAGCCCGAGGCGCAACAGGCCATCCTCGACCTGATCCACCCCACCGGCAGCGCGGCCGACCTGCAGGGCTGCGACCTGATCATCGAAGCCGTGTTTGAGAACCGGGAACTGAAAGCCCGCGTGACACAGGAGGCCGAGCCGCTGCTCGCGCCCGGCGGCTTCTTCGCCTCCAACACCTCCACCCTGCCCATCACCGGTCTGGCCACGGCGAGCGCCAAACCCGAGAAGTTCATCGGCATCCACTTCTTCAGCCCCGTGGACAAGATGAAGCTGGTGGAAATCATCAAGGGCCAACAGACGGACGACGAAACCGTGGCCCGCGCCTACGACTATGTGCAGGCCCTGGGCAAGTTCCCCATCGTGGTGAACGACTCGCGCGGCTTCTTCACCAGCCGCGTGTTTGGCACCTTTGTGATGGAGGGCGCAGCCATGCTGGGCGAAGGCATTCCAGCCGCCGCCATCGAGAACGCCGGCATCCAGTGCGGCATGCCCGTCGGCCCGTTGGCCGTGCTGGATGAAACCGCACTCACGCTGAGCCTGCATGTGATGGAGCAGACCCGCAAAGACTTTGAGGCCGAGGGCAAGACCTACACCGCCACACCGGGCGAACTGGTGGTGGAGACCATGGTCAAGCAGCACAACCGCCCGGGCCGCGCGGGTGGCGCCGGCTTCTACGAATACCCCACAGAGAAAGGTGCCAAGAAGTTTCTGTGGCCTGAACTCAAACCCCTGTTTGAAAAGGCCGATGCCCCCTGGACCATCACCGACCTGAAAGACCGCCTGCTCTACCGCCAGGCGGTGGAGACCGCACGCTGCTTGGCCGAGGGTGTGCTGACCAGCGTGCACGACGCCAACATCGGCTCCATCTTCGGCATCGGCTTTCCGGCGTGGACCGGCGGCGCGCTGCAGTTCATCTACGGCATGGGCATCGAGGTGTTTGAAGCGCGTGCTGCTGCATTGGCCACACAATTTGGAGGCGGTTTTGCCATCAGCGATGATGTGAAACTCGCCGTCCGGCGCTTCCAACCCGTGTACTGAAACTATGCTCGCCCGACTCCTGCAACGCTTTTTATTGGCACTGGCTCTTGCGGGGGCCGGTCTGGCCGTGTTGTGGCACGGCGCTACCGGAGATGTGATGCTGGGCGCGCTGCTCATGCCCTGGCTGGCCGTGGTGCTGGCCACCTCGTACAGCATGCTCAAAAGCCGCGCGCATGATGCGCCAGCGGCCCAGTTTTACCGCGCCTGGTGGGGCGAGACGGTGGCCACCTTCCGGGCCTTTGTGCTGCGCCAGCCCTGGGCAGAGGCCCCGCCCGCCGTGCTGCCGGCGACCGGTGGTACGCCGCAAGTGCCGGTATTGCTGGTGCATGGCTATGTGTGCAACCACCGGCTCTGGGACGATCTGACACCCCGCCTGCGCGAAGCCGGGCATGACGTACTGGCCATCAACCTGGAACCGCTGTTCGTGTCCATCGACCACTACGCGGCGCATATCGAGACTTCGGTGCAGCAACTGCTGCAACACAGCGGCCAAACCCGGGTTGCGCTGGTGGGCCACAGCATGGGCGGCCTGGCTATTCGCGCCTGGATGCGACAGCACGGGAGCGATCGCGTCGCGCGCATCCTGACCCTGGGTACCCCGCACGCCGGCACCAAAGCGGCCAAGAAGAACGCCACCCCCAACGGCCGCCAAATGTTGTGGGACAGCGCCTGGCTCCAAGGCCTGGCGGAATCCGAGTCGCCCGAGCGGCGCGCGCTCCTGCGCATCGCCCTCACCCCGCAAGACAACATTGTGTTTCCACAACGGGCCCAGACGCTGCCCGGCATCACCCCCACGTTATTTGAGGGCCTGGGCCATGTGCAAATGTGCTCCGCACCCGAAGTGATCGACTGGGTGAGCCGCGAACTCCAGCACCTGAACGCCCCTACCTGAACAACCCGCCATGAGCCACCTCACCGTGCGCAAGCTTCTGATTGACCTGCAAGCCCCGTTTGCGGTGCGCTGGTGCGGTGGCGATGCATTCAAGTCAGCATTTTTCAATGCCCTGTCGATGAGCTTTCCGCTGGGGGAGCAATACTTCATGGACTCGGTGCGCGCCGGCCTCAAAACCCTGCCGCCCGACGTGCAGCAAGGTTTTGCCGCCGAGGTGCAAGGCTTCGTCGGCCAGGAGGCCACCCACCGCCGTATCCACAGCCTTTTCAACCAGCAGCTGGAAGCACAAGGCCTGACCAACGCCATGGAACGCCGCATTGCGCGCCGCCTGCAGGCCCACGCCCACCTGGATGTGCGCATGCATGTGGCTGCCACGGCGGCCACCGAGCACCTGACCGCCATGTTTGCCGACTGGATGCTGGCCCATCCCGACACCCTGGACGGCAGCGAAGCGCGCCTGCGCACCCTGTGGCTGTGGCACAGCGCCGAAGAGAGCGAGCACCGCAGCACCGCTTTTGACGTGTACCACGCCATCGGCGGCAACCACACGTGGCGGCTGCGCTTGTTCCGCTACATCACCTGGACGTTTTTGAGCGACGTCACCCGCCAGACCGTGCGCAACCTGTGGAACGACCAAGCCCTGTTCCGCTGGAGCACCTGGCGCAGTGCCGGCCCCTTTCTGTTCGGCCGGCAGGGCATCATCCGCAGCAACATCGGCCTGTGGCGGGACTACCTGCGCGAAGATTTTCACCCCAGCCAGCACAGCGCCGCCCGATCCGTGCAGTGGCTGCGCGACAATAGCGACCAGTTCACGCCCGTGGGGGCCGCGAGCGCACCAGCCTCCTGACGCTGGACAGTTCGGGCGCCACGGCACCCCACCTTGCCGCCCATGCCCGATACCCCTACGCCCCCGCCTTCAGCGCCTGCAGCCGCCCCTGCGCGACCGGCCCCCCGATCCAAAAGCGAGCTGTTTTTTGCCTTCTCCATCCTCGCCCTGCAAGGCTTTGGTGGCGTGCTGGCCGTGGTGCAGCGGGAGCTGGTGGACAAGCGCAAATGGCTCACCGCAGAAGAGTTTGTGGAAGACTGGGCCGTGGCCCAAATTCTGCCCGGCCCCAATGTGGTGAATCTCTCGCTCATGCTGGGCGACCGCTACTTCGGCTGGCGGGGAGCCCTTGCCGGGGTGGCCGGCATGCTGTGCTTTCCCACCGTGGTAGTGCTGCTGATTGCCGCCCTGTTTGCCGGCGTAGCCGATGTGCCGCAAGTGCAAGGCGCCTTGCGCGGCATGGGTGCGGTCGCCGCCGGGCTCATCGTTGCGGCAGGCTTGCGCCTCACCCCTGCCCTGCGCAGCAACACCATGGGCCTGTGGGCCTGCTGGGCGCTCATTGCGGCCACCTTTGTTGCGGTGGCCCTTGTGCGTTTGCCGCTGGCGTGGCTGCTCCTCCTGATCGGCCTGCCCGCTTGCCTGTGGGCTTACCACTGCCTGGGGCGCATCCGCCCCAGCGCCACGCCCCCTGACAAGGAACGCCCATGACCGCCCTGCCCGCCGTCCAGTGGCTGGACCTTTTTTTGCACTTTGCCTCGCTCTCCATCCTCGCCATCGGCGGTGCCATCACCACCGCCCCGGACATGCAGCGCTACCTGGTGGTGGAGCGCGGCTGGATCAACCACGAGCAATTCAGCTCCAGCATTGCGCTCTCTCAAGCCGCCCCCGGGCCCAACATCCTGTTTGTGGCCCTGTTGGGCTGGAACATCGGCCTGGGCGCTGCCGGCGTGCCGCCCGGCACCGCAGCCACCACCTGCCAGGCGTATGCGCTGGCCTTGGGCGGGGTGGCTGTCACCATGAGCGGCATCATGCTGCCCAGCACCGCCCTCACCTTTGTGGCCTCGCGCTGGGGCCACCGCAACCGTGAGTTCCGGGCCGTGCGCGCCTTCAAACAGGGCACGGCCCCTATCGTGATCGCGCTGCTGGTGGCCACCGGCTGGCTGCTGGCCGCCAATAACAAAGGGGATGAACACCACTTGGCCCTGTGGGCCGTGAGCGCGGTGAGCTGCCTGCTGGTCTGGAAAACCCGCCTGCACCTGCTGTGGATGCTGGCAGCGGGCGCCATTGCGGGTTGGATGGGCTGGATTTGAGGCCTTTAATGCGGCAATGCGATAGACGCGTAAGGCTGATTGCGGATATTCAGTGGTTCAAACGCTTGTTCCCAAATATGAAGCAACACCGAGTGCTACACAGAAATAAATTACGCAAACAACTCCGCAACACCTGCGTACGTAATGAGTAAAACGTACAGACGATGGGTCAAAACGAAAGTATGTGAGCCCTATAAGGCCTAAATGAGACAGGCAACCAAGCCACGCAGCCCAGCCCTGCAGAAACAAGGTTCCATGTCTACTTGGCAGACCTAAGCTCCCTTGAAACGACTTGAAGATGAAGTACGCAAGAATTACTGCCTCAAAGAAGTAAAAGATGTTTACGTCCGAGCGGGACATTGGCTCTAGTGTTCGTTGGGGTGTTTCAGACATATATCTCCGAGTGACTGCCTCCGCTGCAAAGGCGTACAGCTAGAAAACGAGCAAGCGCGGTACATAGGGAATTGCCTCAACCAAACCATATATGACGGTAGCCGCGTACGGGGCAAGCCAAATTGACCACAGGGCCTTCGACCAAATGTTCTTACGGGTGCGAACAACCTCTAGGGTGCAATATCCCCCAACAACCACTCCGGCAAACACAAATACTTCGCCAACAAGAGTTCCACCATGCATCATCGGTTGCAGGATGAACATTGGAAACCAACCGGCAAGTGATGCAATTACGCAGCTCCAAATATAGGGTTTCGGTGTTCTCCAACGACTCGTGAATGCTGCGTCCATTGCAATGTAAGTTCCGAAACGGGTGGGCTGTTTGTACGACTGCTTTCGCTGCAAAGACGAGGCGCCAAGAGGCTGATTGGCGTCATACGCGACGCCCCAAAGCAGTCACTCAAATGACGCAATAGTCGCAGCAGCGAACCCAACAGTAAATCTGAGAAGGCCGAGAGGTAGAAGGTTCTGGGTATCCTATTGGAATTTGACTACTCTCGCACGTCCCTCTCGTAGGCATCTCCGGACATTCAATCAACCATGAATGCGAGAGAATGAAACAGCCGAACTTACCAGAGCATTTGTTGCTTTCTACTTGATTTCAGGCAGAAAAAAATGCTCGCAAATTTTATAAACGGCAATTGCGAGCACCAAACCTAGAGCAATCGAACTCGGGAGGCCCCATGCTTCATGGAGTAGATACAAACACCCGTAGAACGCCGACAAGATAGCAATCAGGGATATGGAATAGATGATTGTGGATTTTGGATTTTTGACTAATGCGGAGATGTAGACCGCGGTCAAGACCACTAACAAAATCCCAACAAACCCGCGAGCTTCTGAACGCGATAACCCGTACCAGCCTCCTCTCGCACTCACATCGGTGCAAAGTAAAACCAGGAATGATGCGAAGGTATGTTTCATTGCTTTTACACGTGGTGCCAGTGTGCCGAACGTGCCTCGGTACAACAACTTCTTGCGTCTATCCATCAGAACGAATGTGAAAGGCTATCTCGAAAAACGTCTGCTTCCGCTGCATAGGCGACCTCGGTAGAGGCGACTCATTTGTAACAGATCGAATGCCCGCTATTGGGCAGGTATTCCAAGCGTGCGGAGGGCCGTTTTGGGTCTACAACCACTCAGCACTTGTGCCCTACCGAGCCCTCCTAACGCCGCACCCACGCAATCACTGCGGCAAACGCAAACGCCGCAATCCCCGCCCACTTGAGCGACGCACAGAGACCAGCGGCGAGATACCAACCAGTGCTGGCTGGCGTCACCCCTGCATCAGCCCCGGTCAGCGTCCAGTGCAGCAAGTTTTCTGCCGCATCAAAAGCCGCCGCCACCGGCAACAGCAAGGCGAGCCCGCGCACGGGCAGCCGGATTGTGAGGGGGCCAAAAAAGCAGGTGCGCACCACGGCCAGATATCCGACAGCGCCGTAACTCAGAAGCAAAAGCCCGTCAATCGGCAGGTGGCGGCGAAACAGTTGCACGCCCTCCGGGCCCCAAGATTGCAGCACGCGGGCAAACGCATCGGGGGTGAAGGTGAACTGCAGTGCCACCACACTGGGTTGCAGCGGTGCCAGGTACACCGTCAGACCGCAAAAGCACAGCACACCCACCACGGCAACCAGCTTGAGGGAGGCGGTGGAGGGCTGCATTGCGAATGCGTTTAGCGCGGGTTCTCGAAGAACAGATAGTTGGAGCCGAAGTCGCTGATTTCGAAGTACACCTTCTTCTCGCCCGGGTCCGCCTGCATGTTCAGGTTTTCATCCAGCACGCCATAGCCGAAGCGGTAGCTGCGGGGCTTGCCATCGTCCGTGCCCATGGCGGTGCTGAGTTTGTCGATCTTGAGAAAGCGGCGCACCAGCTTGTCGCCCGCATAAAACTCCAGCACACCATCGGTGCCGGTCCAGTTCTGGATGTCGCGGCTGATCTTGTTTTGCTGCTCCTGGGTGCAGCCCATCAAGACAAAAGCAGCCATTGCGCTCACCAACAATGCCCGAACAGCTCCTGATTTCATAGCAATCATGCTCACTCCCTGCGGTTCAAACTAAGGGGCAACGGCGGTGCGCTGGCGCAGGGCCTCGTACAAACACACGCCGCTGGCCACCGACACGTTCAGGCTCTCCACCGCGCCTTGCATGGGAATGCTGACGAGCTGGTCGCAGGTCTTGGCAGTGAGCTGGCGCATGCCATCGCCCTCAGCGCCCAGCACCAGGGCCACGGGACCTTTGAGGTCGGCTTGGTACAGCGTGCCAGTTGCTTGGTCGCTGGTGCCGATGATCCAGATGTTGCGCTCTTTGAGCTCGTTGAGCGTGCGCGCCAGGTTGGTCACCATGAAGTAGGGCACAGTCTCCGCCGCACCGCTGGCCACCTTGGCCACGGTGGCGTTGATGCCGGCGGCATGGTCCTTGGGGGCAATCACGCAGTGGGCGCCCGCGCCATCGGCCACCCGCAGGCAGGCGCCGAGGTTGTGCGGGTCGGTCACACCATCCAGCACCAAAATGAGCGGATTAGTGCGCTCTGCTGGCGGCAGCTCGGCGTTGGCGGCTTCAAGGTTTTCCAGCAGCTCGTCCAGCGAATGCACTTGCTTGATCTCTTGCACGCGGGCCGCAACACCCTGGTGGCCGTGGCTGCCCGCGAGCTTGGCCAGGCGCATGCCATCGGCTTCAATCAGGCGCACGCCGCTTTCCGCCACCTTCTCTAAAAACTGGCGCATACGCGCATCACGGCGCGTGGGCTCGTAGTAAATCTCGATGATGGATTTGGGTGCCGTCTTGAGGCGCACACCCACGGCATGAAAGCCGAATAGAACTTTGGGGGATGACATACCCGGATTATCCCCGCAGCCACCACACACAGCCCCACAGGCGGGCAGCGATCGGACTGGCGGCAGCGTCTTTTTCAACACTTATTGAATCAAAAATGTTCACTTTTATCATTTAAGGTGTTTTAATGTGATATTCGCTCAGTATTTCAATTTCATGAATACCCCCGACCTCCCTGCCCTCACCGTGGGCCGACCCGCAGCCTGGCTCATGGCCTTGTCGCCGTTGGCGGCCAATGGCGTGAGTGCTGTGGCGTACCTGCTGGTGGCTGCCGTGGTGCAGCTGACCTACGCGCTGCCCAACGCCTTGTGGGTAGCCGGTTCGGCAGCCTCGGGGGTGGCGGTGGCCATGGCGCTGATGTGCGGCCGCCAGGTTCTGCCGGGGCTGTGGATCGCGCGCCTGCTGTGGAGCCTGTGCCTCGGAGAAGGCGCCCCTACCCCCGACGATGGGGGCTTGGCCGCCCTAGAGGCCAGCGCCTTGGTGCTGCAAACCGAGCTGGCCCGGCTGGCGATTCTGGCCCTGCAAATACTGCCCAGCAAATTGCGCCGCCTGCGCAAGAGCCTGCAAATCTGCGGTGTGGGTCTGCTCGCAACCAGCGTGGGCACCGCGGTGCAACTGCTGGGCCTGGCCCTGTGGCCCGGCTCCATGCCGGTAAACCATTGGGGCCTGCAAGCGGCGGGCCTTTTGCTGCCGGAGTGGGCGGGCATTGCCATTCTGCTGCCACTGATCATTCTCTGGCTGCAAGACGACGCCTGGTACGAGCCCCGCAAGTGGCGGGTAACGCTCTTGGTGGCCCTGGCCGGCGCCGTCACCCTGGGCTTGACGGCACGCGCCATCTGGACCAACGAGCAGCAAACCCTCACCCGCTTTCAAGACTCCAACGCCGCCCTGGCCAGCCGCCTGAACACCGACCTGCACAGCACCCGGCAAGCGGTGCATGTGCTGCAAAGCTATCTGCTGACCAGCCCGCGCAACCAAGCCGACGACTTCAAAGAGGTCGCCACCGCCCTGCGCGCCGGCTCCCCCCATCTGCAGGCCCTGAGCTGGAACCCGCTGATTCCGCAAGCGCAGCGCCCCGCGTTTGAGGCCCGTCTTCGGGCCGCCTATGGCCCCGAGGCCGCGTTGCGCGACCGTGCACCGGATGGCCAACTGGTGCCCAGCCGGGACGCCAATTTTTATGTCGCGGTGGAGCACATCACCCCGCTGGAGAGCAACCGCCCGGCTCTGGGCCTGAATATCCACGCCAACCCGGCACGCCGCGCCGCCATTGACCGGGCGATTGCCAACGGCCAGCCGGCCATTACCCCGCGCATTCAGCTGGCACAAGAAACGGGCAAGTCCTGGGGCGCGCTCTACCTCAGCCCGCTTTACACCCACCACCCCGGCACTGCGTCCACCAACGCGGCAGCACGCCCGCTGCCGGCAGGCTTCACGGTGGCGGTGCTGCGCATGGAAGACATTGTGGGCAGTGCGGTGCAAGCCCTGCGGTTTGCCAACTTCCGCCTCGCCAGTGGCGAGAGCGCGCGCCGCCATGTGGTGCATTACCGTTTTGTGGACCTAGGCGAGCCCGCCGACACCCAGGTGCTGTTTGAAGACGGCAACACGGCCAAGCCCGCGCTGACCAACCCCTTCCACACCTACGGTTTGCTCAGCCTGCGGGTGCCCGAGCCGGTGAGCCGCCCCCTCACCTTTGCCGACCGGCAATACGCCTTGCAAGCCCTGCCCCATGGCGACTTCTGGACCGATGAACTCAACCGCACGCCCTTTCTGGCGCTGGGCATCGGCATGGCCCTCACCTGGGTCGCGCTGGCGGCCAGCCTGATGCTGACCGGCTCCACCCAGCGCCTCACCCTTGCTGTGGACAAACGCACCCGGCAACTCCAGCAGGCGGACGACGCCCTGCAAGCCACCAACCTGCGCCTGCAACAACAATCGGTGCAACTGCGCTCGGTGCTCGAAGCCATGGACCAGGGCTACATGGGCTTCGACGCCGATGGCCAACTGGTGCTGTCCAACGATAAGAGCTTTACCCTCGTGGCCCTGCCGCCGGGGCCGGAGCGCGGCAGCTACCTCACGGTGGCACGCCACATCGGCAGCCATTTTCAGCTGGAGCAGGCGCAGGCCCTGTCGGTCACCCAAAGCATGCTGAGTGTGCGCAACAACAAAGAGCACCACGTCTACCGCGACCTCATTCCGGTGCGCTCCGACACAGCCGCCCGGTACCTGGACATGCGGGTGCACACCTTTGAAGACCCCGGCCTGCGCACCATCGTGCTGCTGCACGACACCACACCGGAGATGCAGCTGGAGCGCAGCAAATCGCAATTCATGTCGTTTGCCGCGCATGAAATACGCACGCCGCTCACGGTGATCCATGGCTATGCCGACCTGCTGGCCGCACGCGAACACAACACGGCGGCGGTCAAGGAAATGGGGCAACACATCCTGCGCAAATCGCAGGACCTGAACCAGCTGCTACAGCGCATGCTGGACCTCTCGGAGCTGGACATGAACGGCCTGGACCTGCGCCGTACCCGCCTCACCGACCTGGGCGCCCTCTGCGCCACCGCCGCCCAGACCCTCAAGCTCCCCGAGGGGCGCGAGCCGCCTGTGCTGCAGCACGCCGACCCGATTCCCTGGTGCCGGGTGGACCCGGTGGCCATCACCATGGCGGTGACCGAGCTGCTGCACAACGCCTATGCCTTCAGCCCAGCGGGTACGCCGGTCACGGTACATGTGGGCCCCTTGCACAACGATGCAGACCACCCCGGGGGCGTGCGCATTCGCATTGCCGACCAGGGCCAGGGCATGACGCAGGAGGTGCAGCAGCACCTGTTTGAGCGCTTTTACCGCGCAGACGAGTCCGGTAAACACCCGGGCTTCGGCTTGGGGCTGAGTACCGCCAAACTGATCGCTGACCTGCACAAGGCCCGGCTGCAGATTGAGAGCCACCCCGGGCTCGGCACAGTGGTGGAGCTACAGATCCCCCAAGGGGAGATTTAGAGCCTTATCGGGCTCCAGCGCTTATAAAACGTACGCAAGAAGCTATCAATTCAATAGCAAAACCACAGACCGGCCGTATTTACTCAGCCACCACCCGACCCGCTTCGATGAGGATGCGGCGGTCGCAGCGTGCAGCAATGCTGCGGTCATGGGTCACCATGACCAGCGTGGTACCTTGTTCACGGTTCAGGTCAAACATCAGCTCCATGATTTTTTCGCCGGTGGCGAAGTCCAGGCTGCCGGTAGGCTCGTCGGCCAGCAGCACAGCGGGCTGGACCACAAAGGCCCGGGCCAGCGCCACGCGCTGCTGCTCACCACCTGACAGCACCTTGGGGTACGAGTTCAAGCGCTGCGACAAGCCCACGCGCGAGAGCATTTCGGTGGCGGCGGTGCGGGCATCCTTTCGGCCATCCAGCTCCAGCGGCAGCATCACATTCTCCAGCGCGGTCAGGTTGCCCAAGAGCTGAAAGCTCTGGAACACAAAGCCCACCTGCCGGGCACGCAGCGCGGCGCGGGCATCTTCGTCCAGCGCAAAAATGTCTTGCCCGGCCAGCCGCACGGTGCCGCCGGTGGGTGTATCCAGCCCGGCAATGATGGACAGCAAGGTACTTTTGCCCGAGCCTGAAGCCCCCACAATGGCTGCGGTCTCACGGGCATTGAGTGCAAAATCAATGTCACGCAGGATCTCCAGCGTGCCGGTGGAATCTGTCACCGCCTTGAAAACATGCTCAACCGAAATAATGGAATCACTCATGGGGCTCTCTGTAGTTCGTAGACACTGTATCGCGCTGCTCATTTTGGCCTCTTTTGCAGGGGCAAATGCCGCGCATGCCAAGGATGCCCCTGCCAAGGTGCTGGTGCTGGGCGACTCGCTGAGCGCGGAATACGGCCTCAAGCGCGGCACCGGTTGGGTGGCCCTGATGGAACAGCGCATGGCCAAAGACAAGCTCGCAGCCAGCGTCGTCAACGCCAGCATCAGCGGCGACACCACCTCCGGTGGCCGTTCCCGCCTGCCCGCGCTGTTAGCCCAGCACCAACCCACGGTGGTCGTGATTGAGCTGGGGGGTAACGACGCCCTGCGCGGCTTGCCGCTCACCATGACGCACGACAACCTGCTGGCCATGACCCAGACCGCCCAGGCCAGCGGCGCCAAGGTAGTACTCGCCGGCATGCAGGTGCCGCCCAACTACGGGCAGGACTACACCAAGCGCTTCAGCGACACCTTTGCCACCGTGGCCAAAAGCACCAAGGCAGCCCTGGTGCCGTTTTTATTGAAGGGGGTGGCCGATGCCCCGAACGCCACTGCCTTGTTTCAGGCCGATCGCATCCACCCCAAGGAAGAGGCGCATCCCACCATCCTCAACACCATGTGGCCGGCAATAAAAAACCTCTTGAGGTCGTAAAGCCACAAGAGGTCGTTGCCGGCGCTGGCGCGCCAAGGGGAAATCAGAAGGCTTAAGAAGCTTCGGGTTCTGCCGGGGCTTCGCCGCCTGCCGAAGCGGCTTGTTCAGCGGCTTCGTTGGGCGTCAGCTCCACGCCGTCACCGGTTTTGCGCTCTGCTTTTTGCTTGAGCTTTTCTTCTTTTTTCTTGCGTTTAGCCAGTTCTTTCTGACGTTTTTCGTATCCGTAGTTGGGTGTTGCCAATGTGTGCTTTCGTTAATTGGAAGCACTTTACCACCTCAGGCGCTCCGGTCACCCGGGCCTGCTGCGTTTTCGGCGGCCTCTGGGGGCGTTTCGGCCTCCGGCCACAGCACGGCGCCGCGGTAGGCATGCCAGCTCGCGTGCCCCAACCAGGGGCCGACCACGAGCAGGCCGGTGTGCCAAGGCAACAACATGCCCAGTACCAACAGCCCGGTAAGCAAGCCACCCCACAGCACCATGACCGCCACATTGCGGAAAAACACCTCGATGCTGGTGATAGCGGCAGAAATGGCATCGGTATCGCGATCCAGAATCATCGGAATGGACACCACTGAGGTCGCAAACACCAGCACCGCAAAAGCCCCCCCGACCACCGTGTAGGCCGCCACGAACTCCCAGTTCTCCGGATTGAACACCGCCTGGATCACCCCCGTGGTGGAAGGCATGCCGGTGTTGAAAAATACCGCGAACACCACCAAGGACGCGCGGCCCCACAGCAACTCCAGCACCATCAACACCAGAATCAGCATCGCCATGCTGGGCAAATGTGCATCCCAGCAGGTAATGGACGACCCCAGCGTAGGCGTGATGCCAGCCTCCCGTCGACGGCTCACCTCGTACAAGCCCATGGCCAGAAACGGGCCCACCAGCAAGCAGCCAGAGGCAATCGTCATGGTGTACTCCGGGCTGTTGCGAAACACCGCGCTCAAAATCACCGCCATGATGGTGAAGGCCACCCCATAGAAAGCCGCAATGCCGGGTTGAGACACCAGATCACGCCACGCAGCAGCCAACCACCCGAACGGTGCGCTGAACGGCAGCACCCGCACGGTTTTGCGGGGAGCCTCAGACGGTGGAGGGAAATACGGCTCCGGTGCACTGTCCACCGGATCGATCACGGGAGACTCTGCGGTAGAGCGGCTAGATGCGGTGGTAGTCATAACCGCCAGCGTATGCGGCATGGCGGCGTTTGACTACTCAGGAAAACACGCAGTCAGCGCAAGACTTCCAGCGCTTGCGCAATGTCGGCCTGCAGGTCGGCAGCGTCTTCGAGGCCGACCGAGAAACGCACCAGCGTGCCCGGCAGCAAATGGGCAGGCCACGCGGTGCGCATGGTCTCCAATTCGTAAGGCACAACCAGACTGATCGGCCCGCCCCAGCTGTAGCCCAGTTTGAAGAGCTTGAGCGCATCGCAAAACGCATCAGTTTGGGCCTGGGTAAAGCGGGCATCCAGCATGACACTGAACAGCCCTGCCGCAGTGCCCTCTTCGCCCCCGGTCAGTGCCATCCAATGGCCGTGACCCGGCGACTTGGGCAAAGCCGGGTGCAGCACCTGCACAAACTCGGGCTGGGTTTGTGCCCAGACCGCCAAGGCCCGCGTAGCCACATCATGCGCGCGGTAGCGCAGGCCGATGGTGGGCAAGGAGCGCAGCACGGCCTCCACATCGTTCATGCCCACGCCAATGCCAAAGCGCATGTGCGTGAGCTTGAGTTTGAGGTGCAGGGACGGGTTGCGGGTGACTACACTGCCCATGAGCACATCACCCCCTCCGCTGGGGTATTTGGTCAGCGCATGGGCCGAGATATCAACGGCCACCGGCACCTGGGCACCGGGTACCAGATCAAACGCATTGAAGGCCAGGCCCGCACCCCAAGTGTTGTCCAAGGCGGTCAACACTTTCCGGCGCTGGCAAATGCGCACCATCTCCACCAGGTTGGGGAACTCCAGGGTCACGGAGCCGGCGGCCTCCAGCCAGACCAGCTTGGTGCGGCTGGAAATCTGGGCCTCAAGGTCCTGCGGATCCATGGGGTCGTAGTACTGATGCGTAATGCCCCAGCCCTTCAACTCACCTTCCACAATGGATTTGTTGGGCCCATAGGCGTTGTCGGGCACCAGCACCTCATCACCGCTTTTGAGCAATGACATCGCCACCAAGCCCAAGGCAGCCAAACCGCTGGGCACCAGCAGGCACTCTGCGCCCCCCTCCAGCGTCGCCAAACGCTCCTCCAGCGCGTAGCTGGTCGGCGTGCCATGCAGACCGTAGGTGTAGGCCGACTTGTCCTTCCACTCGCGGCTGCGCATGGCGGCCACCGTGGGGAAAAACACCGTGGAGGCCTTGAAGACGCCCGCCTGGGGCGCTTCAAAACCGCCCGGCGGCTGGTAAGGATGGTGAATGAGGTGGGTAATCCGGTCTGTCATGCCACGTAATTCCGAAAGCCTGGGGGCGTCAGACGCTCCACTTCTGGATCAGCTGCTGCGGACGCAGGGAGTCGTAGCTCTCGAAGGGCTGGTGAATCCAGGGGTTGGTCGGCAAAAATTCCACCGAGTAATCCGGCGTGAACACACTGACGGCCTTGGTCCAGATCACCGCACTGCGCAGCTCGGTGATGGGCGCGTAGTTGTTTTTGAGCTGGTTGATCACCGCATTCAGGGTGTGGCCGGAGTCGGCCAAATCGTCCACCAACAATACCTTGCCGGCGATCTCACCCTTGGGTGTGGTGATGTAGCGCGCGATGTCCAGGTTGCCTTGCTGGGTACCGGCTTCGGCGCGGTACGAGCTGGTGGACATGATGGCCAAGGGCTTGTCGAACACGCGCGACAGGATGTCACCAGGGCGCATGCCGCCACGGGCCAGGCACAAAATGGTGTCGAACTCCCAGCCGGACTGGAAGATCTTGATGGCCAGCTTTTCGATCAGGTTGTGGTACTCGTCGTAGCTTACGTAGAGGTGTTTGCCGTCTTCAGTCAACATCAGAGTGCTCCTAAAAAAGTAGCTGCTCGCGCAGGATTTACGGGGGCTAGAGGTTCAAATGGCATCCAAACCGGCTTAGTCAGCCAGGTAGGGATGGCGCATCATGATGGTGTGGTCGCGGTCCGGGCTGGTGGACACCATGTGGATAGGTACACCGGTCACCTGCTCAATGCGCTGCAAGTACAGGCGCGCTGCCACGGGCAACTTGTCGTACTGGGTCACACCGACCGTGCTGTCGCTCCAGCCTTCCATGACTTCATAGATGGGCTTGCAGCGCTCGATCTCATCGGCACCCATGGGCAGGATGTCGACTTTCTCGCCATCCACTTCGTAGCCAGTGCACAGCTTCAACTCCTTGAGGCCGTCCAGCACGTCGAGCTTGGTAATGCACAAACCGGACAAGCCATTGACTTGGGCCGAGCGCTTGAGCAAAGCAGCATCAAACCAGCCGCAACGGCGTGAGCGACCTGTGGTCACACCTTTTTCGGCACCGATGGTGCTCATGTGGTAACCGGGGGTGCCGGGCACTTCCCACTCCAACTCGGTGGGGAACGGACCACCACCCACACGGGTGCAATACGCCTTGGTGATACCGAGGATGTAATGCAACATGCCGGGGCCCACACCGGAGCCCGCAGCCGCATTGCCTGCCACGCAGTTGCTGGAGGTGACATACGGGTAGGTGCCGTGGTCCACGTCCAACAAGGTGCCTTGGGCACCTTCAAACAGCAGATTGGCGCCGGCCAGATTGGCTTCGTTCAACTCGCGGGACACGTCGGCGATCATGGGCTTGAGCAAGGCAGCATGTTCCATGGCTTGCTGGAACACTGCCTCAAACTGAACACGGCCGTTAGCCATAAAAGGCGCCAGCAAGGGGCCGAAGTCGAAGGCTTCGGAGCCGAGGTAGGTGGCCAACACATGGTTGTGCAGGTCCAGCAACTCACGCAGCTTGGCTGCGAAGCGCTCAGGGTGCTTCAAGTCTTGCACGCGCAGGGCACGGCGGGCAATTTTGTCTTCGTAAGCAGGTCCGATACCGCGGCCGGTGGTGCCGATCTTGGCGGTGCCGCCCTTTTCACGGAAGGCTTCACGGGCCACATCGAGGGCCACATGGAAAGGCAAGATCAGCGGGCAGGCCTCGCTGATGCGCAGGCGGGAGCGGACTTCCACGCCTGCTTTTTCCAGACCTTCGATTTCTTCAAACAGCTTGGCAGCCGACAGCACCACGCCGTTGCCGATGTAGCACTTGACGCCCGGACGCATGATGCCGGAGGGAATCAGATGCAAAGCGGTCTTGACGCCATTGATCACCAGGGTGTGACCTGCGTTGTGACCGCCCTGAAAGCGCACCACACCTTGGGCGCTTTCCGTGAGCCAATCGACCAGTTTGCCCTTGCCTTCATCGCCCCACTGGGTGCCGACGACCACTACATTTCGACCTTTGGTTGTATTCATTTCGCTCTGGATTAAATAGCTGTTACGACCCACTGACCAGCGGCTTGCACCAGCTCACGGTCGCAATGGAACTCATCGACTTCACTTTCATGCCCGGGGAGGACACACACCACGGTTTCGCCCTGTTGGCGCAAATCCGCAATTGCTGCACGCAAGGCCGCGGCCTCGCCCCAAGGTGCACGGATGGCGGCCCGCAGGGGACGCACTTGTGCCGCTTGGGCCAATACTTTCACATCCAAACTGAAGCCCACGGCAGGACGTTTACGCCCAAACACGGAGCCGACTTCGTCGTAGCGACCACCACGGGCCAAGGCGTCGCTGGCGCCTGCTGCATAGATGGAGAAACGCATGCCGGTGTAATAGGCGTAGCCTCGCAAATCTGCAAGGTCAAGCGACACCCTGACGCCATCCAGATGACCGGCCAACCATTGCAAATGGTCCAAGGCTTCGGTGATACCCGGCAAGGCGGGCAACGTTGCGCGCGCCTGCACCAACACATCAGCACCGCCATACAAACCGACCAGGCTCCGCAACGCCTGCGCAATCTCGGCAGGACAAGCAGCAGTCAATGCATGCAAAGTGCTGCTGTCTTTGGACACAAGAGCCGCCAGCACCTCATTTTTTTGCGAGGCGGCCAAATGCGATTGGTCCAGCAGGCTGCTGACAATGCGGGCATCTGCCAAATCAACGGTCACGGCGCCTACCTTGGAGGCCTTCAGAGCATCCAAGGTCAAGGTAAGGATTTCCAGGTCCGCTTCCAGACCCGCATGGCCATAAATTTCGGCGCCAAACTGCAACGGTTCCCGCGTGGCATGAGGAGCCGCAGGCATGGTGTGCAAAACCGGGCCGCAGTAGCAAAGACGTGTCACGCCGTTGCGGTTGAGCAAATGGGCGTCGATACGGGCGACCTGAGGCGTACTGTCGGCACGCAAACCCAGCATGCGGCCAGAAATCTGGTCTACCAGCTTGAAGGTTTGCAGGTCCAGCGCTTTGCCGGTGCCGGAGAGCAAGGACTCCAGATGCTCCAACATGGGCGGCATCACGAGCTCGTAGCCATAGCAACGGGCCATGTCCAGCAGATCTCGACGTATTTCTTCGATGTGGCGAGCCTCGGAAGGCAGCACATCGGCAATGTGATCCGGAAGGACCCAAGCAGACATGGAATTGAAGGGAGGCTGTTAAAACCGAGATTTTACCGGCCTTGGGCCCCGGATTTCAGGGCAGCAACCACCAAATGCAGACTAATCCGGCCAAGATGCTGCACAAACCAAAAAACCGGATCTGCCCGTCCTGCAATTGCAACAGTTGGGAAAACATTTTGCGCCACCCTTGGGGTGACGCAAAAGGGAAGAGGCCTTCCACGACCAACACCAAGGCCAGTGCCAGCCACACCGCGTCAGAGCTCACCTATTTTTTGGCGGCAGGCGCCGAGCCGCCACCATTGCGAAAGGTTTTGAAAAATTCGGAGCCGGAAGGGTCGAGAACCATCACATCACTCTTGTTCGCAAAGCTGCTCTTGTAGGCTTCCAAGCTGCGGTAGAACTGTGCGAACTGAGGATCTTTACCGAATGCTTCGGCATAAATACGTGCAGCCTCGGCGTCACCCTCGCCTTTGATCTTCTGTGCATCCCGGTAGGCATTGGCGATCGCAATTTCGCGCTGGCGATCTGCGTCCGCACGAATTTTTTCGCCCTCCGCAGCACCTGTGGATCGGAGTTCGTTGGCAACCCGCTTGCGCTCCGCTTCCATACGGCGGTATACCGATTCGGTTATGGCTTCCACGTAATCCACGCGGGTGATACGCACATCCACCACATCCACGCCCCAAGGCTTGGCGCCACGTACTTTATCCAACACCTCAGCCTTCACGTCAGACATGAGAGCTTCACGCTTGAGAGAGAGCAACTCTTTCACCGTGCGCTTGTTGATTTCTTCCTGGAACGCATTGCGCACAACACGGTTCAATTGGCTGGCACCTGCACTCTCGTTGAGCCCCACATTGCGGATGTAATCCGACGGCTCAGTAATGCGCCAGCGAACATACCAATCGATCACCACACGCTGCTTCTCTGCAGTGAGCATGGGCTCCGCATCGGTGCTGTCCAGCGTCAGCAAGCGTTTATCGATGTAAGAAACGTTTTGAAACGGCGGCGGCAACTTGAAATTCAAGCCAGGCTCCGTAATCACTTCCTTGATTTGACCCAAGGCGTACACCACGCCGAATTGGCGCTGGTCCACGACAAACAACGTGGAGCTGGCCAAAGCCAACAACACCAACAGCGAAGAAAAAATAAATCCAATACGGTTCATAACAATGTCCTAGCGCACATCACGTTCGCGGGTTCTGGATGCATCCCGGCTGCGCACATCGCCACTGGCAGGGTTACTGCCAACCGTCGCGGGCTGTGTGGATGTTGAGGTAGCTGCTGGCACGCCGGCAGTGTCTGCCGCAGGAGTACTTGCGGTCATTTGCAACACTTTGTCCAAAGGCAGGTACAGCATGTTGGAGCCTTGCTTGGAATCCACAATGACTTTCGTGACATTGCTGTAAATCTGCTGCATGGTGTCCAGATACATGCGATCACGCATGACTTGGGGCGCCTTCTGGTACTCCGCGTACACCGAGCGGAAGCGTTGTGCATCGCCCTGCGCTTGTGCTACCACGCGGGCCTTGTAGGCATCCGCCTCTTCTTTCAGACGGGATGCCGAGCCCACCGCGCGAGGCACCACATCGTTGGCATAGGCTTGCGCTTCGTTTTTGGCTCGCTCGCGCTCTTGACCGGCCTTCAGCACATCATCGAAGGACGACTGCACCTGCTCAGGAGGACGCACGCCGCCCTGCTGCAAGTTAACCCCCACCACTTCCACACCAACCTTGTAGCGATCCAGAATGGTTTGCATCAAGGCCCGCACGCGGGGAGCAATCTGGTCACGCTCTTCAGAGAGCGCCGCGTCCATCTTCATCTTGCCCATGACTTCACGGATGGCGGTTTCCGCCGCTTGCACCACCGCATCTCCAGGATTTTTGCTTTCAAACAAAAACGCACGGGCATCACTCAACCGGTACTGCACTGCAAACTTGATGTCGAGGATGTTTTCGTCTTCCGTCAACATCGCGGACTCCTTCAAGCCCGTGGCTTTCAGCACCACATCCCGCCCCACATCCACAGACCGAATCTGGCTCACAAAGACCAGTTCGTGCTTCTCAATCGGATACGGCAAGCGCCAGTTGAAACCGGCGTTTACAGTAGATTTGTACTTGCCGAACTGCGTGATCACCGCTTGCTGGCCCTCTTGCACGATAAAGAAACCCGTGCCCAGCCAAATCAGCACCAGAACACCCACGATCAGCCCGGCCCCGATGCCTGCACTTTTCATATCCGGTTGAAAACCGCCACCGCCATTACCGGCAGGAGGCTTCTTGCCTCCACCAAAGAGGCCGCCCAATTTGCGGTTGAAATCACGCCACAACTCGTCCAGATCGGGAGGGCCGGACTGGGCTGTATTTTTGGGGCCACCGGTTTGCGGCCCCGCGCTCTGCCGTGGCGGCTCCACGTCAGGCTTTGTCTGCCCATCAGGGTTGGCGTCGCCCTGCTTGTCTTCACCACGCCCCCAGCGGGAGTCGTTGAGATTGAAAACATGACGTAACCGAAGCGCCAAGGGCATGCTCTTCATTCGAAACGCAGATAGTTTCATGGAAATTTCTTTAGTGCTATGAACTGCATTGTGCCAACTCAGACGTCGTCCCCGGATGACTCAGGGTGAATTGGTGATAACTCGTCGGGCGCTCCCGCATCGGACTTCGCGATATCGGCCAACTTTTGACGGAGCAAAGGTATGCCCAGCAACGAACGGGCGCTGACAAACAGACGCGGCGTCTGCAAACCTTCGATGTCATAGGTGTCTTCCATGCGCAGCGGTTGCGCATCCGGCGCAATCGCATCTACCTTGTTGAACACCAACAGTTGCGGAATGTCGTCTGCTCCAATTTCTTTAAGCACCGCCTGCACTTGTGCAATCTGCTCTGGAAACTCGGGATTGGCAGCATCCACGACATGCAAGAGCAAGTCAGCGTCTATCGCTTCCTGCAAAGTAGCCTGAAAAGCGTCAACCAAGCCGTGGGGCAAATCCCGGATAAACCCCACCGTATCGGATAGCGACACAGAACGATTGGCCGCCCCCAGATACAACTGGCGGGTAGTCGTGTCCAAGGTTGCGAACAACTGATCTGCAGCGTACGCCCGCGCTTTGACCAACGCATTGAACAACGTTGATTTCCCTGCGTTCGTGTAGCCAATCAGCGAAATATTGAACGCATCGCGTCGTTCACGCTGGCGGCGCTGGGTTTGCCGCTGCTTCTTGACCTTGGTGAGCCGCTCTTTAGTGCGCTTGATGTTTTCGCTGATCATGCGCCGGTCCAGCTCAATCTGGGTTTCACCGGGGCCACCACGGGTACCGATGCCCCCCCGCTGGCGCTCCAAGTGAGACCAACGGCGCACCAGCCGTGTACTCAAGTACTGAAGGCGAGCTAATTCGACCTGAAGCTTACCTTCATGGCTACGCGCGCGTTGCGCGAAAATTTCCAGAATCAGGAACGTCCGGTCATTGACCGGAAGTTGCATGTGTCGCTCCAAATTGCGTTGCTGACCGGGACTCAGTGCCTGGTCAAACAGAATTTCGGTAGCGCCGGTCTGCAACGCCAATTGGCGGATTTCTTCAGCTTTACCGGAGCCCACAAACAATGCAGCATCCGGAGCGCGGCGTTTGCACACCACCCGAGCAACGGGTTGCAACCCGGCCGTCTGGGCTAACAAGCCGAGTTCTTCGAGTTCAGAATCGAAATTGGGACCACCCAGATCAACGCCCACCAGAATGGTAGGAGCGGCCTTGCTGTCAAGCGGATTGGTCAATGGTAAAAATTCATCACACCAGCAATATCCGATCGAAGAGGTATTGCTGAGGGACTATTACGCAGAGGGAGACTCTTCGGTGGCAGTGGCCAAGTTGACGGCACGACCCGGAACGATAGTGGAAATGGCATGCTTGTAAACCATTTGTGTCACCGTATTGCGCAAAAGCACAACGTATTGGTCGAAAGATTCAATTTGCCCTTGCAACTTGATACCGTTCACCAAATAGATGGAAACTGGTACATGTTCCCGACGCAATGCGTTGAGAAAAGGGTCTTGAAGGAGTTGGCCTTTGTTGCTCACGATATTCTCCGTGTTCAAAAATTGATGAGGGATTGACGATACCACACTAAACCTAGGCCCCACGGGAGAGATACCGTGCGAGGCCGCCTCTCAAAGTCAGTCTTTGTCCGCAAAAGGATTTTGGGAAGACTTCATTTCGATACGTAGTGGCGTACCAATCAAATTGAACTCCTTACGGAAGCGCCCCTCCAGAAACCGCTTGTAGGCTTCGGTCACGTGCTCCAAAGAGTTTCCGTGGATCACAATAATTGGCGGGTTCATACCGCCCTGGTGCGCGTAGCGCAGTTTGGGCCGGTAGGCGCCCGTTTTCTTGGGCGTCTGGAATTGCACAGCCTCTAACAAAAGACGCGTCAAAACCGGAGTAGGCATTTTGCAATTTGCAGCTTTGTGAGCCTGTGCAATCGAATCCCACACAGGCCCCAAGCCTTGACGCTTCTTGGCAGAAATCAAATGCAGTGCAGCAAACTTTAAGAAACCCAGCCGGGTTTCCAATGAGCGCTTCACCAGCTCACGCTGGTATTCGTCGACGGCATCCCACTTGTTAACAGCCACCACCACCGCGCGGCCGGATTCAAGAATGTAACCAGCGATGTGGGCATCCTGATCGGTCACACCTTGCTCGGCATCAATCAAGAGCAAGACCACGCTGGCAGACTCAATTGCCTGCAAAGTTTTCACGACCGAAAACTTCTCAATCGCCTCAAACACTTTGCCTTTGCGACGTAAACCTGCGGTGTCAACCAACTCGAATTTTTGACCATTGCGCTCAAAAGGCACAGAGATCGCATCACGTGTGGTACCCGGCATGTCGAATGCGACCAAACGCTCCTCACCCAACCACGTGTTTATCAGAGTGGATTTTCCCACATTGGGACGCCCTGCAACAGCCAGCTTAATGATGGACGGGTCAGCAGCTTCTGGATCGTCTTCTGGCTCCTCAAGATGCAAGGCATCCAATGCCATTTCAATCAAAGAGCGCATACCCTGCCCGTGCGCAGCAGACACCGGAAACACTTCACCCAAACCCAGCTCAAAAAACTCGGAAAGCTGGGCGCCCGCCTTCATGCCTTCTGCTTTGTTGGCGATGACCAGACAGGGCTTACCGAGTTTTCTCAGGTAATTCCCGATGTCATGGTCTTGGGCTGACAAACCCGCACGCGCATCCACTACAAAAACGACAACATCCGCCTCCGCCACGGCCTGACGGGTTTGCTTGGCCATTTCTTTGAAAATACCGCTACCAGCATCAGGCTCGAAACCACCGGTGTCAATGACAATAAACTCGTGTTTGCCGTGTTTGCCATTGCCATAGTGACGATCACGGGTGAGCCCCGCAAAGTCCGCAACGATCGCATCACGGGTTTTGGTCAGCCGGTTAAATAGCGTCGACTTTCCCACATTGGGGCGCCCCACAAGGGCGATAACTGGCTTCATGGAAGACCTTTCTTATTCCGGGCGGAAGGCGTAAACACCCCCCTTTTGGGTCACCGCGACCAATGTCTTCCCGGCAAGCACCGGAGACGCACTCAAAGGCGAACCATCCAGGGACAAGCGCCCCAAAGAAGACCCATCGGCAGTGGACAGTAAGTGCAACAAGCCAGAGCCATCCGACACGACCAGCGACTCACCGAGCACAACCGGGGATCCCAAGTCGCGCCATTTCAATGCGTCGGACTGCCAAGCCCGCTCACCGTCAATACGACGCCATGCGATCAGCCGCCCATCGGACTCCGCACCGAACAGCAGACGATCATCCCCACTCAGACCGGTAAATCCATTTGCCGGCTTGGTCCAATTTACTTGCCCCTTCGCCAGATTGACGCACGCGACCGCATTGAGATAAGCACGGGCACACACCTCGCTACCAGCACGGGTCACACCCGCCACAACATCCACCAAACGCTCTACTTCATTGGTGCCCCGGCTGAGAGCGATGGGAATATCCCAGCGCTGGGCACCGTTCAAAGGGTTCAACCCGACCAAACGCCCGCCGATACCTGCAACCAAGGTATCACCCACAGGCAACAAAACGCCCGCACGGTCCAACACCAATGTGTCCGCGCCTCGTTGCTGTTGCCATAGTCGTTTGCCAGTGTCACTGTCAAAGGCGGAAATGGTCCGATCCGGAGTGATGACAAACACCCGCCCGCCTGCGACCAAAGGAGGGGTAATGGCCACAGCACCCAACTTCTGCTGCCACAACTTCTTTCCGTTGAGTAACGTCACCAGTTCACCGGAAGTCGTCACCACGGCAGCCTTATCACCATCTGCCCCCACACCGGCCGCGATGCGTGAGCCCAACTCCACCGACCACCGAATCGCTCCGGTATCCGCGTTGAGCTTGCTGACAACCCCGGCACTGGATGCCAAGTACAAGTCGGACGCAACAACCTTGACTTCCAATGGGTATGCCACTTCCCCCACGTTGAATGTCCACGCCTTTTTGACCCCCAACAAAGAGGCTACGGGCTGTAGCTCCGCGGGCTTCGGCTTAGCAGGGCCGGAGCAGGCGCACAAGCCCGCCAGCAAAGCACTTACGATTAGAAAATCTTTAATCCGACGCATTCTTTGAATTGAAATCACTTGCTTTCGCCTGCGCCCAAAGCGGTCAATTTCACTTCAACAAGACGACGATACTGATCACGCTCAGGAAGTTGCTTGATGGCATCTTTATAAAGTGCCACCGCCTCTTCTTTCTTGCTTTGCGCCAATAGGGCATCCGCCTTCTTGTCTGACACCAAGCCGGCGAACTCCGCAGAGAACTTTCCGTCCAGCAATTTGGCCGCAGCATCATAATTTTTGAGTTCAATAAACAATCCTGCTTGGCGAACTCTGGCCAAGTTACTCAAACCCTCGTCTGCACCAGACTCCACAACCGCGGATAGCGTCGCTTGAGCAATATCGGCCTTACCAGACAGATATGCCACTTTGGCCAAGTTCAAACCTGCTTGTTGCGTGTAGACCGTGGAAGGAAAGCGTTGCTTCATATCCGCAAATGCACGTTCCGCAGCCACGGTGTCGCCAGCAGAAATCACTCGATCCACTTCCTCGTACATCGCCGAAGCTTGCTCAGCCTGCCGTTTGTTCCACCATTGGTATCCGTTCCAAGCGGCAAACGCGCCAAACACAATAATCAACACCCAAGAAATCGCATTTCCATACTGTTTCCAAAAATGCTTAAGCTGATCCAGCTGCTCTTGTTCTTCAAGATCTAAATGATTTGCCATGATGTACCTGATTGATTTATGCGACTGACGTCATACCGGCAGCCCATGCTGCCATGTCGCTGAGTGGAATGGTCTTTTGAGGAATCTCCCCATCCCGCAATGATTTGATTGTCACGTGTCCGGCTTGTACCTCATCCGCACCAAAAATCAGTGCGAACCGTGCACCCGAGGAATCTGCTCGCTTGAATTGCGCCTTCATGCTGGGCATGCCTTCCGGGCCGCTTGCCTGCATCTGCACAGACACGCCAGCTTGCCGCAGTGTCTGCAGTGCCGGCATGACCTTTGAGAGGGACGATACGTCAGTAATGACAGCAAATGCATCCAGCACCGGCAATGCGGGCGCTGAACCACTCTCTTTGAGCAGTTCGAGCACGCGCTCCACTCCCATAGCCCACCCCACCGCGGGAGCAGGCTTGCCGCCGATTTGTTCGATCAAATAGTCATAGCGCCCACCTGCACACACCGTGCCTTGAGAACCCAGCTTGGTCGTAACAAACTCAAACACCGTCAAGTTGTAATAGTCCATGCCACGGACGAGACGAGGATTCACCACATACGGCACCCCGTGACTGTCCAGAATATCTTTAACTGCCTGCAAATGGGCTCGGGAGGCATCCCCCAGAAAATCAATCAATTTCGGTGCAGCTTCAATGACAGGCTGCATGGCCGGATTTTTGGAGTCCAGAAGTCGCAAGGGATTCAGGTGTAAACGGCGTTTGGCTTCTTCATCCAACACATCGACATGAGATTCGAAGTACTGAATCAATGCGGCACGGTGTTGATTGCGCTCCGCCGGCTGTCCCAAGCTGTTGATCTGCAACTCAACCCCGGTGAGGCCCAACTCCTGCCACAGCATATGGGCCATCAAAATGACCTCGGCATCAATTTCTGCCCCACCGAAACCCAATGCCTCCGCCCCGATCTGATGAAACTGCCGGTACCGCCCTCGCTGGGGGCGCTCGTGGCGAAACATCGGTCCCATGTAGTAAAGCCGCTTGGGCCCGTTGTACAGCAAGGAGTGCTCCACGGCCGCACGCACCACACCGGCAGTGTTCTCAGGCCGCAGGGTAAGCGCCTCGCCGTTCAGCCGGTCTTCAAAGGAATACATCTCCTTCTCTACGATGTCCGTCACTTCACCAAGACCACGTACGAATAACGCAGTCGGCTCTACGATGGGCGTGCGTACATTCTCAAACGCAAAGCGACGCATCAAATCACGAACGCGCGCTTCCAAGGCCTCCCACACTGCGGACTCGGGCGGCAAAATATCGTTCATGCCTTTAACGGCAACGATTTTGTCCGCCTTGCGCAGACTATGACTCTCTGACATAAATCCTCAAACTGGGGAAGACCGGGGCGTAAAGCGCTCCCGGATATAAGTTTCTACTACGTTCTGAAATTCGACGGCAATGGCATCCCCACGCAGGGTCATCCGCTTTTCACCATCAATAAAAACCGGTGCAGCCGGGGCTTCTCCGGTGCCAGGGAGGCTGATACCGATATCAGCATGCTTGCTCTCTCCAGGGCCATTCACGATGCACCCCATCACCGCGACCTTGAGGTTTTCAACACCCGGATACTGCGACCGCCATACTGGCATCTGATCACGGAGGAAGTCATCAATCTGCTTTGTCAACTCTTGGAAGGTCGTACTGGTCGTCCTACCGCAACCCGGACAAGCCGTCACACTGGGAACGAATGTGCGCAGGCCCAGAGACTGAATAATCTCAGAGGCCACAACAACCTCTTGCGTGCGGGCCTCGCCCGGCGCAGGCGTGAGAGAAACGCGAAGGGTATCTCCGATACCCTCTTGTAGCAAAATACCCAAAGCGGTTGCAGAGGCAACCGTGCCTTTGGTGCCCATCCCCGCCTCGGTCAAACCAAGGTGTAACGGATACTTGGCGCGCTTAGCCAACTCACGGTACACCGCGACCAAATCGGTCACGCCGCTTACTTTGCAAGAAAGCGTAATTTGGTTTGCGGCAAGACCGATCTCCTCTGCACGCTGCGCAGACTCCAATGCAGAAGTGATCAACGCTTCATACATCACTTGCTTGGCATCCCAGGGGACAGGACGACGACTATTCTCGTCCATCAAACTGGCGAGTAACTCTTGGTCCAAGCTACCCCAGTTCACGCCAATACGTATCGGCTTATCCCACTGAATAGCAGCCTCGATCATCTGAGAAAACTGGCGATCACGCTTATCGCCCTTGCCCACGTTGCCGGGGTTGATACGGTACTTGGATAACGCCTTTGCGCACTCCGGAAATTCACTCAGCAAACGGTGGCCGTTGTAATGGAAGTCCCCAATGAGCGGCACATTCACGCCCATGCGGTCTAACTGCTCACGGATATAGGGAACCGCCTGGGCGGCCTCCGGGGTGTTCACGGTAATACGGACCAGCTCGGACCCGGCTGCGGCAAGCTGTTTAACCTGGATCGCTGTACCGACGGCATCTTCTGTGTCCGTATTCGTCATGGACTGGATGCGCACAGGCGCATCTCCGCCCACTGTCACGACGTGGCTACCCCACTTCACCACGGACTGAAGAGTAGAACGCGACAAAGGCCTTGCAAGGGCGATAGGCTCAGTTTGGCTCACTATTTCACCTCGAATCGGGCTACGTTGTCTTTTGATACCCCGGTAAGGCTGAAAGGCTTACCGCGGACCTGCACATCTACCGCGTCCGCCTTACCCACAACCACCGCCAGTGGAGCCACACCGGTGGCAGAGGTCACGCCATCCGGTTGCAGCGTGCGACGCACCAGTACCGCGCCAGTAGAGTCGACGACTTCCACCCAAGTGGTTCCCTTGGCGCGGATAAGTACCATATCTGCCGGTTTCGCCACAGGCGCAGAAGCCGGGGCGGCCTCCGCCGCAGCCGCCTCCACCACCACCGGAGATTTCACGGGATCGGGAGCTACAGGAGCAGGCACGACCTCCACTGCGGGCGTTTTCTCCTCAAGTTTTACGGGAGACACTGGCTCAACCGGCGCCTCTTTGGTCGTCTCGACGGTAGGTGATACCGCATCGGTGCGAGTCGTTGACTCCGTCCATTCGATGTCCGGCATGAAAACCACAACCAGCGCAGCTAACAATAAAGCGATCACCGCAAGGACAGGAGGACGTCGCAAAAACTCAGCCCAGCTCATGTGGCGCGCTGCACCAGATGCTTTGAAAGGCGCGTTAATTGCTTTCTGCCCAGAGCCCAAACTCGGAGCCAACGTCTGGGGAAGCAGCTCCAAGACCGGGCGTGGATCAATCTTCAAGGTGCGACAAACGCTAGAGGCCAGCGCTCTCGTAAACACGGCATCTAACAGCAAGTCCGTCCTGTCCGACTCCAAGGCCTCCAGCTTCTTCACCGGTACTTTCATGGATACAGACAACGCAGCAATGTGCAAGCCGGAGGCCTCACGCGCTGCACGCAGCAAACTACCTGCCGTGACGGGCTTGGGGGCCGCTGGAACATCTGCTGGGGATTGCTCGCTCACATCCAACTCACTCATCAAAAGCTCCCCTCTCGAACGACGCCGCTTCTTTGGACTGCGCAAAACGCTTGCGCAACTGGGAACCCAATTGAGTCACCGCATCTTTGTTGCCCAGAAGTTGCTCTATCTTGATACCCAACCACAACGATTCGGCATTCGCGTAATCGCTGTTATTGATTCGACGCACCTGGAACTGCGCTTTGGCCAGCTCACCGCGCTGCAACAACAACAACGCCAAGTTGTAACCGGCCACCGGATTCGCAGGATCCAACTCACTCGCGCGGGTCAAGCTATTGATGGCCTCGTTACGCGCACCCGCTTTGGACTGGCAGACACCCATGGCCATCCAAGATTTGGAGAGGTCTGCATAATTAGGATTGGCTATGGCGCCTTGGAATTGCGTATAGGAATCCTGCATCCGGCCGTTCTGGCACAGCAACCAGCCATAGTTGTGCTGCACGCTGGCGGCTTGGGGATTCAGTTGAAGGGCACGCCGAAAACTCTCCTCTGCCAGGGCGAAGTCATTCAGGCGCATGTAAATCAAGCCTCGAAGATTGTGGGCCTCGAAGAGCCCGGCATCGGCGCTGATGGACTGCTTCAACTCGTCCAAAGCGACCGTTGTTTGTCCATTGTTGTAATAACCCGCAGCCAATTCCAGGCGGATTTTGGCTCGCTTGCGGGCTGGAGTCTCATCCGAATCGGTAACGAGGTCTCCGGTTGAGGCGGAACTAGGTGCCCCACTGGCGCAACCAAACAAGCCACCAGCGACGCAGCACAACAACAAAGTCGCCCCCAGCACACGCACCAATAAGTGCCCGCGCACCACCCAACCGCCGAATAAATCAGTCATTGCTTGTCCTATGGCCTTCGCGAGGTTCAAGGCTGTGAACCTGCTGAAGCATAACGGTGCGCTGCTTGGAAATACGTGTCTCTACGTTGGTACGGTCTTTGACATCGCCGGCGAGCTGTCCGCAAGCTGCATCAATATCATCTCCGCGTGTTTTACGGATGGTGGTCACCACCCCACCCTCTACCAAAATGCGAGCAAATGCCTGTACCGCTTGGTTAGTAGACCGCAATAGGCCGGATGCGGGAAATGGGTTGAATGGAATAAGGTTGAACTTGCACGGAACATCCGCACGCTTCACAAACTGGAGCAGCGCTTGCGCTTGCGCCGGACTGTCGTTCACGCCGTCCAGCATGCAGTACTCGAAGGTGATGAAATCGCGTGGAGCCCTCTCGAGGTAGCGCTTGCACGCATCCATCAACTCATTCAAGGGGTACTTTTTATTCAGCGGCACCAGGTTGTCCCGCAGCACATCATCCGGCGCATGCAAGGACACGGCCAGTGCAACGGGGCAATCCTGTCCGAGACGGTCCATCATCGGCACTACGCCAGAGGTGGACACGGTCACTCGCCGGCGAGACAAACCATACCCGTGATCATCCAGCATGACCTTGAGAGCGGGGACCAACGCTGCGTAGTTCTGCAGCGGCTCACCCATTCCCATCATCACTACATTGGAAATAACCCGATCCTGCGTACCCAGGTGCTTGCGCAAAAAATGCTCGGCAAACCAAAGCTGGGCGAGGATTTCCCAGGTTTTGAGATTCCGACTGAATCCTTGGTGCCCGGTAGAGCAAAACCTGCAACCGACCGCACAACCCGCTTGAGACGAAACACACAACGTGCCACGGTCTGACTCAGGAATAAAAACAGCTTCGACCGCATCACCCGCGCCCACATCAAAGAGCCACTTGATGGTGCCGTCTGCAGAAATGTGCTGAGTAATGACCGGTAAGGCCAGGACCTCCGCGTGTCCTCTTAATTTTTCTCTGAGCGACTTTGCAAGATCACTCATTTCATCAAACTGGCTGGCGCCTTTTTGATGCACCCAGCGAAACAACTGGGTGGCGCGAAACTTCTTTTCGCCTAAGGTTTCACAGAAGGCGGCCAGACCCTCGAGATCAAAATCGAGCAGGTTGACCGCCATAGTGAATTAACGCGAGTAAACGTTCATGCCAGCGAAGAAGAACCCGATTTCCACAGCTGCAGTTTCGGGAGCGTCAGAACCGTGCACAGCGTTGGCATCAATGCTGTCGGCGAAGTCAGCGCGAATGGTGCCAGGTGCAGCCTTCTTAGGATCAGTGGCGCCCATCAGGTCGCGGTTCTTGGCAATAGCGCCTTCGCCTTCCAGCGCTTGAATCATCACAGGGCCGGAGATCATGAAATCGACCAGATCCTTGAAGAAGGGGCGCTCTTTGTGAACAGCGTAAAAGGCCTCTGCTTCACCGCGAGACAGGTGCGCCATGCGAGCAGCTACGACCTTCAAGCCAGCAGCTTCAAAACGGGCGTAGATCTGGCCGATGACGTTCTTAGCGACTGCGTCAGGCTTGATGATGGAGAGAGTGCGTTCGATAGCCATAGTAATTCCCAAAAAGGTATAAAAATTATTTGTTTGTCAAAGACAAAGCGCGCGATTCTAGCATTCAGCTCAGCGGCTGCGACCGCCGTTCCGGCGTTGTCCGCCGCCAGGACGACCCCGACCGTTCGCATCTTGGCGCTGGCGTGAAAAACTGTCTGCGCCGATGTAGCCCAATGACGTCTTCATAGGATCCGGCTGCCCTGCACCCTCTTGCCGAGGCGCCTGCCGGACAGGCTTACCGCCTCGCTGGCGTGCCTGCGGAGCCGGGGCATTACCCGCCTTGGGCAAGGAAGGCCCGCGCCCACCTTGGCGACCACCCCGCCCACGCGGACGTTGCGTGTTGCCCCCACCCGCAACCGACTCATCGTGTGCTCGGGGTTTGCCTGCGCCGGCAGCTTGCACCAAAGCGCGGATGTCCGCCTCGTCCAGCTCCATCCAAGCACCCCGCTTCAGGCCTCGCGGTAGCACCATGGCCCCGTAGCGGATGCGAATCAGGCGGCTCACCGCATGTCCGACCGATTCCAGCATGCGCCGAACCTCACGGTTACGCCCCTCGGAAATCGTGACGCGGTACCAGCAATTGGAGCCTTCACCACCACCATCTTCAATCGAGCCGAACTGGGCTATGCCGTCGTCTAGCTGCACACCATTCAATAAAGCCTGCTTTTCGTCTTTGCTCAGTGCGCCGAGCACGCGGACAGCGTATTCACGCTCCAAGCCGAAGCGAGGGTGCATCAAGTTATTGGCAAGCTCCCCGGAGCTGGTGAAGAGCAACAAGCCCTCGGTGTTCAAGTCCAAGCGCCCTACTGACTGCCACTTGCCCTGGTGCAACTTGGGAAGACGTCGGAATACGGTGGGCCGATTTTGCGGGTCATCATGGGTGACCACTTCACCAACAGGCTTGTGGTACGCGATTACACGGGCGGGCGGCGGATCAATACGAAAACGAATGGGCTTGCCGTTGACCTTGATGTTGTCCCCGAACTGGATCCGTTGGCCAATATGGGCCGGCTCGTTGTTGACGGAGATGCGCCCCTCCAGAATCAGCTGCTCCATCTCCAGCCGGGAGCCCATGCCAGACTGCGCCAACACCTTGTGCAGCTTGGGAGTTTCCGCTTGAGGCAACAGGACGCGCTTGGGCAATACAACGTCTTCCGCCTCCTCATCCGCATCGAACTGGCCCGAAATCACATCATCAAATCGGTTGGACAGTCCCGCCACTGCAGCAGGCATTGCCTCCGGGGCAGACAGGTCCACAGGCACTCCAGCGGCTTCTGGCAAATTGTCGTTTTCGTTCATAGTTGTGTTCCGTTATCCATTTCGCCTGCTGTTGCCTGCAGGGGCATTGTCATTTGAGGGCCGTCGGCATCCAGGGCCTGCGCTACTGGCAGCTCTGCATCCTTCGCAGCAGCACCAAGCAACTCGCTGAAGTCAGCCACCGCATCGGCCCCGCGCTCTGCAGACACCAAAAGCGGCAACTGATCGAGCGAGACCAGCCCCAGGTCATCCAAAAATTGCTTCGTCGTCGCAAACAAAGCAGGCCGACCAGGCGCCTCACGGTGTCCGATGACCTCCACCCAACCCCGGTCTTCCAGCTGCTTGATCAGCAAAGAGCTGATGGTTACACCCCGGATATCTTCCATATCCCCCCGGGTCACCGGCTGCCGGTAGGCAATGATGGCCAAGGTCTCCAAAGTGGCCCGGGTGTACTTGGGCGGTTTTTCCGGATGCAAACGATCTAAAAACTCACGCATTTCCGGACGGCTCTGAAACCGCCAGCCCGTAGACACATTCACCAACTCGACACCCCGCCCCACCCACTCCGTCTGCAACTCAGCCAGCAAGGTCTTGACCGTATCCGCCCCGACGGAGTCTGCAAACAGCTCCCGCAGCGCTTTGACCGGCAAGGGTTGCTGGGCACAAATTAAAGCGGTTTCAAGGACCCGCTTGGCATCGACCATGTTCATAGTCTTGACGTAATGAAGGAAAACCGGAAATAAGGGCAGACCGGAAAACAGTTGCCGACGGTAGGAGAGCTATCGACCTCTCATGACTACCCTACGCGAGACGTAGCTACAAACCTCCCGGTTTGAGGCCTGTATTGTAACTGAGCCCCAATGCAGCGGAAAGCGCTACAAAATCGGAAGGCGGTGCACACTCAAACGTCAACGTCTTCTGAGTTAAGGGGTGCGTAAACGCCAACCGGCATGCGTGCAAGGCCTGACGCGTCATATCCGCCATTGGAGAGCCTCCGTACACCGCATCCGACACCAAAGGGTGGCCGATATGCGCCATGTGCACCCGGATCTGGTGGGTCCGCCCGGTGTGCAAAATACAGCGCACCCAGCACGCCACTTGGCTATTGGCGAGGAGCTCAAAGTCCGTCCGCGCTTCTTTGCCTGACTGGTGCGCCAAATCCACCACCGCCATGCGCAGACGATTGCGGGGGTCCCGTCCAATAGGCGCATTGACCTCTTTCAACTGCATCCAAGGCCAAGTTTTGTGGGCAATGGCGAAGTACTGGCGGCTTACCTCCCGGGCAGCAATCGCTTTGACTAACGCATCCATGGCCTGCCGGCTACGCGCCACCACCATCAGACCACTGGTGTCTTTGTCCAGGCGGTGCACGATGCCCGCCCGGGGCACTTGCGCTGCGTGAGCGCTATACGACAGCAATCCATTCAACAAAGTGCCGCTCCAATTGCCCGGCGCGGGGTGCACCACCAAACCTGCCGGCTTGTTAATGACCAATACGTGCTCGTCCTCAAAAACCACGTCCAAGGCCATGGCCTCGGGCTTGAAGGCTTGGCTTTGGGGTGTAGGCTTCAGCTCCACCGCGACGGCATCGCCTACTTTGACCTTCACCGAGGTTTTGGTCACCACTTTGTGATTGACTTGAACCAAACCGGCCTCAATCAGTTGCTGCAAGTAACTGCGAGAGAACTCTGTAACATGGATTGCCAACGCACGGTCCAAGCGCTCGGCATGGGAGGCGGGGTCTACGGTAAAGCTGCGGAACTCGGCTTCGCTTGCGATATCAGAAGCCTCATCCGCCTCTGCCTCGATAGAGTGCGTCGATATAATTCCAACGGTTTGATTCAAGAAAGTCCCCAAGATGCTGCGTGCGAAATTATCGGTCGTTTGTGCCACGATGCTGGCGGCCACGGTCACACTGCTGGCAGCTTGCTCCAGTGCCCCGGTGGACAAGACTGCGGGCATGAGCCCCAACCGCCTGTATGCGGAAGCCAAGGATGAAATGGGGTCGTCGCAGTGGGACAAAGCCATTCCCTTGCTGGAGAAACTGGAAGCCCGCGCTGCCGGCACACCCTTGGCGCAACAAGCCCAGCTGGACAAGGCGTACGCCCAATTTAAGGCCGGTGAGCAAGCCCAATCACTGGCCACGCTGGAGCGCTTCATCAAGCTGCACCCCGCCAGCCCGGCTCTAGACTACGCGATTTATCTCAAAGGGATAGTCAACTTCAACGATGACTTGGGCCTGCTGTCGTCCATCACCCGCCAGGATTTGGCAGAGCGTGACCAAAAAGCGGCCAAAGAGTCTTTTGAAGCTTTCAAGGAATTGACCAGCCGCTTTCCGGACTCCAAGTACACCCCGGATGCACGCCAGCGCATGAACTACATCGTTGGCTCGCTAGCGCAGTACGAGGTGCATGTGGCGCGCTACTACTACAAACGCGGCGCTTACTTGGCTGCGGCCAATCGTGCGCAGCAGGCGCTGACCGATTACCGCGATGTGCCGGCCACGGAAGAGGCTTTGTTCATTTTGTACAAGTCTTACGACGCTTTGGGTATGGAACAACTCCGGGACGATGCCAAACGCATCCTGGAGAAAAATTATCCCCAATCCGACTATGTGCTCAAAGGCGGTAAGGCAAGTACGGATCCATGGTGGAAACTCTGGTAAGCGCCCATAGCGCCTGTTGATATTGCTCCTCTTTTCGTAGCAATGGCATGGGTGGCAGGGCTGCCAACAGCTGGCGGCCATATCCCATGCGCACCAAGCGAACATCACAAATGACCAGAACCCCCTGGTCGGTTTCCCGACGTATCAATCGCCCTACGCCCTGCTGAAGCGCTATCGCGGCCATGGGCAGCTGCACCTCGGCAAAAGCACTCCCACCTGCGGCCTCCACCCGGCTGCAATGCGCTTGGACCAGCGGGTCGTCCGGCGGCGCAAACGGTATTTTGTCGATCACCAAGAGCTGCAGGGCCTCACCCGGCACATCAACGCCCTCCCAGAAAGTGGCAGAAGCGACCATCAAGCAGCCCCCTGTGCCGGGCTGCTGGAAACGGGCGAACAAATCCCGCTTGGAGGACTCGCCTTGCACGAGCACCTGCATATCCAGATGCGCGGGCAGCAAAGCGCGCACTGTCTGCGCGATCAAACGCATGGCACGCAGCGTGGTGGTGAGCACCAGCGTACGCCCGCCCAACACTTGGGCAGACTCTGCCGCCAGTTGCGCCACCCGTGCACTGTGGTCTACGGAAGATGGCGCGGGAAAATTGGCTGGCACGTACACCGCTGCTTGGGTCGCGTAGTCAAACGGGCTCTCCACCTGCAAAGTGCGCGCGCCCTGCAAGCCGGTGGTGTCCAAAAACCATTGCATCTGCGCGCCTTGCGCCAAGGTAGCGGAGGTAAATATCCAACTGGTTTTAGCCTCCAGGGCGAGTGAAGGCCCCACACGGGTCTGCATGGCTTCCGATATATCGAGGGGAGACTCCACGAATCGCAGCCGGGTGCCGTTGTCTATCCAGCGTATCCAATCGCCCTGCGCGGGCAACTCCGCGTTGGAGAGGTGGGTAGACAGCACCTCGGCCCGCTCCGCCATTAGCTGCAAATCTGCGTGGGCAGGCGCGAGCTGCATCAAGGCATCTTTCACCGCATCAAACACCACCCTGAGCCGGGCCATACGCCTTTGCCACAGTGCCGCAGAGACTCCGGACGGCACGGCTTGTTGCCATGGCAAACGTGGTGCAGCCTGACCGGACTCCTGACACACCGTCTGCAAATCCACCACCGCACTTTCGAGTTGCTCCACCAGCCACTGCCAGTCGGCCAGGCCCCTCGCCCATTGCAGACCTGCAAACACCACATCTCTGCCGAAGGCAAGCAGTTGCCCGGTAGACCACTGCCGCCCCAAAAACTGCACGCCCACCTCATTGAGTTGGTGTGCCTCGTCGAACACCACCGTGTTCACGGTGGGCAACAACTCGGCCACGCCGGACTCACGCACGTTGGCATCTGCAAAAAACAGGTGGTGGTTGATCACCACCACATCGGCCTGCATGGCTTCACGCCGGGCCTTGTACAAAAAACATTCCTGATATTTGGGGCACTGGGACACGGTGCAGTTATCCCGGGTGGACGTCACCAGGGGCAGCACTTGCACCGACTCCTCCACCGCGGGCACTTCTGCCACATCACCGCTCCGTGTGGCCTGGGCCCACACCTCTACCGCCGCCAATAGCCGCAGTGGCGCGGCGGTTTGCAAGCTGCCATTGACCCGGGCGGTTGAAAGCCGCTGCAAACACACATAGCTGCTGCGCCCTTTCAACAGCGCAACCCGGGAGCCAATGCCTAGGGTTTGCAGCAGCTCCGGAATATCACGACTAAAAAGCTGATCCTGCAAGGCCTTGGTCGCGGTGGATACCAGAACCTTAGCGCCACTGAGCAGCGCCGGCACCAGGTAGGCATAGGTCTTACCCACCCCGGTACCCGCCTCCACCACCAGTACACCACCGTCCTCCATGGTCTCAGCCACCGCCCGCGCCATGGCAATTTGCCCTGCGCGCGGCGCATAACCGGGCACCGCAGAAGCCAGGGCGCCAGTCGACGAAAAAACCTGGGCCACTTGCTCTGGGAGAGCAGGGGGTACGGCAGGGCGCTCAGAAAAAGGGAGGCTGGTGTCCAAAGGTAAAAGGTGTCCGCTGGCTGGTTACACTGCGCAAGTAAAAGGCAGCCGCCCGATAATACGGGAGGCACTGCCGCACAGCCACCCTACTTCCTTCTACCGCACACCACCATGTCTTCAGGCTACCGCCTCAGCGCATCTACCGGCATCCACAAAGGTGACCGGGAATACCAGCAAGACCAAGTTGCGCTGTTGAAGCATGTGCGTGTCAACGGCTGCCTGCTCGGCATTGTGGCGGATGGCATGGGAGGGCGCAGTGGCGGCCGCAAGGCCTCGGACCAAGTCATGCTCACGGCCAAACAACTGTTTGAGCGCTACGACCCGGACACCGATGACGCAGTAGCCACCTTGACGCAAGTCGTGCAAGAAGCCCACATGGTGATCAAGCTCACCGCAATCTCTTCAGAGGAAGAGCCTCACAGCACACTGGCCGCTTTTTTGATCAACCCGGGCGGTGACTGCCATTGGGCGCACACCGGTGATTCACGGGTGTACCAATTTCACGGCAACCGCTTCATCAAGCGCACCACCGACCACTCTTACGTACAAGCACTGGTCAATCGCGGCGAGATTACCGAGGAGCAGGCGGCGGTCCACCCGCAATCCAACATTCTCATGGGGTGCCTCGGGACGGAGAACGACCCGCCGGTGGACTTTCACTTCATTTCCAAACTCCGCCCCGGTGATGTGCTGATGGCCTGTAGTGACGGTATCTGGCACTACTTCAACAACGGGGAGCTGGGCTCGGTGCTGTCCACCCTGTCTGCCCGGGAAGCAACCGAGTTTTTGATTGAAAAAGCCCGCTCACGTGCGCGCGGCGGTGGCGATAACCTGTCGCTGGTTATCGTCAAAGTCGAGTCACTGCACAGCTAAGTCGCACCACCCTCAGGGGCTGATTGGCAAAGGGTCTGCGCGCTCTTTTTGCTCGGACAGTCGCTTCTCGACCTCTGCCTTGTAGCGCGCAGCTTCCAGCACCTTGGCATCGTAGGCGGCGCGATTGGCAGCAGCATCCGCAGGAGAGATGACCGTAGCGGCCTTATCCGCAGGAGGCGATGCCGGCCCGGCGGGCTGCGGTGGCAACTTGGGCTGTGGCACAGGCTCCGGTGCCCGGTTGGCCAATTCGCGTACGCGCTCGGCTTGGTCTTGCTGCTTTTCCTCCAAAAGCTGCAACTGCTCACGGGTACGCTCCGCGCGCTGCGCATCACGCACGGCCAACTCCCGTTTTTTCAGCTGTGCCAGCCGCGTGCGCCGGCTGGCAGACACATCTGAAAGACATGCGTTAACCGCAAAGCGTTCGTAGCACTGCGCTTCGGCGTTCTGGCTGTCGGCCTGCACCTGCCTGCGCTCTGCCTCAATGCGCTCCAAGGTATCGCTGACCTGGGCACTTGCATGACCGGCCAGCCATACGGTTAACAGGATGATCCACGCGCGCTTCATGTCAGGCGGGTGTCCACGGTACGGCGCTCCAGCTCCAGAAACTCCTTGGACTGCATCTCCGTCAAACGGGACACGGTGCGGGGAAACTCGTGGGCCATGGGGCCTTCCGTATACAAGCCCTCAGGGGCCACTTCCGCCGACATGATGAGCTTCACGCGCCGGTCGTACAACACGTCCACCAGCCAGGTAAAGCGGCGCGCTTCCGAGGCCATGCGTACCGGCATGTGGGGGACGTCACTCAAAAACACCGTATGGAAGCGGGACGCAATTTCCAGGTAGTCATTTTGCGAACGCGGCCCGCCGCACAAGGTTTTGAAATCAAACCAGACTACTCCGCCCGCCCTGCGGCGGGCCCGAATTTCACGGGACTCGATGTGCAGCAGCGAATCCTCATCATGCTGCTCCGCCAAGGCGTTGAAAGTGGCAGTCATCGCCGCATCCGCCACGGGACCGGTGGGCACGTGGTAGAGCTTGGCATCTTCGAGCGTACGGCGGCGGTAGTCGGTGCCGTTGTCCACATTGAGCACTTCCAGCTTGGCATTCAAAAGTGCAATGGCAGGCAGTATGCGGTCGCGGTGCAGGCCGCCGGGGTAGAGGTCATCCGGCTTGAAATTGGAGGTGGTCACAAAGCCCACGCCATTGTCAAACAAGGCGTTGAGCAAACGATGCAGGATCATGGCGTCGGTGATGTCCGCCACGTGGAACTCATCAAAACAAATGAGACGGTAGCGCTTGGCCATGCGCTTGCCCAGCTCGTCCAGCGGATTCACCGTGCCTTGCAGGTTCACCAGTTCATGGTGCACCTCGCGCATGAATTCGTGAAAGTGCAGGCGCGTTTTGCGCTTGAGCGGCACGGCGTTGAAGAAGCAATCCATCAGAAAGCTCTTGCCCCGCCCTACACCGCCAAACATGTACACACCGCGCGGAATCTCGGGCCGGTTGATCAGCTTCTTGAGGGCGTTAGAGCGTCTAGCCTTGTAGTGGGCCCAGTCATTGGCACAACGCTCCAAGGCCTCCACGGCGCGCAATTGCGCGGGGTCGGCGGTGTATCCACGCGCCTTCAACTCCGCCTCGTAGGCTTCTTTAACGCTCAAGGCTTACTCCGGTATGCTACAAAAAGAGAAGCTGCTAACGCACGTTTGACGGGCGCTAGCAGCTTATTTGGCTTACAAAGATCAGAAGTTCAGCGTGCGCTTGTCTACTGCCAGAGCCGCTTCCTTGGTCGCCTCGCTCAGGGAGGGGTGGGCGTGGCAGATGCGGGCGATGTCTTCCGCGCTCGCCTTGAACTCCATGGCCACCACAGCTTCAGAGATCAACTCGGAGGCTTGCGGTCCCACGATGTGAACGCCCAGAATTTCGTCCGTCTTGGCATCGGCCAGGAACTTGACGAAACCGGTGGTGTCGCCCAAAGCACGTGCGCGGCCGTTCGCCAAGAACGGGAACTGACCCGCCTTGTAGGCCACGCCTTCCGCCTTGAGTTGCTGCTCGGTGCGGCCAACCCATGCGATCTCAGGGCTGGTGTAAATCACCCAAGGAATGGTGTTGAAGTTGACATGCCCGTGCTGGCCAGCAATGCGCTCAGCCACGGCAACGCCCTCTTCCTCCGCCTTGTGGGCCAGCATCGGGCCACGCACCACGTCGCCCACCGCCCAGACACCGGGCAGGTTGGTCTTGCAGTCGGCATCCACAACAATCGCACCGCGTTCGTCCAGCGCCAGGCCCACGGCTTCGGTGTTCAGACCGATGGTGTTGGGCACACGGCCGATGGAGATGATGAGCTTGTCCACATCCAGCGACTGGGCTTCGCCCTTCGCGTTGGTGTAGGCCACCGATACGCCCTTTTTGCCGTTCTTGATCTCGCCGACTTTGACGCCCAGCTCGATCTTCAAGCCCTGCTTGGTGAAGGCCTTGAAGGCTTCCTTGGCCACGCCTTCGTCCACCGCGCCCAGGAATGTGGGCAGGCCTTCGAGAATGGTGACTTCCGCACCGAGACGCTTCCACACCGAGCCCATTTCCAGGCCAATCACACCAGAGCCGATCAGGCCCAACTTCTTGGGCACCGCGCCGATGTTCAGCGCGCCGTCGTTGGACAACACATTGACTTCGTCAAACGGTGTACCGGGCAATGCGCGCGCATTGGAGCCGGTGGCGATGATGATCTGCTTGCCGGTGATGGTTTCTTCTGCGGCGCCAGCCACCTTGATCTCGTAACCGCCCGTGGAACCGGAGGTTCCACCCTCACCGGCTGGAACGGCCCTGACGAAAGAACCGCGACCGTGGAAGAAGGCAATCTTGTTCTTCTTGAACAAGTACAAGATGCCGTCGTTGTTCTGTTTCACGACAGTGTTCTTGCGGGCAATCATCTTGGCCACATCCATGCTCACACCCTTCACCTCGATGCCATGCTCGGCAAAGTGGTGGTTGGCGTGGTTGAAATGCTCGGACGATTGCAGCAGCGCCTTGGAGGGGATGCAGCCCACGTTGGTGCAGGTACCGCCAGGCGCGGGACCGCCGACAGCGTTCTTCCATTCGTCGATACAGGCCACGTTGAAGCCCAACTGGGCAGCGCGGATGGCGGCAATGTAACCACCGGGGCCAGCGCCAATGACGATCACGTCAAATTGTTTGCTCATAGTATTTCTCGCTTAATTCTTGAAACGCCACACGGAGCGCGTGCCTTCACTCAGGAACACCGCGGAACTGGCTTTGCCAGGCCGCTGGTGTTGCCCCCTGCAAGGGGGAAAGCGAAGCGCACACAGTGCGCGTAGCCGGGGGGTGTATCAAATATCAAACAGCAAGCGAGCTGGATCTTCCAGCGCTTCCTTCATGGCCACCAGACCCAGAACGGCTTCGCGGCCGTCGATGATGCGGTGGTCGTAGGACATGGCGAAGTAGTTCATGGGGCGAACCACCACTTGGCCGTTCTCGACCATGGCGCGGTCCTTGGTGGCGTGCACGCCCAAGATGGCGGACTGGGGCGGGTTGATGATGGGGGTAGACATCATGGAACCGAAGGTGCCGCCGTTGGAGATGGAGAAAGTACCACCGGTCATTTCTTCAATGCCCAGCTTGCCGTCCTTGGCCTTTTGGCCGAACTCAGCGATCTTCTTCTCGATATCGGCAAAGCTCATCTGGTCTGCATTGCGCAGGATGGGCACCACCAAGCCACGGGGGGAGCCCACGGCGATACCAATGTCGAAGTAGCCGTGGTACACGATATCGGTGCCATCCACAGATGCGTTCAACACGGGGAACTTCTTCAAGGCGTGCACAGCAGCCTTGACGAAGAAGCTCATGAAGCCCAGCTTGCAACCGTGTTCTTTCTCGAAACGCTCTTGCATGCGCTTGCGCATTTCCATGACCGGGGCCATGTTGATTTCGTTGAAGGTGGTCAGGATGGCATTGGTGCTTTGCGACTGCAGCAGACGCTCCGCCACGCGGGCACGCAGACGGCTCATGGGCACGCGTTGCTCGGGACGATCGCCCAGGTTCACCGAAGGCGCCGCCACTTGAGGCAACGATTTGGTCGGAGCGCCCGTGGGGATTGCGACAGCTGCTACTACTTTAGGAGCAGCAGCGGCGGCCAACACATCACCCTTGGTAATGCGGCCGTCTTTGCCGGTACCTTCCACGCTGGAAGCAGCGATGCCGTTGTCGGCCAACAGCTTGGCGGCAGCAGGCATGGCAACGCCTGCCTTGGAGTTGCCGGCTGCAGCTGCGGCGGCCACAGGAGCTGCGGTCGCAGGCGCAGCGGCGGCGGCGGCAGGTGCCACGGCCCCCGCCACTGCCGCGGTATCAATCCGTGCGATCAGCTGCTCAGCTGCCACGGTAGCGCCATCGGCCACCACCAGCTCGACCAGTACGCCAGCGGCAGGCGCGGGCACTTCCATCACGACCTTGTCGGTTTCGACTTCGATCAGGATTTCGTCGACAGCGACTGCTTCGCCGACCTTCTTTTTCCATTGCAACAAGGTTGCTTCCGCCACAGATTCAGACAGCTGGGGGACTTTGACTTCTACGATTGCCATATCAAATTCTTTCCGTTATTCGTTGGGGGGTGAGGTACTGCGGCCGCCTTACTTGGTCAGCACAAAGCCCTTCAATTTGCCAAAAGCGCCTTCGACCAGCGCCTTTTGCTGCTCCTGGTGCAAGTGGGAATAGCCCACGGCAGGAGAAGCAGATGCTGCGCGGCCGGAGTAGCCCAGCTTCTGGCCTTCCAACATGTTTTCGTGAATGTAGTGCTGCACAAAGAACCAGGCACCCTGGTTTTGCGGCTCATCCTGGCACCACACCACCTCGGTAGCGTTGGGGTACTTTTTGAGTTCCGTAGCAAACGCTTTGTGCGGGAAGGGATACAACTGCTCCACACGGATGATGGCCGTGTCGTCGTGGCCCTTCTCTTCGCGCTTTTTCACCAGGTCGTAATACACCTTGCCGGAGCAGGCGATCACACGCTTGACCTTGTCGCCCTTGAGCTCTTTGCTCTCCGGAATGACGGTCTGGAACGCACCCTTGGTGAACTCGGACAGCGGCGATGTCGCGTCCTTGTTACGCAGCAGGCTCTTGGGCGTCATGATGATCAAAGGCTTGCGCAGGTTGCGCACCATCTGACGACGCAGCACATGGAAGATCTGGCTGGCCGTGGTCGGCTGCACGATCTGCATGTTGGTGTCAGCCGCCAATTGCATGAAGCGCTCCAGACGCGCCGAGCTGTGCTCAGGGCCTTGGCCTTCGTAGCCGTGGGGCAACATCAAAGTGATGCCATTCACGCGGCCCCACTTCACTTCGCCGGAGGCAATGAACTGGTCGATCACCACTTGGGCGCCGTTGGCGAAGTCGCCGAACTGGGCTTCCCAGATTACCAAGGTGTTGGGGTCATTGGAAGCGTAGCCGTACTCAAAGCCCAACACTGCTTCTTCAGACAGGATGGAGTCGATCACAACAAATGGAGCTTGGTTGTCGGCGACGTTTTGCAAAGGCACGTAGGTACCGGCATCCCACTTCTCACGCTTTTGGTCGTGAATCACTGCGTGGCGGTGGGTAAAGGTGCCGCGTCCGCAGTCTTCACCCGACAAACGCACGGGGTAGCCGCTGGCCACCAACGAAGCGAAAGCCATGTGCTCGCCCATGCCCCAGTCCACATTCACTTCACCGCGGCCCATGGCTGCGCGGTCGTCGTAGACCTTTTTCACCAGCTGGTGAGGTGTAACGCTTTCGGGAATGGTTGTCAGCTTTTCAGACAAGCGCTTCCACTCGGTCAACGGAATGGCGGTATCGCCAGCGTCCGTCCACTTTTTGCCGAGGAACGGAGACCAGTCCACCGAGTACTTGCTCTTGAAGTTGGTCAGCACGGGGTCCACCGTGTGCTTGCCGGCATCCATGGCAGCACGGTATTCCTTGACCATCGCGTCGCCCAACTCGGCGCCCAAACCTTGTGCGGCCAACTTGTCGGCGTACAGCTTGCGGGTACCGGGGTGCGCGCTGATCTTTTTGTACATCAGCGGCTGGGTCAGCGAAGGAGTGTCTTGCTCGTTGTGGCCCAGCTTGCGGTAGCAGGTGATATCCACCACCACGTCTTGACCGAACTCCATACGGAATTCCAAGGCCAACTGGGTCGCCAGCACCACGGCTTCCGGATCATCGCCATTCACGTGCAGCACGGGGGACTCAACCATCTTCACGATGTCGGTACAGAACGCGCTGGAGCGCATGTCGCGCGGGTCAGAGGTGGTGAAACCGATCTGGTTGTTGATGATCAGGTGCACCGTGCCGCCGGTGGTGTAACCACGGGTCTGGGCCAATGCCAAGGTTTCCTGGTTCACGCCCTGGCCGCCGAAGGCCGCATCGCCGTGCACCAGCACGGGCAGCACTTGCGCACCCTTGGGGTCGCCACGGCGGTCCATACGGGCACGCACCGAGCCTTCGACCACGGGGTTCACAATTTCCAGGTGGGAGGGGTTGAAGGCCAAGGACAAGTGAACGGGGCCGCCAGCGGTGGACACGTCCGAGCTGAAACCCTGGTGGTACTTCACGTCACCGGCAGGCAGGTCTTCAGGAGCGGTGTGGTCGAACTCGGCAAACAGGTCACCAGGCATCTTGCCCAAAGTGTTCACCAGCACGTTCAAGCGGCCGCGGTGGGCCATACCGATCACGATTTCCTGGATACCCTTGGCACCGGCTTGCTGGATCAGCTCGTCCATGGCGGCAATAAAGCTCTCGCCACCTTCGAGGGAAAAACGCTTCTGGCCCACGTACTTAGTGTGCAAGTAGCGCTCCAGGCCTTCTGCAGCGGTCAAGCGCTCCAGAATGTGTTTTTTCTTTTCTGCATTGAACTGGGGCTTGCTACGGCTAGCCTCCAGCTTTTGCTGCCACCAGCGCTTTTGGTTCTGGTCGGTGGTGTACATGTACTCCACGCCGATGGTGCCGCAGTAGGTTTCGCGCAACGCGTTCATGAGCTCACGCAGGCTCATGGACTCTTTGCCGAAGAAGGTATTGCTGATGTTGAAGACCGTTTCTTGGTCTGCATCGCTGAAGCCGTAGAAAGATGGCTCCAGTTCGGGAATCTTGTCGCGCTCCATGCGCTTCAGGGGATCGAGGTCGGCCCAACGGGCGCCTACGTTGCGATACGCGGCGATCAGCTGCTGCACGGCGGTGCGCTTGCGGCCCATTTCGGAGTCCGCACCGGTTGCCATGACGGTTTGTTTGACACCTTTTTTCGCCAAATCAACGAATGCGTTGATCACGGGCAGGTGCGCTACGTCTTTGGAAGTAGTGCCGTCCGCTGCGGGAACGTGTTGCAAGGCATCGAAATAATCGCGCCATGTATCGGGAACGCTGCCGGGGTTGGCTAGATAGTTCTCATACATCTCTTCGACGTACGGAGCATTGCCACCGAACAGGTAGGTGTTGTTTTGATAGGTTTGGTACACGGAACCCGTGTTCGCCCCTTGGGAGTTTGAATCACTCATCTTGCGCTGACCTCCGTTCCCCTTCAGGGAACATTAGCTGGTTAAAGCTGGTTAATTAACCTTCCGCGACACGGCTGAACCGATTGGCGGATGCGACTGTGGCATGGGAAGGGCCTTCATTGCAGGGCGGATTGTGCCACCGAATGATTTTGCGGGATAGTAAAGACTTGCCCAGGGTATGCACTTCGTGCATACCCTGATGCCTATTTATGCCAGTAGCTCACGAATCTGCTGCAGCGCGCCCGGGTCTTCCATGGTGGTCAAATCGCCGGGGTCACGCCCCTCGCACACCGCCTGGATCGCGCGGCGCAGCAGTTTGCCGCTGCGGGTTTTGGGCAACACAGAAACAAAGCGCACCCGGGCCGGACGACCCACAGCGCCGATGGTCTGGTCCACCACTTTCATGATGTCCCCTTCCAACTTGAGCTTGGCGGCCTCGTCCGTCAGCCCGCTGGCGTCTTTGACCACAACAAAGGCCACCGCCACCTGCCCTTTGAGCTGGTCTGCCACGCCCACCACCGCCACCTCGGACACATTGGAGTGGCTGGAGATGCTCTCTTCGATTTCACGGGTACCCAAGCGGTGGCCGGCGACGTTGATCACATCATCCGTGCGACCCAGGATAAAGAAGTAGCCGTCTTTGTCGCGCACCGCCCAGTCAAAGGTGCTGTACAGCTGCTTGCCGGGAATGCTGCTCCAGTAGGTGTTGACAAAGCGTGCATCGTCCCGCCACACCGTTTGCATGCAGCCGGGGGGCAAGGGCCCTTCAATGGCAACCACGCCTTTCTGGTCAGGGCCCGTCAGCTCCTCTGAGGTGTTCTCGTCGATCAGCTTGATGTTGTAGCCGTACATGGCCACGCCCGGGCTGCCGAACTTGCTGGGGGCTTTTTCCACGCCGTTGGCAATGGTCAAAATGGGCCAGCCGGTTTCGGTCTGCCAATAGTTGTCGATGATGGGTTTGCCCAAACTCTCGCTGATCCATTGCGCCGTGGGCTCGTCCAGCGGCTCGCCCGCCAGGAAAAGCGCCCGCAGGCTGGACAGGTCGTATTTGGTCAGCATGGTGGGGTCCTGCTTCTTGAGGACGCGCACGGCCGTCGGCGCACTGAACATCACCGTCACCTTGTACTTCTCCACCAGACTCCACCAGATGCCTGCATCCGGGCGGGTCGGCAGGCCCTCGTACATGATGGTGGCCATGCCGGCAATCAGCGGGCCATAGATGATGTAGCTGTGCCCCACGACCCAGCCAATGTCGCTGGTGCTGAAATAGGTCTCGCCGGCGTTGCCGCAGAAGATGTGTTTCATGCTGGCAGCCAACGCCACCGCATAGCCACCCGTGTCGCGCTGCACGCCTTTGGGCTTGCCGGTGGTGCCGCTGGTGTACAGCGTGTAGCTGGGGTGCGTGGACTCCACCCACTCGCAAGGCACCACCGCATCCAAGTGATTTTGGCGCTCAGCGCCCCATAGACGGTCGCGACCAGCTACTAAATTCATAGCAGCCAGTTTGCGGTCCACCAGCAGCACGGCAGCCGGCTTGTGGCTTGAGGTGGCAATGGCCTCGTCCAGCAGGGGCTTGTATTCCACCACCTTACCACCGCGTGAGCCGGCATCGGCACTCACAATCACCACGGGCGATGCGTCTTCAATACGGGAGGCCAGCGAGCCTGCAGCAAACCCGCCAAACACCACAGTGTGAATGGCACCGATGCGCGCGCAGGCCAGCATGGCAAAAGCAGCCTCGGCAATCATGGGCATGTAAATCAACACCCGCTCGCCCTTCTTGACCCCCAAGGACAGCAGCACGGCTGCCATGCGCTGCACCTCTGCATGCAGCTGGGCAAAGGAATACACGACCTCAGAATTCGTTTCGGTGGACACCGCAATCAAGGCGGCCTGATCCGGCCGGGTCGCCACGTGGCGATCCACCGCGTTGTGACACAGGTTGGTCGTGCCGCCCACAAACCACTTGGCAAAAGGCGGGTTGTTGTAGTCGCACACCTGGGTGGGCGCCGTGTTCCAGTCAATCAGCCCGGCCTGCTCGGTCCAAAAGCCATCGCGGTCGTCGATGGAACGGCGGTAGAAATCAGCGTAGCCTGTCATTGTTTGTCTCCGGTCGGGCCTATAAAACTGAATTCATAATTATGGGTAAGCAACTTGCTGCAAGCTGACTTACACCCCAGCCCTACCGGACCGGCACCTTGGTGCCATAAAAAAAGCGGCCTCCCTTTCAGGCCGCCGCTTTTTGCGCTCTGCGCGCCAGTTGCTGGCGCAGCAGATTTATTTGATCAAGGCTTGAGCCTCTTTGAAGACCGGGTGCTCCGCCGTGCGAATCCACTCGAAAGCCACCATTTCCGTGGTCACCAGCTCGGCACCGGCGCCTGCCAGCCGGTCAAATGCGGCGTCTCGGTTGCGCTCGGTGCGCGAGCTGCAAGCATCGGTGACGACCCACACTTCAAATTCGTCTTCCAACAAATCCAGCGCGGTTTGCAGCAGGCAGACATGGGCCTCACAACCGGCAATCACGATCGCGCTGCGCTCAGACGCCGCAGGCTTCTGCAAATGCTTGGGCAAGCTGCGGGCATTGCCCTGCACCGGCTTGGCCGGTGGACGCAACCACTCGCCCAAGCCCTCTTCAATCGCGCTGAACTGCATTTTGTTCAGAACCTTCGCGCGAGCCTCGTCCAACGCTGCCTTTAGATCCGGGACGGTATTACCTAGCCCAGAAGGGTATTGCTCTGTATAGAAAGTAGGCACTTCCAACAAAGCGGCCAATTTGGCCAGACGCACCGCGTTGGCCACGACCAGTTCAGACTCGAACATGGCGGGCATCAAACGGGTCTGGTAATCCACCAGCACCAGCTGGCTCATGTCCACATCGATCAACATGGGGAAATCCTTCTCAAAAAACTGGGGCGAGCATAACCGCCCCTGCGCGCGCAGGGGCTCAAAGTTCCGGAGCCGTGGTTGCAAAGCCCGGTGTGCGTTGCAGCAAATCGCTGTGCAGTGCTTCACGGTTCGTCCGCCAAACGGCTCCGTTTTACTGATAGTTGCAAAATTCTTCAAGAAAATCAGATAGTTAGCGAATGAAAGGAAGGTGTCACATTACTTGACACACTGGCACAGGCCCACTAGAGTGCGCGGATGCGTTTTTTCCTGCTGCTTACTCTCTTGCTCTCCTTCGGTCTGGTCCGCGCCGAACCCACTACCGCCCCCACTGCTGGCAATGACGAAATCACCCGGTTGATCAACGACCGCGGCTTTCTGGCGCGCATCGGCGATGTGGGTAACAAGGTAGGAAGCCGCGCTTCCGAGCTGGTGATGAACTCCATGGCTTTTTTGGGTGTGCCCTACAAACGCGGCGGCACCCAGGCAGACACCGGCTTTGACTGCAGTGGTTTTGTGCGCGCGATTTACGAGCAAACGGCCGGCCTGCTGCTGCCCCGCCAAGCCTCCGAGCAAGCTGCTGCCACCCAAAAAATTGACAAGCACGACCTGCAACCCGGCGACTTGGTGTTCTTCAACACCATGCGCCGCGCATTCAGCCACGTCGGTATCTACGTGGGCAATGGCAAGTTCATTCACTCGCCCAAGCCCGGCGCCGAAGTGCGGGTAGAAGACATGGGCATCAGCTACTGGGCCAAGCGCTTCGACGGCGCCCGCCGCGTGAGCGCCGAAGACGCGCAACAAACGCCTGCCCGCTAAACCCGCCGCACACGCGGCGCCGGGTTCCCCATGAATCTGGACCTTTTTGGCGAGGCACCACCCTCGCCGCAAGCCCCTTCTGAGATCGCGCCCGGTGCGTTTGCGCTGCCGGGTTTTGCACTCTCTGCCGCTCCCACGCTGTGGGCAGGCATCAGCAGCACCCTTCTCGCCAGCCCTCTGCGACACCTGCACACCCCTAGTGGCTTGCGCATGTCGGTCGCCATGAGCAACTGCGGCACCTTGGGCTGGGTCAGTGATGCAAGCGGCTACCGCTACCAAGCCACAGACCCTCTCACACATTCTGCGTGGCCACCTATGCCCGATGCATTCCTGGCGCTGGCACACGCTGCCGCCAAGCAGGCGGGATACACCGGCTTTGTACCCGACGCCTGCCTCATCAACCGCTACGCCCCAGGCGCGCGCATGACTTTGCACCAAGACAAAAACGAACGCGACTACGCAGCCCCCATCGTCTCGGTGTCACTGGGCCTGCCGGCCGTGTTTGAGTTGGGTGGTTTGGAGCGTGGTGACAAAGTGCAGCGCCTGACCTTGCACCACGGCGATGTGCTGGTCTGGGGTGGGCCGGCGCGCTTGCGCTTTCATGGCGTGCAGCCGGTGGAAGCCGGCCAGCACCCGCTCACTGGCCCTTACCGCTTCAACCTCACCTTACGGCAGGCGGGCTAAGGGTCAACCCGCAGCCCGTTTGGAGCCAGCGCTCAAAACGCAGCGCAAGTGACAGACGGGCGCCACCTTCGCCCCCACAATGCCGGTTGTTTCGCCACGCCCACCCTTTGGAGCCCTCGCATGAGCCAACCGTTTCAAGATGCCGACCCGCAACTGATGCAAACCACCTTCGAGGCTCAGCGGGCCACTGCGCTGGCATGGCGGCAATCCACCGCGGCACAGCGCATTGAACGCTTGGAACGGCTGCGCACCAGCCTGCTGGCGCACAAAGAAGCCCTGTACGAAGCCTTTGCCGCCGACTTCCACAAACCCCGCTTTGAAGTAGACGGCACCGAAATCGTGCCCAGCCTGGACGAAATCCGCCACAACATCAAATGCCTCAAGGGCTGGATGCGCCCTACCCGCATCCGCGCCACCGAACTCACCATGGGCAACAGCGCCCATGTGCAGTACCAGCCCCGCGGCCGCTGCCTGATCATCGCGCCCTGGAACTACCCGCTTTACCTGATGCTCAGCCCCCTGGTCTCCGCCTTGGCAGCTGGCAACACCGCCATCCTCAAACCCTCGGAGATGGCGCCGCGGGTGGCCCAGGTGCTGGCCAGCATCGTGGCCAAGGCCTTTCCGGCGCATGAAGTGGCCTTGTTTGAAGGGGCACTGGCCACCTCGCAAGCCCTGCTGGCCATGCCGTTTGACCACATCTTCTTTACCGGCTCACCCGCCGTGGGCAAGGTGGTCATGGCGGCGGCGGCCAAGAACCTCACCAGCGTGACCCTGGAGCTGGGCGGCAAGTCACCCACCATCGTCGACGAGACCGCCGACCTGCAAAAGGCGGCTGCAACCCTCATGTGGGGCAAGTTTGTCAACGCCGGCCAGACCTGTGTGGCGCCTGACTACCTGTATGTGCACGCCTCGGTGCGCGATGCGTTTGTGGCCGCTTGCCAGGCCGTCATCAAGGCACGTTATGGCGACAGCGCCCAGAGCCAGCGCAGCAACGCGGACTTCACCCACATCATCAACCAGCGCCACACCCAACGCATCGAAGGCCTGCTCAAAGACGCCACTTCGCGCGGCGCACGGGTGCTGAGTGGCGGCGAGGTGGACACCGCCGGCAACTACATTGCCCCTACGTTGGTGGACAACGTGCCCATGGACTCCACCCTGATGCAGGAAGAAATCTTCGGCCCGGTGCTGCCCATCATTCCCTACACCGACCTGCAGCAGGTCATCACCTCCATCAACGCCGACCAGAAGCCGCTGGCCCTGTATATCTGGAGCAGCAACCAGAGCAACATCGACGCCGTGCTCACCAACACCAGCTCCGGCGGCGCCTGCGTAAACCACTGCGTGCTGCATGTGGCCCACGGCAACCTGCCCTTCGGCGGGGTCAACAACTCCGGCATCGGCAGCTCGCATGGCATTTACGGCTTCAAGGCCTTCTCGCACGAGCGTGCGGTGCTCAAGGGCGGCTGGCTGCCCAGCATCCGCATGTTCTTCCCGCCCTACACGGCCGGCCGCACCAAGCTGCTGAACTTCCTGGTGAACTGGGTCAGCCGCTAGACGTTTGAGACGGCGCCGGGGTGGTATCGTGCGGCGATGAAAACACAGATAGACCACCTCGTCGTTGCAGCCCACACCCTGGAGCAGGGTGTGCAGTGGTGCGAAGCCACGCTCGGCATCACCCCGGAAGCCGGCGGCGAACACAGCCAGTTCGGCACCCACAACAAACTCTTCAAGATCGCCACGCCGGCTCACCCGCTGGCGTATTTCGAGATCATCGCCATCAACCCTGGCGCCAAAGGCCCGGCCAACCCCCACGCCAAACGCTGGTTTGACCTGGACAACCCCGAGCTGCGTGCCGCAGTGGCCCAAGAGCCGCGCTTGGTGCACTTCGTGGCCGGCACCGATGAACTGCAAGCCGCCCGCATTGCCCTCAAAAATATCGGCATCGACCGCGGCCCGGCCATGCCCGCCAGCCGCCATTCGCGCAAAGGCGTGCTGCACTGGCAAATCACCGTGCGTGAAGACGGCTATCGCCTGTTTGAAGGCTGCTTGCCCACGCTCATCCAATGGGGCAAACCGGACGACGCCGAGCCCCTGCGCCTGCACCCGCGCAACAGCCTGCCGCGCAGCAAGGTGAGCCTGGACAGCATCGCGGTGAGCCACCCGAGTGCGGCCAAACTGCAAGCCGCTTATACGGCCATCGGTCTGGAAGGCGTGGCTATCCAGGAAGGCCCGGCCAACCTGAGCGCCACCCTCAAGACGCCCAAGGGCCTGGTCACGCTGCAGAGCATGGGTATTTAGCCTGCAGTTGCTGACGAAGATTTGCTCTTCTTTTGATAGCTGCTCGCGCACATTCCACGGGCGCTAGCAGCCTTTTTGATCATGAACCGCAAGCGCACACCGCCTCTGCCTGCCGCCCCAAGCGACGCTGAGCCAGACGCTGATGGCACCGTTATCGGCCAGTTCCGCCCCCGCATCACGCTGATGACGCTGGGCCGGGGCGAGGGCCTGCTGGGCCTCAAGCCCCAGGGCAAACTGGGCCCACGCGGCGACAGCGTAACGCTGGCCCAGTTCGACTGGACCTACCGCACCCCGGCCGGCGACCGCTGGGAGACGCCCGCCCCCAGCTCCATCCTCAACAGTCGCCCGGCGGAGTTTGAAGACCTGTTCGACACCGGCGGCCCAGTGGTGCGCCTGCAGCGCAACCTAGTGGCCGAGGCTGACGCCATGGACGCGGTGTGGGACATGGGCTTTGTGCCGCTGGTGGATAGCACCTTCCAGTGGCGCAGCCAGAAGCAGCGCCCGCATCTGGGCAGCGTGTGGACGCTGCCGCAAGAAGACCACTTTGGCGATTTCTGGGCCGACCAGGTGCCCCAACTCCAAGCGCAGGGCTGGACGGTGGTGGTGCAACCCGGCTTTGCGCACGAAAGCGTGCCCGTGGAGCGCTGGAAGCTCATCCTCAGCCCCGACACCGGCGAGGTGCTGGGCAAGGAGCTGGACAGCCCCTTGGTCAAACCCGCACGCGGCGTGGAAAAGCTGGCCCTGCCAGGGCGCGAAGGCGAATGGCTGCTGAGCCTGGGCATTGAGATTGATGGCGAGACGCTGGACCTCGCCCCCATGCTGGCCAACCTCATCAAGCGCGACCCGCGCTGGCTGATCCGCAACTACCTCGACACGCTGGACGACCTGGCCACCGTATCGCTGCGGGCGCCGGGCGGCAAGCGCATTGACGCCGAAGCCGGCCCGCTCAAAGCCATCGTGGGCGCCATGGTGGATTTGCTGACCGACCCGCAACGCATGGCGCCCAAGGGCCCCATCCAACTGGGCGCGTGGGAGGCCCAACGCATCAACACCCTGCGCGCCAGCTTGCTGGACGCCTCGCGCGTGGGTGCCCACCAAAGCTGGCAGCTGGAAGGCGATGTAGGCTTGGCCGCGCTGGCCCAACGCCTGCACACCATAGGCCAGCCCCAGCCGGTGGCGGCGCCCGCCGGTTTGCAGGTACAACTGCGCCCCTACCAACTCGAAGGCCTCGCTTGGCTGCAATACCTGCGGGCCCAACACTTAGGCGGCATCTTGGCCGACGACATGGGCTTGGGCAAAACCGCGCAGGCGCTGGCCCATGTGCTACTGGAGAAACAAGCCGGCCGGCTGGACCGCCCGGTGCTGGTGGTGCTGCCGACCTCGCTACTGTTCAACTGGCAGGCCGAAGCCCGCCGCATGGCGCCGGATTTGCGGGTGCTGAACCTGCACGGCCCGGAGCGCGCCGCGTTGTTTGCGGATTTGCCCGCGCATGACCTGGTGCTCACCACCTACCCGCTGCTGTGGCGCGACATCGACGTGCTGGCTGCGCAACCTTTTCATCTGGTCATTCTGGACGAGGCGCAAATGGTCAAAAACGCCGCCAGCCGCAGCGCCCGCGCCCTGCGCCAGCTGCAAAGCCGCCACCGCCTGTGCCTGACCGGCACACCACTGGAAAACCACCTGGGCGAACTCTGGGCGCAGTTCGACTGGCTGATGCCCGGCTTTCTGGGCGACCAACGCAGCTTTGCCGCCCGCTGGCGCAAACCAATTGAAGAGAACGGCGAAACGGTGCGCGCCGCCCTGCTCGCCCAGCGCGTGCGCCCCTTCATCCTGCGCCGCCGCAAGCAAGACGTGGCCACCGAGCTGCCGCCGCGCACCGAAGTCATCCAGCGCGTGCAACTGCAAGGGCGCCAGCGCGAGCTGTACGAAAGCGTGCGCGTGGCCGCCGACAAACAGGTACGCCGCGTGCTGCAACGGCAGAACTTTGCGGGCGCGCAGATCAGCATCCTCGATGCGCTGCTCAAGCTGCGGCAGGTGTGTTGCGACCCCCATCTGGTGAAACATGGCCCCCACGCTCCGCCGCTGCGCGGGTCGCTGCCCCCCAAGGGGGAGCGTTTGGCAAAACCCCAAGTCCGCAGCTTGGGGCGGCCCGGCGCTGAAACCAGCGACATTGCGCCCGACATGGAGCGCGCCAAACTGCATGCGCTCACAGACCTTTTGGTTCCACTGGTCGATGAAGGCCGTCGCGTGTTGGTGTTCTCCCAGTTCACCGAGCTGCTGGAGTTAATTGCCGATGCACTCTCGGCACTGCGCCTGCCCTTCCTGAGCCTGACCGGCAACACCCGCCCCGCCCAACGTGGCCAAGTCGTGCAGCGCTTTCAAGACCAGGAAGTGCCGGTGCTGCTGGTCAGCCTGAAAGCCGGTGGCGTCGGGCTCAACCTCACCGCCGCCGACACCATCATCCACATGGACCCGTGGTGGAACCCGGCGGTGGAAGAACAAGCCACCGCCCGCGCCCACCGTATCGGCCAGGACCAGCCGGTGTTCGTCTACAAGCTGGTGGTGGAAGGCAGCATCGAAGAACGCATGCTGGAGCTGCAAGCCCGCAAACTTGCCCTGTCCGACAGCGTGCTCGGCCACGATGCCGAGGGTGCGGCCAAGTTTGACGAAGCAGACTTGCAAGCGCTGCTGGCGCCACTGGGCGCGCTCATGCAGCAAGGCCAAACGCCAGAGGAAGCAGTGCGGCGCTGGGGGCGGACGGGGAGCCGGGTGGAAGGCGTTTAGGCATCCATTCGGCACCTAGCGCTCATGGAATAAGCGCGAGCAGCTACTGAAACGATAGCAAATGGTGTGTGTGGTGCGCCGGAATTGCGGATTGAACGGGCATTTTTCCGTCGCAAAACCTGCTCGCAAACACTACCACTTCCAAAAAAGCACGATTCACCGTACTATTCAACGCACTTAAAAGCACCTTTTCTGGAGCACGCCATGTCCCATATCAGCGCCAACGACCTCAAAACCAAGGGCATTTCTGCGATTGAGTTCGCCCTCAGCACGTCCACCGAGGCGGTGGTGCAAGTGCGTGGCAAAGACAAGTTTGTGGTGATGGACATGGCGCACTACCACTACCTGCGCGAATGCGAGCTGGACGCGGCGCTTGCTCAAACCCGCGCCGACTTGGCAGCAGGCCGCGCAGTGCAAGAGTCGCCCGAGGCCCACCTGGCACGGCTGGACGCAATGTAATGGCCGGCGACACGCCACCCAAGGGCGCACCTTTTTCACCGCCTTTCGCGCTGGTATTCACCGAGCAATACAACCGCAAAGCCGCCCGCTTTCTGAAACGCCACCCCGAGCTGCGCCAGCAGTACCTGAAAACGCTGCAAGTGCTGGAGCTGAACCCGGCCCACCCCTCCCTGCGCTTGCACGCCCTGCGCGGCAAGCTCGAAGGGCTGCACTCCGTGTCCATCAACCTGTCGTACCGAATCACGCTGGAACTTTTGATCCAAGATGGTCAGATCATTCCGGTGAACGTGGGTGACCACGACGCTGTGTACTGAAGCTTGGAAACTGCCATGACCACTCCCACCACACCTAACCCATCCATCCCCCTGCAAGCCGAACCCGGCCACCTGATACGGCGGGCGCACCAGTTGGCGGTGGGCACGTTTGCCAAGACGCATGGCAAGCAGATCACGCCGGTGCAATACGCGGTGTTGCGCGCGCTGCAAGACGCGCCGGGCATGGACCAGGTGACGCTGGCCGACCGGGTGGCACTGGACACATCGACCACCGCCGACATTGCTGCGCGGCTGGATGCCAAGGGCTGGATCGTGCGGGAGCTGCTGCCCCGCCGCCAGCGCGCCCTGCGCCTGACCCCCGAGGGGGAGGCGGTGCTGGCCGAGATGCTGCCGCGCGTGGCGCCCATGTACGGGCAGTTGCTGGACGCGCTGGAGCCCACCGAGCGCGAGGAGTTCTTGCGCCTGCTGCGCAAGTTTGTGCACCTCAATACATCGACGCCTGAAGAGCAGGCCGATACGCCGGACCAGCCCTCCGACCGCGCATAGCCAAGGCCTCCGACCCCAACCCCGACCAGCCATCGGATTCATCCCTTTTTGAGGGAAAACCCTCATCTACAGCCCCTAGCCATGGAATTGACTTCGGTCTATGATTTGCTTCATTCAGCATACTGAATGACTAAGATCGTTGCCCTTTCCATCCAAGGAGCCAAGCCATGTTTCCTCTCAACACCTGGTACGTTGCTGCCCGCAGCGAAGAGATCCCTTCCGACCGCCCCTTGGGCCGCCGCATTTGCAACATTCCCATGGCGCTGTTCCGCAACAGCGCGGGCGTGCCCGCCGCGGTGGAAGACTTCTGCCCGCACCGGGGCGCCCCACTCTCGCTGGGCAAGGTAGAGGGCGACACGCTGGTCTGCGGCTACCACGGCCTGGCCATGGGATGCGACGGCAAGACCGTGTCCATGCCCTGCCAGCGCGTGCGCGGCTTTCCGGCCAACCGCAGCTTCCCGCTGCATGAGGAACATGGCTTTGTGTGGGTCTGGCCCGGCGACGCAGCCAAGGCAGACGTGGCCAGCATTCCGAAGTTTGAATGGCTGGGCAACCCGCAGTTCGGCTACGGCGGCGGCTTGTACGAGATTACCTGTGACTACCGCCTGATGATCGACAACCTGATGGACCTGACGCACGAAACCTATGTGCACAGCACCAGCATCGGCCAAAAGGAAATTGACGAAGTGCCCTGCCAGACCCGCGTGGACGGCGACCATGTGATCACCGAGCGCTACATGAAAGGCATTGAGGCACCGCCCTTCTGGAAAATGGCCCTGCGCATGAACGGCCTGCCTGACGACCAGTTGGTGGACCGCTGGCAGATCTGCCACTTCACGCCCCCCAGCCACATCATGATCGAGGTGGGTGTGGCGCTGCAGGGCCACGGCGGCTACAAGGCGCCGGACGAGTTCAAGGCCGCCAGCTGGGTGGTGGACTTCATCACCCCCGAAACAGACACGTCCATCCACTACTTCTGGGGCATGGCGCGCAAGTTCAAGCCGCAAGACACGGCGCTGACCGCCCAGATCCGCGAAGGCCAAGGCAAGATCTTTGCGGAAGACCAAGAGATGCTGGAGCGCCAGCAACAAAACCTGCTGGCCTACCCCGAGCGCAAGCTGTTGATGCTGAACATCGACACCGGCGGCGTGCAGTCCCGCAAGGTGATTGACCGCGTGATGGCCGCGGAGCGCAACCCGGCAGCTGCCGAGGCGGCTGCATGAGCGGGCCCACCAACACTCCTGCGACTTTGCAAGTCCGCGTAGCGGCCAAGCGCACCGAGGCGCAGGACATCTGCAGCCTGGAGCTGGTGGCCGCAGACGGTGGCGCCCTACCCGCCTTTACCGCCGGCGCGCACATTGATGTGCACCTGCCCAATGGGCTGGTGCGCCAGTATTCGCTGAGCAACGCGCCCACCGAAACAAAGCGCTATGTGATTGGCGTGCTGCGCGATGCCGCGTCACGCGGTGGCTCTACCGCCGTGCACGACCTGGTGGCCGAGGGCAGCACGCTCACCATCAGCACCCCGCGCAACCTGTTCCCCCTGGAGAGCACGGCACCCCACCACCTGCTGCTGGCCGGTGGCATCGGCATCACGCCCATGCTGGCGATGGCAGAACAGCTGGCGGCGACCGGCGGCGCTTTCACCCTGCACCACTGCAGCCGCAGCCAAGCGCGCACTGCGTTTGTGGAGCGGCTGGCTGCAGCGCCGTTTGCAGCACACGCCCACCACCACTTTGACGATGGCGATGCGGCACAGAAACTGGACATTGCCGCCACCCTGCAAAGCGCCCCCGCAGGCACCCACTTGTATGTGTGCGGCCCGCAAGGCTTTATGGACGCCGTGCTCAGCGCAGGCCGCGCCGCCGGCTGGCCGGAAGACCGCTTGCACCGTGAGTACTTTGGTGCCGCGCCTACCGCCAAAGCCGACGACGGCAGCTTTGAGCTGGAGATTGCGAGCACCGGCAAGGTCATCAAGGTGCTGCCCGACCAGACAGCGCTGGAAGCGCTGCACGCAGGCGGTATCGATATCCCCATGTCGTGCGAGCAAGGCGTGTGCGGCACCTGCCTCACCCGCGTCAAAGCCGGCATGCCTGACCACCGCGACCAGTACCTCCTGCCCGAAGAACAGGCTGCGAACGACCAGTTTCTGCCCTGCTGCTCTAGGTCGAAGAGCGCGCGTTTGGTGCTTGATTTGTAGTCAAATCTGCCTCTAGCGCTCGTGCAATAAGCGCGAGCAGCTCCTGAATTCATAGCAAAAACCGCCCCCGAGGCGGTTTTTTTACGCCCGCCACGCGCGCTGTCGGGAAAACCCTAGAACGCCTTTGACGGGATTCACCCCACAATTCGGCCAACTGGTCAGACCAATTTACCTTTTAGCCAATCGACGTATGCCGTTCCAACCCATAGAGCCCCGCCGGCTGTACCGCCAGATTGCGGACCAGCTGCGCCAACTGATCCAGAGCGGTGAATTTGCCGTGGGCAGCAAACTGCCTGCCGAGCGCGATCTGGCCACCAAGATGGGCGTGTCCCGCCCGTCGGTGCGCGAAGCGCTGATCGCGCTGGAAGTGGAAGGCCTGATCGAAGTCCGCATGGGCTCGGGCATCGTGGTGGTGGGCCGCGAGAGCGTGCGCATGCTGGACAACACACCCGGCCCGCTGGAAATCATCCGCGCCCGCCAACTCATTGAGTGCGAGCTCGCCGCTTTGGCCGCGCAAAGCACCGACCCCACCCTGGTGCCCGATCTGCTGGAAACCCTGCGCGACATGGAGGCCGACATTGCCGCCCGCACCCTGCCCATCCGCGGGGACCGCGCCTTTCATATCCGCATTGCGCAAGCCAGCGACAACAGTGCGCTGCAAGCCGTGGTGACCCAGCTGTTTGACGAGCGCAACGGCCCGATGTTCCAAGCCCTGGGCGGCCACTTTGAGCGCGAAGCCACCTGGCAACAGGCGGTAGACGAACACCGCGCTGTGGTGGATGCCATTGCCGCCCACGACCCCGACATGGCTCGCGCCGCCATGAGCGGCCACCTGGACCGCTCGCACGGTCGCTTCTCCGCCAGCCTGACAACCCCCAGCGAAGCCTGATCCGCGCTCGCATTCACAGGACACCCCCATGAGCCTTGCCTGCACCCTGAACGGCCCGCTGAACCTCAGCATCGAGCAACTCAGCCCCCAGGAGCCCGGCCCCGGCCAAGTGCGCCTGCGCCTGGGTGCCGGTGGCATTTGCGGCTCCGACCTGCACTACTACCAGCACGGCCGTGCCGGCATCTTCGCCATCCGCGCACCGTTTGTGCCGGGGCACGAGGCCTCGGGGGTAGTGGATGCGGTAGGCGAAGGCGTGACGAAAGTGAAACTTGGCCAGAAAGTGGCGGTCAACCCCGCCCACCCTTGCGGCCTGTGCCCCGCCTGCCGTGCCGGGCGCAGCAACCTGTGCGAGAAGATGGTGTTTCTGGGCAGTGCGGCCATCTTCCCGCACATCCCCGGCTTCTTCCGCGAGCACTTTGTGATGAACGAGACCCAGCTCACCGCGATTGATGAAGATGTGAGCCTGGGCGAGATCGCCTGTGCCGAGCCCCTGTCGGTGGGCCTGCATGCGGTGCGCCGCGCGGGTGAGGTGCTGGGCGCCACCGTGCTGGTCACCGGCGCCGGCACCATCGGCTGCATGTCGGTGATTGCTGCGCGCCTGGCCGGTGCCGGCCGCGTGATTGCCTGCGACCCCAGCGAGCGGGCCCGCGAAATGGCGCTGACGGTCGGTGCTGACGAAGCCCTGCCCGATGCCACGGCCTGGAAAGGCCGCGTAGATGTGGCGCTGGAAGCCGCCGGCCACCCCGCCGCGCTGGCAGGTTGCCTGGCCGCGGTACGCCGTGGCGGGCGCGTGGTGCAGGTGGGCACGCTACCCGCAGAGATTCCTTTTCCGGCCAACGACATCATGTCGCGCGAGCTGGACTACGTGGGCGCTTTCCGCGCCGACATCGAATTCGACTGGGCCGTGCAGGCCATTCGCAGCCGGCGGGCCGATGTGCGCCCGCTCATCAGCGCCCAGTTACCGATCAGCCAATCGAAAGCGGCCTTCGATCTGGCATTGGACAGAGGCCGCAGTACCAAGGTGCAGCTGGTTCCGGGTTAACGCCCGGCCCCGCCAGCCAACACCAACTTCACAACAACAGGAGACAAAAAGCATGACATTCAAACGCATTTCCCTCGCCCTGGCAGCAGGCTTGGTGGTTGCCGCCCCGGCATTCGCCCAGACCAAACTCAAGTGGGCCCACGTCTACGAGACCAACGAGCCCTTCCACACCGCGTCCGTCTGGGCTGCGCAGGAAATCCAGAAGCGCACCAATGGCCGCTACCAGATTGATGTGTACCCCGCCTCCCAGCTCGGCAAGGAAAACGACATCAACCAGGGCCTGAGCCTGGGCACGGTAGATATCATCATTTCGGGCTCCAGCTTTGCGGCCAAGGCCTTCCCCCGCATTGGTGTGACCTACTACCCCTACACCTTCCGCAATGTGGACCACCTGCTGGCCTACACCCGCAGCGACATCTACAAAGAGCTGACCGCCGGCTACGAGCAAAAGAGCGGCAACGAAATCATTGCCACCACTTACTACGGCACCCGCCACACCACCAGCAACAAGCCGATTGCCAAGTGCGCCGACATGAAGGGCCTGAAGATGCGCGTGCCTGACGTGCCTGCCTACCTGGCCATGCCGCGTGCCTGTGGTGCCAACACCTCGCCGATTGCGTTTGCCGAGGTTTACCTTGCCTTGCAAAACGGCACCGTGGAAGCGCAAGAGAACCCGCTGCCCACGATTGAGGCCAAGAAGTTCTATGAAGTGCAAAAGCACATCGTGCTGACCGGCCACATCGTGGACCACCTGAACACCGTGGTCGCTGGCGGTTTGTGGAAAAAACTCTCGGAGGCTGACAAAAAAATCTTCACCGATGTGGCACTCGAAGCCGCTGCCAAGGCCTCCAAGGAAGTGGCTGCACGCGAAGGCGAGCTGACCGCGGTGTTCCGTGGCAAAGGCATCAGCGTGACCGAGGTGAACACCGGCGAGTTCCGCGACACCGTGCTGAAAAACGTGCCGTTTGAGCAGTTCGGCTACCAGAAGGCGGACTGGGAACGCATCCAGGCTATCAAGTAAGGCAGCCCACCATGACGCTTCACAGCACCCTGCCCGTGTCGGGCGGCGCGCCTGAGTCGCATCCGGTTGAAACCAGCGCGGAAGCGCTGGTCGCCAGCTTCGCAGAGGCCGACCAGCACACGGTCGACCTCTCCGTCTACGGCGTAGAAGACTGGATTTGCCTCGGCTTCTTCTGGAATATGGCCGGTCTGGTGTTCTTGCAGTTTTTCAGCCGCTATGTGCTGAACGACTCCTTCGCCTGGACCGAAGAGTTGGCGGTGTACTGCCTGATGCCGGTGGTGTTCATCGGCGCCTCCATGTGTGTGCGCCGCGTGCGGCACATCCAGGTCAACCTGGTCTACCGCTACCTGCCGGAACCGGCGGGCCGCGCACTCTCCACTGCCGTGGATGTGGCCGCCCTGGTGTTCTACAGCTACGGTGCCTGGCTGGTGGCGCGCTATGCGCTGGCCGTGGACAACGAGCCCATGACCACCATCAACTGGAACAAAAGCCATGTGTACTGGCTCGCCTTTGCCGGCTTTGCCCTGATGGCGGTGCGTGCCCTGCAAGTCGCCGTGGAAAACTGGCGGCGCGGCTTCTCGGCTCTGCAAAACCCTGGCTTCTTTGACGGCTCGGCCGACTGAACGGAACCCCCACCATGTTGATATTGATTGTTTCTTTTCTGGGGCTGATGGTCTGCGGCCTGCCGGTGGCTGTGGCCATGGCCGGCGGCTCGCTGATCTATATCCTGGCCTCCGGCACGGTGCCCGACATCGTGCTGGCGCAGCGCATGATTGCGGGCATCGAGTCCTTCCCCTTGCTGGCCGTGCCTTTCTTCATTCTGGCCGGCAACCTGATGAATATTGCAGGCATCACCAGCCGCATCTACGACTTTGCCGTGGCCCTGGTGGGCTGGATGAAAGGCGGTCTGGGCCAGGTGAACATCATCGGTTCGGTCATTTTCTCGGGCATGTCGGGCACTGCGATTGCAGATGCTGCCGGCCTGGGCGCGATTGAGATCAAGGCCATGAAAGAGCATGGCTACAGCACCGAATTTGCTGTGGGCGTCACTGCGGCGTCGGCCACGCTGGGCCCCATCATCCCGCCCTCCTTGCCTTTTGTGATCTACGGCATGATGGCCAACGTGTCCATCGGCGCACTGTTTGTGGCGGGCATCCTGCCCGGCCTGTTCATGACCGGGCTGATGATGGCCACCGTCGCCTACTTTGCGCACCGCAATGGTTGGGGCGGCGATGTGGCCTTCCACTGGGGCCGTCTGGGCGGCGCCACGTTGGAGATTCTGGTGGTGTTGGCCTTCCCCATGGCGGTGTGGCTGGCTGTCAAGGCCGGTGCCTCGGTCAACCTGGCGGCAGGCGCTGCGTTTGTAGCGCTGCTGGTGCTGGACTGGCGCTTCAACTTCTCGGCCGTGCTGGCGCTCATGGCGCCCGTCATCTTGATCGGTGGCATGACCATGGGTTGGTTCACCCCCACCGAAGCGGCCGTGGCCGCCGTGATCTGGGCGCTGTTTCTGGGCCTGGTGCGTTACCGCTCCATGACCATCCGCACGCTGGCCCAGGCAACGTTTGAGACGATTGAAACCACGGCCTCGGTGCTGTTCATCGTCACCGCCGCGTCCATCTTCGCGTGGCTGCTCACCACCACGCAGGCCGCGCAGGCTTTGGCGGACTGGATTCTGTCCATCACCAGCAACAAGTGGGTATTCCTGCTGCTGGCCAACCTGCTGATTCTGTTTGTGGGTTGCTTCATCGACACGATTGCCGCCATCACCATCCTGGTGCCCATTCTGCTGCCCATCGTGCTCAAGCTGGGTATTGACCCCATCCAGTTCGGCCTGATCATGACGCTGAACCTGATGATCGGTCTGCTGCATCCGCCGCTGGGGATGGTGTTGTTTGTGCTGGCGCGCATTGCCAAGTTGTCGGTCGAACGCACCACCATGGCCATCCTGCCCTGGTTGGTACCGCTGATGCTGGCGCTCATTGCCATCACCTACATCCCGGCGCTCACCCTGTGGCTGCCGCACCAGATGGGCCTGCTCAAGTGAACCCGGTCATCCGCATCCATCCCGCAGACGATGTGGTCATCGCCCGGCAGCAGTTGCTGGGCGGCACCCGCCTCGACTCGGAAGGCATCACCGTGTCGGGCCTGATTCCGCCGGGCCACAAGGTGGCGGTGCGCGCCATCGCCGCCGGCGAGCCGGTGCGGCGCTACAACCAGATCATTGGCACGGCCACGCAGGCCATCGCACCGGGCCAACATGTGCACACCCACAACCTGGCCTTCAGCCGCTTTGACCGTGGCCACACCGTGGGAGGCGATGTACGACCTGTGGCCTATGCGGACACGCCGGCCACCTTCGACGGCATCAAGCGGCCGGACGGTCGTGTGGCAACGCGCAACTACATCGGCGTGCTGACCAGCGTGAACTGCTCGGCCACCGTGGCGCGCGCCATTGCCGACCACTTCCGCCGCGACATCCACCCCGAAGCCCTGGCGGACTTCCCCCAAGTGGACGGCATCGTGGCGCTGACCCACGGCGCCGGCTGCGCTACCGATAGCGAGGGCGAAGGCCTGCAGGTGCTGCGTCGCACGTTGGCCGGCTATGCACGCCACGCCAACTTTGCTGCGGTGATCGTGGTGGGCCTGGGCTGCGAGACCAACCAGATTCAAGGCCTGCTGGCACAAGAAGGCTTGCGTGAAGGCGCCAAGCTGGTGACCTTCAGCATCCAGGACACAGGTGGCACCGCCAAAAGCGTGGCACGCGGCATTGAGGTCGTCAAAGGCCTGCTACCCGAGGCCAACGCCGTCCAACGCGAGCCGGTGCCTGCGAGCCACCTGATCGTGGGCCTGCAGTGCGGTGGCTCAGACGGCTACTCCGGCATCAGCGCCAACCCCGCGCTGGGTGCGGCGGTGGACCTGGTGGTGCGCCACGGCGGCACGGCCGTGCTGTCGGAGACGCCCGAGATTTATGGCGGCGAGCATTTGCTGCTGCAACGCGCCGTGTCGCAAGCCGTGGCCGACAAGCTCGAAGCCCGCCTGCAATGGTGGACCGACTACTGCGCCCGCCACCATGCCGAGATGGACAACAACCCCTCGGCCGGCAACAAGGCCGGGGGGCTGACCACCATCCTGGAGAAATCACTGGGCGCCATTGCCAAAGGTGGCACCACGCCCATGGTGGACGTGTACGAATATGCGCAGCCCATCACCGCCAAAGGCTTTGTCTACATGGACACGCCGGGCTACGACCCGGTGTCGGCCACCGGCCAGGTAGCGGGTGGTGCGAACCTGATTTGCTTTACCACCGGCCGGGGCTCGGCCTATGGCTGCGCGCCCTCGCCGTCGCTCAAGCTCGCCACCAACAACGCGCTGTGGACCAAGCAGGAAGAAGACATGGACATCAACTGCGGCACCGTTATCGACGGCAGCGAGAGCGTGGAGCAGTTGGGCGAGCGCATCTTCCACGAGATGCTGGCCGCCGCCTCCGGCCGCAAGACCAAGAGCGAGCTGCATGGCTACGGCCAAAACGAATTTGTACCTTGGGCGCTTGGCGCCGTGATGTAACCCTATTGACCTACCACCATGAAAATCACCTCCGCCAAAGTCATCATCTGTGCGCCCAGCCGCAACTTTGTCACCCTGAAAATTGAAACCGACGAGGGCCTGACCGGCATCGGCGATGCCACACTCAACGGACGCGAACTGGCTGTAGCCAGCTACCTGACTGAGCACGTCATTCCCTGCCTGATCGGCCGCGACCCGCAGCAGATCGAAGACATCTGGCAGTACCTCTACAAGGGTGCCTACTGGCGCCGGGGCCCGGTCACCATGAGCGCGATTGCAGGGGTGGACACGGCCCTGTGGGACATCAAGGCCAAAGCCGCCAACATGCCGCTGTACCAACTGCTGGGGGGCAAGAGCCGCACCGGCGTGATGGTCTACGGCCATGCCAATGGCAAAGACATCACCCAGACGGTGGAAGAAGTGCTGCGCTACAAGGAGATGGGCTACAAGGCCATCCGCGCGCAAAGCGGCGTGCCCGGCCTGGAGAAGGTGTACGGCGTGGGCAAAGGCACCATGTTTTACGAACCTGCCGATGCCGACCTGCCCAGCGAACACGACTGGTCCACCGAGAAGTACCTGCGCCACACACCCGAGTTGTTCGACAAGGTGCGCGCTGCCGTGGGCCCGGACATTCACCTGCTGCACGATGTGCACCACCGGCTCACCCCCATCGAGGCCGGCCGCCTGGGCAAAGACCTGGAACCCTACCGCCTATTCTGGATAGAAGACGCCACCCCGGCCGAGAACCAGGAAGCCTTCCGCCTGATACGCCAGCACACCACCACGCCACTGGCCGTGGGCGAGATTTTCAACACTATCTGGGACTGCAAGGACCTGATCGAGAACCAGCTGATCGACTACATCCGCACCACCGTGGTCCATGCCGGCGGCATCACCCACCTGCGCCGCATTGCGGACTTGGCCGCGCTCTACCAAGTGCGCACCGGCTCACACGGCGCCACCGATTTGTCACCTGTGTGCATGGGTGCTGCGCTCAACTTCGACCTGTGGGTACCCAACTTCGGCATTCAGGAGTACATGCGCCACACCGATGAGACAGACGCCGTGTTCCCCCACGCCTACAGCTTCAAAGACGGCTTTATGCACCCCGGCGAGGCACCCGGCCATGGCGTGACCATTGACGAAGAGCTGGCCGCCAAATACCCCTACAAACGCGCCTACCTGCCGGTCAACCGCCTGCAACACGACGGCACGCTGACCAACTGGTGATGGTGGATATGCAACGTTTAAACGACAGCACGGTAGGCGCCCTGCCCGCCGCCGTGGCCCGCCCGGCCTACGACCGCGAAGCGCTGAAAACCGGCATCGTGCATCTGGGCATAGGTGCTTTCATGCGCGCCCACATGGCGGCTGCCACGGAAGCCGCCATTGCTGCCGGCGACTTGCGCTGGGGTATCACCGGCGTGTCGCTGCGCCAGGCCGATACGCGCGATGCTTTGGCACCGCAAGACGGCCTCTACACCCTGGCGATCCGTGATGCGGACGCCCACGGCCAGCCGCGTCAACAGCTGCAGGTGATTGGCGCGGTACAGCGCCTGCTGGTTGCCCCTGAAAACCCGCACGCGGTGTTGGAGGCCATCGCCGCTGCCGACACCCGTATCGTGAGCCTGACCGTGACCGAAAAAGGCTACTGCCACGACCCGGCCACCGGTGCGCTGCGGCTGGACCACCCGGACATCGTGCATGACCTGGCCCACCCGCACGCCCCCCGCTCCGCCATCGGCATGCTGGTCTATGGTTTGCAGCTGCGCCACGCGCGCGACCACGGTCCGTTGACGCTGTTGTCGCTGGACAACCTGCCAGCCAATGGGCGTGTCCTGCGTGCGGCGGTGCTGCGCTTTGCTGAAGAAATTGATAGCACGCTGCGCACGTGGATAGAGGGCCAGTGCTGTTTTCCATGCTCCATGGTGGACCGCATCGTGCCCAAAACCACCGATGCCGATCGTGCCGCGGTGAGCGCCGCGCTGTGCTGCGCGGATGCCTGGCCCGTGCTGGGCGAGCCGTTTTTTGACTGGGCGATTGAAGACGAGTTTGCCGCTGACCGTCCGGACTGGACACTGGGCGGAGCACGCTTTGTGCCGGACGCCGAGCCTTTTGAAAAACTCAAGCTGCGCATGGTGAACGGCACCCACTCCAGCCTCGCCTACCTGGGCGCCATGGCCGGTTGGCAAACCGTGGACAAGGCCATTGGACAGCCCGCACTGCGCACCCACATTGAAGCGCTGATGCGTGACGAGATTGAACCCACCTTGCCCGACTTGCCCGGCCTGGACGTAGCGGCCTACCGCCACAACCTGCTGGCCCGCTACGCCAACCCGGCGCTCGCCCACCGCACGCATCAGATTGCGATGGATGGATCACAAAAACTGCCCCAGCGCCTGCTGGGGACACTGCGCGACCGCTTGGCACGTGGACTACCTATCACACGCATGGCCCTGGGCCTGGCCGCGTGGATGCACTACCTGCGCGGCGTGGACGAGTTGGGCCAGAGTTACCGCATTGATGACCCGCACGCGGCAGCGCTCACAGCGCTGCACCAACAATCGCTGGCGCAGGGGGTGACTACGCAAACCGTGCAGGCCATGCTGGGCTATGCCTCGGTGTTTGGTGACTTGGCAGGGAACGCTGCGCTCACCGCCGCACTGCTGCCATTGCTCCAATCGCTCCAAACACACGGGGTTGCGGCCACGCTGGAAGCAGTCAACCTTGGGGAGCTGGCAGCGTGAGCACCATGCCCAAAACACTGGATGTTCTGTCCATGGGCGAAACCATGGCGCTGCTGGTGGCACAAGAGCCTGGCCCGTTAGCCGCAGTGCAGAGTTTCAGCAAACGGATTGCCGGGGCCGACACCAACGTGGCAATCGGCTTGGCCCGCTTGGGCTTCAAAGTCGGCTGGGTAAGCCGCCTGGGAGCCGATTCGTTTGGCAGCTATGTGCGCAAAACAATAGAGGCTGAGGGTGTAGACACCTCGCAGGTCGAGACCGACCCACAGCGCTCCACCGGCTTCATGCTCAAGTCACGCAGTGTGGACGGCAGCGACCCCGCCATCGAGTACTACCGCCGCGGTTCGGCCGCCAGCCAACTCAGCGTGGCACACCTGAAAACGGACTACGCGCTGCGCGCACGGCATGTGCACACCACCGGCATCACACCCGCGCTCTCACCAGCCGCCCGCGAGCTGGTAGCCCACGCCATGCAGACCTTGCGTGCCGCTGGCCGAAGCGTGTCGTTCGACCCCAACCTGCGCCCGAGCTTGTGGCTCGATGTGGCCACCATGCGCAACACCCTCAACGATCTGGCCCGCCACGCGGACTGGGTGTTGCCGGGTATTGACGAAGGCCGGCTGCTGACCGGCCAAACCACCCCGGCCGACATCGCCGCCTGGTACCTGGACCGGGGCGTCAAGGCCGTGGTCATCAAGCAAGGCGCTGAAGGCGCCTACTTCCGCACCGCCGCCGGCGAGCAAGGCCAGGTACCCGGCGTACCCGTGCCCGTGGTGGTCGACACCGTGGGTGCTGGCGACGCCTTTGCCGTGGGCATCATCAGCGCCCAGCTCGAAGGCCTGGGCTGGCCACAGGCATTGCGCCGTGCCAACTGGATTGCCTCGCGCGCGCTGCAGGTGGTCGGCGACATGGAAGGCCTTCCGACCCGCGCTGAACTCATTGCACAGAATCTGGAATAAACCCAAGGAAACCGACATGTTGACCGTTGTTTGCGAAACCCCCGGCACCCTGCGTGCCCACGACACCCCCCAGCCGGAGCGAGCTTCCGATGAAGTCTTGTTGCGCGTGAAGCGCGTAGGCGTATGCGGCACCGATCTGCACATCTTCACCGGCAACCAGCCCTACCTGAACTACCCCCGCGTGATGGGACATGAACTCTCAGGCATTGTGGAAGTTGCGCCCGAAAGCAGTGCCCTGCGAGCCGGCGACACGGTGTATGTGATGCCCTACTTGTCCTGCGGCACCTGCATTGCCTGCCGGGCGGGCAAGACCAATTGCTGCACCCGCATCCAGGTGCTGGGCGTGCACCGCGATGGCGCGTTCACCGAGTACCTGAGCGTGCCGCAGCAGTATGTGCACAAGGCCGAAGGTGTGTCGCTGGACCAGGCGGCCATGGTGGAATTTCTGGCCATCGGCGCGCACGCTGTGCGCCGGGCCCACGTCCACAAAGGGCAGCGCGTGTTGGTCGTGGGGGCAGGCCCCATCGGTATGGCAGCCATGATTTTTGCCAAGCTGCGGGGTGCGGTTGTGACGGCACTCGACAGCCGGCAGGACCGCCTGGACTTCTGCACCCGCGCACTGGGCGTCAGCGCCGGTGTGACCTTGGGCGATAGCGATGAAGCCGAGCTGGCCAGGCTCACCAACCAGGAGTTCTTTGACGTGGTGTTTGATGCCACCGGCAACCCCAAGGCCATGGAACGCGGGTTCAAATTCGTGGCCCATGGTGGTACCTACACCCTGATCTCGGTCGTGGCGTCTGACATCACCTTCTCAGACCCGGAGTTCCACAAGCGGGAGATGACGCTCATGGGCAGCCGCAATGCCACCACCGAAGACTTCCAGACCGTGCTGGAAGCCATGCGCGGCGGCCTGATTCCAACCGCGTTGAATACGCACCGCATGTCCCTCGCCGACGTTCCCGAGAAATTCAAGGACCTGTTGAACCCCGCAGCAGGCGTGATCAAAGCCATCGTGGAGTGCTGACAGGCGTGCGCAAGACCAGCTACCTGTTTGGGCTGCTGGCCACCCTGGCACTAGGGGCGTGCGCTCCATTGCCTGAACGTGTTACCGGCCCGAAACCGGTCCCGGCAGAAGGCATCGCTGCTCGGCCATCGCCCCAAGTATCCCTACCCTCCAACGCGCAGGTGTGGCGCATAGCACCCGCCGAGTCCAGCCTGCGCATTCTGGTGTACCGGGGCGGCACCATGGCGCGGCTGGGGCACAACCATGTCATCAGCTCTGCCGACATGCAGGGGCAACTATGGCGCGGGCCCACCTTGGAGAGCTCGGGGTTTGAGATCACGGTACCGGTCAACACCCTGATCGTCGATGACAACGTGGCTCGGACCGAAGAGGGAGATGACTTTCCCCTCAATGTGAGTGAAGACGCCAAAGCGGGCACCAAAGCCAATATGCTGCGCCCCACCCTGCTGGACGGTGAGCGCTTCCCAGAAATCAGTATCCGTGCCACCCGCATCACCGGAAGCGCTACCAGCCCCGAAGTGGTGGCCAGCATGCGCATCAAAGACCAGACCCGCGAGATCCGGCTGCCTGTGACGCTGAGCGAAGCCCATGGTGCATTGGCAATTCAGGGCAGCTTGGAGATTCGCCAATCCGACTTCGGCATCACCCCTCTGAGCCTTGCCATGGGGGCGCTGACGGTGCAAGACACCGTGAAAATCAAGTTCCGGCTGGTGGCCAAATCAGCCACCGCCGCTTCACCGTAAAACCCTAGATTTGCAGCTTGTCGCGCAGGTCGTAGTACCAAGCGCCCAGCGCCGTGAGCGGCACACGGAACAGGCGCCCACCGGGAAAGGGGTAGTGCGGCAACTGGGCAAACGCGTCAAACCGGTTGGCCTGCCCCTGGATGACCTCGCTCAGCACCCGCCCGATCAAATGGGTGAACGTCACCCCGTGGCCGGAGCAGCCTTGCGAGTAGTAAATATTGGAGCTCAGCCGCCCCACTTCCGGCAGGCGCGAGAGCGTGAGCAAGAAGTTGCCGGTCCAGCCATAGTCGATACGCACGCCTTGGAGCTGCGGAAAGGTTTTGAGCAGCTTGGGCCGGATGATGGACTCCACATGCTGCGGATCGCGCGCGCCATAAATCACGCCACCGCCGTACAGCAGGCGCCGGTCGGCACTAAGGCGGAAGTAGTCCAGCAGAAAGTTGCTGTCTTCCACGCAATAGTCGGTGGGCAGAATTTCGGGAAAGCGGTCGCCCAGGGGTTCGGTGGCAATGACCTGGGTGCCACAGGGCATGGACCTTGAGGCCAGTTGCGGCTCCAGACCGCCAATGTAGGCATTGCAGGCCACGATCACAAACCGCGCTTTCACACACCCTTGCGCTGTGTGCACTACCGCCGGGTCACCCCGCTCGATGCGCAGCACGGGTGAGCCCTCATGCACCACACCGCCTAAAGACTCCAGCGCCGCAGCCTCCCCTTGGGCCAGGCGCAAGGGGTGCATGTGGCCCGTGCTGTCGTCCAGCAAGGTGGCTTTGTAGCGGCGGGTGCCAATGGCGGCCTCGCTCTGCGCGGCGTCCAGCAGGCGCAGCTCGGTATGGCCGTAGCGCTCCCACAGCGCCTTGTGGTGCTCCAACTGGTTCACCTGCTTGGCAGTGATGGCAGCAAACATGCCACCGGGCTTGAAGTGGCAATCGATCTGGTACTTGGCAATGCGCTCGCGAATGATCTTGGCGCCCTCAAACGCCATGCTGCCCAGCGCCTGAGCGGTCGTGGCGCCATAGCGGGCCTCGATCACATCCATATCGCGCGAATAGCTGTGCACCAACTGCCCACCGTTGCGGCCCGAGGCGCCCCACCCTACTTGCGCGGCCTCAAGCACCACGACCTTGAAGCCGGCTTCTGCCAAATGCAGGGCCGACGACAAGCCGGTGTAGCCCGCGCCGATAACCACCACATCGGCCACGACCTCGCCTTGCAAAGGCAGGCGCGCGGGCTGGGGCAAGCCGCTGGCTGCGTAGTAAGAGGGGGCGTGGTTCATATCGGGCACTTCATATCAATCACTGATGCGGAGCCAGGTGGTTTTGAGCTCGGTGTATTTGTCCAGCGCGTGCAGCGACTTGTCGCGCCCGTTGCCGGACTGTTTGTAGCCGCCAAAGGGCACGGTAATGTCGTCTTCATCGTACTGGTTGACATGCACCGTACCGGCACGCAAAGCCCGTGCCACGCGGTGAGCGCGGTCGAGCTGGCTGGTCCACACACTGGCTTGCAGGCCGTACACGCTGTCGTTGGCCAAGGCCACCGCTTCAGCCTCGTTGGCAAACGGGATCACGCCCAGCACCGGGCCGAATATTTCTTCGCGTGCAATTTTCATGTCGTTGCGCACGCCTTCAAAAATGGTGGGCTCCACAAAGTAGCCACCGGTTTCAGTGCGTACCCGACGCCCGCCGAAAGCAATGTGGGCACCCTCGGCCTGGCCTTGGTGGATGTAACCCAGCACCGTGCTCATTTGGCCGGCGTCCACCAGAGCACCCATCTCGGTGGACTGGTTCAAGGGGTCACCGGGCAGGTATTTGTGGGCCTCGTCCTGCAGCGCCGCCATGAACGCAGGCAGCACGTCCTGCTGCACCAGCAGCCGGGTGGGCGCGTTGCACGACTCGCCCTGGTTGTAAAACACGGCACCCGCCGCAGCGCGCGCAGCGGCTTCTACGTCTTTGGCATCGTTAAACACCACAAATGCCGACTTGCCGCCCAGTTCGTTGTACACCCGCTTGAGGTTGGACTCAGCCGCACACGCCAGCATGCGCCGGCCAATGCGGGTGGAGCCGGTGAAGCCAATGGCATCGACTTCCATGTGCAGAGCCAGGGCTTCTCCCGCCTCCTGCCCATAACCGGGCACCACATTGAACACACCGGGCGGCACACCCGCCTGCACCGCCAACTCGGCCAGGCGCAAGGCGGTGAATGGCGACTTTTCGCTCGGTTTGAGCACCACGCTGTTGCCTGCTGCGAGAGCCGGCCCCAGCTTCCAGGCGGCCATGATGAGGGGGTAATTCCACGGCACGATCGCACCAATCACGCCCATGGCCTCACGGGTAATCAACGCCAGTGCGGTGTCGGCGGTGGGGGCAATTTCGTCGTACACCTTGTCGATGGCCTCGCCATACCAGGCCAGGCAGTTGGCGGTGGCGGGCACATCCACCGCCAGACTGTGGGCAATGGGCTTGCCCATATCCAGGGTTTCCAGCAGCGCCAGCTCCTCACGCGCGGCCAGCACCAACTCGGCCCAGCGCTGCAGCACTTTTTTGCGCGCCCGTGGTGGCTGCCCGGCCCAGCGGCGGTCGGCAAAAGCGGCACGAGCTGCGCGCACGGCCGCGTCCACATCGGCCGCCTGCCCCCGGGCTACGGGGGCGAGCAACTGCCCGTTCAGCGGCGAGTGCTTGGCAAAGGTCTGGCCATCGGCAGCGGCAACGCGTTCACCGTTGATAAACAGACGCCCATCGGGGGTAAGGGAGGCGGCACGGGCGTGCCAGGAAGTGGACTGTGTGCTCATGCAGCAAAGATACCCGCAAACACTGCCCCGTGTACGAAGCCGGCAAAAATTTGCGGCTTTAGCGGTCCAGCGATTCGTGGGCGTCTGCCACGCCACGGCGCCAGTAGGCAGAGGCTTTGACCCACTGGGGGTTAGCGCGGCACTCTGTAATCAGGTGGGCACGCAGCACTTTGGCCTGGGCCGATTCGCACGCCAACCAGGCAAAAAACACTCCGGCAGGCAGCGGCGTGCTGCGCAAGGCTTCCAGCAGCGGATGGACCACGCCAGGGGAGCGAACCACCCATTGCACACGCACCGCAGCAGCACTGGGCAAGGCGATCTGGTCGGCAGCACTGTCCACCTCCACCAACACTTCGGCACGGGCACCAACCGACAACTCCTCCAGGCGGCGGGCCATGGCGGGTAAGGCGGTGGCGTCACCCACCAGCAAATGCCAGTCAAACCCGGCGGGCACCACCATGCTGCCTCTAGGCCCGCCCACGCCGAGTGTCTGCCCCACGCGCGCCTGCTGGGCCCAGCGGGTCGCCGGTCCGGCGGGCTCGTGCAGTGCAAAGTCGATGGCCAAGGTGCGGGCCACCGGGTCGTAAAGGCGGGGGGTGTAGTCGCGCATCAGCGGGCGCTGGCCTTCGGGCCAGACCGGCCCCTCGGGCCCGGCTTGGGGCAAGGCCAGCACGCCGGTGTCCGGGTCGGGGAAAAACAGCTTCACATGGTCATCAAAACCCAGGCTCGTGAAACCGTCCAGCTCATCGCCGGCCAAAGTAACGCGCACCAAGTGGGGTGCCAGCCGCTGTACCTGGCTGACCTGCAATGCACGGAAACGCAAGGGGTGGCGCACCCGCTGGATAGACAGATCGGCCATCAGATGCGCTCCAGTTGTTGTGCTGCGTGGTCCAGCACCGCCGCAAAGGCGTTGGCTTGCTCGGGCGTGAGCGCCTCGCGGGAGAGGCGCATGCGCATCGCCAACTTGAGGTTTTCAATCGCGCGCATGACCTGGGGCGGCCGGCCGCCACGGGCACCAGCGCCATCCACACCGCCGTTGAGCCGGGCCAGCATGGCGTCCACCGTGCTGCGGTTCTCCTCCAGGAAGGCACGTCCACCCTCGGTGATGGCGTAGCTTTTGCGCCCGCCAGCATCGGCACTCTGGCCTTGCAGGTAGCCCTGCTCTTCCAGCAAGGTGAGCGTGGGGTACACGGTGCCCGGGCTGGGGCTGTAACTGCCGCCCAGGCGCTCTTCAATCTGCTTGATCAGCTCGTAGCCGTGGCTGGCTTTTTCGCCAATGAGGTGCAGCAGCACAAAGCGCAAGCCACCATGGCTGAAGATGCGCCCGCCGCCACCGCGGCGGGTATGCCCGCCACCGGCCGCATCGCCGAAATCTGACGCGCGCATGCGGTGGGGGTGGTGATGGAAAGGGTGTTTCATGGGGATACCGGTTTTTATTAAGATGCATTTATGATATATCTAAATACATTCTAAATACCATCAAAACCCTATCTTTACCCAACCGTTACCAACCCCTAGGGCAGGCCATCGACCCCGAAAAAAGGCATAAAAAAGCCGCGTAGCCCCCGGAGGGTCTGCGCGGCCAGCTATGAAATAGATAGCGTATGGGTGGAGCTCAGTCTTTGCGCTCAATCCAGCGGTTGATACGCAGGGCCAACAGGGTGCACACCGCCCCCGACAAAAGGTACAGCGACACCGCACCTAAGCCGAAGCGGGCCGACAAACCCAATGCCACCAGAGGCGCAAAGCCTGCACCCACCAGCCAGGCCAAATCCGCCGACAAGGCCGCACCGGTGTAGCGGTAGCGGGGGGTGAAGTTGGATGTCACCGTGCCGGAAGCCTGCCCATAAGACAGGCCCAGCAAGATGAAGCTCGTCAACAGGAACAGGTTGTTGCCCACGGTGCCGGCACCCAGCAGCCAAGGCGTGGCAAAGCTGAACAAGCCGATCAACACCGCCATGGTGCCCAGCAAAATGCGGCGGCCGATGCGGTCGGCCAGCCAGCCCGAGAACATGATGGCCACGGCCGCCAGCAAGGCGCCCACGATCTGCACCTTCAGCACCTCGTCAATCGACTGCTCGGAGTACATGCCGATCCACGACAGGGGAAACACGGTCGCCAAGTGAAACAAAGCAAAGCTGGCCAATGCCGCAAAGGCGCCGAGCAAGACGTTGCCGCCCTCTTCCCGCACCACGGTGGTCACGCTTACCGGCTGCAACTCCAGCTCTTGCAAGCGCTCGGCATACGATTGGCCGACCACCAGGCGCAGGCGGGCAAACAAAGCCACCACGTTGATGGCAAATGCCACAAAGAAGGGGTAGCGCCAGCCGTAGCTCAAAAACTCGGCCTCTGACAAGCTGCCATGCAAGTAGGCAAACAAGCCGGCCGCCAGCACAAAGCCCACGGGCGCACCCAGCTGGCCGACCATGGAAAACCAGCCGCGACGCTCAGGCGGTGCGCTCATGGCCAGCAAGGAGGGCAAACCATCCCACGAACCGCCCAAGCCCAGCCCCTGCCCGATGCGCAGGATGACCATGGCCACGATGGCGGTGGTGCCCGCAGTGGCATAGCTGGGCAAAAACGCCATGCCAGCAGTGCTCGCACCCAGCATGAACAAGGCCAGGGTGAGCTTGGTGCCCCGCCCCCAGCGGCGCTGCACCGCCATCGAAATCGCAGTGCCCACAGGCCGCGCAATAAAGGCCAGCGAAAAAATCGCAAAAGCCATCAGGGTTCCATCCAGCCGGGACAGGTAAGGAAACAGCAGCCCGGGAAACACCAGCACGCAGGCAATGCCGAATACAAAAAAGTCGAAATACTCCGAGGCGCGGCCTATCACCACGCCCACGGCGATTTCGCCGGGCGTTACGTCTTCATCGGTATGGGCGCCGGCCAGGGAGACCGGATTTTCATAACCAGACCCTGCAAGGGCCGCAGCAGCGGGGTGGTACATAAGTCAAATTCCTTCATCAACGAACCTGACTCGGTTGTACACCCAAGCGCAGGGGCTTTCGGTGCCATGGGGCTTTGTTGCAGATCAGGAAAACCCTATCAGGGAAACCCTGCTTGCCAAGCCACGCAAACGGCTTTGATCTTGGACAAAATGTCCAATGGACAAATTTGCTAGCGAAATTACAGTCGGAAGCTCATTTCTTTGTATCCAACCTAGGCGCCCCTCTCCGGGGCACAGCAAGTATGTTCAAACTCAAGGCATTCCGCAGGTTCAGCGGGCTCGCAGCCCTCGCCATGGCGGCCGGACTCACCGGTTGTAGCAAGGCAGTTGTTCTCAACCCCGCCGGTGACATTGCGGCCCAACAGGGCCAGATGGTGATTACCGCCACGCTGCTGATGCTGATCATCATCGTGCCGGTGATTGCACTCACCCTGTTTTTTGCCTGGAAATACCGCCAGAGCAATACCGAAGCCGAATACGACCCCGAATGGCACCACTCCACCTCGCTGGAGCTGGTGATCTGGACCGTGCCTTTGCTGATCATCATTGCCCTGGGTGCTCTGACCTGGATCGGCACCCACAAGCTGGACCCCTACCGCCCGCTGGACCGCATTGATGCGCAGCGCCCTCTGCAAGCGGATGTGAAACCGCTGGAAGTGCAAGTGGTCGCGCTGGACTGGAAGTGGCTGTTTTTCTACCCCGAACAAGGCATTGCCACGGTGAACGAGCTGGCCGCGCCGGTGGACCGCCCCATTCTGTTCAAGCTGACGGCCAGTTCCACCATGAACGCGTTTTATGTGCCCGACCTGGCCGGCATGATTTACGCCATGCCCGGCATGCAAACCGAGCTGAATGCGGTCATCAACCGCCCCGGTGTCTTTAAGGGCATGTCGTCGCACTACAGCGGCGCCGGTTTCTCGGGCATGACCTTCAAGTTCCATGGCCTGAGCCAGGACGACTTTGCACAGTGGGTGAACAAAGCCAAAACCGAAGGCAAGCCGCTGGACCGCAGCGCCTACCTGAACCTGGTCAAGCCCAGCGAACGCGACCCGGTACAGCGCTTTGCCTCGGTAGAAGCCGGCCTGTACGACAAGGTGCTGAACCGCTGTGTGGAAGACGGAAAGATGTGCATGCACCACATGATGGCCATTGACGCACGTGGAGGGCACACCTACGTGAAAGCCATGGGCCTGAGCATGCCGCAAGACGTGTGCACCGTGCAGAACGCCGACCAGGTGATTGCGGCCCTGGAAACCCGCAACGCCAGCCGCGCCACCGTTCAACAATGATTTGAGACTCGCTATGTCCTCCCCCTCTATCTCTGATACCCACTGGGCCCTAGGCCGGCTGAGCTGGGATGTTGTGCCCATGGCACATGAACCCATCATTCTCTGGACCTTCATCATGGTGTCCCTGGGTGGCCTTGCCGTCCTGGCCGCCATGACCAAGTTCCGCCTCTGGGGCCCGTTCTGGCGCGACTGGGTGTGCAGCATCGACCACAAAAAGATCGGCATCATGTACATGGTGCTGGGCTTGGTGATGCTGCTGCGCGGCTTTGCCGACGCCGTGATGATGCGCCTGCAACAGGCCATGGCCTTCGGCGACAACATGGGCTACCTGCCTCCGCACCATTACGACCAGGTGTTCACCGCCCACGGCGTGATCATGATTTTCTTCGTGGCCATGCCCTTGGTGACCGGTTTGATGAACTACCTCATCCCGCTGCAAATCGGTGCGCGGGACGTGTCCTTCCCGTTCCTGAACAACTTCAGCTTCTGGATGACCACCGCTGGCGGTGTGCTGGTGATGTTCTCGTTGTTCCTGGGCGAGTTTTCCACCTCCGGCTGGCTGGCGTTGTCTAACCTCGGGGCTCAGAGCCCGAGCACCGGGCTGGACTACTACATTTGGGCGCTGCAGATTGCCGGGGTGGGTACCACGCTCTCGGGTATCAACCTGATCGTCACCATCATCAAGATGCGTGCGCCCGGCATGAGCCTGATGAAGATGCCCGTGTTCGTCTGGACTGCCTTGTGCACCAACGCGCTGATCGTGGCGTCCTTCCCGGTGCTGACCGCCGCGTTGGTGTTGATGTCCCTGGACCGCTACGTCGGCACCAACTTCTTCACCAACGAGCTGGGCGGCAACCCCATGCTGTATGTGAACCTGATCTGGATCTGGGGCCACCCTGAGGTCTACATCCTGATCCTGCCGGCCTTCGGCGTGTTCTCGGAGATCGTGGCCACCTTCAGCAAGAAGCGCCTGTTCGGCTACACCTCCATGGTGTACGCCACCGTGTGTATCACCATCCTGTCGTACCTGGTGTGGCTGCACCACTTCTTCACCATGGGTTCAGGGGCGAGTGTGAATACCTTCTTCGGTATCACCACCATGATCATCTCCATTCCCACCGGCGCGAAGATCTTCAACTGGCTGTTCACCATGTACAAGGGTCGCATCCGCTTTGAGCTGCCCATGATGTGGACCGTGGCCTTCATGATCACCTTCGCCATCGGCGGCATGACCGGCGTGTTGCTGGCGGTGCCCCCGGCTGACTTTGTGCTGCACAACAGCCTGTTCCTGATCGCCCACTTCCACAACGTGATCATTGGCGGGGTGGTGTTCGGCATGTTTGCGGGTATCAACTACTGGTTCCCCAAGGCTTTCGGCTACAAGCTGGACCGCACATGGGGCGTGCGCTCCTTCTGGCTGTGGGTGGTGGGTTTCTGGGTGGCGTTCACCCCGCTCTACATCCTGGGCTTGATGGGCGTGACCCGCCGCGCCAACCATTTTGAAGACCAGTCTCTGCAAATCTGGTTTGTGATTGCCGCCTTCGGCGCTGCCATGATTGCGGCCGGTATCGGCTGCTTCCTGATCCAGCTGGTGGTGAGCTACCTCAAGCGCGAAGAGCTGCGCGACTGGACCGGCGACCCTTGGGGTGGCCGTACCCTGGAGTGGGCGACTTCGTCCCCCCCGCCGGACTACAACTTTGCCGTAACCCCCGTGGTGCATGAAATCGACGCCTGGTGGGACATGAAAAAGCACGCCTACCAGCGCCCCCTGAGCGGCTTCAAGCCCATCCACATGCCTGCCAACACCGCAGCCGGTGTGGTGATCTCCGGCTTGTCCCTGGTGTTTGGCTTTGCGCTGATCTGGCACATGTGGCTGTTGGCCGGCGTGTCGTTTGCCGCCTTGCTGATTTCTGCGATTGTTCACACCTTCAATTACCACCGCGACTTCTACATCCCCGCAGCCCAAGTGACTGCCACGGAAGAAGCCCGCACATTGCAATTGGCCCGCCATGTCTGATATCCGTACCTCCCACGGCGCCGCAGCCGGCGCGCTCAGCTCCCGCGAGTACCACCTGGCGCACGAGCCCCATCCAGAGAACGGCACCCTGCTGGGCTTCTGGCTCTACCTGATGAGCGACTGCCTCATCTTTGCGGCCTTGTTTGCCACCTACGGCGTACTGGGCCGCAGCTACGCGGCTGGCCCCAATGGCGCAGAGTTGTTCGACCTGACGCTGGTAGCCATCAACACCGGCTTTTTGCTGCTGTCCTCCATCACCTTCGGCTTTGCCATGCTGCGCAAGCAAATGGGCGATGTGAAAGGCACCCTGCTCTGGCTGGCCGTCACCGGCTTGTTCGGCCTGTGCTTTCTGGGCCTGGAGTTGTATGAGTTCTACCACCTGATCCACGAGGGTGCAGGGCCACAGCGCAGTGCCTTTTTGTCCGCATTTTTCACCTTGGTCGGCACCCATGGCTTGCACGTCACCTTCGGCCTGATCTGGCTGGTGGTGCTGATGCTGCAAATCAACAAGCACGGCCTGAGCACCGAAAACAAGCGCCGCCTGATGTGCCTGTCCATGTTCTGGCACTTTCTGGACGTGGTCTGGATCGGCGTTTTCACCTTTGTGTACCTGATGGGAGTGCTGTAAATGAGCGCACACAACACACACGCGTCGCATGACGCCCATGGCCATGACGACCACCACCACGCCAACGAGCCGCACAGCACCTTCTCGGGCTACATGACCGGTTTTGTGCTGTCCATCATCCTGACCGCCATCCCCTTCTGGCTGGTCATGGCCAAGGTGATTTCGGACCGCCCCACTGCCGTGCTGGTGTTGGGGGGCTTTGCGGTCGTCCAGATCCTGGTGCACATGGTGTATTTCCTGCACATGAACGGCAAGATCGAAGGCGGCTGGACGCTGCTGTCCACCATCTTCACCGTGGTGTTTGTGGCCATTGCCATCACCGGCACCTTGTGGGTCATGTTCCACATGAATGCCAACATGATGCCCACCCACAGCAACATGCCGGCCATGGAGCACAGCGCACAGCCCGAGGCTGCGCCCAAAGCCTCGCCCTGACCCACGGCCCCGCCTGTGAGCCGCACTGACGCCCCTCCGCGCCCGCATGCCGCATGGCAACTCGCGGTGCTTGCGGCGGTGGGTGTCGCACTTTTTGCAGGCTTTATCAGCCTGGGCGTCTGGCAAGTGCAGCGCCGGGCCTGGAAGCTGGATTTGATAGAGCGCGTTTCCCAACGGCTCACGGAGGCCCCCACGCCTCTCCCCCCGGTAGCCCAGTGGCCCGCCTTGACCAAGACGGATATTGAATACCGCCATGTGCAAGTGCAGGGCACCTGGCTCGCCGACAAAACCGTGCTCACCCAAGCCACCACAGCACTGGGGCAAGGTTTTTGGGTGCTCACCCCGCTGCAACTGGCCGACGGAAACACCCTGCTCGTCAACCGGGGTTTCATTCCAAGCAAGCAACGCAGCCAATGGCAACCGCCTGGTGCCGTGCCTGCGCCAGCGGGGGACGTGACCGTACGCGGGCTGCTGCGGATGTCCGAGCCCGATGGCGGCTTCCTGCGCCGCAACGACCCGGCCGCGCACAAGTGGTACTCCCGCGATGTGGCTGCCATCGCCGCCGCGCAACAGCTGCCAAACACCGCTCCGTTTTTTGTAGATGCCGGCCTGCCGGATGCCCGCCTGAGCGCCAACCCGGATGCCCTGCACGCCGACACCGGCGTCTGGCCGCGCGGAGGGCTGACGGTGGTGCGCTTCAGCAACAGCCATCTGGCCTACGCGCTCACTTGGTTTGGATTGGCCTTGATGGTCGTCGGTGCCGGGGGGCTTGTGGCACGCCACGAGCGCCGCTTGCGCGCAGCAGGCAACAATACGGCCCATGCCACTCCAGACTGAACCCGCAGCGCCGCCCCCACCCGCCAAAGCCCAGCTGGCCGACGCATCGGCCGGGCTCCGGAACCTGCACCAGCTGATTCAGCTACGCTGGATTGCGGTGGTGGGGCAGCTGCTCACCATCGAGGCGACCCACTACACGTTGGGCATGCAGTTGCCGCTGCAGTCCATGCTCGCCATCGTGGGTGGCATGGCGGTGTTCAACCTCGCCTGCCTAGTGCGCTGGCGGGCCCGCAAGCCGGTGCATGAACTGGAGTTGTTTTTCGGCCTGCTGGTGGATGTGGCTGCACTTACCGCGCAGCTCTACCTGAGCGGCGGCATCAGCAACCCCTTTGTGTTTTTGTACCTGCTGCAAATTGCCGTGGGCGCCATGCTGCTGCGGGGGGGCTACATCGGCTCCATCGTGGTGGTGGCCTCGGTGTGTGTGGCGCTGCTGGCGCAGCACAGCATTCCCCTGCCGCTGGCCCCCAACCTGCACCTCGGGCTCGCCAGCCCCTATGTCATGGGGCTGCTGGTGTGCTTTTTGTTGAACGCCATCCTGGTGGTGATCTTTATCACCCGCATCAACCACAACCTGCGCCGGCGCGATGCCCGCTTGGCCGCCGTGCGCCAGCGTGCTGCCGAAGAGGAGCACATCGTCCGCATGGGCCTGCTGGCCTCCGGTGCGGCGCATGAGCTGGGCACCCCGCTGGCAACCCTGGCCGTGATTCTGGGGGACTGGAAGCACATGCCCGCCTTGATGCGCGATGCCTCCCTCAAAGAGGACATTGCCGAGATGGAAGCCCAAGTGAAGCGCTGCAAAAGCATTGTGAGCGGCATCCTACTGTCAGCCGGCGAAACACGCGGCGAGCACTCCAGCCAGACCACGGTGCGCGCGTTTCTGGACTCTCTGGTCCAAGAATGGCGCACCACCCGCTCGGTGGACACCTTTCTCTACGACAACCTGGTGGACCCCGGCACCACCATGGTGGCGGACACCACCCTGGCGCAAATGGTGACCAATGTGCTGGACAACGCCCGGGACGCCTCCCCCCACTGGGTACACCTGGAAGCCAGCCTGGATGCCGACACCCTGCGCATCGTGGTCACCGACCGCGGCCCGGGCTTTGCCCCGGAGGTGCTGACCCACATCGGCGTGCCCTACCAATCGACCAAAGGGCGCCCGGGCGGCGGCCTGGGGCTTTTTCTCTCGATGAACGTTGCCCGCACGCTGGGCGGCAGTTTGACCGCCGAAAATAGGGAGTTCGGTGGCGCCCAGGTCACCATCACCCTCTCCTTGCCCGACATTGCCTTGCCCCCAACCGAAAAGAACGAGCGCCATGGACCCTGAACGCCTGCTGCTCATCGTGGAAGACGACGAAGCCTTCGCCCGCACCCTCACCCGCTCGTTTGAGCGGCGGGGCTACCAAGTGCTGCATGCCGATGGCCTGGCCGGCGTAGAGGCTTTGCTGCCCGCCCACACCCCCGCCTACGCCGTGGTGGACCTCAAGCTCAAGGGCGAGGCCAGCGGCCTGGCCTGTGTGCGCCTGCTCCACGCCCACAGCGAGGCCATGCGCATCGTGGTGCTGACCGGCTTTGCCAGCATTGCCACCGCGGTAGAGGCCATCAAGCTCGGGGCCAGCCACTACCTGGCCAAGCCCTCCAACACCGACGACATTGAGGCCGCCTTTGAGCTGGAAGAAGGCAACACCGAAGTGGCGCTGACCAACCGCTCCAGCTCCATCAAAACACTGGAGTGGGAGCGCATCCACCAGGTACTGGCGGAGAGCGACTTCAACATCTCGGAAGCCGCCCGCCGACTGGGCATGCACCGCCGCACCCTGAGCCGCAAGCTCGACAAACAGCGGGTGTGAGCCACTTTCAGGCATAAAAAAGCCACGCAGCGCCCGTGGACTCTGCGCGGCCAGCTACTGATTTAGTAGCGTTTTAGTGCGCGATCAGACGCGTGGCACCGGCGTGCCGGAATTCACACACAAAGCCATGTTGAGCGCCTTGACCGCAGTTTTGTAGTCTTCGCGCTCAATCACGAACTGCATGTTTACCTGGCGCAAGGTTTGCGACACGCAGTTCACGTTGACCTGCGCATCCGCCAACGCCTGGGCGGCCTTGGCCAGCACGCCGGGAATGCCGATGTTGGAGCCGATGGTGCACACAATGGCGCTGGGCTTCACAGTGACCACCTGGTACAGCCCTTCGAGCTCAGCCACCAATTCGGCGGTGACCTGGTTGTCCCACACCAAGTGGGCAATGGAGTTGGCGTTGGTGGCTTTGAGGATATAGCTGATGTCGTGCTTGCAGAACACTTCCATCAAGCTGGCATCAAAGCCCACGGTACCGACCATGCTGGGGTCGTGGATCTCGATCAGCGTGACCTTGTCGGTACCGGTCACGATTTCCACGCGGGCGCGCTCGCCCACGAAGTCTTTGGTGATCAGGGTGCCGGGGTGGTCGGGCTCAAACGTGTTCTTCAGGCGGATAGGAATGCCCGCCAACTCCATCGGCTTGGCGGCCTTGGGGTGGATGGCTTCCATGCCCACATCGGCCAACTGGTCGGCCACGTCATAGTTGGTGGCGCCCACCACGATGGCGTTTTCCAGGCCCACCAGATTGGGGTCGGCAGACGACAGGTGGAATTCCTTGTGGATCACTGCCTCGGCGGGGCGCACTTCCACAGCGATCTTGCTGAAGGTGACCTCGGAGTAGCCGCGGTCAAACTCACGCATGATGCCTTCGGTGCCCTTGGTGTAGCCCGTGGCCACGATCACGCTGTTGGCGAGGTCCAGGTCCTTGAAGCTGTTGGCAATGCGCTCGTCAATCGTCCAAGCTTCGTTGTCGTCAAAACCGGCCAAGTCCATGAGCACGGCATTAACGCCGTTGGCCTTAAGGATTTCCACCGAGTTGAACGCGCTGTGGGATTCACCGATGGACGCCAGCACTTCGCGGGCCGCCAGGAGCACATCCTTGCGGCTCAAATAGCCGCTGGCCAACACGTGGTGCATGGCGCCCAGGTATTCGCGGGCTTGGGCAATGCGCTGGTCGATGAAGGCGTCTGCCACCGCCAGTGGCAGGCCGATGTCGGCATAGCTGGCGTTGAGTTTTTTCAGGCTGGCGGCCAGGCCGGTCAGCGCATCCTGGTAACCCTTGCCCTCCGCAAACAAGGCGTAAATGCCGCGCTCGCCGGTCTTCTTGTGCTCCAGCAACTGGTTGGTCACGCCGGAATAGGCAGACACCACGTAGATGCGGCCGTAGATGCGTTTGGGGTCGTGCAGCACGATGTGGCGCAGCACATCGCCAAAAGCGGTCATGGAAGTGCCGCCGATTTTCTCGACAGAAATCTTGGAGGAAGTTACGTCAGACATGGAGAAGCTCAAAGGAGCAAAAAGGTTGGTGGGCTGTGCGGGAAACCCTCTATTTTCCACCACTTTGCACCTGCCCTCCCGCCGGCGCGGGAAGCAGCCGTTTTTAGCGCTCCTGGGTCACCCGGTAAATGCCCAAACTGACCAGAACCAAGGCCACTAGGTACTTCCACTCCCACAGCGATTCCCCCAGGAACAACGCCGACAAGCCCGCCCCGAACACCGGCACCAGAAAACTATAGAGAGCCACGGTGCTGACCCGGTTGTACTTGAGCAGCACGCCCCATAAGGCGAACGCCACGGCGGAGAGCAGCGCCATGTACGCCAGCAACAACGCAGGTGCCCACGAAAAGCCGCTGATGCGCCCTCCTACACCCCACCCGATGGCAACCAGCACCACGCCCCCCAGCGCAAGTTGATAGCCGGTCATCACCACCGAATCCATGCGCTGCGACAGACGCTTGCCGTAAAGCGATGCCGAAGACAGCACCAACGCCGCCAACACCACAAAGCCCTCACCCAGCACGCTAAAGCTGCCTTCTACCCCACTGCCATCGCCCAGCAAGCCACCGGCATTCACCGCCAGCACCCCCGCCAAGCCCAGCACACAGCCCGATATCTTGCGCCAGGTCAGCGCATCGTTGTGATAAAGAAAATGGGCCAGCAGCACGCTGAAAAACACACCAGAGGTGTTGAGAATGGACGCCTTCACCCCCGTGGTGTGCGCCAGACCGATGTAGAAAAAAATGTATTGCAAGGTAGTCTGCAACACCCCCAGCAGCGCCAGCTCACCCGCTTGGGTACGCTCCAGCCGCAACGCCTTGCCACTGAGTTTTGCAAACACGAGCAACAAAGCCCCTGCCCCTACAAAACGGTAGCCGGCAAACAAAATCTGGGCAGCCAGATCACCCCGGCTGATGGACAGCAAAGCGTAGCCCTGCTTGATGGCGGGATAGGCACTCCCCCACAGCAAGCAGCACAAGCCAGCCAGCAGGAACACATGACGCGGACGGGTGAAAAAGGACACGGCAGAGACGACGTTAGCGCCCGGAAGAGCACACAAATAAAAGGAGCCTGGCGGCAGAGCACAAGGCGCTCCGGCAATCCAGCAAGAGGCCTCGCAGTGTAAGACGCGGGCCACACGGTACGCTGCGGTGAAACGCAAGACGTTCCCGGGCAAATGGGTATCTACCAAAGAAAAAGCCGCGCAGCCCTTACGGAGTCTGCGCGGCCAGCTACTGAATCAGTAGCGCTTTATGGACTTACTTTTTGCTCGGAGGCACGTCGGTGCAACTGCCGTGCGCCACTTCTGCCGCCATGCCGATGCTTTCGCCCAGCGTGGGGTGGGGGTGGATGGTCTTGCCGATGTCCACGGCGTCCGCGCCCATCTCGATCGCCAAAGCGATCTCGCCGATCATGTCGCCCGCGTGGGTGCCGACCATGCCGCCGCCCAGGATCTTGCCGTGGCCGTGCGCTTCCGGGGAGTCATCAAACAGCAGTTTGGTAACGCCTTCGTCGCGGCCGTTGGCAATCGCGCGGCCGGATGCGGTCCAGGGGAACAGACCCTTCTTGACCTTGATGCCTTGGGCCTTGGCCTGGTCTTCGGTGAGGCCGACCCATGCAACTTCGGGGTCGGTGTAGGCCACGGATGGAATGACACGGGCGTTGAACGCCGCTGCGGCCAATTCCTTGTTGCCTTGGAGTTCACCGGCAATCACTTCAGCCGCCACGTGCGCTTCATGCACTGCCTTGTGCGCCAGCATGGGCTGGCCCACGATGTCGCCGATGGCGAAGATGTGCGGCACGTTGGTGCGCATCTGGATGTCCACATTGATGAAGCCACGGTCGGTCACGGCCACACCCGCCTTCTCGGCGCTGATCTTCTTGCCATTGGGCGTACGGCCCACGGCTTGCAGCACCAGGTCGTACACCTGCGGCGCGGGGGCGGTGCCGCCCTCTTCCGCTGGCGCAAACGTCACCTCAATGCCCTCAGGCAAGGCGCGTGCGGACACGGTCTTGGTCTTGAGCATGATGTTGTCGAAACGCTTGGCGTTCATCTTTTGCCAGATCTTGACCAGATCGCGGTCGGCGCCCTGCATCAGGCCATCCATCATTTCCACCACATCCAGGCGGGCGCCCAGCGTGCTGTAGACGGTACCCATTTCCAAGCCGATGATGCCGCCGCCCAAAATCAACATGCGCTTGGGGACTTCTTTCAGTTTCAGCGCGCCGGTTGAGTCCACCACGCGCGGGTCGTTGGGCATGAAGGGCAAACGCACGGCTTGCGAACCAGCCGCAATGATGGCGCGCTTGAAGGCGATGACCTTCTTGGTACCGGTCTTCTCTTGGGCTGTGCCGCTGGTTTCTTCCACTTCGAGGTGGTTGGCACCGACGAAGTTGCCGTAGCCGCGCACGGTGGTGACCTTGCGCATCTTGGCCATGGCAGCCAGGCCGCCGGTCAGCTTGCCGATGACCTTTTCCTTGTGGCCGCGCAGCTTGTCGATGTTGACCACCGGCTTGCCGAACTCCACACCCAGGTCCGCCATGTGGCTGACTTCGTCCATGACGGCTGCCACGTGCAGCAAGGCCTTGGAGGGGATGCAACCCACGTTCAGGCACACGCCGCCCAGGGTGGCGTAACGCTCAACCACGATGACCTTGAGGCCCAAGTCCGCCGCACGGAAAGCCGCAGAGTAACCGCCGGGGCCGCCACCGATGACGACCACGTCGCACTCCAGATCCGCACTGCCGCCAAAGCTGCTGGCCACGGGGGCCGGAGCAGCGGGAGCCGCTACAGAAACAGGAGCTGCTGGCGCAGACGCGGCGGTCGCTGCAGCCGGTTTTGCTTCAGAAACTGCACCAGCAGCTTCCAGCAATACCACCACAGAGCCTTGCTTGACCTTGTCGCCCAGCTTGACCTTGAGTTCAGTGACCACACCGCCGTGGCTGGCCGGGATCTCCATGGAGGCCTTGTCAGACTCCACGGTGATCAGGCTTTGCTCGGGCTTGATGGTGTCGCCGACTTTGACCAGCAACTCGATGACCGCGACTTCGTCGAAGTCACCGATGTCCGGAACCTTGATTTCTACGATTGCCATATTCAGGTTCCTGTCTTAGAGCAGCACGCGGCGGAAGTCACCCAGGATCTGGCCCAGGTACACGTTGAAGCGGGCAGCCGCAGCGCCGTCGATCACGCGGTGGTCCCAAGTCAGCGACAAGGGCAGCATCAGGCGTGGCTGGAAGGCCTTGCCATCCCACACGGGTTCCATCTGGCTCTTGCACACGCCCAAAATGGCGACTTCAGGCGCGTTGATGATGGGCGTGAAGTAACGGCCACCGATACCACCCAATGAAGAGATGGTGAAGGTCGCGCCACTCATATCGGCAGGGCCGAGCTTGCCATCGCGGGCCTTCTTGGCCAGCTCACCCATTTCCTGGCTGATCTGGAAGATGCCTTTCTTGTCGGCGTCCTTGATCACGGGCACCACCAAGCCATTAGGCGTATCGGCCGCAAAACCGATGTGGTAGTACTGCTTGTAGATCAGCGCATCGCCGTCCAGCGAGCTGTTGAATTCGGGGAACTTCTTGAGCGCGGCCACGCAGGCCTTGATCAGGAAAGCCAGCATGGTGACCTTGATGCCGGACTTCTCGTTCTCTTTGTTGGTCGAGACGCGGAAAGCTTCGAGGTCGGTGATGTCGGCGTCATCGTGGTTAGTGACGGCCGGGATCATGACCGCGTTGCGCAGCAGGTTGGCACCGCTGATCTTCTTGATGCGGGACATTTCCTTGCGCTCGATCGGGCCGAACTTGGCAAAGTCCACCTTGGGCCATGGGATCAGGCCCAGGCCGGCACCGTCGTTGCTGCCGGATGCCTTGGCTTGGGCAGCGATGGCCAAGGTTTGCACCGCACCGCTCATCACGGAGCGGGTGAAGCCCTGCACGTCGGCCTCGGTGATGCGGCCCTTGGGGCCGGAGCCCTTGACTTCGTTCAAAGGCACGCCGAGCTCACGGGCGAACTTGCGCACCGAGGGCGATGCGTGGGGCAGACCCAAGGTGGTGCCACCGGGCGCGTGCGCGGGCACCGCCAGGGCAGCGGGAGCTGCGGCGGCAGCCGCCACAGCCGCCACAGCCGCCGGAGCGGCAACCGCGGCTGCGGGCGCAACGGCAGTGGCAGCAGCCACCGGAACCGGAGCCGCAGAGGCCACGCCTTCCAGAATCACCACCAAGTCACCGATGTTCACGGTGTCACCCAGCTTGACCTTGATTTCTTTGACCACACCGGCGGTGCTGGAAGGAATCTCCATGGAGGCCTTGTCAGACTCCACGGTGATCAGGCTTTGCTCCACCTTCACGGTATCGCCGACCTTGACCAGCAGTTCGATGACAGCCACGTCCTTGAAGTCGCCGATGTCGGGCACGCGCACTTCCACCGGGCCGGAGGCCGCAGGGGCTGCCACCGGAGCGGACGCTACAGAAACAGGAGCTGCTGGCGCAGCAGCGGTGGGCGCTGGAGCCGCTTTTGACTCTGCAGCGGGCGCTGCAGCAGCACCAGCGGCTTCCACCATCACGACCACGGAGCCTTCTTTGACCTTGTCGCCCAGGGCGACCTTGATTTCCTTGACCACACCGGCGGTGCTGGAAGGAATTTCCATAGAGGCCTTATCGCTCTCCACGGTGATCAGGCTCTGCTCCACCTTCACGGTGTCGCCCACTTTGACCAGCAGCTCGATGACCGCGACTTCGTCGAAGTCACCGATATCCGGGACTTTTACTTCTACCAATGCCATGTTGTTGTCTCCGGAGTTCTTAGGCGTACAAGGGGTTCACTTTGTCAGCGTTGATGCCGTACTTGGCGATGGCTTCTGCCACCTTGGCCACGGGCACCACACCGTCTTCGCTCAGGGCCTTCAGGGCGGCGACCACGATGTAGTGGCGGTTCACCTCGAAGTGCTCACGCAGCTTGCTGCGGAAGTCGGAGCGGCCGAAGCCGTCGGTGCCCAGCACCTTGTAGGTACGGCCCTTGGGCACGAAAGGACGGATCTGCTCAGCGTAGGCCTTCATGTAGTCGGTAGACGCGATCACGGGGCCGGTGGACTTACCCAGTTGCTCGGCAACAAACGGAACACGCGGTGTTTCCAGCGGGTGCAACAGGTTCCAGCGGTCAGCGTCCTGGCCGTCGCGGGTCAGTTCGTTGAAGCTTGGGCAGCTCCACACGTCAGCGCCGATGCCCCAGTCTTTTTCGAGCAGCTCTTGCGCCGCAATGCTTTCGCGCAGGATGGTGCCGGATCCCAGCAACTGCACGCGTGGTGCTTTGGCGGTGAGCGCAGGGCCGGCCTTGCACTGGTACATGCCCTTGATGATTTGCTCTTCCGTGCCGGGCTGCAGGCCGGGCATGGGGTAGTTTTCATTCAACAGGGTCAGGTAGTAGAAGACGTTGTCTTGCTTCTCGACCATGCGCTTCAAACCGTGGTGCAGGATCACGCCGACTTCGTGGGCGAAGGTCGGGTCGTAAGAAACGCAGTTCGGGATGGTGCCAGCCATGATGTGGCTGTGGCCGTCTTCGTGCTGCAGGCCTTCACCGTTCAGGGTGGTGCGGCCGGACGTGCCGCCCAACAGGAAGCCGCGGGCTTGCATGTCGCCAGCCGCCCAGGCCAGGTCGCCGATGCGCTGGAAGCCGAACATCGAGTAGTACACGTAGAACGGCACCATGATGCGGTTGCTGGTGGAGTAGCTGGTGGCCGCTGCAATCCAGCTGCTCATGCCGCCGGCTTCGTTGATACCTTCTTGCAGGATCTGGCCCTTGGTGTCTTCTTTGTAATACATGACCTGGTCTTTATCGACCGGGGTGTACTGCTGGCCAGCGGGGTTGTAGATGCCCACTTGGCGGAACAAGCCTTCCATACCGAAGGTACGGGCCTCGTCCACCAGAATCGGCACCACGCGTGGGCCCAAGGCCTGGTCGCGCAGCAACTGGGTCAGGAAACGCACATAAGCTTGGGTGGTAGAAATTTCACGGCCTTCGGCGGTGGGCTCCATCACGCTCTTGAACACGTCCAGGGACGGCACAGTAAAGCTCTCGTCCGCTTTAGTACGGCGGTGTGGCAGGTAGCCGCCCAAGGCCTTGCGGCGCTCGTGCAGGTACTTCATTTCAGGGGTGTCGTCTGCCGGCTTGTAGAAAGGCAGGTTGGGCAGCTCGCTGTCCGGCACGGGAATGTTGAAGCGATCGCGGAAGGCTTTGATGTCTTCGTCGGTCAGCTTCTTGGTCTGGTGAACGTTGTTTTTACCTTCACCGGCCTTGCCCATGCCGAAGCCCTTGACGGTCTTGATCAGCAAGACGGTAGGCTGGCCCTTGTGGTTCACGGCCTTGTGGAAGGCGGCGTACACCTTCTTGGAGTCGTGGCCGCCACGGCGCAGGTCGAAGATTTCTTCGTCCGACATCTTGGACACCATTTCCAGGGTGCGGGGGTCCTTGCCGAAGAAATGCTTACGGACGTAAGCGCCGTCATTGGCCTTCATGGCCTGGTAGTCGCCATCCAAGGTGTCCATCATCAATTTCTTGAGGGCACCTTCCTTGTCGCGCGCCAGCAGGGCATCCCAGCCGGAGCCCCACAGCAGCTTGATCACGTTCCAGCCGGCACCGCGGAATTCGCCTTCGAGCTCTTGCACGATCTTGCCGTTGCCGCGCACCGGGCCGTCCAGACGTTGCAAGTTGCAGTTAATCACGAACACCAGGTTGTCCAAGCCTTCGCGGGCGGCCAAACCGATGGCGCCCAGGGATTCGACTTCGTCCATTTCGCCGTCGCCACAGAACACCCAAACCTTGCGGTTTTCGGTATTGGCAATGCCGCGGGCGTGCAGGTACTTCAGGAAACGGGCCTGGTAAATCGCCATCAATGGGCCCAAGCCCATGGACACGGTGGGGAACTGCCAGAACTCAGGCATCAGCTTGGGGTGCGGGTAGCTGGAGAGGCCCTTGCCGTCCACTTCCTGGCGGAAGTTGAGCAACTGCTCTTCCGTCAGGCGGCCTTCGAGGTAGGCGCGGGCGTACACACCGGGGGACACGTGGCCTTGGATGTACAAGCAATCACCACCGTGATTTTCGCTTTCAGCGTGCCAGAAATGGTTAAAGCCGGCGCCAAAAAGGCTGGCCAGCGAGGCAAACGAGCCAATGTGACCACCCAAGTCCCCACCATCTGCGGGGTTGTGGCGGTTGGCCTTGACGACCATGGCCATGGCATTCCAGCGCATATAGGCGCGCAGGCGCTCTTCAATTTCCAGATTGCCAGGAGCGCGCTCTTCGTCTTGCGGCTCGATGGTGTTGACATAACCGGTGGTGGCCGAGAAAGGCATGTCGATGCTCTTCTGGCGAGCGTGCTCCAGCAATTGCTCCAGCAGGAAGTGCGCGCGCTCGGGGCCTTCGGCTTCAATCACTGCGCTAAGCGCATCCATCCACTCACGGGTTTCTTGGCCGTCCACGTCGGACGCGCCCAAAGGATTCTGGGGAACTGCTGCCATCGATGTCTCCTGGTTACTTTGGCGTAATTTAGTGCGGTCTGCCTAGTTTCTCATATTTATTTCAAAATTTCAAATCATGCTTATGCGTTTCATATATTGAAATATTTATGCTGCTTTGCAGCACTTGCGACATCGCCGTTGGCGCCCCTCCCCTACACTCGGGCCATGCCTTTTTACAAAGTGATTGCCTTACCCAAACCCCTGGGAATCCCCACCGTCGATGGCGCCAAACGCTGGTGGCACCGGCTGACGCCCCACCGCCAGGACCGCTTTGCCATGCTGGCCCCCTTGGCGGCGGTGCTGCTGTTTTTTGCCGCCATCGTGGCCGCACTGGGCTATTTGCGTCTGGAAGAAATGGACCGCGAACAGGAAGCGGTGCAGCGCGACGTGGAATACACCCAGCAGCGCCTGCGCCTGCGCCTGCTGGAGCGGCAAGAGCAGATCACCCGCATTGCCCGCGAAATCGCCAACAAAGAAATCGACATCACCGACTTCAAACTCCGCGCCGCCAACCTGCTGGACCAGTACCCCGAAGTGCAGGCCATGGCCTGGATCGACGACAAACACCGCACCCGCGCCAGCCAGGGCATGGGTGCCACCGTGGTCGGCCCCTACCAGACCACCAGCGACGTGCTGCTCAGGGAAGACCGCCAAACCGGCTACAACCTGGCGCGCCAGCTCAACCAACTGGTCTATGTGCAGCCCCCCTTGGCCAAAGACCAAGCGCCGCTGCTACAGATGTTCATTCCCTTGGTGAGTAAAGGCCGGTTTGCCGGAGTGCTGATTACCGAATACTCCATCGATGGGCTGTACCGCTATGGCGTGCCGTCTGAGGTGTCCGCCCGCTACGCCATTTCGCTGCAGGATGCAGGCGGGCGCTTGCTCGCAGGCACTAGCATTCCCGGCCGCAAATTAGTGGGGCGCTTTCTGCCTTGGAGCAGCCCGGGCAACGAGTACTCCATGCCGGTCTCCCCGGTGGGTTCCGGGTTGGTGATCCGGGCCCAGACTTACCGGGCATCGCTGGGCGTGATCGGGAGCGGCTTGTTCTGGCTGGTAAGTGCTTTGAGTGTGCTGACCGCCTGGATGCTGATCGCCAACTGGCGCCATACCCGCCGCCGCGTCCAGGCCCAGCAGGCCTTGATGTCGGAAACCAACTTCCGCCGTGCCATGGAAAACTCCATGCTCACCGGCATGCGCGCTATGGACTTGCAAGGCCGCATTACCTACGTGAATGCAGCCTTCTGCCAGATGACGGGCTGGACCGAGTCCGACCTCGTCGGCCGCACCGCCCCCTTCCCCTACTGGCCTGACAGCGAGCGCGAGCACGTAGCCGCACGGCTTGAAGAAGAACTCACCGGCAACGCCACCCCAGGCGGCATTCAGGTACGCGTCAAGCGCAAAGACGGCAGCCTGTTTGACGCCCGCCTCTATGTCTCCCCGTTGATCGACGCCATGGGCACCCAAACAGGCTGGGTCACCTCCATGACTGACATCACCGAACCCAACCGGGTGCGGGAACAGCTCACCGCCTCGCACCAGCGATTCACCACGGTGCTGGAAGCGCTGGACGCCTCCATATCAGTGGCGCCTTTGGGCAGCGACGAACTGCTGTTTGCCAACAAGCTCTACCGCCAGTGGTTTGGCGTGCAGGCAGGCGGCCACCTGCAACTGGTCGCCGAGGCCGGAATGCCCAACAACCCGACCAACGACGAGTCTGACGACAGCGTGGACTCTTTTGCCGGCCTGCCCACCAGCGCCCTGCCCGACAGCGACTCCGAAAGCGCCGACATTTTTGTGGACGCCCTGGGCAAATGGCTGGAGGTACGCACCCGCTACCTGAGCTGGGTGGATGGCCGCCTGGCGCAAATGGTGATTGCCACCGACATCACCACCCGCCGCCTGGCCGAAGAGCAAGCCGCCATTCAGGCGGAGCGCGCCCAGACGGCCAGCCGCCTGATCACCATGGGTGAAATGGCCTCCAGCGTAGCCCACGAGCTCAACCAGCCGCTCACTGCCATCAACAACTACTGCAATGGCATGGTGTCGCGCATCAAAGATAAGCAGATCAGCGAGCCGGACCTGCTGGTTGCGCTGGAAAAAACCGCCAAGCAAGCCCAGCGCGCCGGCCAGATCATTCAGCGCATACGCAGCTTTGTGAAACGCAGCGAGCCCAACCGCACCCTGTCCGAAGTGCCCACCATGGTGGCCGAAGCTGTGGAGCTGGCGGAAATTGAGCTACGCAAATTCAATGTGCGGCTGAACCACTACGTGGCCGCCCGCATCCCGCTGGTGATGGTGGACCCTATCCTGATCGAACAGGTGCTGGTCAACCTGCTGCGCAATGCGGCCGAGTCGATTGACTCCGCACTGCGGCAAACCGCGGACCGCATCGTGGAGCTGCGTGTGCTACCCAAGCAGATCGACGGCAAGCCGGTAGTGGAGTTTTCGGTGCAAGACACCGGCAAGGGCTTGGCCCCCGAAGTCATGGCCCGCCTGTATGAAGCCTTCTACTCCACCAAGGCAGACGGCATGGGCATCGGGCTGTCTTTGTGCCGCTCCATCGTCGAGTCTCATCTGGGGCGGATGACGGCGGAGAACATCTACAATGGAGAAGACGTTGCGGGCTGCCGGTTTTCATTCTGGGTGCCCCTGAACGACACCGGCACACTGACCTATGCAGAGCAGCCGGCCCCACAACCCAACCTCGGATAACTGAATGAGCTTGATCCCCAAAAAAGGAACGGTTTACGTAGTCGATGACGACGAAGCAGTACGCGATTCGCTGCAATGGCTACTAGAGGGCAAGGGGTACCGGGTTCGGTGTTTTGATTCCGCAGAGTCTTTCCTCAGCCGTTATGACGCCCGCGAAGTGGCGTGCCTGATTGTGGATATCCGCATGGGCGGCATGACCGGCTTGGAGCTGCAAAGCCGCCTGATCGAAGCCAAGTCCCCCCTACCTATCGTGTTCATCACCGGCCATGGCGACGTGCCCATGGCGGTCGACAGCATGAAAAAAGGCGCTATGGACTTCATCCAGAAGCCTTTCAAGGAAGACCAGTTGGTCAGTCTGGTGGAGCGCATGCTCGACCACGCCAAAGACACCTTTGCCGACTACCAGTTGGCCGTCAACCGCGATGCCCTGCTCTCCAAACTCACCCTGCGCGAAAGCCAGGTGCTGGAGCGTATCGTGGCCGGCCGCCTGAACAAGCAAATTGCCGACGACCTGGGCATCAGCATCAAAACGGTGGAAGCGCACCGCGCCAACATCATGGAAAAGCTCAGCGCCAACACCGTGGCCGATCTGCTGAAAATCGCCCTCGGCCAGAACGCACCCAAGACCTGACGCTATCAACTTTATAGCTACCCGCGCCCGCCCCTTATCGGCTGCGGGCGTTTTTACTTCAAGACGCACCATGACAGCATCCACCACCGCCCAGATCATTGATGGCAACGCCCTCGCCGCCCAACTCCGCGCCGACGTCGCACGCCGCACCGAAGCCCTTAAAGCCAAAGGCCTGACACCCGGTCTGGCCGTGGTGCTGGTGGGAGACAACCCCGCCTCGCAGGTGTATGTGCGCAACAAGGTCAAGGCCTGCTCGGATGCGGGCCTGCACTCGGTACTGGAAAAATACGACGCCAGCATGACCGAGGCCGAGTTGCTAGCCCGCGTAGAAGCGCTCAACAACGATCCGTCCATCCACGGCATCTTGGTGCAATTGCCACTGCCCGCCCACATCGATGCCAACAAAGTCATCGAGTCGATTGCGCCCGGCAAGGACGTGGACGGCTTCCATATCGCCAGCGCGGGCGCCCTGATGGTGGGCCAGCCTGGCTTCTGGCCTTGCACGCCCTACGGCTGCATGAAGATGCTGGAATCGATTAACTATGACCTGCGCGGCAAACACGCGGTGGTCATCGGCCGCTCCAACATCGTGGGCAAGCCCATGGCCATGATGCTGCTGCAAAAGAGCGCGACCGTCACCATCTGCCACAGCGCCACACCCGACCTCAAGGCCATGACCCTGCAAGCTGACGTGATCGTAGCGGCCGTGGGCAAGCGCAACGTGCTGACGGCCGACATGGTCAAACCCGGTGCCGTCGTGATCGATGTGGGCATGAACCGCAACGACGAGGGCAAACTCTGCGGCGATGTGGACTACAAGGGCGTGAGCCAGGTGGCGGGTTACATCACCCCGGTGCCCGGCGGCGTGGGCCCCATGACCATCACCATGCTGCTGGTCAACACCATGGAGTCCGCCGAGCGCGATGCGGCAGCCCGGGGGCTTGCGTAACCCGCCCCTGCCCGCATTTACTGATCTCTTTCCACGACTCTCGCTGAGACACCGGCCCTTATGAATCCACTGCTCCAAAACGCCCCGCTTCCTCTTTTTGACCGCATTACCCCGGAAGACGTGGTGCCCGCGGTGGACGATCTGCTGGCACAAGCGGACACTGCGCTAGAGCAAGTCACTGCAGACAGCTTTCCGGCCGAGTGGACCGCCATCGCGTCGGTGCTGGATGTAGCCACCGAGCGCTTGGGCTTGGCATGGGGCGCCGTGAGCCACCTCAACAGCGTGGCCGATAGCCCCGAACTGCGTGCAGCCTACAACGCTGCCCTGCCCAAAGTGACAGAGTTCTGGACGCGCCTGGGTGCCGATGAGCGCCTGTTTGCAAAATACAAAGCGATCGACACGGCCAAGCTGAACGCGGAGCAACTGCAGGCCCATAAAAATGCCGTACGCAACTTTGTGCTGGGTGGTGCGGACCTGCAAGGCGCCGCCCGCGAGCGCTTTGCCGAAATTCAAGAAAAGCAAGCTGAGCTGGGCCAAAAGTTCAGCGAAAACACCCTCGATGCCACGGATGCATTCAGCTACTACGCCAGTCTGGCTGAGCTGGACGGTGTGCCTGCCGACGTAGTGCAAGCCGCCCGCAGTGCGGCAGAAGCCGAGGGCAAAGAGGGCTACAAGCTCACGCTCAAAATGCCTTGCTACCTGCCGGTGATGCAGTTCGCCACCAGCAGCGCGCTGCGGGGCATGCTGTACCGCGCCTATGCGACCCGTGCGTCACAAGAGGCCGCCGAAGAATTCCGCAAGTTTGACAACACAGAAGTCATCAATAGCATCCTGGCCCTGCGCAAAGAAGAGGCGCAGTTATTGGACTACCCCGACTTCGCCACCCTGTCCGTCGTTCCCAAAATGGCCGACTCGCCCGACACGGTGATTCGCTTCTTGCGCGACCTGGCCCGCAAAGCGCGCCCATTCGCGGAGAGAGACGTGGCCGACCTGCGCGCCTTTGCCAAAGACGAATTGCGACTGGACGACCCGCAACCCTGGGACTGGCCCTACATCTCGGAAAAGCTCAAGGAAGCCCGCTACGCCTTTAGTGAGCAAGAGGTCAAACAGTACTTCACCGCCCCCAAGGTGCTCGCCGGTTTGTTCAAAATCATCGAAACCTTGTTCGATGTGGAAATCAGCCCCGACACAGCCCCAATCTGGAACCCCGGCGTGTCGTTTTACCGCATGGAACGCGTGGGCCCCCAAGGTCGTAACCTGATCGGCCAGTTTTACCTGGACCCCAGTGCCCGCAGCGGCAAACGCGGCGGCGCCTGGATGGACGATGTGCGCACCCGCTGGCTGCGCCCCGACACCGGCGTGCTGCAAACCCCGGTGGCGCACCTGGTCTGCAACTTTGCGGACGGCGTGGAAGTCGATGGCGTCAAAAAACCTGCGCTGTTGTCGCACGATGACGTAACGACACTGTTCCACGAATTCGGGCACGGGCTGCACCACATGCTCACCCAGGTGAATGAGCGCGACGTATCCGGCATCAGCGGTGTCGAGTGGGATGCGGTGGAGCTGCCCAGCCAGTTCATGGAAAATTTCTGCTGGGAGTGGAGTGTGCTGCAACACATGACCGCCCATGTCGATACCGGCGAGCCACTGCCGCGCGCTTTGTTTGACAAAATGCTGGCCGCCAAAAACTTCCAGAGCGGCATGCAAACCCTGCGGCAAATCGAATTCGCGCTGTTTGACATGCTGCTGCACTCCCAGCACACTCCGGGCGACGACATCATGCCCTTGCTCCAGCAAGTGCGGGACGAAGTAGCGGTGTTGCAATCCCCTGCGTGGAGCCGCACAGCGCACACCTTCAGCCACATTTTTGCCGGTGGCTACGCAGCCGGGTACTACAGCTACAAGTGGGCCGAAGTACTCAGTGCGGACGCCTACGCAGCATTTGAAGAAACCGCCGCACCGGATGGCAGCGCCAACCCGGAAACCGGCAAGCGCTACCGTACGGCCATTCTGGAAGCCGGCGGCAGCCGACCTGCCATGGAGTCGTTCAAGGCATTCCGGGGGCGCGAGCCTTCGCTGGACGCTTTGTTGCGCCACCAAGGCATGACGACTCAATAATCGGCCCACTCCGGCGCATCTTTCATTTCCATTTCAAAGGATGACTACTATGCAACTCCGCACATCGCGTCTCCTGGGCTTCGGCTTGGCCATGCTGACCGTGACCGGAATGTCGGGCGCGCAAGGCGTTTACAAAATCGTCGGGTCAGATGGCAAAGTCACTTTTTCTGACAAACCACCTGCTGCCGGACAAGCCACCACGGCAAACACCGGCAGCTCGTCAGCGAACAACGCCGGGGGCAGCGATTTGCCATTTGAATTGCGGCAAGTGACATCCAAATACCCGGTGACCCTTTACTCATCCGCTCAGTGCGCTCCTTGCGATACGGGCAGGACCCTGCTCAAGTCCCGCGGCGTACCCTTCAACGAAAAAACCATTTCCACTTCTGAAGACAATGAGGCTCTGCAGCGCTTGGCAGGCGAGGCGAGCCTGCCTTTTGCCACGATAGGCGGGCAAAAGCTCAAAGGATTTTCGGAAGTCGAATGGACGCAGTACCTGGACGCGGCGGGCTACCCCAAGAGCCCCATGCTGCCCAAGTCTTACCGCTACCCGGCGGCTACGCCCTTGGTCACCGTGCAAAAAGCGGCGCCTGCCAAACCGGAAGCTGCGGCAAAACCCACTGCAGTTGAACCTGCCGCGTTGCCCTCGCCATCGGCACCATCCCCGTCCAACCCGGCTGGAATTACGTTCTGAGCATCAGGCACCGTGCTGTACACCCGATCAAGGTCGGGAGCACCTCAAGCTTTTGACGTTGACGCAGCGTAGTTTGGAAAAAACGCACCAGAGTCATGCGATAATATCGGCTGTCAGGAAACGTGACCGAGTGGCCGAAGGTGCTCCCCTGCTAAGGGAGTATGGGGTGTAGAGCCTCATCGAGGGTTCGAATCCCTCCGTTTCCGCCAGTGAAAAAAGTCCTTTGAAATCAACAGGTTACAAAGCGACTGCCTAAAAAGCCCTACCTAATCAGTAGGGCTTTTTTTATGGCTTTTCCGGTGCCAGTGGCACCGTTTTGGCACGGCAAACAAACCGCTGCAATCCCTCGCAATTTCAGACAAATTCACGCAAATTCCATTTGGCACCGTTTTGGCACGGGTCATCGAAACTCACTTTGCGGATGTATACATCCGCGAAATTAGTTAATGAAATCAAGGACTTACGTAAAAAAAGCTTTGCACAACTTTGAAAAGATGTGTATATTTTTGGTCATGGATGCAAAACTGATGAGGCAAGACGATGAGAGGATGGGGCACGTTCACACGTGCACCGTGCTTCTGCTTTGCGCGCTTGTCGGCATCGGCTTGAGCCTGCAATTTGATGGAGCGTTGTTCCAGTTCATTTTGGGGTTCCTGGGCACTGCGCTTTGCTTTTGTGCTTTGGGAAAGACTTTGGATAGCCTCCCAGGGGCCAATTTGATTGGTTTTTTGGTCCTCTGTGCCAAAACGGTGCCAATGTTGGGTGGGCTTGACTCCCGCCAAGCACGAACTTTCCGGCCTCCGCGCCACCTCCCCGCCTTCTAAATCGCTCCCCGCTTGTGTGGCGGGGTCAATTTGGTTAGTTCCAGATGCTCAGAGTGGCATCTGGCAGGGGATAGAGATGCTTCTTCAAGATGAAATTTTGAGCGCGGCGGACTTGGTGGTGCCGTTCAAGGCCCCCAATACACGCGCTATCAAGCGCTGGGCGGGCCAGCAGGGCAAGCTTCCGCCTTGCAAAAAAGTTGGCAACGAGCTTGTATGGCTCAAGAGCGAGGTGCTTGCCTGGTTGTCTTGCTCGAACACCGCCAACTTACCTCAACAAGCCGTCTCCAAACCTGCCGGCGCAGGCCAGCGCGGTCGCGGCAGGCCGCGCAAAATTCAGGCTGGAGGCGCAGCATGAACACCCCCACAACGACCGGACGAATTCGGCTCAAGGACTGCTGCTCGGACATTCCATTGGGGTTGCAAACAATCTACAACCGCCGGAGCCTAGGGCAAATTGACTGGCTTAGCCGGGTGAGCCCCCGAGGGAAAAAGACTAGGGACTTGTGGGTTGATGTTCAGCGCTGCAAGGAGTGGGCGCGCTGGGAAGGTGTATCGCTTGGGCGATCTTTTAACGAAGGGGCGGCAGGCTAACGGAGGGCATTTTCAACGCCATTCCGCCAGCTTGCGCAGGATCTTTTGGAAGGGATCGATGCAAATTGTGAAGCGTTTTTTGGCTTGATGCTTACCGGATACCTACCGCACGTTTACTGTGGGAAGCCACAACACATCTGCTGTTCTCCTGCGCGGCCATGGGATCGACGCCGCCAGTCGTGCAATTGAACACTGCCCACTTCTGGGGAAAACGACCAGGGGCATTTTGTATTGGGTGCTCAGGGCTCAATACGACCAAATCAGCGTGAAACAACTCAGGAGCGCTTTTGGGCTTGGGGACAAGGCTTGGGTCACCCAAAGAGAAAAACTCAGGGAAATGCACGTTTTGACGCAAAAAAGGACCCTACTGGAGGATGGAAGCAGCCATTGGTCACTGACATTTGACTTTGAGCCGCTTTTTGCATTCCTTCCAGATCTGCAAAAAGGAGGGGATCACGCGCGTGCGTCACGCGCACGTGATCCCCGCGAAATAGTGGGATCGCGCGCACACGCACGATCCCCCCAAAAAGGAGGGGATCACGCGCGCGGAGTGAATAAAAAAATACAGGGAACCCCTAACACGGCCCCCCCCCTGGGGGGGACGGGTTCAGGGGAGCCCGGGTCCATCGAGGGGGAGTTGTTGGATCGCCCTTGGTCGGGCGATCAAGAAGCAAATTCAATTTCAAAAAACATTCAAGCGAAAAAATTTTTCAATTTTCTTTCTGAAAATGGAATTGAATTAGTAAAAATTGAAGCTCTTTTGAGAAAGGCGGACGGCTCGCGCGGCGCGCCTGTTGGAAACATTTTCTTGGAAAATAATTTCCAAAAAACAAATTCTGCAATTTATCATTTTGATAATTTTGCAAGAATTCTTTTGATGAACGGTAAGAAAAAATTTGACTTTCAAACCGCCTCTATAGAGTTGGATGGTGACCAATCAAAAGTAATATTTTTGGATGATTTGAAGGAAGATTCTTTAGAAAAATTGCTCCAACAATGGAGCGGAGCAATTGTAATTTTGGAGACAAGCTCAAAAAATTATCAAGCCATTTTGATCATGGATTTACCGCGCATTCGGTCACAAAGAATTGAAATTCAAAAGTCAATTTCATCTACATTTTTTGGCGATTCGGCTGCGGTTAGTTCAATACAACTTCATCGATTTCCTGGCTCAATTAATTGGGGAAAAGGTGGATTTGTTTGCCAACTATATGAAACTCGAAAGGCAACTGGGAAATCAAATGAAAATGATTTTTTGACAAAACAAAAGTCAGCTGTTTTTTTGCCAAAAATGAATCCGAAATTGCCAAAATATCAGGCCCAAAGTGACTCAAAAATCAATAGCGAGATGGCATTTGGAATGGCTATTCAAATGCTGAGAGAAGGGCGCAGCCGGGAGGAAATTGTTGAGTTTTTGTCGCAGCCTCAGTGGCTGCGACACCATACACAAGATTGGCCCGAGCGCACGTGGCGCGCTGCGTTGGACAAATTCAGGCCTGCGGAACGGCGATTGCACTAGAAATTTGTGGAGCGGATGGCGACTTTTTAGTCGCCATTTTTTTTGGTTTTGCAGAAATCCCAAATATTTCTTTCAGCTCCCTTTGACTGATTTTTAGGCCTTTTTTCTCGAAAAATTCTTTGATTGATTCAATCGTTTGATCATTGTTTTTTGCCTTCAATATCGCATCTTTCATGTGCGCAACAGCCTCCTTTTTTGTAAATTTTTTCGCTTGCGGCGGAAGCGCATTTAGCTCATTTTTTATATCTTCCAATTGCTCCAGACTCCAACTGCTTTTGGCGCTCATTTTTTTATCCTTTTTGAAAATAGTTTGCAGAATTTGCGTTGTGAATTTTCAAATTTTTTGCTTGAGATTTTTATATCCGGTAAGTATCCGGTAGGTATTCGGTAAGCATCGTTACCTGTTAATCCCCAAAATCGAATCAGTCCATAAACAGGACAGCAGGCTATGTTCTCCGCCGTCTCCGACGGCTACGAACCACTGCCAGGGCTGGCGCCCTGGACCCACCGCCCAGCCTTCGGCCGGGACGGGTAAGCGGAACGAATTTGATTGAAGGATGTACTTGTGATCGACGTGGAACGTGACATCAAATTGACTGTGCGGGTCAGCTTGCATGAGCGAACCGAGTTGCGCCAGCGCGCGTTCAAGGCTGGCCTGCCTGTGGCGGTTTTCATGCGCATCAGCGCCTTGGCTGGCGCTCCAGTTGCCCCCATGCCTCCTGCACCTGCAGACCTGCCTGACCCATGCCGCAAGCTATTGGCTGTGGCCCATGGGACGGTCTCAAACCTCACTCAATTGCATGGCCATGCATCGGCATCTGGTGCCCCCTTGGACCGCGTCTGCCCCTTGCTAATGGAGATGCAAGACAAGGTGCGCGGGCTTGGCTTGAGCGTCAAGGCAGGGGCAATTTCTGAAGCTCAGGCTTCAGAAATTTTGAGCTCTGGACTTCTGGCAGCCAGCGACCAAACAAACGTCCTGGCCGAAGCGCTCAATGGGCAACAGGCGGCTGGCAACACGGCTTGGCACACCGCACTTACTGCAATGCGCAGCGCTTTGGGGCAGATCGCATGAGCAGCCCTACAGCGGCTGCAGATGCCGGACAACGCGCTCATGAGCGCACATCTAAAAGACTGCGCTCCAAGGCCGCCAGCCAAAGCAAGTCGGCGGCTGCCAAACTTTCTCGAACGCTCAAACGCACGCACCGCCGCTCGCGCGGTGCAAGTCCAAAAGCTGGCAGCTGGAATCAGGCCGGGAAAACCGTGTCCCTTCTTTTCAAGAAGCATCGGGGTTCTGTCATCGGTGATGCTTACAGTTTGGCGGACAAGAGCGCACAGCACATTGCGAGCAACATGCTCGGCACGACAGCCGCGCAGCGACGTGCAGAATTCAAACTCGATTGCCGTCGCCACCCTTTGGTGTCGCCCGACAACCTTATCGTCCACATCAGCTTGAGCCGTCCGGAAGGCCACTCTTTGTCCCTCAGCGAGTGGCACGAAGTGGGCAAGACATGGCTTAAAAATATCGGTGCAGAGGGGTGCAACTACACCATCGCGCGGCACCCTGGGAGGAACGACCATGTACACATTGTGTACAGCCGTTCAAAGCCAGATGGATCGTTGGTGAGCGACTCAAATGACTTTTGGAGAGGGCGTGCAGCAGCGCGTGAGGCTGCTCGAAGTCTTGGCATTGAGGTCGCGGATTTCGCGCCAAAACCAACCCAAGCCCCTCCAACAGATCGCGCCGTCAGCGCACACCGAAGAGCTGACCGGCGAGGCACCAAGAGGGCGTGGGTGGATCCAAACATCATTCATCAAGCCCTCTCCAAATCCAAAAACTTCGAAGACTTTCAGCAGAACCTGAAAACCGCCGGGATCGACTGCAAGCTGGCCACCAGCTCCACTGGCCAGACCACAGGCGTACTTTTTCGCTCTGCAGATAGCTCTGAATTTTTGGCCGGAAGCACATTGGACAGAAGCCTCAGTCTTCCCAAGATTCAGCAGCAGCTCAACGCAGCTAATGGCATCTCGCCGCCAAGTCGGCGCGCCCCCATGCCAGGCCCAGGCATGCGCCATGCGCCTCTACAAAATCAACCACCGCGCCTGCGCGGTGGTTGAACGCCCTTTGTCCACTCGCCAACCCACGAACCCAAAAGGCACCGAAATGACAGACCTTGCATCAAGTCCGACGACGTTCGCACCGCACCTCCAAGAGCTGATCGATGTTGCTGTACTGACCCTTGCTGGTCAGGATCAATCCACCAAAAGCCTCTTGGAATCAGTGCGTGAGTTGAGCGCATATACCTCTACCAATCACTGCCTCTCATGCCGCTCGTCAAATTGGTTCATCGAGTCGTTTTCAGGCGGCCCGAGACTGGTGCAGCGGGGTTGCGCCAAGTACATTGTTCTTGCGGCGTATTTGGAGGGTGAAGAAAGTACCGCTTTGCATGGTGTGACGCGCGTCTCTCCTGTTCTTTTTTGTCTTCAATTCGACCCCGACGGGGGCGGGAGTGCGGGGGACGTGCCCCCAGAGGCTGTGGCCGCTGGGGGCGGCGAGTTTCACAGGCCCGTTCAAAAGGACGTGCAGAGGGAGGTCGTGCGATGACCGACGCCCTAAATTTTCTGCTGGAGACGCCAGACCCAGAGCAAGAGCGTTTGGCGCGCATGCGCGCGCTGTTACTCACGGACGATCAGATCGTGGCCAAGCTGCTTCAGCAGCTTGAAGATCCATTGCTCACACCTTCTGAGCATTCCAAAATTCTGGACATGCTCCATCGGTGTGGGCATGACGTCACCGGTCTGCCCGGTCCGGTCAAAGAGCTGCGCTTTTTGGGGAGGCTTTGCAGCCCCTCTGTTGCGCGCTCGATGCTGATGATTGCGCCTGGCTCCATCAAGGTTGAGCGGGATGCTGCTCCCTTGGCAAGGCCTGCGGCCAAGCCTGTCGCCACTCCCCCAGCTGTGCCTGCTCAAGTTACCTGGAGGGGCATCCCATTGACCCCCGTCCAAGAGGCGGCGCTCAAATCAATTCGTGCAGCCAGTGGCGAGGTGAAGGAGTGATCGCGGTACATCAAACCGCCCCAGCACCCGCCCTTACGGCTGGCTGGGTGCGTGCGCTGCTGGAACCCGCCGCCGCCGCTGCGGGTATCAGTAATCCGCCACCGGTGGAATTGCGGCCCACTCGGTGGGCCGGGTACTGTTGTGCTGGTGAGGTGGATCGGCGCGTGGTTCTGCGCAACACGCTACACCTCAAGTCAAAAACTCAATTCGCGGCTGTATATATCCACGAAGTAACACACCGGATTTTGGGTGAGGCTGGAGCTACGGACTTTAGCCATGACGCCCGATTTTTCGCCCTTCAGCTCTATCTTTTTGCACGCTTGGACGCTTCATCTTTCATGAAGTCGGAGCGGATTGAGGGGGCTCTGTGGGTTCACTTTGCGAGTCTGTACGACCTTCAAAACGCACCCGCTGGGTACGAAGAATCTCAGGCCAGTTCCTGGCAAGGTCCCTCTATCGGCTGGGCTCAGGACATTGCTGCTGAACTGCTGAAACTCAATTTGTCTGCTGAGGATGCCGCAAAGTTCATTTGTACCGAGTACCCGAAATTTCTTCATTCCCTGCGAGCAATGCCTGCTGAGTTGGCGTCTGTAAAGGAGCGGTTGCGCTCGGAGAAGTTGGCTAACTCAGAGTGGCGGAAGGTCAATCTACAAACCATGTTTTTTGGGTTGCTGGGGTGGGCTGGCTTAGTGTTTTGCGTGGGGGTGAGGCTGTGGAATTGAATTCACCAAAACCAACTGCAAATACCTTTGGAGGCGTCGCCTGCGGCGCACGGGCCCAGCGTAAACCGAGCCCAAGGTCTCGGCCCTTCGGGCTTGGTCCCTCGCCCCTCGCGGGAGAATGTGCTTCGCACAATCTCCCTGCCGCGCTGCGCTTGTCCTCCCTCTGGGGGAACCTCTGCAAGCCGCTTTGCGGCATGCAGCAACCGCCAGAACAACCATCAATGGTTGCCCCTTGGCTGCGCCTGGCGGGTCAATTAAACCGCTCGCCGCTCGGGCATCTCTCTGTGCGCAGATCCTGCCCTTTGCTCCCATACCCGCTGAGTTCTGCGCTATTCCTCCAGAAGTCTGCCCCAGTGTCGTCCGGTCTGCTCGCGGTGTTCATAAAGCTCGCAAGCTCGCTTTACAAATCTTCCGCGCTCATCCCTGCCGCCCCTGGTGCCGCCGTCTTCCGGGCGCAGAACTCAGAGGGTACGGTGAAAGAAAGTAAGGACGAATCCCGCACCAAGAAGACCTCATTTGAGGGGGGCGGGAATCTTGAGGCCCGGTGAATTTGAAAGCAGAGAAACCGCCGAAAGGCATGGCGGCCAAACGGCCAGAAAGTGAGCACGATATGAGAGCTAAAGAGCGCGTAATTGCCACAGAAAACGAAATCATTGATGACTTGAATGATCCATTTTTCAAGCAGATGCAGGAATACCAAGCAGCGGCTGAAGAAGCGCGTAGAGGGGGTTTTCCGGCCCTTCGCGAGCTGATGAAGCTGGCGGAGGAGTCAGATACTGGGCAGGCCCGTGCAGTGGCTCGCCTTCTGGCGGGACTCTATAACTCGCACGCATACCCATTCCCTCTGAATCATCTTCGTGGGCTCGATTTGAAACTCCATACCCAATGCTTGGCGGTTATTGCCCTGGACTCGATTGCACCAGAAAAAGAGATCCACGAATACTTTGAGAACGGGAGTCGCCGCTTTCAAATCATGTTCAAAAAGTTCGGCATCGAGCCTGTTTAAAGGGGAGTTTTTATGATGACAAATTGCGATTCCTTCGCGATGAACGGCGTGGAATTCATCGGCGCTGAGTTGGACGGTTACAAGACGTATTTGGGTTCGCGTGACGGAGTGGATTACACGCTCGACATGCAGCCCGGCGGTGGCTACTCATATTGTGTTTCCGTCGATGATCAGGGTGTCGGTGATGAAGGCCCATTTTCGCTAGAGGAAGCTGCTCGGCTTGCCACTCAATCAAGCCTGCTAGGTGAGCTTTTAGATGAGGCTGACCCGTTCACTTTGCCGGTCACGGAGCTGCGCGAGCGTCTTAAGGAGGCTAAGACGCCTTACGTGATTGGCTATTTGGCTGCCCTAGTGCACCTCAAAGAGCAAATTGGAGTTGCAGCATGAGCAGCGCTGCGTTTGAGGGACTTTTGAGTTCGGTTCAGCACATGAACCACCAAAAGGCGAGGCATCGCCAGGCTAGGCACGAAAACATGGTTCAAGCGGGTGAAGACTTGGTATTCAACACTTTGCTTGAGTGCCTGCCAGAAGATCACCCGATGCGTCAACAGGCCGTGCGCGACCATATCTCTCAACTTGCTCGCCAGGCACATGTCGAAGGCAGGACCCCGGGAAAAGTGGACCCCGAATCAATCTTGACGGAGCTGCTGCAGAAGCACCAGCGGGCTGTGGACAGAGCCGCCGAGGAATTGGAGGACCAACAGCCGCAAATGAAGGGCTTAGTCTTCCGGCATTTTGAGATTCGTGTGCGCCGGGAGCCAATGCGTCTGAGCGGGGTCACGAGTTTGGAGGAGGCCCAAAACGTCAGATTACGGGCAGCCAAAATTGTGAGAAACACTCAATTTAACACGCCGGTTGATGCAGCTGCGGCAGTCAGGAGGGCTATGGGAGCGCGTTAAACCAATTGTACAAATTGCTGCTGCAATTGTACAAATTAAAAAGTACCCCAGCATCAAATGTACAAAATTGTACGAGATTGTACAAATGGATTTTTCAATTGTACAAAGTCAAATTTAACGAATTAAGGTGTAAATCATGTCATTCAAAATGAACAAGGTATCTTTTGCTGTTTTGGCGTTTTTAGGGCTCGCGTCGAGTGGCGCGCAAGCGCAGTATCAAAACGACGAACTTGAGATCCAATACCAGCCAGCAACGGATGATCGCCGGCCAGCCGCTGTGTCCTCCGCCACTTCGATCCAAGGCTGCAACGCAGGGCTCATGGTGTTGAGTGGTGTGTACACATGTCGCTCAAACGTTCTGGTTTCTCAAGGAGGGACTGTGCCCGACCCGGTCGTTTACACCAGTTCAAGCGGCGGTGGGCGGACTATTACGGGCTACCTCGGCAGCGATGGCGTGACGATCTACAGCGGACCGAACCAAGAGACAGCTACCGTGCTTGGAACGACTGCCGACATGTCCTACAGCAACACTACAAACGAGAGAGACGCTGTCACTTCTTCTGACACAAGCTCATCTTCCACCAGCAGCAGCGGTTCGTCTCGCGTGGTGTGTACCCACTTTTACTCGAAGGGCGAAATCCAGAAAGATGTGTGGCGTGCGGATTTGGCTTTCACAAAAGCAAATCTGTCTGAAACCACTGTTCGCGGTTATCACTTCTGGGCCGTCCCCTATGTAAGGTTGATGCGCCGCTCGGAACTCGCCGAGAAAATAATGCGTCCAATCGCTCTGCATCGCGCCCAAGAGCTTGCATATCAGATGGGTGTCGTGGACAAGGGCTCCTGGCGCGGCAAGCTTGCGCGTTTGGCGCTTGAGCCGCTGTGCTTTGCCATTGGTACGTGCGTAGGCGCGAGTGACTACATGGCTCTCTGGCAAGACCAGCCGCACGTATTGAAGGCCATCAACGGCCAGACCGCCTAATTACAAACCAATCAGGGAGGACATATGAACCCATTTGCTCAAGCCGCGTTCACTGCAGCAGCCGCGCTCGCCGTGTCTGGTGCTTTATCTCAGACCGTCCCATTCAAAGATATTCAGGACGGTGCCGTGTTTACTGCCGACCGGGTGGACATGGGAACTGGACCGATGGTGCCAATTCCAAAAAGCGCTTGGCGTGTGATGAAGCGCTATGACTTCTTTCACAAGCCGAGCGACAAAAATTTGGTCCACGTCACACTGCTTAACCAGGACAAAAATTCGCCCCTGAAGTTCGTGACTTTTTCGACGACTTCAGAGTCCTATTTCAGCATTCCAAGCCGCGGAATTTGGATGTGCCCGCAGATTCCAGGTACGGTCCCGCAGGCCTACGGAGTGTCGAATTCAAGCTTTTCTTATGCCTGTTCCCATCTCCGGTCATATTCCAATTTCAATGCCTTCTTGACCGGCATTGAAAGGACGAATGTCAAAGACGACCTAGACACATTTGGACATCTGAACGGCATGGTCCGCCCTTATCTGGCCGACAAGGCTGCGATGAACTCCCTCGGCGAGACACCTATCGTCTGGCAAATGGACGTCATCCGCCGATCAAACCGCCAAATTCGATATACGGCCGGGGTCTCCATGCCACGGGCTGTCCTTTCCCAGAGCGCAGCAGACACCGATTTGGCTGCCTTGAGCGATTGGTTTCAAGCCTTTGGCAAAGAAGCACTGAATGCCGTTGAAGGGTCAGATTTCGCAGCCAAGCGCTTTGACGTAGCGCTGTCGTCAAGCACTGAAAACGTTCCAGCAGTGGCACCCACTATTGCGTTAGATGACGTTGAAGCACTGCCGACGACTAACCTGCAGTTTAAGCAGGACTACAGGAAGTTTTTGGAGAGCAAACCAGCGGAAAACCGGGCTTTTTACATCAACGGAAAGGGGACAGCATGGGGCTCAGCAGCCGGCACGTGGCCATATAACGAGATGTGGGCAAAGACGAATGTGTACAACGCAGGGCGAGGCAAGCAGTCTGAATCTTTTGCTTATTCAATCAATGATCGGGTGGTGTGGGATCCTGCTAACGTAGGCAAGTAGGAGATGACCTATGCGAACATAGGCAGCATAGATCTGACAGTGTTAAATTTCAACATGAGCGAAAGTGGTGTGTCAATGAAAGCATCTGTAGCTGCGATAGCAATTGCGCTTTTGATAAGTGGTTGTCAGAAGAATAGTTATGAAAGCTGCATTGATTTTCAAAGTGCAGCCGCAAAACGTGAATACTTGGCGCGTCCAGGAATGTTCAAAAGTGAGCAATCTGCAATCGACTCGTATGTTTCAATCTACTGTGCTGGCGTGAAGTAGAAAAAGAAAAGATCAAAGCGAAACAAGGGAGGATTATGAAAAAACAAACTACTACTTGCGTCTTGTGTGCAGTGCTCTCTGTGTCTGCATTTGCGCAGCAAGGCAGCTTTGTGAATCTTGGTACTTTTGGTGACACCACAACTTATCTGGCAACCGGTGCGAATGCGAGCCGCGTTGGTGGAGGGGTACTAACTTATGTCCACCAATTGAGCGGAGGCTTCTCTACTTCAGTACAAGTTTTGGCAATGTGTGACGGATCGCAGCTATCTGACACAGTCCGCGTCGCTTATGTCAAAGAGGGAAACTCGATCGCTGAGCTGGAACAACGGGCGAAAGCACAGGCGAGTACCTATCCTTTGTACAGAACAGCGCTATCTGACTGGAAGCAAAGCGAGTTCGATTTCGCTCCCGCATTGAAATTTCACATCAAAAATCTTTGCAAATCTGCTTCTTTAGAACCCAAAAATGTCGCTGTACCAATAGGAAATTATGAGGAAAAGCAAGGCGAGCCTGGTGGTGTCGTTGCATTCCTAACAGGTACTGCAGTTCGCCGAGATCAATCAGTTGAAATTTGGTTGCGTACCAATTACTACACGCAGGAAACTTTGCTGGTCAACGGTGAACCGGTATTGAGCAATGGCGTGGCACGTAAGCATCGAGTAGAAACTGGTGCTTATGAGTTGCGCAGAACTGCATTCAATTGTGTGACACGGCAGTTGGGCAGTCATCAAGTTATCGAATATGACAAAGCCGGTTCAGTGATCGATCAAACGTCTATCCCAAGAGAAAAAGTAAAGCTTTTGGACGTTGTGCCAGAAACAGTAGGCGAGGCGCAACTAGATACGATTTGCACGATTTACGGTGGGAAATGAAAGATTAGTGTGCCACACAGTCCAAAAAGCTTTTTGGAGCAGCTAAATCGAGCGGAGCGCTATCTAACAAGGCTTCACTACGCATACGAAGGTATCCACGCACATTCGGCTACGTTTTCACTTGACCAGCCGAAAGACGATTGCATTTCATTCTTCATGCATTGCTATCACATTAAAGATTGGTTGATTGAATGTCATTGGGATAAGGTTCAGACAGAGGCATTTATAAATGATAACGAAGCTTTGCGTGTTTGCGCTGATGTTTGCAATGGAGCAAAGCATTGCAGGATAAATGGGAAGCTACGCAGTGGATCGCATCAAAAAATTGATCAAGCCACTTTAGCGTCCTCTACCTGGACGACGGGCTCAGGTGGAGTTGAGGTTCACAAATGCACTTTTTCAATAGTCTCTGGTAACTTTAGCCGAGATGCATTGGAGTTAGCTATTGAGTGCATGGTTTTGTGGAAATCCTATGTTGCCAATGGATTAAGCGCGAGAACGGCGTCAACGGCGGCCACGCAGGTTCATTAATCGCCAACCTACTTTGATCTTCAGACTTTAAGGGATGGCGCATGACTGAATCAGATAAAAATTCTGCCGAACGCGATTTGGATAGATTGATGGAAATTTTTTTTCCAAATGAGCAAACTAGGCGTCAGGAGGTAATTGCAACCAAAACAAAAATGGTGCACTACACATCCTCAGAAGTGGCGGTTTCGATCATTCGAGGAAAAGAAATTTGGATGCGAAATTCAAGCCTGATGAATGACTGGTCAGAAATCAACCATGGGTTGGATTGCCTGGCTGCCGCGTATAACCAAAATCACTTAACAAATAACTTTAGTAGCGCTCTGGATGCAATTCGTCCAGGCCTAAGGCAAAGGGTGGAAAGTCATTTCAATTCAGTCCAAGATGACTTGAAAAGTGACACTTACTTGACTTGTGTATCTCAGCATCTTGAATCCGAAAATTCGAACGGGCGACTTTCGATGTGGAGAGCTTACGGTGGACAAAACGGTGTTGCCCTTGTTTTTAATTCGGACATATTTGGCTTAAAGTCCGATGTGCTGAAAGCGTATTCAAGTCCAGTTGTGTACGGTACCGAAAATGAGTTGGCCCAAATTTTATTGGATGTAACTACCGGCGTTATGTCTAATCTAGATTGGCTTCGTTCGATTGATGAGCAATTGATTTACAACTGCGTTTTTCAGATGTGGCGGTTTGCGGCACTTTGTACCAAGCACCCCGGTTTTGAAGAGGAGCGAGAGTGGCGAATCGTGTATTCCCCGAAGGTATCAAGTTCGGAAAAAATGCAGAGGTCAGTTGAGGTTGTTCGCGGAATTCCTCAAATCGTGTACAAACTTCCACTTAAGGACTTCCCAGATGAGGGCCACATTGGTGCTCAGTTGCCGCAGCTCCTCGATCGAGTGATTATTGGCCCCACAAGCCATCCTGTCGCCGCGTATCGTGCGTTTGTTGACCTGTTGACGGAAGCTGGAGTCGATAACGCTCACCAAAAGGTGTTCACTTCGGGAATACCCCTCAGATAGTTAGACTGCAACTCGTGTCATGAATTCGATGACGCCACGCATGAAAATGCGGACTTGTTCGCTCGTGAAACGGTCATAGTGGCCGTGCGCAGCGTCATTTCGCAAACCCAACCAAGCAGTAACCTGTTTTGAGTCTAGAGCGGAGTACACGCTGCTGCGCGCTAGTTCAGCATTCAGTCGGTCGGCTTTTCGTGGAACCTGCTTGTCATCTTTTAGGTCGATGACTTGAACTTCGTGACGCAAACAAAGCTGTCGCAGATGCTCTTCCAAAACTGAGCCGATCATGACTGCAGCGGCATCTTTGTATCCCTGCTCCAGCAGATGTTCAGACTGATCTAAAAAATCAGAGAACAACTCCGCAGCAACTAGACCTTTCATATCAAAGAGCCATCCACCACTAAGCTCGGATCGAATTGCGAGGAGGATGGCCATAGCCCGTTCTAAATCACTCAGGAAATGACTATCTGTTTTTGCAGTGAATTGCGCGAAGTGCGTGTGCTCCTTACCGTAAACACGCTCAATGAAAGAGAGACAAGCTGTCCGCAATCCCGACATAGGAGCGTCCTGAACATACTTCACCGGAAATCGTTCGCCGTCGCTATATTGGCTTTTTTGCACCTCTTGGGCCATAGCGATGAGCTCATCAATGCGCTTTATAAGATCAGAGAGTTTCATCGGTTTGATAGGTTGAGTTCGCAGGGAGGGAGTATTTTGGTAATGTACGGGACGGTGGCCTTAGCCCATTGCAGTCAGCGGCTGGAGAACGGTCTGTAGAAGCAACTGAATCCGGAGCACGAACATTCATCCAAGGGCGTAGACGTCCCATTCTTCAAATCGCGAGACAGTGAACACTTCAGCTTTTTAAGGTGTTGTTGAGACCTGAGCTGCCTCAATCACAACCACTCTCAGCTGTGCCACGCTCAAGCGTGTGATACCGGCTTGATTCGAAACTGCTAGAGAAATTTGGTGCGCTTTTATCAAAGCGTCGCGCTCATTTTCACTTGCGCATTCCGCTGCAAACAGCGCCTGCTTTCCGCTCATGAACTGAAAAGCCGTAACGATCGTCCAGTTGCTACCCAATCCCGTTTTCAGATCCTGCAAGGCGGAGTCCAGGTCGCCAACTGGATCAATCAGTGCGAGCACTACACCGCCACACAAGCGCGCTTTGTTGACAGCCATAGGGGCAGCCCGGCGCATCTGATTGAGCTTGCTTTGCATCGAAGGTGAAATTGTCATGTGCGGTGCAGTGATCCATGAAGGTTCGTGGCACCGTCATTATCTTGACGTTTTACGCGTCAAACGTCGGAATCCTGACACTTCGTGCGTCGCCCAGTGAAAAACTATCGCGCCAGTCGCTGCGCTTTTGTGTCACGCCAGTTTCGGTGCTGGCCTCCTAAGACCGAACACCCAAAACGTACCACTAGCCCGACGCCCCCACCAAACGCCCGATCAGTTATGCCGGGGATTTGGTGGGGGCGATGAAGACAACGGGCTAGAAAGTCCGATTTTTAACGCCCAAATGCACCCTCCCGTCCCAGAGGGAGCGCCAGGTCAGAGCGAGAGGGCAACAGATCGAAGCCCTCGAAACCAACTCAAGGGCTCACCATGTGCATTCGCGAAACCATCACAAATAAGATCATCAACATTCTTGAAGCTGGCACAGCCAAGGGCGGCAAACGCTGGACTAATCAAGCCGTGGGAGGCCTCCCACGCAACGCTAAGACGGGAGAGGCGTATCGCGGAATCAATGTTCTGTTGCTGTGGGCGCAAGCGGCGGAGAAGTCATTCAGCTCCAATCTCTGGCTCACCTACAAACAGGCCGAAGCCATGGGCGCACAGGTGCGCAAGCGGGAGAAATCCACCATGGGCGTGTACTTTCAGAAAGTGGAGCGCCAGGCAGAAGACGATGCAGAAGATGCAAAGTTTTATCCCATGGCCAAGGCTTTCTTCCTGTTCAACGTGGCACAGATCGACGGCCTACCCTCAGAACTGACCACCCCCGCACAGGCTAAAGAGTTCAGCGCAATCGAGGAAGCCGAGCAGATCATTCTGCAAACCGGCGCAAAGATCCGCCACGGCTTTGATGGTGCTTTCTACGTGCCCAGTAAAGATGAGGTGTGCATGCCGCACCGCGAACGATTCACTAATGAGGCCAGCTACTACGCAACCACTCTGCACGAACTGGCCCACTGGACCGGCCATGAAGATCGCCTGGCGCGCACCTTCGGTAAGCGCTTTGGCGACGACGCCTACGCCATGGAAGAACTAACGGCCGAGCTGTCAGCAGCTTTCACCATGGGTCACTTGGGCATGGTGGAAGGCACCATCGAGGGCCATGCAAGCTACCTGGAGGGCTGGCTGAAATGCCTCAAGGCAGACAAACAGGCGATCTTTACGGTTGCCAGCGCAGCAGCTAAGGCAACGGACTGGGTATTGGGCGGCGCAGCCGCTGCCCCTCTTCACTGAAGACAGACCGGGGACCCGTGCAGCGCCCCTCGTGGGCGCGCCCGCAGGGCACGGGGCGGGGGGAAGGTGCCAGCGGCACCGATGGGCGAGCGCAGCGGCCCCATGATGACCGTTTGACTGCCCGAACCTACCCGTTTAAATAGGTTTTCACCCGAGCTTTGCGGCCAACTGCGATGCGTGCAGTTGGACATACATCTGAACCAGGCGCAAGGTTTTGTGTCCGCTGATCGCGCTCAGTTCCAGCACACTTAAATCGCCGCGTTCAGCGAGCCGCGAAAGGCTTTCATGCCTCAGATCATGCCAGCGGAAGTCTTTGAGATTGGCTCTGCTACAGGCGGTTTTAAATGCGCTGTGCAGCGTTTGTTTTTCGACAGGGATCACGCGCCCTTTGATGTCCTTCGGTAGTGCAGCCAGAACCGCAATCGCGCGGCTAGAAAGTGGCACGGCCCTCGATGAACCATTTTTTGTAAGGGCTAAATAGGCCACCCGTTTCTCTGTGTCTACGTTTGCCCAAGCAAGAGATAACAGCTCCCCTTGACGCATGGCCGTCTCAATAGCCAGCTGCACAGCAGGCCGAAGCCACGTATTCAGCGACTTACCACAGGCCTCTAGAAGCGCATTGGCCTCCTCTGCCGTCAGCCGGCGCTCTCGCGGTGGAGAAGAGACAGGTTTGCGCACGTTTTTGACAGGATTACCCATGGGAATACGGATTCGCATTTCCTTGCCGGCAACATCCAGCACCTTAGACAGCATGTCAATTTCAGTCTTAACGGTGGCCGGAGAAATGCGGGGGGCAGCTTTCGCATCTTTGTAGCGTGGGTCCGGATCCTTAAGACGCTCATCTCGATACCAGGAGACACGCTCCGGCGTCAAGGCTGCCAACGAGTATTCACCCAACCGCGTTTCCAGCCGGTCTAGCTTGTGCTCCCATGCGTTCCCTCGGTAATGGTGTGGGGCAATGTCGGTGCGGAAATTCGTGATGACGTCCTTGAGCAAAGTTCGCTCTGCAGGAGCTGCAGAGACAAAAGCACCTCGATCCATTTCCGCCTCAACACTGCGCGCCCACGCTTCGGCCTCAGACTTTTTTGCAAACGTCTTGCTCTGACTTGGCCAGCCTTTGCGTCTTACTCGGGCTTGCCAGTAGCCGCTTTCACGTGGAAAAAAGTTCGCCATTGCTCAAGATCCTGATTTTCAGTGAGTGGCACCGTTTTGGCACCGAAACTCAAAAAATCATACATCAAATGCCTTGAAAGCCGCATGAAATAACGTTTCTCGGTGAAAAAATTGCTCCCCTGCTAAGGGAGTATGGGGTGTAGAGCCTCATCGAGGGTTCGAATCCCTCCGTTTCCGCCAAGTCAGAGCCTCAAGCAGTCCGCTGCTTGAGGCTTTTTCTTTGCTCAATGGCATTTGACTGCGTGTATTCCTACCAATCAGTCAGCCTGGTGACCGGAGTGGAAACCATTCCAGCACCAATCCACGCCGCTCCACAAAGCCTTCCCCTACTTTGATATGGATGTGGTGCCCCCGGGTGGTACAGGCCTGCACTTGGCGGCGTAGCTCCTGCAGTTGTGCGGCATTGGGAATCACCTGGTAAGACCGCTTGAGCCACCAGCGCAGAACACCCGACTGGCGCGCAGGAGAAAGGATTTGCACGGCCTTGATAAGCGGCAAATCGGTAGGTGCATGCACTACCGCCGCCCAATCCTCCATGGCCACCTCTTCCAGTAAAGACTGCGCTTCCGCTGCATGCCGGGCACTGCGGGCAAACGTATCGCGAAACTGGGGAAACACCCTATCAAGTGCCGGCAACAACTCCGCACGAATGTGATTGCGGGTGTAGCGCGTGTCGCTATTGCTCGGGTCGTCGACAAAGGCTTCGCCTTGCGCGGCCAGCCATGTACGCAACACACTGCCTGCCACCTGCAGCAAGGGGCGATGGAAATCAATCCCCGCCCGTTGCCACTGCTGCGGCATGCCACTGAGGCCGGCTAAACCCGCCCCCCGACTCAGAGCCAACAATACAGTTTCCACTTGGTCATCCGCATGCTGGGCAATTGCTATGGATTTGATAGCTACTCCCGCACATTCCACGAGCGCCAGAGCATCAAAAGCCTTGTAACGCGCAATGCGGGCAGCATCCTCGGGACTTTGGCCTGGCTGCGCTTGAGCAGCGACCCGGGCAATGTGCAACGGAATATGCCACCGCGCGCAAGTATTTACACAATGCGCCTCAAACTCGGCTGCTACAGCTTGCAAGCCGTGGTTGACATGCAGCGCGACCACCTGCCCCGGCCACTTGCGGGCACAGGCCAGGAGCAAGGCGCTGGAGTCTGCCCCCCCGCTGTAGGCGACCCCCAAAGGCAAAGCGGGCTCAAAGGCCCGCATTGCTTGGTCAAACCGCTGTGTCATGCGGCATGGTTTGGCATTTACTTGCCTGCTGTCTTGGTGTCGGTAAACCGGCCATAGCTTTGCAGGCGCTCGTAGCGGCGATCCAGCAGCTCTTTGACCTTGAGGTCGCTGATCTGGCGGTAAGCATCCGACAAGGCACGCTTCAAAAAGGCAGCGGCCTGTTTGGTATCGCGGTGAGCACCGCCCACGGGCTCGTTGACGATCTTGTCGACCAAGCCCAAGGCTTTGAGGCGGTGGGCGGTGATGCCGAGCGCATCAGCGGCCTCTTGGGCTTTTTCAGACGTCTTCCACAAAATGGAAGCACAGCCTTCGGGGCTGATCACCGAGTACACCGAGTACTGCAGCATGATGACCTGGTCCGCCACCGAAATGGCCAACGCACCGCCCGAACCACCTTCGCCGATGATGGTGGTGATGATGGGCACTTCCAGCTGCGCCATCTCGAAAATGTTGCGTCCGATGGCTTCGGACTGGCCGCGCTCTTCCGCATCAATGCCGGGGTAAGCGCCGGGGGTGTCCACAAACGTGAACACAGGCAGCTTGAATTTCTCGGCCAGCTTCATCAAACGCAAAGCCTTGCGGTAGCCCTCGGGCTTGCTCATGCCGAAGTTGCGCAGTCCACGCTCCTTGGTGTCGCGCCCTTTTTGCTGGCCCACCACCATGCAGGGGGTACCGTTGAAGCGGGCCAAGCCGCCCACAATGCTCAGGTCATCGGCGAAATGGCGGTCGCCATGCAACTCCACGAAATGCGTGAAGATTTCGTTCACGTAGTCCAGCGTGTAAGGACGCTCGGCGTGACGGGCGATTTTGGTGATCTGCCACGGGGTCAAATCACTGTAGATGTCTTTGGTGAGTTGCTGGCTTTTTTTGCTCAGCTGGTCAATTTCGGCAGAAATATCCACCGCAGACTCGTTTTGCACGTAGCGCAATTCTTCAATCTTGCCTTCGAGCTCCGCAATGGGCTGCTCGAAATCGAGGAAAGTCTTTTTTGCCAACGTTTTTCTCCTACTAATACGCGACCGGTAGCGGGTCGAGAGACCGCCAAATATACCAAGTCGCCACACTGCAATATGGCGCCCAGGCGGCAGCGACTTCGCGCGCGTCGCTGCGGCTCACCACATCGCCTGAAAAATAGTTCTGGCTGATGCCATTGATCAGACCCACATCATCCAGCGGCAACACATTGGGACGCATCAAATGAAAGATCAAAAACATCTCAGCCGTCCATCGACCGATTCCACGAATGGAGACCAGCTCGGCAATGATTTCCTCATCGCCCATGCTGTCCCAGTCCTTGACGTGCAGGGTGCCATTGTCGAAATGCAGGGCCAAATCGACCACGTACTCTACTTTGCGCACGCTGAGCCCGGCAGCCCGCATGTCGTCCACCTTGAGCTTGAGCACGTTGGCGGGGCTAATTTTTTTGGGCAGGAGCGCAAAGCGGTCCCACACCGTTTGGGCAGCTTTGACCGAAATTTGCTGACCAATGATGCTGCGCGCCAGTGTCACAAATGCATCGCCGCGGGTTTGCAGACAGGCGTCGCCAAACTGGGGGATGAGCCGCTTCATCACCCGGTCTTTTTTCATCAAATGTTTGCAGGCCTCGTCCCAGAAGTCGGGCGTAGTCACCTGGGCGGTAGCCGTTGGAGTTGCAACGACCATTACTGCGCTGCCTCCCAGGTCGTTCCTGCGGCAGAGTCCTTGAGCACAACGCCTTGCGCCAGCAGCTCTTGGCGAATGGCGTCAGCCTTCGCAAAGTCTTTGGCGGCTTTGGCGGCGGCCCGGTCCGCAATGCGCTGCTGGATGGTGGACTCGTCCAACACCGCACCCGACTGCAAATAGGCCCGGGGATCGGATTGCAAAATCCCCAAACAAGCACCCAAGGCCTTGAGCAAACCGGCAGTTTCTGGTGATTTGGTGCGGTTGACCTCGCCTGCCAAGTCGAACAACACGGCAATCGCCTCGGGGGTACCGAAGTCCTCGTCCATCGCGGCTTTGAAGCGAGCAGCAAACGGATTGCTCCAGTCGACCGTGACCTCTGCTGCGGGCACTTGGCCCAGCGCGGTGTACAAACGTTTCAAGGCTTGGCGGGCGTCATCCAGATGCGCATCGCTGTAATTCAGCGCGCTGCGGTAGTGGGCCCGCACGATGAAGAAGCGCACAGTCTCTGCGTCATATTGCTTTAGCACATCGCGGATGGTGAAAAAATTGCCGAGCGACTTGCTCATTTTTTCGTTGTCGACCCGCACAAAACCGTTGTGCATCCAGACATTCGCCAAGGCTTGCCCGTGGGCGCCTTCGCTCTGGGCAATTTCGTTTTCATGGTGGGGGAATTGCAAATCTGCACCACCGCCATGGATGTCAAACGTGGTGCCCAGGGTGGCGCAACTCATAGCCGAACACTCAATGTGCCAGCCCGGGCGACCCGTGCCAAAAACGCTATCCCACTTAGCCTCAGGCGGCTCATCGGCTTTGGCAGATTTCCAGAGCACAAAGTCCAGCGGATCTTCTTTGCCATCCAATACGGCCACACGCTCGCCAGCACGCAACTCGTCCAACGACTTGCCCGACAGCTTGCCATAGCCCTGGAACTTGCGCACCGAGTAATTCACATCGCCATTACTGGCGCGGTAGGCCAGGCCTTTGTTTTCCAACTCACCAATCAGCGAAAGCATCTGGGGCACGTACTCGGTAGCGCGTGGCTCCACCGAAGGCGGCTCAATCTGCAAAGCACCAATATCGGTGTGCATGGCGGCAATCATCTCGTCGGTCAGCTGACGGATAGTGATGCCCCGCTCCAGCGCACGCTTGATGATCTTGTCGTCAATATCAGTAATGTTGCGCACATAGGTCACCTGCAGACCACTGGCCTTCAACCACCGCTGCACCACGTCAAACGCCATCATCATGCGGGCGTGACCGATATGGCACAGGTCATAAATCGTCATGCCGCAGACGTACATCCGCACATGGCCGGGCTCCATCGGGGTAAAGGGCTGCAACGAACGCGTCAGCGTGTTGAAAATGCGCAAACTCATGGGTATCAAAAACCTGAACACAAAAACAGCGAGCCCGCTACAACACCAAGGGTCGCATAGGGGGCTCGCTAGGAATCCAAACGGGGATTTGCCTCGGGGTGACACGCAAACCCCTCAGCTACAATGCAACGCAGTATAAAGCCCCACGCCGAGGGCTTCTTCCAGCGCACGATTTCAAAGGCAATATGAAGCACGCCCCCTCCAAGCTTTTCACCGCAATCCGTTGGATCGCATTGGCTGCCACCCTCTCTTTTGGCGTCGCACACGCCGACGATTACTCCGACGTGGCACAACTGGTCCGCAATGGAAAGTTGCCGGAAGCCATGACCAAGGTGGACCAGTTTTTGGCCGCCAAGCCACGGGATCCCCAAATGCGCTTCCTCAAAGGCGTCATCCAGCGTGACTCCGGCAAGACGACCGACGCGATTGCCACCTTCACCCGCCTGACCGAAGACTACCCCGAGCTGCCTGAGCCCTACAACAACTTGGCCGTGTTGTACGCAGGACAAAGCCAATATGACAAGGCGCGCACCGCATTGGAAATGGCTATCCGCACCAACCCCAGCTACACCACGGCCCATGAAAACCTGGGTGACGTCTACGCCAAACTCGCTAGCCAAGCCTACGGCAAAGCACTGCAACTGGACGGCGCCAATGCTGGCGTCGCCCCCAAGCTCGCGCTGATTCGCGAGCTCTTTAATCCTGCGACCGCCAAAGGCCAGCGCCCTACTGCCACACTGCCCGCAGTGAACACGCCCCCTGCAAACGCAGCGCCCAGCACAACAGCCCCGGCCGCACCGCCCACCAAGCCCGCCCCGACTCTGGCAGAAACTCCTGTGGCCAAAGCGCCGCCCACCCTGCCCGCTGCACCGGCTACCAAGCCAGCGGCAACACCTGCGCCAGCGCCTGCAGCGGCTACTCCCGCTCCTACAGCAACGCCCGCTCCCGTAGTGGCGGCTGCAGCTACACCCGCAGCACCTGCACCCGCGCCGGCCAAACCCTCGGCACCGGCAGAGGCCCCCAACCATGCCAACAAAGACGTAGAAGCGGCAGTGCGCAACTGGGCCAAAGCCTGGGCGGCACGTGATGTCAAAGGCTATCTGGCCGCCTACGGCAGAGACTTCGCCACCCCATCCGGCACCAGCCGCTCAGCCTGGGAAGAAGAACGCCGCCAACGGATTACCAGCAAATCCAAGATCAGCGTGAAATTGGAAAACCTGAGTGTGAGCGTCAACGGCAACAAGGCGACTGCCAAGTTCCGCCAAGACTACAAAGCCAACGAATTGGCCGTTTCCAGCCGCAAGGCATTGGATTTGGTCAAGTCCGGCGATCGCTGGGTCATCATTCGTGAAACGGTAGTGAACTAAAACGTTGTAGTTGACACTCAACGTCGATATGACTAGCTCCACACACGCGCAGTGCCACACGCTGCTGCGCGGCTTCACTGCCATCGCCATCAGCCTCATGCTCGTTGGCGGCCCCGTCTTTGCCAAAAGCCGGGACGACAAACGCGACGCCAAGGCGAGCGTGGCATCCAAGCCCACACTTCCGGCCACCCAGAGCAAAGAGGGGGTTGCCGAAGCACGCTTGATCGAGATTTACAACCTGATCGGTCAAGGCGCCAACCGTGAGGCCTTCATCAAGGCAGAGAAACTCGCGGAGGAGCTGCCGCACTTCCAGCTTGCACAGCTGGTTTATGGTGATTTGCTGGTTGCGCGCACCCGCCCCTTGAATACCTTGGGCGATGTCCCCAGCACCATGGCCCAAGAAGCGCCCGGTCCGCTGAAGGAACTGCGAGAAGAATCGCTGCGGCGTGTCAAGGCACTCAAAGAGCGGCCGGCGCCAGGCACCATTCCCTCCCAGTTTTTGCAATTGGCACCATCCACCCGCCATGCGATTGCAGTGGATGCCTCTCGCTCACGCCTGTATTTGTTTGAGAACACGGCAACCGGCTTGCAACTGGTGGCGGACTACTACATCTCGGTAGGTAAAGCGGGCACCTTGAAGTCGGTGGAGGGTGACCAACGCACGCCTTTGGGGGTGTACTACATCACCAGCAACTTGGACCGCAAATCTCTCAAGGACTTTTACGGCTCGGGCGCCCTACCCATCAGCTACCCCAACGTGCTCGATGCCAAGCGCGGCAAGACCGGCGGCGGCATCTGGTTGCATGGCACGCCCCCGACCCAGTTCTCGCGCCCGCCTTTGGCTACCGACGGCTGCGTCGTGTTGGCCAACCCCGATCTGGACCACATCATCCGGACGGTAGAGGTGCGGGCTACACCGGTCGTAATTGCTGCGCAGTTGCAATGGGTGGCGCCCAACAATACCAAGACGGTCGCCCGTGGCTTTGAAGATGCGCTGTTCGCCTGGCGCAATGCCAAAACAGCGGGCGACGTCAACCAAGTGTTGTCGTTTTACACCCCGGACTTCAATAGCAACGGCAAAAACTTGAGTCAATGGACGCCGTTGTTGCGCGGTGAAATGGACAAAACCCAAGGCAAGACCATCCAGCTCAAAGACACCTCTTATTTGCACTGGGTGGATAACGCGGAAACCATGGTCACCACCTTCGGGGAAGTGGCAGAAGGCTCCCGCATCGGCTGGACCAAGCGTCAATACTGGATTCGCCAAAACGGCCAATGGAAGATTTTTTACGAAGGAGTCCTTTGATGAAGTTCGCACGACGACACTGGCTTCTGGCCACCCTGGCACTGGGTATTTCTACCCTTTTCGCCACGGCCCATGCCGAGAGCAATACCCCGAAAGTGCTATTTCAAACCGCTGCAGGCAACTTCACGGTCGAGCTTTACCCGGAAAAAGCGCCTAAAACGGTAGAAAACTTTTTGCAGTACGTGAAAGACAAGCACTACAACGGCACGATTTTTCACCGCGTCATTCCCAACTTTATGGTGCAAGGCGGCGGATTCAGCCCCGAGATGCAGCAAAAGGCTACGCGCCCCCCCGTGCCCCTAGAAGTAAACAGCAAATTAAAAAATAACCGAGGCACGATTGCTATGGCTCGTACCTCGGACCCTAACAGTGCAACTGCGCAGTTCTTCATAAATGTGGTGGACAACCAAAATTTGAATGCACCACGCCCAGATGGTTACGGCTACGCTGTATTCGGCGAGGTTATTCAAGGAATGGACGTTGTCGACAAAATCCGCAGTACACCCACAACCAATTCGGGCATGTATCAAGATGTGCCCCGTACCCCCATCGTCATCAACTCGGCCACTTTGGCCCCTTAAATCATGAGCAATCCCCAAGTTGAACTGCACATTGCCACTTACGGCGTGATCACCCTTGAACTCGACCAGGACAAAGCGCCCAAGTCCACCGCGAACTTCTTGGCGTATGTGAACAAAGGCCACTACAACAACACGATTTTCCACCGTGTCATCCCCGGATTCATGATCCAGGGCGGCGGCATGGAGCCCGGCATGGCCCAAAAGCCCACGGATGCCCCCATTGAGAACGAAGCCCAAAACGGCTTGAAAAACGCGGTCTACACCGTGGCCATGGCGCGCACTGGTGACCCCCACTCTGCCACCGCCCAGTTCTTCATCAACGTGGCAGACAATGGCTTTTTGAACCACACGGCACCCAGCCAGCAAGGTTGGGGCTATGCCGTGTTTGGCAAAGTGGTGTCCGGTACCGACGTGGTCGACAAGATCAAGGCCGTCAAAACCGGCCGCAAGGGCTTCCATGATGATGTGCCAAAGGAAGACGTCATCATTGAAAAGGCCGTGGCCCTCTAAAGCCCACACTGCCAGTGGAACTGCAAGCCCACAGCCACTGGCGGACGGTGGATGTAATTTCCGACATCCACCTGCACCCTTCCGAGCCGCTAACCCATGCGGCTTGGGAGCGCTATCTGCAGCATTGCCGTGCAGATGCACTCTTCATACTGGGTGATTTGTTTGAAGTCTGGGTGGGAGACGACGTTCTCGATACCGTAGACGGCTTTGAAAACCAGTGCGCAAACAGCCTGCGCGTGCTGTCCCAACGCACCGCGGTGTACCTGATGCACGGCAATCGCGACTTCTTAATGGGTCCTCGCTTGGCTCATGCCTGTGGCGCAACGCTGATTCAGGACCCTTGCACCCTTCAACTCGGCAGGCAACGCTTGGTGCTCAGCCACGGGGATGCGCTCTGCCTGGATGACACTGATTACCAACAGTTCCGGGCAACCGTGCGCACCGACACGTGGCAACATGCATTTCTAGCCCGGCCTTTACCAGAGCGTCAGGCCATCGCCCGAGAAATCCGTCAACGCAGCGAAACGGCGAAATCCAGCCAACGCGAATACGCAGATGCCGACACGGAAGAAACCTTGCGCTGGCTACACAACGTTCAGGCGCAGACCCTGATCCACGGCCACACCCACCAACCTGCCACCCACGCCTTGCCGGGCGGGCTGGAGCGCTGGGTGCTCAGCGACTGGCATCTGGATGGTGCCGCCCGCCGGGCCGAAGTGCTGCGGCTGCAATGCACACCGGAAACAGGCGCAGTCGCCATACGCCGGTTGGCGCCCGACGCCTCTGAAATTACTTGCTGCTAGCCACCGCAGCGGACAAAGCCACGTCATCGATCTGCCAAGGGTCCAGGAACTGCTCTGCATAACGCAGATAGACGCGCTCGCGCACGAACACATCGAACAGATCCGGGTCGATATGGCCACCTTGGCGGAATTTCTCCATGATGTCCATGGCCTGCGAGAGCTTCATGCCAGGTTTGTACGGCCGGTCTTTGGCCGTCAAAGCTTCAAAAATATCGGCAATCCCCATCACGCGGGCCTGGACCGACATCTGCTCCCGGGTTAATCCCTTGGGGTAGCCCTTACCGTCCATACGCTCATGGTGGCCACCGGCGTACTCCGGCACGTTGCGCAAGTGCTTGGGCCACGGCAACTGTTCCAACATTTTGATGGTCGCCACGATGTGGTAATTGATGACCTCGCGCTCTGCGGCCGTCAAGGTACCACCGCGGATGGTGAGGTTTTCCATCTCGTCCGCCGACAAGAACTCGGACTCCACACCTTCCGGGTTTCGCCAGGTTTTTTGTGTTCCAATCGTCCGCACCCGCTGCACCGCGTCGTCATTCAAAAACTCGCTGCCCTTGTTGGTGTGGCGCAAGAACGCACGCTCGTCGTCCAAGGCATCCATATCAGCCCGGGCCTGCGCCATCAGTGCAGCCTCCGCGCCGGGGTCCTGGGATTCCCGCAAGGCCAGCTGGGCGCGCAAGGCCTCAATCTCCCGGTCTCGCTTGAGCACCTCGTAACGGGTATCGATCAATGCAATGCGGTCAAACAGGGTTTGCAGCTTGGTGGCTTTGTCCACCACATGGACCGGTGTGGTCACTTTGCCGCAATCGTGCAACAGGCCCGCGATCTTGAGCTCGTAGCGGTCCCGGTCGTCCATGTGAAATGCGGCCAATGGTCCATCTGTGGTGCGGTTCACCGCTTCAGCCAGCATCATGGTCAGCGCAGGCACCCGCTCGCAATGCCCGCCGGTGTAGTGCGATTTCTCGTCAATCGCCAAGTTGATGAGGCTGATAAAGGACTCGAACAAGGACTCCAACTGGGTCATCAAGCCGCGGTTGGTGATGGCAATCGCCGCCTGGGACGCCAAGGACTCTGCGAGGCTCTGGTCCGTGTCGCTAAAAGGACGCACCAAACCGGTTACGGGGTCGGTGGCATTGATGAGCTGCAGCACGCCAATCACATCGCCCTCGTGGTCCTTCATGGGCACCGTGAGAAAGGATTGCGAGCGATAGCCGGTGCGCTCATCGAAGCGTCTTGTGCCGGAGAAATCGAAGTTCGCAGCCGTGTAGGCATCCGCGATATTGACTGTCTGGTTGTGCAGCACCGAGTAGGCGGCCACCAGCGAATCGTTGGGAGCCCCCTCCGCATTGCGCAGAGGCAGATCAGGAAAATCAATCGGCTTGCCCGAGGCACCGCCCATGGCCATGTGCAGGGAGTCAGTGCGGATGATTTCAAACCGGAGGGCCTGACCATCATCGGTAACGCGGTACAAGGTCCCCGCATCGGCATGGGTAATGGTCTTAGCCGCAACCAGTATGTTGTCCAGCAGCCGGGTGATATCCCGCTCGCGGGACAAGGCCGTTCCAATGGCGTTGAGTTGCTCCAGCCTGCGCAGCAGGTCTTCGACTGAGTCCATGGCTATCCCTCGGTAAGTACGCCCTCCCTCAAGGGCCGTGCCGATTGTTCCACAACCGGCACGGTTTTCAAGCCGGGCCGCCTTATCGCTTGAGCAGCACCTTGAGCACGTTTTGCAAACGGCGCGCCTGAGCGGCATCGAAATCAGCCGCTAGCACTTGGGCGGCATCTTGCGTCCAGGTTTGGGCTGGCGCCGGGTCGTTGCGGCGGGTCAGCAGCTTGAGTTGCAAACCACGGCGCGCATCCAGGTGCTCTGCCGGGGTGGGCACTTCGGCCGCCATTTCCAGGCGCAACAGGCTTTCCTGCGCGACTTCGGGTTTCACTGTGGCGCCAGTGCTTACCGCCTTGCTCCATACGGGACGGGCTTGCGCAGCGGTACGGCCACCCAACTCTTGGGCAGACGGCAACAGGTTGGCGTCACGCTTTTCCCACGCAGTCAACAAATGCACCAAAGCCTCACCATGGGCTTGCGCGGCGAGCTTCTTCAGAGCTTGCTGGGCGTTCTCCAGGGCATCGCGCTGGGCACGGAAAGCCGTATCACCCAAACGGGGAGCGCTTGAGTGCGGCGCGCGTTCGCGATCGCCAAAGCCGCCCCGGTCGTCGCGGCGGGGGCCACGGTCACCAAAGCCAGGCTTGCCGGCATCGCGCCCGTCACGCCCACCGCGACCGCCGTCTTTGCGGTCATTCCACTTGGAAGCACGGGGGTCCGCCGGTGTTTCTTTTTTCATACCCGGCCGGTCATCGCCGCGCACGGCCACCACCGGTTTGGGTGCAGGTTTGGGCGCGGGCACCGGCTCAGCAGGCGCAGCCTCTGCATCCGGTGCAGGTGCCTCTGCTACATTTTCAGGAGCTGCTTGCGCAGAATCCGCAGGCGCTAGAGCCTCATTGGAGGCTTGAACTTGAACTTGTGCTTGGGCGGCCTGCTCACTGGCACCCACTGCCGCAACATCGGCTTGTGCCTGGGCTTGGCCGTGCAATGCGGCGTCCAGAGCAGCCATGGCGGCACGAATCGCCTGGGCATCGCCAGAGGCGTTGGCGGCCTCCAGAGCTTTGGCAGCATCCAACACGGTGCGATCGCGCGCACCCAAAGCCGCCTCGGCTTTTTCGCGCTCGGCACTCTTGCGGTTAAAAGCTTCGTCAATCGGCTTGCGGAAGGCATCCCACAGCTTTTGCTCCTGGCGGCGATCCACCGGAATGGCGTGCGCCTGAGCTTGCCAGCGTTGCTGCAAGGATTTGACGGCATCGATGCGCAGCACCGGCATAGCGCCGAGCTGCTTGGCCTCTTCGATCATGGCGTGGCGTGCGGCCAGGCTTTGGGCTTGCACCGCCTCCAAAGGCGCTGCTGCCTCTGCAAAAGCTGTCTTCCAGAGCGGTTGGAGCTCGGCAAACATCTTTTCACCGACGTGCCCGGCTTCACGCCAGCGGTCTGCGAACTGGTGCAGGATGCGGTTAAAGCCCTTCCAGTCGTCATCCAGGGCCGTGCGGTTGGCAGCGGCCCAGGCTTTCACTTCGTCAATCAGCGCCAAACGCTGGGCACGGTGTTCAGCGGATTCGGCCTTGACCTTCTCCAACCAGCCCTCGACTACTTTGTAGGCCTCGTTGCATGCTTCGTCAAAGCGCTTCCACAGCGCATGGTTGGGCACGCCGCCTTGGTCGGTTTGCTTCCACTGGTCGCGCAGGGTGCGCAAAGTCTCTTGCATTTTGCGGCCACCAATGGCCTGCCCGTCGGGGCGTTTGAGCAAGGCTTCGGCCTTGCCGACCAGCTCTTCACGGATTTGGTCGGCGCGCCAGCGCTGCCAGCCTTCCAACTCGCCAGCGGCAGCCAAAGCGGCATGCGCTTGGATTTCCAGCTTGGCGTCAATCAGTTTGCCAAATTCTTTGAGCGCATTGCGCAAGCCCGCTGCCGCACCTGCGCTGGCCTTGCCATGGCCTTCGCCCACTTCTTGTTCCACCGTAGCCAAAGCCGCCTTGACCGCAGCATTCGCTTTGGCGCGCAATTCCGGGTCCACTTTGGGTTTGTTGGCTTTAGGCGCCGTTTCCAGCGGAATGCCACGGGCCACGCGCAGCTCATCAGCCCACACGGGCACGGGGGGCAAGGGTGCGGCGGCGTCCTGTGCAGCGGCAACCGCCAAGGCCAAGGCCGCTTGGAAGGCATCCCAGACCACCAGCAACTGGCCTTTGGATGCATCCAACAAGGCGGGGAACTTCACATCCACACTCACCCAATTGACGTTGGAGACCAAGCCCTCGGCCTGTGCTTGCCAGTGTTGCACATCCGCACGCAAGGCCTCCACCGCGGCTTGGGCATCTGCCAAAGGTTTGGTCGACAGCACTTCAATCCGCTGCGCCAGCAGCACAGCGGCTTCGCGCTGCACCTGCACTTGGTGTTGCAGGTCTTCAATGCCACGCACGCGCTCGGAGAGCTGGGTCTTGATACTCAGCAAGGGCTCTTTACTCAGGGGAGCCCCCGCCTTGGCGGCATCGCGCTGCCAGGCAAGCGCGTCTGCAATGTTGAGCTTGGCGGTGTCGATCAGGGCCTGGGCTTTGGCAGCCCACTCGGCGGCGAGCACCTCTTGGCCTTTGGCGCGGCGCACTTCGTCCAGCTTCTCGCGCACCAGCTTGGCGGCACCCTTGTCTTTGACGCTGAGTTCCTTGAACACATCCGCCAAGTGCTCGTGGGTGGGCTGGGTGAGCAGCCAGTCCCGGATGCGGGAAGCCCGCTCCCCTGCCGTGGCGGCGGTGAAGGCACCGGCGGTCAAGCGGTCAAGGGTGGCGATATCAGTGGATTTGGCAGAAGAGTTCGACGTCACAGCAGGCTCAGAAAGTAGGTGGTATGAATTAAGCAACCGCGTATTTTCGCTGGGAAATGCCCTGCCACCCGATGTTTTTACGGAGCAGCGCGCTCCCGGACCGCGCGGGCGCGTATTCAGTGCGCCCAAAATACATCAAATACGCTTGCAGCCTACGTTTTATATGCGCATGCAGCTACAAATTACATAGCAAACCTGCCAAAGGCCAAACTACGCTCAAGCGTGATGCTTCTTGGAGAACACCAGAGAAGCGTATCTATATATAGAGAGCTCCTCGCCGTATCGAGCCGGCAAGCCCCCAAAAGAAAGCCCGGTGTGTCAGCCAACATGGCCACACACCGGGCTCGATGGCGACCCCGAGGGCCATGCCATCTGTTTCGCCACCCGGTGAGCGCGCTGTCATCGGGTGAACTGAGAGCAATAGATTGCCCTCGATCAAAAACCGGGGCCGCTTTATCGCACCGTCGCGGTGGACTGGCTACTGCCGGTTTCATGCCTGCAACTGCAGGTTCAGCAACTCTAGATACGCGCTCGGACAAATACCAAGACGCAATTTCTATGACGTTGAGGCTTTTGATTGAAGCGCCCGAATACGTCAATCCGATGACGCGCACGCAGGTTTCCAGAGGGAAAATGGCAAAAATCAAAACTGTCAAGCATATCGATTGAATTTGATATGGTTGACTTGACATATAAAGCCCCCCTAGAATCCGCCCATTCTCAAATCCCACCTAGGGATTACCCGCCCCGCTGCCGAACCCGGCATATTCAAATCGCTGCACATGTCGAGACGACGCCGCAGGATATTGATAGCGTACCAACCCAAACGAGGTGACTGAACTGCAGGCTTTACGGAGCTGGCAGCCAAGCCTCCCCGCCTAAGAAGGAAGAGCTATGACAGCGACTACCCACTTTGCCAAAGGCCTTCGCACTGTTGCGAACGATATTGCCCAAGGTTTTTTTGAAATTACACACAACGGCTTCGCCCTTCTGGGCTTGGCAGTGATGTTTGCCATCATCACGATGGTGGTTCGCCCTGAAATCCGTCAGGAAACCGAAGTGCGCCTCATGGGCTGGTTACAAGACCGCCATATTCAAACCACCGGCATGGTGGAAGAAATGGATGCCGTAGAGCGTGCCACAGCCAGCAACCCCAAGGATTTGCCCAAGCAGCAAGCCGCCGTGGCCTACTGGCTGAGCAAGAAATACAACGTGGCCCCTGAGCCGCTGAGCGCCTTGGTGGCAGAGGCCTATGAAACCGGGCAACGCTCGAAACTGGACCCGACACTGATTCTGGCCGTGATGGCGGTGGAATCAGGCTTCAACCCCTTTGCGCAGAGCCATGTGGGCGCGCAGGGCTTGATGCAGGTCATGACCAAGGTCCACAGCGACAAGTACGAAGGCTTTGGCGGCAAGCTGGCGGCGTTTGACCCTGTGTCCAACCTGCGCGTGGGCGTCAAGGTACTCAAAGAGTGCATTGCACGGGCTGGCTCCATTGAGGGTGGCCTGAAATATTACGTAGGTGCAGCCAATATGGAAGCCGATGGCGGCTACGCAGCCAAAGTACTGGCAGAACATGGCCGCTTGCAAAACGTTGCTGCCGGCAAGCCCGTGCCCATGGCAACTCCTGTTCCCGTAAAAGCCGCAACACCCGCGGCTACCGACACGGCCCCCGCAGCAGAGAATGTGGCGAGCCTGTTTCATACATCCTGATCCTCACAACCGGGGTACGCGCCTCGGTTAAACTCTCACCTGCACGCAACTGGCGATAGGCGTCAACACCCGAGCGGTGTTGCTCGCTGACGTGGGACACCACTGGGAAGCGTGCCGCAATGCCATAAAGGCATTTGCGATCAGCCGTTCGCCTGGGCAGCCCTGTAGTCCTTGGTGACCTACAGGCCCAAATTCCTTGAAGGACTGCCATGTACGACCGCAACATTCTTGTTGAACAAGCCGACCCCGAACTCTGGACCGCCATCCTGGCCGAAAACGCGCGCCAGGAGCACCACATTGAGCTGATCGCCAGCGAAAACTACGCCTCCCCCGCCGTCATGGCCGCCCAAGGCAGCCAGCTGACGAACAAGTACGCTGAAGGCTACCCCGGCCGCCGCTACTACGGTGGCTGCGAGCACGTGGATGTGGCTGAGCAACTGGCCATCGACCGCATCAAGCAAATCTTTGGCGCTGAAGCCGCCAACGTGCAACCCCATTGCGGCGCATCGGCCAACGAAGCCGTGTTCCTCGCTTTCTTGAAGCCCGGCGACACCATCATGGGCATGAGCTTGGCCGAAGGCGGCCACTTGACCCACGGCATGCCCCTGAACATGAGCGGCAAGTGGTTCAACGTGGTCTCTTACGGACTCGATGCCAATGAAGCCATCGACTACGAAGCCATGGAGCGCAAGGCCCATGAAACCAAGCCAAAATTGATCATTGCCGGCGCCAGTGCTTATTCTCTTGCTATCGATTTTGAGCGCTTCGCCAAGGTTGCCAAAGACGTGGGGGCCATCTTCATGGTGGACATGGCGCACTACGCCGGCCTGATCGCTGCAGGCGTGTACCCCAATCCGGTACCCTACGCCGATGTGGTGACCTCCACCACCCACAAGAGCCTGCGCGGGCCCCGTGGTGGCATCATCTTGATGAAGGCCGAGCACGAAAAGGCCATCAACAGCGCCATTTTCCCCGGCCTGCAAGGTGGCCCCTTGATGCATGTGATTGCCGCCAAGGCTGTGGCATTCAAAGAAGCATTGACGCCTGAGTTCAAGGCCTACCAACAGCAAGTGGTGCGCAACGCCAAAATCGTGGCAGAAACCTTGACAGCACGCGGCCTGCGTATCGTTAGTGGCGGCACTGAGAGCCACGTGATGCTGGTGGACCTGCGCTCCAAGGGCATTACCGGCAAAGAGGCGGAGGCTGTGCTGGGCGCTGCCCACATGACCATCAACAAAAACGCCATCCCTAACGACCCCGAAAAGCCCATGGTGACCAGCGGTATCCGCGTAGGCACCCCCGCGATGACCACACGCGGCTTCAAGGACGAAGAGGCTCGCGCCACTGCCAACCTGATTGCCGACGTGCTGGACAACCCACGCGATGAAGCCAACATCGCGGCGGTTCGTGCCAAGGTGCATGCGTTGACCGCTCGCTTCCCTGTTTACAAGTAAGCAAGAGTCATCCCTCGATGAAGTGCCCCTTCTGCAGTCATTCCGAAACCCAAGTGGTGGAGACGCGGATTTCTGAAGATGGGGACTTCATCCGACGCAGGCGCCAATGCGGCTCCTGCGACAAACGGTTTACCACCTACGAGCGGCCGGATGTGAATTTTCCGGCCATCGTCAAAAAAGACGGCCGCCGCATAGAGTTCGAGCGCGCCAAACTGCTCGCCTCTATGAACCTGGCCCTACGCAAACGGCCGGTGAGCACCGAGCAAATCGATAGCGCCATCGAGCGCATCGAAGAAAAACTCCTCAATCTGGGCCTGCGCGAAGTCCAGAGCACCCGCATCGGCGAACTCGTCATGCGCGAACTCAAAAAACTGGACAAGGTCGCCTACGTGCGCTTCGCCAGCGTCTACCGCAGTTTTGAAGACATTGATGAATTCAAGACGCTGGTGGATGAGGTGAGCAAGTAAGTTAGATCAATCACCGCTTGTCCATTCATACGGACCGTGCGGCTCTAAAGCACTTGCACACCAGTTTCAAGTGCAGAAAATACTTCGATATCAACATCTTGTTAAGCGCGCAGCGATGAATAAACAAAGTGGAGTGACACTAATTGAGGCGATGGTCACAATAGCGATTCTAGCAATTGTCACGTCCATTGCTACGCCAAGTTTTCTCGGCCTTATTGCATCTTCAGAACTTTCAAGTACAACTAATGATTTAATTACCGCAATTGCCAAAACTAGAAACCAGGCAATTAGCACCGGAACTAGAGTAAGTATATGCAAGAGCGCTGACGGGACGCAGTGCACCAATAATGGTAACTGGGAACAGGGTTGGATTTCATTTATTGACACCACACGAGCCGGAAATACAGCAGCAATAGATGCTGGCGAAAAGCTTATCTCAGCTTCACAAAACACATCCTCAAGGAATATATTAATTCAAGGTGATGCCAATTTGATTCAATATATTTCATTTGGATCGGACGGCACAGCCAAAACCATGGGAGGAGCACCTCTTGTGGGGACTATACGCGTCTGTTCTACAAGCACATCTCTTGGCGATTCGAATAGAGCGAGGGACATAAATCTAACATTTACAGGTCGAGCTTCTGTAGTGAAAGTTAGTAGCAACTCAACTTGTGCAGCACCAACATAATATCAACATGAAGAATACTCCAATTTTCGCGCATCAAAGTCAAAGAGGCGCAACAATGATTGAGATATTAGTCTCAGTACTTATTTTAACAATAGGTACTTTAGGAATGGCGGGGCTGCAAATACGTGCAAACAAAGGAAATATAAGCGCCAACCAACGCACTCAAGCGGTAGCACTATCATATTTTATTATTGAAGCACTCAGGGTTGATAAGAATAACGCCAAGGCACTCACCTACAACACTGGTACTTTAGAATCCAACGGAAACATAAACGGTAGCATCTGTAATCCCACATCGATAACAGGAACAGATCTTGCCGACACAAACCAAAAGGCTTGGATTGAAGCAATAAAGGCAAATATAGGCACTGCCGACGATGCAACGTCATGCGGAGCGATCTACTGCGACGCCACTGGCCAATGCAAAGTAAGAGTTATTTGGGATGACAGCAAAGCCGGTGGACTCGGAAGCCAATATATCGAGACAAGAGTACTACTGTGAAAAAAAACAAGCAATCCTTTCCAAGAAGAAGACAAAGAGGCTTCACATTAGTGGAGCTGATGATTGCCTTGTTTCTGGGAATACTAATCATCGGCGCTCTTTTGACTTCACTACTCTCAAACAAAGACAGCTTGCGAGTATCAGAGAACTTAGCACGCATGCAGGAAAATTCCAGATTAGCACTCGAGCTAATGTCGCGGGATATACGAGAGGCAGGGGAAAACCCATGTGGTGCCAAATTGATGGCGAACGTGATTCGTTCTGGCGGAAATATCCCCTGGTGGGCATCGTGGGGTGACGGTGCAATCCAAGGATTTAGTGGCGCCACCGATACCACATCAATAGTCCCGTTCGGCACTGCTGAAGGATTGAGAGTTAACGGTACAGCCGCCATCCTTGTCTTACAAGCCGGGGCCGCAGAATCAAACGTCACTGCGCACAACACCGGTAGCACAGAGATTACCGTTATGAATGCCAGCAATTTCGTAGCTGGCGATATATTGATGTCGTGCGATCTACAAGGAGCGGCAATATTTCAAGCAGGCACTGTGGATAGCGCAACGAATGTAATTAACTATGACTCAAGTACAGCTACGCTTAATTGTGGTAACGGTCTAGGCTATCCAACCACCGTTGCTTGTACTACAACGACCCTTAGGCAGTTTAGCACTACAAATGGAATAGTCACCAAGCTCGTTCCTACATTTTGGTACATTGGAAATAACTCCACCGGCGGAAGAAGCTTATATCGAACTCAGATTGCCAGAACTGTTGTTGGTGGTGCAACCCAGATAACTAACAATAGAGATGAAATTCTTAATAATGTAGTCGAAATGAATCTTTCCTATCTAAAGAAAAATTCAACGACAGAAACTCTCGCTACAACTTGGGTTGATGCAGATGACTCGGAACTTGCAGTTGTCGCAGGAGGATGGGGCGAACTCAATCCTAATCAGGTTGTAGCCGTAAGGACTGAAATTAAGCTTCAAAGTGAAGAAGTCGTATCAGCTTCAAACACAAAACTAGAGCGAACGCTCCTTTTCATTTCCTCCCTACGGAGCAGAGAAACTCTGTATTAATTTATATGAATAGTAAATGTTCGCGACAATCCGGTGTAACTTTGATAATTAGTCTTATCCTGCTTTTGGTAATGACTATTTTGGGCATGACTGCCATCAGGTTGGTGAATTCTGAAGAAAGAATGGCAGCCAATACATATGACAGAAGTTTAGCATTTCAAGCTACTGAATCTACGTTAAAGGCCATTGAAGACTTGATTGAAAGCGAAAAACCGCAACCTACATCGGGGTGTGCAACAGTTAGCAGTTTAATGACATGTGCAGCACCAGCGTCAAGCAGCACGCCAAGATGGACTGATACAACCTTCACGTCTTGGAGCAATGCCACAACTGTAGGCTCAGGTACTTTAGCTATTACGCCAAAGTATTTTGTCGAATATTTAGGCGACACATTTGCTTGCAGACCAGGAGATCCAAGCGACCCGAATAACTGCAAGCGATACAGAATTACTGCAAAAGTAGATGGCGGCGGCGGACGAGCAGCAGTAATGCTGCAGTCAATATACGCCACCGACTAATTAAAGACGAGGTTTATTATGAAATTTAATGAGTTAATTGAAAAACCCGCAAGAACTGCTTTACTAATAACAACGGCATTTGTCTCAATAGCAACTTCAGCAGTAACAATTCCAAATACACCTTTACTGACACAAGTAACAGCAAAGCCTATGGTGATGCTGATTGCTGGACGCGATCACAAACTGTACTACGAATCCTATAACGATACATCAGATATCGATGGAGACGGTTCAATTGATATTCGATTTAAACCATCCATTACTTACTACGGATTATTTGAATCAAATATCTGCTATACCCACAACGACAAATCTGATAACGATGGGCTATTTACCCCTAGCTCCACCGCAGTAAACGGAAAATGCTCCGGAAAATGGTCTGGAAATTGGCTGAACTATCAAACCACTGCTCGTATTGATGCCTTGCGAAAGGTGCTTTACGGAGGATATAGAGAAATAGATACAAATTCGCAAACCATCCTCCGTCGCTCATACATTCCACAAGACGCACACTCCTGGGCAAAAGAATACAAAGACGTTGCAACAGATGGATATTCAATCGAAGATTTTACGCCCTTATCTCTCCCAACAGGAGGCAAACGGCATCTGTTTGGCAATTTAACCTCTAACTCATCCACTAACTGCGCCACCTTATCTGACTGTAGTAATCTACCGCCATGGTTATCTGTTGTGGAAAATACCAATAAACGAGTGTGGGAATGGGCCTCAAAGGAACGCCCCGTCTTGGATGGTACACACGGTGGGACAAGAAAAAATAGAACTGTACGTGTAGATGTATGCACAAGTAGTTTTAATACCGGCTGCAAACAATATGGCTCCAACTACAAGCCGACAGGTCTTTTGCATGACTATGGCGAGAACGACTCTATGCTGTTTGGTCTGATTACTGGTAGCTATGACAAGAATATGTCGGGAGGACTTCTGCGACAAGTGGTTAAATCATTTTCCGCAGAGGTTGACACTACAACGGGAATATTTACAAGCAGCGCCTTAATCGTTAAAACCTTTGATAACTTGAGAATAAGAGACTTTAATAATGGCCGGACAGATCAAGCCTATGCTGGCGGTTGGCAGACTAATTCAGCAATGACAGAGGGAAAATTTCCTGATTGGGGCAACCCAGTTGGGGAAATGATGTATGAGGGCTTAAGGTACTTTTCTGGAAAAGGAAGTGCTACTGGTGCATTTCAATCATCCTCAGATACAAAAGATTCTAGTGTCGGCCTTACCCGAGCCACTTGGGATGACCCTTACAGCAGTTCAAGCGCAGCTAGAGCTCCATGGTGTGCTCGTGCGAACTTTTTAACGATTTCTGATATCAACCCATCGTTCGATTCCGACCAACTTCCTGGCAGCTATTTCAACTCCTTCTCAAGTGACTTATCTGGTTTAAATGTAGGTACTGAGGCCGACACCATTACTTCTAACGAAACTGGAATCACCGGTAGTAGGTTTATTGGGCAGTCGAAAACTGTAGCAGACTCTGCGCCGACAGCGAAAACAGTTGAGTCACTGAAATCCATCCGAGGCCTGGCGCCAGAAGAGCCCACCAAGGAGGGTAGCTATTATTCCGCTTCCGTTTCTTACTATGCAAAGCGCTCAGATATTAGAGCTGACTTGCAGGGGAAGCAGTCCATCGATACTTTTAGTGTTGCATTAGCTTCACCTCTTCCAAAAATCGAAATTGCGGTCGCAACTGACAAGAAAATAGCACTTGTTCCATTCGCAAAATCAGTACTCGCGACAGATAGAAAAGGTGGCTTTCAACCAACCAATCAGATTGTAGATTTTTATGTTGACACCATTGCCAATTCAGGCACCGGCGATGTCAATACCACAATTAATGGTGGAAGATATTATGCGAAGTTTCGAATCAATTATGAAGATGTCGAACAAGGCGCAGACCACGACATGGACGCCATAGCTGAATATGAAATTAAGCTTAATGCCAACAACTCGTTAACTGTTAAAGTAACACCTACTTATCAAGCAGGTGGTGCTCGTCAGAACATGGGCTACATCATTTCTGGCACTCAAAATGATGGTGTTTATCTGGTTGTTCAAGATGAAACCGTCGACATCCCTTACTTTTTGAATGTTCCATCGGGTAAATCACCGGGATACTGCGATGCATCACCCGTACCTGCAGATTGCAATCAACTTCCAACAATTGGAAGTTTTGATGAGCGCACATTTGCAGCATCCACATCTGGTTCCGCAACCTTGTTGAAAGATCCGCTGTGGTACGCTGCCAAATGGGGGGGATTCAATGATAAAAATAATAACAACAAACCAGATTTGCAAACTGAATGGGACTCCGACGGTGATGGCGTTCCTGACACTTACTTCTTAGTTCAAAACCCATTACAGCTGAAAGACACAATTAAAAAAGCTTTTGATGCGATATTTAAGACCAACTCCAGCGCTAGCAATGTAATCGCAAATAGCTCAAGCCTCAGCACTACAGCGCGAGTTTTTCAGGCACGTTTTGATGCCAACTACTGGTCTGGCGATCTTGTCGCGTATCCAGTTACTGGTTCTGGTGTAAGTACGAATACAGAATGGGAAGCTTCTACGAAGATTCCAGACAGTAGCGTCCGTAATATTTTTGCAAGAGCAGGCGCGAGGACCACTTATGGTGCTTCAAACGGAGTTCCATTTATTTGGAACTCCTCTTATCCCGGAGTTTCAGCCGCATTCACAAACCAAAGTACCTTCAATTATATTCGAGGCGCACGAACAAATGAGGTCCAAAATGGGGGGGCGTTAAGAGATCGTCCCGGCCACGTTTTGGGCGATGTAATCCACTCATCTCCATATTATCTAAAAGATACCGATTTGATATATGTAGGAGCAAATGACGGGATGCTCCATGCATTTAGTGCTAACAGCGGCATTGAGCAGTATGCTTTTATTCCGCAGTCATCACTTTCGCGGCTTAAAAATTTAGCTTCACCACAGTACACCCACGATTACTTCGTAGATGGTGATATTGAAATCACATCCCGATCCACAGCAACCGATAGCAATAACTATTTGTTTGCAAGTTTGGGCCGTGGCAGCAAAGGGTTATTTGCAATAAATGTAACAAGCACAAGTGGTTTTGATCAAACCAAATTTCTTTGGGAATACACGCCTGCCGCCAGTACAACCGCAAATTCTGACGACGACTTAGGCTACATGTTGGGCAAGCCACAGTTCGTTAAGCTAAATAACGGAAAATATGGCGTCCTAATGGGTAATGGCTATAACAGCACAAGTGGATTGGCTGTGTTGTACCTTTTTGTATTAAACTCAAATGGCTCTATCAACCAAGTTAAGAAATTGGCTACGACAGCCGGATCTGATAACGGTCTTTCGAGCCCCAGTGGCTACGATACTAATGGAGATGGAACAATAGATATTATTTATGCGGGTGATCTCAAGGGTAATGTTTGGAAATTTGACGTAAGTTCAACCGACTCTGATTCCTGGGCTATTGCTTTCAGCGGATCACCGTTCTTTGTTGCCCAAAATAGCTTGGGTCAGCGTCAACCAATTACATCCAAAATAACTTCAAACATTAATGATCTAAATGGTGATGTGAACCTAGGAAAACGATTTGTGTTTTTCGGCACTGGCTCCTACTTTGCTTCGACTGATCCTTCGAATACAAATGTGCAATCTTGGTATGGACTAATTGACGAAGGTACGAAGATAACTAGTAGGACTCCCCTCAGACAGCGAACTATCTCCGCATCTTCTACACTGGCCGGCTACACTGTCCGAACTTTCTCACAGCAAACTTCTGGAGATATGTTGAATAAATCGGGCTGGTACATCGACATGACGCAATCTACTGGTGAGAGATTCGTAACTGAATCGGTTGTATATAAACTTGCTCTTCCAGCTTTGATTGCTAGTTCAATGATTCCGGCAGCCAATGATCCCTGCACTGCAGGGGGTACCGGTTACCTGAATTTTGTGAATCCATACTCTGGTTCTGCACTTTCTGTAGGAATTATTGATGTTACAAATAATGGACAATTTACTGATGACAGTGTTAGCGGAACATATGTAGGATCGATTGACCTCGGAGTTGGAATTCCAAGTTTAGCTACTCGAGTTGGTAATAGATTTGCGGTGGGAGGCTCTAATCCTGCTGCTGACAAGCGTGTTGAAGACATACGCGTAAATACAGGCATAACACCTGTCAAGGGTCGAATTTCTTGGCGTGAAATTATCAAGGATTAAGATGAAATCAAAATCTAAACCAAATGGATTTACGCTAATTGAGTTAATGATTACTGTAGCGATAATTGCAATCCTTGCAGGTATTGCACTACCCTCCTATGACTCTCACATTCAACGCACTAGAAGAGCTGCTGCGGCATCCTGCCTTATTGAGTATTCTCAATCGATAGAGCGATCGTATACTACTAGTATGAGCTACGCATCTGCCACTTTGGCAGCGAATAATTGTTCATCGCAAGTTAGTTCTTCCTACACGTTTTCATTCGGGGCCGGACAGCCAACCACATCTACATTTGTGATTTCAGCCGTACCGATTGGCTCACAGCTTAGAGATACAGGTTGTGGTACTTTGGGAGTTAATGAGATAGGTACCAGAACCGTGACGGGAAATAAATCTGTTCTTGAATGCTGGAAGTAAGTTGGTGAAATTTGATTTTCTTAACGAATCGGAGCACATTCAAAGCTCACTTCTTCTCGCTGCTAAGTCACTCAAGTTGACTAGTCCGAATCCACATGTTGGATGCTTTATTGCCTCAACTTCTGGCGGTTTCATTGGTCGGGGTCATACCCAACAAGCCGGCGGTCCCCACGCGGAGGTCATGGCCCTGCGCGATGCTGCGGCCAAGGGCCATTCTGTCGTCGGTGCCACCGCCTACGTCACCTTGGAGCCATGCTCCCACCATGGCCGCACCGGCCCTTGCTGCGATGCTTTGATTGCCGCGGGCATCAAAAAGGTGGTGGCCACCAACCTCGACCCTAACCCCCTAGTGGCTGGCAATGGCTTTGCCAAGCTGCGGGCTGCAGGCGTAGAGGTAGAGGTGCTGACACCAGATCATCCTTTGGCTATCCAGTCCCGCGAGCTGAACATCGGTTTTTTCAGCCGCATGATCCGCAAGACGCCTTGGGTGCGCATGAAAGTGGCCGCTTCGCTGGACGGCACCACAGCTCTGGACAATGGCGCCAGCCAGTGGATCACCAGCCCTGCGGCGCGTGCTGATGGCCATGCGTGGCGTGCCCGGTCCTGCGCCATCCTCACCGGTATCGGCACGGTGCTGGCAGACCGCCCGCGGCTGGATGTTCGCTTGGTGGATACCCCCCGCCAACCTCACTTGGTGGTGGTAGACAGCAAGCTGGAAACACCCTTGGATGCTCCTTTTTTTATAGCTGGTCGCGCAGTCTATATCTACGCTGCAACCATTAATGATGCTAAACGCACAGCCCTGGAGGCCGCAGGAGCCACGGTAATACATCTCCCCGGCACCGATGCTCACGGACAGCCGACCGGCAAGGTGGACCTAGCTGCCATGCTGGCGGATCTGGGCCGGCGAGAGATCAATGAGTTGCATGTAGAAGCGGGCTTCAAACTCAATGGGTCGCTGGTACGTGAGGGCTTGGTAGATGAGTTTGTGGTCTATCTTGCGCCCAAGTTGCTGGGCCAAGGTGCGGGCATGTTCCACATCGGCCCCTTCACCGAGCTCGCCCAAGGGGTGGAGCTGGAATTCAAATCCACCGAGATGGTTGGCCCTGACTTGCGTGTTGTCGCACGGGTGCAGGGGCGCGACCAGTTTTAGGGCTTAGGGGCGGGGTGCGCTATGCCCTGCCCTTTCCCTGCGAAAATGCGCGCATGTTTACAGGCATCATCACCGGCATAGGCCGCATTTCCGCCGTCCAGTCTCTGGGCGAATCTGCAACCCATGGCAAGCGCCTCACGATTGAAGCGCCCGCTGGCTACCTGGACGACGTGGGTTTGGGCGACAGCATCGCACTCAATGGCGCCTGCATGACCGTGACGACCTTCGATGTGACCCAACAGCAGTTCACCATCGACATCTCCGCCGAATCACTCGACAAAACCGCTGGGCTGGATGCCTTGGGTCCTATCAACCTAGAAAAAGCGCTGCGCGCCCATGACCGCTTGGGCGGGCATCTGGTCTCCGGCCATGTGGATGGCATAGGCACCGTCAGCCACTTTGCCCAAGTGGGTGAAAGCTGGGAACTGCGTGTGTTGGCGCCCGTGGCGCTGGGCAAATACCTAGCCTACAAAGGCTCCATCACCATCAATGGCGTGAGCCTCACGGTGAACCGGATTGCCGATGTGGCGGGCGGCTGCGAGGTGAGCATCAACCTGATTCCCCACACCGTGCAAAACACGGCGCTGCACACACTGGCGGCGGGTAAAAAAGTGAACTTGGAAATTGACCTGATTGCGCGCTACGTAGAGCGCATGATGACGGCACCCGCTGCGCAGGGCTAATCACCGACAGGGAACCCGCGCACACCACTGCGCTCAGGTGTACACCAGCGTGGTTTAGGGCCGCATTAATATGCGCCGGAGCGCCACTCCGGCAAATTCCAGCCGCGTAGCACCGTGAGCACACGCAATACGGTAGTCACGCCTGCGGCGGCCAGCGTGGCGGCCCACAAGGGCCACGCCAACTGATACGCCGCCACCATCACCCAGCCACCCGCGAATGCACATACCGCGTAAGGCTGGTGATCGCGGAAGGCGCGTGGAATCTCGTTGCACACCACATCGCGCATCACCCCACCAAACACGGCGGTCACCATGCCCATGAGCACCGCCACGATGGCCGGCATGCCCATATCAAGCGCAATGTGGGTCCCGCCGGAGGCAAACAGCCCCAGCCCCAAGGCATCGGGCCATTGCATGGCACGCTCAGTGGGCTCGAAATGGCGGGCTCGCAGAAACAGCATGGCTGCGGCACAGAGCGCCATCAACACCCACAACCACGTGGCATGTTCCACCCAAAAGAAGGGGCGCCGGTCCAGCAGCACGTCGCGCAACGTGCCTCCGCCAAAAGCGGTCAAACCAGCCACCACACATACGCCAACGGCGTCGAGCCGCTTGCGGGCGGCCTCCATGAGGCCCGACACGGCAAACGCCACCGTGGCCGCTGCCTCAATGGCAATTTGCGTGTTGGAGAGCGTGAGCACCTCGGCCAGGTGAGTCATCGCCATGCCCCGCACTCCTCGATAAAAAATAGGCTCAGAACGCCAGCGTTTTATTGAAACGCAAGCGTTTTCACGCCGCTGGCAGTGCCCAGCAGGCACACCTGCGCGCGCTGGTAGGCAAACACGCCCACCGTCACCACGCCAGGCCACTGGCTCACCTCGGCTTCAAACGCCAGTGGATCGGTAATTTCTAGACCGGTCACGTCCACGATGTATTGGCCGTTGTCGGTCACCAGCGGCTTGCCGTCTTTCAAGCGGATGGAGCCCTTGCCGCCTTTGGCCGCAAACTGGGCGATCACGCGCTGCGTCGCCATGGGGATAACTTCCACCGGCAAGGGGAACTTGCCCAGCGTTTTCACCAACTTGGACTCGTCGGCAATGCATACGAACTTGGCGCTTTGGGCGGCCACGATCTTCTCGCGCGTCAGCGCCGCGCCGCCGCCCTTGACCATGTTGCCGGCACCGTCAATCTCGTCGGCACCGTCGATATAGACCGAAAGCTTGTCCACCTCGTTGCTGTCAAACACCTTGATGCCTAGCGCCTGCAGGCGCTCGGTGCTCGCGACGGAGCTGGACACGGCGCCCTTGATCTGGTCCTTGATGGTGGCCAGCGCGTCGATGAATTTGTTCACGGTGGAGCCGGTGCCCACGCCCACGATCTCGCCGGGCACCACGTACTGCAGGGCGGCTTGGCCGACCAAGGTTTTGAGTTCGTCTTGGGTGAGTGCGGGTGTGGTCATGAGGAAAGCCTGAAAGGTCCTGAGGGACAATGGAGGGAGTTGAAATCTGAAAGCAGGAATTATCCGATGTCTCTGGTGCCCTACGCCCTCGCCCGCCGCGTTTTGTTCAATCTGGACCCCGAAGTCGCCCACGACATCACCATGGCAGGCCTCGCCGCCAGCCAAGGCAACCCTCTCAAGCTGGCCTACTGCAACAGCCGGGTGGACGACCCGGTGACCATCGCCGGCTTGAATTTTCCTAACCGCGTGGGTATGGCCGCCGGCCTGGACAAAAACGCCCGGTGCATTGACGGACTGGGTGCCATGGGCTTTGGCTTTGTGGAAGTGGGCACCGTCACCCCCTTGGCCCAACCGGGCAACCCCAAGCCCCGCATGTTCCGCCTGCCCGAAGCCAACGCGCTCATCAACCGGCTGGGCTTCAACAACCATGGCCTGGATGCCTTCATTGCCAATGTGCAGCGCTCCGCCCTGCGCCAGAGCAAAAATCCGTCGCTGTTGCTGGGCCTGAACATTGGCAAAAACGCGGCCACGCCGATTGAAAAAGCCACCGACGACTACTTGATATGTCTGGATGGCGTGTACCCGCATGCGGACTACATCACCGTCAATATCTCCAGCCCCAACACCAAGAACCTGCGCAGCCTGCAAAGCGACGAGGCGCTGGACGCCCTGCTGGGCGCCATTGCCGAACGCCGCGAACAGCTGGCGCAAAAGCATGGTCAGCGCAAACCCATCTTTCTGAAAATTGCCCCCGATCTGGAAGCTGACCAGGTCGCCGTGATCGCCGCCACCCTCAAGCGCTACGGCACCGATAGCAGTGGCAAAGTCAACAACGCCTGGGGCGTGATTGGCACCAACACCACCTTGTCTCGTGAAGCCGTCAAAGGCATGCCACATGCCGAGGAGATGGGCGGCCTGTCCGGCGCGCCGGTGCTGGAGAAAAGCAATGCCGTCATTGGCCAACTGCGCGCAGCGTTGGGCAAGGACTTCCCCATCATCGGCGTGGGCGGCATCATGAGTGCGGCCGATGCGGTCAGCAAAATTCAAGCGGGTGCGGATGCGGTGCAGATCTACACCGGCCTGATTTATGCCGGGCCACAGCTGGTGAAAGATGCGGCGCTGGCCCTCAAAAAACTAAAGAAATAGGCCGCTAGCGCCCGCATTCTGTGCGCAAGCAGCTCCTTTTTTCATAGCAAAAAAGAGCTGCTTCAGGGTTCGATTGCCATCCCCAGCACCTTGTCCCCATCGCCCATAGTGCCGATAAAGCGGCCCTTGCCGGTCTGCAAATCCACCGCATACAGCCGCGTCGTGGCGTGGGACTTCAAACGCACAGCGGCGTAAGCAGCGCCGCTGAGATCCGCAATGTCCATGCTGGCATCGGTCATGTCGGCAACGCCCAATGCCCCTACCGTGAACAGCTGGCCGGTGTTGAACGACACCACCGGCTGCACACCCTCCGCCGAGCCCATGGTCACCAGGTAGCCGCCGTTGCGGTCAATCGCGAAGTTGGTGGTGAGCTTGTCGTCCCGCTTGTTGTAGGTGTAGGCCACGGCCACCACCTCCGGCTTGGTGCCGGCGCGCTTGTCGGTGGGGGCGTAGGCTGGTGCAGGGTCGGTGGCCGCCAAGGCACCCGTGTCAGGGTGCAGGCGCACATTCTGGCCGCTACTGGTGATGACGCGCACCCGGTCTGCCACCGGGTTGAAGTCAACCCCCACGGCATCTCCCTGCAACGCCACTGCGGGGTTGCCAACGGGTTTCAGCGCGCCGCTGGCGGTGTCCACCGTGTACAGCCGGCCGGACCGGCCCAGCGCATAGAGCATGCCCTTGGCAATGCGGTAATCGATGCCAACCAGCATGTCCCCCGCCGCCAGCCCGGTAAGACGCACCCGTTGCAAGACTTTGGTGGGCTGGTTGGATTGAATGGTCAAGAGCTCCAACTTTTCGGTCAGCACCTGTAAAGTCTCGGGGTGGGCTTGCGGAGCCGAGCCCGTCACCATGGCACAACCCGCTATCGCTACCACACCGAGCCCGGCAACCCCGCGGGCCGCCCAGGACGCCAGTGTCATTGTTTGCTTAACTTGCATAAGGATCCCTTTTCCGTCAACAACCCGTCTGTATGAAATACACCTGCGTCACGCATGCGCGACCAACGCGGCCACATGCTGGCCGATGGCCAGGGCACTCGTCAAGCCCGGCGACTCGATGCCGAACAGATTCACCCAGCCGGGCACACCATGCTCCGCGCTTGTCTGAATCACAAAATCTGCAGAAGGTTCATCCGGCCCCGAAATTTTGGGCCGCATGCCCGAATAGGCGGCGTGCAGCGCACCATCTTGCAAGCCGGGCCAGTATTTGCGAATTTCGGCATAGAAGGCATCTCCCCGTGCAGGGTTGACCTCCAGATCATGGACCTCATCCACCCATTGCACATCGGGCCCGAAGCGGGCTTGGCCGCCCAAGTCCAGGGTCAGATGCACCCCCAAACCGGCTGCCTCCGGCACCGGGTAAATCAGGCGCTGAAATGGCGAGCGCCCTGAGAGTGAAAAATAATTGCCTTTGGCAAAGTACGGCGTGGGAATGGCCTGCGCCCGCATGCCACGGCAACGGCGTGCCACCGCACAGGCTTGCAGCCCGGCCGCGTTCACCACCGTGTTGGCTTGCAGCAGCGTGCCATCAACCGCTTCCAATTTGATAGCACCCTGCGAATATTCCGACTGCGCTACAGCCGAATTGACTGCCAAAGCACCGCCAGCCGCCTCCAGATCTGCCAGCAAAGACAGCATGAAACTGTGGCTGTCCAGAATACCGGTAGAAGGAGAGTGCAGCGCGCCCACACACTGCAACTGCGGCTCCAGCGCCTGCGCTTGTGCGGCATCGAGCAGCACCAGGTCGTGCACCCCGTTGGCGCGCGCCTTGGCATCGATCTGCCGCAATGCGTCGAGTTGCGCGGGCTGGGTGGCCACTATCAATTTGCCGCAGCGCTGGTGTGGCAACTGCCGCTCCTGCAGATAGGCATACAGCAGCGACTTGCCCTCCACACACAGACGCGCCTTCCAGGAGCCCGCCGGGTAGTAAATACCGGCGTGAATCACCTCGCTATTGCGCGCACTGGTCTGGGTGCCAAATGCCTCGCAGGCTTCGAGCACTAGCACCTCGCGCCCGGCTTGCGCCAAGCTGCGAGCCACCGCCAAACCCACAACACCCGCACCGATCACCACCACATCGACCTGTTCCATCGTCATTTACGGGGTCGGTTTGGTCGCGTCAGTGGCGCGTGCCATAGCGGGAGACAAGTAGGCTTGCGCTTCTGCCTCGTGCATGCCGAATACCAAGGCGGCGGGCTTTTCCTGGTAGGTGCCGGAGGCAAATCCTTTCACCTCATTGATCAGGTAGAAAGCCATGTCGAACATGGCGCCGTCGCTGCAGCGCATGTCGATGCGGCCCTGCACCGTGCCACTGAAACGCAAAGAGCCCGCGCAACTGGCGATGACTGCACCCGGCCCGCTCATACCACTCACACCACTTGCCACGGTCGCTGCATTTCCACCGGTACCACCGGTCGCCGCAGCAACGCTCACACGCACTTCGCCAGTGCGGTCCGGGCGCAACAACATCTCGCCGGTCAAGGTCTGGTTGGCCACCACCAGGGTAGCGGGTTTGCCGGTGCCCGCAAGTACCCAGCCCACATGCTCCACGCCTGCGCAACCAGCCAGACCGCCCCACGCTGCCGCGCCTACAAGCACGCCTTGGAGCATGCGAACAGCGGATTTTTGTGACTTATTCATCTGCCCTTCCTCCTGCCGTGCGGAATGCATGGCGGTGTACCATCTTAGTGACTGCGGCCACGCCCGATGCGCTGAATAGCGCGTGGCCTTGCAGACATTTTGCCGTCTCATGCTGGCCGTGGTAGTTGTCACCGCACCACCCCGGCAGCGACGGTCAAAATGCCGAATTTTTTGACAAAACGGCCAGAAGCGCTCGCCAAACTCGCGTAAAGCGCTACAAAAGGAGGAGCATGCAACAAGAAGCAGATACCGACACCGTGCAGCGCCTGCCGCTCAAAGCCTTGGGCCTGCGCTCTGGCATGGCTTTACAAACACGCCGGCTGGTAGAGGGCACCAGCAAAACCGAAGCCCAGTTTTTCGGCGCCATTGAGGGCAAGGGCGTCATGGTCGGCCCTGCCAGCACTGATGCAGAGCAAACCGGGCTCACCCCCGGTGAAGTGTGCATCGTGCGGGGATTTACCGGCCAGTTTGAATTTTCATTTTTAAGCAAGGTATTGCAGACCTTTGAAAAACCATTTGCCTACGCCCTGCTCGCTTACCCCGCGCAGGTAGATGCCAAGCAAGTGCGGCAATCCTTGCGCACCAAGGTGGCGTGGCCTGCGGCGGTGCGCGTCGGTGGGCAGAGTGCATTTCAATCGGTTACTTTGGTGGACTTGAGCCTGCATGGCGCCATGGTGCGCAGTCATACTGCTTTGGGCAGCGTGGGCGATGCCATCACCCTCCAATTGGAAGGCAGTATGGATACTGCGCCCATCACCGTGCAAATCCAAGCCCAACTCTGCCATCACAGCCGCCCCATGGGGCAGGACGTATTTATTGCAGGCATGGCATTCAAAGAAGTAAGCGCAGAAGACAAACTCAAACTGCACTACTTGACTGCTAACACCTCGGCGGAGTCCATGTCATAAACCCACCAGAGGGTAATGCAGCCTTTACGCTTATTTTTGGTGCGCCATACTTGAATCCATCTGATTGCGCAGTGTGACCGAACACTCAAACAGACAAACTCCTAGCTCCATCAGACGTAAAAAAGCCCACATGCAGTGGGCTTTTAAACCGCGTAGGCGCTTATTACGCAATTGCGTAATCTGCCTTGTTTTTACCTGCCAGCCATTTAGGAGCCAAACCACGGCCGCTCCATGTTTTACCAGAAACGGGGTCACGGTACTTGGCGGCTACTTTGTTGGTCACCTTCTCACCGGACTTTGCGCGGCGAACGGCAGTACCGAACACGTCAGCGGCGGTCAAGCCGTGCGCTTCTACCAGTGATTTCACTTGCGCAATTGCATTGGCCAATTCACTTTGTCGTTGCGCCGCAATTTGGGCTTCCAAGGCTTCTTTTTGTGCGATCAGGTCTTGCAATGTAGTCACAGTTTGCTTCTCCAGTAATAAGTGTTGCCGAGTATAACGGTTACTTAATAAAAAGCTACTTTAATTACAGCGCCAGAACCTCCAAACCTTATAAGGAGCGTTGTCTTTACTATTTTTTACCCTTGAATTCGTAGCGTGAACTAAATCCGCCACCGCTAGCAGCCATATTCACGATACTGACGTTGAATAGAAGCCCGCGATTTCCTACACATCCAGAAGGTAAGCGCTAATGCAACGGCACATAGTTCATTCAAACAGAATATAAGTAGCGGCTGTACAAGGAGCACCCACAAAACATGGTTTGTGTATGAATAAGGCACGCTGCATGCCACACGCCCTAGCGAGGCGCAGCGTCATTGAGAGATGAAATGGGAGATGAAAAACAAAAAAGCCTTCTAAGCAGAACTTAGAAGGCTTTAATTTGGTGGGCGATGCAAGTTTCGAACTTGCGACCCCTGCAGTGTGAATGCAGTGCTCTACCCCTGAGCTAATCGCCCTTGAAACTGTGTTTCCGTATCAAGGAAGCCTCAAATTATATACCATTTTTTCAGGCCGCGAGCTTCCAGACTGTTTTTCCTCCACTGGATTTGTCCAGTTGGGTCAAAACATCGTCATGTGCAGCCAGCTCTTGGGCATTGGCTTCCAGCACCGGCAGCTCCATGCTGCGCAGATCCAGCTGCTCCACCACAATGCCCGCCTCCTGCGGTGCGCTACTCTCCATAAGCAAAGCATCTTGCCCCCGCGTCATGTTGATGTACACGTCGGCCAGCAACTCCGCATCCAACAAAGCACCGTGCAAGGTACGGCCGGAGTTGTCTACCTCCAGACGGTCACACAGGGCGTCCAGGCTGTTGCGCTTACCGGGGAACATTTCCTTGGCCATGACCAAGGTGTCCAGCACGCCTGCCACATAGCTCTTGAATGTCTTGCGGCCCGTGCGGGCCAGCTCCATGTCCAGAAAGGACAAGTCAAACGGAGCGTTGTGAATGATGATTTCAGCATCCGCCACATAGTCCACCAGCTGCTGTGCAATCGCTTCGAACTTGGGCTTATCGCTCAGAAACTGGGTGGTCAAGCCGTGAACGCGCAGAGCACCCTCGTCACTGTCCCGGCCAGGGTTCAGGTAGAAATGCAGGTTGTTACCGGTGAGCTTGCGGTTTACCAGCTCCACACAGCCAATTTCCACCATCCGGTCCGGCCGGTCAGGGTGGTTGGCATAAAAACCGGTGGTTTCCGTGTCCAGAACAATTTGGCGCATGGCGGGCCTCAGTGGTTCTCTTTGGCGTGGTTAATCGAGTACTTGGGTATCTGAACGGTCAAATCCTGCTGGGCCAAGTACGCCTGGCAACTCAAGCGCGAGTTCGGCTCCAGGCCCCAAGCACGGTCCAGCAGATCCTCTTCCGTCTCTTCCGCTGCGTTCAGGGAGCCGAGCCCCTCCCGCACGATGACGTGGCAGGTAGTACATGCGCAGCTCATGTCACAGGCGTGTTCGATGGCGATGCCGTTCTCCAACAAGGCCTCGCAAATCGAGGTGCCCGGCGCGGCCTTCAGCTCGGCACCGTCAGGGCAATACTCAGGGTGCGGAAGAATTTTGATGATGGGCATAGGTCTTACTCAAATAGATTCGATGTTCTTACCGGCCAGGGCTTTGGAAATGCCGCGGTTCATGCGCATGGCGGCAAAGGGTTCAGTCACGTCCGCCAGTTTTTTGATGACCGCTTCAATTACGGCGGGGTCGGTAGAGGTCAGTGCGTTCGTCACCTGCAGCAAGGCGTCATCCACCGCAGCACGTTCGTCCCCGGCCAACAAGTCTCCGTCCACCTCCAGCGCGCTCCGTGTGGCCAGCAGCAAGCGGTCTGCGTCGACACGGGCTTCCACCAAAGCACGTGCACGCATGTCCGCTTCTGCGGTGCTGAAGCTGTCTTTGAGCATGGTGGCAATCTGCTCATCGGTGAGCCCGTACGAAGGCTTTACATCAATGCGCGCCTCGACACCACTCACCTGCTCTTTGGCCGACACATTCAACAACCCATCGGCGTCCACGGTGAAAGTTACACGTATACGGGCGGCACCCGCCGCCATTGGGGGAATACCACGCAACTCAAACCGCGCCAGGCTGCGGCAATCCGCCACCAGATCGCGCTCCCCTTGTACGACATGGAGCGCCAGCGCGGTTTGCCCGTCTTTGTAGGTGGTGAAGTCTTGCGCCATGGCCGTGGGGATGGTCTGGTTGCGAGGCACGATACGCTCTACCAAACCGCCCATCGTTTCAACGCCCAGCGACAAAGGAATCACGTCCAGCAACAGCAAATCACCCGACGGGTTGTTGCCCGCTAACTGGTTCGCCTGGATGGCCGCACCCAGCGCCACCACCTCGTCCGGATTCAAGTTGGTCAATGGCGCTTGGCCAAAAAACTCGCCCACCGCGCGCTGGATTTGTGGCATGCGGGTAGAGCCACCAACCAGCACCACGCCCTTCACCTCGTCCTTGCCCAAGCCGGCATCCCGCAACGCTTTGCGCACCGCTTGCAAGGTACGCGCAGTAAGCGGCTGGGTAGCGGCTTCGAACTCTTCCCGATTCAATGACAAGTCGATCTCGCCGCTGGACAACTCCACTTCCACGGTCGCGATATCTTCCAAGGACAAAGCCTCTTTGCACGCTCTGGCCTGTGCCATCAAACGCGCTTGGTCTTCATGGCTAGCGGTTGCCAACCCACTGCGCTGCAAGAGCAAATCTGCCAAAGCGCGGTCGTAATCATCGCCGCCCAAAGCGGAGTCTCCACCGGTCGCCAGCACTTCAAACACGCCTTGCGACAGCCGCAATATGGAAATATCAAACGTGCCGCCACCCAAGTCATAAATGGCGTACACCCCTTCGGCAGCATTGTCCAAGCCATAGGCGATAGCGGCAGCCGTCGGCTCGTTGATCAGTCGCAGCACATTCAGGCCGGCAAGCTGGGCGGCGTCTTTGGTGGCCTGGCGTTGTGCGTCATCAAAGTACGCGGGCACGGTAATGACCGCACCGTAAATATCGTCGTTAAAACTGTCCTCCGCCCGGAAACGCAGGGTCGCCAGAATTTCAGCGCTAATCTCCACCGGACTTTTGATACCAGCGATCGTGCGAATGCGCGCCATGCCCGGCTCATTGACCAAGGCATACGGTAGCTTTTCAACCTGCACCACATCGGCCACGCCGCGCCCCATCAAGCGCTTGACCGAGGCAATCGTATTACCAGGATCCATCGTTTGATTCGCCAGCGCATCAAACCCGATTTGCCTGCGATCAGCGTCCAGATAACGCACTACACTAGGCAGCACTAAACGCCCCTGGGCATCGGGCAAGCATTCAGACACACCATTGCGCACAGCGGCAACCAAGGAGTGGGTGGTTCCCAAATCGATGCCTACCGCGATGCGGCGCTCGTGGGGATTGGGAGACTGACCAGGTTCAGAAATTTGCAAAAGCGCCATGACAACTCACACTATTCCAATTGATCCAAGCGCTGATTCAGGTCTTGGGCGAACTTATCGATAAACATCAATGCCCGAACACTGCCAACCGCTGCGGCGGGGTCTTGCCGCTGGTCCAGATGCTGCTCGCACTGTTGCAGCAAGTCCTTGCGTGCCGCTTGCACCTCGGCGAGCAACTGCTCCAGGGCGTCAGCATCGGCGGAATCGTCCAGCGCCTCACGCCACTCCATCTGCTGCATCAAAAACTGCGTGGGCATGGCGGTATTGCTGTGGGCCTGTATGGGAAACCCAGCCAATTCACACAAATAGGCGGCCCGTTTGAGCGGGTCTTTCAGGCGTTGGTAGGCTTCATTAATGCGCACCGACCACTGCATGGCCACGCGCTGGGCTGCAGGTCCGTGCGACGCAAATTTGTCAGGATGGGCCTCGCGCTGCAGCTCTTTCCAGCGCGCGTCCACGCTCGCACGGTCCTGCGCAAACCCTTGCTTCAGACCGAACAGCGCAAAGTCATCGTCTTGCAGGTTCACACGCGAAACGACTCACCGCAACCGCACTTGTCGCGCTCATTGGGGTTGTTGAAACGAAAACCTTCGTTCAGCCCTTCGCGCACAAAGTCCAGCTGGGTGCCGTCGATATAGGCAAGGCTCTTGGGATCCACCAGCACTTTCACGCCGTGACCTTCAAAGACCACGTCTTCGGGCGCCAGCTCGTCCACGTATTCGAGCTGATAGGCCAGGCCCGAACACCCGGTCGTCTTCACGCCCAAGCGAACGCCAACGCCCTTACCGCGCTTGGTCAAATACCGGGTGACGTGCCGTGCAGCAGCCTCTGTCAGAGTGACGGCCATATCAGTTCAGGTGCTTTTTCTTGTAGTCATCCACGGCTGCCTTGATAGCGTCTTCCGCCAGGATGGAGCAGTGAATTTTCACGGGAGGCAGTGCGAGCTCTTCAGCGATCTGGCTGTTTTTCAGGGCAGCAGCTTCATCGAGCGTTTTGCCTTTGACCCACTCGGTCACCAAGGAGCTGGATGCGATGGCAGAACCGCAGCCATAGGTCTTGAAACGGGCGTCTTCAATCACGCCGGTTTGGGGGTTGACCTTGATCTGCAATTTCATCACGTCGCCGCACGCGGGCGCACCCACCATGCCAGTGCCCACAGACTCGTCGCCCTTGTCAAAAGAGCCGACATTGCGGGGGTTTTCGTAGTGGTCAACGACCTTGTCTGAATATGCCATTTTGCTTACCTCGTAACTTTGATCAGTGCGCTGCCCACTGGATGGTGGACAGGTCGATACCTTCTTTGTACATGTCCCACAAGGGACTCAAATCGCGCAGTTTGGCCACGTTTTGCTTGATGGTGTCCACCGCATAGTCAATATCTGCTTCGGTCGTCCAACGACCAATCGTCATACGCAAGCTGCTGTGGGCCAGCTCATCGCTACGACCCAACGCACGCAGCACATAGCTGGGCTCCAAGGACGCAGAGGTACATGCTGAGCCGCTGCTCACCGCCAGACCCTTGATGCCCATGATCAGCGACTCGCCCTCAACATAGTTGAAGCTCATGTTCAGGTTATGGGGAACACGCTTGTCTTTGTGACCATTGATAAAGACCTGCTCAATGCCTTCCAGCCCGGCCAACATGCGGTCGTGCAACGCCTTGATGCGCTTGTTTTCTTCGTGCATCTCTTCCTTGGCAATGCGGTAAGCCTCGCCCATCCCCACGATTTGGTGGGTCGGCAGCGTGCCACTGCGCATGCCACGCTCATGGCCGCCGCCGTGCATTTGAGCTTCCAGGCGAATGCGTGGCTTGCGGCGCACAAACAGAGCACCTATGCCCTTGGGACCATAGGTCTTGTGGGAGGTCAAGCTCATCAAATCGATGGGCAACCGGGTCATATCAATATCTACACGGCCGGTCGCTTGCGCGGCATCCACATGGAAGATCACGCCCTTTTCGCGGCAGGCGTTACCAATCGCCGTAACGTCTTGAATGACGCCGATTTCGTTATTCACAAACATGACGCTGGCCAGAATGGTGTCCGGACGAATGGCTGCCTTGAAAGCATCCAGATTCACCAGACCATCTTCCTGCACATCAAGGTAAGTCACCTCAAAGCCCTGGCGCTCCAGCTCGCGGCAGGTATCCAGCACTGCCTTGTGCTCGGTTTTCACCGTGATGATGTGCTTACCCTTGCTCTTGTAGAACTGTGCTGCACCTTTGAGGGCGAGGTTGTTGGACTCGGTGGCACCCGACGTCCAGACGATTTCCCGAGGGTCGGCATTGATCAGCGAGGCCACTTGTTCGCGTGCCTTCTCTACTGCGGCTTCCGCTTCCCAGCCCCAAGCGTGGCTGCGGGAAGCCGGGTTACCAAAGTGGTTACGCAGCCAAGGGACCATGGCATCCACCACCCGCTCGTCGCAGGGGTTGGTGGCGCTGTAATCCATGTAAATCGGGAAATGAGGTGTGGTGTCCATAGCTGGCTCGATGCTGGCTGTCAGTAAAAATCAGGATTTAGAAAAAACGTTACCTAATGCGAACACCGAATTCGGGGCATTCACACGGATGGGCTTCACTACCGGCATGGCAGAAATAGCGCGCTTGATGGTGGGCTTGTCCTCAATTTGCAGGCCCTTGGCCAGCTGGTCGTCCACCAGCTTTTGCAAGGTGACCGAGTCCAGAAACTCCACCATGCGGGTGTTCAAAGACGCCCACAGGTCATGGGTCATGCAGCGGGCGCCCTCGCCCAGGCAGTTTTCTTTGCCGCTGCATTGGGTGGCATCGATCGGCTCATCCACGGAGGTGATGATTTCCGCTACGGTAATGTCAGAGGCCTTGCGAGCCAAGGTGTAACCGCCACCGGGGCCCCGGGTGGATTCCACAAGGTCATGGCGGCGCAGTTTGCCGAAGAGCTGCTCCAGGTACGACAAAGAAATTTGCTGGCGCTGGCTGATCGCTGCCAACGTCACGGGCCCGGAGCTTTGGCGCAGGCCCAGATCGATCATCGCGGTGACCGCAAAACGGCCTTTGGTGGTGAGACGCATCGCTTGCTCCTTCGGGTGGGTTATTGACTAGCGGACTCAAGTATAGCACTCAACCCCGCAGTTCAGTCGGGTAAGCAGACTGATCAGTCTATGTACCCGATAGGATTAGTCAACTTTACAGGCTCACGATGTTGTCGGACCCCGGTGCACCGAATGCCTGCTCTTTCAGGATGGTCAATTGGTCGCGCACGCGCGCGGCTTTTTCGAACTCCAAATTGCGAGCGTGCTCCATCATCAGTTTCTCCAGGCGCTTGATTTCGCGGGAAATATCCTTCTCGCTCATGTCCTCTACCTGCGCGCGCTGCTGGGCATCACGCTCCAAGCGCTCGGCTTCCTTGCCGGCCTTTTCGCTGTACACGCCGTCAATCAGATCACGCACCTTCTTCACAATGGCTTTGGGGGTAATGCCACGCTCAAGGTTGTGGGCAATCTGCTTCTTACGGCGCCGCTCGGTTTCCCCGATGGCCCGCGCCATGGAGTCCGTAATTTTGTCGGCATACAAAATCGCCTTGCCTTCCAGATTACGGGCCGCGCGACCAATCGTTTGAATCAAAGAACGCTCTGAGCGCAAGAAGCCTTCTTTGTCAGCATCCAGAATGGCCACCAGTGACACCTCCGGGATATCCAAGCCCTCGCGCAGCAAGTTGATACCCACCAACACGTCAAAAGTGCCCAGCCGCAAGTCGCGCAATATCTCCACACGCTCCACCGTGTCCACATCGCTGTGCAGATAGCGCACCTTGACGCCGTTGTCCGTCAGGTAGTCCGTCAGCTGCTCCGCCATGCGCTTGGTGAGCGTCGTGATCAACACCCGTTCGTTTTTGTCCACCCGGATGCGGATTTCCTGCAGCACATCGTCCACCTGGGTGCCGGCAGGCCGCACTTCCACCTCGGGGTCGACCAAGCCGGTGGGGCGCACCACCTGCTCCACCACCTGGCCGGCGTGCTCGTTTTCCCATTGGGCGGGCGTAGCAGACACAAAGACGACCTGGCGCATCTTGGTTTCGAACTCTTCAAACTTCAGCGGCCGGTTGTCCAAGGCGCTGGGCAGACGGAAACCGTACTCCACCAGCGTGGTCTTCCGCGCCCGGTCGCCGTTGTACATACCCCCAAACTGACCGATCAACACGTGGCTCTCGTCCAGAAACATCAACGCGTCTTTGGGCAAATAGTCGGTCAGCGTAGACGGTGGTTCGCCGGGGGCGGAACCACTCAGATGGCGCGAGTAGTTTTCAATGCCCTTGCAATGCCCCACTTCACTGAGCATTTCCAAATCAAACCGGGTGCGCTGTTCCAGGCGCTGCGCCTCCACCAGCTTGCCCATACCCACAAACTCCTTGAGCCGGTCTGCCAGCTCGGTCTTGATGGCTTCCACTGCCGACAGCACTTGTTCCCGGGGTGTCACATAGTGGCTACTGGGGTACACAGTGAAGCGGGGAATCTTCTGGCGAATGCGCCCGGTCAACGGGTCAAACAGCTGCAGGCTCTCGATTTCGTCATCAAACAGCTCCACCCGAATCGCCATTTCAGAGTGTTCCGCCGGAAAGATGTCGATGGTGTCACCGCGCACGCGGAAGGCGCCGCGGCTGAAATCCATATCGTTGCGCTGGTACTGCATGCGAACCAGTTGGGCAATCATGTCGCGCTGGCCCATTCGGTCGCCGGTGCGCAAGGTCATTACCATCTGGTGGTAGCTCTCGGGTTTGCCGATACCGTAAATGGCCGACACCGTGGCCACGATCACCACATCGCGCCGCTCCAGCAGGCTCTTGGTGCACGAGAGGCGCATCTGCTCAATGTGCTCGTTGATCGCGCTGTCTTTCTCGATAAACAAGTCGCGCTGCGGCACATAAGCCTCGGGCTGGTAGTAGTCGTAGTAGCTGACGAAATACTCCACCGCGTTTTTGGGGAAAAACTCGCGGAATTCACTGTACAACTGCGCCGCCAACGTTTTGTTAGGCGCAAACACAATGGCCGGGCGCCCCAGGCGGGCGATCACATTGGCCATGGTGAAGGTTTTGCCTGAGCCGGTCACCCCCAACAGCGTCTGAAACACCTCGCCGTCTTCCACACCACTGACCAACTGGTCGATGGCAGTAGGCTGGTCACCCGCCGGGGGATAAGGCTGGTACAGCTCAAACGGCGAGTCCGGGTAACTGACAAAGGTGCCGGTGCGTACCTGCTCCGAGGCGTCGTTCTCCACAACAGCAAGAGGGGCGGGATTCTTGGAAGCAGGCATGGCAAGTCCGGTCGGCAGTCAAAAAAAGAAGCAAAAGCAGCGAAAGATGAGACTGTAGACTAGCCACGCCACTGCACAGGAGACGCGTTGGAAAACACTTTGTTTCCGGGGGTACGACTCCCGCTCATGCAAGCGCCCATGGCCGGCGCGCAAGGGGCGGCGCTGGCCGCTGCTGTTTGTGAAGCCGGAGCTCTGGGTTCCGTGCCCGCCGCCATGCTCACCGCAGACACCCTGGATGCGGAGCTCCGCAAGCTGCAAACGCTGACACAGCGGCCCTACAACGTCAACTTTTTCTGCCACGAGGCACCTGCGCCCTCTCCCCGAGCCGAAGCGGCCTGGCGCCAAGCCCTGCAGCCTCATTACCAGCAGTGGGGCCTTACCGAGGCGGACATCACTCCCGGGCCCGGCCGGGCTCCCTTCTCTGCGGCCATGGCCGAAGTGCTGGAAGCATTCCGCCCTGCAGTAGTGAGTTTTCATTTTGGTTTGCCCGCGCCCGATTTACTGGCCCGTGTGAAAGCGATGGGCTCGCTGGTGCTTTCATCTGCCACCACCCTGGAGGAGGGGCTCTGGCTGCAGGCCCATGGCGCAGACATAGTCATCGCACAAGGCGTGGAAGCGGGCGGCCACCGCGGCATGTTTTTAAGCAATGACCTGCACAGCCAAATTCCGCTGCGCGACTTACTCGCCCAACTCACCCAAGCCCTACAAATTCCGGTGATCGCCGCGGGAGGCATTGTGGATGCCGAGGCGGTGGCCACTGCCATGGCCCGCGGAGCAGCGGGGGTGCAAGCCGGAACCGCCTACCTCACCTGCCACGAAAGCAGCACCAGCGCCTTGCACCGCCAAGCCTTGCAAAATCCGGCGGGTGCGCAAACGGCGCTGACCAACGTATTCACCGGCCGACCGGCCCGCGGCATCCTGAACCATGCCATGCGCAGCCTGGGGCCCATATCCCCCGTGGCGCCCGCTTTTCCGCTCGCAACAGCAGCCATGGCCCCCTTGCGTGCGAAGGCCGAAGCAGCGGGCTCCAGCGACTTCAGCCCGCTGTGGTCCGGGCAAAACACCCGTGGCTGCCTCTCTACCAGTGCAGCAGAAACCACGCACCGCCTGGCAGCCGGCTTTGGCTACTAACGCGCGGCTTATCGGGCACCACGGCGGTGCCCCTTAAAATACCGGCTTCTCTCCGGGGCCTCCACCGGGCCTCTTTGTCGCTCCCCTCCGCACAGGACTTATCCATGTCTCTCTTTACCGCCGTCGAAATGGCTCCCCGCGACCCCATCCTGGGTCTGAACGAACAATTCAACGCTGACACCAACCCCAACAAAGTGAACCTGGGCGTGGGCGTGTACTTCGACGACAACGGCAAACTGCCCCTGCTGCAATGCGTGCAAGCGGCTGAAAAGACCATGATGGACAAACCCACTGCACGCGGCTACCTGCCTATCGACGGTATTGCCGCCTACGACGCGGCAGTCAAGGGCCTGGTTTTCGGTGCTGACTCCGACGTGGTCAAAAGCGGCCGCGTGGCGACCGTGCAAGCCATTGGCGGCACCGGCGGTTTGAAAATCGGCGCAGACTTTCTGAAGAAAATCAGCCCCAACGCGACCGTGCTGATCTCGGACCCCAGCTGGGAAAACCACCGCGCGCTGTTCACCAATGCCGGCTTCCCCGTGGACACCTATCCCTACTTCGACCAGAGCGCCAACGGCGGTCTGGGCGGCATCAACTTTGAAGGCATGCTGGCCAAGTTGAGCAGCGCCGCAGAAGGCACCATCGTGCTGCTGCACGCTTGCTGCCACAACCCCACCGGTTACGACATCACTGCCGCCCAGTGGGACCAGGTGATCGCTGTGGTCAAGGCGCGCAAACTGACTGCCTTCCTGGACATGGCCTACCAAGGCTTCGGCTACGGCATCGCTGAAGACGGCGCCGTCATCGCCAAGTTTGTGGCGGCTGAACTGAACATTTTTGTGTCCACCAGCTTCTCCAAGAGCTTCAGCCTGTACGGCGAGCGCGTGGGCGCCCTGAGCGTGGTCGGCAGCAGCAAGGAAGAAACCGACCGCGTCCTGAGCCAGCTCAAGATCGCGATCCGTACCAACTACTCCAACCCACCCACCCACGGTGGTGCCATCGTGGCTGCCGTGTTGAACAACCCCGAGCTGCGTGCCCAGTGGGAACAGGAACTCGGCGAAATGCGCGTGCGCATCAAGGCCATGCGCCAGAAGCTGGTTGACGGCCTCAAGGCCGCCGGCGTGGCCAAGGACATGTCCTTCATCACCACCCAGATCGGCATGTTCAGCTACTCCGGCCTGTCCAAAGACCAGATGGTGCGCCTGCGCTCCGAGTTCGGCGTCTACGGGACCGACACCGGCCGCATGTGCGTTGCTGCCCTGAACAGCAAGAACATCGACTACGTCTGCCAGGCGATCGCCAAGGTCGTTTAAGTCGTGACCACGGGGCCTTGGCCCCGGGCGGGCAGCTACTATTTTGATAGCTGCCCGCGCATATTCCACGGGCGCTATTGAAGGAAAATGCATGAAAAAACTGGCGTATGCCTTGGGAGCCCTGCTGGGGCTGATGTCCACCACCGCCGGAGCTTGGGGCAACCACACCTTGGCGGCCTACCGCGCCCTGGAAGTCATGCCGGAGGTGGTCAATGCCGCAGCCGTGACGGTCGAGCCCCTGGAAGCCTTCCTCAAGTCCGAAGAAAAAACCATCGAAGCGCTGTTAGCCAGCCAAGAGGCTTGGGCGGCTGCCAATCTGGAGCACTACCCGCCCCGCCCCGCCAAGCTGGCGTTCACCGCCAACGCCGACCGGTCTGACGAAGCCCGCCGTCTCGCCTTCGCCCACGCCTTGCGGATTGCGCCCAACAGCAAATTCGCCCTGTTCATCCAGCCCGATCCGCGCACAGCAACCGGGCCCGGCCCCCGCTTGCCTTCCGAGGCAGTCACCACCCTGCCCATGCTGGGCAATGCCAGCCAGAAGTTCCAACCCGTCAAGGCCGGAGACAGCCTCTCGGCCCTCGCCGTAGTAGCCACCGCAGTGGATGAACCGGACTACGGCCTGGACATCAACCTCTGGGACGACAGCCCCTCCGATTGGGGCAAGATGTACGGCTTCGGTACGCTGCCTTTTGGCAACCCCGTGCTGCCTTACTCCACCCAAGCCCCCTTCCACATGGGCTTCATGCACGAGAGCAAGGTCCTTTACACGGCGGCCCCGTTTCTCAAGCGCACCTTCCCGCAACTGCGGGTCTACCAGTACTCCACCCTGGCCTCGCTCGCCTTCCGGACCGGGCACCCGTATTGGGGATGGCGCTTCACCGGCCTAGCGCTGCACTACGTGGAAGACCTCACCCAGCCTTACCACGCCAGCCTGGCCCCGGGGGACTCCACCCTCAAACTGCTGGCCGCCAACGCTATGGCCATGGCCGGCTTTGCGGGCATGAAGAATGACATGGTGGTCCTGCTCTCTAATCGCCACCTGGCGTTGGAAAAATACCAATCCGAGCTGCTGCTCAACTCCGCCTTGGCCAAGCAGGACACCCCGATCGACCAGGCCCTGCGCCACGCCGACAAAGACAGCAGCTACCCCGAGTGGTACGACCTTTACCTGCGCAACGTGGTGGCCGCCCAAGCGGCGGGCTACGGAAGCCGGCTGGCGCAAACGCTGGTTGCCAGCGTGCCGGCAGGTTTTGTCTCGGACCCGGCGTTTGACTTTGGTACCCAGGAAGACAAAATCATGCTGGTGAAGGAATTGGCCACCGCCCAGCCCGAAGCACGGGCCCGGCTGGACGCCTTGGTGGCCGAGCTGCTAACCAACTTCGGCTCCCACAGCCGCAATGCCATTAGCGGCATTCTCAAAGCCAGTAACCGCTGAAACACGCAACGCTGTTATATTGCACTGCAACATTTTCCGAAAGCGAGCCTTTTATGCTGTACCAACTCTACGAAACCCAACGTTCCTTGATGGAGCCGTTTTCTGATTTGGCTCTGGCTGCTGCCAAGCTGTACAGCAACCCCCTCTCGCTGGCAGGACAAAGCCCCTTCGCCCAGCGCCTGTCGGCCAGCTACGACCTGATGCACCGCCTGGGCAAGGACTACGAAAAGCCCGAATTCGGCCTGCGCACCATCGATGTGGACGGCGTGGACGTGGCCATCCACGAGCGTATTGAGCTCAGCAAGCCTTTTTGCGAGCTGCGCCGCTTCAAGCGCTTCACCGACGACACTGCTACTCTGGAAAAAATCAAGGGTCAGCCGGTGGTGCTGATCGTGGCGCCCCTGTCGGGCCACTATTCCACCCTGTTGCGCGACACGGTGAAAACCATGCTGAAAGACCACAAGGTCTACATCACCGACTGGAAAAATGCCCGCCTGGTGCCCTTGGCAGAGGGTGAATTCCACCTTGATGACTATGTGAACTACGTGCAAGAGTTCATCCGCCATGTGCAGGGCAAATATGGCAACTGCCACGTGATGAGCGTGTGCCAGCCCACCGTGCCAGTGCTGGCTGCGGTGTCACTGATGGCCAGCCGTGGCGAAACCACGCCGCTGACCATGACCATGATGGGCGGCCCCATCGACGCGCGCAAGTCGCCCACCGCCGTGAACAACCTGGCCATGAACAAGAGCCATAGCTGGTTCGAGAACAACGTGATTTACCGCGTGCCCAGCAACTTCCCCGGTGCCGGCCGCCGCGTCTACCCCGGCTTTTTGCAACACACCGGCTTTGTGGCCATGAACCCGGACCACCACGCCAAGAGCCACTACGACTACTTCAAAGACCTGATCAAGGGCGATGAAGCCAGCACCGAAGCCCACCGCAAGTTCTACGACGAATACAACGCGGTGCTCGACATGGATGCGGACTACTACCTCGAAACTATCCGCGTGGTGTTCCAGGACTTTGCGCTGGTCAACGGCACCTGGGATGTGCGCAACGAGCAAGGCAAGCTGGAGCGCGTCAAACCGGCCGATATCACCACCACCGCGCTGATGTCGGTGGAAGGCGAGTTGGACGACATCTCCGGCTCGGGCCAAACGCAAGCAGTGCACGACATTTGCAGCGGGGTGCCCAAGGCCCTGCAGCGCCACTTTGATGCCAAGGGAGCCGGCCACTACGGCATCTTCAGCGGCCGCCGCTGGCGCGAGCATGTGTACCCGCAGGTCAAAGCCTTCATCAAAAACCACTCCCTGCCCACATCCCGCCCGGTCGTGACGGAAGCGGTGGCGGCAGAGGCTGTAGTGGTGGCGAAAGTGGCACCCACCGAAGTCGCGGCACCGGCTGTTACCGCAGCGGCTGTGCCAGTTGCGGTGCAAGCCACTCCGGCCCCCAAAGCAAAAATAGTGCAAAAACCGGCTGTAGCGCCCGCTGCACCCGCGCGAGCAGCTACCAAAAAAGTAGCAGCCAAGCGGGCCACTGCCACCAAGTGACAGGCATGACGGTCGCTGCGCCGCTGCTGGCGCAGCAGATTTTGGATGCCTTGCCGCAAACGCAGTGCACCCGCTGCGGCTACCCCGACTGTGCGGCGTATGCCACAGCGATTGCCCACGGCGAAGCGGCCATCAACCAATGCCCTCCGGGTGGAGCCGAGGGCATTGCCCGTTTGGCGGCCATCACAGGCCAGGCAAACACTCCCCTGAACCCCGAATTCGGGCAAGAAGGCCCACGTACCATCGCCTGGATTGACGAAGACTGGTGCATAGGCTGCACGCTGTGCATCAAGGCCTGCCCGACCGATGCCATCATCGGCAGCAACAAGCGCATGCACACGGTGATAGAGGCCGACTGCACCGGCTGCGAGCTGTGCATTCCGGTGTGCCCGGTGGACTGCATTGTGCTGGAGCCGGCTTCCGGCGAGGCAACCGGTTGGGCGGCGTGGAGTGCGGAGCAAGCCACGGTGGCCCGCCAGCGCTTTGAGGCACGCACCGTGCGGCTGGCACGGGAGGCGGAAGAACACGCCGATCAGCTGGAAGCCAAGGCCCGTATGAAGCTGGCCGATTTGCCGGCCCACTCGCAACACACCGACCCAGCCGTGCTCGACAAAAAGCGCGCCATCATCGAAGCCGCGCTGGCCCGCTCACGGGCACAGCGGGCCGCCGCCAAACCCCGTTAAAGGCGGGCCATCAGGGTCTTGTAGACGCCGCAGCCCACATAGCCCTCGTCCACCTTGACGACATAGGACATCTTGGTCTGCACCTGACCATTGAGCGGGTTGACGATGTCGTACTCCACCCAGCCCGGTGCGTTGTCGGCCTGATGGGTGATCGAGGCCATGAGCGCATTGCCGTCTATGCCCGCCACGTCCTGCACCCGGCTGCCCACCTTGGCGGGGTTGCCGGCGAAGGCCAGGTACTGGCCGTTGCGGTCCAGCAAAAAGACATACATATCGCGGTCAAACAGGCTGGAGTGCGTGGCGGTGATTTCGCGTGCAAAAGCATCGCCCCGGCCGCTGCTGCGGCGCAAGTCCAGCGCCCGCTCCACCAAAGCCCGGGCTTCATCTGCCGAACCTTGCTGCAGCTTGAACACCGACACCGCGTCCGCCAGCACGCTGGCACGGGTTTGCAAGGCCGTTGCCTGGTCCACCGCCTGCTCCACCATGGAGGCGTTTTGCTGGGTGATTTCATCCAGCTGACGGATGGCGGTGGTGATCTCCGACAAGCTGGCGCTTTGCTCTGCGCTGGAGGCCGAAATCAGCGACATATTGCCCGCCACCCCGCGCACGCCATCCACAATGGCGGTGATGTTGGAGGCCGCATCGCGGATTTGCTGCACACCGGCCGCCACTTGCGCCGACGATGCGCTGATCAGCTGGCGAATCTCTTTGGCCGAGGCCGCCGAGCGCTGCGCCAGCGAGCGCACCTCGGTGGCTACCACCGCAAAGCCACGCCCGGACTCGCCGGCCCGCGCCGCCTCGACTGCCGCATTCAAGGCCAGGATGTTGGTCTGGAAGGCTAGGCCATCGATCACGCCCACGATTTCGTCCATGCGGCGGGTGCTGGCCTCAATCGCCTCGATGGAGGCAATTGCCTGCGTCATGCCGGCGGCGCCCTGCTCCGCCGTGCCGCGCACGCCTTGCGCGGCATGGTCGGAGGCTTGGGCCGCCGTGGCGTTGTCGCGCACGGTGCTGGCCAGCTCTTGCACGCTGGCAGAGGTTTGCTCCAAATTGGCCGCCTGCTGCTCGGTGCGGTCTGACAAGGAGCGGTTGCCCATCACCAGGGTATCGCCCGAGTTGGCCACCAGCGCAGAGTTGCTGCGCACGCTGGCCACCATGACCGAAATGTTGTTCACCATCACATCCATGGCGTGGGACATATCAGACAGCTCATCGCTCCCCCGGATGCGCACCTGGTGCCGCAAATTGCCGCTAGCCGTTTCTTCCATGAAATACAGCACCTGCCGCAAATCCGACAGGAAGCTGATGTTGAACGACAGCAACACATACGACAGCACAAGCACCGCCAGCAAACTGCCCACGCTGATCAGAATCGTCTGGTTGTACAAATCGGCTTCGCGCGCCTTCAGGCGCTCCACCAGCACCTTGTTGACCTGCTTGTGGTAAGCGCCGATGGCCTCAATCGCCTGGGTGCCGGCCGCGAAATAGGCATCCGAGTTGCCGCTGGCGGCGCCGGACTGAAATCGCTCTTTGCTCAAGGCCACAAAACCGGCTACCGCAGCACGTGCCGCCTCGCCCGCACTGTCTTTGAAGCCGGCATCCGACAAAATGGCCTGCGAATACGCCACCCCGCGCGACCAGGCGGACAAGGTATCCGCCATCACTCGGACGCGGCCCACGCCCTCGTCCCCCAAGGTCGGCTGGGCCAGCATGCCGGCACCGGCGCCGCGCAGCCGCCCCACTTGCTCCCGCAGCGGAATCAGTTTGGAGATGGACATATCCATCAACAAGTAAGTCAGCGGGTCCGGGTCAAACAACAAACCGGACTGGTTGGCCACGCCATAAACAAACTCGGCCATGTCTTCCACCAAAGCGGTGTGCAGGGCGAAGCTCTGAGGCGCATCTTTGCCGTCCAGCTGGGTGTAGAGGCCGTCCAGGCGCTGCTGCAAACCCGTCCACTCGCTGCGCATGCTGAGACGTTTTTCCGACGCGATGAAACCAGCCAGGGCCTGGTGGGCTTCTTTCAGGGCGGCGCGGGACTGCATCTGGTTGGCCTGCGCAGCGGTGTTACCGAGCAACACCATATTGGTCTGGCCCCGGTGGGCCTGCAGCAGGCGGATCACATCGGTGGATTTGTCCACGATTTCAACCCCTGCCACCTCGCTGCGGGTCACCCGCGCATCTTCCTGGTTGCGGCTGATGACTTGCAACACGACGGCCGCCAACGGGATCAAGGCCACCACAAACACCAGGGCTAACTTGGAGCGAAAGCGCATCTTGCGCATCGCCCACATGCCGGGATACAAAAACTTTGTGAAATTCATGGCGACCCACATATTCTATTTTGATGACCTGAATGTAGCGTCTTCAAAACGATTTACGCAATCAAATACGGGGGCAGCGCCCCCGTATTTGTCTCCACCTGCTATGCCAAGCAGGCACATCAGCCCAGAGCGGCAATCACCTCAGGCGGGGCCTGCACCAATTCGATCAACACGCCCTCCCCGGCAATCGGGAATTCGTCATTGCTTTTGGGGTGCAAAAAGGTGATGTCGTAGCCCGCTGCCCCTTTGCGGATGCCGCCGGGGGCAAAGCGCACGCCTTTGGCGGTGAGCCACTCCACCGCCGAAGGCAGGTTGTCGATCCACAGGCCCACATGGTTCAACGGCGTGGTGTGCACCGCAGGCTTCTTGTCGGGGTCCATGGGCTGCATGAGGTCAACTTCCACCTTGTACGGGCCGGAGCCCATGGCGCAGATGTCCTCGTCCACGTTTTCCTTCTCGCTTTGGAAGGTACCCGTGACTTCCAGCCCCAGCATGTCCACCCACAGAGTTTGCAGGCGCTTCTTGTCGGGGCCGCCGATGGCGATTTGCTGGATACCCAAAACCTTGAAGGGGCGTTGCAAGCCGGGGCGATCCGGCGCAGGGCCGCCCCAAGCAGGATCAGCCCCCTCGGGGGGCAGCGACCCGCGCAGCGGTGGAGCGTGGGGGCTCATTGTTCAAACTCCACAATCGCCTGATCGACCGACAGGCTCTCGCCTTTAGCGGCCAGCACCTTGCCCACCACACCATCGGCGGCGGCAAACAGCACGTTTTCCATCTTCATGGCTTCGATCACGGCCACACGCTCACCGGCCTGCACCTTCTGGCCGGGCACCACCGCCACATCGACCAGCAAACCGGGCATGGGCGAGAGCACGTAGCGGCTCATGTCAGGCGGTGCCTTGTGTGGCATCAGCTTGTGCAGCTCTGCCATGCGGGGGGACATGACCAGCGCATCGATGCGGGTGCCGTTGTGCTGCACACGCAGGGCCAGCGGGTTCTTCGGCGTACCGCGCTCCACCTGGGCCGTGAAGGCCTTGCCGTTCACCGTGCCGGTGATAGCAATGTCGTTCAGGCGGGACTTGCTACGAATTACATAGCTGCTCGCGCCCACCCGCACTTGGGCAGAGCCGGTTTCACCTTCAAACTCATCCACATGCACGGCGGTGTAGCTGTTGTTGCCCGCGGCATCCAGTGTGACGACCACGTAGTCTTTGCCTGCGTCCACGGCGTAGCCGGGCAACTGGCCGGACATGCCCGCTGCGCGCTCGCGCGACTTGCGGCGCACAAAGGCCGCCAGCGCGGTGAGGAAAGCTGCGTCGTCATGTGGCACGTCTTCCGCAAAGAAGCCCTTGCCGTAGTTCTCGGCGATGAAGCCGGTGTTGAAATCGCCGCTCACAAACTTGGGGTGGGCCAGCAACGCCGCCTGGAACGGAATGTTGCTGGACACACCGCGAATCACAAAGCCGTTAAGAGCCTCGCGCATCTTGGCAATCGCGTCATTGCGGTCCTTGCCGTGCACGATGAGTTTGGCAATCATCGAGTCGTAGAACATGGGGATCTCGCCACCGTCCTGCACGCCGGTATCCACCCTGACACCTCCGGTGTCAGCGCCATTTGAGTCGCCTTGCAGGGGCTTAGGGTACGCTGCAAACATGGTTTGCTCAGGCGGCGCAAAGCGCACCAAGCGGCCAGTGGATGGCAGGAAGTTGCGGAACGGGTCTTCGGCGTTGATGCGGCACTCAATGGCCCAGCCGTCGCGCTTCACGTCGGCTTGCGTCAGCGGCAGCTTCTCGCCCGCGGCCACCCGGATCATCAGCTCCACCAGGTCCAGCCCGGTAATGCATTCAGTGACCGGGTGTTCCACCTGCAGGCGGGTGTTCATCTCCAGAAAGTAGAAGTCCTGGTCCTTTCCGACCACAAACTCCACGGTTCCAGCGCTCTGGTACTTCACGGCCTTGGCCAGTTGCACCGCCTGCTCGCCCATGGCTTTGCGGGTGGCATCGCTGATGAAGGGGCTTGGCGCCTCTTCAATCACCTTCTGGTGGCGGCGCTGGATGGAGCACTCGCGCTCGTTCAAATAGATCACATTGCCATGGCTGTCGCCCAGCACCTGGATCTCGATGTGGCGCGGCTCCTGCACAAACTTCTCGATGAAGATGCGGTCATCGCCAAAGCTGTTGCGGGCTTCGTTCTGGCAGCTGGCAAAACCTTCAAAAGCCTCTTTGTCATTGAAGGCTACGCGCAGGCCCTTGCCACCACCGCCGGCCGAGGCCTTGATCATCACGGGGTAGCCAATGCCCTTGGCAATCTCCACCGCCTGCTCCGGGCCGCTAATCGCGTCGTTGTAGCCGGGGATGGTGTTGACCTTGGCCTCGTTGGCCAGCTTCTTGGACGCGATCTTGTCGCCCATGGCGGCAATGGAGTGCGCCTTGGGGCCGATGAAGGCAATGCCTTCGTCCTCGCAGCGCTTGGCAAAGGCTTCGTTCTCGCTCAAGAAGCCATAGCCAGGGTGCACAGCTTGTGCGCCGGTCTGCTTGCAGGCAGCAATGATTTTTTCGGCCTGCAGATAGCTCTCGCGGCTGGGCGCGGGGCCGATGTTGACGGCCTCGTCAGCCAGCGCCACGTGGCGGGCTTCCTTGTCAGCATCGGAGTAAACGGCAACCGTCTTGATGCCCATTTTCTTGGCGGTGGCAATGACGCGGCAGGCGATTTCGCCACGGTTAGCAATCAGGATTTTGGTGAACATGGTGCTTGTCCTTTTCTTGTTCTTCGGCGATCAGAGTGGAATATTCCCGTGCTTGCGCCACGGGTTTTCCAGCTTCTTGTCCTTGAGCATGACCAGCGAACGGCAGATACGCTTGCGGGTCTCGTGCGGCAGGATCACATCGTCGATAAAGCCGCGCGCGCCGGCCACAAAGGGGTTGGCAAAGCGGGCTTTGTACTCAGCTTCCTTGGCTGCCAGCTTGGCAGGATCGCCCTTGTCTTCGCGGAAGATGATTTCCACCGCGCCCTTGGCGCCCATCACCGCAATCTCGGCGTTGGGCCAGGCCAAATTCACGTCGCCGCGCAGGTGCTTGGAGGCCATCACGTCATACGCGCCGCCATACGCCTTGCGGGTGATCACGGTGATCTTGGGCACGGTGCACTCGGCGTACGCGTAGAGCAACTTGGCACCGTGCTTGATGATGCCGCCGTACTCTTGGCTGGTACCTGGCATGAAGCCGGGCACGTCCACAAAGGTGACTACGGGAATATTGAAGGCATCGCAGAAGCGCACAAAGCGCGCAGCCTTGATGGAGCTCTTGATGTCCAAACAGCCGGCCAGCACCAGCGGCTGGTTGGCCACGATGCCGATGGTCTGGCCGTCCATGCGCGCGAAGCCGATGATGATGTTTTTGGCGTACTCGGGCTGGATCTCGAAAAAGTCGCCATCGTCCACGGTTTTGACGATCAGCTCCTTCATGTCGTAGGGCTTGTTGGGGTTGTCGGGCACCAGGGTGTCCAGGCTCAGGTCTTTGCGGTCGATGGGGTCGCCGCTCTTGCGCACCGGGGCCTTCTCACGATTGCTCAGTGGCAGGTAGTTGTACAGCCGGCGCAGCATCAGCAGCGCTTCCACATCGTTCTCAAACGCCAAATCAGCCACGCCGCTCTTGGTGGTGTGGGTGAGTGCGCCGCCCAGCTCTTCCGCGGTCACTTCTTCGTGCGTGACGGTCTTCACCACTTCGGGGCCGGTGACGAACATGTAAGAGCTGTCCTTCACCATGAAGATGAAGTCAGTCATGGCGGGGCTGTACACCGCGCCACCGGCGCTAGGCCCCATGATCATGCTGATCTGCGGAATCACGCCGCTGGCCATCACGTTGCGCTGGAACACATCGGCATAACCGCCCAAAGAGGCCACGCCTTCCTGAATGCGGGCACCGCCCGAGTCGTTGAGGCCGATGACCGGAGCGCCCACCTTCATCGCCTGGTCCATCACCTTGCAAATCTTCTCGGCATGCGCTTCGGACAGCGCACCGCCAAACACGGTGAAGTCCTGGCTGAACACAAACACCAGGCGGCCGTTGATCATGCCGTAGCCGGTGACCACGCCGTCACCGGGAATCTTCTGCTCGTCCATGCCGAAGTCCACGCAGCGGTGCTCGACAAACATGTCCCACTCTTCAAACGTGCCTTCGTCCAGCAGCACCTCAAGGCGCTCGCGCGCGGTGAGCTTGCCTTTTTTGTGCTGTGCGTCGATGCGCTTTTGCCCACCGCCCATGCGGGCCAGCTCGCGCTTGGCTTCCAGTTGTACGAGGATGTCTTGCATGTTGTCGTCCTTCAGTTAGCGAAATTGGTGAAGATTTTTTCGGCCTGCTTGGTCGTGCCTTTGGGGCTGTGGCCCACGCCGGGCACAGTCTGAAGCGTCCAAGCAAGGTCTACGTGCAGGCGCTGGGCCTGCTCCAGGGCAGTCTTGTAAAAGTTTTGGCCTCGCGCAAAGCGGTGCTCGCCCTGCGCCATAGCCTCGGGCTCTTTGGGCAGCATGGAATCAGACTTGGTATCTTCCTCGCCCAGCATGACCACCATCTTGTGAGAGAACGCCTGCACCAACTGGGAGGGTGGCAAGCGCTTTTCGCTCGCAAACCACGGAAAGCCCCGACTGAAAAAAGAGTCCTGGTAGGTGGGCATGGTGTACGAGCCCGCGTTGGCAGCGACCGCCACCGCCACATGGGACTCGTTCATCATCAAGGTGAAGCGGTGCACAAACTGCCCGCCCGCTGAGTGACCAAACAGGAAATAGCGCTCCGCGTTCAGATGCGCGTCGCGCCGCACTTTTTGGAAGAGCTGCTCCACGATCTGGAAAGTCCAGTACTGCGGGTCGGAATCTTCCATGCCCCCCCACTGGAACAAGCGGTCCGGATACGGCCCCTTGTCGAATTGCGGGGCCAGCACCACAGCATTGTTTTTCTGAGCCCAGCTTTGCCAGTTGCTACGCTGGATGGTCGCATCCCGCTCTGCCCCGTGAATGGCTATAAGCACCTTGGCGTCCGGACCGGCCTGGGGCGCCTTGTAGTAGTACACCTGCACCGGTTTGTTGGAAAAGTAGCCACTGGGTGTGAATGTAAAAACAGCGTCCTGCCCGGCTACCAGCGCATCCTGTGCCTGCGCGCCGCCGGCCAACAAGCCTGCGATCACTACCGCAGCGCGCCATACCCATACGCTGAACTTCATCCCTGGCTCCATATGTGCAATAACTCCCGTGCAGCCGTGCTGGCAGCCATCCGGCCGGACAACACCGCCTGCGTGTGCTGCGGCAACAGCGCCTGCACGGAGCCGCTTTGTTTGAATGCCTGCTTCAAGCCCGCGTCGATGCGCTCCCACATCCACGCCAGCGACTGGTTCTGGCGGCGCTGGCTGAACAGGCCATTGGTGGTTTGCAGGGTCTGGAATTCACACACAGCTTTCCAGAAGGTGTCCACGCCCTGCCCCAGCAACGCACTGAGTGAAATCACTTTGGGCGTCCAATGCTTGTCGCTGTGCTGGTCATTCGGGTTGCCATGCATGCCCAGCAGTCGCAGGCTGGAGGTGATCTGCGCTTGGGCACGGGTGGCGGCATCGGCGTCAATGTCGGCCTTGTTGATGACCACCAGATCGGCCAGCTCCATCACGCCTTTTTTGATGGCCTGCAGGTCGTCGCCCGCATTGGGCAACTGCATCAGCACAAACATGTCGGTCATGCCTTGCACCGCTGTCTCGCTCTGCCCCACGCCCACGGTCTCGACAATCACGATGTCGTAGCCCGCTGCCTCGCAGACCAGCATGGCCTCGCGCGTTTTCTCGGCCACACCGCCCAGCGTGCCGCTGGACGGGCTGGGGCGGATAAACGCCTTCTCGTGCATGGACAAATGCTCCATGCGCGTCTTGTCACCCAGGATGGAGCCGCCGGACACCGAGCTGGAGGGGTCAATCGTCAGCACCGCCACGCGGTGGCCTTGGCCAATCAGGTACAGCCCCAGTGCCTCAATAAAGGTGCTCTTGCCCACGCCCGGCACGCCGCTGATGCCCAGCCGCAGCGACTTGCCCGTGTGCGGCAGCAGCGCAGTCAGCAGCGCATCGCCCTGCGCGCGGTGGTCCGCACGCGTGGACTCCAGCAGCGTGATGGCTTTGGCGATGGCGCGGCGCTGCAGGAGGGACTCGCCCCCCAGCAGACCGGCCTGCACGGTCTCAGGACTCACCCGATGGCCTTTTCAATTTGGCTCAGCACATCCCGCGCACTCACCGGGATCGGCGTGCCCGGGCCGTAGATGCCCTTGACGCCAGCGGCGTACAGAAAGTCGTAGTCCTGCCGCGGGATCACGCCGCCGACGAAGACGATGATGTCGTCGGCGCCCTGCTTTTTCAGCTCGGCAATGATGGCCGGCACCAGGGTCTTGTGGCCGGCAGCGAGTGTCGAAACACCGACTGCATGCACATCGTTTTCAATCGCCTGGCGGGCGCATTCTTCGGGGGTCTGGAACAGCGGGCCCATGTCTACGTCAAAGCCCAGGTCGGCAAATGCGGTAGCCACCACCTTGGCGCCGCGGTCGTGGCCGTCCTGGCCCAGCTTGCTGATCATCACGCGCGGGCGGCGGCCCTGCTTGTCAGCGAAGCCTGCGATGTCGGCCTTCAGCGCGTTCCAGTACTCCATGGTGTCTCCATTGGCGCTGTCGTAGGCCGCAGCGTACACGCCGCTCACCTTGTTGGTATCGGCACGGTGGCGGCCAAAGGCTTTCTCCAGCGCGTCGCTCACCTCGCCCACTGTGGCGCGCAGGCGGACGGCCTTGATGGACAAGTCCAGCAGGTTACCGGTGCCAGACTCCGCTGCAAAAGTGATAGCAGCCAGCGCAGATTCCACCTGGTCTAGGTCGCGTTTTTGCTTGATTTCTTGAAGACGGGCGACTTGCGACTCACGCACGGCCACGTTGTCAATGTCGCGCGCTTCCACCACGTCTTCGCTCTTCAGCTTGTACTTGTTGACGCCCACGATCACATCCTGCCCGCTGTCGATGCGGGCCTGCTTGTCAGCGGCGGCGGCTTCAATCTTCAGCTTGGCCCAGCCGCTGTCCACGGCCTTGGTCATGCCGCCCATGGCTTCGACCTCTTCGATGATGGTCCACGCGGCGTCGGCCATGTCCTGGGTCAGCTTCTCCATCATGTAGCTGCCCGCCCAAGGGTCGATCACGTTGGTGATGTGGGTCTCTTCCTGGATGATGAGCTGCGTGTTGCGGGCGATGCGCGCGCTGAACTCGGTCGGCAGCGCGATGGCTTCGTCAAAGCTGTTGGTATGCAGACTTTGCGTGCCGCCAAACACCGCGGCCATCGCCTCGATGGTGGTGCGCACCACGTTGTTGTACGGGTCCTGCTCCGTCAGGCTCCAGCCGCTGGTCTGGCAGTGGGTGCGCAGCATCAGGCTCTTAGGGTTCTTGGCGTCAAAGCCCTTCATGATGCGGCACCACAGCAAGCGCGCCGCGCGCATCTTGGCCACTTCCAGATAGAAGTTCATGCCGATGGCCCAGAAGAAGCTCAGGCGCCCGGCAAAGTCGTCCACGTCTAGGCCCGAAGCGATGGCAGTCTTCACATATTCTTTGCCGTCAGCCAGCGTGAAGGCCAACTCCAGCGCTTGGTTGGCGCCCGCCTCTTGCATGTGGTAGCCCGAGATACTGATCGAGTTGAACTTGGGCATGTTCTTGGCCGTGTAGCCAATGATGTCGCCGATGATGCGCATGCTGGGCGCGGGCGGATAGATATAGGTGTTGCGTACCATGAACTCTTTCAGAATGTCGTTCTGAATCGTTCCGGACAACTTGTCCTGGCTCACGCCCTGCTCTTCCGCAGCCACCACATAACCGGCCAACACCGGCAGCACCGCGCCGTTCATGGTCATCGAGACAGACACCTTGTCCAGTGGAATCTGGTCGAACAGGATCTTCATGTCCTCGACCGAATCAATCGCCACACCGGCCTTGCCCACGTCGCCCGTCACGCGCGGGTGGTCGGAGTCGTAGCCACGGTGGGTGGCCAGGTCAAACGCGACTGACACGCCCTGCCCGCCGGCCGCCAATGCCTTGCGGTAAAAGGCGTTGGATTCTTCGGCCGTCGAAAAACCTGCGTACTGGCGGATGGTCCAGGGACGCACCGCATACATGGTGGCCTGCGGGCCGCGCAGGTAAGGTTCAAAGCCAGGCAGCGTGTCGGCGTGCTTCAGGTCGGCCGTGTCTGCTGCGGTGTAAAGGGGTTTGACCGCGATGCCGTCGGGCGTGATCCAGTTTAGCGCGTCCACATTGCCGCCGGGGGCGGATTTGGCTGCAGCCTTGGCCCAGGCTTCCAGTGTGGCGGATTGAAATTCAGGCGTCTTGTCGGTCATGGCGGGGTCGCAATCTATGGGTTACCGCTGGCAGGATCAGCGCGGCAAGTTTACATTATTCATAATTATTGATTCAGAATATTGGTTGCAGCTTACAATCGACCAACTTTTTGACTTGGCTCATTTTTTCGTTTTTTCACCCTAAGCCACCGTATGTCCGCCTTGATGTCTGATGCCCGCCCCGCTGTATCGCTGGCCCCTCGCCCTCTGTATGAGGAAGTGGCCGAGCTGCTGCGCCAGCGCATCTTCAAGCGCGAGTTGGAGCCCGGCAGCTGGATTGACGAACTGAAGATTGCCGAAGAGTTCGGCATCAGCCGCACCCCCCTGCGCGAGGCCCTGAAAGTGCTGGCCGCCGAAGGCCTGGTGACCATGAAGGTGCGCCGCGGCGCCTATGTGACTGAGGTGTCGCAACAAGACCTGGCCGATGTGTACCACCTGCTCAGCTTGCTGGAGAGCGACGCGGCCGGCGTTGTGGCCACCAAGGCCACCGACGCGGAAATCAAGGAACTGCAGGCTTTGCACAAAGCACTGGAGGCAGCGGCCAAACCCGGCAAAGACAAAGCTGCCACCACCGACCAATTTTTCGCGGTGAATGAGAAGTTCCACATGCGCCTGCTGGAAATTGCCAACAACCGCTGGCGCGACCAGATGGTGGCCGACCTGCGCAAGGTCATGAAGCTCAACCGCCACAACTCCCTGCTTAAGACCGGGCGCATTGAAGAATCGCTGGCTGAGCACCGTGCCATTATGGAAGCCCTGGCTGCCCGCGACCCTGCGCTCACCGCGCAGCGCATGGCAGAGCACTTTGCCAACGGGCTCGAAGCGGCCACCTGAACTCCCTAGAATGGGGCATGGCTGATCGCTTGATGTCCCTTTCGCTGGATCAACAAACTCTGCTGGAATACCGCGCGATTCTGGAGAATGCGTCGGTCGGAATTCTGTTCACCCGGGACCGCAAGGTTCTGCACTGCAACCCGCGCTTCAACGAGATATTCGGCTACGCCGAGGGCGAATTGCAAGGACAACCCGGCCGGGTGTTCTACCTGAGTGACACCGACTACACCCGCATGGGCGAAGTGGCAGGCCCGCGCCTGACGCGTGGGGAGCCCGTGAGTCTTGAATTCACCATGCGGCGCAAAGACGACACGCCCATCGATTGCCACATGCGCATCAAGCCGGTGAACCCCCATAACTCGGCAGAAGGCACGATCTGGATTTTTGAAGACATCACTGAGCGCAAGAAAGCAGAATCCGCGCTGCAACAGCTGATCCACCGGCAGGACGCGATACTAGAAAACGCTTCGGTGGGCATCATGTTCACCCGCAACGGACTGATAGAGCTGACGAATCCACGCTTTGATGCGATCCTCGGTTGGCCCCCTGGTGCACTCCTAGGGCAGAAAACACGCGTGTTTTTCAGCTCCGACGAGGACCATCAGGCATTTGCCGGGCATGCAGGAGGCACGCTGGCGTCCGGCGCACTCATGGAGGCAGAGTGGCTGAATAGCCGCCATGATGGGAGCCAGGTCTGGTGCCGGCACCTGGCGAAAGCGGTGACCACAACCGCCGATAACCGGACCACCATCTGGATTACGGAAGACATCAGCGAAAAGAAGGCTGCGGCTGACGCTTTGTTGCAAGCCCATCAGGTGCTAGAGCAACGGGTAGAAGAGCGAACCCGCGAATTGCAAGATGCGCACCAGCGCATGCAGGTAGTGATTGACAGCTCCACGCTAGCCATTTACACGCAAGACCAGCAAGGCCGCATCCTGAGCTGGAACACGGCTGCAGAAAAAATGTTCAACCTGCTGCGCCAAGAGACGCTCGACGACCCATCCATTTTTTCGCAGCGCTTGGAGACCCCCGAGCTGCAAGCACTGCGCGAGCAAGCGTTTGAAGGACGCAAAGTAGTCAACACCGAACTGCAGCTGAATCTGCCCGGCGGGCAGGCCTTGGAATTGAGCTTGAACATCGTGGCCTTGCACGGCCAGGCCGGCCAGGCCTATGGCGTGCTGACTATGGCCTCGGACATCAGCGAAAGAAAAGCCAACGAACGCAAGGTGGCCTTCATGGCCTACCACGATGCACTGACGGGATTGCCCAACCGGCAACTTCTGGAGGACCGCCTAGAGGTCGCCATGGCGCAAGCAGACCGCGCAAAGACCAAGGTTTCCTTGCTGTTTCTGGATCTAGACAACTTCAAGCGCATCAACGACACGCTGGGGCACGCCATCGGCGACAGCCTGCTACAGGAAGTGGCGCAGCGGCTGCGCACCTGCGTGCGCGAGAGTGACACCATCAGCCGCCAGGGTGGCGATGAGTTTGTCGTGCTGCTGAATGCCCTGAAAGACAAAGACGCCGCACTCCCAGTGATTGCCAAATTGCTGGATCGGCTCGACGAGCCGTTCTACACCGATGGGCATGAACTCGCGACCTCCGCCTCCATCGGAGTTACGGTGTACCCGGATGACGGCAAAGACTTCGATACCTTGCGCAAAAAGGCGGATATGGCCATGTACCGCGCCAAGGAAGCCGGGCGGAACACCTACCGGTACTTCAACGAAGCCATGAACGCGGAGGCCAAGGAACACCTGCACCTGCGAAACGGCTTGCGTCGCGCATTGGAACGCAATGAATTGGTTCTCCATTACCAGCCCCAAATCGACTTGCCCACGGGCCGAATTTTTGGGGCCGAGGCCCTGATTCGCTGGAACCACCCCGACCTGGGCATGGTCTCGCCGGCCCGATTCATACCGGTTGCCGAGGATAGCGGCTTGATTGTTCCTATTGGTGATTGGGTGATGTCTGAGGCTTGTCGCCAGGCTATGTCATGGTACCGGCAAGGCCTGCCTGCTCTGCTCATGGCGGTCAACGTGTCTGTGGCGCAATTCAACCGTGGCAACCTTGAAGAGGCGTTGGTCAAGGTCTTGCTCGAGTCCGGAATGAATCCGCAGAACCTAGAGTTGGAACTCACCGAGTCACTGTTGATTCAAAATGTAGACCACGTACTAGCCGCCCTCAAGCGCCTGAAAGGGCTAGGCGTGCAGCTGGCGATCGACGATTTCGGTACGGGCTATTCGAGCCTGTCGTACCTGAAGCGATTTGACATCGACAAACTGAAAATCGACCAGAGTTTTGTCCGGGACCTCGTAGCTGACCCCGAAGACACCGCCATCGTGAATGCCATCATCCAGATGGCCAAAAGTATGGGGCTAAAAACTATCGCAGAAGGGGTGGAGACACCCGACATCGTCAAGTTGTTGCAACGCTTCGGGTGCGATGAGGCGCAGGGCTTTTTCTTTGCGAGGCCCATGCCAGCCGACGCATTTGCATCATTTGTCTCTAGTCATCCGCAAACCAACACACCCCTCGCTTAGCGACGCCTCACAAACAAGCTCTGCGTCGCCCGCCCGATCAGGCCCTGCTCGTCGTAAAGAGCCGACTCCGCCAGCCCCCCGCCGTGGCTGGACAAATGGGTGCGAGCATCCAGGCACACCCACTCACCCACCGGTTTGCGCAGCAGGTTGATGGTGAGGTCGGAGTTCACAAACACGTGGGTGGACAAATCCAGAATCGCACTGATGCCATTGCCCGAGTCGGCTGCCACCGCCACGCGCTGGTAGGCACTTGGCGTGTGGCCCATGACCAGCGGATGGTTCATGCGAAACCACACCGCACTCGGGCCGGCAAACATGCGGCCCTGGGCCGTGCGCGTTTCCACCAGATCGGGGTAGCCCCATTCATGGTGCGCGAACGGGAAACGCTGCACGGGCGACGCATCCGGCTGCTTTGGTGCCAGCGGCAAGGGGTGGCCGGGTAGGCCATCGGGCAGGCCTACCTCGTCCTCGCGCTGAAACAGGGCGGTGGCGCGAATCAGCTCTTTGCCATCGGCCAGTGCCACAGCCGAGAAATGGCCGGCATTGCGGCCCACATAGTCTTCTTGCACCCTCACTTCGATATCGGTAATCGGCACGGGGCGCAACAAATTGGCAGTCAAGCGGGCCAGGTGGTGCAGCCCATGCGCTTGGACCGCGGCTTCCAAGGCGTGGCTCACCAAGGCAATCGGCGGGCCGGCATGTTGCTGCTGCGGGTGCCAGGGGCCGCGCGTGAGCGCAGATGCGCGGTACAGCGCGCCGCCCAATGCGGTGTACGCGGCCATGTCGCCATCGAACGCCGGTTTCTGCGGGTTATCTGCCATGGGAATTTGCTCCTTTTTTAATAGCTGCTCGCGCATATTCTGCCTGCGCTACATGCCAATTTGGCTTAAAAATCGCCAACTACAAAGTACATAGTGCCGCACCTGTTGGCAGCCGCCTGTCACGGGTGTGTCGATTTAGCGGATCCGTGCGGCTTAGGCGCGCTTGCGCACAGATGGCGGCGCTTAAGTCGCCCACAGTGAGGTTGTCTCCCGGAGTGATCCGGTTCTTTTCTCTTTAAAGGCTGCTCACTATGCACACACCCCGCATCCCCGCCCCCCGCCACATCCAGCGCTCCCAAGGCGCCACGTTGGCAGGACTAGCCCTGTGTCTTGTCGCGCCGTTTGCCATGGCGCCCGCCGCCGCCCAGATGTCACCCGCCCGCGGCAACGCCTACAGCCCGGGCTATATCGACATCAGTGTCGGCTCATCCGACTATTCCAAGCCCAGCAACGGATTCGGCATTTTCGACAACGACCAACGGGCCACCGCCTACAGCGTCAGCATGGGCAACTATGTATTCAGCCCCAACTGGGGTCTGGAGGTGGGTTACACCGACTTCGGCTCGGTCAACCGTGCCGGCGGCCGCACTACGGCGGATGGCATCAACCTGAACCTGATCGGCCGCATGCCGCTTAACCCCGCCTGGAACCTGCTGGGCAAGGTGGGCACCACCTACGGCCGCACCGATGTCAGCAGCGCGCCCACGTCCGGCGTGCAGTCCGGCAGCGAGCGCGATTTTGGCTGGAGCTATGGCTTGGGCGTGGAGCTGCAGCTGGCAGCCCAATGGTCCGGCGTGCTGATGTACGAAGAGCACACCATGAAGTTCCCCGGCGGAAGCACCGACCGCATCAGCGCCACCAAGCTCGGCCTGCGCTACCACTACTGAACCTCCTGACCTTGCCCCCTCCTCCAACCACCCAAGGAAACCCATGAAAACCGATCTCCAACTCCAACAAGACGTGCTGGCTGAACTCCACTGGGAACCCTCGGTCCACGCTGAGAACATTGGCGTAGAAGCCAAAGATGGCGTCGTCACCTTGGCCGGCCATGTGATGACCTACCAAGAGAAATACCACGCCGAAAAAGCCGCGCGCCGCGTAGTGGGCGTGCGCGCCTTGGCCGTTGAAATCGATGTAAAGCTGGCCTCCAGTGGCATCCGCAACGACAGCGACATTGCCAACTCCGCCAAAAACGCGCTGCAATGGATGTCCACCCCGCTGGGCAACAAGGTGAACGTGACCGTTGAAAAAGGCTGGATCACCCTGACCGGGCAAACCGAGTGGCAGTTCCAGAAGCTGGCCGCGGCGGTGGCGGTGCGCTACCTGATGGGCGTGAATGGGGTGTCCAACCAGATCATTCTGCAGCCTGGTACCAAACTCAGTGCGGCCAAAGCCGACATTGAAGCCGCGCTGGTGCGCCGCGCCCACACGGACGCCGGCAAGATCAACATCGACATCGACGGCAGCACCCTCACCCTGACTGGCAATGTCAGCAACTGGACCGAGCGCGACACCGCCAAAGAAGCCGCCTGGAGCACGCCCGGCGTGACCAGCGTGGTCGACAAAATGACCATGACCTTCTGAGGGCAGCACATGCAAGCCCATACCAACGCCTCGGTGTCCATCTGCAACTCCCACCAGGAGGCAGAAACCGCTATTCAAACGCTCAAGAAGTTCGGCTTTGATGTGAGAAAACTCTCGCTCATCGGCAAGGGCTATCACAGCGAAGAGCACCCGGTGGGCTTTTACAGCACCGGCGACAAGATACGCGCATGGGGTAGCACCGGCGCATTCTGGGGCAGCATGTGGGGCATTTTGATGGCACCTGCCGTCTTCATGCTGCCGCCCTTGGGCATGATCGCCATGGCAGGGCCGATTGTGTCGGTAGTCATCAGCGCGCTCGAAGGCGCGGTGCTGGTGGGTGGCTTGTCAGCCGTGGGCGCGGCCTTGAGCCAGCTGGGTGTTCCTAAGGACCAAGTCATCGTGTACGAGACAGCCCTCAAGGCCGACAAGTACGTGCTGATGGTGCACGGCAGCGACGACGAAGTGGCACGGGCCAAGTCCATCCTGGCCGGCACCCAACCCGTGGAAGTCGCTGAAACGCTACTGAATTAGTAGCATCTCCCGCAGACTATACGGGCGCTGGAGCCCTATTTGACTCTGGCAGATGAGCTAGGGCCATCACCTCACGGGCACCCAGGTGCTTGAGGCGGTGATCGGTCCACACCTGCCGCCAGCGCCGCGCACCGGGCAGGCCGTGGCGCAAACCGAGCATGTGGCGCGCAATGCTGTACCAGTGGGTGCCATGCAGCGCAGCCTCGCGCTCCATGTAGTCCACCATCTGGGCCTCCACCATCTCGCGGGTGATGTCCCGCTCGGGGGCGCCGTAAAACGCGCAGTCCCACTCGGTCAGCCACCAGGGGTTGTGATAGGCCTCGCGGCCCAGCATCACGCCGTCCACATGCTCTAGGTGACCCGCCACTTCGGCCGTTTTAGTAATGCCACCGTTGATGGCGATGGTGAGGTGCGGAAAGTCTTGTTTGAGCTGGTACACCAGCTCGTAGCGCAGGGGCGGGATTTCACGATTCTCTTTGGGGCTCAGCCCCTTGAGCCAGGCGTTGCGCGCGTGGGCAATGAACACGGTGCAACCGGCATCGGCCACGGTGCCCACAAAGTCGCGCACAAAACCGTAGCTCTCTTCCTTGTCAATGCCGATGCGGTGTTTGACCGTCACCGGCACATCCACCGCATCCACCATGGCCTTGACACAGTCCGCCACCAGCGGCGCTTCATTCATCAGGCAGGCGCCAAAGGCACCGCGCTGCACCCGCTCGCTGGGGCAGCCGCAGTTGATGTTGATTTCGTCATAGCCCCACTCCTGGCCCAACTTGGCAGCTCGCGCCAAATCAGCAGGCTCGCTGCCCCCCAATTGCAAGGCCACAGGGTGCTCTTCAACGTTAAAACGCAAGTGACGCGGCACATCGCCATGAATGAGCGCGCCCGTCGTCACCATCTCGGTGTAAAGCAGCGCGTGGCGGGAAAGCAGGCGGTGGAAATAGCGGCAGTGGCGGTCCGTCCAATCCATCATCGGCGCCACGGACAGGCGCCACATCGCGTCCGGCACGGCAGACTTGTTTTCTAAAGCGGGCATGCCGCAATTATCCCTGCGATGGCGCAAACACCTCAACGCGGTCGCGACCGCCCTGTTTGGCGAGGTACATGGCGCGGTCGGCCAACTCCACCAAGCGCTTGGGGGACGTCAGCCCTTCGGAGTACGCCACCCCCACACTCGTGGTCATGGAGCGCGCCAGACCCACCATGGATTTGACCGCCACCCGGATACGCTCGGCCACCACCAAGGCATCCTTCAACTGGGTGTCGGGCAGGATGACGCAAAACTCCTCCCCGCCATAGCGGGCCACATGGTCATAAGCCCGGCACTGGCTTTTCACCGCCAAGGCAAAAAACACCAACGCCTGGTCGCCGGCCACATGGCCGTAGGCATCGTTGTAGGCCTTGAAGTGATCGGCATCCACCATGAGCAAACACAAGGGCGATTTGGACCGCAAGGACCGCGCAAACTCGTTGGCCAGCAAACTGTCAAATGCACGGCGGTTTTTGAGCGCCGTGAGTGGATCGGTCAGCGTTTGCTCTTGCAGCTCCATATTCAGCTCTTCGATACGGTGCTGGTGAGCCTCCAGCTGCTGCTGGCGCAAGGTTTGGGCCCGGTTGATCAGCTCCATCTCCGCGTGGGAGCGCCGCAGTGCCAGCAACTGCACCACTTGGCGCGACAAGGCCTGCAAAGCCGCCGTTTGCCGCTCGGTGAGCTTGCGGGGCACACGGTCAATCACGCAGACGGTGCCCAGCGCGGCGCCCGAGGGGGTCAACAAGGGGGCACCTGCGTAAAACCGGATGCCAGGGTTGCCTGTCACCAGCGGGTTGTTTGCAAAACGTTGGTCTTCGCGGGCGTCCGGCACCTCCATCACCCGCTCCGGGTCGGTAATGGCATGGGCACAAAAGGCCTGCCCACGGGGTGTTTCCATCTCGCTCACGCCCAGACGGGCCTTGAACCACTGCCGGTCTTCGTCGATCAGGGAAATCAGTGCAATCGGCGTATCGCAGATGTAAGACGCCAACATGACCACGTCGTCGTAGGCTTGTTCGGCCTGGGTGTCCAGCACGCGGTAGCTGCGCAACTCGTCCAGTCGGAGCTTCTCGTGTGCGTTAGCCGTAGTGTCCATGCTGGCAGATGTTTGCGGTAGTCGGGTGGAGTGCGCCGGCACCCACCTTACGGCTCAGGGTACGACGCACCAAGGAGCTTGATTGTGCATCAATCCCATCCACAAAGCCCACGCTGCACTGAGCGCCAATGCGCCGCCCGCCAGGCGAACGCCCCAAGTGCCATCCCCCATGCGCGCCATGCCCAAACGCAGCCACAGCCACGGGCCCAGCATCATGCTGACCGAGGTGCCCACCACAAAAAGTGCCATGACTCCAGCGCCCGATACCGCATCACCCGCCAATGCAGCCACCAGCAAGGCAGAGTACAGCAAGCCACAAGGCAACAAGGCCCACAAAGTGCCCAATGCCAAGGGCGCCCCCCGGCCCCAGCGCGCACCCCAGCTACGCGCCACACCCCAGACGGTCCGCGCCCCGGTTTGCAACCACACCGGTTGACGGCCGGCCACAAGTAACACCAGCCCCAGAAAAAATGCCGCCACGTGCACCATGGACCACACGGGGCGCAGGGCCGCCGACTGCACCGTGAGCCAGCCCAAGCCCTGCATGGAAGCCGCAGCCAGCGCGCCCAAGGCGCTGTAGCCCAAGACCCTGCCCCCTTGGAAGAGCCACATGGCGCTCACGCGCCCGGAATCCCCCGCCGCCTGGCCGATGCCTGCGCACGCCACGCCACACATGGCCACGCAATGCGGGCCGCCCGCCAAGCCCATGAGCAGCGCCGTGAGCGCCAAAGAAGATTGCATGCCCCGGTTTTAAATGATTTTGGAAAAGCGCGCCCGGGTACGGTCGGTTTGCAAATAACGGTCAAACACCATGGCCACCGCGCGGACAAAAAACCAGCCCTGGGTGGTGACTTGAATGGCACTGTCATCCATGGTGACCAAGCCCTGATCAGCCAAGCCTTTGAGCACCTCCAGCTCGGAGGCGAAATAGCTCTTGAAGTCCAACAGGTAGGCCAGGTTGATGGACTCGAACTGCACCTGCCCTTGGCACATCAGCGCCATGATGACGGCGCGGCGCACCAAGTCATCTCGCGTTACCGCCAACCCGCGCACGATGGGAAAGCGGCCCTGATCCAGAAAGTCGTAGTACTCATCCAGCGTCTTGGCGTTCTGGCTGTAGGTGGCGCCAATGCGTCCGATGGCGGACACGCCAAGCGCAATCAAATCGCAATCCGGCTGGGTGCTGTAGCCCTGAAAGTTGCGGTGCAAGCGCCCCTGCCGCTTGGCCACGGCCAAAGAGTCGTCGGGCAGGGCAAAGTGGTCCATACCCACATACACATAGCCTGCCCCCATGAACGCGGCCAGCGAGCGCGCCAACATTGACACCTTGGATGCCGCACTGGGCAGCTCCACCGTTGCGATACGCCGCTGGGGCTTGAAGCGCTCGGGCAAGTGCGCATAGGCATACAGCGCAATCCGGTCCGGCCGCAAGGCATTCACCTGGGCCAGCGTGCGGTCAAACGATTCGGGGCTTTGTTGCGGCAAGCCGTAAATCAAATCCACATTGATGGACTCAAACCCGCGCGCGCGGGCCGCCTCCACCAGCGCAAACACCTGCTCTGCGGGCTGCACCCGGTGCACGGCTTTTTGCACCGCAGGGTCAAAGTCCTGCACACCAAAGCTCAGGCGGTTGAAGCCCAACTCGGCAAGCGTGTCCAAACGGCCGGCATCTACGGTGCGCGGGTCCACCTCGATGGAGTACTCCCCGCCCGGTGCGAAATTGAAATTGCGCCGCAGCATGCCCATGAGTTCACGCAGCTCAGCATCACTCAAAAAGGTAGGGCTGCCGCCCCCCAGGTGCAGTTGGCTCACCATCTGGCCTGTGCCCATCAAAGCGGTGTGCAACTCCACCTCACGTGTCAGGTAGCGCAAATAGGTGGCCGCCTTGTCATGGTGCTTGGTAATGATCTTGTTGCACGCACAGTAATAGCAGAGTGACTCACAAAACGGAATATGTATGTACAGCGACAAGGGCAAAGCCAAGGCAGCGGCCCCGCTGCGGCGTTGCGAAAGCGCCTGGGCATAGTCGTCCGCGTTGAAGGCCTCCACAAAACGGTCTGCCGTCGGGTAAGAGGTGTAGCGCGGCCCGGATACGTCGAACCGGGTCAACAGTTGTTCTGAAATAGGGGCGGTGGCGACGACTGCGTTCATGAATACTCCAAGCTGGCACACCGACTGTGACCGATGCGCCCGCAAAACTCCTTGATATGCATCAAGAAGCCCAATAATGCATGGGTACATAATTGACTTGTATCAGGGGAACACCATGCTCGAACACGCCACGCCTACCAATAAGCCCGAAGACGCGCACGCCAGCATCACGATCACACCGGTCGGTGGCGCGGTGAGCCCCCACACCATGAAGGTGGCGTGCTCCAACTGCAACCTGCGCGAACTGTGCATGCCCCTGGGTTTGAGCAGCGCCGAGCTGGACAAAATTGATGACGTCGTGGCCAGCCGCCGCAAGGTCAAACGTGGCGGCACCCTGTTTCGCAATGGCGAAAAGTTCACCAGCCTGTACGCCATTCGCACCGGTTTCTTCAAGACCTGCGTAGCCTCCGAAGACGGCCGTGACCAAGTGACCGGCTTTCAGATGGCGGGCGAAGTCATGGGCCTGGATGGCATCGTGCACGACCACCACACCTGCGATGCGGTGGCGTTGGAAGATGCCGAAGTGTGCGTCATGCCCTTCGATCGGATTGAAGAGCTTTCCCGTGAAGTCAATGCATTGCAGCGCCATGTGCACAAAATCATGAGCCGCGAAATCGTGCGGGAGAACGGCGTCATGCTGCTCTTGGGCAGCATGCGCGCCGAAGAGCGTTTGGCTGCGTTTTTGCTTAATCTGGTGCAACGCCTGCACGCACGCGGCTTCTCGCAATCAGAGCTGGTGCTGCGAATGACCCGCGAAGAAATCGGCAGCTACCTCGGTTTGAAGCTGGAAACCGTGAGCCGCACTTTTTCAAAATTTGTGGAAGACGGGATTGTGGAAGTCAAACAGCGCCACGTGCGCATCCTGAACACCGATGCCCTGAAAGACATCCTCAACCCCAAAGTCTGCAACTAAGTCACTGGTTGACTTCGTCGGCGCTCATATCCAAGAGCGCTGTCAAGGTGCTGGAGGCGATGGTCACGCCCCAGAACACAAAAAAGGCCACGGTGTAAATCGCTTGACGCGACAAGGTCAGAGGCACCCCATTCCAATGCAAGTCTTGCGGATCAAATACCGCAAAGACCGCGATCTCCAGCACGCCGGCGGCCAAAAAAGCGGGCCACACAATTGCCATCCATTTCGCTTGCCACATGGTGAGCCTCCTTCAGAGGTGTTTACGGGGCTTTGTGGGCAGGCAGCACAATGCCGGTCGCGGCATGGTTGCGGGCCTGCATGGCAGGCGCCAGACTTTCGGGCTTGGAAGCCAAGGACTTGTTGATATCCAGCCCTGCCTGGTAGTAGTTTTCATCCACCACAGGGTCCATGCCTTTGGCAGCCACATAGAAGGTATAAAAACTGGCGATCACTACGATCAGCGGGCCGGAGAGCACCAGCCACACATGACCGAATTGCCACCAGGGATGATTTGCATCAGGGGTATTGGTAGACATGGTTTTTCTCTTTCTAACGGGGAACAATAAACACCGACTTTTCAGTCACTACCGTGCCTGCGGGTGACGAGGTCACGGTAAATCGTATCGGGTGCGAGCCGGGCTTGGCACCTTCATAGGGCAACTGCACCCGCACCGCCACCCAGCGGGACTGCGTGGGCTCCACTGCCACCACAGTATCGGAAGACATAGCCAAGCCGGGCAGGCCCTCTGCGCTGACGTGGAACTCCTGCAAGGACTCTGCGGCATTCATGATCTGCAGCCGGTAAACGTTTTCGAGCCGGCCACCCGACACGATGCGTGCCAGTGCGCCGCGATCGCGCTCGACATCCACCTTAAAGGGAGGCCGCATCCACAAACTCACCAGCATGGCAATCACCACGGCCAGCAAAATGCCGGTGTACACCAGCACGCGCGGGCGCAACACATGGCGCAGGGTTTGCGCACTCGTCCAATGCTGGTTGACTGCGTTTTTGGTGGAGTACTTCACCAAGCCGCGCGGGTAGCCCATCTTGTCCATCACGGTATCGCACACATCGGCGCACGCACCGCAGCCGATGCACTCGTATTGCAAGCCTTTGCGGATATCGATCCCGGTGGGGCACACCTGCACGCACAAGCTGCAATCCACACAGGAACCCAAACTCAGGGTGCTCAAGTCTGCTTTTTTGGAGCGTGCACCGCGCGGTTCGCCACGGGCCTCGTCGTAGGTCACGATGAGGGTATCGTTGTCAAACATGGCGCTCTGAAAACGCGCATAGGGGCACATGTATTTGCACACCTGCTCACGCATGTAGCCAGCATTGCCATAGGTGGCAAAGCCGTAAAACAAAATCCAGAAGCTTTCCCACGGGCCCAGACCCAGCGAAAAAAGCTCAGCGCCCAGGCTGTGAATCGGGGTGAAGTAACCCACAAAGGTAAAACCCGTCCACAACGCAACAGCGACCCACATCACCTGCTTGGCGGTTTTGCGCCAGAATTTTTCCAGCGTCCACGGACCGGCATCACGGCGCATGCGCGCAGAGCGGTCGCCTTCGGCCAGTTTTTCCAGCCAAAGAAAAATCTCGGTGTATACCGTTTGCGGGCAGGCGTAGCCGCACCACAGGCGCCCGGCCACCGCGGTAAACAAAAACAAGGACAAGGCCGAAATCACCAGAATGCCGGTGAGGTAGACAAAGTCCTGCGGGTACAACACCAAATTAAAAATGAAAAATCGCCTTGCGCCGAGGTCGAACAGCACCGCCTGGCGCTGCCCCCACTCCAGCCAAGGCAATCCGTAAAAAACCAGCTGCGTCAGGAAAACAAAAGCCCAACGCCACCGTGAAAAGTAACCCGATACGCTGCGCGGATAAATCTTTTTATGCGCCTCGTACAACGCAATGGTTTCTTCATCCGCACCAGGCGGAGGAGCGATAGGCCCCTTGTCTGGCGACTCAGCGATGGGTATGACTTTGTTCACGGTGAGGGTCGTTTACTTGGTGGCGCCTACGTTGGACATGCCCCACACATAAGAGGCCAACACTTTGATCTGCGCGGGTGACAGCTTTTCAGCCTGTGCAGGCATCTGGTTGACCTTGCCATTGTTCACCATGGCGATGATGGCGTTTTCACCGTAGCCGTGCAGCCAGATGTCGTCCGTCAGGTTGGGGGCACCCAGCGCCTGGTTGCCCTTGCCATCCGCACCGTGGCAGGCGGCACATGCTGCAAACTTGGATTTGCCCAAGTTCGCACGCACCGAGTCATGGGGGCTGCCGGAAAGGCTGAGCACGTAGTTGGCGACGTTTTTCACATCGTCCGCAGTGCCGACCGCCGCTGCCATGGGGGGCATTTGGCCGATGCGGCCTGCCGTCAAGGTTTCCGCAATCTTCTCGGGAGCACCACCGTGCAACCAGTCTGCATCGGTCAGGTTAGGGAAGCCTTTGGAGCCGCGGGCATCCGAGCCGTGGCACTGGGAGCAGTTGTTCATGAACAAGCGTTCACCAATGGCGTGGGCCTGGGAGTCTTTGGCCATGTCCTCGGGCTTCATGCCGTCAAAACGGGCATAAATAGGCGCGACATCGGCGTTGCCCTTGGCCACTTCCGCCTCGAACTGGCCTTGCGATGTCCAACCCAGCTTGCCGGCGAAGTTGCCCAAACCGGGGTAGATTGCCAGGTACAAAATCGAGAACACGATGGTGATCACAAACAAACCCACCCACCAGCGGGGCAAGGGGTTGTTCATCTCGCGCAGATCGCCGTCCCACACATGGCCGGTCGTGTTGTCATGGGCGGTCATGGCCTTGGCCTTGCCGCTGAACCACAACAGGAACAGGCAAGCCACGATGCCGATCACCGTGACGGCGGCCACGTAGATCGACCAGAAGTTACTTGTAAAGTCGCTCATTTTTTTTCCTTATGCGGGGTCAATCCTGCTCAAAGGGCAGGTTCGCAGCTTCTTGAAAATCACCCGATCTGCGCTTGGACCAAGCCCAGCACACGATGGCGATAAAGACCAGAAAGCTGACCAAAGTGGTCGCAGACCGCAGGGTGTTGATATCCATGTCCATGGTGAACTCCCGGGCTTATTTCAGTGCCAGGCCAAGCGCCTGCAAGTAAGCAATCGTGGCTTCCAGCTCGGTTTTGCCCTTGACTTCTTCACTGGCCTTGGCGATCTGCTCATCGGTGTAAGGCACACCCACGGTACGCAGAGCACGCATGTGAGTGGGCAGGCTCTCGGCGTCCACCAGGTTTTTCTCCAACCAGGGGTAGGCCGGCATGTTGGACTCGGGCACTACGTCACGCGGGTTGGTCAAGTGGATGCGGTGCCATTCATCGCTGTACTTGCCGCCCACGCGGGCCAGATCGGGACCAGTGCGCTTGCTACCCCATTGGAAGGGGTGGTCATACACCGACTCGCCCGCCACCGAGTAGTGGCCGTAGCGCAGTGTTTCGGCGCGGAAGGGGCGGATCATCTGCGAGTGGCAGTTGTAGCAACCTTCGCGGATATACACGTCGCGACCTGCAACCTGCAGTGCTGTGTAGGGCTGAATGCCCTTGATCGGCTCCGTGGTGGACTTTTGGAAGAACAGCGGAACAATTTCCACCATACCGCCTGCGAGCAGCACCAGCAGGATCAGCACAATCATCAGAAAGTTGCTGGTTTCAATTTTCTCGTGCGAGAGACCGGATGTACTTTTTTCGTTTGCCATGGTGAGTACCTCTTAAGCGTGAGCCGCAGCGGCGGGAATGGTGACGCTGCTGGCGCGGCCGGCGGTAGCGGTTTTCAGGGTGTTCCACAGCATGATCAACATGCCGCTCAGGTACAACAAACCACCGAGGAGACGCAACACATAGAAGGGATAGGTCGCCTTCACCGACTCCACAAAGGTGTAAGTCAAAGTGCCGTCGGGGTTGATGGCGCGCCACATCAGGCCTTGCATCACACCGGCAATCCACATCGCGGCGATGTAAATCACGATACCGATGGTGGCGACCCAGAAGTGCAGCTCAATGGCTTTGACGCTGAACATCTGCTTCTGGCCAAACAGGCGGGGAATCAGGTAGTACATGGAACCCATGGTCACCAAGCCCACCCAGCCCAAGGCGCCGGAGTGCACGTGGCCCACGGTCCAGTCGGTGTAGTGGCTCAAGGCGTTCACGGTCTTGATAGACATCATGGGGCCTTCAAACGTGGACATGCCGTAGAAGGACAAGGACACGATCAGGAAGCGCAGGATGGGGTCGTCACGCAGTTTGTGCCATGCGCCCGACAGGGTCATGATGCCGTTGATCATGCCGCCCCAGCTGGGTGCCAACAAAATCAGGGAGAACACCATACCGACGGACTGGGTCCAGTCAGGCAAAGCGGTGTAGTGCAAGTGGTGAGGGCCGGCCCACATGTAGGTGAAGATCAGCGCCCAGAAGTGGACGATGGACAAGCGGTAGCTGTATACAGGGCGGCCTGCCTGCTTGGGGATGAAGTAGTACATCATGCCCAGGAAGCCTGCGGTCAGGAAGAAGCCCACCGCGTTGTGGCCGTACCACCATTGCACCATGGCATCTTGCACACCGGCATAGGCCGAGTAGCTCTTCATCCAGCCTGCTGGAATGGCTGCACTGTTGACCAGGTGCAGGATGGCCACGGCCAGGATGAAGGCACCGAAGAACCAGTTGGCCACATAGATGTGCTTGACCTTGCGTGTGCCCACAGTACCGAAGAACACTACCGCAAACGACACCCAGACCAGCGTGATAAGGATGTCAATCGGCCACTCCAACTCGGCGTATTCCTTGCCCTGGGTGTAGCCCAGCGGCAGGGAGATGGCAGCGGCCAGAATCACCAGCTGCCAGCCCCAGAAGGTGAAGGCCGCCAGCTTGTCGCCAAACAGGCGAACCTGGCAGGTGCGCTGCACCACGTAATAGGCGGAGGCAAACAGGCCGCAGCCACCAAACGCAAAAATCACTGCATTGGTGTGCAGCGGCCGCAAGCGCCCGTAGGACAGCCAGGGAATGCCGAAGTTGAGTTCGGGCCAGGCGAGCTGGGCGGCGATGATCACGCCTACCAACATGCCGACCACTCCCCAGACCACGGTCATGATGGCGAACTGGCGCACAACGGTATCGTTGTACACCGTCGCCTGCTGATTTGGAAATGCCATATTTACCTCTTCTTGGATTACTTCAAAGCGAGTGTCTGCCGGGGTTTGAAAAACTGGGTTGACCCATATCAACCGGCAAGAAAAACGAGGGAACTTTTTTACGGTTCACGCAAGATGCGTTCACCTTCGGACTCAATATCTTCAAACTGCCCCCGGTCGATGGCCCACCACAGGCCTCCCAGAATGAAGAACACCAGCACAACCGATAAGGGAATCAACAGGTACAAAATGTCCATCAAGCCTCCTGATGCAAAGAAATAGGATACGCAGGCAATGTGCCAGTCCGCACCTGCGCAGTGCGCGCCGACAAACGCAGCGCATTACCCACCACCAGCAGCGAGCTGGCCGCCATGCCCAAACCAGCCAACCAGGCGGGCAAATACCCCGCCACCGCCAGCGGAATGCAAGCCAGGTTGTAGGCCAGTGCCCACGACAGGTTCTGGCGAACCACCCGCATGGTTTTGCGTGCCAACTGCCACGCAAGGACCACGCTACCGAGCTGGTCGCCCAAGGCCACAAAATCAGAGCGGGACTGGGCGATCGGCACCGCGCGGCCAAAGGCAAACGACACATGGGCACCGGCCAACACGGGGCCGTCATTCAGCCCATCGCCCACCATGACCACCACACGCCCCTGGGCCTGCAAATCCTGCATGTAGGCCAACTTGTCTGCCGGGGAACAGGCACCCCGAAAATGGGCAATTCCGGCGCGCTGCGCCATGGTGCGCACTGCCTCCAGCCGGTCCCCGGACAGCAGGTGTACGCCCACGCCCATGGCCTGCAAGCTGCTGACCACCTCCAAAGCGTCATCGCGCAACTCTTCTTGCAAATGGAAGGTGGCCAACCAGCCGCCGGCATCACTCAGGTGCACAACCAGGCCATCGTCCGTTGAGCCGGGGGTGCCGCCCGATGCCAAACCGCAAAAAGCTGCCGTCCCCAGGCGACAAATGCCCTGCACCCCCGCCCGGTCAGCAGCGCGCACGGCCAAGGTGCTGCGTACGCCCTGCCCTGCTTCTTCAGCCACCGCATCCATTTGCCACGGCGTGATCGCCTCCAGCTCGGCAGAGCGCACCAGCGCCCGCGACACCGGGTGCAAGGACTGGGCCGCCAGCCCCGCTGCGCAGGCCAGGGCCTGGCGGCGATCCATGCCCACACGGGAATGCACCGTCCGCAACACCATGGCATCGCGCGTGAGGGTTCCGGTTTTGTCAAAAACCACCGTATCCGCCGTCGCCAGGGATTCGAGCGCGGGCAAGCGGCGCACCAGCAGACCCCTGCGGGCCAAGTTCCCCGCAGCGGCCAGCATGGCAGCCGGCGTGGCCAGCGAGAGCGCACATGGGCACGTCACTACCAGCACCGCCACCGCCACCATCAGGGCATGACCCGGATCGGTAGACCACCACCACACGCCTGCGGCCAATGACGCGAACAGCACCGCGATCAAAAACGGTTTGGCTAATCTGTCCGCGAGCAGAGCGCTGGCAGGTTTGGTCGTCGAGGCGCTCTCCATCAGCGCCAGAATCTGGGCAAAGCGGGTAGCCTCGCCCACCGTTTGCACCCGCACCAGCACCGTGCCAGACAGGTTGTGGCTCCCCGCCACCACCGCATCTCCCACGCCGCGCGCAAGCGGGCGGGACTCGCCTGTCAGCAGCGACTCATCCACCATGGTGCTGCCCTGCTCCAGCACACCGTCTGCGGCAAACGCCTCGCCGGCGCGAACCTGCATCACATCGCCCACTTGCAAGCGGCGCACCGCAATCGGCTCAAAGCTGCCGTCCGCTTTGCGGCGCTGCACGCTCTCGGGCATGCGGTTCATGAGCGCTTCCAAGGCGCCAGCGGTGCGGTCGCGCAGGCGCAACTCCAGCCATCGCCCGGTGAGCAAAAAGAACACGAACATGGTGAGGGAGTCGAAATACACCTCGCGGCCAAAAATGCCCTGCGGGTCAAAGGTGCCGGCCGTGCTCGCTGCAAAGGTAATCAACATGCCCAGCGCCACCGGCAAGTCCATGCTGACACGTGCATGCACCACATCCGACCACGCTTTGCGAAAAAACGGCCCACACGAAAAAAGAATGACCGGCAGCGTCAGCACCCAAGACGCCCAGCGGAGCAACTGCTCGTACTCACCGCTCAAATCGCCGGGGCGGGCCTGGTAGGCGGGCCATGCGTACATCATGACCTGCATCATGCACAGTCCCGCTACCAGCCATTGCCACAGCGCCTTGCGGGATTCGGCTTTGCGCCGCTCCGAGGCAAACGCATCGTTGGCCGGCACCGCACGGTAGCCTGCGGCCTGCACTGCCTGCATCCATTGCGAAGGCAGCACCGCGTCTGCCGACCATTGCACTTGCGCCCGCTGGCTGGCCGCGCTCACCCGCGCACCCAGCACGCCGGGGACCTGGCGCAGCGCCTCCTCCACCGTGATGGAGCAGGCCGCGCAGTGCATGCCCTCAATCACCACATTGGATTCCCACTGCGCGGGCGTGTGCGGGTCTTGCCGGCTGAACGCACTCCACTCCACCGGATCGTCCACCACGGACAACGCACCCGGCTCCGGTAGGGACTCAATGGCACTGTCGATGGGCGTGGCAATCATGGAGTGGGATTTTCCGTCCAGCCTGCAGATCAAAGCTTGATGCAAATCAAGTCTAGCAGGGAAGGTAGGCGTAACCTAGCGGTTCATTCAGCCCTATTCACTCAACAGGAGCCATAGCATGTACCAACGCATTCTTGTCACCACCGACGGCAGCAAGCTCTCTAACAAGGCCGTGTCCAGCGCGATCGCGCTCGCCAGCCTGTGCAAGGCCGAACTCGTCGCCCTGCAAGTGGTGCCCCGCTACCCGCAAACCTATTTTGAAGGCGGCATCGCCTTGGCCGGTGACGATGTGAAGCAGGTGGAAAAAGCCTGGAGCGACGCAGCCCAAAAGGTGGTGGACGGCATCAAGAAAACGGCAGAGGCCAAGGGCATCAAAACCAAGGCGGTAGTGGTGCGCTCGGATGTGGTGTCCGACGCGGTGCTTGCAGCCATCAAAAAGCAAAATTGCGACCTGATCGTCATGGCATCCCACGGGCGCCGCGGCATCAAACGCCTGCTACTGGGCAGCGAAACCCAGCACGTGCTGACCCACGCCAACATTCCCGTGCTGATTTTGAAGTAAATTGGCCTCTAGCGTCCGCCAATCCTGCGCGGGAAGCTCCTAAAAAAGGAGCATCAGGAACTACACGGGAAGTTGCTCATTCTTCCTGGTAGCGGTCGCGGATGGCCAGCACGTCGTCAAATGCGTTCAAGAACGCTTGAACGCACTGCGGGTCGAAATGGCTTCCGGCGCCCGCGTTCAGGAAGTCCACGGCTTCTTCCAGCGTCCAAGCTTTTTTGTAGGGACGCTCGGAGGTGAGCGCGTCAAACACATCTGCCACCGCGACGATGCGGCTGAAGATGGGAATGGCCTCGCCGGCCAGCCCGTTCGGATAGCCGCTGCCATCGAACTTTTCATGGTGGCCCAGCGCAATTTCGGCACCGGCCTGCAGCACGCGCGAGGTGCTGTTCTTCAACAGCTCGTAGCCAAAGGCGGCGTGCTGCTTCATGACTTCGAACTCCGCCTCGTCCAGACGGCCCGGCTTGAGCAAAATGTTGTCGCTGATGCCCACCTTGCCAATGTCGTGCATGGGCGCGGCTTCTAGCAGTAGCTCTTGGTCTTCCACCGAGAGGCCCAAGTTCCGGGCAATCAACTGCGAGTAGTGGGCCATGCGCAGAATGTGGGCGCCGGTTTCCGGGTCGCGGTACTCTGCCGCCTTGCAAAGCCGGAACACGGTATCGCGCTCGCGCTGCAAAATCACTTCGGTGGCCTTGCGCACCTCATCGGCCAGCCAGGCGGCGTGGTCGGCCAACTTGCGGCGGGCGTTGCTCAGGTGCAGCATGTTTTTGGCACGCGCCAGAAACTCCACCTTGTCGACCGGCTTGGCCAGAAAGTCGTTCGCGCCCGAGTCCAGCGCCCGGTAGCGCACCTGCTTCTGGTCATTGGCGGTGATCATCAAAATCGGCACATCCGCGCAACCCGGCAGCACCCGGAAGCGCTGGATGAACTCCAGCCCGTCGATGCCCGGCATCATGTAATCCACGATCACCAAATCCGGCGCATGGGTTGCCGCCCACGCCAAGCCATCGAGCGGGTTGCCAAAGCACTGGCTCTCGCAGTCGTCGAGTTTTTTGATCAATGCGCCGAAAAGGATCAGGTTGATCTCGGTGTCATCGATGATGAGTACTTGCTGCATGCCCTCAGTATCGCTTTATATCTGGCCACTGGCAGTGTGCGCTTGACCGCGCAGCACCACTTCGAGGGCTTGTATTTCTTGGATCAGGGGCTCCACCATCTCGGTGATGCCGGCTGCGTCAGCCGCTTGCGCCCGCGCTTCGATGCGGTGCGCCAGCAGGCTCGCCGGCTGCGCACCAAACATGGCCAGGGTGCCCTTGAGCGCATGGGACACGTGCAGCACCCCCTCAAAGTCGGCGGCCGCCAACGCCGCGCGCAGGCGCGCCATGTCTTTGGGCCACTGCGCGAGGAATGCGCCGGCCACAATGCCCACCATTTCTTCATCGGCACCGGCGAGCGCGGCGGCGTAATCAAACCAGTTGGTGGGCACGTCGGGCAGCGAGGGCACCAGCGGAAGGCGCACGCTCACCGGGCTTTGCTCCCCCGCAATCGCGAGTTGCAGCAGCTTGTGCTGCAATTCCTCGGACTTGATGGGTTTGGACACATAGTCGTCCATGCCCGCCGCCATGCACTCCTGGCGGTCGGACTCCATGGCATTCGCCGTCATGGCGATGATGGGAACGCGCCGCCCCTGCTCGCCCGCCCGGATGCGGCGCGTGGCCTCCAAGCCATCCATCACCGGCATCATCATGTCCATGAGCACCACGTCATAGGTGCGCTGTGCCAGCATGTCGAGGGCGATCTGGCCGTTGGCGGCCACATCCACCTGATGGCCCCAGCGCTCCAGCAAAGCGATGGCGAGTTTCTGGTTGATGGCGTGGTCTTCCACCAGCAGCACCTGCAGCATGGGGTGCGTATCGCGGATGGAGTGGCGCGTCACCAGCACCTCGGGCCGGAGCTTGTGGCTGTGCAGGACCTGCGAGAGCATTTGCACCAGCTCGTCGCGCGCAATCGGCTTGGAGAGGTAGCCGGCAATGCCGATGTCACGGGAGCGCTGGCCGTCGCCCTTCATGCCCGCAGACGACAACAGCACCAAGGGCACCCCGCTGCAGCAACCCAGCTCGCGCATCTGCGCCGCTGTGGTGAAGCCGTCCATGCCGGGCATCTGGCCGTCCAGCAAAATCAAATCACACGGAGGCACCGCGGGCGCGACCTGGCAGCGGGCTTGCAGCCAATCGAGCGCGGCCTGCCCGCCTGCAGCCTCGGTGCTGCGGGCACCCAGCGAATGCAGCAGGCCCGACAGCACATCGCGGTTGATCTTGTTGTCATCCACCACCAACACGTGCAAGCCTTCAAACCGCACCATGGCGTGCGACTCCACCGGCGCGGCTACATCCCGCACCAAGCTGGTAGTGAAGTGGAAGACGCTGCCCTCGCCCGGGGTGCTCTCTACCCAGATGGAGCCGCCCATACCCTGCACCAAGCGCGCGCAAATGGTCAGACCCAGGCCAGTGCCGCCGTACTTGCGGGTGGTGGAGCTGTCTTCCTGCGAAAACGCATCAAAAATGGTGCCCAGCTTGTCGGCCGGAATACCGATACCGGTGTCACTGATAGCCAGGTGCAACAGGGCGCGGCCATCTGCATCTTTGTCTTGCGTGACGCGCAGCACCACCTCGCCCCGCTCGGTGAACTTGATCGCATTGCCCAGAATATTGACCAACACCTGGCGCACCCGCCCGGGGTCGCCGATCAAGGCGCGCGGCACATCGGGCGCCACATCCCACACCAGCTCCAGGCCCTTGTCGTGGGCACGCAGGGCCACGGTTTTGAGCGTGTCGGCAATCGTGCGCTCCAGGTTGAAGGGGATGGACTCAATGTCCATCTTGCCGGCCTCGATCTTGGAGAAATCCAGAATGTCGTTGATCACCCGCAGCAAAGCCTCGGACGAGGTTTTGACGATATTGAGGTACTCCTGCTGCTCTTCGTCCAGGGTGGTGTCCAGCAACAGCTCAGTCATGCCCAGCACCCCGTTCATGGGGGTGCGGATTTCGTGACTCATATTGGCCAGGAAGTCCGACTTGGCGCGGTTGGCCGCCTCGGCGGCATCTTTGGCCTTTTGCAATTCCTGCGAGAAGTAGCGCGACTGGGTGATGTCGGTGAGGTAACCATTCCACACCACCTGCCCGTTGGCCAGCGTGCGCGGCTGCGATTCGCCATGCACCCAGCAAATCTCCATGGTGTCGGCATTCATCAACCGGAAATCCAGGCTCGGGGCGCTCAGAGTCATGGCCGCCTCGGCAATCAGCTGCATCACGGCGGCCCGGTCCTCGGGGTGAATGCTTTGCACAAACACATCCGAGTTCGCGGTGACGGCCTCTACGCTGGCGCCTGTCATCGTCTCAATCGCGTGGCTCACAAATGGAATATGCAGGCTGCCATCGGCCCCGAGGCGGTACTGGAAGACCGCAACCGGAATGCGCTGCGTGACCTCGTGCAAGCGCTCATCGGCCTCTTTGAACTGCGTCACGTCCTGCCAAATGCCGGTGAACACCGTCGTGCCTTCCTGCACCGCATCGGCTTCAGGGTTGATCTCGGTGCGTATCCAGCGGATGGCATTGTCCGGCGTGCGGATGCGGTACTCCCCCCGCCATGCCTCACGGCGCTGGGCGGCGGCCTGGATACCGGCCAACACCGTGGGCAGATCTTCGGGCAGCACCTGCCGGGAGGCAATCGTGGGATCTTGCGCCAGCGCCTCCGGGCTGAAGCCACGCACTTCCATCACCCGGTCGCTCACAAAGGTGTAGCGCATCTCCTGCCCGCGCACCTGCACCTGAAACACCACGCCCGGCAAGGTATTGGTGATGTGGCGCAGGCGGGCCTCTGCGGCCTTGATGTTGACCTCCATCCGCTTGCGCGCCGTGATGTCGGTGCGGATGGCAATGTACATATTGGGCTTGCCCGACTCATCGCGCAGCGGAACGATGGTGGCATCCACCCAGTAAAAGTGGCCGGCCTTGGCACGGTTGCAAATCTCGCCGCGCCACACCTTGCCAGAGCTGATCACCGCCCACAGGTTGGCAAAGTACACCTTGTCTTGCCGGCCCGAGTTGATCAGGCGGTGGTTCTGCCCCAGCAGCTCGGCGCGCGTGTAGCCACTGAGCTGGCAAAACTTGTCATTGGCATACATGATGTCGCCCGCCGCATTGGTCATGCTGACGATGGCGTGCTGGTCCAGGGCGAATTTCTGATTGGCCAGATCGGTCAGGGCGGCGTGCAAATCCTTCTGGCTGTCCTCTTTCTGGCGCACCAGGTTGCTCATGAGCGCGGAGAGGCTCTCCAGGTTGTCGTCCAGCAGCGGGGGGTGGTCGGGGTCCACCTCGGCCATAAGGGCGGCGGCCGTGCTGCGCAAAGACTCCATGGCGCGGGTGCGGCTGGCCAATTCGTCGCGCAGGCGGGTGTCGCTGGTGCTGAGGTCTTCTGAGCTCAGGGCCAGGCTCTGGCTCTTGCGCTCCAAATCATCATCGCTGCGGGAATAGGCCTGCTGCACCTCCCACACCAAGCCGCCCAGCCCGCGTAGGGCTTGGGTGGCTGCGGGAGACAGCCCGCCAAAATCGGCCAGCTGCTGCAGTTCGCGCTGGGCTTGCGCCCAGCCGTTGGGGTCCAGGCCCAAAGTACGCTGCACCTGGCTGACGAGCAAGGGGTGGTGCAAGGAGCTTTTTGCCACTGTCATGCCGCGTCAGGAGAGTGAGGGTGGATCATGGTCGCAAGGGGACACGGTTCGAAGAAAAGGTCTACGTCCATGATACGGGGGTTTAGTGTTAAGCGCTAAGAAATTGACATATATCTCACACTTAACAATTTTACCAAATATTAAGGCTTTTGGTACTGCTCCCGCAACAAGTTTTTCTGCACCTTGCCCATGGCGTTGCGAGGCAGTGCCTCCACCACCACGCAACGCTTGGGTACTTTGAAGTTGGCCAGCATGCCTTTGAGGGTGGCTACTACCTGCGCGCCATCCACCTGGTGGCCCGCTTTGGGCACCACCACGGCCACGCCCACTTCACCAAAATCAGCATCCGGCACACCCACCACGGCGCTCTCGTCCACGCCCGGCAGATTGTTGATGTAGCCCTCAATCTCGGCCGGGTAGACGTTGTAGCCGCCACTGATGATCAGGTCCTTGCTGCGGCCGACGATGGTCACATAGCCCTTGGCGTCGACATGGCCCACGTCGCCGGTCTTGAAAAAACCATCGGCGGTGAACTCCTGCGCGGTTTTTTCAGGCATCTGCCAGTAGCCCTGAAACACATTGGGCCCTTTGACTTCAATGCCACCCGTATCACCCGCCTTGGCGTCATGGCCGGCCTCGTCGCGCACCCGCAGTTGCACGCCCGGCAGCGGCTGCCCCACCGTGCCCACCACCCGCTCGCCATCCGTGGGTTTGCAGGGGTTGGAGGTGAGCATCACGGTTTCGGACATACCGTAGCGCTCCAGAATCGTGTGGCCGGTGCGCTCCTGCCACTGGCGGTGCGTGTCCACCAGCATGGGCGCAGAGCCAGAGATAAAAAGGCGCATGTTCCGGGTGGACTGGATATTGAGCCCCGCCTCGGCCAACAAGCGCACATACAGCGTGGGCACCCCCATGAACACCGTGGCCCGGGCCATCATGCGCAAGGTCGTTTGCGGCTCGAACTTGGCGCACCACAGCATCTTGCTGCCATTGATCAGCGCGCCGTGGATGGCCACAAACAAGCCATGCACATGGAAGATGGGCAGCGCGTGGATCAGCACATCGCCTGCTTTCCAATCCCAATACTTTTGCAGGACACGGGCGTTGCTGAGCAGATTGCCATGGCTCAGCATGGCTCCCTTGCTGCGCCCCGTGGTACCGCTGGTGTAGATGATGGCGGCCAGATCGTTGGCAGCGCGCGGCACCGGCGTGTGGGTACGCGCAAAGGTGGACGCCCGCTCCAGCAACGTGCCGGTGCGGTCGTCATTGAGCGAAAACACATACTGCGTGCCGGCCAGAAACGCCATTTTGCTCAGCCAACCGAAGTTGCGGCCGGCGCACACCAGTACCGCCGGCTTGGCGTCGCCAATGAAATACTCCATCTCGGCACTCTGGTAAGCCGTGTTGAGCGGCAGGTACACCAGCCCCGCCCGCAGCGTGGCCAGGTACAGCACCAGTGCTTCCACCGATTTGTCCACCTGCACCGCCACGCGGGTGCCGGCCGGCAGGTCCAAAAAGGCGAACAGATTAGCCAGCATGGCGGTGGCCTCGTCCAGGTCGCGCCAGGAATAGTGCAAGCCGCTGTCCGTTTCGACGGCCGTGCTGTCCAAATCTGCTGGAAAGGCAGCGCGCAGTGCGGTGAAAAGGTTGTGGTCCATCGCAGAGGTAGTTGTGGTCATAAAGGCTCTTCACACATCTGTTGAATGCAAAAAAATACGCTGGGTCTAGCGCAGCACCGTCGGCCCGCCCATGCAGTTAGCGCGCCTAAAACACCGGGCTGCGCTTGGCCAGAAAGGCCGCTATGCCCTCGCGGTGCTCGGCGGAGTCGGCATAGGCGTAGGGGTTGTTGCCAGCGCCCGGCTGTGCATTTGCTATGAAATCAGGAGCTTCTTGCGCATATTCCACGAGCGCTACAGGCCGATTAAATGCCCGAAGTGTTTGCTTGTTCAAGCGGGCCGCCTGTGGCGCCAAACCGGCGATGCGCACGGCTACATCACGGCAGGCATCGCCCAGCGTGTCGGGCGTGTGCACGCGGGTCAAAAAGCCGTGGCTCTGCATGGCCGCCGCATCAAACACCTCGGCAGCCAGCAGCATGGCGCGGGCTACGGTGGCACCCGCCAGCTGCCCCACCAGTGCAGCCTCCCGCGGCGCCATGGGGAAGCCCAGCCGCGCAATCGGTGCACCGAAGCGGGCGTTGTCGGCCGCCAGGCGCAGGTCGCAGCAACTGGCGATTTCCATGCCCGCGCCCATGCAGTTGCCCTCAATGCGCGCAAGGATGGGCACATCGCAATCCAGCATGGCCTGCAAGCCGCCCCACACCTCTTGCTCATGGAAGTGGCGCAGCTGCGCCTCGTCAAAGCGAAAGGCCGGGTACTCGGCAATGTCGCCACCGGCACAGAAGTGCCCTTGGTCACCCTGCAGCAGCACGCAGCGCACGCGGGCGTCCTGCTGCACAGTGGTAAACACCGCCTTCAGCTCCGCCCACATGCTACGGGACATGGCGTTGAACTTGCCCGTGTGGGTCAAGGTCAGGTGCCAGACGCCCGGGGTGCCGAAAGCATCCCGCTCGATTGCAATACCACCCGCCATGTCGCTCCTTAGTCGAGTTTGGCGCCGGAGGCCTTGACCACCGCCGCCCAGCGCTTGATTTCCGCGTTCACAAAGCCGCCGAACTGCGAAGGCGTGAGTTTGCCGAATTCCGCACCGTTGTTGGCCCAGGCCGTCTTGATGTCGTCAGCACCGGCCAGGCGGTTCACCTCTTCGACCACGCGCGCCTGCACATCGGCGGGCGTGCCCTTGGGGGCCCACAGGCCGTACCAGGTGGTCACGGTGTAGTTGGGCAAGCCCAACTCAGCGGCACAAGGCACATCCGGGAAAGCGGGGCTGCGCTTGGTGCCGGACACCATCAGCGCCTTGATGCGCCCGCCCTTGATGTGGTTGGCGGATGAACCCAGCCCGTCAAACATCATGTCCACGCTACCGGCCATCAAATCCTGCAAGGCCGGACCGGCACCGCGGTAGGGAATGTGGGTGATGAAGGTGCCCGTTTGCTGCTTGAAGAGCTCGCCCGCCAAGTGGTGGGAGGTGCCACCGCCGGCAGAGCCGTAATTCATCTTGCCGGGGTTGGCTTTCACCTGGGCCAGAAAAGCCTTGAAGTCGCCGAGCACATTTTTGGGGTTCACCACCAGCACCTGGGGCACGTTGGCCACCAGCGCGAGGGGGATGAAGTCTTTCTCAATGTCGTAGTCCAGCTTGGGATACATGCTGGGCGCAATCGCGTGGTGTACCGCCCCCATGAACAGGGTGTAGCCATCCGGCTGCGCCTTGGCCGCAATGCTGGCGCCCAACGTGCCGCCTGCTCCGCCGCGGTTGTCGATCACCAGCTGGGTACCTGTGAGCTTGGCGAATTGGGCCGACATGGGGCGCGCAAACGCATCCGTGCCCCCACCCGCCGGAAACGGCACCACCAGCGTCACCGGCTTGGCGGGCCACTTGGCCTGCGCCAGTGCGCCTGCCGGTGCCAGCGCCCAGGCGGCCGCAGCCGCGGAACCTGCGCCCAGCAAACGCCGGCGGCTCAGGGCGGCATCCCGTGAGGGTGGAAAAAGCGTGTTGTCATTCACCATGTTTGTCTCCTGTTGGTATTGTTGGAAGAACCGTTGTATGCACACTAAAAAAACAAATGGCTCACCGCACTGGCCACCGGAATGCGGCCACTGGCCAGCCCTTCGCGGTGCTTGTCCAAGCGCTTGAGGTCGTAGAGGTAATTCACCATCAGCCCGTAAGACTGCTTGATGCCTTTGGGCGACGGATCACCCGCCCAGTTCAGCCGCTCCACCCGCGCGCCATTGCCCAAGTGAAAGCGCGCCACCGGGTCCAAGGGCTTGCCATGCACAGTCTCCCGGCCAAGATACTGCGCCGCGCAGCGCAGCAGCATCTGCTGTACCGGTGAACCGGCCTTGAGGGACAGGGGCGATTCCGCCGCCGCCAGAAAGTGCGCTGCCGTGACCGGCTCAAAGCCTGCGGCGCGGCCCAGCTCTTCGCGGGCTTTGTCGTCCAACTGCTCGAGCTGGGCCGTTGCGTTCTTCTGCAACCAGCTGCGGAAGCCGGGGATGGGCGAGAGCGTGGCAAAGGTCTTGAGCTGGGGGAACTCGGCCTTGAGGGTTTCGACCACCCGCTTGATCAGCGAGTCCCCGAAGCTCACGCCACGCAGTCCGTCCTGGGTGTTGCTGATGGAGTAAAAGATGGCCGTCGTGGCAGCGTTCAGATCAGCTGCGTCGGCGGATTCGTCCAAGAGCGGCGTGATGCAATCGGTGAGCGCATCCACCAACGCCACTTCCACAAAAATCAGGGGCTCATCCGGCAAGCGGGGGTGGAAGAAGCCGTAGCAGCGGCGGTCCGAGTCCAAGCGGTTTTTCACATCAGCCCAGCTTTTGATGTCGTGCACCGCTTCGTACTTGATGAGCTTTTCCACCAGCGAGGCCGGCGAATCCCAGCTGATGCGACGCAGCTCCAGAAAGCCCACGTCAAACCAGGTGGAGAACATGTATTCCATCTCCACGTCCAGCGCCTGCAAACGCTTGTCGGTTTTGACGGCAGACTGCATCTCTGCCCGCAGGTTGACCAGAAAGCGAATGCCGGTGGCGTCTGCACTAAAGCGCTGCAAGAGGCGCCGGCGTGGAGAGACAGTGGCGCGGCGGTAGTGCACCTCGGCGGCTGCCTCGTCCGGCGTGCCCAAGGCGGCCGCAAACTTGGCTTGGGCGGCCTGGGCCTTGACCGGGTCGGCGACAAACATTTCGCTCATCAGCAACCACAGGTCCAGCCGCCGGGCGGGTGTGGCACCGGCGTACCAAGCCATCAGGGCCGCGGCGCGGCGCCCGCCTTCAACCTCACTGACGCGCTCATCGATGACGGCCTGCAACTCCTGCAGGATGCGGCGCAACACGCGGGGCGAGAGCGCCTCATCCCCTTGGCGCAAGGTGGCCTGCAGGCGCTCGCGGGTGCTGCGTGGCCCCGTGCGCTTGGGCGCCGGAACGGTCGCATCGTTTGCTCCTTTTTTAGGAGCTGCTTGCGCAGACATTGCGGGCGCTAGAGCCGTATTTTCCTTAAAACTGCGCGGCAGCAGGCGGGCTACATTCCGGTTGATCCAGGAATCCTGTGTCATGCGAGTAACCTGCTCTTTCCGTGGCGGGCCAGCTCCCGCAAGGCATCGCGCTGGCGCATCAAATGGTTGCGCATGGCGGCATCAGCAGCATCGGCATCGCCCGCGCGGATGGCAGCAAACACGGCCAAGTGCTCACTCAGGCTCTGCTCCAGGCGGCCCGGAGCATGCAACTGCTGCAGCCGGGCCAGCTTGAGGATCTTGCGCAAATCCGCAATCACCTGGGCCAGCCAGCGGTTGTCCGCCAACGTGATGATGGCCTCATGGATGCTGTAGTTCGCGGCGTAGTAGTCGGGGATGCGGCGCGCAGCCGCATGGGCCTGCAGGCTGTCATGCAAAGTATCCAGCGCCGCAATATCGGCTGCCGTAGCCTTGCGGGTGGCCTCAAAGGCGCAACGCCCCTCGAGCATCGCAATCACGGGGAAGATTTCGTCCAAGTCCTGCTCGGTGACCTCGCTGACAAAACTGCCGCGACGGGGCTCATGGCGCACCAGGCCCTCGGCCGCCAGCACCTTGAGTGCCTCCCGCAAGGGGGTGCGGGAAATGGCCCATTCGGTGCACAGCGCGGCTTCGTCGATAAACGCACCCGCATGCAGAGCCCCTTCAAAAATACGGGACCGCAGCCGGTCGGCAACGTCGTCGTGCAAGGAATTGGGGACGGCTCGCATGGGGTCGGTAGCGCTCCACAGGGTTTGTCGGTGTCACGTAATTTTTCATAATTACGTGTAATTACAAACAATGGTAAGGACCCGATGTGTTTTTTCGCCCCGTATTTACCCTTGGGGCGAAACCCTATTTCTGTTGAATGTCAGTGGGCGCGGCGGGCTGCCCAGGCCCACAAGGCTGCGCCGCCCACAATCATGGGCACGCACAGCCATTGGCCCATGCTCATGCCGGTTTGCTGCTGCAGCCACAAGAGGTGCGCATCCGGCTCGCGGAAGAACTCGGCAATGAAACGGAATACGCCGTAACCGAACAAAAAGGCCGACGCCACCTGCCCCTGCTTGCGCGGCGTGCGGGCATACCACCACAGCAGCACAAACAGCAATAACCCTTCGAGCAAGAATTGGTAGATCTGCGAGGGGTGCCGCGGCAACGGGCCACCATCACGAAACAACATGGCCCAGGGCAAGGACGCATCGGCGACCCGTCCCCACAGTTCGCCATTGATGAAGTTACCCACCCGGCCGGAGGCCAGGCCGGTAGGCACGCAAGGCGCCACAAAGTCGGCCACCTGCCAAAAGGGCTTGTTGCGGGACACCGCAAACCACACCATGGACGCAATCACGCCCAGCATGCCACCATGAAAACTCATGCCGCCCTGCCAGACGAAAAACACTTCCAGCGGATGGGTGGCGTAATACGCCGGCTTGTAAAACAGGCAGTACCCGATGCGCCCGCCGAGCACTACGCCCAATACGCCCAGGAAGAGAATGTCTTCCACATCCTTGAACGACCAAGCTCCAGTGCCCTGCACTGCCGCGAACGGCGCGTGCCGCAGTCTGCGGGATCCCAGAAACAAAAAAAGCCCGAAGGCCACGAGGTAGGTCAGCCCGTACCAGTGCACGGCGACCGGCCCGAGCTCCAAAGCAACCGGGTCAATTTGGGGATGGATCAGCATGGAGTGAGCAGTGCACCCGGAGCCTTTAGCGGCCCCGGGTGGTTGGGTTTAGTCGAGCAAAGACAGGTCGCGCACCGCACCCTTGTCGGCCGACATGACCAGCTTGGCGTAGGCCTTGAGCGCGGCAGACACCTTGCGGGGGCGGGGTTGGGCGGGCTTCCAACCCAGCTTGTCCTGCTCCACGCGACGCTTGGCCAACTCTTCGTCGGACACCAGCACATTGATGGAGCGGTTGGGGATGTCGATGCGGATGCGGTCGCCATTGCGAACCAAACCAATGGCACCACCCGCTGCCGCCTCCGGAGACGCGTGGCCGATGGACAGCCCTGAGGTACCACCCGAGAAGCGGCCATCGGTCAACAGGGCGCAAGCCTTGCCCAAGCCCTTGGACTTGATGTAGCTGGTGGGGTACAGCATCTCTTGCATGCCGGGGCCGCCCTTGGGGCCTTCGTAACGCACGATGACCACGTCGCCTGCCTTGACCTTGTCAGCCAGAATATTTTCCACCGCTTCGTCTTGCGACTCCACCACGTGGGCGGGGCCTTCAAACACCAGCAGACTGTCATCGACACCCGCTGTTTTGACAACGCAACCGTTCAAGGCGATATTGCCGACCAACACGGCCAAACCACCTTGCTGGGAGAACGCGTGATCTACCGAACGGATGCAACCCTCTGCGCGGTCGGTGTCCAGGCTGGGCCAGCGTGCGGCCTGGCTGAACGCCACCTGGGTAGGGATGCCCCCGGGGCCGGCCATGTAGAAAGTCTTGACCGCGTCCGATGGATTGCGGGCAATGTCCCACTGGTCGAGCGCGTCCTTCATGGTCTTGCTGTGCACGGTGGGCACATCGGTGTGCAAGCGGCCTGCGCGGTCCAGCTCACCCAGAATGCCCATGATGCCGCCTGCGCGATGCACGTCTTCGATGTGGTACTTGTTGGTGTTGGGGGCGACCTTGCACAGCTGGGGCACGATCTTGGACATGCGGTCGATGTCGGCCATGGTGAAGTCGATTTCAGCCTCTTGAGCAATGGCCAAAATGTGCAGAATGGTGTTGGTGGAACCGCCCATGGCGATGTCCAGCGCAATCGCGTTCTCAAAGGCTTTGAAGCCCATGGAACGCGGCAGGATGCTGCTATCTTCTTCTTCGTAGTAGCGCTTGCACAGCTCCACGGCAAGGCTACCTGCGCGTTTGAAGAGTTGTTCGCGGTCGGCATGCGTAGCTACCACGGTGCCGTTGCCGGGCAAGGACAAGCCCAGCGCTTCGGTCAGGCAGTTCATGGAGTTGGCGGTGAACATGCCGGAGCAGCTGCCGCAGGTGGGGCAGGCAGAACGCTCCACCTCGGCCACGTCGGCATCGCTCACCTTGTCGTCAGCCGCCATCACCATGGCGTCGATCAGGTCGAGCTTCTTGAACTCGATCTTCTGCGTGGTGGGGTTGAGCAACTTGACCTTGCCGGCCTCCATGGGGCCGCCGGACACAAACACCACGGGGATGTTCAGGCGCATGGCAGCCATCAACATGCCGGGGGTGATCTTGTCGCAATTAGAGATGCAGACCATGGCGTCGGCACAGTGCGCATTGACCATGTATTCCACGCTGTCCGCAATGATGTCGCGGCTGGGCAGCGAGTACAGCATGCCGTCGTGGCCCATCGCAATGCCATCGTCCACTGCAATGGTGTTGAACTCTTTGGCCACACCGCCCGCAGCCTCAATCTCACGCGCTACCAACTGACCCAAGTCCTTCAAGTGCACGTGGCCGGGGACGAACTGGGTAAAGGAGTTGACCACCGCGATGATGGGTTTGCTGAAGTCGGCATCTTTCATGCCGGTGGCACGCCACAAAGAGCGCGCGCCGGCCATATTGCGGCCGGCAGTGGAGGTCTTGGAACGGTAGGCTGGCATGGTGTGTTCTTGTGAAAGAGGGTTACAAAAAATCAGCTCGGATTATGTCGCAGCCACTCAACGGCGCTTTTTGCTGCTGAGCATGCCCATGGCTTCTTTCTGGCGTTCAATGCGTGCTTTCTTGCGCGCATCCTCGCGCTCCATGGCCTTGCGCTTGGTGTAACCCGAGCTATCTGCCCACGCCCACCACGCCATTGCCAATCCGAACGGCGCCAACACAGTCCACCAGGACCATGCGACCACGGGCGCAATCTCCATGTACTTCAGCACCAACAATACGATCCCGAGCCCTAGCAAATACATAACACACTCCAGTCGGCAACCCCGAAGATACCGGGGTCAACCTGCGTTACTACAATTTCGTTGTATCAATAGTATCCAAACTGCGAAAGCCCACGATGACCACCTTTGTTTTGCGCGCTCTGGCAACCTTGGCTTTGGCCACTGCACCCGCGGCCTGGGCAGACCAGGCACTGGCAACGTCCAAAAACTGCATGACATGCCACATGGTCGACAAAAAAGTCTTGGGCCCAGCGTTCAAGGATGTGGCGGCCAAATACAAGGGTGACAAAGCGGCGGCTGACCGACTCGCCACCAAAATCATGAAAGGTGGCAGCGGCGTGTGGGGCACGGCTTACATGCCCGCCAACTCACAAGTCAATGAGGCCGAAGCCAAGAAGCTGGCGAGCTGGGTGCTGTCACTCAACTAGAGCCTTTCGCATACCGATAAAAGAAGCCGCTGAATCCAGCGGCTTTTTTGTTGAACCCAAGAGGTGGCGCCAGGCCACCTTCGTTACGTTCAGTAGGCTTGGCCCAACTGGTCCAGGATAGCCGGGTTTTCCAGCGTGCTGGTGTCCTGTGTGATGGACTCACCCTTCGCCAGCGAGCGCAGCAAGCGGCGCATGATCTTGCCGGAGCGGGTCTTGGGCAGGTTCTCACCGAAGCGGATGTCCTTGGGCTTGGCAATCGGGCCGATTTCCTTGGCCACCCAATCGCGCAACTCTTTGGCAATAGCCTTGGCTTCGTCACCCTCGGGGCGGGAACGCTTGAGCACCACAAAGGCGCAGATGGCTTCACCCGTCAGGTCGTCCGGACGGCCCACTACCGCGGCCTCTGCCACCAGATCGGACTTTGCGACCAAGGCAGACTCAATTTCCATGGTGCCCATGCGGTGACCCGACACGTTGAGCACATCGTCAATACGGCCGGTGATGCGGAAGTAGCCACGGTCCGCACTACGCACTGCACCGTCACCAGCCAGGTAATAGCCTTTGAGCTCTTCAGGGAAGTAGCTCTTCTTGAAGCGCTCAGGGTCGTTCCAGATCGTACGGATCATGGAGGGCCATGGGCGCTTCACCACCAAGATGCCACCAGCGCCATTGGCCATTTCGTTGCCACTTTCGTCCACGATGGCGGCCATGATGCCTGGCAAGGGCAATGTGCAACTGCCGGGCACCAGAGGGGTTGCGCCGGGCATGGGGCTCATCATGTGGCCACCGGTTTCGGTTTGCCAGAAGGTGTCCACGATGGGACACTTTTCATGGCCCACGTTTTTGTAGTACCACATCCAGGCTTCGGGGTTGATGGGCTCACCCACCGAACCCAAGATGCGCAGGCTGGACAGGTCAGAACGATCCGGATGCACTGCAGCATCAGCCTCCGCGGCCTTGATCAACGAACGGATAGCCGTGGGCGCGGTATAGAAGATGCTGCACTTGTGGCGCTCGATCATTTGCCAGAAACGGCCCGCGTTCGGGAAGGTAGGCACGCCCTCAAAAATGATCTGCGTGGCGCCGGCGGCCAAGGGGCCGTAGGCCACGTAGGTGTGGCCGGTAATCCAGCCGATATCGGCCGTGCACCAGAAGACGTCTTCAGGCTTCAAGTCAAACGTCCAGTCCATGGTGAGCTTGGCCCACAGCAGGTATCCGCCGGTGGAGTGCTGCACGCCCTTGGGTTTGCCGGTGGAGCCCGAGGTGTACAAGATGAACAGGGGATGCTCCGCACCTACAGGCTCGGGGGCACACTCGGTGCTTTTGCCAGCCAATGCTTCATCAAATGTCTTGTCGCGTCCGGCCACCATGTTACAAGCCGTCTTGGTGCGTTGGAACACATACACCGTTTTGATGGACTCACATCCGCCCATGGCGATGCCCTCGTCCACGATGGCTTTGAGGGGCAACTCTTTGCCGCCGCGCATCTGGTAGTTGCTGGTGATCACTGCCACCGCGCCTGCGTCAATGATGCGTTCTTGCAGGGCCTTGGCCGAGAAGCCACCAAACACCACGCTGTGGGTCGCGCCGATGCGGGCGCAAGCCTGCATGGCAATCACGCCTTCCAGCGTCATGGGCATATAGACCAGCACGCGGTCGCCCTTTTTGATGCCATCGGCCTTCAAGGCATTGGCAAACTGGCTCACGCGGGCCAGCAGCTCTTTGTAGGTGGTTTTGGTAACGGTGCCGTCATCCGCTTCGAAAATGACCGCCACCTTGTTTTCAGTGGGCGTGCCGATGTGCTTGTCCAGGCAGTTGGCAGAGGCATTCAACTCACCATCGTCAAACCACTTATAGAAAGGTGCGTTGGACTCATCCAGAGTGCGGGTAAAAGGCTTGTTCCACACCACATTGGCTTTGGCCAAGCGAGACCAGAAGCCTTCAAAGTCTTTGTCAGCCTCTGCGCACAGGGCGTTGTAGCCCTCCATGCCTGAAATACGTGCGGCTTTGACTGTTGCTTCGCTGGGTGGAAAAACCCGGTTTTCAACCAGGACGGACTCAATGGCAGAGTTGGATGCGCTCACGGGTTTGTCTCCTCGGAATTATTAAAAAACTGCGCGCATGGTTAACCCACGCACTTACAAATCACTGACTGACGGATGTCAAAGCCATGCGTCAGGCTGGCGTGGGAGTCATTCGCTAAACTCGACCGGTTCGCGTTACCCGCTTTTCACCTCCCCACAGAGATTGACCATGACCACATCCATTCGCCAGGCCGACCTGATTGAATCCGTGTCCGCAGCGCTGCAGTACATCAGCTACTACCACCCCGCCGACTACATTGCGCACTTGGCCCGCGCCTACGAGCGCGAGCAAAGCGCCGCCGCCAAGGACGCCATCGCGCAAATCCTGACCAACAGCAAAATGAGCGCCACCGGCCACCGCCCGATCTGCCAGGACACCGGCATCGTCAACGTGTTCCTGAAAGTGGGCATGGATGTGCGCTGGGAAGGCTTCACCGGCTCGCTGGACGACGCGATCAACGAGGGTGTGCGCCAGGGCTACAACCACCCTGACAACACCCTGCGTGCCTCGGTGGTAGCCGACCCCGAGTTCCTGCGCAAAAACACAAAAGACAACACCCCCGCCGTGATCTTTACCGAAATCGTGCCCGGCAACACCGTGGAAGTCACCGTGGCGGCCAAGGGCGGTGGCTCTGAGAACAAAAGCAAGATGATCATGCTCAACCCCGGTGACAGCGTGGTCGACTGGGTGCTGAAAACCGTGCCCACCATGGGCGCAGGCTGGTGCCCGCCCGGCATGCTGGGCATTGGCATCGGCGGCACCGCTGAGAAGGCGGTGCTCATGGCCAAGGAAAGCCTGATGGACGACTTGGATATGTACGAGCTGCAAGCCAAACAGGCTTCGGGCGCCGAACTGGACAACGTCGAAAAAATGCGTCTGGAGCTGTTTGAAAAGGTCAACGCACTGGGCATCGGCGCACAAGGCCTGGGCGGCCTGACCACCGTGCTGGACGTGAAGATCAAGATGTACCCCACCCACGCGGCCAGCAAGCCCGTGGCCATGATTCCCAACTGCGCAGCCACCCGCCACGCCCACTTCGTGCTCGATGGCTCCGGCCCTGTCTACATCGACCCGCCAAGCTTGGATCTGTGGCCCAACGTCAACTGGACCCCCGACACCCAGAAGAGCAAGCGCGTAGACCTGAACACGCTCACCCCCGCTGAAGTAGCCAGCTGGAAGCCCGGCCAGACCCTGCTGCTCAACGGCAAGATGCTGACCGGCCGCGACGCTGCGCACAAGCGCATTCAGGGCATGTTGGCCAAAGGTGAAAAGCTGCCGGTGGACTTCACCAACCGTGTCATCTACTACGTGGGCCCCGTAGACCCCGTAGCCGGCGAGGCTGTCGGCCCTGCGGGCCCCACCACCGCCACACGCATGGACGGCTTTACCGAAATGATGTTGGCGCAAACCGGCCTGATCGCCATGGTCGGCAAGGCCGAGCGCGGCCCGGTCGCCATTGAAGCCATCCAAAAGCACCAAAGTGCTTACCTGATGGCAGTCGGCGGTGCAGCCTACCTCGTGTCCAAGGCCATCAAGCACGCCAAGGTGGTGGGCTTTGAAGACCTGGGCATGGAAGCCATTTATGAATTCGACGTGGTCGACATGCCCGTCACCGTGGCGGTCGATGCCGGTGGCACCAGCGCCCACATCACCGGCCCGGCCGAATGGCAAAAGCGGATCGCTACCGGCGAGTTCAAATCCATTCCTGTCACGTCGCGCTAAGGCCTTGGCGGAGCTGAGCAGTCGCCCCATTGGGGTGTTCGATAGCGGCGTCGGTGGCCTGAGCGTCCTGCGGGCGCTCATGGCCGAGTTGCCACACGAGCAGTTTGTGTACGTCGCCGATAGCGGCCACGCGCCCTACGGTGAGCGGGATGACGACTACCTCATCCAGAGATCCCACGCGGTTACCGACTACCTGCTCCGCCAGCACCACATCAAAGCGCTGGTCGTAGCCTGTAACACGGCCACTGCGGCAGCGATTCATATCCTGCGTGATGCCCATCGCGAGCTGCCCATCATCGGCATTGAGCCGGCGCTCAAACCCGCCGTAGCGCACAGCAAAACCAAGGTGATCGGGGTGATGGCGACCCGCAGCACCTTACAAAGTGAAAAATTCAAACGCCTGCTGGCCAGTCTGGCTGATCAAGCCCGGTTTGTGCTCCAGCCCTGCTCGGGGTTGGTACCAGCCATCGAGCAGTTTGATGCTATCAAAATAGGAGCTGCTTGCGCAGAATACACGAGCGCAATAGGCACATTTGGTCTCCAACCAGAGCAAATGGACACCTTGGTGCTGGGTTGTACCCACTACCCGTTTGCAGAGGACGCTCTGCGCAAGGGAACCGGGGACGAGGTGGTCTACCTGGAAGGTGGCGCACCTGTTGCCCGCCAAACCCGCCGCTTGCTGCACGCCGTAAACGCACTGCACAACGCTACGGAAGCGGAGCGCTCACCGTCTATTTTTTACAGCACGGGGGATACCAATGCCCTGCAATCGGCCGCCCAACGTTGGCTGGGATTGCACACGACCGTGGCGGCGTTGTCGGTTTGAGGGAAAGCCGTTGGCGTGCCCGGAGGGGATCGAACCCCCGACCCACAGCTTAGAAGGCTGTTGCTCTATCCAACTGAGCTACGGGCACAAAGAACAAAGGCCCCAAAGCAGTACAACTTTAGAGCCTTTGATTTTGAAAGAATGGTCGGGGCGGCGGGATTCGAACTCGCGACCCTCTGCTCCCAAAGCAGATGCGCTACCAGGCTGCGCTACACCCCGACAGCTGGTATTCTAACCCGATTTATGAGCCATTTTGGCTCTCACTGCTAAATTTGATACGCCTTCCATGACAAGCCGTCCGCCCCCCTTGCCCTGGCTCGATCCGGGAGATGCATTTCCAGCAATTTCCCAAGCTTGGGGCGCCGAAACGGAGGCTCCCGGGCTCCTGGCGGCTGGTGCAGACCTGAGCGTGCCTACCCTACTCCAAGCCTACTCACGGGGCATTTTTCCTTGGTACAGCCAAGGGCAGCCCATTTTGTGGTGGAGCACTGACCCACGCATGACCTTGCACACCCGTGAATTCAGGCTGCACCAATCGCTCAAGCGCGTTATCCGTAAATTTCGAGCGTCTTCCGAATGCGAAATCCGGGTGGACACCCGCTTTGCCGAAGTCATGTCCCTCTGCGCCAGCAATCCTCGCGATGGGCAGACGGGCACTTGGATACAACCGGAGATGCAAGCCGCTTATGCACAGCTCCATCGCATGGGCCACGCCCACAGCGTTGAAACCTGGCAAGACGGCACGCTGGTAGGCGGCCTGTACTGCATTTGCATAGGGCATGCCGTATTTGGTGAATCCATGTTCAGCCGGAAGACAGATGCATCCAAAATCGCGCTGGCCGCTTTGGTGGGAATGCTGTTATCGCAAGACGTAGCGTGGGTCGATTGCCAGCAAGTGACCTCCCACCTTGCATTCATGGGCGCGAGGCCCGTCACCCGGGAGTCGTTTGCAAACTACTTGAGTGCCGCGGTTACCCAACCGGCACTGCACTGGGAATTCAGGCCCCTATACTGGGATATCTTGGAGTCAGCCTGCACGAATCGCCCATGACAGACTTGACCGATCTCCCCATCCACACGCTGCAGTTTTACGCCACTGCGCCTTACGAGTGCAGCTACTTGCCAGACCGGCAGGCGCGCTCTCAAGTTGCCACTCCCAGCCACTTGATAGACACCAGCACCTACTCGGATTTGGTGGCCAAAGGTTTCCGCCGCAGCGGCTTATTCACCTACCGCCCCTATTGCGATGGCTGCACCGCATGCACGCCACTGCGGATTCCGGTACGTGCCTTCCAAGCCGACAAGAGCCAACGGCAGGCACAACGCCGGCACCGCTTGCTACAGGCGCGGGTGATGAATCTGGGCTTCTCGCAAGAGCACTATGACTTGTATCTGCGCTACCAAACCACCCGCCACGCAGGCGGCGGCATGGATCAAGACAGTGTGGACCAGTATGTGCAATTTCTGCTGCACAGCCGGGTGAACTCGCGACTGGTGGAGTTCCGGGACCCAACGACGGACACCGGCGAACTGGGAGCCTTAAGAATGGTGTCCATTCTCGACGTGTTGGACGACGGGCTATCCGCCGTTTACACCTTCTTCGACCCAATACCGCGTGGCAGTTACGGGACGTTCAATATTCTGTGGCAAATCGAACAAGCCAAGCAACTCGGGCTGCCTTATGTGTACTTGGGTTACTGGATTCGCGATAGCCAGAAAATGCAATACAAAGCCCGGTTTACCCCTCACGAAGTGCTCATTCACGGGCGGTGGACGATCGCTGGCGACTCTCAACCAAAAGCCCCGTGTGCGGGCGGGTTAACATCGCCAGATACACCACACCATGACTAAAAAAGAACACGATCCCCAAGCCGCTCCCGCCGTGCAAGTGCTGGAACGCATGTTCACGCTCATCGATGTCCTAGCATCCCGAGAAGATGCCATTCCTCTCAAGGAAATCAGCGAGCGGGCCGGGCTGCACCCCTCCACCACGCACCGCATCCTGAATGACTTGGTGTCAGGCAGGTTTGTGGATCGCCCCCAATCCGGCAGCTACCGCCTGGGCATGCGTTTGCTGGAGCTCGGCAATTTGGTCAAAGCCCGCCTGAACGTGCGTGATGCCGCGCTAGGGCCCATGCGCGAACTGCACAAGCTCACCCAGCAGCCGGTGAACCTGAGCATGCGCCAGGGTGACGAAATCATTTATGTCGAGCGCGCCTATAGCGAACGCAGTGGCATGCAGGTGGTACGCGCGATCGGGGGACGTGCCCCCTTGCACCTCACCTCGGTGGGCAAGCTCTTTTTGGCAGCGGACGATCCACTGCGCATTCGCTCTTACGCGACCCGTACCGGCTTACAGGGCCACACCAAAAACAGCATCACCGAACTGGACGCGCTGGAGCGGGAATTGGCAAAAGTCCGCCAGTATGGACAGGCCAGTGACAACGAAGAGCTGGAGCTGGGTGTACGCTGCATGGCAGCGGGCATTTACGATGACCAAGGCAAACTGATTGCCGGCCTCTCGATTTCCGCGCCTTCAGGCCGCTTGGAAGACCACTGGCTCCCCAAGCTCAAAGAGACTGCGCAACATATTTCTGAAACGCTTGGCTTCAGGCCCGCCTTGCGATAGCCGCCTAGAAGCCCTAGCTCCAAAAAACGAAACCCCGGACTTGCCGGGGTTTCGTTTTTAGTTGGTAGCGATGCGGCTATCAAACCCTCGCAGCGCCAAAGGTGAGGCTTTGGCCCCAGCGGGGTGGCTGGTTTCTACCCACTTGCGCACGCGCTCTGCATCGGCAATACGCGTTAATTTACCGGTGGAATCCAAAAACACCATGATCAGCTTGCGGCCCGCGACCTTGGCTTGCATGACCAAGCACTGACCGGCTTCGGTGATATAGCCGGTCTTTTGCAAACCGATATCCCAAGCCGGACTTTTCACCAAGCGGTTGGTGTTGTTGTATTGCAGAGTGCGATTGCCCACCTCGACCTGGTAGCCGGTAGAGGTAGAGAGTTCGCGCAGCGTCGGATCACCGTAGGCATAGTTCACCAAGGTCGCCAAGTCTCTGGCACTCGACTGGTTACGGCTGCTCAAGCCTGTGGGCTCGACATATTGGGTGTCCGCCATACCCAAGCCCCGGGCTTTGCTATTCATCAAGCCCACAAAACGCTGCAAACCACCGGGGAAGGTGCGCCCGAGGGCGTGCGCAGCGCGGTTCTCGCTGGCCATCAACGCCAGATGCAACAACTCGCCACGGGACAGCTCTGTGCCCACGATCAAACGGGAGCGACTGCCCTTTTCAGTATCCACATCGGCTTGGGTAATTTCGATGGTTTCATCCATCGGCAAATGGGCTTCGCTGATCACCACGCCCGTCATCAGTTTGGTGATGGAAGCAATGGGCAGGACCGCATTTTCGTTTTTGCTGAACAAAACTTCTTTGGTGTCCTGGTCCACAACAAAGGCCACGCTCGATTTCAAGGCCAATGCGTCTGAGGTACCGTGCAAACCGGCCAGTTGCCCGAAAGAGGGCTTGGGCTGCACCACTGCAACGGGCTTGCTGCCCTTGGTCTTTTTAATGGCTACCAACTTCTTCTGGGGAAGAGCTTTTTCCTTGGCTTTGGCATGCACCTTGACCACGGTGGGTTTGCTTGCCGATTTTTTTTGCTTGCTTGCAGCCGCAGCGCCTTGAGGAATCAGCAAAGCCGACACAAGAAAACCAGCCAAGCCCAGTTGAATGAGTGTGCGTTTCAACGTAGTTCCTTTGGGTAAAACGCATGCGAACAGAGTCGCCTGCGTTTTATTGAAATATTGGCTTGCAGTTTAATCAAAAAATGTCAAATAGATCAACTACTTGCAAGCCAAACCTCAACTATTTTTCAGAACGGCCGCGTCAACCTTGCGCTGCCACTCGCTCAGATTTACTTTGCAACTTGTTCAAAGCACTCAAATACGCCTTGGCAGACGCCACCACAATGTCCGGGTCTGCGCCCACACCGTTCACCACGCGACCGCTGTTTTGCAAGCGCACCGTCACCTCGCCCTGGCTTTCGGTAGACCCGCTGATGGCGTTGACCGAGTACAGCACCATCTCTGCACCGCTGTGCACATGGGACTCGATCGCCTTTAAAGAGGCATCTACCGGACCATTGCCGTCGGAGGTGCCTTTGACCTCCTTACCTGCCACGGTAAAGACAATCGACGCCTGCGGCTTCTCGCCGGTCTCACTGTGCTGAGACAAGGAAACGAACCCAAAGTGCTCCCGCTCCAGCGAAACGCTCTCATCGCCTACCAAGGCCAAAATATCTTCATCAAATATTTCGCTCTTGCGGTCTGCCAACTCCTTGAAGCGGGCAAAAGCCGCGTTGATTTCGGCCTCGCTCTCCAGCTGCACGCCGAGCTCTTGCAAGCGCTGCTTAAAAGCATTGCGCCCACTAAGCTTGCCCAAGACGATTTTGTTGGCCGTCCAGCCCACATCCTCCGCCCGCATGATTTCGTAAGTATCCCGGGCCTTGAGCACGCCGTCCTGGTGAATACCGGAGGCATGGGCAAATGCATTGGCTCCCACTACGGCCTTGTTGGGCTGCACCACAAAGCCGGTGGTCTGGCTCACCATGCGGCTCGCCGCCAGAATGTGGGTGGCATCAATACCCAGTTCCAAGCCGAAGTAATCTTTGCGGGTTTTCACCGCCATCACAATCTCTTCCAAGCTGCAGTTACCTGCCCGCTCGCCCAGCCCGTTCACGGTGCATTCCACTTGCCGCGCACCACCAATCTTGACGCCTGCCAGCGAGTTGGCCACCGCCATGCCCAAGTCGTTATGGCAATGCACCGACCAGATAGCTTTGTCGGAGTTGGGGATGCGCTCGCGCAAGTCCTTGATGAAGTTGCCGTACAGCTCCGGCACCGCATAGCCGACAGTGTCCGGCACATTGATGGTGCTCGCACCCTCGGCAATCACGGCCTCCAAGACACGGCACAAGAAATCCGGGTCACTGCGGTAGCCGTCTTCGGGGCTGAACTCAATGTCGGCCACCAGATTGCGTGCAAAGTGCACCGACTGCTTGGCCTGCTCCAAGACCTGTTCGGGCGTCATGCGCAGCTTCTTCTCCATGTGCAGCGCAGAGGTCGCAATGAAGGTGTGGATGCGCGCACTATTCGCCCCTTTGAGCGCCTCTGCAGCACGCGCGATATCGCGATCGTTGGCGCGGGACAAAGAGCAGACCGTGGAGTCTTTGATGGAGTTGGCAATCAGTTGCACCGCCTCGAAATCTCCGTTGGAGCTGGCTGCAAAGCCGGCTTCAATCACATCCACTCGCAAACGCTCCAGTTGGCGGGCAATGCGCAACTTTTCATCACGCGTCATGGAGGCCCCGGGGGATTGCTCACCGTCGCGCAAGGTGGTGTCAAAAATAATGAGTTTGTCAGCCATGGAAGTCTCCGGAATAGGTTTAACGGTGCAAGCCGCGCTCGTCGGGCTCGTCGGTCGAGGTACTGATCACGCTGGTGTGAATGCCGCGCGCGCGCCGCACGAGGTACACCACATAGCCGCTGAATCCGTAAACGACAAATACGCCAAACATCACAATGGGCGGGTGAATGTTGATCACCGCGATACCCAAAGCAATCAGCACAATTACCGCAAACGGTACGCTGCGCTTCATCTGAATATCTTTAAAACTGTAAAACGGCACATTGGTCACCATGGTCAGGCCGGAATACAAAGCCAGCGCAAACATGGGCCATGCCACCACGGAGCCGGCAATACCCTGATCGGTCGCCAACCAGATAAACCCTGCCAACAACGCCGCTGCGGCGGGCGATGGGAGTCCTTGGAAATACCGTTTATCCACCACCGTAGTGTTCACATTGAAGCGGGCCAAGCGCAACGCCGCGCAAGCGCAGTACACAAACGCAGCAAACCACCCCCAGCGCCCCAAGCCGCGCAACGCCCATTCGTACGAGATCAAGGCAGGTGCTGCACCAAAAGACACCATGTCGGAGAGCGAATCCATCTGCTCGCCGAACGCACTTTGCGTATTGGTCATGCGGGCAACGCGGCCATCCAGACTATCTAACACCATGGCGCAAAAAATGCCTGCAGCAGCCAGATCGAAGCGATCGTTCATCGCCATCACAATCGCATAAAACCCACCAAACAAAGCTGCCAGCGTGAACAGGTTGGGCAACACATAAATGCCCTTGCGTCGCTTTTTAGCAAGACCCGGCTCTAGGGGGGTCGCTTCCGTGTCAATTCCGTCGTGCATGCAATCTCCAAACAGGCGACATTCGCCGCTACAGCGCCAAACCGATGGCACCGCCTAACCCGCGCAGTGTAAGCCAGCAGAGGCGTTAAATACGGATACCCGCCAAAGCAAAAGGCCACCCAAGGTGGCCTTTTGCAGGAGCATCGTCAGTGCTTAGTTGCGGGTCTGGTCCACCAGCTTGTTCTTGGCAATCCAAGGCATCATGGCGCGCAACTGGGCGCCCACGACTTCAATGGAGTGCTCGGAAGTCAAACGGCGGCGCGCAGTCATGCTGGGGTAGCCGGTGCGGCCTTCCAAGATGAACATCTTGGCGTATTCGCCCGTCTGGATGCGCTTCAGCGCGTTGCGCATGGCGACGCGGGATTCTGCGTTGATCACTTCAGGACCGGTCACGTACTCACCGTACTCCGCGTTGTTGGAGATGGAGTAGTTCATGTTGCCGATACCACCTTCGTAGATCAGGTCCACAATCAACTTCAACTCGTGCAGGCACTCGAAGTACGCCATTTCAGGGGCGTAACCGGCTTCCACCAGAGTTTCGTAACCCATCTTGATCAGCTCGACCGCACCACCGCACAACACGGCTTGCTCGCCGAACAAGTCGGTTTCGGTTTCTTCCTTGAAGTTGGTTTCAATGATGCCGGCCTTGCCGCCACCGTTGGCCATGGCGTAGCTCAGCGCCAAGTCACGAGCCTTGCCGGTCTTGTCCTGGTGCACGGCCACGAGGTGGGGCACGCCGCCACCTTGGGTGTAGGTGTTGCGCACGGTGTGGCCGGGCGCCTTGGGCGCGACCATCCACACATCCAGATCCGCACGGGGCACGACCTGGTTGTAGTGCACGTTGAAACCGTGGGCAAAAGCCAGCGAAGCGCCTTGCTTGATGTTGGGTTCGACGTTGTTCTTGTACACGCCAGCGATATCTTCATCGGGCAACAAAATCATGACCACGTCAGCGGCCTTGACCGCATCGTTGACTTCCATCACGGTCAGGCCGGCTTTACCGACTTTGTCCCAAGAAGCGCCACCCTTGCGCAGACCGACCACGACCTTCACGCCGCTGTCGTTCAGGTTTTGCGCGTGCGCATGGCCTTGGCTACCGTAGCCGATGATGGCCACTGTCTTGCCCTTGATCAGGCTCAGATCACAATCCTTGTCGTAAAAAACTTTCATTTTTCTCTCCGAAATAAATATTGGCGAAAAGCGCCCTGTTGCAAAAACCACCTAAGCTCGGGGCGAACGGTAAACACTGTCGCCAAACAACCCCTGTGTGGTGAGCCAGCCGAAGCCCACACAGGAAAACCTCTGTCAAACCCGCAGGATACGTTCGCCGCGCCCGATGCCGCTGGAGCCGGTACGCACGGTTTCCAGAATGGCGGTGCGTTCGATGGCCTCCAGAAACGCATCGTTCTTGGACTGATCGCCTGTGAGTTCAATGGTGTAACTTTTTTCGGTCACGTCGATGATGCGGCCGCGGAAGATGTCCGCCATGCGCTTCATCTCTTCACGCTCCTTGCCCACTGCACGGACCTTGACCATCATGAGCTCACGCTCGATGTAAGCACCTTCTGTGAGATCCACAACCTTGACCACTTCAATCAAGCGGTTCAGATGCTTGGTGATCTGCTCAATCACGTCATCAGATCCGTGGGTCTCAATCGTCATGCGCGACAGGCTGGGGTCTTCCGTGGGGGCCACGGTCAGCGATTCAATGTTGTAACCGCGGGCCGAAAACAAGCCCACTACGCGGGAAAGAGCACCGGGCTCATTTTCCAGCAGCACTGCAATGATGTGTTTCATAAATACCGACTCCTCTTTTCGCTGCCCTCCCCGTGTGGCGGTAACCGCACGGCTCGGCAGACAATAGATTCATTCAAAAATGATAGCGGTCTGCGCGCATTCCATGGGCGCTAGAGCACTATTTGACTAAAAAATGCTTACAGGTCTTCCGACCCCAACAGCATCTCGGTAATGCCCTTGCCGGCCTGCACCATCGGGAACACGTTCTCGGTGGGGTCAGTACGGAAGTCCATGAACACGGTACGGTCCTTGAGTTTGCGGGCCTCGCGCAAAGCGGGCTCCACATCCTGCGGACGTTCGATCAACATGCCCACATGGCCATAGGCCTCAGCCAACTTCACGAAGTTGGGCAGTGCATCCATGTAGCTGTGGCTGTAGCGGCCTTCGTACTCCACCTCTTGCCACTGGCGCACCATACCGAGGTAGCGGTTGTTCAGCGAACAAATCTTGATAGGCGTGTTGTATTGCAAGCAGGTGGACAACTCCTGGATGTTCATCTGCACCGAGCCTTCACCGGTAATACAGAACACCTCGCTTTGCGGCTTGGCCAGCTTGATGCCCATGGCGTAGGGGATGCCCACGCCCATGGTGCCCAAACCACCGGAGTTGATCCAGCGGCGGGGCTCGTCAAACCTGTAGTACTGCGCAGCCCACATCTGGTGCTGACCCACATCAGAAGTGATGTAGGTATCCGCATCCTTGGTCATGTTCCACAAAGTTTCCACCACGAACTGCGGCTTGATCACGTCCCCATTGCCCGGGTTGTACTTCATGCAATCGCGGCTGCGCCAGCCTTCAATCGTGTCCCACCAAGCGCCCAGAGCACCGGCATCGGGCTTAACGGCGCCTTCGCGGATCATGGCAATCATCTCGCTCAGCACATCCTTGACGTCACCGACGATAGGGATGTCGACCTTGACGCGCTTGGAGATGCTCGATGGATCAATGTCAATGTGAATGATCTTGCGTTCGTTTTGCGCGAAGTGTTTCGGGTTGCCGATCACTCGGTCATCAAAACGAGCGCCCACAGCCAGCAACACATCGCAGTTCTGCATGGCGTTATTGGCTTCTACCGTACCGTGCATGCCCAGCATGCCGAGGAACTTGCGATCACTGGCGGGGTAAGCACCCAAGCCCATCAAGGTGTTGGTGCAGGGGTAACCCAACATGTCCACCAAGGTACGCAGCTCATTGGACGCATTGCTCAGCAACACGCCGCCGCCGGTGTAGATGTAGGGACGCTTGGCCGCCAACAGCAATTGCAGCGCCTTGCGGATCTGCCCACCGTGGCCTTTGCGTACCGGGTTGTAAGAGCGCATTTCCACGCTCTCGGGGTACCCGTGGTACGGCACCTTCTTGAAGGACACATCTTTGGGGATGTCCACCACGACCGGACCGGGACGGCCGCTGCGTGCGATGTGGAAAGCCTTCTTCATGACCTCGGCCATGTCTTTGGCGTCTTTGACCAGGAAGTTGTGCTTGACGATGGGGCGGGTAATGCCCACGGTGTCGCATTCTTGGAAGGCATCCAATCCGATCGCGTGCGTAGGCACCTGACCGGAGATGATCACCATGGGAATACTGTCCATGTACGCCGTGGCGATACCGGTCACCGCATTGGTCAGACCGGGGCCGGAGGTCACCAGCGCAACACCGACATCGCCAGTGGCACGGGCGTAGCCATCGGCGGCGTGTACCGCTGCCTGCTCATGGCGCACCAGCACGTGCTGAATCGTGTCTTGCTTGTAAAAAGCGTCGTAAATGTGCAGAACAGCGCCACCGGGGTAGCCCCAGATGTACTTGACGTTTTCCGCTTGAAGCGCTTTGACGAGGACTTCTGCCCCCCGCAATTCGGGAGCCGGAGATGTTTTGGATGTAGATGCTGCCGAAGCGATGTCGGCTTTGGAAATTTCCATGATGAACCTTTGTGAATTTCTCTGACGAAAAACCTTGGGTGCTCCTTCGCAAACTCTTGTGAAGTCGCGGCGGAACTTAAGGTCCAAGCCATGGGCACATTGAATGTTGCACCGGACCAGGACCCGTTTGCCTTTTAATTTGCCTTCGTATTATCGCATTGCTTTCTGCACACACTTTCAAACGCCCAAGCGGCAAGCTCCGGGCGGTGCAATAATCGACGACCACACTGCACCTGCCAGCGGGATTTTCCGCTGTGGTGTCTGTACTTAAGCCACCTGAAGGCCGTATCTCTTGGCGACCGAAAAAGAACTGTCCGACTTTCTGAAAAGCGTGGAAAAGCGCGCCTTCAAGCGCGCGACCTACCATGTACGGAACGAGGAATCTGCGTTAGACATTGTGCAAGACAGCATGATGAAGCTCGCCGAGCATTACGGCCACAAGCCGGTTGCGGAGCTACCCATGCTGTTCCAGCGAATTTTGTCTAACAGCACACTGGACTGGTTTCGCCGGCAAAAGACCTACGGGGCTTTGTTTTCCAACCTCAGCGACTTTGAGTCCGACGACGAGGATGACAATTTCAACCTGCTCGAATCGCTAGTCACTAGCGCAGGCGGAGAACAATCCGAAAGCGCCGAAACCCAAACAGAGCGCGGTCAAACCCTGATGGCGATTGAGGAAGAAATTTTGCGTCTCCCGGCACGTCAACGGGAAGCCTTCCTCATGCGTTACTGGGAGGATATGGACGTTGCGGAGACGGCCGCGGCCATGGGATGCTCGCAAGGCAGCGTTAAAACACATTGTTCACGGGCCGTTCAGGCACTGGGAAACGCATTGAAAGGAAAGGGAATTCGACTATGACTACAAAAACATCACACCTTTCAGGCGCTGAAATTCAAGAGGCTATCGGGCGCGCGATTACCTCCCGTCTTCAAGAGGGTGCCGACGCGTTGCCCCACGACATTTCGGAGCGGCTCAAAGTCGCGCGCATGCAGGCCCTGGCCAAACGCAAGCTGGTTGCCGAAACCGCTAACAATCCTGTCGTGCTCGGAAGCGCCGGGCAGGCCAGCCTGCAAATGGGCTCCGGCCTGCGCAACTTGTGGACACAGTTGGGCTCGTGGCTCCCATTGCTGGCGCTGATTACCGGCATGCTCGTGATCAGCGTGATGCAGGACGACTCCCGCGCACGGGAACTGGCCGATGTGGATGCGGAGCTGTTAACCGATTCTTTACCTCCCGCCGCCTACACAGACCCGGGCTTCGCCCAGTTTTTGCGCAACAATCAAGAAAAATAGGTTTCTGTGTTGCCCCTCCTGCCCTCAAGCCCCATTGCCATGTCTGGCCGCCCGCCCTCCATCAGCGCCGCAGTCTGTTTGCCTGCCATTTGCGCCATCTTGGCGGGGCTGCTGCCATCCCTGTCCGTAGCGCAGGTTGTGCCCACCCCGGCGGCAACAGCACCAGCAGTACTAACCGCGCCGGTGGTCATCCCCTGGAAAAGCCTGACTCCTGCGCAAAAAGAGGCGCTGGCCCCCTTGCAAGCCACTTGGGAAACCATGGCAGAAGGCCAGCAACGCAAATGGATTGCGCTTTCGCAGAACTTTTCGACCATGTCCGCCGCTGACCGCGAAAAAATGCACAGCCGCATGGTCGAATGGGCGGCCCTCAAACCCAAAGAGCGCCAGCAAGCCCGCCTGAACTTTGCCGAAACCAAAAAAGTGCCCGCCTCCGAGCGCGCCTCGAATTGGGAGGCCTACCAAGCCCTGAGCCCCGAGGAAAAAGAAGCCTTGGCCAAAAAAGCGGCGGTCAAACCTGCGGGTGCCGCCATCGCCACCAAAGCTCCTGCGCCTGAAAAGCTGACCCCCGTTCCGCTGACCCGCAATTCTTCTGACTCGCAGCGGGACAAGTTGGCTGCACAACAGCCGGTGGACAAAAACACCCTCCTGCCTTTGGCACCCGCCAAAAACTCCAGCAGCAATTAAGCCCCGCTAGGGCTCCCCTGCACGGGGCAATCGCCCCGCATGCCTACAATCGTGGCTTCACCTGAACGAGGCTGCCCCACCACATGGATATGCACATGGAAACACCCGGACTGCGCCGCCGCATGGCGTGCTGGTTGTATGAAGGAATTTTGTTGTTCGGGGTGGTGTTTCTCGCAGGCTACCTGTTTGGTACCCTGAGCCAAACGCGCTACGCGCTGGATAACCGGCACGGCCTGCAGGCTTTTTTGTTTGTGGTGCTGGGTATTTATTTCGTCTGGTTCTGGGCGCATGGCCAGACACTGGCCATGAAGACATGGAACATCCGGGTCGTCGGCCGTGACGGCCGCAAAATCACCCAAACCCGTGCGCTGGGCCGCTATGTGCTGAGCTGGGTCTGGTTCCTGCCGCCGCTACTGGCAGTGGCGCCCTTTCAGCTACCTGGCGGCGAAATCATCGTGATCTGCCTGGGATGGATTGCGGTCTGGGCCCTCTTGAGCCGCTTTCACCCGACCAGGCAGTTCTGGCATGACGCCTGGGCCGGCACCCGACTGGTCCACTCAGCCCCTTTGAGCCGATGAATCACAAAAATACTGCCGGCACCGCAACGCCGCCCACCGGCTCCGCCGTGAATCCACAAAAGCAACGCAAAGGCTTGAGCCGCATCCTGCACGCCACCCGCTACTCCTGGGCAGGGCTGCAAGCGGGTTGGAATGAGCCGGCGTTCCGGCAGGAATGCGTGTTGGCGCTCATTCTGCTGCCTGCAGCGTTTGCGGTGGGGAAGACGTGGCTGGAAACTGCCGTGCTGGCCGCCAGCGTGGTCGCGGTGATGGTGGTGGAGTTGCTCAACACCGCCGTCGAGTCCGTGGTGGACCGGGTGGGGCCGGAGTGGCACCAGCTGTCCAAACGGGCCAAAGATATCGGCAGTGCTGCCGTTCTGCTGAGCTTGCTGCTCTGTACGGGAATCTGGGGTGCAGCGCTCTGGGAGCGCTTCAGCCTCTGAGAGAAAGCGCAGCATGGCGCTGCGCTGGGCTGCTTAAACGGCGGACTCGTCCTGCTCGCCTGTGCGGATACGCACCACACGCTCCACACTAGTCACAAAAATCTTGCCGTCACCGATCTTGCCGGTGTGCGCGGCCTTGACGATTGCATCCACACAACGGTCCACATCGTCGGTTTTGACCACGACTTCCACTTTCACCTTGGGCAAAAAGTCCACCACATACTCCGCGCCACGGTACAGCTCGGTGTGGCCCTTCTGGCGGCCGAAACCTTTGACTTCAGTCACGGTCAAACCAGTCACGCCACACTCGGCCAGCGCTTCACGGACTTCTTCGAGTTTGAAAGGTTTGATGACGGCGGTAATTTGTTTCATCTGCATGTCCAGTTTAAAAATCAGGCCCGAAAACGGTTGGTTATAGGATAACGCCAATCTTTGCCGAAGCTGCGGTGGGTCACCCGGATTCCCACTGGTGCTTGGCGGCGTTTGTACTCGTTGATCTTGATCAGGCGGGTCACACGCTCCACATCCTCCGCCCGGTAGCCGGCGGCGATGATGGCCTCGATGCTCTCGTCGTTTTCCATGTAGCGCTCCAGAATGCCGTCCAGCACCTCGTAGGGCGGCAGGCTGTCCTGGTCCTTCTGGTCGGGGCGCAGTTCCGCGCTCGGTGGGCGGGTGATGATGCGCTCGGGAATCGGAGAGGCGCCCGTGCCATACGGGTCATGCGCATTGCGCCACCAGGCCAATTTGAAGACGGTGGTCTTCGCCAAATCCTTGATCACCGCAAAGCCGCCCGCCATGTCGCCATACAAGGTGCAGTAGCCGGTGGCCATCTCAGATTTATTGCCGGTGGTGAGCACGATGCTGCCGAACTTGTTGCTCAGGGCCATGAGCAACGTACCCCGAATGCGAGCCTGGATGTTTTCTTCGGTGGTGTCTTCTGCCCGCCCGGCGAATTCGCCGGCCAGCGAAGCCTTGAAGGCTTCAAACTCCGGCACGATGGAGATTTCGTCATAGCGCACGCCCATGCGGGCAGCCATGTCGCGTGCGTCGATCCAGCTGATATCGGCGGTGTAGGGCGAGGGCATCATCACCGCGCGCACTTTGTCTGCCCCCAAGGCATCAACCGCCACGGCCAACACCAGCGCAGAGTCAATGCCGCCCGACAGGCCCAGCAGCGCGCCGGGGAAGCCGTTTTTACCCACGTAGTCACGCACGCCCAGCACCAGCGCATCCCACAAATCGGCCTCGGCGGATCGCTCGGGCTCGACAGGCGCTATCAATTGCATAGCTGCTTGCGCACGCTCCACCTGCGCTACAAACAGATTTTCCTTAAAACTCGGGGCCCGGCCAGTGACCTGCGCCTGCGCGTTCAGCGCGAAAGAGTGGCCTTCAAACACCACTTCGTCCTGCCCACCCACCATGTGGGCATACACCATGGGCAGGCCGGTGGCGCGGCAACGCTCGCCCATGCGGGCTTCGCGCTCGTACCCCTTGCCGACGTGAAAAGGCGATGCATTGATCACCGCCAGCATCTCGGCACCCGCCTCTTGCGCCAAACGGGCAGGCTCTTCGAACCAAGCGTCTTCACAAATCAGCAGGCCTACCTTCACGGCATCCGCGCCCTCCCCGGCTTCAAACACACAGACATCGTGACCGGGGCTGAAATAGCGGCGCTCATCAAACACCTGGTAATTGGGCAACTCGCGCTTGGCGTACTGGGCGACGACCTGCCCCTCGCGCAGCACGCTGGCGGAGTTGAAGCGACTTTGAATCGCCACCGAGCGGGTGCGGCTGTCGCCCCCGGTGGGGTGACCCACCACCACGCTCAGGCCTTTCAGCCCGGCCAACTGCTGGGCGACCGATTTCACGGCATCATCACAGGCTTGGATGAAGGCGGGGCGCAAAAACAAATCTTCCGCGGCATAGCCGCAGATAGAGAGCTCCGGCGTCAGCACCAGACGGACGCCCTGCCCATAGGCGTGGGTGGCCGCATCGACGATTTTTTTCACATTACCGCTGAGGTCGCCGACGATGAAATTGAGTTGCGCAACGCACAGTTTGAGAGTCATGAACCAACCGATAGAAGTTCAAAGCCCACGCAGCGCGGCAGTGCCGGGCGGGGCCGTCGCGCCGGGGGCGCACAATGGGTAAAACGGATTATGTCATCCGGGTGTCAGACACGCCCTCGGACGTAGGCGCCCGTGCGTGGGATGGCTTGCTGGCTGCCCAAGCGCACCCCACACCATTCATGCGGCATGCCTACCTAGCCGCCCTGCACGAAAGTGGATGCGCCAGCCCGGCCACCGGCTGGGATGCCCGCTTCATCACCCTGCACCGGGGCGAGGTGCTGTGCGCAGGCTGCGTGGTGTACCTCAAAAGCCACTCTTACGGTGAATATGTGTTTGACTGGGCCTGGGCCAGCGCCTACCAGCAGCACGGGTTGGACTACTACCCCAAGGCAACGGTGGCTGTGCCCTTCACGCCGGTGCCCGGCAGCCGCCTGCTGGCGGTGGACGAGGCAGCCCGGCAAGCACTGCTGCAGGCGGTGCAAGCGTGGTGCGAATCCGAAGGCGTGTCGTCTGCCCACCTGCTGTTTGCCAGCGAGGCGGATATGCAAACTGCCTCCGATGCCGCATGGATGGCGCGGCACACGGTGCAATTCCACTGGCACAACAGCACGCCAGGCTATGCGGACTTCGACCACTTCTTGCAATCCATGAACCAGGAGAAGCGTAAGAAAATCAAGCAGGAGCGCCGCAAGGTCGCAGAAGCTGGCGTGACCTTCCGCCACAGCCAGGGGGCGGACATCAGCGCTGCCGACTGGGACTTTTTTTACCGCTGCTACGCCCAAACCTACCGCGAGCACGGCAACCCGCCCTACCTGAACCCGGACTTCTTCCACCGCATGGCCACCACCATGCCGGAGCACTGGCTGCTATTTGTGGCGGAGCGTGAGGGCCGTACGATTGCTAGTAGTTTGATAGCTATTGGCGCACGCTCTACGGGCGCTAGCGGCCTATTTGGCACTGAAGACCGGGTGGCTTACGGCCGCTACTGGGGGGCCTTGGAGCACGTGGACTGCCTGCACTTTGAGGCCTGCTACTACCAGCCCCTACAGTGGTGCATTGCCAACGGCTACCAGCGCTTTGAAGGCGGCGCGCAGGGTGAGCACAAAATGGCGCGCGCCCTGCTCCCGGTCAAAACCAGCAGCGCCCACTGGCTGCAGCACCCGGCATTTGCCGATGCGGTGCAGCGCTTTTTGGAGCGCGAGGGCGATGGCATCCAGAACTACCTGGAGCATCTGGAGCAGCGCACGCCGCTCAAAAAGCCGGGTTAAAAGGTCTCCCAGTCGTCATCGCCACCTGCCGGGGTGGCGCGGCTGCTGGTTTTAGGCGCTACGGATAGCAAGACCGGCGGAGCCTTGGCGGCTGCGGGTTGGGCCGCCGGCTTGCCCGCCGGTTTTGCTGCCGGCTTGGGTGCCGACGCAGTGGCAGCGGCACGGCGCTCGGGCCAGGCAAAGTGGCTCACCTTGGGCGGGTTGGAGCGCACCGCCGCGCGGGGCAAGGGGGCCGCCAGCTGGCTGCCTTTGGGAGACGCAGGCAAGTCGGCAGATGCGGAGCTGCGGCCATACGCCTGCGACTCGTCATTGCCCAGCTTGAACACCGCAACTACTTGCACCAGGTCGTTGGCCTGGCTCTTCAAGCTGCTGGCCGCCGCTGCCATCTCTTCCACCAAGGCCGCGTTCTGCTGCGTGGTCTGGTCCATGGAGGTCACCGCTTCTCCCACTTGAGAGACCCCAGCACTTTGCTCTGAGCTAGCGGCACTGATTTCTCCCATGATGTCGGTGACTCTGCGGATGCTGCTGACCACTTCGGTCATGGTTTCACCGGCTTTGTCGACCAAGCTACTACCTTGCTCCACCCGCTCTACGCTGGCGTTGATCAGGGTTTTGATTTCTTTGGCGGCTTCGGCACTGCGTCCGGCCAAGCTACGGACTTCGGAGGCGACGACGGCAAAGCCTCGTCCCTGTTCACCCGCCCGTGCGGCTTCTACCGCTGCATTCAGGGCCAGGATGTTGGTTTGGAAGGCGATGCCGTCAATGACGCTGATGATGTCAGCAATCTTGCGGCTGCTCTCGTTGATGCCTTTCATGGTCTCCACCACCTGACTCACCACTTCTCCGCCTTGAATCGCCACGGTAGACGCATTCATGGCGAGTTGGTTGGCTTGGCGGGCAGAGTCCGCGTTTTGTTTGACGGTGGAGCCGAGTTCTTCCATGGAGGCGGCGGTTTCTTCCAGGGCGCTGGCTTGTTGTTCGGTGCGGGCGCTCAAGTCGTTGTTGCCTTGGGCAATTTCGGCGCTCGATGTAGCCACGGCATCGGCGCTGGAGCGCACCTGGCGCAGCACGCCCTGGGTTTTTTCCACAAACTGGTTGAAGCCGGCGGCAATCGCGGCCAGCTCGTCGTTGCCGCGGGTTTCAATGCGGCGGGTCAGATCGCCCTGGCCGGAGCCGATGTCCTGCATCGCGTCTTTAAGCACCACCAGACGGCTCAGCATGGTGGTCAGCAAAGCACCAATCAGCAGCACCGCCACCACGGCAATCACCACGCTGCCCACGGCAGACGACCACACCATGGCGGCAATGCCTGCCAGCGCCTCTTTGCGGTCCAGGGAAATCACCAGCACCCAATCGGTGCCGGTAATGGGCTCCGCAAAGGCCAGGCGCTTTTCACCGCCCATGGCAATTTCGCGCACCGCCCGGGCTGTGGCTAGGCTCTCCAGGCCCGCGCCGCCCAACTCGGGGGCGATATCGGTCACCGGTTTGAGCACCTTGGCAGAGTCCTCGTGCACCATGACCTTGCCGCTCTTGTCCACAATAAAGCCATAGGTGCCCGGTGTGGGGCGGATGGAGGCCACATTGCGCACCACCCCATCCATGAACACGTCTACCGCCGTCACTGCCTTGACGGTTCCCCCGTCACGAATCGCGGCGGAGAAGGTGATCACCAGTTTCTTGGAGCCCGCATCCACATACGGCGGGGTGAGCGCCGGCCCTTGCGCCGCTGCGGCCAGCTGGTACCAGGGGCGGGTGGTGGGGTCGTAATCAGGCGGCAGGTTCTGATTTTCAGAAAATGCGGTGCGCTTGTCGGGGTAGCCGATGTAGGCAGAGTCCACATCGCCCGCCACTTTGGCCTGCACCAGGTATTTCAGGGGTTCGGGCTCGTTGATGGCAAAACCAAAAGACTTGACCAGTTGGTGGCGGCTGGCCACCCAGTCGGCCACGCCGGTGGCGTGGGAGTGCGCCAGCGAGCGGGTCTGGTTGTCCAGGGCTTCCAGCGCATGGGAGCGTGCGGTCAGCACATTGGTCAGCGAGAGTGCAAATAGCCCGCAGGCCACCAACACCCCCACCAGCGCCACGATTTTCCCGCGCAGGGAATTCAGAAATAAAAAACGCATGGGTATCGCCGCAAGACGTAACAACACTGCCAGCATACGCATTCCCCGTGCCACCCAAGCAGAAATAAAGCCGGGCTCAGGCACCGCATAAATGTTTTTAACATTTTTCTCAAAATCATCATACACAGAGGCAGTGACCGCTCGCAAGGGGACAAAGCCGGAGCGATGCCCGCCACACCCATAGCCCCTCCCCGCTTGGAGCCATGCACCTAAAGTGGGCGCCGGCCTGCCGCAAACCGGGCGAAAGCTGCTAACTTCATGCCACCTTTTGAATCCGCACCGGCCCACTCCGCCCGCCCCACGCATGACACATCCCCCCACCCCTGACGTATCCGAGGGCCACCACCCGCCACCGGGCTGGCATTTGATAGCCCTGGAGCTGCGCGCGCCATGGGAGCTGTGGTCGGTGCTCCCCAGCTGGCCGGTGCTGAGCAAAGCGCCGGCCGGGGACGGGCACCCGGTGGTGGTGTTTCCCGGCCTGACTGCCAGCGATGGGTCCACCCTGCCCCTGCGGGCTTACCTCAAAAACCTGGGCTACGACGTTTACGGCTGGAACCAGGGCTACAACTTCGGCCCCCGCGCTGGGGTGCTGGAAGCCGCCCGCCAGCAAATTCTGCAAACGGCCGAGGGCACCGGCCGCGCAGTCAGCCTGGTGGGGTGGAGCTTGGGCGGCATTTATGCCCGCGAGCTCGCCAAGGAACTGCCGGAGTTGGTGCGCAGCGTGATCACCCTGGGCACCCCGTTTGGCGGCTCCCACAAAAGCACCAATGCGTGGAAGCTGTACGAGCTGGCCGCTGGCCACAAGATCACCGATGCGATCGAGCAGTTCGACCTGGCCACCGCGCCCCCTGTACCCACCACCTCCATTTACTCCCGCAGTGACGGCGTGGTGGCTTGGCAAGCCAGCCTGCAAGCCAAAAGCCGCAAACAACCCCGCACTGAAAACGTGGAGGTGTTTGCCAGCCACATCGGCCTGGGCCTGAACCCCAGCGCCTGGTGGGTGGTGGCCGACCGGCTGGCGCAGCCCGAGGGCCAATGGCAGGCCTTTGAGCGCAGCGGCACACTGGCCAGACGCTTGCTGTTTCCAGACCCCCAGCGTTGAAACCGGCCGGGTGCCGACGAAAAAATAGCGCCATGGTGACCCGATGGCGCTATTTTTTTGATAGCGGCTCGCGCATATTCTGCGGGCGCTAGAGGCCTCAAACGCTTCCAAAGAAGCGCTTGGGCCCGGGCAGCTTATTGCTGGTTGTAGGCGGCGATGCCGTCCAGAATTTCTTTGTGGGCTTCGTCCACACCGCCCCAGCCTTGCACCTTGACCCATTTGCCGGCATCCAGATCTTTGTAGTGCTCAAAGAAGTGCTCGATGGCCTTCAGGCGCACGGGGTTCAGGTCTTCCAGGGTCTTCCAACGGGAATACAGGGGCAGGATCTTGTCGGTAGGCACAGCCAACACTTTGCCGTCCATACCTCCTTCGTCTTCCATCTTCAGGATACCGATGGCACGGCAAGGAACCACCACACCGGGTGGCAGGGGCACGGGGGTGATCACCAGCACGTCCACCGGGTCGCCGTCACCGGCGATGGTCTTGGGCACGTAACCGTAGTTGGTGGGGTAGTGCATGGCCGTGTTCATGAAACGGTCCACAAAGATGCAGCCGGAGGCCTTGTCCACTTCGTACTTGATGGGGTCGCCGTTCATCGAGATTTCAATGATGACGTTGAACGATTCAGGCACTTTGTTGCCGGGGGTGACATTGTCTAGGGACATGCAATCTCTCTTGGTTTGAGTTGAAACAGGAAACGTACGGATTAACCCGAATTTTACTGACTACACACTTGCGAAATATTCCACGCCCGCGCGAAGCCCGTTACATTGGGTGCGTTGGCCAATCAACTCCCCTTGCCCTGCAGGGTTGGAGCACTGAGGAAGCAACGCAGCGGGGACAACGCTGGCGTTGCTCCCATCTTTGCGAAACAACCATAGAGGAGTATTTCTATGACGGGCAACACAGCGCTTTTTCTGGCGCTTGGCTGTGGGTTGATTGCCGTGGCATACGGCATTTGGGCACGCAGCTGGATTCTCTCCCAAGACCCCGGCAACGCGCGCATGCAGGAAATTGCAGCCGCCATCCAGACCGGTGCAGCGGCTTACCTCGCGCGGCAGTACAAAACCATCGCGATCGTCGGCGTGGTGCTCACCATCCTGATCGGTATCTTTCTGGACAGCCTCTCTGCGGTGGGCTTTGTGCTGGGCGCAGTGCTCTCTGGCGCCTGCGGCTTCATCGGCATGAATGTGTCGGTGCGCGCCAATGTGCGTACGGCGCAGGCTGCTACGCATGGCATCGGGCCCGCGCTGGACGTCGCCTTCCGCGGTGGCGCCATCACCGGCATGCTGGTGGTGGGCCTCGGCCTACTGGGCGTGACCGGTTTTTACTGGTTTCTGGTGCCGGACGGCGCCGTCACCGCCGCCAAGCTCAACCCGCTGATCGGGTTTGCCTTTGGCTCCTCCCTCATTTCCATCTTCGCGCGCCTGGGCGGCGGCATCTTCACCAAAGGGGCTGACGTGGGCGCGGACCTGGTGGGCAAAGTGGAAGCCGGCATTCCGGAAGACGACCCGCGCAACCCGGCCGTGATTGCCGACAACGTGGGCGATAACGTGGGCGATTGCGCCGGCATGGCGGCCGACCTGTTTGAAACCTATGCAGTCACCCTGATCGCCACTATGGTTTTAGGAGCGCTTCTCGCAAGTGGGGCGGGCGCTAACGCCGTTTTATATCCTTTAGCGCTGGGAGCTGTGTCGATTGTGGCGTCCATCATCGGCTGCTTTTTCGTCAAGGCATCGCCCGGCATGAAAAACGTGATGCCGGCTCTCTACAAGGGCCTGGCAGTAGCCGGTGTGCTGTCGCTGATTGCGTTTTACTTTGTGACGCAATCGATGATTGCCGACAACGCCTTGGGCGGTACCGGAGCTGCAGGCAAGCTGTTCGGCGCCTGCGCCGTGGGCCTGGTGCTCACGGCTGCGCTGGTCTGGATCACGGAGTACTACACCGGCACCCAGTACGCGCCTGTTCAGCACATCGCCCAAGCATCTACCACGGGCCACGGCACCAACATCATTGCGGGCTTGGGTGTGTCCATGCGCTCCACCGCCTGGCCAGTGATATTCGTGTGCATGGCTATTTACACCGCCTATGCACTAGCCGGCTTGTATGGCATTGCGATTGCCGCCACGTCCATGCTCAGCATGGCAGGCATCGTGGTCGCGCTGGACGCCTACGGCCCCATCACGGACAACGCCGGCGGTATTGCCGAGATGAGCGAACTGCCTGCCAGCGTGCGGGACATTACCGACCCGCTGGACGCCGTAGGCAACACAACCAAAGCGGTCACCAAAGGCTATGCCATCGGCTCCGCCGGCCTGGCCGCGCTGGTGCTGTTTGCGGACTACACCCACAAGCTTGATGCTTACGGCAAGCACATCAGCTTTGATCTGAGCGACCCGATGGTCATCATCGGCCTGTTCATCGGCGGGCTGATCCCCTACCTGTTCGGCGCCATGGCCATGGAGGCCGTGGGTCGTGCAGCAGGTTCTGTCGTGGTTGAAGTGCGCCGCCAATTCAAGGAAATCAAGGGCATCATGGACGGCAGCGGCAAGCCGGAATATGACACCGCAGTCGACATGCTGACCACCGCCGCCATCAAGGAAATGATGATCCCCAGCCTGCTGCCCGTGGTGGTGCCCATCGTGGTCGGGTTGGCACTCGGCCCGGCCGCCTTGGGAGGCTTGCTCATGGGCACCATCGTGACAGGCCTATTTGTGGCCATCTCCATGTGCACCGGCGGTGGCGCCTGGGACAACGCCAAGAAATACATCGAAGACGGCCACCACGGCGGCAAGGGCTCCGAGACCCACAAGGCCGCCGTGACCGGTGACACCGTGGGCGACCCCTACAAGGACACCGCCGGTCCGGCGGTGAACCCGCTGATCAAGATCATCAACATCGTGGCCTTGCTGATCGTGCCACTCATGATGAAGATCCACGGCGGCTGATACGCGCTGTCACCAGCCAGACAAGGCCCGCATGCCCAGCGCTGCGGGCCTTTGTGTTGTGGGCGTCCAAAGGCCCTCCATGCGCTAATATGCTGCGACTGCCGTCTGCGGCCGGGCATGTCTGCACGGCCCGCCACCACCAAAGAGATCGTTGTGAAAATTCTTGTGATTGATGACCACGCCTTGGTCCGCGAAGGCCTGCACCAAGTCCTCAAAGGGCTGGATGAAAACGTGGTTGTGCTGCAAGCCGGCACCTGCGGGCAGGCGTTTGACATCACCCAACAGCACCTGGACCTGGACCTGGTGCTGTTGGACTACCACCTTCCGGACATGACCGGCCTGGAGGCGCTGGACATTTTCGGCCGCCGCCACCCGGAGCTGCCTATCGTGATGCTCTCCGGCTCAGCGAATACCCAAATCATGCGGCAGGTGCTGCAGTCCGGCGCCTCCGGCTTTGTCACCAAATCCACCTTGAGCGATGAGCTGCTTCATGCCGTGCGCTTGGTGCTGGATGGCGAGGTCTACACCCCCCGCGAGCTCGAAGGCCGCAGCGATGTGAGCGGCTTCGACCAGCTCCCCGACAAAACGCCCCTGACGCAACGCCAGGAATTGGTACTGCGGGAGCTGCTGGATGGCCGGTCCAACAAGGAAATTGCGCTCACCCTGAATGTGTCGGAAGAGACCGTCAAGACCCACGTAGCCGCCATCTTGCGGCACTTTGATGTGCAAAACCGCACCCAAGCCGTGGTGGCTGCCGCCCGCAGCGGCTACCGTCCAGCTACCGCTTAGGCGCTGAACACGTCCACAACGTCCATGGCCTGATTCTCGGCTTTGGACAGTCGGCGCAACAAGCTGCGCAACTTGGCCGGTCGCACCGGCTTGTGCAACAAGGTCAGGCCCGAGAACTGGGCAGCCTGGATGAGCGTGGTATCGGTATCCCCACTCATCAGGCAGGCCGGAATCTGGCGACGAGCGTGCGAGCGCACCATTTCAATCACATCAATGCCATTACGCTCCTCGCCCAAGCGGAAGTCCGACAGCACAAGGTCCGGCGCCGGATAGGCATTGATGAAGTCCAGCGCGTCCTGAACGTTAGCTGCCGCGTTCACCACGCACCCCCAAGAGCTCAGCAGATCGCGCAGAGCTTCGAGCGCGAAGCCATCGTCTTCCACAATCAGGATGCGCATGCCCTCGAGCTCCTGAAAGCCCGCCGGCTCAGAGGCATGAAAGGTCGCCACCGGCACCTCCCGGGGCAAGGCCCGTGGCAACGTGATGGAAAAACGGGTTCCACAACCCAGCCCGGAGCGCAAGGCCACGGTGTGCCCCAACAGCTTGGCCGTGCGCTCCACAATGTTCAAACCCAGGCCCAAGCCCTGCGCCCGGTCCCGCCCCGGGTTACCCACTTGGTAAAACTCCCGAAAGATATCGCGCTGGTGCTCGGGCGAAATGCCGATGCCGCTGTCCGCTACATCAATGCGCAGCTGTGTACCGGCATCGACCACCCGGCAACTCACCAGCACCGTGCCGCGCTCGGTGTAGCGCAGCGCGTTGTTGGCCAAGTTCATCACCATGCGCTGCAACAGCACCGGGTCGGTCAACGCCCACTGGCTGCTGGGCCGCACCCGCAGGCGCAGGCCTTTGCCATCTGCCACGGGCGACAGGGCTTTGCGTATGCCTTGAAACAGCTCGTCCACCGGCGTAGCCACCCGGTGCACCTGCACCGCGCCGGCATCCAGGCGGGATACATCCAGCAAGCCGTCCAGCAAATCCTGCATGGAGTGCACTGAGGCCTCCAGACTACCCACCACCTGGCGGGTTTGCGCATCCAAGGGCAACTGACCCAGGCGTGCCACAAACATGCCCAGCGCGTGGGTGGGCTGGCGCAAATCGTGGCTGGCTGCCGCCAGAAAGCGCGACTTGGCAAGGGTGGCTGTCTCCGCTTCCTCTTTTTTGATGCGCAGTTCGCGGGTCGCGGCCTCCACCCGGTATTCCAGCTCTTCTCGGCCCCACGCCAATCGCTGCGCCATCTGGTTGAGGCGAATCTGCAGGTCATACAAGGGGTCGTTGGGCTGGGCCTCGGAGCTGAGTGTCAAATCCCCCTCCCCGATGCGCTCAATCGTGCGGGACACCCGCATCACCGGCCCGATCACCCCTTCGCCCAAGCGCCACGCCAACAAGCTGCCAATCAACAAGCCCGCCAGACCAATGAGCACGGCCACCAACATGGTTTCATGCCCCCGACTGTCCAGGCGCTCGCGGGTCACCTCCAGCACCACATAGCCGAGTACCGTGCCGGCACCCGGCACGGTTTGTTGCGGGGTATAAAAATCATCCAGCGACACACTGCCACTGGACACACTCTCCCACACCACGTCCACCCCCAAGGCCCGCTGCTGCGCGATGTAACCGGCACCCACCGCCTCGGGCAGTTCCCCGTAATGGCTTCTGCCGGTTTTCGCCAACAATTGGCCGTTGCTGTCGAAAATGGCAACCGACCGGACATCCGCCTCCCGCTGCAAGCCGGACGTGATGGCTTGCAGGGTGGCAATATTCCCGGAGAACAATCCATATTCGCTCGCCATCGCGACCTGGTGCGCCATGAGCTTGTTGCGCATGGTGTGCGCGTCGTCCAAGTCAGAAACCCGGGTGGACCAGAACACGCCCATCAAGGTGAGCACCACCAACACAATGGGGGCAATCACCGCCAACAGCATGCGGGAGCGAATTCCCTGAAAGTTCACTGCCGGCGCTCCCATTTGCGCAAGCGCTCCGTCAGCACCGTCTCATCCAGATTCAGCCCCAATGAGCGGGCTACGTGGTCATTCAGCACAACAGAGAAATCGACCGGGTACTGGGACCCCACAGCAGCCCCCTGCAACTGCGACCGCGCCATGGTGACCGCCTGCAACCCGATTTGTCTGGGGGTGCTGTGCAACGACAGCAAGGCACCCGCACGCACATACGCCGGCGAGAATGCCAGCATGGGCACCCGTGCACGGTAAGTGGCGAGCAGCACATTGGAAATACTGGAGCCGTTGTAGACCTGCGGGTCGGGTATGGCCAGCAATACATCGGTGTCGTCCAACACCGCCTTCAAGCCTGCAAACAAGGTATTGCCGCCGCCCACATAGCCATTCACCAACTCAAACCCGCGGGCCTGCAAGGCAGACTGCACCGCCTGGGCCTGCACGCCAGACTCCGCGCCCCACAGCACGCCAACCTTGCGCGCATCGGGCAGCGCCAGGCGCAGCAACTCGGACTGCCGGGGAAAGGGCTGCTCCAGATACAAAGCGCTTACCGGCGCCTGGGGCTTGCGACCCAACTCCCGCAGTACCCGTTCATACCCTGCCTTGGGAATCAGGGCAGCGACCACCGGCACACGCACGTCACGCGCCAGTACCTTGGAGAGGGCGTCCGTCCCCAACGTCACAATCACTTTGGCCGCGATCAAGGGGGACGCCTCCAGTCCTGGCGCATCTGGCAGGTACAACACTTGCGTCTCAAGTTTGTCCGACACCCGGCCCATTTCTGCCACTACGGTCTGGGCAGCCTCCAAATACCCCGGACTGCGGTCCCCGCTCACAATCACGACATCCGCAGCCTGCGCCGTGCCGGCCCATAGCAGACTCGACAGCAGCAGGCAGAAGCAGCGGAAGTGCTTGCCGAGCATGGTGATTACTGCTCCACCTGCAGGGACACGAATGCCCGCCGATCGAAGCGGAATTTCCAGTCCCCATCGCGGTAAGGTTGGTCCACGTTCTGCAACACGAAGGATATTTCCGCCTTGCTCCGCCCCAAGCGGAAGGGCTTGGCCACGCGGAAGTCGGTGCGCGCCACGGTATACAGCTGCTTGCTGTCGGACATAAGCGCAATGTCCTCGGACTGGGCATGCATCATGGACCAGACATACCCGGCATCGGTGGTGTACATGCCCGCCAGAGACATTGCGTAACGCGCGGCACTGTGGGATACGCGGAAGCGCTCAGCCCCGGCCACATCCGTCCAGGCCTGCGTCAGAAATACCAAAGCGCTGGCGGAGGGTTTCCACTGCAACTGGTGCTCTGCACCAGTGATACGGTAATTGTCGATATTGCGGTAGTCATCAGGATCGCTGTCCTGCGCTTTTTTCGGGCGCTCGATGCCATCTGAAATACGCTCCTCGAACAAACGCATGTCCCCAGACACACCCACCCACGGCAGGCTCAGGTTGTAGCCCAGCTCGCGGCTGTATATTTTTTCGGGGCCGACCTGACCGCTGCTGAGTACCGTGGTGATGGGGTTGGCACCATTCACGTCGTAGTACCGCACAGCGGCGTATTTTTCGTACGCACTCGGCGGACGGAAAGCGGAGGACACCCCCGCACGCAAAGTATGACCGGTTGCCACATGCCAATTGGCCATGACACGGGGGGACACCGTATTGCCCCCCAACTCACTCTGCTCCAGCATGGCCCCGCTATTCAGCACCACGGTGGGCGTCAAGTGCCACTCGGCATTGCCGAACAAACGCTGGAAGTTGGAGGTCACGGAACCTCGGGCATCAAAACTGGCGGGCGACGTGATCACCTCGCGGCGCAGTTCGCCCCCCCATACGGTCCGCCACTCCTCGCTCCAACGGGCGGTGTGCTGCAGGGTCATGGCCTGGGTGACTTCGCGGGCGCCGAAATCGATAGGGATGCCGTAGTAGTTCACACCCGCCGCCGTAGAGAGATAGGGAAAGTTATCCCGGTGCGTGTTCTCGGTATGCGACGCGGTGAATTGCACATCCTGGTCAAAACCCAGAGGCACATGCATGTCTGCCTGAACAAATTGCGCGCCCAAGAAACGGCTCCGCTCCGCATTGCCCGCAGAGCCCGTACTTCCCCGTCCCGCATCAATACCCAAGCTCCCGGCCCGCAACTCCAGCTCCCTGCCTTTGTCCATGGACAGCGCCGCAGACACGTTCACCCGCGACACCCGGTTGACGCCATAGGCTGAACGCAGACCCATATCCCCCCGACTGTCCGCACTCAAGCGGTATGCACTCTCGGTGCTCCCCCAACCAATGCTGGCTGCGGCATCCGCCACTCCGTTATCTCCACCGGTGAAGCGCACGCGGGGGCCAGAGGTTTCCCGGACGTCCCGGGACACGATGTTGACCACCCCCAGGAATGCCCGTGCGCCATAGGCTGCGGAGTTGGAACCGCGCAGAATTTCGATCCGTTCGATGTCATCCATCGCCAGCGTCTGCAGCCCCAAACCCGCCGAGCCTTGCAAATGCCCGGAATACACCGAGCGTCCATCCACGAGTACCTGGATGCGGTTGGCCCAGTCATCGTTGCGGCCGTGGTAGCTGGCCACCGGGGCATCGGTCTCAAACGAGGTCGTTGTCTGGAAGCCCGGCACCAGCCGCAACAAATCGGCAACATCCCGCGCTCCGGACATGCGGATGAAATTGTGATCCAGTACGGTGACCGCTCCCGGGGTTTCATCCAGAGGCTGCGCCAGGCGGGAGACCGATAGCACCACCGGCATTTCGTCCAGAAAGTCCTGCTCAGAAACACCTTGCCGGGCCGTGGACTGGGCCACCACCCAAGGGCTTAGCAATGTCAGTAATATGGCGAGTGGTACTTGTTTCATGGGTCCAGGCCCCAAGACAGTGGCTGCAATTTTGAAGTCCTGTTGATTTTGCACTTTGAATACGCGAATTCACGCACAACCCCGACAAAACGCCATGGCGAACCGCAACACCCGTGTTTTTCCGCTGATCGACGAGCGGACCGTTGGATTTCCCATACGCCCGGCGCCCCCCCCTGCCCTTTCGCCTTCTCACATGCTGCAGGACGCCTTGGGCCGCCCCTTGCGTGACTTGCGCATCAGTGTGACCGACCGCTGCAACTTCCGCTGTAGTTACTGCATGCCCAAAGAGGTGTTTGACAAAGACTACCGCTACCTACACCACAGCGCCCTGCTGAGTTTTGAGGAAATCACCACGCTTGCCCGCGAATTCGTGGCGCTGGGGGTACAAAAAATCCGCCTTACCGGGGGGGAACCCTTGTTGAGGAAAAATATCGAGACCCTGATCGGACAGCTGGCAGAGCTCCGCACCCCGGACGGCCAGGCGCTGGACATCACCCTGACCACCAACGGCGCACTGCTGGCCAAAAAAGCGGCGTCCTTGCGTGACGCCGGGCTCCAGCGTGTGACGGTCAGCCTCGATGCCCTCGACGACACTGTTTTCAAGGCCATGAATGATGTGGACTTTCCGGTGCGGGAGGTGCTCAAGGGCATAGAGGCAGCCCAAACTGCCGGCCTCGGGCCCCTCAAGGTCAACATGGTGGTCAAGCGCGGCACCAATGATCAGGAAATCCTGCCCATGGTGCGTCACTTTAAGGGCAGCGGCGTGGCTCTGCGCTTCATCGAATACATGGATGTAGGTGCCACCAACGGCTGGCGCATGAACGACGTGCTGCCCTCCCACGAGGTGCTGGAGTTGATTCGCCAGCAGATGCCGCTCGTCCCCCTGCCCAGCCGGCAAACCGGGGAAACCGCGCAACGCTGGGGCTTTGCCAAAGCCAATGGCTCGCACGATGCTGCGGCCGGGGAAGTGGGCTTTATCAGCAGCGTGACGCGAGCCTTTTGCGGCGACTGCAATCGCGCCCGCCTCTCTACGGAGGGGCAACTGTACATGTGCCTCTTCGCGGGCAAGGGACACGACTTGCGCACCCTGCTGCGCGCAGGAGCCTCCCCCACCGAACTTCGCCAAGCGATTGCTGGCATCTGGGGGGATCGAAACGATCGTTACTCCGCATTGCGCGGGCTAGCACCCGCCGACGCCTCCGCACCTGTGCGGCGCGTGGAAATGAGCTACATCGGGGGATAGCTCAGGCACGCGCCTTCAAGGCGCTCTCCACCCCCAGGTTGGCCAATGCATCTGCGCGCTCGTTGCCCGGGTCGCCCGCATGGCCTTTGACCCATTGCCAGTCGATCCGATGACCGACGCCATTGACCAAGGCATCCATACGCTGCCAGAGATCCACATTTTTCACCGGTTGCTTGCTGGCGGTCTTCCAACCCTTGGCTTTCCAGCCCGCCAGCCATTCGGTCATGCCCTTAAGCACGTATTGACTGTCCACATGCAGAGTCACGCGACAGGGGCGTTTGAGCGCAGCCAAGGCCTCGATTACCGCCATCATTTCCATGCGGTTATTGGTCGTGCCCAACTCGCCTCCGAACAATTCTTTTTCCGACCCGTCAGCCGAACGCAGCAAAACGCCCCAGCCGCCGGGACCCGGATTGCCTTTGCAGGCGCCATCGGTGTAAATCACCACGGAGGTCAACACATCACTCACACACTGTCCTTTTCACCATTCTTGACGGCAGCAAACTGCGATTGCTGCACCACAGGCACTGTCGCCGGGTTGCGTTGGGCAACGCTGCGCCACTGACTTCCCAGTAAGCGCATGCCACGCACCCGCTTGGTAGCCACTACAAAATAAGTAGCACCAAAAATAGGCCACCAGCGCGCGCCCACCCTGTCCAGCCAGGACCAGCGACGCAGCCACTTCACCGAATCCACCGCCGGGCGGTAGCAGCCGAAACGCCCGACATCCACTTCAAAACTCAAGAGTCGCAGCCAGTCCCGCAGACGCCAATAGCCAATCAAATCGCCCCACTGGGGTAGAAAAACTGCGCCCCAACCGAAGCGCTGGTACCACCGGCTACGCCGCTGCCGCAACCCCCAGAGACTGGCCGGGTTGAGACCACAAATCACCACCTTGCCCTCGGGCACCAGCACACGCTCCACTTCGCGCAGTGTCGCATGCGGATCGGTACTGAACTCCAGCGTGTGGGGCAGCACCAAAAGATCAATGCTGTTGGCCGGAAAAGGCAGCGCGGTAAAGTCTGCATAGAAATCAACCACCGCCACTTGCTTGCCGCTATGCTCCGGTGTCTCGTGCAAGGCAAACCAGCGGTGCGGCATGCGGTTAGCGCGCAAACCCTGCAGTTCTGGTATGCCCAGTTGCAAGGCGTGGTAGCCGAACAAATCGGCGACAGCCTCATCCAACTGGGCCTGCTCCCATGCCAGCAGGTAAGCCCCTGCGGGGGAATCCAACCACCCCTGCAAATCTATAATTTGTGTGCTCATGAACTTGCTACCACTGCCCGCTTTCACCGACAACTACATCTGGATGTTGCACAACGGACGTGACGCTTTGGTAGTCGATCCGGGCGATGCACAACCGGTAATGGATGCGCTGCAGCGCCACGCGTTGACACTGCAAAGCATTTTAGTCACGCATCACCATGCGGACCACACCGGCGGGGTCAATGCACTGCGTGATGCCACCGGCGCACGCGTTTATGGCCCTGCCCGGGAATCCATTCCCGAGCCCCTGACACGCCTGGTGGAAGGCGATGTCGTCCACAGCCTGGGCTTGGATTTTCACGTGCTCGATGTGCCGGGCCATACCGCGGGTCATATTGCTTTTGTGGCAGAACCGGCCGGCGAGGCACCGCTCTTGTTTTGCGGCGACACCTTGTTCAGCGCGGGTTGCGGACGCTTGTTTGAAGGCACTGCGGCACAAATGCTGCACTCGCTGGAAAAGCTGGCAGCACTCCCTGCAAACACCCGGGTGTGCTGCACCCATGAATACACCTTGAGCAATTTGCGCTTTGCAGTGGCTGTGGAGCCAGGCAACAGTGACTTGCGGGACTACCGAGCCCATTGCCAACAACTGCGGGCCCAAGGCCTGCCCACCCTGCCTTCCAGCATGGCGCTGGAAATCCGAATCAACCCTTTTTTGCGCAGCCACCTACCCTCTGTGGCAGAGCCTGTGCGTGCCCATGACCCCCAAGGCACCCAGGCAGCTGGCGTATTTGCCGCGCTGCGCGAATGGAAAAACACTTTTAAATGAACCTGATACGTATTGCCACCGCGAGCATCGTCGTGTTGCTCGCCGGATGCGCGGGCACCCTCAATTCCCCCATGCCTGCAGACCCGCAGGCCGCGCCCCCTAAGCCTGCGCCAGCCGATGGTGACAGTCTGACCCTGCGCCCCAGCCGGGAAATCGTGCGCCCGCGCACGCAGGCGCCCTCCTCTACATCCCCGGCGCTCGGGGCTGCCCGCAACGGCGATGCCGTGCCGCTGACCGCCGTCGCTCCTTTGCCCAGCTCCCGCTCGGTGGCTGCCATTGCTCCGCCGGCTGATTTGTGGGAACGCATCCGGCGCGGCTACGCCATGACCGACCTGGAAAGCGACTTAGTGCAAGACCGCGAACAGTGGTACTCCAGCCGGCCCGACTACATCTTCCGGATGACGGAGCGGTCCAAGAAATACCTCTTCCACATTGTTGAAGAGCTGGAAATCCGCAACATGCCCACTGAGCTGGCGCTGTTGCCGTTCATCGAAAGTGCCTTCAACCCCCAGGCCGTGTCCAACGCCAAGGCTGCTGGTATGTGGCAATTCATGCCGGCCACCGGCAAGTATTTTGAGTTGAAGCAAAACACCTTCCGGGACGACCGGCGCGACGTGCTGGCCTCCACCCGCGCCGCCCTGGACTACCTGCAAAAGCTCTACGGCATGTTTGGCGACTGGCACTTGGCACTGGCCGCTTACAACTGGGGCGAAGGCAGCGTGGCACGCGCCATCGCCAAAAACAAGCGGGCCGGCCTGCCAACCAGCTACACCGACCTCAACATGCCCATGGAGACCCGCTTTTATGTGCCCAAGCTGCAGGCGGTGAAAAACATCGTCTCCAAGCCAGGCAAATACGGCTCCAAGCTGCCATTGATCGAGAACCACCCTTACTTTCAGACTGTCACCATCCGACGTGACATCGATGTCACCTTGGCCGCCAAGTTGGCTGAAGTGGGCGTGGACGACTTCAAGGCTCTGAACCCCTCCATCAACCGGCCGGTGATCCTGGCCGCAGGTACCCCGCAGATTTTGCTGCCCTGGGACAACGCAGAAATCTTCCAATCCAACTTGGAAAGCTACGGTGGAGGCCGCCTCGCCAGCTGGACCGCTTGGGTCGCCCCGACCACCCTGCGCCCTGCCGAGGTAGCCAAACGGGTGGGCATGAGCGAGGCCGATTTGCGCGCCATGAACAATATTCCGCCCAAGGTGGTGATCCGGGCCGGCTCCACACTGCTGGTGCCACGCAATGCCCATATGCCGGATGTGACCGAAAAAGTGGCGGACAACGGGCAGCTGTCCCTGGCCCCGGAAATCACCCTCAAACGCCACACCGTGAAAGCCGGCAAAGGGGATAACGTGGCGAGCATCGCCCGCAAGTACAAAGTCACCCCCGCCAATGTGGCGGAGTGGAACAAAGTGAGCAGCACGGCCGCCTTCAAACCGGGCCACGCCGTGGTGCTGTTTTTGCCTGCCGGGGTGAAGCTCAAAGGCGCTGACAAAGCCACTGCAACCGCCCAAGCCTCTGCCAAAGACAAAGCGGCCCCTAGCAAAAAAGGCAGCACCGGTAAGAGCGCCAGCAGCAAACCCAAGCCGGACGCGAAACTGGCCAAAAACTCCAAAGCCCAAGACAAACCGGGCAAAACGGTCAAAAAGAAACAGGGATAAAAAAAGGGCGCCATTCATGGCGCCCTTTGCGTTGGTCAATGCCTGTTTCAGCGGGAACCCACCAACAAAATACCGACGTTGGTCAAAAAACCTGCAAACCAAAGGGCAGAGCGCACATTGGCCATGCCGGCGACGTACATCATGATGTAGAGCAGGCGCAACACGATAAACAAAAAGGCCAGTACATCCAGCCGCGCCTGCGGGGCACCCAGCTGGTGCGCAATGATGACCGCACCAATAAAGAACGGCAGCGCCTCAAAGCTGTTGGCCTGCGCCCCATTGGCACGGGCACGCCAATCGGTCTGGCGGGCAAGCCACTCACGGGGGTTTACATTGTCATAACCGCCCTGCTTGCGCGGCACGCCAATGCGGCCGTATTTAGCCAGGCCGGCACAGACAATCGGCAATATCGCCGCAATCAGGACACACCAATAAGCAACGGTGAAGTGGGCGTATTGCATGAACAAACGGTCTTTCAAAAAAATAATCGGAAATGCCTAGCGGCGGTCCACCAGCGCGTGGGCGATAGTGCCCAGGTCCACGTACTCCAGCTCACTGCCCACGGGCACGCCACGCGCCAAGCGGGTCGGGCGCAGGCCACGGGCCTTGAGGCCTTCGGCAATCACATAGGCGGTGGCCTCACCCTCAGCGGTGAAGTTGGTTGCGAGGATCACCTCTTGCACCACGCCATCACTGGCCCGGTCAAACAACTTCTTGAAACCCAAATCGTGAGGACCTACCCCGTCCAGCGGGCTGAGCTTGCCCATCAACACAAAGTACAGGCCCTTGTAGGCTCCGGTGCGCTCCATGGCGCTTTGGTCGGCCGGCGTTTCCACCACACAGAGCTGCGTGCGGTCGCGCCGCTCGTCCAAACAGGTGGAGCACACCGCGTCTTGCGTGAAGGTATGACAACGCTCGCAGTGGTGCACCGTGTCGGTCGCCTGCTGCAGCGCGCGGGACAAAAACTGGGCCGCCGGCCGGTCGTGCTGCAGCAAGTGAAACGCCATGCGCTGGGCCGACTTGACGCCCACCCCCGGCAAGCCCCGCAGGGCTTGGATCAGGGTGTCGAGCGCGTTGGTATCCGACATGGCGATGTGCAGCGGGCGGGTGTCAGAACGGGAACTTCATGCCACCGGGCAGGCCCGGCATGCCGGCCGTGATCTTGCCCATTTTTTCAGAAGAGGTTTCTTCGGCCTTGCGCACGGCAGCATTGAACGCAGCGGCCACCAGATCCTCCAGCATGTCTTTGTCGTCGGCCAGCAGGCTGGGGTCGATGGCCACGCGCTTGACGTCGTGCTTGCAAGTCATGGTGACCTTGACCAGGCCCGCACCGGACTCACCGGTCACTTCGATGTTGCCCAACTCGTCCTGGGCTTTTTTCATGTTGTCCTGCATGGCCTGGGCTTGCTTCATCAGGCCCGCGAGTTGTCCTTTGTTGAACATGGTTTTCCTTAAAGGGGGTGAAAAAAGAGAGAAAAGTGATGGCCCTTAAAGGGGCTTGATGGATCCGGGCACGATTTTCGCGCCGTATTCCCGCATCATGGCTTGTACAAAAGGTTGCCCCAGAATTATCCGCTGGGCCGCATCCTGCTTTTCGGCAGACGCTGCCGCATTGCGCCGCGCCGGGCTATCGACCACCCGTCCCACCTCAATGGCCAGTTGCACCGGATAACCGGCCGCATGCAAGGCGTTGGTCAGGCGCTCGCGGGTGCTGGGTTGGTTCAAGGACTCGCGCTCCAGGCGCAGCAACCACTGATCGGCATCGCGCGCAATCAGTTGGGATTGCAGCGCCAGCACCCGTACCATGGCGGTGATGGCCTCGGAAGCGATCAGCTGCTCGACCAACTGGTGCCAGAAGTCGCCCTCTTCCGTCGGCTCGAACCCCACCGCAGCCACAGGCTCATCCAGCGCACTTTCTTGCAACTCCTGCACTGGAATTGCTACGATTTTGGTAGCTGCAGGCGCACTCTGGATGGGCGGTAGAGGCATGGATGACTCATAGTCTTCATCCACATCATCGACCCACGGCGCTTCATAAGCATCATCAACGGCGTCGTCACCCACCTCCGGGGCGAGGTCAGCGTCATCGTCCTGCGAGGCTGTGGAGTCAGGGCTGCTCTCGCGTACCGGCAACACCTGTCCGGGTGGCACGACGCGGTCCGCCACCGCAGGCAATGCCGGCGCCGGGCCGGGAGCAGCAGGAGCATCCTCCCAAGGCTGTACCGCTTTGGGGGCAGCCGGCGCCACGGGCGCTGCGACTGGTGGCACGGGCGTTGTCACCGGAATAGAAGCCGCTACAGGGCTTGCGACGGCAGGAGTAGCAGGTGCCACCGGCACGGGGGCAGGACGCGCCACGGCAGTTGCAGGCAAAGCACTTGCCACTGGCACAGGCGCAGCAGCGACTGCCGCCGGCTGCTGCGCAGCTACGCGCTCAGGAATCGCTAGAGTTTTTTTTTCAGCCGCGGGCTTGAAAGCCAACAAGCGCAGCAGCACCATGGTGAGCGCGGCGTATTCGTCCGGCGCCAGCCCTAGGTCCGCCCGGCCATGCAGGCAGATGCTGTAAAGCAACTGGGTTTCGTCCGCCGGCAACAAGGCTGCCAGGCGGGCAATGTCTGCGGTTTCCGGGTCCGCATCGTCTGCGGCAGCACCACCCACGGCTTGCACCACCGCCATGCGCTGCAAGATGGTGGACATTTCTTCCAGCGTAGAGCCTGCGCTCAGGCCGTTGAGGCGCAAGGCCTCTGAGGTGTCCACCACCGTTTTGCCATCGCCCAAGGCCAGTGCCTCAATCAGGCGGAACACATACGACCGGTCCACGCTGCCCAGCATCTGGCGCACCGTGGCCTCTTGCAACTGGCCGGAGCCAAAAGCGATCGCCTGGTCAGTCAGGCTCAGGGCGTCGCGCATGGAGCCCCGGGCCGCGCGGGCCAACAGGCGCAGGGCTTGGGCTTCGGCGCTGACCTGCTCCACCTCCAGCACTTTCGTCAGGTGCTCGCGGATAGTTTCCGGCGCCATAGGGCGCAGGTTGAACTGCAAGCAGCGGCTCAACACCGTCACCGGCACTTTTTGCGGGTCGGTGGTGGCGAGCACGAACTTGAGGTATTCGGGAGGCTCTTCCAAGGTCTTCAACATCGCGTTGAACGCGGTGTTGGTGAGCATGTGCACCTCGTCAATCATGAAAACCTTGAAGCGCCCTTGCACCGGCTTGTAGACCGCTTGCTCCAGCAGGGCCTGCACTTCGTCCACCCCCCGGTTGGAGGCTGCATCCAGCTCGGTGTAATCGACAAAGCGACCACTATCAATATCAGAGCAGGCCTGGCACACGCCACAAGGGGTAGCGGTGATTCCGCCAGTGCCATCCACGCCTTGGCAGTTGAGCGACTTGGCCAAAATGCGCGACACGGTGGTTTTACCCACGCCCCGGGTGCCGGTGAACAGGTAGGCGTGGTGGAGGCGCTGCGTGGTGAGCGCGTTGGTCAGGGCTTGCACCACATGGTCCTGCCCCACCATTTCTGTGAAATTCCGGGGGCGGTACTTGCGGGCGAGCACGAGATAAGACATGCGAGGATTCTACGGGCTAGTCAGGGGTACAATAGCAGGTGACGGGCCTTCCCGCATGGTGAAGCGGCCAACCGGGTCAGGTGGGGAACCAAGCAGCCCTAACTGTGGAGCCAGTGCCGGGATAAGGCTCGTCAACTACCCTTTTTCTCCTTCTAGAAAACCACGCACACATGGTCATGGGTTTCCTGCGTTGGATCGTGGCTTTGTGCATGTGTGTCAGCGCCTGTGGCGCCCAGACCGTGGGTGGTTCTGCGACCTTCCCCGTCATTGCGCTGCACGCCGACAGCCCCACGTCGATCGACGTCGGCTCCCACGTCGCCTACCTGCAAGACGAAAGCCGCCAACTCAACGCCACCCAGGCTTTGGCAGACGGCCTGCCTTGGATGCCGGTGGCCCGCAGCAGCCCCAACTTCGGATTCACCAATAACGCCTACTGGTTCCGCCTCTACCTGGACAACCAGACCGGCAAACCCCTGGTGCGCTACATCGAGCTGCCGCGCCCGTTTCTGGACGATGTGCGCCTGCTGCAGGTGGTGGATGGCCGAATTCTCAACCGCTACGCCTTGGGCGATGAGCAGCCTTTTCCGCAGCGCACGGTGCAGCACCACCATTTTGTAATGCCACTCACGCTGGAACCCGGGCGCAACGCGGTGTACCTGCGGGTGGCGTCCACCGGCACCGTGGAGGCGCCGCTGCGTATCTGGCAACCCGCTGCGTTTTACGAAGCCTCGGACCAGGAGCACCTGCTGGCAGGCGCCGTCTTCGGCATGCTGGTGGTGATGATTGTTTACAACCTGTTTGTGTACTTTTCCACCCGCGATATCAACTACCTCTACTACATCAGCTTTGTAGCCAGCTACCTGGTGTTTTGGTCCACGCTGAGCGGCTACGCCTTTGCCTATGTGTGGCCCAGCGCCATCCGCTGGAACAGCATTGCCGTGCCCTTCTCGATAGCCAGCGCCTGCTTGTCTGCCTGCCTGTTTGCGGACAACTTTCTCAAGCTGCGCCGCTACGCCCCGCGCACCCACCGGGTGATGAAAGCCATGGGCTGGGTGAGCCTGGGGCTGATGCTGGGCACCGCGGTGTTGCCCTACGCGCTGGTGATCCGGGTGACGTCGGCCTTCATTCTGGTGGTGTCGGTGGCGGCGCTGTCGATTGGCTACTGGCGCTGGTGGCGGGGTGCGCGCTACGCCCGGTTTTATTGCCTGTCGTGGACCTCGGTGTTTGTGGGCGTGAGCGTGCTCACCGTCAGCAAATTCGGCTGGCTGCCGGCGGGCTTCTGGGTCGACAACGCCTCCCAGATCGGGGTGCTGATGCTGGTGGTACTGCTCTCGCTGACTCTGGCCGACCGCATCAACACAGACCGCAGCCTGCGCATCAACGCCCAAGCAGCCGCGCTAGAGCATGCCCGCAAAGCCCGTGCCTCGCAGCACGCCTTGATTCAGGCCACCGAAAACGCCAACCGCGAGCTCGAAGCCAGCGTGCAGACCCGCACCAACGAACTCAACACCACGCTGGACCAGCTGCGCCTGGCCAATGAGCAGCTGCAACGCCTCTCGCAAACCGACAGCCTGACCCAGGTGGGCAACCGCGCGTTTTTTGACCAGTCGCTCGTCACCGAACACAAGCGTGCCAGCCGGCTCAAGCAACCCCTGGCGCTGTTGCTGCTGGACATCGACCATTTCAAAACCATCAACGACACCTACGGCCACCCCGCCGGCGACGCCTGTCTCAAAGCCCTGGCCGACTACATGCGGCGCAAGGTGCAGCGCGCTGGCGACCTGCTGGCCCGCTATGGCGGCGAGGAGTTTGTGGTGCTGCTGATCAACAGCACCCTGGGTGATGCGCTGGATTTGGCAGAAGAATTCCGCGCTGACATTGCCGCCCTGGAAATCCCCATCGACGGCCTCACGCTGCGGGTCACCGCCAGCATTGGCGTGGCCAGCGCCATCCCCGACATGCACTTCACCCCCTCGCAGTTTGTGGGCGATGCCGACAAGGCCTTGTACGAGGCCAAGCACGGCGGGCGCAACTGCGTACGCGCGGCAGCACCCCGTTTGCGGCCCAATGCAGCCGCAGAAGTCACCGAAGCCTAAGAAAAAAGCTCCTGATTTGCTACCAAATCAGGAGCTACTCACGCATACCAGACGGGCGCTAGAGGCTACTTTGACAATGCATTCAGGTATTGCAAAGCGCCCCGCCCGGCTTGGGCACCACTGGCAAAACAGGCTTGCAGCAGGTAGCCGCCGGTGGGGGCTTCCCAGTCCAGCATCTCGCCGGCGCAGAACATGCCTGGCACCTGCTCCAGCATCAGCTGGGGCGTGAGCACTTCAAACAACACGCCGCCGGCGGTGCTGATTGCCTCGTCCAGGGGGCGAGCGGCCTGCAAGGTGATGGGCAAAGCCTTGATAGCGGCGGCCAGCTGTGCCGGATCGGCCATGGCTTCTTTGGACAGGCATTCGTACAGAATGGCGCTCTTGATGCCCTCCAGATGCAGGCGGCTCTTGAGGTGGCTGGACAGCGAGCGGCTGCCGCGTGGATGCATCACCTCTGCCAGCACCTTCTCGGCCGGCATGTCGGGCAGCAAATCCAGGTGGAAAGTGGCCTGCCCGTGGCGCACGATGTCGTCGCGCAGCAGCGCCGAGGCGGCGTAGACCAGGCTGCCCTCTACACCGGTGGCCGTGGCCACAAACTCGCCTTTGCGGGAGAAGGCCACGCCCTGCGCCGTGGTGAAGGACAAAGCCACCGACTTGAACGGCTGACCGGCAAACTTGTCTTTGAACAGCGGCGTCCAGCCGCCTTGCACATCAAAACCGCAGTTGGCAGGCAGCAACGGCGCCACTGCCACACCCCGCTGTGCCAGCAAAGGCACCCAAGCGCCGTTGGAGCCCAGCCGTGCCCAGCTTCCGCCGCCCAGCGCCAGCACGACCGCGCGGGCATGCACCTGGCGCGCACCGGCCGGGGTATCAAACTGCAAAGCGATGCGGCCTGCCGCTGGCGTGCCGTCGGCCCAGCCGGTCCAGCGGTGGCGCATGTGGAATTGCACCCCCGCGCCCTGCGCCGGGTGGCGCAGGCGGTGCAGCCAGGCCCGCAGCAGGGGCGCGGCCTTCATGTCTTTGGGAAACACGCGGCCGGAGCTGCCCACGAAGGTGTCCACCCCTAAGCCCTGCGCCCAGTTGCGCAGCGCCGTGGCGTCGAGCCCGGCGAGCAGCGCCTCGATGGCGCCACGGCGGGTGCCGTAGCGGCCAGCGAAGCGGTCGGCGTCTTCGGAGTGGGTCAGGTTCAGGCCGCCCTTGCCGGCCAGCAAGAACTTGCGGCCGATGGAGGGCATGGCGTCAAACACATGCACCGACACCCAGGACTCGCTGAGCACTTGGGCGGCCATCAGGCCGGCAGGGCCACCGCCAACAACGACCACATCGGTCTCCAGCGGAGGCAGGGAAGAAGAATTTTCAGGAAGCACGTTAGTCAAGGAGTTCAATCAATCGGCCTTGCGGCGTTAAAAAAGCGGTGTGCACCGCCTGCCCCGGATACACGAGGGCCAGGGCAGCGCGATACTCGCGGAGTTGGGCGCACAGGGCTGCTTGGGTGTGCGGTTGGGCGGACGATTTGAAGTCCAGCACCCACCACGCCCCGGTATCGCGGCGCTGCACCAGGCGGTCCAGGCGCAGCAGCTGGCCGGCGTGGGTGAGCGCCACTTCGTTGGCATGCCACATCAATGCGCTGCGCTGCCAGGCCCATGCGCCCTCCCCGCCGAGTATGCCTTGCGCCATCTGCCAGGCCTGCTCGACCTGCTCCGGGCTGAGGGTAAAGGCACGGCCCACCTGCGCCAGTTGGGTGGCCGTCCACACGGCGGCGCCCGCAGGGGTAGCGTCGCGCACCGGCACCCACTCCAGCAGCCGGTGCATGGCTTGGCCGATGCGGGATTCGAGGCTTTCCGTCGCCTCTTTTGCTCCTTTTTCAGGAGCTGCTCGCGCATACTCCACGGGCGCTAGAGGCTTATTTCGCTCAGAATTACAGCCCGGTAGCGCCCAGAGTTGAATGCGATCTGCGGCGGCCGCTGGGGTCGCGGTGGTGGCGAGGCCTGAGTCGGGCACCTCAGTCGCGTTTGCACTGGCCGGCACCTCTGCCGGGGCCGCCTCTGTCACATCCTCAGGGGCACCCGCCATCACTTCTTGCGCCATCTCCTGCAAACGCTTCCACCAGCTGCCGGCCTGCTCGCGGTGGGGCGCCATGGCGGAGAGTACCAGGGTCTGGCGGGTGCGGGTCAGCGCCACGTAGAGCGCATTGAGCTCCTCGCGTTGCCGGGCGGCTTGCTCCAGGGCCAACGTGGGCGCCACGCACGCGGGGGGGCGCGATTCGCTGGCCAAAAACACCAGCTTGCGCGGGTATGGGGCTTCGCCCGGCCAGTCCACCAGCACGCCCATGGATTCGGTGCGGGCGCTTTCGGCATCGGTATCCAGCATCAGCATCAGCGGCGCCTCCAGGCCCTTGGCGCCGTGGATGGTGAGCAGGCGCACCGCACCCGCATCGGCCCGCACCGGGGCCGCAATGCCGCCGGCGCGCAGGGCGCGCACCAGGGTGTAGGCGGTGCTGTAGCGCCCGCCGTCCACCTGCAAGGCAGCGCCCAGCACCGCCCGCAGGTTGGCCAACACCCCTTCGCGCATCACGGCGGGCACGGCGGCGGCGTAGCGGGCCAGCACATCGCCATCTTCAAAAATGGCGTGCAAGGCGTCATGCACCGGCAGCGTTTGCACCCAATCCTGCCAGCGTTGCAGGCTGGCTGCCGCGCGCTGCAAGGGCTCTGCCGTGCCAGAGGCAGGCAAGGCCAGCAACACGCTGAGCCAGCTGGGTTGCGCCACCCCGGCGTCCGGCGGGGTACCCGCTGCTTGGGCGGCGTCTTGGAGGGCACGGGCGTCGCGGCGAGCTTGGCGGTGGCGCAGGGCCAGCGCCACCAAGTCGTCATCACTGGCGCCAAACACCGGCGACTTGAGCACCCGCGCCAGCGAGAGGTCGTGCCCCGGCGATACCAACACATCCAGCAAGGCCATCAGGTCTTGCACCTCGGGCATGTCGCCCAGCTCGTTCTTTTCGGGTTGCTGCGCCGGAATGCGCAAGGCCGCCAGCTCTTGCTGCATCAGCGTAAGCCGCTCGCGCCGGCGGGCCAGCACCATGATGTCTTTGGCCTGCAAGCGGCCCCCATGCCCTTGCAGGCGCCCGGCCAACCACAGGGCGGCCTGGCGGCACTCCAGGGTTTTGAGGGTGTCTTCTACCTCGTGGCGGGGCGTGGTCAGGCTGTCGCGCCACTCGGGGGCGGCATCCTCCGCCTCCGGAGCGGCCTGCCGCTCAATGCGGGGCAGCTTGAAGACCTCGCCCGCCACCGCCGACTCGGTGGTGTGGTCGCGAAAATCCTCAAACTCGCCCGCGCCCTGCGCCGCTTGCATGGCGCTGTTGACCACCCCGATGATGGCCTGCGCATTGCGCCGGGTGTGGTCGCAGCTGAGCACGTCGCCCTGCAGTCCTTGCACCACAAACTCTTTGGCCGCGCGAAACACCTGCGGCTCCGCCCGCCGGAAGCGGTAAATGCTTTGCTTGGGGTCGCCCACAATGAACACGCCGGGCGCGTTGCCGGCACCGCCGTAGCCCCGCAGCCACGAACTCAACGCCTGCCACTGCAGAGGGTTGGTGTCTTGAAATTCGTCAATCAGCACATGGCGGATGCGGGCGTCCAGCCGCTCTTGCAGCCAGCCGGACACATCGTCATCCGAGAGCAAAAACAAGGCGGCCTGCTCCAAGTCGCCCATGTCGATCCAGCCCAGCTCGCGCTTGAGGGCGGCGTAGTCCTGCAGCAGCCCCCGGCTCAGGCGCGTCATGCGCTGTTGGTGCAGCCAGGCCTGGTGCTGGTGCGAGGCGGCGCGCACCTCGTCGAGCACCGCCTGGGCTTCGCGCACCGTCTCGATGCCGGCCATTTTTTCGCTGAGCTTGCGGGGCGTGCCTTTGCCTTTTTCGGTGAACAGGGCGTCCAGCACGCCTTCGGTGTCGCCATCGGTCAAGGCGCGCTCCAACAAGCTGCCGGCCTGGGTGCAGGTTTTCAGGCTGCTGGCGCCCAGTGCGCGTGCGCTGGCCCACAGCAGGTGTTGCACCGGCTCACTGCGCATGCGGTCATCGGGCTGCGCCAGGGCGGCAAAAGCCGGGTACTGCGCACTGAAATGCGCCACCGAGGCTTCTACGACCCCATGTGCATCGGCCAGGGCGAACTCGGTGCGCTTGGCCAGCGCAGACTCCAGTGCCCTGTGGGTGCCGTGGCGACCATACTCCGCCACCGCCTGCTGATAATCCTCCCGAGCCGCGGGCTCTGCGGCAATGCGGGTTTGAAAACGCCGCCAGACATGGACGATGGCTTTGGCATCGTTCTCCAGCAACTCGTATTGCGTGGGCAAACCGAGCTGGTGCAAGACCGCCATGGGCGCACTGCGCAGCAAGGCCGCAAACCAGCTGTGGAAGGTGCGCACCTGCACCGGCCGGCCCGCCAGAAGCAGGGCCTGGTGCAGGCCGCGCAGGGTCTGGAGCTGCTCAGGTGTGGGCTCTGCGGCCATGCCGCGCAGCTTGAGCTCTTTGCGCAGGGTGGCGTCATCAGCCCGGGCAAAGTCGCGCAGCCACTCGTGCAGGCGCTCGCGCATTTCGCCCGCCGCTTTTTTGGTGAAAGTGATGGCCAGAATTTCATGGGGGGCTGCACCTTCCAGCAAGGCACGCACCATGCGGGACACCAGCATCCAGGTTTTGCCCGCACCGGCACAGGCCTCCACCGCCACACTGCGACGCGGATCGCACGCAATCGCGTAAAACTGCTCACGGGCCACACGCCGGCCATTGACCTCGTAGGCGGCCACCTCGATAGCGCTGCTCATGCCTGGCTCCAAAAGTCCTTGCGGCACAAGCCGCGCGCCTGGCAGTAGTCGCAAGCCGCCCCTTCGCCCAAAGCAGGCAAGGCATGGCCTTGGGCGATGCGCTCCATGTCAGCCACGATGCCCTCAATCAGTGCGTCCCGCGCTGCCAGGATGTCTTTTTGTTCTGCCAATTCGGTGCCCTCGCGCTCGCCCACATTGATATAGGCCGCGCGCAAGGAGTCCTCGGGCAGCAGGGCCGCGTAGAAAGCGATTTGGGTGTCTTCCAGCGCATTTTTTACCCGCGCCTTGGTTTTGGCGGATGGCTCGGTTTTGTAGTCCAGCACCATGAGCCCGCCACCGGCTTCGCCCGCCGTTGCACGGTCCGTGCGGTCGATGCGGCCGACCAGCGTGGTCGTACCCACCACCTGGGTGTGCGCGGTTTCGCCGCTGCTGAACGTCCAGCCCTGGGCCTCGTGCTTATCGAGCCATTGCAAATAGCCCTCGCGCACCTGCGGCCAGGCGGCCTCAAAGGGCAGAAATTCGCCTTCGGGCAAGTGCATGGTGGCCGTGACTTCTTCCGCTACGCGCTGCAGCAAGGCGGAGCGCGCACTGCGATCTGCGCACGGCGACTCGGCCAAGCTGGCATGAAATTGCTGCAGCACCGCGTGCAACCAAACGCCAAAATCCCGCTTGTCGACCTCCGCATCCAACTCGTCCACCGATTTGAGGCCCAGCTGGCGCAATGCAAAAAAGCGGTAGGGGCAGGTCCGCAAATCGTCATAGCCGCTTGCCGAGAGTTGGGTGACCGGCAAGCGGTCTCCGCACGGCATAGGTGCCAGTGCCGGGACCGCAGCGATTTCCCGCAACACACGCGGGTCGTGCGGCGGCGGCCCGTCGTGCAGCAACAGTTGCAGCGATTGCACCAGTGCACTGGGGGCGATGTGCTCGCCCGCATCGTCGCTGGTGCGCCACAGCACGTCACACGCCGGCGCACGCAAAGCCTGCCCCCAGGACGCCCGCAGGCGGGCCTCCAGCGCCTGCCGTGATGGCATGCCCAAGGCCGCGCGCTGGGTGGGCGTCCACAAGCCGGCAGGCTCGGGGGACGGCGGCAGGCGCACCTCATCGCAACCGGCCAGCACTACGGCGGCAAAGGGGCGGGCCAACATCTGGCTCATGGGCAGGATGACGACCTGCTCTTCGTCCGGGTACGGCGGCTGAAAGCTGTGCGCCTCCAGCACCTGGTTCACCCAGGCGGTAAAAGCGGGCAAATCGCGTCGGGTGCCGGCCCACAAGGCCGCTTCGGTGTACTCCGCCCAGGCTTGGGGCTCCGGCGGCACCAGGCGCAACGCGGACAGCAGGCTGGCCCCGGCCTCATCCGCGCCCAGCGGCTCCCACAAGCCGGAGTCCACCAGCGCGGATTGCAGCGCAACCAACCACGCCGGCAGGGTGCGTGTGCCCTGAAGCTTGGCGCGGATCGCTTCGATGCGGGCGCAGTGGGCACGCAACACTTCAGATGTGCGAATGGCCGTGTGGCCGGGCACCTGCCGCCAGTCCCGCACTTGCTCTTTGCGCAGCAGCTGCTCCAGTGCCTGCATGTCCGGCTGGAGTGCGGGCGTGAGCTTGAAGGCATTCAGCACAGCGTCCGTGCTGGCATTCCACACCGAGGCTTTGAGCACAGCCATGAGTGCGGCGCCTGCCCGGCTGGTCGAGAGCTTCCAGCCGTTTTCATCCCGCATGGCAATGCCTGCACCCTCCAACATCGCACGCACCCGTCGCGTCAGCGCCCGGTCCGAGGACACCAAGGCCACGGGAAACCTGTCTGCAGCCACATGCGCCATGGCACAGGCCGCAGCACGCTGGGCTTCGTCCTCTGCGTCTTGGCATGCATGGAAATGCAGCACCGATGGCAACGCTGTCTCCACAAGCGTAGCGCTCCCGAGTACAGGGGAGGCTCCTAGGTCATCCTCCGCCGGCTCCAAAGAGGCATCCAGCATAAAGAGCCGTGCCCAGCTGCCCCAATGGGCCTGCAGCGCAGTGGCGACCGGGTCCACGGCTAGGCCTTGTACCAGCGCAATTGCATCCCAGGCATCGGGGGCAGCGTCTTCGAACAACACATCGGTATCGAAAGCCGAGACGGCGGCCCACTCCACGGCCACCTGGAGCACGCGGGCTTCCCACGCCAGCGCGGGGCCATCCATGCCTGCGGCCAGGCTGCGCCTTGCCTCCTGGGCCCACGCGCTGCGCCCCTGCGGTCCCGCCGCAGCCGCATAAGGGGCCAACTGGTGCGCCGTCTCCACCAACAAACCTGCCAAGCCCGCGGGGTCCGGCATGCCACTGCCGGCCAGAAGGTGTTGCGCAGTCAAGGTATCCAAGGCCACATCAAAGCTGATGTCGGTGGCCTGCAATGTGCGGTCGCCCAGAGAGGCCAGCCAGTTAGACGTGGTTTCAAACCGGGGGGCGAACCCTTGCGCACAGTGCTGCGACCAGACGCGGCGCGCCAGCGGCAAGAGCTGCGCATACGGCAGAAGCACCAACGTGCGCCCCGGGTGAATGCCCTCTGAGGTCATCCACTGCTGCAAACGGGCGATCAAGCCGGAGGCCGGGTCCGACCAGAGCGCCATTGCCGGGTGATCGGGAGGGTACTGAAAGGCCCGCAAGGCCGGGGCAGTATCGTTTTTGGCTATGCCGGCGATAGCCTGCGGCAGGGCGTGGGGGGACTTGGTTTCTGTCACAATGCCGCCACTTTAGCTGCATTAGCACTCTTCCAAAGGAACCACCATGGCCAGCGAACTCATCAAACACGTAACCGACGCCACATTTGAAGCCGATGTGTTGCAGTCTGACCAACCTATCCTGGTGGACTACTGGGCCGAGTGGTGCGGCCCTTGCAAAATGATTGCCCCCATCTTGGACGAAGTGTCTGCCACTTACGAAGGCAAACTGCAAATCGCCAAGATGAATGTGGACGAAAACCGCGACATTCCTGCCAAGTTCGGCATCCGCGGCATCCCTACCCTGATGTTGTTCAAAGGCGGCCAATTGGCTGCTACCAAGGTGGGCGCATTGAGCAAAGCGCAACTCACTGCCTTCATTGACCAACAACTGGCCTGATCCGCCGCTAGCCCCTGCGACCGTGACACTGCAGCACGGTCGCAATTTCCTGTCATAATATTTGTGTTCACCCGCCGGATTGAAGGCGGTCAGCCAGATCAGGCTCCGGACACCGAGGCCAAGCACACGGTCTTGCCTCACTCCCCACTCCCCAGATTTTTGAACCACCACTGGTTTCTTTGCCGATTTCCGGTTAACGCCCTGACGGGACCCACTCCATGCATTTAAACGAACTCAAAGCACTGCACGTGTCCGAAGTGCTCAAGCAAGCTGAAGAACTTGAGATTGAAAACACCGGCCGCATGCGCAAGCAGGAGCTGATGTTCGCCATCATCAAGAAGCGGGCCCGTGCGGGCGAGCAGATCATTGCGGATGGCGTGCTGGAAATCCTGCCGGATGGCTTCGGCTTCCTGCGCAGCCCCGACACGAGCTATACCGCCAGCACGGATGACATCTACATCAGCCCCAGCCAGGTGCGCCGCTTCAACCTGCACACCGGCGACATGATTGAAGGCGAAGTGCGTACGCCCAAAGACGGCGAGCGCTACTTTGCGCTGAACAAGCTGGACAAGGTCAACGGCGGCCCGCCGGAAGGCAACAAGCACAAGGTCATGTTTGAAAACTTGACCCCTCTGTTCCCCAAGGTGCAGATGCGCCTAGAGCAAGATGGCCTAAAGACCGACGAAAACATCACCGGCCGTGTCATCGACATCATTGCGCCTATCGGCAAAGGCCAGCGCGCCTTGTTGGTGGCTCCGCCCAAGAGCGGCAAGACCGTGATGATGCAGCACATCGCCCACGCCATCTCCGCCAACTACCCCGACAGCCACATGATGGTTTTGCTCGTGGATGAGCGCCCGGAAGAAGTGACCGAAATGCAGCGCACCGTCAAAGGCGAGGTGATTGCCTCCACCTTCGACGAGCCCGCAGCGCGCCACGTGCACGTAGCCGAAATGGTGATCGAGCGCGCCAAACGCTTGGTGGAGCTGAAAAAAGACGTGGTGATCCTGCTGGATTCGATCACCCGCCTGGCACGCGCTTACAACAACGTGGTGCCCTCCTCCGGCAAAGTGCTGACCGGTGGTGTGGATGCCAACGCCCTGCAGCGCCCCAAACGTTTCTTGGGTGCGGCCCGCAATGTGGAAGAAGGCGGCTCGCTCACCATCATCGCCACAGCTCTGGTGGACACCGGCAGCCGCATGGACGAAGTGATTTTTGAAGAGTTCAAGGGCACCGGCAACAGCGAAGTGCACCTGGACCGCCGCCTGTACGAGAAGCGAATTTTCCCGTCCATCCAGCTCAACCGCAGCGGCACCCGCCGCGAAGAGTTGCTGCTGCAACCCGAAATTCTGCAAAAAACGCGCATCCTGCGCCAATTCCTCTACAACATGGATGAAATCGAATCCATGGAAATGGTGCTTAAGCAAATGCGTGCCACCAAGAACAACAGCGAGTTCTTCGACATGATGCGTCGGGGCGGCTGATACGGCCTAGGCTATAATCCAAGGTTTTCGCGACAAGTACGTCGGGCTTTTGTATTGCGCAGGGTTTGCGCAAGGGTCTACGCGGCTGGCGCAACTGATGGAGAAGAGTATGAAAGAAGGCATTCACCCCAACTACCGCGAAGTGTGCTTCCAGGACATGTCTAACGGATTCAAATTCGTGACACGTTCTTGCGCAAACACCAAGGAAATGATCGATATGGAAGACGGCCGTAAGTTGCCCCTCTTCAAGCTCGATACCACCAGCGAATCCCACCCCTTCTACACCGGCACCCAAAAGTCGGTGGACAACATGGGCGGACGCGTGGAGAAGTTCCGCAACCGTTTCGGCAAAACCGCAGCGAAGTAATCGCAGTTCAGGCCTCGGCCTGGGTTGGTATAAAAGCAGCACGGACCTCCGCGCTGCTTTTTTTTTGATCTCCGCTGATTCTCTTTTTCAACACCTGTGAACCTCCCCAATCCTGCCATCGTTGCCCAAGCCTCTGTGCGGCGCCTTCCCCGCCCCGCCCTGATACTGCTGTGTTTGGCATTCATAGGCGCGGGCTTTATCGGACGCGATGGCTGGCGCAGTGCTGATTTGAGTGCGCTCGGCTTTATGGCAGCGTTGCAGCGGGGTGAGGCTTCTTGGTTGCAGCCCGCACTGCTGGGTATTCGCCCGGACTTTCCCGCCCTGTTGCCGTATTGGTTAGGAGCTTGGGTACTTGAAATCGCCCCAGCCCATGCGGACACCGATTTTTGGGTGCGCATTCCTTTTGCACTTCTGTTGACCATCGCGTTCATCGGCACGTGGTACGGCAGTTACTACCTGGCGCGCAGCCCTGCTGCACAACCGGTGGCCTTCGCTTTTGGCGGCGAGGCGCGCCCCACCGACTATGCCCGTGCCATGGCAGACGGGGGAGTCCTCGCGTTTTTGGCCTCTCTGGGCCTGGCACAACTCGGCCATGAAACTACGCCGGCACTTGCCCAACTCGGTTTTACGGCCCTGTTGTTTTATGCGCTCAGTGCACTGCCCTACCATCGCACCGGACCTGCGCTCAGCGCTGTGGTCGGCATGGCGGGCTTGAGCCTGAGTGGAGCACCCGCGGTTTCCTTGCTTTTCGGCTTGGGGGGCGCTTGCATCCATGCCATCGACAAACGTACTGGTGCAGAGGAACATGCCCCCGTGCGAAACACCGCAGCAGAGGCGACTGCACTCGCTGTCGTCGCGCTGCTGATCGCATGGTCCGCACGTGCTCTGGGGCTGTGGGTCTGGAAGGTGGAATGGCCCGCTCTCAGCTGGGACTACTGGAACGGGCATGTGCAGTTGCTCTTGTGGTTTACCTGGCCGTCATGGCCTCTGGCGCTCTACAGCGTCTGGCGATGGCGCAAGCAACTGTTCAATCTGCATATCAGTCGGCACTTATCTTTGCCTGCTTGGTTTATTGTGACCAGTGTGGGCTCCATGCTGCTGTCCGGTTCACCGGACCGCTCCCTCTTGCTGGCTTTGCCCGCGTTTGCTGCCATGGCTGCGTTTGCGCTGCCTACGCTGCGCCGCCAGGTCGCCGCCCTGATCGATTGGTTCACTCTGCTCTTCTTTACCGGATGCGGCATCATCATCTGGGTGGTGTGGATTGCCATGCAAACCGGTGTTCCGCCCCAACCTGCGGCGAATGTCGCACGCCTCGCGCCGGGTTTTGATGCCCGCTTTCAACTGCTTCCCTTTGTATTTGCCCTTGCCGCCACGCTGGCTTGGGCATGGCTGGTGCGATGGAGAGCCGGTCGTCATCGGGCGGCTATCTGGAAGAGTCTGGTGCTGCCTGCAAGTGGAGCATCTCTCTGCTGGCTGCTGTTGATGACGCTATGGATGCCATTGCTGGATTACGCACAAAGCGCAAAAACTATGGTTCGCCAGACCCGTGCCATTATTTCTGCGGACCAATGTGCAGCGGTCATGAATATCGACGTCGCCCAAATCGCAGCATTGCGCTGGTACGGCCAACTCGACTTGCGACAAGCCACCAACGCAGCGGAATGCCCTTGGCTTCTCACAGAGCCTGCGGGCAATGCCGAAATTTCACCGTCTATCGACAGAAGCCAATGGGCACCCCACACCTTGGTGCAACATCCGGTCGCTGGATCAGAAATGTTTTGGATTTTGAAGCGCCTCAAGACCGACTAAACAGTTGCGGCGGTGCGCAGTCCGCTTATTGAAGCCGCAGCCGCGCAGCCTTGAATCGCAAGGTGAATGTAGAGCCCCTTCCCGGAATACTCTCAATCAGCAACTCAGCGCCATGGCGCTGCGCGACATGCTTGACGATGGCCAGCCCCAGGCCAGTACCACCGGTATCCCTGGAGCGGCTTCTGTCAACGCGGTAAAAGCGTTCAGTCAGACGGGGAATGTGTTCCGGCGCAATGCCCGGTCCGGTGTCCTGCACCGAGAGCTCACCCAAGCCATCTGCTGTTTTACGCCAGTGGACCTGAATGCTTTTATCTGCTGGGGTGTAGCGAATGGCATTGCCAATCAGGTTGGCCACCGCGCTGTGTAATTCAGTGGGTGAGCCGGTGACGGCTACCGCATCGGAAATCAAAAACTGAATGTCTTGCGCTTTGCCCCACACCAGAGAGGACAGCTGGTGAGCCTCTTGCTTGCACTGCTGCAGCAACTGCACCATGTCCACGAGATCCGCACCGGAAGGAGCAGGACTGCCCTCCAAGCGAGACAGGGTGAGCAAATCATTCACCAAACTCTGCATACGCGATGCCTGTTGCGACATCAGGTTCAGATAGCTATGGCGCTCGGCCTCGTCCAGAGGCAGGGTCTGCAAGGTCTCGACAAAGCCGGCCAGCACGGTCAGCGGCGTACGGATTTCGTGCGACACATTGGCGACAAAGTCGCGCCGCATAGCCTCGGCCTGCTCTACCGCAGTGATGTCCCGCGACAGCAGCAAATTACGCCCCTCTCCGTAGGGGTGCAAGTGCACAGAGAGCTTGACGGGCTTGGAGCCGGTGCTTTCTCGCCCCGGCATGACCAGCCCGTGGCTGAAATCGTGACCGGTGTAGTAGGTGGCAAAGCCAGGGTCGCGCACCAGGTTGCCGAAATGCTGGAGCATGTCACGGCGGGCATCAAATCCGAAATGTTGCCCCGCCATTTGGTTAAACCACTCAATACGGCCCGACGCATCCAACAACACCACCCCGTTGGGAGAGGCTTGCAAAGCGGCCAAAAAATCCTGCAGCTTGGTTTCGCCATCCGCCACGCGGCGCTCACGGGCGCGGAATTGCCGCCGGGTACGTTCTGCTACCTCGCTCCAGAACCCGTAGCCCAGCTTGATTTCGGTGGACTCGCCATGTTGCAGCCAGCGCATCAGGCGCATACCCCGAGCCGCATCGATCAACAGCCAAGCGAAGCCTCCGGCCAGTGCTCCGAAGAAAGGCCCCCAATGAGGCAGACCCGCACCAGACACCCAGTACCCTGCCAAGCCGCCTGCGATCTGCAGCAGCAGGAAAGACAAAATGCGAAAAAACATCCGCTAACTGTAACCAGCAATCAGGCGTTGACTTTGTCAGCGGCCAAGGCCGGCGAGACCACGGGTACTGCGGGTTTCGCGGTCAAGCGATAGCCCGCACCACGCACGGTTTCCACCATCGAGCCCGCGTGGGCCAAAGCCTCTCGCAGCCGTTTGACGTGGACATCGACCGTGCGCTCCTCGATATACACATGGTCGCCCCAGACGTTGTCCAAAAGCTGGGCACGGCTGTGTACCCGCTCGGCATGTCCCATGAGGTAGTGCAACAGCTTGAATTCGGTTGGCCCCAGCTTCAAAGCCATCTCTTCAAAAGATACACGATGGGTAGAAGGGTCCAGCGTCAGCCCGGCAATCGTCAGCGCATCGCCGGCACTTTCCGGCGTGCGACGGCGCAATACCGCACGCACCCGGGCCAGCAATTCCTTGGTAGAAAACGGCTTGGCAATGTAATCGTCCGCTCCGGCATCCAAGCCCGCCACGCGATCGGCCTCATCACCACGTGCAGTGAGCATGATGATGGGCACGTCCTTGGTGCGGGGGTCAGAGCGCCAGCGCTTGGCCAACGTCAAACCGCTTTCGCCCGGGAGCATCCAGTCGAGCAGAATCAGGTCAGGAATTCCCGCATCAATCTCACGCTGAGCGGTGTCACTGTCCATCGCCCAGCGGGGGCGGAACCCGTTGTGCCGGAGATTGACTGCAATCAACTCTGCAATAGCCGACTCATCCTCGACCACCAGAACAGCGGGCATCGTCTTCATTTGATAACAGACTCGATTTTTTCCATGGTGGAGTGACGGACATCCTCACCCTTGACCACATAAATAATGAACTCAGCGATGTTCTTGGAGTGGTCGCCGATGCGCTCAATCGCCTTGGCCAGGAACAACAAGTCCAAGCTGGGGGAAATCATGCGGGGGTCTTCCATCATGTAGGTGACCAGCTTGCGAACGAAGCCGTCAAACTCCGCGTCGATCAGGTCGTCTTCCTTCAGGATGGACACGGCTGCCGCCACGTCCAAACGGGCAAATGCATCCAGCGCCTTGTTCAACAGGCCGGAGGCCAAATCGGCCGCCACACGCAGCTCCAAAGATGGCAGCGAACGGGGTGCACCGCTTTGAATGATGGAACGCACCATGCGGGCGATTTTTTCTGCCTCGTCCCCCACACGCTCCAAGTTGGCGGTGGTCTTGGAAATAGCAATCAGCAAACGCAGGTCGCGGGCGGTGGGCTGGCGGCGGGCAATAATGCTGGAGAGGTCGCGGTCGATCTCCAGTTCCATCGCGTTCACGCGGGCTTCGCGGGCGCTGACCTCATCGGCCACTTCCACGCTGAATTGGGACAGTGCGTAAATCGCCTGGCGGATTTGCGACTCCACCAGTCCCCCAAGCTCCATCACCTGGGACGAGACAGACGTCAGTTCGCTGTCGAACTGGGTCGAAAGATGTTTATCGGGCATAGCGTCCTCTCCTTGCTTAGCCGAAACGGCCGGTAATGTAGTCTTCTGTTTCTTTGCGTGTCGGCTTGAAGAACATCTGCTCTGTCGGCCCGAACTCCACCAGGTCGCCCAGGTACATGTAGGCGGTGTAGTCGCTGCAACGCGCCGCTTGCTGCATGTTGTGGGTCACGATGACCACGGTGTAATCGTTCTTCAACTCCACAATCAACTCTTCCACCTTGGCGGTAGAAATGGGGTCCAGCGCGGAGCAAGGCTCGTCGAGCAACAGCACTTCAGGCTTGATCGCAATGCCGCGTGCAATACACAAACGCTGCTGCTGGCCGCCGGAGAGGCTGGAGCCACTCTGATGCAACTTGTCTTTCACTTCCGTCCACAGCGCGGACTTGCGCAGCGCCCACTCCACACGCTCTTCCATATCGGTGGCGTTGAGGTTTTCGAACAACTTCACGCCAAAGGCGATGTTGTCGTAAATGGACATCGGGAACGGCGTGGGCTTCTGAAACACCATGCCGACCTTGGCGCGCAACAACGCTACGTCTTCTTTGCTGGTCAACAGGTTCTCACCGTCCAGCATGATTTGGCCTTCGGCGCGCTGCTCGGGGTACAACTCAAACATGCGATTGAAGATGCGCAGCAGCGTAGATTTGCCGCAACCGGAGGGGCCGATGAACGCGGTCACGCGCTTTTCGGGGATTTCCAGGTTGATGCCCTTGAGGGCGTGGAACTTGCCGTAGTAAAAGTTCAGGTCCTTGACGGAAATCTTGGACTTGGTCGGTGCGCTAGGGGTATTCAACATAAAAGTAATCCTTGTAACGTCAGTGCGCTCAGCGCATCAGGCCTTGGTGCGGGTCAATACCCGAGCCAAAATATTCAGTCCCAAAACAGCCAAAGTGATCAAGAACACACCGGCCCACGCCAGTTGCTGCCAGTTTTCGTACGGGCTCATGGCGAACTTGAAAATGGTCACAGGCAAGCTGGCCATGGGCTCGCTCAGCGATGAGGTCCAGAACTGGTTGCTCAGCGCAGTGAACAGCAAAGGCGCGGTTTCACCGGCAATGCGGGCCACCGCCAGCAGCACACCCGTAATCACACCGGCACGGGCCGACTTGAGGGTGATGCTCAAAATGACTTTCCACTTGGGTGCGCCCAAGGCATAAGCCGCTTCACGCAAACCGGCAGGCACCAGTTGCAGCATGTTTTCCGTGGTGCGGATCACCACCGGAATCACGATCAGCGACAAGGCCAAAATGCCGGCGTAGCCCGAAAACGACTTGAAGCGCGACACCACCACGGCATACACAAACAGGCCCACCACGATAGAAGGCGCCGATAGCAAAATGTCGTTCACAAAACGCACGGTGGCAGCCAACCAGCTCTTGTTGTCAAACTCCACCAGGTAGATACCGGCCATCACACCCACGGGGGTGCCTACACAGGTTGCGAGCACCACCATCAGCAGCGAACCGTAAATGGCGTTGGCCAAACCACCTGCCTCGTTGGGGGGCGGGGTCATTTCCGTCAGCGTGGCCAGCGTCATGCCGCCAATGCCCAGGCGGAAGGTTTCCCAAAGAATCCAGAACAACCACACCAGACCGAATGCCATGGCTGCCAGTGCCAGCCCGGTGGCCAGAATATTGACGCGCTTGCGCTGCGCAAAACGCGCGCTGCGAATTTGTGAAAGCGTTGCGCTCATGATTTGGCTCCCTCCGCCTTGCGCAGTTGCGCCAGCAGGAGTTTGGACAAGGAAAGAATGACAAAGGTAATAAAGAACAGCACCAAGCCGAGGTACATCAGCGAAGCCTGGTGCAAGCCCTCACCGGCTTCAGCGAACTCGTTGGCCAGCGCAGAGGTAATGCTGTTGGCCGCCTGGAACAAGCTCAAAGAATCCAGTTGGTTGAAGTTACCAATCACAAAGGTCACCGCCATGGTCTCGCCAATGGCGCGGCCCAGGCCCAGCATGATGCCGCCGATCACACCGGTCTTGGTGTAAGGCAGCACAACCTTGGAGACCACTTCCCATGTGGTGGCGCCCAGCCCGTAGGCAGACTCTTTCAACATGGGGGGCGTGACTTCAAACACATCGCGCATCACCGAAGCGATGAACGGAATGATCATGATGGCCAGAATGATGCCGGCCGACAAAATACCGATACCCACCGGCGGACCGGAGAAAAAAGCACCGATGTAAGGAATACCAGCGGTCAGCGATTGAATAGGCTGCTGCACATACGTGGCCAGCACCGGGCCGAACACCAGCAAACCCCACATGCCGTACACGATGGACGGCACAGCCGCCAGCAACTCAATCGCGGTGCCCAAGGGGCGCTTGAGCCAGGCAGGCGACAACTCGGTCAAAAACAAAGCAATGCCGAAACTCACCGGCACTGCAATCAACAAGGCAATCAGCGACGTGGCCAAGGTGCCGTAAATCATCACCAAACCACCAAACTCTTCCTGCACAGGGTCCCAGGTCGTGCTGGTCAGGAAAGACAGGCCGTATTTGCTGATGGCAGGCCAGGCACTCATGGTCAAAGTAACCAGAATGGAGACCAACAACAACAAGGTCACCAAGGCAGAGGCCTTGGCGGCGTAACCGAACAATCGGTCAGCCATGGGGCCGGAGCGGGCACGTTTCATGGGAGGTGGTTTTGTCATAGCACGGGAAGGCGGTTGAACAATCGACTGACTCGGGGAATCCCCATGAGCAAGTGTAGAAGACATGGGAATTTCCTCCGTCAGGATCAGCTCAACAGGGAATTACTTGAAAGCGACAGGCTTGCCAGCACCGTCCTTGATCTCGCCCCAGGACTTCTGGATAGCGGCCACCACAGCTGGGGGCATAGGCACGTAGTCCAGGTCCTCAGCAGCCTTGGCACCGTTGGTGTACGCCCAGTTGAAGAACTTCAGGGTCTCGGTAGCGTTAGCAGGCTTGTCTTGCTTGAGGTGCATCAAGATGAAGGTGGCGCCGCTGATAGGCCAAGCGTCTTTGCCGGGCTGGTTGGTCAGGATTTGGTAGAAAGTCTTATTCCAATCCGCACCCGCTGCTGCAGCTTTGAAGGAATCATCTTCAGGCTTCACGAAGTTGCCCGCTGCGTTTTGCATGATGGCGTAGTTCAGCTTGTTTTGCTTCACATAGGAATACTCCACATAACCCATGGAGTTGGGCAAGCGGGCCACAAACGCAGCCACGCCTTCATTGCCCTTGCCGCCGGCGCCCACTGGCCAGTTCACAGCTGTGCCCTCGCCCACTTTGGACTTCCACTCTGCATTCACCTTGCTCAGGTAGTTGGTGAAGATGAACGTAGTGCCGGAGCCGTCTGCGCGGCGCACTTGGGCGATTGCGGCATCAGGCAGATTCAGGCTGGGGTTCAGTGCCTTGATGGCGGGGTCGTTCCACTTGGCAATCTTGCCCAGGTAGATGTCGCCCAGCACCTGGCCGTTGAGCTTCAACTGGCCGGGCTCAATGCCCTTCACGTTGATCACAGGCACCACGCCGCCCAACACGGTGGGGAATTGCATTTGGCCCTTGGACTTCAGCACTTCGTCGGTCAAAGGTGCATCAGAGGCGCCAAAGTCCACCGTCTTGGAGTCGATTTGCTTGATACCACCACCAGAGCCGATGGACTGGTAGTTCACCTTCACGCCGGTGGCCTTGTTGTAGTCAGACGCCCACTTGGAGTAAATAGGTGCCGGGAAAGAGGCGCCAGCACCCGTAATTTCTTGGGCAGAAGCCAAGCCGGAACCGGCCAACAGGGCGCTGGCAGCAGTTGCCAAAGCGATTCGGTGGAATGTCAATGTCATGGGAGAGCCTTTGAAGGTAGGTTGACGAGAACTCAGACAGGTTGAACTTTAAGAACCTTTTATGACAGTTGTGTGAACCCGCAAAGCCCCCAAAACCTCGGGGGGATGGTCCGCCACCCGGGGGGATCTTATTTCTGTCACTTTTTTGTCATAAATAATTCTTACGCTTCGGCGTTTTAAGCTTTGGAGTACGCCATGTTCTGTTTCGCCCTCTCCCGCCGCGCCCTGTTGATTGCCGCCACCGCCGTTGCCGGCCTGAGCGGCTGCGCCACCGTGTCGCAACCTGCCAACGTGGCCGACACTATTGCCCGCACACCTGCACTCAGCACACTGAATGCCCTGGTCGTCAAAGCCGGCCTGAGCGACAGCCTCAAGGCCGCAGGCCCCTTCACCGTGTTCGCGCCCAGCAACGACGCCTTCAAAACCGTGCCCGCCAAAACTCTGGATGAGCTGGCCGCCAACCCCGACAAACTCAAAGCCGTGCTGACCTACCACGTGGTGAGCGGCACGCTCATGGCGGCAGATATCAAAAACAGCAACCTGAAGTCGCTCAACGGCGCCTCCCTGGCGGTCGCAAAAGCCGGCGACTTCGTCACTGTGGAAAGCGCGGCAGTCACCCAAGCCAACCTGCGCGCCACCAACGGCGTAGTCCATGTGGTGGACACCGTGCTGCTGCCACCAGCCAAATAAGTCCACCCAGCCGGTTTAAGTATCAAATGGGCTGCTAGCGCACGTAGAGTGTGCGCTAGCAGCTATTATTTTTATAGCAATTCATTCATCCAAGTCCATGACACTTCGCCGCCGCACACTGCTTACCCATTCGCTGGCCGCCGGTGCCAGCCTGTGTGCCGCACCGGCATGGGCACAAACCCCGAAAACCGGGGGCGCCGGGCCGTCTGTGGTGCAGGTGGTAGACATGTCACCCGGGCAGATTGATGTATCCAAGGACTTTCTGGTGGGCGCCCGCGCGGCCTGGCAAGACCTGAACTCCCGCGGTGGCGTGCGCAACAAGCCGGTGCGCCATGTGGTGCTGGAGGTAGACGGCAGCAGCAAAACCCTGCGCTCGGCGGTAGACACCCTCAAGGGCATGCCCGAATGCGTTGCCGCTGTAGGCAGCGTGGGCGACCGCTTGGCCAGCCAACTCGCCGCCATGCTGCGCCGCGAGCTACCGGAGCTGGCCCACGTCGCGCCCTGGCTGCACAGCCCCGGTGATGGCAGCGACAACACCTTCAGTATCTTTGCCACTCGCCAGGAGCAAATGGCCTACGCCCTGAAATCGCTCACCGTCATGGGCGTGCAAGAAATCGGCGCGGTGTACGGCAGCCCCGCAGAAGCCAGCAATTACCGCGACGACATGGAGCGTGCGGCCAACGAGCTCAAGCTCCGCATCCGCACCTACCAGCCCAGCACCACGCTGAATGCCCTGGCCAACACCCTGAACGTACAGAGCCCGCGCATCCTCATTTTTATGGGCGGCACGCCCGAGCTGGCCCAATTTGCCCAAGGCATCGAGAAGCAGGCTGCACAGCGCTACATCGTGGCCATGTCCGATGTGAACGTGGTGGCCCTGCAGCAGCTGGGTATCTCCCGTTTCACCCCGGTGATCGCCACCCAAAGCGTGCCCCCCACCAACAGCAACCTTCCCCTGGTGCGCAACTTCCGCGAGGTGCTCACCCGCCTGTACGACGAGCCGCCCTCGGCACAAAGCCTGGCGGGCTTTGTATCTGCGCGCTATTGCGCCGAAGTGCTGCAAGGGCTGGACGGCCCGCTGAACCGCGGCACCGCCTTCCAGGCGTTTGCCAAGCGCCAGACGCTGGAGCTGGGCGGCTTGCGCCTGAACCCGGACACCCGCAAGCGTACCGGTGTGTTGGTCACGCAAAGCATGTTGGGTGCAGACGGCAAAATTGTGGGTTGAGGCCAACCCCTGCGATGCGTGGGGGTACTATCGACACATTGCGAAACCATCTAAACAATTAAATCTTCATGACTAACGGAAACCGCCTCGCTGCAGTGGACCTGGGCTCCAACAGCTTCAGGCTCGAAATCGGACGGGTGGACCACGGCGAATTCCAACGCACCGAGTACCTCAAAGAGACTGTCCGCCAAGGCGGCGGGCTCGATGAAGAGCGCAACCTCACCCCCGCCGCCATGCAGGCCGGATGGGAATGCCTGGCTCGCTTTGGCGAACGGCTGGCGGGCTTCAAGCCCCATGAAGTCAAAGCCGTCGCCACGCAAACCCTGCGTGAAGCGCGCAACCGCGACGAATTTCTGGCCAAAGCCAACACGGTGCTGGGTTTCCCGATTGACGTGATCTCCGGCCGCGAAGAAGCCCGCCTCATTTACCAAGGCGTAGCGCACATGTTGCCCGCTGACACCGAGCGCCGCCTGGTGATCGATGTGGGCGGCCGCTCCACCGAACTCATCCTGGGCCAGGGCATGACGCCGGGCACCATGGAGTCCTACCGCGTAGGCAGCATTGCCTGGTCCAAGCGCTACTTTCCGGATGGCTTGTTCACCCCCAAGGCATTTGAAATTGCCGAAGTCGCAGCCAAAGCCGTGCTGGACGAAGCCTTTGACGCCTACCACCCCGACCTGTGGGACACCGCTTATGGCTCCGCAGGCACCGTAGGCGCTATTGGCGATGTGCTGGTCGCCGCCGGATGGCCTGAGGGCGTACTCACCCAGGACGGACTGGACTGGCTGCTGGACAAACTGATTGCGGCGCAAAGTGCCGACAAGGTCAAGATCGCAGGCATGCGGGAAGACCGCCGCGCCATCATAGGCGGCGGATTGAGCGTAATGCGCGCCATCTTCAGCCTGCTCGGTATCACCGAAATGCAGCAAGCCAGCGGCGGCCTGCGCCACGGGCTGATTTGCGACCTGACCGGCGGCGCCCGGGACTACGGAGACCTGCGCGCCAAAAGCGTGCAGCGCCTGGCGTCCAAATTCAGCATTGACACCACACACAGCGCCCGGGTGTCCGGCGTGGCCACCCAACTGCTCAAGCAGGTGCTGGCCGGCACCCCGGCCACAGAGTCGGAGCGCCTCTTGCGCAAGCTGGGCTGGGCAGCGGAGCTGCATGAAATCGGCAGCCACATCGCACACAGCGATTACCACAAGCACGGCGCCTACATCCTCGACAACGCGGACGCTGCCGGCTTCTCCCTGTCCGAAATGCACCGCCTGAGCCTGCTGGTCCTGGGCCACCGCGGCAAGCTGCGCAAGCTGGAGCCCGTCTTGCAGCAGGAAGACCTGGTTTTGCAACTGCTGTGTTTGCGCTTGGCGGTCATTTTGTGCCACGCACGCCGTGACCCTGACCTCAAAGGCGTGAGCCTGTCCCTGGACGCCCAGCACCCCACCACGCTGCACCTGAGCTGCCGGCCTGCGTGGGCCAACAGCTACCCGCAAAGCGCGCACCTCCTGCGTGAAGAGGGGCTTGCCTGGCAAAAAACCCCCTGGACCCTGCAGATCAGCGGAATCTAAGTCAGCACCGACTCATGCACTCCCGTCACGGAGTGCTTGGCCGCGTGCTTGGCCATGGCCGCGAGGTTGGCCACGTCTTCGGCGCGAGTGAACTGCTGACCATCCACCACCACCGCGCCGATTGAGAGCGTGGTGCACGGGAAAAAGCGGGTCACCCCGTAGCGGTCTTCCGCGGTGATGCCACCCGCCGCACGCGCAGCGTCATCAAATAGCAAAAGTGCACGCTCCGCAAACTGCGACACCAGGCGCTCGCAGCGCGCACGCCAATCTTCGCTCTGAAACAGCAGGATGAAGTCATCGCCGCCCACATGCCCAAGGAAATCACGCTGGGAATCGCATTGCTCCATGGCAATGCGCGCCAGAAGCCGGATCATCTCGTCGCCGCGCCAGTAGCCGTAGTAGTCGTTATAGGGCTTGAAATGGTTCAGGTCTGCATAGCAGGCCACAAAACGCACCTGCTTTTTCAGCAAGCGCTCAATGTGCTGGGTGATCGGAATATTGCCGGGCAAAAACGTTAGCGGATTCGCATGCCGCGCCGCTTCAATACGGGTCTCCGTCACCGAGCGAACCAGTTGGTCCCCGGTGCCCAGGCCCACATAGCGGCCATTGTCTGTGGCAATGAAACCATCGCTGAGGTAGCGCTGGTCCTGCGAGGTCAGGATACCGACCAGCTCGTCCACACTGTGCTCCCGCTCAATCAGGCGGGGCTCAAAATTTGCGTGCATCTTGCAGGGCTTGCGGCCCCACACCTCGCGGTAATACAGCTTACTGTATTCGTTCATGAACTGCACCCGGTTGATGATGCCCACGGGGCGCTCGCCGTCCAGCACCGCCACTGCGTGCAATGCAGGGTTGTCCATAAACACCTTGGCCAATTCGTCGTTGTGCGTCTCGGGGCTCACGGTCGGCGCCCGCAACAAGGACAGGCTGCGCAAGTGCCCGCCCTGCGACATACGCCCCAGCTCGGGAAACACCACCACCTGCCGCTCTGCCAGCACCCGCCGTGGCGTCTCCGCCAGAAAGTCCAGGGGGCAGCGGTCCGGCCGGCCCAGATAGAAACCCTGGCCGTACTCAATGCCCATGTCGCGCAACACCCGCAAGTCCTCAGCGGTTTCAATGCCTTCGGCCACCAAGGCAGTGCCGAAGATTGTGGCAATCTGCTGCAGCGCCTGAATGGTTTTGAGCTTGTCGCCGTGCGCACTGATATTGCGGGTGAAGTATTTGTCGATCTTCACCACTTCGGGCTTGATCTGCGACCACAAGCGCAAGCTGGAGCGGCCGTCGCCAAAATCATCCAATGCCAAGGAGAGCCCGGTGGAGCGGATTTCACCCACCACCTCTGCCAGACGATCCATGTTATCAACCCGCTCGTGCTCGGTAATCTCCAGCACCAGCTTGCGCGGGGTCACCCGGAAATCCAGCAACCACTCCATCAACCCGGTGCCCCCCTGCTTGTCATAGGCCTGGATCAACGTCTCGGCACTGATATTGACAAACAAGCGACCAGCCGCCTGATGGCGCCCCCAATACTCCAGCGCGCTGCTCACACACGCCACTTCAAAGGCATTGCTCAAGCCCTCCTCCTTGGCCGCAAGCAAGAGCTTGTCGGGCGTATGTAGGGCCGTGTCCACCGGCCCACGAATCAGGGCTTCATGGGCGTGAACCGATCCGTCCTCGAGCTTCACGATGGGCTGGAACACAGGGTAAAGAGCACGGTCTTGCAGCACGCTTTCCAGGGGTCCGTGCCCACCGGTGATCCGTGCGCCGCTCGTGACCAAACGCAATCGGCTTGATGGCATGGCGAGCTTCCAAACGACTAAGGGACTCGAATTTTCCGTCTGCACCGTGACGGATCAGTGACAAGAGAAACAGCTTCTTGAACTCGAATAACGGTATAAACTATATATACCGTTTATTTAAGGAGTGAGCCCATGACATCGACCGAACAAAAACAAGAAACCACACACGCTGCAGCGCCCGCACCCGTTGTGGCCTCTGCTGCAACCCCTGCAGCTGCGACCGCTGCACCAGCTGCCAAGCCCGCTACCAAAGTGGTAGCAAAGGCGCCTGCAAAAGCAGCACCGAAAGCAGCAGAAAAAGTAGCACCCAAGCCCGCAGCAGCCAGCAAGCCCGGCGCCAAGCCAGCGGCAAAACCAGCCGCTAAAGCACTGGCTAAGCCTGCCGCCCAAGCAACTGCTAAAGCGCCCGTGAAAGCAGCAGCAAAACCCGCAGCCAAGCCGGCCGCGAAACCCGCTGCCAAAGTAGCAGCCCCCAAGGCAGCCCCGAAAACGGCTGTTAAAGCTACCGCAAAGCCTGCTGCCAAGCCAGCGGCCCCCAAGGTGGAAAAGGCCAAAAAGCCCAAGATGGTGCGGGACAGCTTCACTATCCCCAAAAATGAATACGACGTGCTCGACAGCCTGAAGCAACGCGCCCTGCAACTCGGCAGCCCCGCCAAAAAGACCGAGCTGATTCGTGCCGGCATGAAGGCGATTGCCGCCTTGAGCGACGCTGCCTTCAAGGCCGCACTGGCCGCTGTGCCCAGCCTCAAGACCGGCCGCCCCGCCAAGGGCAAAAAGGCCTAAAAGCCTTACAGCACCTCGGGAGACTGCACGGTAACCACTACCGTCTGCGCGATACCGTCGCGCTCACGGTGGCGTAGCCACCAGAGTGCGCCCTTTTTCACGGCGCACTCGGCTTCCTGCAGACCCAGCAGGCGCGAAATCGTCTCCCCCAAGGTGGGCTGGTGGCCCACCACCACCACGCATCCTTTGGCGTGGGGCCACTGCACCAGCTGCAGCAAATCATCCACCCCGCACAAGGGTGCCAACGCGGCATGCACCTTGTATTTGCGCCCCAGCGCCACGGCCGTTTGCTCGGTACGCGTTGCCGGGCTCGACCAGATTTTGGCGCCATCGGGCAGCTGCCGGTCCAACCAAGCGCCCATGCGGGCTGCCTGCTTTTCGCCTTTGGCGGTCAGTGAACGCAGCAAGTCGTCCCCGACCAGATCCAGGTCAATCGCCTCTGCATGTCGCCACAAAATCAGGTCCATGGCTGCTTACTCCCTTTAGTTTTTTTGGGTGCGACCGTAGCGGTCCATCAGTGCTTGTTGTGCGCCGTGCGCCTCGACTCCGGGGGCCGCTTCGGTGCGGCGGTAGCTGCCGTCGGCTTGCATGTCCCAGGCGTCTACGCCGTCGTGCATATAGGCCACCAGGCACTCGTCCACCAGGCGCTGGCGCAGGGCCTCATCGGTCACAGGCCAGGCCAGCTCGACGCGACGCACCATGTTGCGGTTCATCCAATCGGCGCTAGAGAGGTACAACTCGTCCACTGCATTGCTACGGAAGTAAAACACCCGCGAGTGCTCCAAAAACCGCCCGATGACCGAGCGCACCCGGATGTTGTCGGTATAGCCCGGCACCTGCGCCGGCAAGATGCAGGCACCGCGCACGATCAGGTCGATCTTCACCCCTTGCTGGCCCGCCAGCATCAGGGCGCGCACCAGCGCCTCGTCGGTGAGCGAATTCATTTTGGCAACGATGCGCGTATCGGCCCCACCCGCCGCCTCAACGCCGAGGGCTTCGATTTTGGCGAGCAGGTTGCGGTGCAGATGAAACGGTGCCATCCACAACTTGCTCATGCGCGGCAACTTGCTCTGGCTGGCCAGGTGCACAAACACATGCTCCATGTCGGCGGTGATGGCCGCATCGGCCGTGAGGTGGCTGATGTCGGTGTACAGGCGGGCTGTCTTGGGGTTGTAGTTGCCGGTCGACAAGTGCCCGTAACGCTTGAGCGTTTTGCCCTCGCGCCGGGTGATGAGCATCATCTTGGCGTGGGTTTTGAGGCCCACCACGCCATACAGCACCTGCGCGCCGATGGACTCCAGCATCTCGGCCCAGTTGATGTTGGCCTCTTCATCAAAGCGCGCCTTGAGCTCCACCACCACCGTCACCTCTTTGCCCCGGCGCACCGCCTCACGCAGCAACTCCATCAGCTCGGAGTCGGTGCCGGTGCGGTAAATGGTTTGCTTGATGGCGAGCACCTGTGGGTCGTTCACCGCATCGCGCAAAAAAGTGAGCACGCCATCAAAGCTCTCAAAGGGCTGGTGCATCAGGATGTCGCGCTCTTTGAGTTGCTCAAAGATCGACTGCCCGGCGCGGATCTGCACCGGAAAGCTCGGGTTGTAGCGGGTGAAGCACAGGTCCGGCCGGTCCACCAAATCGATCAGCTGCGTCAGGCGCACCAGGTTCACCGGGCCATGCACCCGGAACAATGCCTTGGGCGGCAGCTCAAACTGCTTGAGCAAAAACTCAGACAAATGCTCGGAGCATCCGGCCGACACCTCCAGCCGCACCGCCTGCCCGTAGTGGCGGTGCTCCAGGCCTTCGCGCAGGGCCATGCGCAGGTTTTGCACATCGTCCTCGTCCACCGCCAGATCGGAGTGACGGGTCACACGGAACTGCGAAAACTGCCACACCTCGCGGCCGGTGAACAACTCTGCCAAGTGGGCGCGGATCACGCTGGAAAGCGATACAAACAAAGCCTTCTGCCCCGCCACTTTGGCCGGCATGCGAATCAGGCGCGGCAATACGCGCGGCACTTTGACGATGGCAATTTCGTTGTTGCGGCCAAAGGCGTCTTTGCCGGTCAAGCGCACGATGAAGTTGAGCGACTTGTTGGCCACCTGCGGAAAAGGGTGCGACGGGTCCAGTCCCACCGGTATCAGCAGCGGGCGTACTTCTTTTTCAAAATACTGTTTCACCCACGCCCGCTGGGCGGCATTGCGCTCGCCGTGCGACATGATGCGCAGGCCCTGGGCCACCAGGGCGGGCATGAGCTTTTCGTTGTACAGAGTGTATTGGCGGTCTACCAGTTGGTGCAGGGCGTCGGCCAGGCGGTCGAAGCTGGCCACGGTGTACTGGCCCTTGCGGTCGTTACCCTGAAAAGCGCTCAGGTGCGGCTCGGCGCGCACTTCAAAAAACTCGTCGAGGTTGGAGGAGACGATGCACAAATAGCGCAAGCGCTCCAGCAGCGGCACGTCTTCGCGCACCGCCCAATCCAGCACCCGCTCGTTAAAGGCCAGAAGGCTGAGGTCGCGGTCCAGCAAATCCGGATTGGCAACGGAGGAACGATCCTGAAATGAGGTCCACATGGCAGCTAGTGAGTGACTGATAAATGTCAGATTTTTGACGCACCAGATGACAGATTTGTGACGTTTGTCACGGAGACTGTACCGCGCGGCAAGCGCGCCCCCGCCTCTGCGGGCACCAGGTGACCGAGGAACATCAGCACCGCATAGGCCCAGCTGAACTGCAGGGCCCGGCTGCGGGCCTCGTGGCGCGGTACGCTGAGTGCACCGTACCACGCCTGCTGCAGATCACTGTGCGTTACCCCACCCCGGGGCGGCGTGCCGACGGCTTCCGCAGGGCCAGCCACCGGGTACGCCGCCACCGGCGTGCCGCAGGCCATGGCCTCCAGCATGACCATGCCAAAGGTATCCGTCCGGCTGGGCATGACCAGCACATCGGCTGCGGCATACACGCGGGCCAACTCGTCGCGCGGCAACACGCCCAGCCAACGCGCGGTGGGGTAGCGGTCCTTCAGGTCCTGCTCCAGCGGGCCGGCGCCGCACACCACTTTGGTGCCCGGCACATCGAGCTTGAGAAAGGCCTCGATATTTTTCTGAGCAGCCACACGCCCTACATACAAAGACACCGGGCGTGCCAACGCCCCCAGCGGCGGGTAGACCTGCAGCGTCTCCCGGTAGGCAAAGGCAGCAGCATCGACACCATGCGTCCAGCTGCGCAAACGGCGAAAGCCCTTGGCATGCAGGGTGTGCAACAGGCCATGGGTCGGCACCATCACCCCGCACGAGGCGCGGTGGAAATACCGCAGCACCGCCCAGCTCAGCCACTGGGGCACATGAAAGCGGCTGCGCAGTATCGCGGGCAGGCGGGTGTGGTAGCCGGTGGTGAAGGCCCACTGGCGTTGACGGCAATAGCTGCGCGCCGCCCAGCCCAGCGGACCCTCGGTGGCGAGGTGAATCGCATCGGGCTTGGCGGCCTGCAGAAAAGCGGCCATGGCACGGCCCGGGCACACTGCCAGGTCAATGCCGGGGTAGCCGGGGCATGGCCGGGTGGCAAACAGGCCGGGGTGGATGACTTCCACCTCATGCCCCGTGCGCCCCAGCTCACGCACCAATTGCACCAGGGTGGTGACCACCCCGTTCACCTGCGGCAACCAGGCATCGGTTACCAGCACCAGTTTCATGCGGGGGTTTCCTGCAAGGGGGCCGGCAACAACGCAGTCGCTGGCATTCCAGGGGTATCGCCCCACACCACCAGCTCCAGCTGGCCATCCATGTGCTCGACTAATGCAGTGCGGCTCTCCACCCAATCGCCATCGTTGCAGTACAGGGTGCCGTCGATAGTGCGCATCTCCGCCCGGTGGATGTGGCCGCACACCACGCCATCGTGGCCACGGTGGCGGGCTTCCTGGGCCACGGCTTTTTCAAAGTCGGTCACGTAGTTGAGCGCCATCTTCACCTTGTGCTTGAGGTAGGCCGAGAGCGACCAATAGGGCAAGCCCAGGCGCGCGCGCAGGTGGTTCAAATGGCGGTTCATCCGCAGAGTAAATTCGTAGGCGTAGTCGCCGGTGTAGGCCAGCCACTTGGCGCGCTGGATGACCGCATCGAAATAATCACCATGCGTGACCCAGAGCTTGCGGCCATCGGCAGTGGTGTGCACCGTATCGGCATGCACCTCGATGCCGCCGAACTGGTGGCCCACAAAGGCGCGGGCAAATTCGTCGTGGTTGCCGGGGATGAATACCACGCGGCAGCCCTTGCGCGCGCGGCGCAGCAGCTTTTGCACCACGTCGTTGTGCGCCTGCGGCCAAAACCAGCGGCGGCGCAGCTGCCAGCCGTCGATGATGTCGCCCACCAAATACAGGTTGTCGCTGGGGTGGTGCTTCAAAAAGTCCAGCAGGGGCTTGGCCTGGCAACCGGCGGTGCCCAGGTGGATGTCCGACACAAACACCGCACGGTAGCGGCGATGGCCGACATCGTCATCCGTGTCCGGACCTTCGGCGCCCGTGACCAAACCGGGGAAGTTGGCTCCGAGGGCGTCGAATGTGCTGCGCATTACGCCCCCAGAAAGTGCTTGCGGTAGCGGGCGGGCAAGTCCGCAATGCGCATGAGCATCGGCAAGTCCGCCGTGTTGAAGTCCGGGTCCCAGGCCGGAGCACCCAACACCTTGGCGCCCAGGCGCAAATAGCCTTTGATGAGCGCCGGGGGCTCCACGTCCAGCGTGCTGTCGAGCTGCTCAATCGGCAGCGGCAGGCGCGGGCGCACATGGAAGTCGATCGGGGCGAGGTGCGTGGCCTGCACCTGGCGCCAGATGCTGGCCGCCACATCGCCGCTAACCACACCGTTGTGCAGCATGGGAATGCTGGCGCAGCCGATCATGGAGTCCAGCTGGTTGCGCACCATGAACTCGGCCAGCGCACCCCACAGCGCCATGATGACGCCGCCATGGCGATGGTCGGGGTGCACGCAGCTGCGGCCCAGCTCCACCATGCGCGCGCGCATGCTGCGCAGGCGGGTGAGGTCGAACTCGGTATCGCTATAAAAGCTGCCCACCCGCTTGGCTTGGGCGGGGGTGAGCACCCGGTAGGTGCCGATGACCTGGCCGGTGGCCTGCTCGCGCACCAGCAGGTGCTCGCAAAAGTTGTCAAACAAGTCCACATCGTGGCCGGCCAAGGGGGTGCTCAGGCGCGCGCCCATTTCACCTGCGAACACATCAAAACGCAGGCGCTGGGCGGCGCGCACATCATCCTGGTGGCGGGCCCACTGCACTTCAATGCCATGGCTGCGCTCCGCAGCCGGTTGCATCGTGTTTGCCAAGGTTGTCGGCAGGGCCGTGCGCTGCACGGTGGGTGATGCCAGGGTGGGTGCGGAAATAGCGGCAGAAATTGTCATTGTTGTCCCCTTCTCTGAGTGCGGTAGCAATGAGCAGCAAGTGTGGGCAGGCGGGATGACCCGAACATGGCAGTCCCGTGAACTTTTCGTGACACACGCAGCACGCGGGCTATTAATTCAATATTTCAAGTATTATTGAAATATGAACTCCACCCTGATCGACGAAACCCAAGCCCTGCAAGCCCTCACCGCGCTGGCCCAGGCCCAACGGCTGCGCATCTTCAAGGCGCTGGTGGTGGCCGGGCAAGACGGGCTGACCCCCGGCGTGCTGGCCGAGCGCCTAGGCGCGGCGCCTAGCGCGCTGTCTTTCCACCTCAAAGAACTGGCCCATGCCGGCCTGGCGAGCAGCGAGCAGCGCGGGCGCAACCTGATTTACCGCGCCGACTTCAGCCGCATGAACGGCGTGCTGGCCTACCTCACCGAGCACTGCTGCCAAGGTGCCGCCTGCGAAGCCACCAACGCCCCCGGCGTGTGCACCACCTGCTGAGGCAGGGAGCCCTCATGTACCGGAGCACCGCAGTTTTCAGGCACAAAAAAGCCTCTAGCGTTCATCGCGCCTACGGAAGCAGCTCCTGAATTCATAGCAACTATTCGTCTTGTTTTTCACTATCAAGGAAACCACCATGTCCACAGCGACCCTCAACGTGCTCTTTTTGTGCACCCACAACTCGGCCCGCAGCATCCTGGCCGAAGCCACGCTCAACCACATCGGCGGCGGCCGCTTCCAAGGCTTTTCGGCCGGCAGCAGCCCGCGCGAAAACCAGCAGCCCAACCCCATAGGCCTGCAAACCCTGCGCAACGCCGGCATCAGCACCGAGGGCCTGCGCAGCAAAAGCTGGGATGAGTTCGCCCTGCCCGACGCGCCACACATGGACCTGATCATCACCGTGTGCGACAACGCCGCCGGTGAGGTCTGCCCCTTCTGGCCCGGCAAACCCGCCACTGCGCACTGGGGCTACGCCGACCCGTCTGCCGGCGATGGCAGCGACGAACAAAAAGCAGAAGCCTTCAAACACACTCTGCACGCCATCCGCCGCCGCCTGGACCTGCTGGTCAACCTCCCCGCCGACAAGCTGGAAGCCATGACCCTCCAACAAACCGCGAAAGATCTGGCGAAAGCATGAGCGAACCCACGAAGTTGACAACGAGTGCCGGCATCAGCGTGAGCGCCAGCCCGGAAGCCCGGGCGGCAGCGCGTTCTGCGCAGGTCAAGGAGGAGCCCGCGCAGCGGGCGGAGGACACGGAGCAGAACGCGCTGCCGCCCGGGCGCAGCGCACCAAAGGCAGCCCCGCAGCACTCACTCGGACAACAACTGCTAGCCGAGTTCGCAGGCACCGCCGCCCTGCTCTGCGCCGTCATAGGCTCCGGCATCATGGCCCAGCGCATCAGCGGCGGCAATGACGGCGTAGCGCTCTTGGCCAACACCCTGGCCACCGTGTTCGCGCTCTACGTGCTGATCGAAAGCCTGAGCCCCATCAGCGGCGCCCACTTCAACCCGCTGGTCACCCTGGTAATGTGGTCCAAAGGGCAGCTAGCGCCCGAGAATAGTGCGCGAGTAGCTACGCTTTTCATAGCAGCCCAACTCTCCGGCGCCGTAACGGGTGCAGCGCTGGCTAACGCCATGTTCGAGCTGCCGCTGCTGCACCTGAGCCACCACCTGCGCGGCGGCTGGGATGCTGCGGGCCAGTTCACCGGCTGGGGCCAGTGGGTGGCTGAAGCCGTGGCCACCGGCGGGCTGCTGTTCACCATCCTGCGGGCGCCTGAGGGCAAGGCCCCGGCGCTGGTGGCCTGCTACATCGGCGCGGCCTACTGGTTCACCGCCAGCACCTCGTTTGCCAACCCTGCCGCCGTCATGGGCCGCATGTTCAGCGACACCTTTGCCGGCATCGCCCCGGCCAGCGCGCCCGGCTTTGTGCTGGCGCAAACCGTGGGCGCTACGCTCGGCGTAGCCTTGGCACAAGCACTTTCCCCCAAGAAGACTTCTGTATGACCATCACCATCTTTCACAACCCCGCCTGCGGCACCTCGCGCAATACCCTGGCCATGATCCGCAACAGCGGCGTGGAGCCCACGGTCGTTGAATACCTCAAGACGCCACCCACCAAGGCCCGCCTGCAAGAGCTGCTGGCTGCCATGGGCACCGGCCCCCGCCCCCTGCTGCGCGAAAAAGGCACACCCTATGCCGAACTGGACTTGGCGAACGAGAAGTGGGCCGACGACGAGCTGCTGGACTTCATGTTGGCCCACCCCATCCTGATCAACCGCCCCGTGGTGGAGACGCCCCTGGGCACCCGCCTGTGCCGCCCGTCAGAGTTGGTGCTGGACATCCTGCCCCACGCACAGCAAGCCGCGTTCACCAAAGAAGACGGCGAAGCGGTGGTGAATGACAAGGGCCAACGTGTCTGATTGCATGTCTGATTTGCAGAGCACCCTGCCCCAGCTGGAGGGTGCCCACTTCCGCCTGCCGGATGCCGCCGCGCTGCGCCCGGCACCCTCCACCCACGCACCGCGCATTGCGCTGCTCTACGGTTCGCTGCGGCCCCGGTCCTTCAGCCGGCTGCTGACCGAAGAAGCGGCCCGCCTGCTGCAAGCCATGGGCGCCGAGACCCGCATCTTCAACCCCAGCGGCCTGCCCCTGCCCGACGACGCGCCCGACACCCACCCCAAGGTGCAAGAGCTGCGCGAACTGACGCAGTGGAGTGAAGGCATGGTCTGGACATCGCCCGAGCGGCACGGCGCCATGACCGGCATCATGAAAGCCCAGATCGACTGGATACCGCTCAACAGCGGCGCGGTGCGCCCCACCCAAGGCAAGACGCTGGCGGTCATGCAGGTCAGCGGCGGCTCGCAAAGCTTCAACGCCGTCAACCAGATGCGCGTCTTGGGCCGCTGGATGCGCATGCTCACCATCCCCAACCAAAGTTCGGTGGCCAAGGCTTTCATGGAGTTCGGCGACGACGACCGCATGAAGCCCTCCGCCTACTTTGACCGCGTGGTCGATGTGATGGAGGAGCTGATGAAGTTCACCCTGCTGACCCGCGACGCTTCGCCCTACCTCGTGGACCGCTACAGCGAACGCAAAGAGAGCGCGGAGCAACTGATGCAGCGGGTGAATCAGCGTAGCCTGTAGCCATTCGCCACCGACCATGCACACCCCACCCACCGCCCTGGCCGATGCACTGAACCACGGCTGCCGCTGCCAGACCCTGGATGCGGAGCAACTGCGCCAGGAGCTGGGCCGCGATGCGGGCCTGCGCGATGTGGCCGCCACCTTGGCCCACACCCACCCGCACCTGTTTGCGAACACGGCCGTGTTTGCCTCCCACGCCACGGTGCAGGCGGTGCAAGCGGCAGTAGCCGCGCTGGAGCGCACCTTGTCCCTGCCCGCCTGGGCGCAGCAGGTGCTGCCGGGTGCCAGCGCTATCGCCCAAGCAGACCACGGCCCGCTGGGTGTATTCATGGGCTACGACTTTCACCTTACGCCACAAGGCCCGCAACTGATTGAAATCAACACCAACGCGGGCGGCGCCATGCTCAACGCGGTGTTGCTGCGCGCACAGGCGGTGTGCTGCGGGCTGATGAATACCGCGCTCAACGCCTACCGCAACATGGCCACGCTGGAGGACGAGTTTGTGGCGATGTTCCAGGCCGAGTGGGACGTGTTCAACCGCGCGCGCGGGCAGACACCACGCCCCTTGCGCAGCATCGCCATCGTGGACGAAGCGCCGCAGAGCCAGTACCTCGCGCCCGAGTTCGCGCTGTTTGCCGAACTGTTCCAGCGCCATGGCATGCAGGCCGTGGTTATCGATCCGGCCAGCCTGCAACTGCGCGACGGGGCGGTCTACGCCGATGCATTGGCCTTGGACCTGGTCTACAACCGCCTGACCGACTTTGACCTGTCAGACCCCGCCCATACCGCACTGGCACAGGCCTACCGGGACAACGTGGCGGCGGTGACGCCCCACCCGCGCGCCCACGCCTTGCGCGCCAACAAACAACACCTGGTCACACTGGGCCAAGCTGCTGCGCTGCAGGCCTTGGGCGTACCGCCCGCGGACCAGCACACCCTGCTGGCCACGGTGCCGGCTTGTGAACGCGTCCATGCAGACAACGCCGCAGCGCTGTGGGAGCAACGCAAACAGCTGTTCTTCAAACCGCTGGACGGCTTTGGCGCCCGTGCGGTGTACCGTGGCGACAAGCTCACCAAAAAGGTGTGGGAGCAAATCCTGCAAGGCGACTACATCGCCCAGGCGCTGGTGCCGCCGCCACTGCGTGCCATGCAGGTGGGCGATGCAGCCACCGAACTCAAGTTCGACCTGCGTGCCTACACCTATGCCGGCAAAGTCCAGTTGCTGGCCGCCCGCACCTACAGCGGGCAGACCACCAACTTCCGCACCGAGGGCGGCGGTTTCGCCCCGGTCCTGTGGGCGCCCGATGGGCCCACGCCCCTTGCCCTGATGGAGCACCTGCCATGCCACGCCCCACGTTGTTAGACCACCCCACCCGCCACCTGTTTTTCACCGGCAAAGGGGGCGTGGGCAAAACCTCGCTGTCCACCGCCTGCGCCATTGCCCTGGCCGACGGCGGCAAGCAGGTGCTGCTGGTGAGCACCGATGCCGCCAGCAACCTGGACGAAATGCTGGGCATCACCCTGGCCAACACGCCGGTGCCCGTACCCGGCGTGCCGGGCTTGTCGGTGCTCAACATCGACCCCGACAACGCGGCCCAGAGTTACCGCGCCCGCGTGCTGGCGCAAATGGACCCGGCCAGTACCGACGCTGAGCGCAGCCAGGTGCAAGAGCAGCTCTCGGGGGCCTGCACCACCGAGATTGCCGCGTTCGACGAGTTCGCCAACCTGCTCAGTGGCGATGCGGCGGGCTTTGACCACGTGGTGTTTGACACCGCCCCCACCGGCCACACGCTGCGCCTTTTGAGCCTGCCCAAAGCGTGGACGGGTTTTCTGGAGGGCAACGACCGCGGCGCGTCCTGCCTCGGGCCACACTCGGGCCTCAAGATGCAAGAGGCGCGCTTTGCCCAAGCCCTGCAGACGCTGAGCGACGCCGCCCAAACCACCGTGGTGCTAGTCACCCGGCCCGATGGGGGCGCCATTGCCGAAGCAGCCCGCACGTCGCTGGAGCTGCAAGACCTGGGCCTGCACAACCAGCGCTTGGCCATCAACGGCGTGTTCCACGCCAGCGTGGCGGACGATGCCGTGGCCACGGCGTTTGAAGCCCTGGGCACCCGGGCACTGGCCGCCATGCCGCCCCACCTGCAGGCCTTGCCGCAAGACCAGATTCCGCTGCGCGCATTCGACACCGTGGGCTTGCCTGCGCTGCGCGCGCTGCTGCAAGCGCCGGACAGCATGCTACCTGCGACGGCCTCCGCGCATACCCCACCGCTCGACGAGGCCCGCACACTCGCCGCACTCACCGATGCACTTGCCGCTCCAGGGCACGGGCTCATCATGGTCATGGGCAAAGGCGGCGTGGGCAAAACCACGGTGGCGGCGGCCATTGCCGCCGGGCTGGTGCAGCGCGGCCACACGGTGCACCTGAGCACCACCGACCCCGCCGACCACCTGCAAGTCACCGTGGATGGCAGCTTGCCCGGCCTGAAGGTGGACCGCATCGACCCCAAGGCCGAGACCGACAAATACATCGCCAAAGTAATGGCCGCCAAGTCCACCGGCCTGGATGCCGAAGGTATTGCGCTGCTGCGTGAAGACCTGCAGTCGCCTTGCACCGAAGAGGTGGCCGTGTTCCATGCGTTTTCGCGCATCGTGAGCGAGGCGCGCAGCGCCTTTGTGGTGCTGGACACCGCGCCCACCGGCCACAGCCTGCTGCTGATGGATGCCACCGGCGCCTACCACCGCCAGATGCTGCGCGAGTATGGCGACGCCAACCCCGGCCGCCTGGTCACCCCGCTGATGCGCCTGCAAGACCCCGAGCACACCAAGATCGTGCTGGTCACCCTGCCCGAGGTCACGCCCGTGTCGCAAGCGGCCGCACTGCAAGACGACCTGCGCCGCGCCAAGATTGAGCCCTATGCCTGGGTCATCAACAAAAGCATGGCGGCGGCGGGCACCCGTGACCCACTGCTGGCCGCGCGGCTGGCGGGTGAACAAACACAGATGGACCGGATTGCCAGCGGCCTGTCCCGCAACACCTACCTGGTGCCCTGGCTGGCCGAGCGCCCGGTCGGCATTTCAGCGCTCAGCAGCTTGACCACGCTATCAAAACAGTAGCTGCTTGCGCATATTTCATAAGCGCTAGAGCCTATTTTTATTCAAAAAAATACGCGACGCCTTGCGCCAACCTAAGCGATTCAAACGCAGCGCAGCCGCACAGGCCAGCGTGACCCCGAGCAGCACTTCCGCCCAGATGGTGAGGTTGGTCATCAGGGTGTGCTCCGAGCACAGGCCCAGGGTGTAGTGCAAAAGACCGTCTGCGCCCAGCAGGCCATAAGCCACTAACAAAACGGCTGCCAGCCGCGACCAACCCAGCCGGCTGGCGATCAAGGACAGCCCACCCACCGCCGCTACCGCCAACCAGGCGAGATACACCGACTCCCGCGTCATCCACACTGGCAAGCCGGGATAGAACGCGATGTACTCCGCGTTGTGCGCGAAATGCGTGAGGCTGGCGAGGGTGTAGAGGGCGAAGAGGAGGTTCATGAATCTTGTGAGTGCGTCGAACGCAAGCTCTAACGCGACCTCAATGGTCTTTGTGCGTGATGACCTTGTCGCCCCGGCGCGGTTTGCCGGCGCGCCCGGCTTTGGACCAATCGTAGTCCTGCCCATCGGGGGTTTTGCCATCCACCACGGCGGCCACGCCCGGTTTGCCCACGTGCTGTGGGTTCTCGCTGGCCATGGTCACAAAGGTGTGGCCTGCATCGCGCTTGTCTTTGGTGATTTGCAGGGCCTGCACCAGGTCTGCAGTTTCTGCGCCGTGGGATTGGCCCTCGGCATCGGTCCAGTAGATTTTGAACATGGTGCGCTCAGTCCAGCCACTTTTGCATAAAGCCCGCCTGCCCCATGGCGGGATCGAGCTCGTAGTAGGCAAAGCCTACCCGGCGGTACAGTTTTTCGGCGCCGGTGTTGCCGGACAGCACTTCCAGCGTGAGCTTGCAGGCGCCGCGCTCGCGGGCGATCTGCTCGGCCAGCCCCAGCATTTGCTCACCAATGCGCTGGCCGCGGTAGCCCGCCAGCACCGCCACGTCGTGCACATTCACCAGCGCTTGGCACTTGAAGGTGGAGAAGCCTTCTATACAGTTGACCAGGCCCACAGGCACCGTGTCGTCGGCCGACGCAAACGCCAGCACGCTGTACGCCTGCGGCCGCGCTGCGAGCGAAGGCACGAGATTCGCCTTGGCGAAGTCGCTCAAGGCCTCGCCGCCGCCCATGGGGTCGCTGGCATAGGCATCGAGCAACATCACCAAGGCTGCAGCGTGCACCGGGTTGGCATAGTCGGCGCGGACCACGCGGATGGCGTTCGTCATGGCTCAGACCTTCAGGGTATCGGCAATGCGCTGGGCGCAGCTTTGGGCCAGCGCCGCGTCGCGGGCTTCGACCATCACACGCACCAAGGGCTCGGTACCACTGGCGCGAATGAGCACGCGGCCGCTGTCACCCAGCGCGGCTTCGGCGGCACGGGTTTCGTCGGCCATGCGGGTGTTGCTCTTCCAGTCCTGGCCGGGGGTCAGGCGCACGTTGATCAGGGTTTGCGGGAACAGCGTTACCCCGGCCAGCAACTGCGCCATGGTTTTGCCGCTGCGCACGCAGGCCTGCAGCACCTGCAAAGCAGACACCAGGCCATCGCCCGTGGTGTGCTTGTCGAGCGCCAGCAGGTGGCCGGAGCCTTCACCACCCAAAATCCATTTGTGCTTCTCCAGCTCTTCGAGCACGTAGCGGTCGCCCACCTTGGCACGCACAAATTGCACGCCACGGGCTTTAAGCGCCACCTCGACGGCCATGTTGGTCATCAGCGTGCCCACCACGCCGGGCACATGCTCGTCGCGGCCCAGGCGGTCGTCCGCCATCAAATACAGCAGCTCGTCGCCGTTGTAGAGACGCCCCTCTGCGTCCACCAGCTGCAAGCGGTCGGCATCACCGTCCAGCGCAATGCCATAGTCAGCCTTGTGCTCTTTGACTGCAGCGACCAAGGCCTCCGGGTGCGTCGCACCCACGCCCTTGTTGATGTTGAGGCCATCGGGCGAGCAGCCAATGGCAATCACCTCAGCCCCCAGCTCATGGAATACCTTGGGCGCAATGTGGTACGCCGCACCGTGGGCAGCATCCACCACAATCTTCAAGCCCTTGAGGGTCAGGTCATTGGCAAAAGTGCTTTTGCAAAACTCGATGTAGCGGCCTGCCGCGTCGTCCAGACGGCGGGCTTTGCCCAAGCTGGCGGAGTCCACCCACACCGGCGGCTTCTCCAGCTCGGCCTCTACCGCCAGCTCCCAGGCGTCGGGCAGCTTGCTGCCTTTGGCGTTGAAAAACTTGATGCCGTTGTCCGCAAACGGGTTGTGGCTGGCGCTGATGACCACGCCCAGCGAGGCCCGCTGCGCACGGGTGAGGTAGGCCACGCCCGGTGTGGGCAAGGGGCCGAGCAACACCACGTCCACGCCCACGGAGTTAAAGCCGCTTTCCAGCGCGCTCTCCAGCATGTAGCCGGAGATGCGCGTGTCTTTACCGATAAGCACCGTGGGGCGCGCCTCAGTTTCCTTGAGCACATGGCCCACGGCGTGCGCCAAGCGCAGCACAAAATCGGGGGTGATGGGGGCTTGCCCCACGGTGCCGCGGATGCCGTCGGTGCCGAAATATTGTCGTCCCATGAATTCAATTCCTCTCTGTTTGTTGTGTAGTTGCGAAGCTTGGTTTTAGCGCCGGGCCGCACCAAGCTAAATCGCGCCCCCTTAGGGGATAGCGTCCCGCGCAGCGGTGGAGTGTGGGGGTTCTAGTTCTGCCTGCATGGCAGCCAGCACTTTGAGGGCGCTCACGGTGTCGCGCACATCGTGCACGCGCACCACGTGGACGCCGTTTTGTACGGCCAGCACGGCCGCGGTCACGCTGGGGGCGCGGCGCAGTTCAATATTGAGCCCGGCCGCTTCGGCCAACGAGGTATTCGTCACCGCCGCCAAGGACGATTTGCGCGACCAGCCGGCCAAGACGGCGTACCCTGCGGGCACCGCCTGCGCCTGCCTTGCCAGTAGCGCAAAGTTTTGCTTCACCGTTTTGCCAAACCCAATGCCGGGGTCCAGGCAAATACGGGTCTTATCAATGCCTAACGCTCGCAGATCTCGCGCAAGCTGCTCTAAAAAAGATAGCACCTGGGGCACCACATCGCCCTCCATGGGCGCAGTCTGCATGGTTTGTGGATCGCGGTGCATATGCATCAGGCAAACACCGCAGCGGGGGTGTGCCGCCACCACGTCTTTGCCGGTTTTGCCCGCGGTATCGCCCGACCAGCGCAGGGCCCAGATGTCGTTGACGATGTCCGCTCCGAGGTCCAGCGCGGCTTGCATCACGGCAGGCTTGTAGGTGTCTACCGACACCGGCACCCCCAGCGTGACCGCATGGCGGATCACCGGCAGCACGCGGGCCAACTCGTCCTCCTGCGAGACCGGCGGCGCGCCGGGCCGGGTGGACTCGCCGCCAATGTCCAAAATATCCGCCCCGTCCTTGATCAGCGCCTCACAGTGCGCCATCGCTGCCTGGCTGGTGGCGTGCTGCCCGCCATCAGAAAACGAGTCAGGCGTGACGTTAACAATCCCCATGACGCGGGGGCGGCTGAGGTCAAGCGAGAAACGGGTGGTTTGCCAATGCATAGCGTTTGATTATCCCCAATGACAACAGGGCCCGAAGGCCCTGTATGTCGCATCACTGACGTGGCTTATGCCGCATTGGGCGCTGTGTCGGCGGTCACCGCCGTTGCGCCTCCGCTGCCTCCACCGCTGTTGGGCGGTGTGCGGGGTGTCCAGTCCTTGGGAGGACGAGGCTCCCGGCCGGCCATGATGTCGTCCAGCTGGTCGCTGTCGATGGTTTCCCACTCCAGCAAGGCCTTGGCCATGGCGTGCATCTTGTCCTGGTTATCTTCAATCAGCTTGCGGGCCAGAGAGTATTGCTGGTCGATGATGCGGCGCACTTCCGAGTCCACCTTTTGCATGGTCTGCTCGCTCATGCTGGTGGTTTTGGTGACGCTGCGACCCAAAAACACTTCGCCTTCGTTTTCGGCATAGACCATGGGGCCTAAGGCATCGGTCATGCCGTAGCGGGTGACCATGTCGCGGGCGATAGAGGTGGCACGCTCGAAGTCGTTGGAAGCGCCAGTGGTCATTTGCTTCATAAACACTTCTTCGGCAATACGGCCACCGAACAACATGCTGATCTGGTTGAGCATGTATTCGCTGTCGTACGAGTAACGGTCTTGCGCAGGCAGGCTCATGGTCACACCCAAGGCACGGCCGCGGGGAATGATGGTGACCTTGTGCACTGGATCGCACTTGGGCAGCATCTTGCCGATCAAAGCGTGGCCTGCTTCGTGGTAGGCCGTGTTTTTACGCTCTTCTTCGGGCATGACCATGGACTTGCGCTCAGGTCCCATGATGATCTTGTCCTTGGCCTTTTCGAAATCTTGCATTTCGACCAAGCGTGCGTTGCGGCGGGCGGCCATCAGCGCAGCTTCGTTGCACAGGTTGGCCAGATCAGCACCGCTCATGCCAGGGGTGCCGCGGGCAATCACGCTGGCGCTCACGTCCTGGCCCAAAGGCACTTTGCGCATGTGCACGTTCAAAATTTGTTCACGTCCACGGATGTCGGGCAGGGTCACGTAGACCTGACGGTCGAAACGGCCTGGGCGCAGCAAAGCGGCATCCAGAATGTCTGGGCGGTTGGTGGCAGCCACCACGATCACGCCGACGTTGGTCTCGAAACCGTCCATCTCCACCAGCATCTGGTTCAGGGTCTGTTCGCGCTCGTCGTTACCGCCGCCCAGGCCTGCGCCACGTTGACGGCCTACGGCGTCAATTTCGTCAATAAAGATGATGCAAGGTGCATTCTTTTTGGCGTTTTCGAACATGTCGCGCACGCGGGATGCACCCACGCCCACAAACATTTCCACAAAGTCAGAGCCGGAAATACTGAAGAACGGCACCTTGGCTTCACCGGCAATGGACTTGGCCAGCAAAGTTTTGCCGGTACCGGGAGGACCAACCAACAGCAAACCGCGTGGGATGCGTCCGCCCAGCTTTTGGAACTTGCTGGGGTCTTTGAGGAAGTCGACAACTTCCTTCACTTCTTCCTTGGCTTCGTCGCAACCGGCCACGTCAGCAAAAGTCACGGTGTTGGTGTTTTCGTCCAACAAGCGGGCCTTGCTCTTGCCGAAGCTGAAGGCTCCGCCTTTGCCGCCGCCCTGCATCTGGCGCATGAAGTACACCCAAACGCCGATCAACAGCAACATGGGGCCCCAGCTGACCAGCAGGGTCATGAGCAAAGAGCCTTCTTCACGGGGCTTCACGTCAAACTTAACGTTGTTGGCGATCAGGTCGCCCACCAAGCCGCGATCCAAGTAAGTGGCGGTAGTGCGTACTTTGCGGTCATCGGAGGTCACTGCCAGAATTTCGGTCCCACCCTGCCCCTCTTGGATGATGGCGCTCTTGATCTGCTTGTTCCGCACCTGCTCCAGGAAATCGGAATAGCCGACCATGCCCGACGCTGCCGTGCGTGAGTCAAATTGCTTGAACACGGTGAACAGCACCAAGGCGATCACCAACCACACTGCAACTTTAGAAAACCACTGATTATTCAAGCGAAGCTCCAATAAGGACGCGAAGGCCCGTGCTCCGCGTACATGCGACCCATTTTAGGCCTTTCAAGCCGGCGACACCGTTTTTTACGCTATCGCGGCCATAGAAACTGCATGGGTTTAATCAAGCAGGGCTCAAAAACTCTTGAGGCCCAGCCCGATGAGAAAGGTTTCCGACGAGCGGTCGCGCGAAGCTTTGGGCTTGAGCGGCTTGACGGTGACAAACGCCTCTTTGAACCGCTGCACCACATCGTTGTAGCTACCGCCATGAAACACTTTGGCAACCAACGCGCCTTGGGGCTTCATATGGTTTTGCGCAAACTCAATCGCCAGCTCTACCAAATACTCAATGCGCGCCGCGTCTGCGGATGAAATGCCGGACAAATTGGGAGCCATATCGGACACCACCAAATCGGCCTGCTTGCCCGCCAAAGCGGTCTCTAGCAGGGCCAGCGTATCCGCCTCGCGGAAGTCGCCCTGGATAAAGGTCACCCCCTCAATAGGCTCCATTGGCAGCAGATCCAGGCCGATGATGGTGCCATTCATCTCCCCCACCGCCGCCCCGTTGGGCGACATGCGGCGGCGCAGGTACTGGCTCCAGGCACCGGGCGTGCAGCCCAAGTCCACCACCAACTGTCCGGGCTTGACCAGATGCAGGGTTTCGTCAATTTCCTTGAGTTTGTAAGCGGCGCGGGCGCGGTAGCCTTCTTTGTTGGCGAGCTTGACCCAGGGGTCGTTGATATGGTCGTGCAACCACGCCTTGTTGACCTTTTTGTTGCCGGCCTTGTTATCGGGCTTGTTACTTTTGCTCTGCGTTTTCATTGCGTTGATAATACCCATATGCCCCAAATCCAATTGACACCCGCTCAGCGCAAAGAACACCGCGCTGAAGCCCACCACCTGGACCCCGTCGTTCTGGTCGGTGGCGATGGCCTGACTGCCAACGTAAAAAAAGAAATCGACGCTGCCCTGAACGCCCACGGACTGATCAAAGTCCGTGTGTTTTCTGATGACCGCGTTGCCCGCGACGAGATGTTCAAAACCCTGGCGGACGAGCTCAATGCGGCGCCCATCCAGCACATCGGAAAATTGCTGGTGCTATGGCGCCCCAAGGCGGTAAAGGAAAAAGCCGTCGATGAAGACCGCATGCCCGGCCCCCGCGACTTCAAAGTGTTGAAGTTCGGCCGCCCCGGCACCCGCCCCGAAGTCAAAACCCTGCGTGTACTCGGCAACCAGCGCCTCACGCCCGGTGGCAACATCAAGCGCGCCAAGCCGAAGCCAAAAACCAGCGTCAAGAAACGCAGCCAGACCTGATACGGATTTTTCTACTGACAACCGGAGCCGCAAGCTCCGGTTTTTTTATGCCTGCGTATCGCTGGCCGTGTTGACGGGAGCGAGCGCGGAAATCATCTGTTTGAACACCACCAGCGCACATACCCACTGCGCAAAGTACATGGCACTGCCCAAACGGTGCCACAAGGCCAGGTTCTCCCGGGCAACGATTCGGGGAGCCACCGCCAACTCCACCAGCAAAGCCAGCAAGACGCCACCCACCACAAAAAGTGTAGCGGCTCGCGCATATTCCACCGGCACTAGCGGCCGATTTGACCTAAAAACCATTAATAAGGTGGCGCCGCAAGCGATCGACACCCACGTCTGGGCACTGAACAGTTTGGCCGCCATTTGACCGGCCATGGCCGGGGTAGGCAGGTGCACAAACAGCATGGGCACCACCAAAAAACCCAGCAGCGTCAGGCTCATAGCCCACGCGGCCGCCAACCAGACCGGGAGCTGCCGCATCAGATGTAGTGGACCGCTACCACCTCGTAGGCGCGCTCGCCGCCGGGGGCTTGCACCACAGCGGTGTCGCCCTCTACCTTGCCGATCAAGGCGCGGGCAATAGGGCTGCTGATGTTGATCAAGCCTTGCTTCAGATCCGCCTCGTCTTCTCCGACGATCTGATATTTGACCTGCTGGCCGCTGTCTTCGTCTTCCAGCTCCACCGTGGCACCGAACACCACTCGGCCATCCGCTTGGATGGTGGTCGGGTCAATCACCTGGGCGGCAGACAACTTGCCTTCGACTTCCTGAATGCGGCCTTCGATGAAGCCTTGGCGCTCTTTGGCCGCGTCGTAGTCGGCGTTTTCGCTCAGGTCGCCCTGGGCACGGGCTTCGGCAATCGCCTGAATCACCGAGGGACGCTCGACGGTCTTGAGTTTGTGCAGCTCGGCCTTGAGCATTTCAGCGCCGCGCTTGGTAATGGGATAGGTTGCCATGGTGTCTCTAGCTAGGTTTTATGGGGCCTCAAAGTACAAGGACAGTGCGGCGCTTGCGCGCGGCACTGTCCTCTACGGTTGGGCCTGATTATGCCAAGTTATTGAGCCCCCACGCTCCGCCGCTGCGCGGGTCGTTGCCCCCGTCAAGCTTGAAGTTCTGCGTGCATTTCCTGCACAGAGATCACGCCCAGGCTGTCCAGGTACTTCATACCCTCTACGGCAGCCTCAGCACCCGCAATGGTGGTGTAAGTGGTCACGCGAGCCAGCAAAGCGGAGGTACGGATCAGGCGGGAGTCCGCAATCGCATTGCGACGCTCTTCCACGGTGTTCACCACCATGGAAATTTCCTCGTTCTTGATCATGTCCACAATGTGCGGACGACCCTCAGTGACCTTGTTGACCACACCGCAGGCCACACCGGCAGCGTTGATGGCTGCCGCAGTGCCCTTGGTCGCCACCACTTCAAAGCCCAGGGACACCAGCTTGCGGGCCACTTCAACAGCGCGGGGCTTGTCAGTCTGCTTCACCGAGATGAAAGCCTTGCCGCCGCGTGGCAGTTTGGCGCCCGCACCCAACTGGCTCTTCACAAAGGCTTCTCCGAAAGTCTTGCCCACGCCCATGACTTCACCGGTGGACTTCATCTCAGGTCCGAGGATGGTGTCCACACCGGGGAACTTGACGAAGGGGAACACCGCTTCCTTGACGCTGAAGTACGGGGGTGTGACTTCTTTGCTGATGCCTTGGCTCGCCAAGGACTGGCCGGCCATGCAACGTGCAGCCACCTTCGCCAACTGGATGCCGGTGGCTTTGGAGACGAAGGGCACCGTACGGCTGGCGCGTGGATTAACTTCCAGCACGTAAATCACGTCTTTGCCATCCACGTTTTGGATCGCAAACTGCACGTTCATCAAACCGACCACGTTCAGGGCACCGGCCATGGCTTTGGTCTGGCGCTTGATCTCGGTCACAGTGTCTGCATGCAGGCTGTAGGGTGGCAGTGAGCAGGCGGAGTCGCCGCTGTGCACACCGGCTTGTTCTATGTGTTCCATCACGCCACCGATGAAGGTGTCACCGGTCGCATCGCGGATGCAATCCACATCGCACTCGATGGCGTCATTCAGGAAGCGGTCCAGCAGCACAGGGCTGTCGTTGCTCACCTTCACGGCTTCGCGCATGTAGCGCTCCAGATCGCGCTGTTCGTGCACGATTTCCATGGCGCGGCCACCCAGCACGTAGCTGGGGCGCACCACCAAGGGGTAGCCCAAGGCAGCAGCTTTCTCCAGCGCTTCTGGCTCCGTACGCGCTGTGGCGTTAGGTGGCTGGCGCAGGTTCAGGGCATGCAACAGCTTCTGGAAGCGCTCACGGTCTTCAGCCGCATCGATCATGTCGGGCGTGGTGCCGATGATGGGGACGCCATTGGCTTCAAGGTCCAGCGCCAACTTCAAAGGCGTCTGGCCACCGTATTGCACGATCACGCCAACGGGTTTCTCTTTGTCCACAATTTCCAGCACGTCTTCGAGCGTCAATGGCTCAAAGTACAGGCGGTCAGAAGTGTCGTAGTCGGTAGACACGGTTTCGGGGTTGCAGTTGACCATGATGGTCTCGTAACCGTCTTCGCGCATGGCCAAGGCGGCGTGCACGCAGCAGTAGTCGAACTCAATGCCTTGGCCGATGCGGTTGGGGCCACCGCCCAGCACCATGATCTTTTTCTTGTCGGTGGGCGCGGCTTCACACTCAGAGCCATCGGCCTCGTAGGTGGAGTACATGTAGGCCGTGTTGGTGGAAAACTCCGCTGCACAAGTGTCGACGCGCTTGTAAACAGGGCGCACGCCCAAAGCGCGGCGCTTCTCGCGCACAGCCTTGTCGGTGGTCTTGAATTGCTTGGCCAAACGGCGGTCAGAGAAGCCTTTTTGCTTCAGGCCGCGCAGCGTGGCGGCGTCAATCTTGTCCAGGGCTGAGCCACTGGCGGGCTGGGGCAGGCGCTCGATTTCAAGCTCCAACTTAACGATCTGCTCGATCTGCACCAGGAACCAGGGGTCGATCTTGGTCAGCGCAAACACTTCGTCCACGCTCATGCCTTGGGCGAATGCGTCGCCCACGTACCAGATGCGCTCGGGGCCGGGCTCGCCCAGCTCTTTTTCCAGCACTTCGCGGTCCTGGGTCTTTTCGTTCATGCCGTCCACGCCCACTTCCAGGCCGCGCAAGGCTTTCTGGAAAGACTCTTGGAAGGTACGGCCCATCGCCATGACCTCGCCCACCGACTTCATCTGGGTGGTCAAGCGGCTGTCGGCAGCCGGGAATTTTTCGAACGCGAAACGCGGGATCTTGGTGACCACGTAGTCGATGGAAGGCTCGAACGATGCAGGGGTGGCACCGCCGGTGATGTCGTTGCGCAGTTCGTCCAGCGTGAAGCCCACGGCCAACTTAGCTGCGACCTTGGCAATCGGGAAGCCGGTAGCTTTGGAGGCCAGCGCCGAGGAGCGCGACACGCGCGGGTTCATCTCGATCACCACCATGCGGCCGTCTTTGGGGTTGATGGAGAACTGCACATTGGAGCCACCGGTATCCACGCCAATTTCGCGCAGCACTGCCAAAGAAGCGTTACGCAGAATCTGGTATTCCTTGTCGGTCAGGGTCTGTGCAGGCGCCACGGTAATGGAGTCACCGGTGTGCACGCCCATGGGGTCCAAGTTTTCAATCGAGCAGACGATGATGCAGTTGTCCGCCTTGTCGCGCACCACTTCCATTTCGTACTCTTTCCAGCCGAGCAGAGATTCTTCGATCAGTAGCTCGTTGGTGGGCGAGGCTTCCAAGCCGCGCTTGCAAATGGTCTCAAACTCTTCAGAGTTGTAGGCGATACCGCCGCCGGTGCCACCCAAGGTAAAGCTGGGGCGGATGACAGTCGGAAAGCCCAAGGTCTTTTGCACAGCCCACGCTTCGTCCATGCTGTGGGCGATGCCCGAGCGCGCAGAACCCAGACCGATTTTGGTCATGGCGTCCTTGAACTTCAGGCGGTCTTCGGCCTTGTCGATGGCTTCAGGCGTGGCGCCGATCAGCTCGACCTTGTACTTGTCCAGCACGCCGTGGTGCCACAGGTCCAGCGCGCAGTTCAGCGCGGTCTGGCCACCCATGGTGGGCAAAATCGCATCGGGCTTTTCCTTGGCGATGATCTTCTCGACGGTTTGCCAGGTGATGGGTTCGATGTAGGTCACATCGGCCGTGGCCGGGTCGGTCATGATCGTGGCGGGATTGCTGTTGATCAGAATGACCTTGTAGCCCTCTTCACGCAAAGCCTTGCATGCTTGCACGCCGGAGTAGTCAAACTCACAGGCCTGCCCAATGATGATGGGGCCGGCGCCGATGATAAGAATGCTTTTGATGTCGGTACGTTTTGGCATTTCGGGTGCTCTTTACTTTTCAATTAATTCAGACTGGCGGTCGCCAGCTTGGCGCCAAACCACATAAACAGGCCGCCTACCGCACTAGAGAGGCTGGCAGACAAACGCTTGCGACGGCTGAAACCGCGCGCCAAACGGGCGCCGGCAAAAATCAGCGCTGACAGGTAGAGGGCGCTGAACACCATGATGATGGAGCCCAGAATCAGGAAGGGGATGGCCGGCGTCTCGTAATTCGGGTCAATGAATTGCACGAAGAACGAGAGCAAAAACAGAATCGCCTTCGGATTCAGCAGGCTGATGAACAACGCGCGCTTGAAAGGCTGTTGCATATTGGCGGCCGCCTCTGCCACGGCCGTGTCGGCAGACAGGTCTTCGGTCTGCGCGCTGCGCCATTTTTTGACGGCAGCGATCAGCAAATTCAAACCAACCCAGGTCAGATAAGCCGCGCCTGCGTACTTCACCACCATGAACAGCGCCGGGTAGGTGCGCAGCAAGCTAGCAGCGCCCAAAGCAGTGAGGAACAACAAAATGGTGTCTCCCACAAACACACCCATGGCGCCTTGGTAACCCGCTTTCACACCGCGTACGGTAGCCACGGACAGCACGTACAGCGAATTCGGGCCGGGCAACAAAATGATGCCGATAGCGCCGATCACGTACGTCCAGAGGTCAGTGACACCGTAGAAGCTCATGGTGCTCAGCCCGCCTTCTTTTCCATCTCAGCAATAAAGCGGTCAAACAGGTAACCGATGTCGTGCGGACCGGGCGATGCTTCAGGGTGGCCCTGGAAGCAGAACGCCGGTTTGTCTGTGCGCTCCAAACCTTGCAGAGTGCCGTCAAACAAGCTCACATGCGTGGGGCGCAGGTTGGCCGGCAGGGTCTTTTCATCCACCGCAAAACCGTGGTTCTGGCTGGTGATGGAGACACGGCCGCTGTCCAAGTCTTTGACGGGGTGGTTGGCACCGTGGTGGCCGAACTTCATCTTGAAGGTCTTGGCACCGCTGGCCAGCGCCATGATCTGATGACCCAAGCAGATGCCGAAGGTGGGCGTGCCGGTCTCGATGAGTTCCTTGGCCGCAGCAATCGCGTAGTCGCAAGGCTCTGGGTCGCCAGGGCCGTTGGACAGGAAGATGCCATTCGGGTTGAGCTTGAGCACATCCGCCGCAGGCGTTTGCGCGGGCACCACCGTGACTTTGCAGCCGCGCTCGGCCAACATGCGCAAGATGTTTTTCTTCACACCGAAGTCGTAAGCCACCACATGGAACTTGGGAGCGGTTTGCTGGCCGTAGCCTTGGCCTAGGGTCCACTCGGCTTCCGTCCATGCATAGCTGCTGGCGCTGGAGACGACCTTGGCCAAGTCCAGGCCGGCCATGCTGGGCGCGCCTTTGGCAGCAGCCACGGCTTTTTCGACGGCTTCTTTGGTCACCGATTCACCGGCCGCCAATGCCAGGATGCAGCCGTTTTGTGCGCCTTGGGTGCGCAGTTGGCGGGTGAGCTGGCGGGTGTCGATGTTGGCAATCGCCACGGTACCCTCAGCAACGAGGTACTCGGTCAGCGTCTGGGTTTTGCGGAAGTTGCTGGCCACCAAAGGCAGATCTTTGATGATCAAACCGGCGGCGAAGACTTTGTGGGACTCCACGTCTTCCGGGTTGACACCGTAGTTGCCGATGTGGGGGTAAGTCAGGGTGACGATCTGCTGGCAATAGCTGGGATCCGTGAGGATCTCCTGGTAGCCGGTCATGGAAGTGTTGAACACGACTTCACCGACGGTAGAGCCTGCGGCTCCAATGGAATTGCCAATGTAGACCGTGCCGTCTGCGAGCGCCAGGATGGCGGGTGGGGTAGTTCCCTTGAGAGACAAAAGCACTGGTTTCTCCGAATGTTTTACGGGTACGCCCAAACGCGCTCAAGACAGGCTCTTGGCGGGTGCCGCACGGGAGTGGACTCCTGGCGGATGCTTTTTACGAGGGAATGTGCAGAGGTGCGCTTGGGACGGCTGTTTTCTGGAAAGCCTCTGATTATAACCGAGGGCAAACCCGAATTCAGTTTCAGGCAAGCTTCAAACTGCTAGCGTGCAGGCAAATCGCCGCCGCCGCCGCAACATTGAGCGACTCTTCCCCCCCCGGCTGGCCAATGCGGGCAAACACCGTGGCTTTGGCCATGAGCGCATCCGACACGCCCTGCCCTTCGTGCCCCATGGCCCATGCACAGGGGTGGGGCAAGTCCAGCTTTTGCACCAGATCGCCTTGGTGCGAGCTGGTCACCACCAAGGGCACCTGCAAGGCATCCAGATCTTGCAACTCCAGGCCCTCGATCAGTTGGAGACCAAAGTGCGCACCCATGCCGGCTCGCAACACCTTGGGGCTCCAAAGTGCGGCAGAACCCTTGAGTGCCAGCACCTGACGGAAGCCGAACGCCCCCGCACTGCGCAAGATGGAGCCCACATTGCCCGCATCCTGCACACGGTCCAGAATGACGGTGGCCGCCAAGGGGTCGATGTCCACCGCCTCTGGCAGGTCGACCACAAAGCCGACCTTGGCCGGCGACTCCAGTCCGCTGATTTCGCGGAACAAGGCATCCGGTATCACTACGATTTTGATAGCTGCTCGCGCATATTCCACCGGCGCTAGCGGCATAAAAGACTCTGAAACCACCAACACCGATGGCACCACACCTCGCGCCAGCGCGGCGCTGCACAGGTGGTCGCCCTCGATCCAGAAGCGCCCCGCCTTGCGGTAGGCCGTGTTATCGGTGCTGAGCTTGCGCAGCTCTTTGAGTAGCGTGTTCTCGCGGGAGCTGATGAGGATGGGTTCGGTCATAAACGCTTCAGAGCACGCGGGTCACCGGCGCAAAAGTTTTCCGGTGCTCGGGGCAGGCACCGTGGGTCTGTAAGGCGGCCAGGTGCTCGGCGGTACCGTAGCCTTTGTGGGCGGCAAAGCCGTATTGGGGGTACTGGGCATCCAGCTCGGCGCACCAGCGGTCGCGGGTCACTTTGGCCAAGATGGAGGCCGCAGAAATAGCGGGCACCGTGGCATCCCCCTTGACGATGGCCTCGGCCAGCACATCCAGCACTGGCAGGCGGTTGCCATCGACCAACACCTTGGCCGGCTTCAGGCGCAGACCTTCTACCGCGCGACGCATGGCCAGCAAAGTGGCTTGCAGGATGTTGATCTCGTCGATTTCTTGCACACTGGCCTGCGCGATGGAGCAGCACAGGGCTTTAGCGCGAATTTCGTCAAACAGCTTTTCGCGGCGCGCGGCGCTGAGCTTTTTGGAGTCGTTCAAGCCGGCAATCGGGCGCAAGTCGTCCAAGATGACCGCCGCAGCCACCACCGGTCCGGCCAAGGGGCCGCGCCCGGCCTCGTCCACTCCAGCGATCAAACCCGGAATGTCCCAGCTGAAGGCCACTTGCTGCACCTTGGCAGCGCCGGTGCTTTTAGCTTTGGAGGACTTTTTCAATGGCATCGGTGGCAAGGGCTGCTGTGTCGCGCAGCAACTCGGTGTGCAGCGCGCGGAAGGTGGATTCGAGGGCCGCTATTTTCGCAGGCTCTTGCCGCTCGGCATCCAACCACTGCAGCACGCCAGCCGCGAGCGCTTGCGGCGTAGCGGCATCCTGCAACAGCTCCGGCACCACAAAGTCACGGCACAGAATATTGGGCAAACCCACCCAGGGCTGCAGCCGCTTTCGGCGCATGATCTGCCAGGACAACCAGGACATGTGGTACCCGATCACCATGGGGCGCTTGAACAAGGCGGCCTCCAGCGTGGCAGTGCCACTGGCAATCAGGGTGACGTCACAAGCTGCCAATGCAGTGTGGGACTGGCCGGTCAGCAGCTGCAAGCGCCCGGCCATGCCACTGCGCTGCGCTATCGCCTGAATTTCCGGCAACAAGCCTGGCACCGCAGGCACTATAAATTTGATAGCTGGTCGCGCAGACTGGATGAGCGCTGCAGCCCGAAAGAACCGTAAAGCCAGATGGCGGATTTCTGACTGGCGGCTGCCCGGCAGGATGGCCACCACCTCATCAGCATCAGACAGCCCCAGCGCACGGCGCGCAGCGGCCTTATCCGGCTCCATGGGAATCACATTCGCCAAGGGATGGCCCACATAGGTTGCCGCAATCCCGTGTGCTGCGAGCAGCTCCGGCTCGAAGGGAAAAATGCACAGCACATGGTCGGTGCTGCGACGCAGTTTCTCCACCCGCTCCGGGCGCCACGCCCAGATGGAGGGGCAAACGAAATGCACCGTCTTCACCCCCTGGGCTTTGAGGCGTGCTTCTAGGTCGAGATTGAAGTCCGGCGCATCGACGCCAATGAACACATCCGGCTTATCGGCCAGCAAGCGGTCACCCAAGGCCGCGCGAATGCCAACAATTTCGCGGTAGCGCCGCAGCAGCTCCCAGCTGAAGCCATGCACTGCCAGCTTGTGGTGCGGCCACCAGGCTTGAAAACCCTGCTTAGCCATCTGCGGCCCGCCGATACCATGTGCGGTCGCACCCGACCAACGCTGGCGCACACCGGCGAGCAGCAAGCCCGCCAACAGGTCACCAGAGGCCTCGCCCGCCACCATGGCCATGACTGGCGCGTCCGGGGCGCGGAGGCTGTTGTCCATTGCAGGCTCAGGAGGACGGACGGTCAGCGCACGATGCCGCGGTTCGCGGATACGCCAGCCAAAAATTCGTTCATCAAGTCCACGTCCGGCGCCGTCTCAGGGCGCTCCAGCGCCATGGCGGCCATGCGTTCTTTGGCTTGCTCCAGCGCGAGGTCTTCCCGGTACAAGGCCTTGTGAATCGCCTTCACGCCGGAGATGCGTTCAGGCGTCCAGCCACGACGGCGCAAACCCTCGAAGTTCATGGAACGCGCCGCGGCCGGCTGGCCTTGGCACATCACAAACGGTGGCAGGTCTGCGAACAGCAAGGAACACATGGCGCTCATGCTGTGGGCGCCCAAGCGCACGAACTGGTGGACGACCGTGAAGCCCCCCAAAATCACCCAGTCCCCGACATGGACGTGACCGGCCAGCTGCGAGTTGTTGGCAAAAATGACGTTGTTGCCCACCATGCAATCGTGCGCGAGGTGGACGTAGGCCATGATCCAGTTGTCATTGCCGACCTTGGTTACACCGGCATCGCCGGGCGAGCCGATGTTGAAGGTGCAAAACTCGCGGATGGTGTTGCGGTCCCCGATGATCAGCTCGCACGGCTCACCGGCGTACTTCTTGTCTTGGGGAATGGCACCCAGCGAGTTGAACTGGAAAATCCGGTTGTGCTCACCTATGGTGGTGTGCCCCTCGATCACGCAGTGCGGACCCACCGTAGTGCCGGCACCGATACGCACATGCGGGCCAATGACGGTGTACGGGCCTACGGTGACCGAGCTATCCAGCTCGGCACCAGGCGCCACAATCGCGGTGGGGTGAACGTTAGACACGCCCTGCCCCTTAGCTGATCGCGCGCATGGCGCAGGTCAACTCGGCTTCACACGCCAGCTCATCTCCCACCATGGCCGCAGCCTTGAACTTGAAAATGCCGGCCTTCATGCGCAGCAATTCCACATTCAGATGCAACTGGTCACCCGGCTCCACAGGACGCTTGAAGCGGGCACCTTCAATACCGGCAAAATAATAGACCATCTGGTCATTCGGCGCGGTGTCCAAAGCGTCAAACGCCAACAAGGCTGCGGCCTGGGCCAAGGCTTCCAGCATCAGCACGCCCGGCATCACGGGGCGGTGCGGAAAGTGGCCTTCAAAGAACGGTTCGTTGATGGTGACGTTCTTCAGGGCCTTGATGGTCTTACCCTTCTCCAACTCCAACACCCGGTCCACGAGCAAAAAGGGATAACGGTGGGGCAGTTGTTTCAGAATTTTGTGGATATCCATCATGGCTTGTTCTCTTTTTCTAAGGTTTTAATGCGGTCACGCAAGCTGTGCAGCTGCTTCAAAGAAGCAGCATTGCGTTCCCAATTTGCGTTTTCATCGATCGGAAACATGCCCGTGTAGTGACCGGGTTTGTGAATGGATTTGCTGACCACCGTCGCAGCCGAAATGTGCACGCCAGCAGCCAACGTCAGATGACCCAAAATGATCGCACCACCGCCCACCGTGCAATTCGGCCCAATGGTGGCAGACCCCGCAACGCCCACACACCCTGCCATCGCAGTGTTTGCGCCTATGCGCACGTTGTGGCCGATCTGGATCAGGTTGTCCAGCTTTACGCCATCTTCAATCACCGTGTCACTCAGCGCGCCCCTGTCGATGCAGGTGTTAGCACCAATCTCCACATCGTTGCCAATGCGGACTGCACCCAGCTGCTCGATTTTCTCCCAGCGCCCACCGTCTTGCGCAAAGCCGAAACCATCGGCACCGATCACCACACCAGAATGAACGATGCAGCGATCACCGACATGGCAATCTTCACCCACGGTGACGCGGGACTTCAACACCGTGCCTTCGCCTACAGATGCACCAGCTTCAATGACACACAAAGGACCGATACGCGCAGTGGCTGCCACAGAGGCCTGAGGGTCGACTACCGCACTCGGGTGGATCACAGGCACCCCGGAAACATCGCGCGCTATAAGTGCACGCCACAGTTGCGTAAGCTTGGCGAAGTACAGATAGGGGTTAGGGGTAACAATGCAAGCCCCTCGCACCGCAGCCAACTCTGCTACCGCAGGGCTGACGATCACGCAGGCTGCGCGAGTTTGGGCGAGCTGCTGCTGGTACTTGGGATTGCTGAGAAAACTGATTTGCGACTCGGTGGCTGACTCCAAAGGAGCCAGACCGGTGATCCGCACCTCGGCAGAGCCGAGCAACTCACCACCCAGTTTTTCAACCAGCGCGGCGAGCGAAATAGACTTCACATGGACGTGCGGTGTCGTCAAAGCTTATTTGGCACCCGCGTTGAGAATTTTCAAAACTTTCTCAGTGATGTCATGGCGGGTACTGCTGTAAACCACTTCTTGCAGCACCAAATCGTATTTCTCGCCTTCGGCCACTTGCTTGACAGCGCGGTTAGCTGCATCCAACACTTTTTGCAACTCTTCGTTACGGCGGCCGTTCAGGTCTTCCTGAAACTCGCGCTGCTTACGTTGGAAGTCGCGATTCTGTTCCGCAAACTCCTTCTGACGAGCCACGCGTTGCGCTTCAGACATGGCTGGCGCGTCGCGCTCGAACTTGTCGCTCATGGACTTCAAGGATTGCTGCAAGTCGGCCAAATCTTTCTGGCGCTTGGAGAACTCTTGCTCCAGCTTTGCTTGCGCAGCCTTGGCAGGGGCCGACTCCGTCGTAATACGCTGCGTGTTGATGTAGCCCACCTTGGATTCCTGGGCAAAAGCACCGGCTGTACCCAAAGTCATCAGAGCCACCAAGGCCCATTTAGCATGCAATGTTTTCATTAAAAAGTGGTTCCAATCTGAAATTGAATGTTCTGCATTTTATCTGCGTCAAACTTGGACAACGGGCGTGCGAACACCAAGCGCAAGGGGCCCACTGGCGATATCCAGCTGATACCCACGCCGAATGAAGCGCGCATGTCAGACAGCTGGATAGCCTCGTTCACCGCATAAATTCCGCCGGCATCTACAAAGCCAAAACCACGCAGAGTTCGGTCGTTGCCGCCACCGGGCAACGGGGACAGCACTTCGGCGTTGAACACAACTTTCTTCGCGCCGCCCGTTGCCGTGAGCGAAGCCGCACGCTGTGCTGCCGTGGTCAAACTGCCCTGCTCAAACCCGCGTACCGAGCCCAAACCACCTAGGTAGTAGTTTTTAAAGATGGGGTAAGAACCAGAGCCGGTTGCGGCGCCCAAGGACAACTCTGAGTTGAACGCGCCGGTTACGGTGCGAGACAGTGGCACAAATTGCTGATACTGCGCGGTGCCGCGGATGTAGCGCATATCGCCGCCCACGCTCCACTCTGCATTGGTGCGGATCACGCGGCCAGTGCTGGGGACCAAGGCGCTATCGCGCGTGTCTCGCGACCACCCGATAGTCAGAGGGACTGCCGTGGCGCTGTAACCGAATTCATTGGCGTAATCCTGGTAAACCGTGGGCAGATAAGTACCGGGAATAATCCGGGTCTTGTCCGCTCCGATACCAAAATACACCGTGTCAGAGTCCGAGAATGGCACTCCGAAACGCACACCTACACCCGTGGTTTCGAGGGCATATGTATCCACATCGTCATAAGGGCGGCTGGTGCGCTGGTAAAGATCGAAAGTACGGGACACACCGTCGTCCGTGAAGTACGGATTGGTGGTGCTCAGCACCACGGTGCGGTTGGCCTTGCTGGTGTTGACTTCAATACCCAGAGAGTTCCCCGAGCCAAAGGCATTTTCTTGTTTGAAGCCAAAAGACAGGCCCAGACCATCGGCACTGGAAATACCGGCCCCCAAACTGATGCTGCCTGTGGGCTTTTCTGCAACCGTGATCGTCAAGTCCACCTGGTCTGGAGAGCCTGCGACCTCTTGAGTATCCACGCCGACGTTGGTGAAATAACCTAAACGATCCACCCGGTTGCGCGACTGGCGAATTTTCTCGCCGTCGTACCAAGCGGCTTCCAGTTGACGGAACTCACGACGAATCACTTCGTCACGCGTCCGGTCATTCCCGGCGACGTTGATGCGTCGCACGTACACACGGCGTGAGGGCTCAGCGACCAACGTGATCTCGACGCGGTTAGTGGCACGGTCAATATCAGTGCGCGCCTCCGCGCGAGCAAAGGCGTAGCCGAAATTTGCGAAATAGTCGGTGAATGCTTTGGTAGTCTGCGCAACGTCCGTGGCGTTGTAAGGCTCCCCCGCTTTGATAGTGATCAGGGATTGAAATTCCTGCTCTTTGCCGAGAAAGTTACCTGCCAGCTTGATATTTGATACCGCGAATTGCTCACCTTCAGTGATATTGACGGTGATCGCAATATCTTTTTTATCCGGAGAAATAGCGACCTGGGTTGAGTCCACTTTGAATTCAAGGAAACCGCGCGCCAAATAATAAGAACGCAGGGTCTCGATATCTGCATTCAGTTTGGTGCGCGCATAGCGGTTGGATTTGGTGTACCAACTGAGCCAATTACCCGTGTCGGAATCGAACAAGCCACGAAGAGTGCTTTCGGAAAAGCTCTTGGCCCCAACGATATTGATATCGCTGATCTTGGCGGTGTCCCCCTCAGTCACCGCAAAGCTCACGTTCACCCGGTTGCGCTCAATCGGGGTAACGGTCGTTACGATATCCACGGCGTACATACTTTTATTGATGTACTGCTTTTTCAGCTCTTGCTCTGCGCGGTCTACCAACGCTTTGTCAAAGGGGCGACCCTCTGCCAAGCCGATGTCGCGCAGTGCGCGTTTGAGCACGTCTTTGTCAAACTCCCGGTTGCCGGAAAAATCTACGTCAGCAACATTGGGGCGCTCTTCCACGATGACCACCAGCACGCCATCTTTGCTATCGATGCGCACGTCTTTGAAAAGCCCCAGCGCGAACAGGGCACGAATCGATGCCGCTGCTTTATCGTCTGTGTAGGTGTCACCCACGCGCACAGGGATGGAGGCGAACACCGTGCCCGCTTCCACCCGCTGCAACCCCTCTACCCGGATATCCTTAACTGCAAAAGGCTCAAGCGCCCATGCACTTTGTAATAAAACAGCCAACAATCCGCTGCAAGCCGCAAAGCGCATGCCGCGGCGGTGATTTTTCAGTGTGCTCAAGTTGAGTCTCCGGGGATAGAGTCAAACGGCAACGCGTTCAACCCCAAATATGCAAAACATCGTTGTAAAAGGCGATTGACATCATCACCAGCAACAACGCGATGCCTGCGCGTTGAAGCATTTCCCACCATTTCTCGGGTACCGGACGGCCGGTCAACCCCTCCCAAAGATAATACATCAGGTGCCCCCCATCCAAGACGGGCAAGGGCAGCAGGTTCAACACGCCCAAGCTGATGCTGATCAGCGCCAAAAAACTCAAAAATTGCACAGCGCCCAATGCCGCAGACTTGCCTGCGTAGTCAGCAATCGCAAGGGGGCCGTTGAGGTTGCGCAGCGAAACCTGCCCTGTGAGCATTTGCGCCATGGCAGCTAAGGACATGCGGGAAATTTCCCAAGTTTTTTCAAACGCACGGACACCACCATCGACAAAGCCATATTGGATGTCGACCATCTCAGGCGCCGCACCAATATACGCACCTACGCGCCCTACTGTCTCACCCCCTTGTTGCTCTGCCTTCGGCTGAATTGACAACAACAGCTCGCGCCCATCGCGCCATACACGCCAGTGCAACACCGTTTCGGGCGATTTACGGATCAAGGCTCTGAGTTGATAAGCATCTCCCACGGCCACCCCATCCACCGACACCACCAAGTCCCCTTGACGCAACCCTGCAGACGCTGCACGCCCATCGGGAGCGACCTCCCCCAACACGGGTTTGGAAAACGGCGCGATCCAACCAATTTTTTGGAACAAACTTGCGTCTGCTGCATTGGCACCTAGTGTGCCAAGCGCCAAGGTGCGCAAGGTGGGATTCTCCCCAACCGCGCCTGCCGGCTGTGCGCTGAGATATAGGGCGCGCTTATCCAAGCTCGCTTTGGTCAACCACCAGCGCAACTCATCAAAAGTGCGGATAGGTTCCAAACGCTCCGGAGCGAAGCCCACAGCCAATATGCGTTCGCCACCGGACCAACCGCCTTTGGCGACCAACGAGGCCTCCACCGGGCTGGGCAAAACCGCTGCGGCTTGGGGGACAGTTTGCCAGTTGACCACGGCGTACAGGCAAATGGCTAAAAGCAAATTCGCAAGCGGCCCCGCAGCCACAATAGCTGCACGGCGCTTTAGCGACTGGTGATTGAACGCCTGGAATCGCTCATGATCGGGCACTGGCCCCTCACGGCTATCGAGCATCTTGACGTAACCGCCCAGCGGAATCGCACAAAGCACGAACTCAGTTCCCGTGCTCTTGGAGGAGATCCCCCCAATCTTCGGACCAAAGCCGATAGAAAAGCGAAGGACTTTTACGCCACACAAACGGGCGACATAAAAGTGCCCCCACTCGTGCACAGCGACCAACAAACCAATGGCCAGTAAAAAAGCCAGTATCGTTTGCATGATGCCAAGTAGGAGTAATCAGTTACGCAAAACGGCGCAGCACCGGGTGGCAAGGCTACGAGCCTCCGCATCCAGCGCGACCAAGGACGGCAGGTCCATAGGCGACGAAAAAACCAATTGCTGCAAAGTTTGTGTATTCACGGCGTGGATCTGATCAAAACGGATTTCGCGATTCAAAAATGCGGCCACGGCAATCTCATTGGCTGCATTCAGTACCACGGTAGATCCAGCCTGCCCCTCTAAAGTTTCCCACGCGAGTGCCAAACCGGGAAAACGGGCGCGATGGGCTTCGCTATGAATGGACTCAAAGGTCAAAGCCGCCATACTCGAAAAATCTAGCGCAGCCGAACCAGAGACAACGCGTTGCGGCCATGCCAAGCCGTATGCAATCGGTCCACGCATATCGGGAGTACCCAGCTGGGCCACCACCGAATTGTCCACATACTGAACCATGGAGTGCACCACGCTTTGGGGGTGGATGACCACGTCGATTTGGCGGGGCTGAACATCAAACAAGAACTTGGCCTCAATCACCTCCAAGGCCTTGTTCATCATGGTGGCAGAGTCCACTGAAATCTTGCGACCCATTACCCAGTTCGGATGGGCACAAGCTTGCTCTGGCGTTGCGGCTCGAATTTGCTCCGAGCCCCAAGTCCTGAAAGGCCCCCCGGAGGCCGTCAGTATCAGTTTGTCGATCACCGATGACCAATGTGCACGATCATCTGGTAATGATTGAAAAATAGCAGAGTGTTCGCTATCGATAGGTAGCAGGGTAGCGCCGCCTTGTTTCACCGCGCTCATAAAAACATCGCCTCCCACCACCAAGGCTTCCTTGTTAGCTAACAACAGTCGTTTGCCAGCAAGGGCTGCAGCAATGCAGGAGGACAGGCCAGCAGCGCCTACGATGGCAGCCATCACCATATCGACATCTGAATGGGCGGCCACTTGATCCAGCGCCGCAGCACCGACCAACACTTCTGTTGATAGACCCGCCTGCTGCAACCGAACCTGCAGGCTTAGCGCATGCTCCGGGCTAATTAACACCGCGTAGCGCGGTTTGAACTCTTCACATTGAGCTAGTAACAAATCTACATTGCGAGAGGCCGTCAACGCAAAAACAGAAAATTGCTCCGGATGACGCCGAAGCACATCCAAAGTGTTAACTCCGATGGAGCCGGTAGACCCCAACACGGTGATGTACTTCATAACTGTTCTGCTCAATAAGCTGTAAGAAGCATCGCTAACGGCAGCACCGGCAACAAAGCATCAATGCGGTCCAGCACGCCGCCATGTCCGGGCAATAGTTGGCTACTGTCTTTGGCACCAGCTGCCCGCTTCACCAACGACTCCAACAAATCACCACAAATACTCATCACACCCAGAAACATGACGGCAAGCAACATGAAGCCCCAGTGCCTGGAGGCCACCAAGGTGTACATACTGGGAGAACCCGTTGCGTAAGCCATATCCACCCACATCCAACCCAATGCCAGCAACAGAACACCCACCAGCCCACCGATCGCACCCTCACGAGTTTTTCCCGGACTGATATCGGGAGCCAGCTTTTGATCGAAGAACCTTCCGCCCAAGCCGCGACCAGCAAAATAGGCTGCAATATCTGCCACCCACACCAGCGCCATCACTGAGAACAAAAAGTTAATCCCCCGAACGCGCGCGGCCACCACAGCCAGCCAGGCGATACACAGCACGACAAAACCAATCACCTGGCGCACGTTAGCGTTCAACCTTGCCCAGGCCATCACACCCGAGCGGATCAAAACACCGCCGCCAACTACCCACACCACAGCAGCAGTGAGCCAAACAAAGCTCAATGACTCGGATTGAGGGTGCGTGAACCATAGAAATACGCAAACGACGGCACAACCAAAGCCGGCCAGCACTGCCTTTTGAGAGCCCGCACCGTTCAAGCGAAACCACTCCCAAGCGGCACATGCCATCAGAACACCTGCTACCGAGGCAAATAGCCAAGCTTCTGGAAAAAAGACAGCGGGGAGTAATACAGCGAGAAGTGCAATCGCCGTCAGGATCCGCAAACGCAGCATACAGAAACCTTTATTGAAAAGCGCTGGTGCGCTCAGCGAACTTGCTCAGATGTTTTACCGAAGCGTCGCTCTCTTGCACTGTATTCGGCGATAGCCGCATCCAGATCCTGCTCAGTGAAATCTGGCCACAAGGCAGGACTGAAAAAGAATTCTGAATAGGCGGACTGCCACAGCAAAAAGTTGCTGATGCGGTATTCCCCGCCCGTACGAATGAATAAGTCAGGATCCGCCGAAGGGGAGAGAGCTAACGCAGCACCTAAGGTTTGTTCAGTAATTGGCTCTCCACGCTCAGCCAATCCTGAAGCAGCCTGCACGATATCCCAGCGTCCACCGTAGTTGAAACAAATATTCAACTCAAGACCCGTATTGGAGACGGTATCCAACTCCGCCGCTGCAAGGCCTGCTTTGACCTTGTCCGAAAGACCCGAGCGGCTTCCAACAAACCGAAGTCGAACACCCTCTTTTTTCAGCTGAGATACTTCCCGAGCTAAGGCCGTCGCCAGCAAGTCCATCAGACCAGAGACTTCCTCCGCGGGCCGACTCCAGTTCTCCGAAGAGAAGGCAAACACCGTCAGGGTACCGATACTTCGGGATGGACACGCTCTAACGATGCGCTTGAGTGTGTCTACGCCTTGCTTGTGCCCAGCAAGGCGGGGGAGAAAACGCTTTGATGCCCACCGCCCGTTGCCATCCATCACGATAGCAACATGCAGAGGGCTCGGTGCTGAGGAACTCAACATGCGACGCGGCGTTAAACCGCCATGATGTCTTGCTCTTTGGATGAGACCAAACGATCGATTTCCGTAATGTGCTTATCGGTAGCCTTTTGAACATCCGCTTCACACCGCTTCTGGTCATCTTCCGATGCCAGCTTGTCCTTCACCAACTTTTTCACTGCTTCATTAGCGTCACGACGCAAATTACGCACAGCGATTTTGGCCGCTTCACCTTCGCCACGAACCACTTTGGTCAGCTCTTTACGACGCTCCTCAGTCATGGCGGGCATAGGGACCCGAATCAACTCTCCCATGCTGGAGGGATTCAAACCCAGATCAGAGTCGCGAATGGCTTTTTCGATTTTGGGCGCCATGTTTTTTTCCCAAGGCTGAACGCTGATCGTGCGCGCGTCCAAAAGAGAAAGGTTGGCGACCTGGCTGAGGGGCACCATAGACCCGTAATAATCAACCTGCACGGTATCGAGCAAGGCTGGATTCGCACGACCCGTACGAATCTTGGTCAAGTTGTTCTTCAAAGCGGCAATGGACTGATCCATTTTGCCGTCCAGTGTCTTTTTGATTTCTTCAATGGACATAGTTTCCTCGCATCTACTCAAGTAGAGATCAAACGTGCACTAACGTGCCCTCATCTTCACCCATCACTACTCGTTCCAAGGCACCGTGCTTGAAAATCGAAAACACCTTGATGGGCAACTTTTGATCACGACACAACGCAAAAGCTGCCGCATCCATAATGCCCAAATTCTGGGTCATCGCATCGTTGAACGTGATGCTGGAGTAACGGATTGCTAAAGGGTCTTTTTTCGGATCAGCCGTGTACACACCATCTACTTTGGTGGCCTTCAATACAATCTCCGCGCCTATTTCTGCACCACGCAATGCAGCGGCGGTATCGGTAGTAAAGAAAGGATTGCCAGTACCTGCGGCAAAAATGACGACCTTGCCCTCTTCGAGATACTGCAGTGCTTTGGGGCGCACGTAAGGCTCCACGACCTGCTCAATGCCAATGGCAGACATGACGCGAGCGGTCAGACCGGCCTTGTTCATAGTGTCGCCGAGCGCCAATGCGTTCATCACCGTGGCCAACATTCCCATGTAATCTGCGGTAGCACGGTCCATACCAACCGAGCCACCGGCTACACCACGGAAAATGTTGCCGCCACCGATAACAACCGCAACTTCCACACCCAGCCGGGTCACATCAGCAATTTCGTCAACCATGCGGACGATGGTGTCGCGATTGATACCAAACTGGTCGTCGCCCATCAGCGCCTCACCGGACAGCTTGAGCAAAATTCTTTTGTAAGCAGGCTTGGATTGGCTCATGAACGACTCCCGTTTATTTGACAACAAATATTGCGTAGCAATCAGGCAGACTGCTTGGCAGCAGCGACTTGCGCAGCCACTTCGGCAGCGAAATCATCTACCTTCTTTTCAATACCTTCGCCGACGACGTACAGGGTGAAGCCCTTAACAGTAGTCGATGCAGCCTTCAACATTTGTTCAACGGTCTGCTTGTCGTTTTTCACGAACGGCTGGTTAAACAAGGAAACTTCCTTGAGGAACTTTTGCACGCCGCCTTCGATGCGCTTGGCAACGATCTCCGCAGACTGCACTGGCTTGCCAGCAGCAGTAGCAACGGCAGCATCTTCTGCAGCCTTGGCAGCCGCAACGGAACGCTCACGCTCCACCAGGTCAGCAGGCACCTGGTCTGCAGACAAGGAGACAGGCTTCATTGCTGCGACGTGCATGGCAACGTCTTTGGCAGCAGCTTCATCACCGTCGAACTCTACAACGACGCCGATACGGGTACCGTGCAGGTAAGCAGCCAGCTTGCTGGAGCCAGCAAAACGCTGAAAACGACGGAATGTCATGTTCTCGCCGATCTTGCCGATCAAGCCCTTGCGAACATCTTCCAAAGTAGGACCAAAACCGTCTTGCTCGTAAGCCAATGCACCTAATGCAGCCACGTCCGCGGGATTATGCTCAGCCACCAAAGCCGCAGCGGTGTTCGCCAGTGCCAAGAAGCTGTCGTTCTTGGTCACGAAGTCGGTTTCGCAGTTCACTTCGATCAAAGCACCAACGCCATTGGCGATGCTGGTTGCAACAACGCCCTCAGCGGTCACGCGGGCCGCCGCCTTACCAGCCTTGCTACCCAACTTTACACGCAGAATTTCTTCCGCTTTGGCCATATCGCCTTCGGCTTCAGTCAAAGCCTTTTTGCATTCCATCATGGGCGCATCGGTCTTGCCGCGCAGTTCTGCCACCATGCTCGCTGTAATTGCTGCCATTTGTATTCTCCGAATTTCAACAGTTTAAATAAGGGCTAAAAAAAAGGGGCAACGAAGCCCCCTTTTTCGGGTGCAGAAGTGCTTAAGCGGAAGCTTCGCTCACTTCAACGAACTCATCGTCGCCTTCAGCTGCAACAGCCTTGACCACGTCGTCAATCGCATTTGCACGGCCTTCCAGAATCGCATCCGCAATGCCACGAGCGTACAAAGTCACCGCCTTGGAAGAGTCGTCGTTACCGGGGATCACATAGTCGATACCCTCGGGAGAGTGGTTGGAGTCCACCACACCGATCAAAGGAATACCCAACTTGCGTGCTTCGGCGATTGCAATCTTGTGGTAACCGACGTCAATCACAAAAATTGCATCAGGCAATGTGTTCATATCCTGAATGCCGCCGATGTCTTTTTCCAGCTTCTCCAGCTCGCGAGCGAACATCAACTGCTCTTTTTTGCTCATGCTGTCCAAACCGGCTTCTTGCTGGACCTTCATATCCTTCAAACGCTTGATGGATGTCTTGACGGTCTTGAAGTTAGTCAACATGCCACCCAACCAACGCTGGTCCACAAAAGGAACACCAGCGCGCTGAGCTTCAGCAGACACGATTTCACGGGCTTGGCGCTTGGTGCCCACCATCAAAATGGTGCCACGCTTGGCGGACAACTGGCGCACAAACTTTGCAGCCTCCTGGAACATCGGGAGCGATTTTTCCAGGTTGATGATATGAATCTTGTTACGGTGACCGAAGATGAACGGGGCCATCTTAGGGTTCCAGAAGCGGGTCTGGTGTCCGAAGTGGACGCCGGCTTCCAGCATTTCGCGCATTGTTACTGCCATTTTTTAACTCCAAAGGTTAGATCTGAAATCCACCCCGCTGATCGCCGGCGATATATATCGCCGGAAACACCTTGTGGGGATGGTTTGTGATTACTTCAATGGACGAATCCACCAAAGCCAGTCGAGTATAACACGCGCACTTTGCCGCACCGCTCCTTCAGCCGCCCTGGCAGGATTCCGGTCGCCCACATACGTAAGCACCAAAACAGGTCCAAAGCTATGAAAAAATAGAGGCAAGCGGAGTCCGCATCAGTATTTTGAAAGTCGAAATGAAAATAGCTATCGTGGGTGCGGGCGTTGTGGGTATTGCAACTGCTTATGAGTTAGCCGAGGCAGGTCATCAGGTGACGGTGTTTGAGAAAAATGCAGCGGCGAGCGAAGGCACCAGCTTTGCGAACGGCGGCATCCACAGCCATAGCTTCACACTCCCACTAACGGGAGCTGCCATGCAGGGCAACCGCCTCAGCAGATGGCTGCAAAGCACTCGCGAGCTTTCCAAAGCCCGCTGCACGCGCCCTGCAAATATGCGCTGGCTATGGACAAAAAGCGCCTCCTGTTCGCCGGATGTCGTATTGGAGCGGAGCCAATTCACCCAAACAATGGCCCGATGGGGCATGGAAATTTCCGACGCCTGGATCGCCCATCACCAGTGGGAAGTAGAGCAAAGTGATGGCCAACTCATCCTGCTCAGCAGCGACGACGAACTAGAACACTACGCGACAGCACTGCAGGCCCTCAAGCAAGCCGAACACCCTTACCGCTTGTTAGAAAGGTCCGAACTCGATGCCTTGGAGCCCGCACTACATGGCGCGGAGGGGGTATCAAAAGCCATTCATATTCCCGGCGACCGCGTGATGAACTGCCGCCAATTTGCGCTGCTGGCCAAACAAGCAGCGATACACAACGGCGTGAGCTACCAATTCAATGCGGAAATAGCTTCCATTAGCTCTCACGGAAAACCCCAGTTGCGAATGCACGATGGAGAAACGGCGTCCTTCGACCAAGTCGTCGTTTGCACAGAGGCCCTGCCGGGCCAAGACGTACTCAAACTCGCCGCCCACATTCCAACTGCACGGATCGATAGTTACGCGCTCAGCGTCGCTATCCGGGAGCCTCTGAACGCGCCACGTAGTGCAGTGCAAGACCACCAATCAGGTATCACCATCAGCCGTCTGGGCAAACGCCTGCGTGTTTGCGGGGGTGCAGAGCTCAATCCGCCCACCAACGCAGCACACGACAAGCGCATGGTGCACAAACTTTTCCGCACCCTGGACCAGTATTTTCCCGGTGCAGCCAACTACCCTGCCGGTACACAGGTCTGGCGAGGAAGCCGCACCTTCACCACCGATGGACTGCCACTCGTGGGCAGCGCTGGCTTGCCCGGGGTGTGGCTCAACCTCGCCCATGGCGCTAATGGTTGGACATTGGCCACCGCCAGCGCGCGGTTACTATCCGAACAGATAGCAGGCAAGAAAAACAGTTTGCCGTGTGAACTAATCAGCCCGCAGCGCTTTCACAGCTGACGCCCCAGCCGCCCGAGAGGCATTTACTGCAAAGGGAGAGACACCATGAGCCCAGAACTGTCGCAACGCCTCGCTGCCGCAGTGGATGGCATGCCCGCCTTTCCCAAAAGCGTGCAGCGCATTTTGGAGCTCACGCGGGATGTCAACAGCACCCCCAAAGACTTGGTCGATGTGATTGACAAAGATCCGGTGGTCACCGTCAAGATTCTCAAAGTTGTCAACTCGGCGTACTACAGCCTGCCCAAGCAGGTCACCTCTATCGGGCACGCGGTGGTGTATCTGGGCTTTAACACCATCAAAAATCTGGCGCTCAGCATTGCCGCCATCGGCATGCTGCCCAAAGAAAACAGTGCCGCCTTCGACGTGCAGCAATACTTACTGCACTCTTTGGCCACAGCCAGCATCGCCAAGCAACTGGCCCTCAAAGTAGATGATGCCGACCCGATGAACTGTTTCATTGCCGGCCTGCTGCACGACTTTGGCAAGGTGGTGTTTGCCCAGTTCATGCCACAAGAACTCAAAGCAGCGCTGGCACAAAGTGCAGCGAATGGCAGCTCGCTGCATGCAGCACTGCAATCCACATTGGGCGCGGATCACGCCATTGTGGGCGCCATGCTGGTTGAAAAATGGCGGTTCGCCCCCGCGTTGGTAGAAGCAATACGACACCAGCACATCAATAACCTCAAAGACACCGACATGATTGCCTGTGTATTCGGTGCCAACCAGATCAGCAAACGATTGGCCTTTGGCTTTGCGGGCAATCACTGCATTGACGAGCTACCGGCCCCTTTTCAAAAGCGATTGGGAGGCAATCTGGATGAGGTCATCAGCTCGCTTGGGAACCTGAGCGGGCTATTCCAAGAAGCACAAGTATTCGCCAAGCTGTGAAGGACGCCGTATGAAAGTCAGGTTTTGGGGAGTACGTGGTTCCATTGCATCGCCCGGCCCCAAAACCGTGCGCTACGGTGGCAATACCACCTGCATAGAAATCCGCACGGACAACAACGAGCTGATCATTCTCGACGCCGGCACCGGCATCTTTCCCCTGTCGCAAACCCTGTTGGCGGAAATGCCGGTGACCGCCAATGTGCTCATTACCCACTCGCACTGGGATCACATACAAGGCCTGCCTTTCTTTATCCCGAACTTCATCCCGGGTAACACCCTGCGCTTGCACGGCGGGTTTGATCCGGTATCGGGCAAAGGCATTGAACAAGTGATGGCAGTGCAACTGCAATACAGCTACTTCCCCGTTCGCGAGGAGGAAATGAAAGCCCGCATCGAATACGTCACGCTGATGCCTGACCAGCCGGTGCAAATCGGCAGTGCCACCGTGACCCCCTGCCTCCTGAACCACCCGGTGGTGGACTTCGGCTACCGTATTGACTGCGACGGGAAGTCCGTATTTTTCACCGGCGACCACGAGCCACCGTACAACATCTATGCACCTGGCGACGAAAGCTATGCGGATTACCAAGCCTTTGTCGACGAGAAAAATCGCGCTATTTTGGATGCTATACGCGGCGTAGATGTCTACATCGCCGACACCTCGTACACCGATGCCGAGTACCCCGGCAAAAAGGGCTGGGGGCATGGCACCTTCAGCACCAGCATTGCCACTGCACATGCGGCGGGGGCCAAAGTGCTTTTTTGTACCCACCACGAACCCACGCGCAGCGACGATGCACTGGAAGCCGCATTTGCGGAGGCACTACGGCACAACGCCCCCCTCACCCAGCACATGGATATTCGCCTCGCCCGCGAGGGCGAAACCTATGAATTCTGAGTGGATCACCGGGCCCGGAGGCCCTCGTGTGGGGTCGCGCCTTCCACTCTTTGACACCGCCAGCACACGCTTAATCGAAGCCCAAGCGGCACACCACCAGCCCACCGGCTTTTTGATGCAGCGCGCAGGGTTGGCCCTAGCGCAACTGACGCTGGCCGTCGCACCCCACGCCCAGCTTGTGTGGGTCGCCTGCGGGCGTGGCAACAACGGCGGCGATGGATTGGAAGCCGCACTCCATCTGCACCGCTGGGGCAAATCTGTGCACGTCAGCCTGCCTGAGGGCGGCGGCGCACTACCCAGCGATGCAGCACTGGCGCTGGAAAGGGCTAGCCAAGCGGGCCTAACCATACATTCAGAACCACCTGTGCATTGGGACGCATGTATCGACGCACTGCTCAGCATCGGTTTGCGGGATGCCCCCACCAGCGTCTATGCAGACTGGATTGGACGCATCCGCGCAGGGCAAGGCCCGGTCATCTCAGCGGACATTCCCAGCGGCTTACATGCTGATACCGGGGCTGTACCGGGCGCTTGCATCCGTGCCAGTCACACGCTGGCTCTGCTCGGCCTGAAGCCCGGCCAGTTCACCGCGCAAGGGCGAGACCTCTGCGGCGACATCTGGCTAAACACCTTGAGCGCAGATCACGTGACCCCGCCGCCCGCCTGGTTGAACCCGGCACCCGAGGCTCTTGCTCGCCCACACGCATCACACAAAGGCAGCTACGGAGATGTTGCCATCGTAGGCGGCACCGGGGGTATGGAGGGTGCGGCCGTATTAGCTGCCCGAGCAGCGCTGCACGCAGGCGCAGGGCGGGTGTATCTGGCGCTACTGGCATCCGGGCACGAAAGCCCTGGTGTCCCTCGACCCGCTGATTTGATGCTGCGCTCCACTGGCTCGCTGCGGCCCGAAACCTGCACCGTAGTCGCAGGATGTGGGGGCGGCGAGGAAATTGCAGACACCCTCCCCCGCTGGCTGAAGGAATCTGCGCGCCTGGTGCTGGACGCCGATGCGCTGAATGCCATTGCCATATCTCCCACTCTGCAATCGCTGGTTCAGCAACGCCGTGCGGACACCACCCTGATCACCCCCCACCCACTGGAAGCAGCGCGCTTGCTGGGTTGCAGCGTGGCCGATGTGCAAGCAGACCGGTTGGCCGCAGCCCAGCGCTTGGCCACCCATCTGCAGTGCGCGGTCATTCTCAAAGGCTCAGGCAGCGTGATTGCAGCGCCCCGGCAAACGCTCCACATCAACCCCACCGGCAACGGCCAACTCGCGGTGGCCGGCACCGGGGACGTTCTTGCGGGCATGGCCGGCGCTTCCTTGGCCCACACCGCCAGCGCATGGACTGCGGCCTGCACCGCGAGCTATCGCCACGGGGTGCTGGCTGATTCCTGGCCTGCCGACGTGGCACTGACGGCCACCCGGCTCGTTGATTCCATACAAAAATAGCTGCTAGCGCCCATCAAATATGCGCAAGCAGCTATTCTTTTTATAGCAAAAAAACTCTGGGTCAGCGTCTTTTTTTCGCAGTCTTTTTAGCGGAGGGGCTCGGCTTTTCAGCGCGACCGCTGCGCGCCGAGCTGGCCGAACCGCGCTGCTGCCGCGCCTTGCCTTTGAACGGCGCGCCGCTGGCTGACTCCGGCTCAGCCCGGTTGGCGTAGTCCCCGCGACTGGACTTCGCTTCCCGGCCAGCGCCCTTTTCGGGCGGCAGTTTAGGGACCGCGCTGCCGCCTTCCTGCACCAAGCGGAAATCGATCTTGCGGCCGTCCAAATCAACGCGGCTTACCTGAATGCGGACCCGGGTACCGATCGCGTAACGAATGCCGGTGCGCTCACCACGAAGTTCCTGCCGAGCTTCATCGAACCGGAAGTATTCACCGCCAAGCTCGGTGATGTGAACCAAGCCCTCCACGTACATGGCATCCAGCGTCACGAACAAGCCGAACGTGGTCGCAGACGACACCACGCCGGAGTACTCTTCCCCCAAATGCTCGCGCATGTACTTGCACTTGAGCCAAGCCTCCACATCGCGGCTGGCCTCGTCAGCGCGGCGTTCGTTGGCGCTGCAGTGCAGGCCTGCTGCTTGCCAAGCCGTGCCCTCGGCATTGAGCTTCTTGGGTTTTGTCTCCGGATTGGCCACGCGGGAGGCCAGATTTTTCTCCAACCGGCGGGCAAGCTTGGCATGTGCCTCGCCCGGCGTGGGCAGCGCAGGAAGCTGGTATTTGCTTTTAGCCAGAATGGCCTTGATGACGCGATGCACCAGCAAATCGGGATAACGGCGGATAGGGCTGGTGAAGTGGGTATAGGCATCAAACGCCAAGCCAAAGTGCCCGCTGTTCACCGGGGTGTAAATCGCCTGCGACATGGAGCGCAACAGCATGGAATGAATCTGCTGCGCATCCGGGCGGTCTTTGGTAGCTTCGGCGATGGCCTGGAACTCACCGGGCGCCGGCTTGTCGCTGATGCTCATGCCTATGCCACTGGCTTTCAAGTAGTTCCGCAGCATCTCCTGTTTTTCGGGCGTAGGGCCTTCATGCACGCGGAACAGGCCTTGATGCTTGTTCTGGGCAATGAAATCCGCGCTGCAGACGTTCGCCGCCAGCATGGCCTCTTCAATCAGACGGTGCGCGGTGTTGCGGGTGCGCGGCACGATCTTTTCAATGCGTCCGTTTTCATCACACACGATCTGCGTTTCGGTGGTCTCGAAATCTACAGCACCCCGTTTGTGGCGGGACTTGAGCAGTGCCTGGTACACCCCATGCAAATTCAACAGATCCTGCACACGCTCCTTGCGCTTGCTGGCTTCAGGGCCACGCGTGTTGCCCAGAATTGCCGCCACTTCCGTGTAGGTAAAACGGGCATGGCTCCACATGACCGCAGGGTAAAACTGGTAGGCATCGACCTCACCATCTTCGGTCACAAACATGTCGCAGACCATGCACAGGCGTTCCACCTCCGGATTGAGCGAGCACAAACCGTTAGAGAGTTTTTCCGGCAACATCGGAATCACCCGACGCGGAAAGTAAACACTGGTCGCGCGGTCATACGCGTCAATGTCAATCGCATTGCCGGTCTCGACATAGTGACTGACATCCGCAATGGCGACCAGCAAGCGCCACCCTTTCAGTGCCGTCTTACCTCGCCCTTTGCTGGCGGGTTCGCAGTAGACAGCATCGTCAAAGTCACGGGCATCTTCGCCGTCAATAGTCACCAGCGGCACGTCGGTGAGGTCAATACGGTGCAGCTTGTCTTGGGGTCGAACCTTGTCCGGCAGGGTCCGCGCTAGGGCTACGCAGGCATCCGAAAATTCATGTGGCACGCTGTATTTGCGCACCGCAATTTCAATCTCCATGCCCGGGTCATCCACCTCACCCAGCACTTCTTTGATACGGCCTACCGGCTGTCCAAACAATGCAGGAGGCTCAATCAACTCCACCACGACAACTTGCCCGGGTTTGGCCACACTGGTGGCACCTTTCGGAATCAGCACATCCTGGCCATAGCGCTTGTCCTCTGGCGCCACCAACCACACACCACTCTCTTGCAGCAACCTGCCGATGATGGGCTGCTTAGAGCGCTCAGTGATTTCCACCACACGACCTTCGGGGCGGCCTTTGCGATCGCTGCGCACGATACGGACCTTGACGTGGTCTTTGTGCAGCACCGCCCGCATTTCATTGGGGGGCAGGTAAATGTCGGGAGCACCGTCATCGCGGGACACGAAACCGTGCCCATCCCGATGTCCCTGCACAATTCCTTCAACTTCTTCCAGCAAACTGCTGTTTGGGGCTAAATGTTTGATATACTTCTCTCTTTCCTGAGATGCCCAGATGGCGGAATTGGTAGACGCACTAGTTTCAGGTACTAGCGAGTAACATCGTGGAGGTTCGAGTCCTCTTCTGGGCACCAACAATGGTAATGTAGATAATGAAAAGCCGCTGTGAAAACAGCGGCTTTTTTTTGCCTGTGTGATTCGTGCCACTGACCGTTTGATGCATCGGTCAGTGGCCTAAATATCAGATGGGGAGTGCAACCAGATCGTGGCCTTGGGCACTCACAATGCGCGCTTTAGTGAACTCACCCACCTTCAGTGTTTTGCTGATTTTTTCGGGTGGCAATAGTCGCACCACGCCATCAATTTCAGGGGCGTCCGCATAGCTGCGTCCCACCCCGCCCTTGCGCCCTAAAGCCGGAGCAGAATCCACCAACACTTGCATCACAGAGCCGACGCGTCGCTGTAAGCGAGCAGCAGATACTTCTTCGGCCACTTGCATGAATCGGGCGCGGCGCTCCTCACGCAACTCAATCGGCAACATGCCTGGCAAGTCGTTGGCAGTCGCACCATTCACTGCGCTGTAGGCGAAGCAACCCGCACGGTCGATCTGAGCTTCACGCACAAAGTCGAGCAAGTGCTCGAACTCTTCTTCCGTTTCACCGGGAAAGCCCGCAATGAACGTGCTACGCACCACCAACTCCGGGCATGCTTCACGCCATTGCTGCAAACGCTCCAGATTTTTTTCACCACTGGCAGGGCGCTTCATGCGACGCAGCACATCGGGATGGCTGTGTTGCAAAGGAACGTCCAAGTACGGCAGCACACGGCCTGTTGCCATCAAGGGAACAATCTCATCCACGCTCGGGTATGGATACACATAGTGCAAACGAACCCAAGCGCCATAGGGTTCGGCAATGTCACCCAAGGCTTGCACCAGCTCGAGCATGCGGGTCTTGACCGGCTTGCCGTCCCAGAACCCGGTGCGGTACTTCACATCCACACCGTAAGCCGATGTGTCTTGGCTGATGACCAACAGCTCTTTCACGCCGCCTTCAAACAATGCACGAGCTTCGCTCAGCACATCCCCAATGGGGCGGGACACCAAGTCGCCGCGCATGCTGGGGATGATGCAGAAGGTGCAGCGGTGGTTGCAACCCTCGCTGATCTTTAAATACGCGTAATGCCGTGGCGTCAACTTGACACCGGCCACCCCAAAGGATTGAGGAACCAAATCCAGAAATGGGTCATGCGGCTTGGGCAAATTCAAGTGCACCGCATCCATCACCTCTTGGGTCGCATGTGGGCCAGTCACCGCCAGCACCTTGGGGTGCATCTGACGCACCATGTTCTCTCCGCCATCGGTGGTCTTTGCACCCAGGCAACCTGTCACGATCACGCGCCCGTTTTCAGCCAGCGCCTCACCAATGGTGTCCAAGCTTTCTTTAACAGCATCATCGATAAATCCGCAGGTATTCACGATCACCAGATCCGCACCTTGGAAGGTTTTGGATGTTTGGTAACCCTCTGCGCTGAGCTGGGTCAAGATGAGTTCAGAGTCGGTCAGCGCCTTGGGACAACCCAGGCTCACGAAACCAACTTTAGGGGCAGCTTGCGCTGTCTGGGTGGGGGTCAAAATATCAGTCATAGTGAGAAGTTCCGGAGCCCTCTCCCCAGACACACGCCCTTGCGATTAACGCTTAAGGCCAAAAGTGCCGAGGAATTGCTCGGTTTGTTTTTGCATCTGTTCCTGCATTTGCTGGAACATATTGTTGCCCATGACCCCGTGGACCATGGGAGCCTGCATCTCCATCAGGGCTTGCATGTTCTTTTCCAAGTAGCCGCCCATCATGCCCTGCATGGCATGCCCGTAAAAACGAATGATGCTGGAGAGCACCGGCGTGGTGAACATGGGAGAGCCATTGGCTTCCTCTTCCAAAATTATCTGCAACAGAATGCTGCGCGTCAGGTCTTCACCCGTTTTGGCATCCACCACCGCAAACGACTCACTATCCATCACCAACTGCTTGATTTCAGCCAATGTGATATAGGTGGACGTATCCGTGTCGTAGAGGCGACGGTTCGGGTACTTTTTGATAACCCGCTGAGCGTTTTTGGATTCTTTGGAGGAGGTTTTTTGCATTGCGATCGCTCAGCACGAAATGTGGGAGCCAAGTAAGTGTTGCACTGCAGCACATTCTAGAGAGAGACCGGCTGATGCTGACCTAGGATTACCCTAGCTGCAAGAGACATCCGGAGAAATGTGGTAGGCGCAATTGGACTCGAACCAACGACCCCCACCATGTCAAGGTGGTGCTCTAACCAGCTGAGCTATGCGCCTACATTTATCCGAGAGGCCGAAGTATAGCAGCATAAAAACAGCCTTCCGGAGAAAACGACCAAAAAGACCCGCAAAAGGTCGAGTCGCAACGCGTCATAATTGACGTTTACGTAAACGTAACTTCCCCACTTTTAACAAGGAGTTTTTCATGGAAATCGCAGGAAAAGTTTTCATCGTCACAGGAGGCGCATCCGGCCTGGGCGAAGGCACTGCCCGCATGCTCACCGCCAAGGGCGGCAAGGTCGTTATTGCGGATATGCAAGCAGAAAAAGGCGCAGCGATTGCCAAAGAGTTGGGCGGCGCTTTCGTGAAGTGCGATGTGAGCAATGAAGCCGACGGCCAAGCCGTTGTTGCACAAGCGGTTTCCATGGGCAAACTGATGGGCCTGGTCAATTGCGCAGGCATTGCGCCAGCCGAAAAAACAGTCGGCAAAAACGGAGCGCACGCACTCGCATCTTTCAGCAAAACCATCACGGTCAACCTGATCGGCAGCTTCAACATGATCCGCCTGGCCGCAGACGCGATGAGCAAGAACGAACCAGAGTCCACCGGCGAACGTGGCGTCATGATTTCCACCGCTTCGGTGGCCGCCTACGACGGACAGATCGGGCAAGCGGCCTACAGCGCATCCAAAGGCGGCGTGGTTGGCATGACGCTGCCCATCGCACGCGATTTGGCTCGCAACGGAATCCGCAACATGACCATCGCCCCCGGCATCTTCGGCACCCCCATGCTGTTCAGCATGCCACAGGAAGTGCAAGACGCCTTGGCCGCGGGCGTTCCGTTCCCGTCCCGCCTGGGCACTCCGCAGGACTACGCCAAGCTGGCGGTGCACATTTTTGAGAATGACATGCTCAATGGCGAAGTGATTCGCTTGGACGGCGCAATCCGCCTCGCACCGAAATAAATCACAAACATGTTTTGCGCCGCAGCGTCAATGCAGCGGTGCAAAACATCAGCACACAAAATCGGCTTATTCCGAATTGTTAAGCGGCGTTCAAATGGCAAACCCATCGTCCGCCGCAATCACGGCGCCATTGATGAAGTAGCTCTGGTCAGAGCACAGTGTGACGAGCATGGCATCGAGATCTGCAGGATGCCCGATGCGCTTACGGGGCAGCATTTGCACCAGCTTCTGCCCGCCTTCGGTCTGCCAGTGGTGGTGGTTGATTTCGGTATCGATATAGCCGGGGCACAAAGCATTCACGTTGATGCCGAACTTGCCCCACTCCAAGGCTTGCGCCTTGGTCATCTGGATCACGGCAGCCTTGCTCATGCAATACACGCCGATCTGAGGCAGCACCCGCAAGCCCGCCATGGACGCGATGTTGATGATGCGCCCGCCGGTATAGCTGCCCGGCGCAGCACCTTTGGCGCGGGCCAGCATCCGCTTGCCCACCTCTTGTGCCACAAAAAACGCGCCTTTGACATTGGTGTTGAACATGAAGTCGTAGTCCTCCGGGCTCACGTCTTGCAAACGCTGCGTGGTACTGACACCGGAGTTGTTAATCAGGATGTCGATGGAGCCGACCTCCGTTTCGGCGTGTGCCACTGCCGATTTGATGGAGTCGTGGTCTGTCACATCGAGCTCAATCACATGGGCATCGCCCCCTTTGCCCTCAATTTCAGCGCGCAAATCTTTGAGCTTGTCGATGCGGCGGCTGGCCAACACCACCGCAGCCCCGGCGGCCGACAAGGTGCGGGCAAACTGCGCGCCCAGCCCGCCGGAAGCACCGGTAATGAAAGCAATGCGCCCCGAAAGATCGATGCTGTAAGCCATTTAGAGTGCCTCCACAAATTAAAAAAGAACGGTCGTTCTTTTTTGAAAAATCAGCGAATAAAATCTGCTGCCGGTCGCGTGCGCTCCAGCGCGCGAACGCTGACAAGAAGACCACCCATTATTAAGCGAGACTCCCCATGACAAACCAGGAAATACTGGCTCAATTCGGCCCCCGTGAATCCATGGAATACGACGTGGTCGTCGTTGGCGGCGGCCCCGGTGGCTTGGCCACGGCCATCCGCCTCAAACAACTGGCAGCTGAAAAAGGCACCGACATTTCTGTGGTGGTTCTGGAAAAAGGCTCGGAGCCCGGTGCCCACATCCTCTCGGGCGCCATCATGGACCCCAAGGCGCTGACCGAACTGATTCCCGACTGGAAGGCGCTCGGCGCCCCGCTGAACCAAGCCGTCACGGACGATGCCTACATCTTCTTGAGCGAAAAATCCGGCTTCCGTGTACCCAACCCCTTGCTGCCTCCTTTCGCGCACAACGAGGGCAACTACATCATCAGCCTGGGCGCAGTCACCAAATGGCTGGCCGAGCAAGCGGAGGCCCTGGGTGTGGAAATATTCCCCGGCTTTACGGCGGCGGAAGTGCTTTACACAGATGGTTCTGAAAACGGGGGCGTACCTGCGGTCCGAGGTGTGGCCACCGGCAACATGGGTGTAGGTAAAGACGGTGAACCCATGGAGAGCTTTCAGCTCGGCATGGAGTTGCTGGGCAAATACACCGTATTTGCTGAGGGCGCCCGCGGCCACCTGGGCAAACAGCTCATCGCCAAGTACCAACTGGATGAGGGCCGCGACCCGCAAAGCTTCGGCATCGGCATCAAGGAATTGTGGGAAATCGACCCCAACCGCCACAAGCCCGGCTTTGTGATGCACACCGCCGGTTGGCCCATGGAGTCGGACACCTACGGCGGTGCCTTTTTGTACCACCTGGAGGGGAACAAGGTGGCACTCGGCTTCGTCACCGGCCTGGGTTACTCCAACCCCTACCTGAGCCCGTTTGAAGAGTTCCAGCGCTGGAAAACCCATCCCAACGTGCGTTACTACTTTGAAAACGACAAGGGTGAAGTCACCGCCAAGCGCCTGTCCTACGGCGCCCGCGCCATCAATGCCAGCGGCATCAACGCCTTGCCTAAAACCGTATTCCCTGGCGGCTGCCTGGTCGGTTGCAACGCGGGCTACCTGAATGTGAGCCGCATCAAAGGCAGCCACGCGGCGATCAAGACGGGCATGCTCGCCGCAGAAGCCGCGTATAACGCGGTGGTGGCCGGTCGCCAGCACGATGAGCTGAGCGCCTACCCCGACGCATTCGACAAGAGCTGGCTGCACACCGAGCTGAACAAGGACCGTAACTTCAAAAACTGGTTCAAATACGGCCTCACCGTTGGCACGTTGATGAACGGGTTTGAGCAATTTGTGCTGCGCGGCCACATCCCCTGGACCCTGCGCCGCGACAAGCCTGACCATGCATACCTGAAGCCCGCTGCCGAATGCAAACCCATCGTCTACCCCAAGCCCGATGGCAAGCTGACCTTTGACCGGCTGAGTAGCGTGTTCATCAGCAACACCAACCACGAAGAGCAGCAACCGGCTCATCTGACGCTGAAGGACGCGTCGGTGCCGGTCAGCATCAACCTCGCCAAGTACGCCGGCCCAGAAGCCCGCTACTGCCCTGCCGGTGTGTATGAATTCGTCAAAAACGAAGACAACAGCGACCGCCTGCAGATCAATGCCCAGAACTGCGTGCATTGCAAAACCTGTGACATCAAGGACCCCACGCAAAACATCGTCTGGGTCACACCCGAAGGCGGCGGCGGGCCCAACTACGCGGGCATGTAACCGCATTGCGTCACAAAAAAAAGGAGGCCCAGGCCTCCTTTTTTATCGGGTATGGCGCCGGTCAGGCTTGGGCCCGGGCATCCAGCTCCGCAATGCACGCCACCATCTGCGTCCGGCACTGCTCCATCAGGGCGGGCATGTCGTCCAGCGTTAACCCGGCGGTGGGAATGGGTGCCAATGTCTTGACGATGATGTTGCCGCTACGCCAACGGTTGAGGTTCATGGTGCTTTTGTAGCTGCTGCAACACAACGGCACGATGGGCACGCCGGCGTTGATCGCCATCTGGAAGGCCCCTTTCTTGAAAGGCAGCAGGCCTCGCCCGAGATTGCGCGTACCTTCGGCAAACACCCAGATCGACGTGTCCTGCTCCTGCATCACCGCGGTGGTGTGCAGCATGGCCGCCTTGGCTTTGACCGCATTGCCCCGGTCGATCAGGATGTTGCCGGCCAACCAGTAAATCTGGCCGAAAAAAGGAATCCACTTCAAGCTCTTCTTGCCCAGCGACACGGTGCGCCGGGGCACAGCGGAGCCCAACACAAACAAATCCCAGTTGGACTGGTGATTGGCCACCACCACAAACGGGTTAGGCAGCGATTGAAAATCCGCCGTCTCCAAGCGCATTTTCAGACCCAGCAGCTTCAAGGCCGGCGCCGAAAACATCCACCCGCAAAGCCGCGAGTTGTCCGGGTTGAACGGACGGGCAAAACAAATCAGAAGATTGACCATCGAGGCCAACAGGAACTGGATGCTGATCAGCACCAGCCGTACAAAGTGGAGCATGCAAAAGAAGGTAAGAATCGGCAAATGCCAGCCGTCATGGTAACCAATGCGCCGCGGGCACCATGGCTGGTTTAGAATCCGCAGCTGTCAGGAGAGAGCCCCACACACTGGGCCGCCGAAGGCGCAGGACGGCTGATTGCAGCGGTCTGAACGCTCAGGCAAAAGGACTGACAACCGCCGGCAGCGCTTGCGCCTCCGGCAACACCCCACTGGAGAGAGTTGGCACCGCAATCACGGCGGCCTGCCAACCACCGAAGGAGCAACCCGCAGTCTGCGCACTGGCTAACCGCCGGGTGCACGCAGGCCCGGCGAATCTCTCAGGTAAAGCGGACAGCGGGGGCAGCACCGGATGGGCGCCAGCAGGCGTGCGTCCGGGATTCGATTGCCCCTCCGGCGCCTGGCGCCGGGCCCTGTTTGGATCGCCGCCATGTCCGCTTCTGACGCCTCTTTGTTGACCACCCCGCTCAACGCCCTGCACATCGAACTGGGCGCCCGCATGGTGCCGTTTGCCGGCTACTCCATGCCCGTGCAGTACCCCGCAGGCCTGATGGCCGAACACCACCACACCCGCAAGGCCGCCGGCCTGTTTGACGTGTCGCACATGGGCCAGCTGCGCCTAAGCGGCCCGGACGCCTGCGCGGCCTTCGAGAGCCTGATGCCGGTAGACGTGATCGACCTGCCCGTGGGCAAGCAGCGTTACGGCCTGCTGCTCACCATCGAGGGCACCATCATCGATGACCTGATGTTCTTCAAAAAGACGCAGAACGAGCTTTTTGTCATCGTCAACGGCGCCTGCAAGGCGGGGGATATTGCCCACATCCAAGCCCAGATCGGCAGCCACTGCCAGGTCACCCCCCTGCCCGACTACGCGCTGCTGGCCCTGCAAGGCCCCCAGGCGGTAACGGCGCTGGCCCGCCTGGCGCCCGGCGTGGAAAAGCTGGTGTTCATGACGGGTGGGGACTTCACCGTAGATACGGGCACGCAAAAGATTGACGTGTTCCTCACCCGCAGCGGTTACACCGGCGAAGACGGTTTTGAGATCTCGGTCCACAACGACCACGCCGAGGCCCTGGCCCGCGCCCTGTTAGCCCAACCCGAAGTGCAGCCCATTGGCCTGGGCGCCCGCAATTCCTTGCGCCTGGAAGCGGGACTGTGCCTGTACGGCAACGACATTGACACCAGCACCACGCCGGTCGAAGCCAGCCTGAACTGGGCCATCCAGAAGGTGCGCCGCACCGGTGGTGCGCGTGCGGGCGGTTTCCCCGGCGCTACAAAAATCCTAGCTGCTCTCGCAGATTCCACGGGCGCTAGCGGCACAAAAGGTACCAAAAAACGGGTGGGCCTGATTGCGCAGGAGCGCATTCCGGTGCGCGAGCACACCGAGCTGCAAGACGGCGCGGGCAACCGCATCGGCGAAGTCACCAGCGGTCTGCTCGGCCCCACCATCAACCAGTGCGTGGCCATGGGCTACATCGACGCATCGCTGGCGGCTTTGGGCACCCAAGTGGTGGCTATCGTGCGCGGCAAGCCGGTGCCCATGGTGGTAAGCGCCATGCCCTTTGTGCCCACGAACTACTACCGCGGTTGATTCCGGGGCACCTTGGGACTGAAAACTGCAGATTCAGCCGCTACAGTGGCGTCTGGCAGGTTCCAGTTCCGGTGGTTCAACCCTTTACCGCAAACCCTTTTTTCAAGTTTCAGGAGAACGTTATGTCAATCAAATACACAGCCGATCACGAATGGCTCAAGGTCGAAGGCGATATCGCTACTGTCGGCATCACCCACCACGCGCAAGATGCGCTGGGCGACGTGGTGTTTGTGGATCTGCCCGCCGTGGGCGCCAGCATTGATGCCAAGGCCGTGGCCGGCGTAGTCGAATCCGTAAAGGCCGCGGCTGACGTGTACATGCCTGTCACCGGTGAGATCACCGAAGTCAACGAAGCCCTGCGCGACGACCCTTCGCTGGCCAACACCGACCCGCTGGGCGCCGGCTGGTTCTTCAAGGTCAAGCTGTCCAACCCGGCCGAACTCGAAGGCCTGATGGACGAAACCAGCTACACCGCGTTTTCTGCGGGCTAGCCCCCACGCTCCGCCGCTGCGCGGGTCGCTGCCCCCCAAGGGGGCTAATTTTTCTAGGGGCGGCCCGTCGAAAAATTGCCCCTGACTTCTCTGCCCACCACCGAACGCCACCGCCATGTCCACTTTTGCCACCACCTCCACGCCCTCCTTGGCCCAGCTGGAAAACGCCAGCGAATTCCAGGCCCGCCACATCGGCATTTTTGCGGATGACGAAGCCGTCATGCTGCAGGCCATCGGCGAAAAGTCGCGCAGCGACCTGATTGCCAGCATCGTGCCCGCCAGCATTGCGCGCAAGAGCGCCATGGCGATCCCTGCAGCGATTACCGAAGCGGCTGCCCTGGCGGAGCTGAAGGCGGTTGCAGGCAAAAACAAGGTGCTCAAGAGCTTCATCGGCCAGGGCTACTACGGCACCCATACCCCCGGCGTGATTCTGCGCAACATCCTGGAGAACCCCGCCTGGTACACCGCCTACACGCCCTACCAGGCCGAGATCAGCCAGGGCCGTATGGAGGCACTGGTGAACTTCCAGACCATGGTGTGCGACCTGACCGGCATGCCCATGGCCAATGCCTCCATGCTGGACGAAGCCACGGCTGCTGCCGAAGCCATGACGCTGGCCAAGCGCTCGGTCAAGAGCAAAAGCAACACCTTCGTGGTGGCGGGCGACTGCCACCCGCAAACCATCGAAGTGATCCAGACCCGCGCCAAGCCCCTAGGCATCACCGTGCAACTGGCCAACTCCGCCGCGGAGTGGGAAGCCGCGCTGGCCGGTGACTACTTTGCTGTGCTGGCCCAGTACCCCGCTACCAGCGGCCGCATTGATGACCTGCGCGCCGACGTGGCCACTGTGCATGGCAAACAAGCTGCCTTTATCGTGGCCGCCGACCTGCTGGCTCTCACACTGCTCACGCCGCCCGGCGAATTTGATGCCGACATCGTCGTCGGCACCACCCAGCGCTTTGGCATGCCCCTGTGCAACGGCGGCCCGCACGCCGCCTACATGGCCTGCCGCGACGAGTACAAGCGCTCCCTGCCCGGCCGCATTGTGGGTGTGAGTGTGGACACCCATGGCAACCCCGCTTACCGCCTGGCGTTGCAAACCCGCGAGCAACACATCCGCCGCGAAAAAGCCACCTCCAACATCTGCACCGCGCAGGTGCTGCCTGCCGTGGTCGCCAGCATGTACGCCGTGTACCACGGCCCTGCCGGCCTGACCCGCATCGCGCAACGTGTGGCCACCTTCACCGCCATTCTGGCGACCGGCCTGCGCGCCCTGGGCCGTGCGCCTACCAGCGACACCGCGTTTGACACCCTCACCATCAAGACAGGCGCCGCTACCAAATCGATAGCTGCTCGCGCAGTAGCCATGGGCGCTAACCTGCGAATTTACTTTGAAGAGTACATCGCTGTTTCTCTGGATGAAACCACGACCCGTGCGGATATCGCCCTGCTGTGGAGCTTGTTTGCGGCCGAGGGCCAAGCCCTGCCTACCGTGGAGGCCTTGGAAGCCGGTGCCGAAGCACTCATCCCCGCAGCCCTGCGCCGCACCAGTGCCTTTTTGACCCACCCGGTGTTCAACACCCACCACTCCGAGACCGGCATGCTGCGCTACATCCGCATGCTGAGCGACAAAGACTTGGCCTTGGACCGCAGCATGATCCCGCTGGGCTCTTGCACCATGAAGCTCAACGCCACCAGCGAGATGATCCCCATCACCTGGCCCGAGTTCGCCAACATCCACCCCTTCGCACCCGCCGACCAGCGCGAGGGCTACACCGAGCTGGACGCGCAGTTGCGCGCCTGGCTGTGCGCCGCCACCGGCTACGCGGGCATCAGCCTGCAGCCCAACGCCGGCAGCCAGGGCGAATACGCCGGCCTCTTGGTCATCAAGGCCTACCACGAGGCCCGTGGCCAGGGCCACCGCAACATCTGCCTGATCCCCAGCAGCGCGCACGGCACCAACCCAGCCAGCGCCATGATGGTCGGCATGACGGTGGTGGTCACCAAGTGCGACGACAACGGCAACGTGGACATGGCCGACCTGCAAGCCAAGTGCGAGCAGCACAGCGCCAACCTCGCGGCGGTGATGATCACCTACCCCAGCACCCACGGCGTGTTTGAAACCAGCGTGAAAGAGCTGTGCGCCCTGGTGCACCAGCACGGCGGCCGTGTGTATGTGGACGGCGCCAACATGAATGCACTGGTGGGCACTGCGGCCCCCGGTGAGTTTGGCGGTGACGTCAGCCACCTGAACCTGCACAAGACCTTCTGCATCCCCCACGGCGGTGGCGGCCCTGGCGTGGGCCCCGTGTGCGTGGTGGAAGACCTGGTGCCTTACCTGCCGGGCCATGCCACGGGTGGTGTGCCCGGCACGGGCGCGGTGAGTGCCGCGCCTTTGGGCAACGCAGCCGTGCTGCCCATCAGCTGGATGTACTGCCGCATGATGGGCCCGGACGGCCTGCAACAAGCGACCGAAGTGGCCATCCTGAGCGCCAACTACATCAGCGCCCGCCTGGCCGACCACTACCCCACGCTGTACGCATCAAGCAACGGTCATGTGGCCCACGAGTGCATCCTGGATTTGCGCCACTTCAAGGAAACTTGCGGCGTTATGGCCGAAGACGTGGCCAAGCGCCTGATGGACTATGGCTTCCACGCACCCACGCTGTCCTTCCCCGTGCCGAACACGCTGATGGTGGAACCCACCGAGAGCGAAACGCTGGCCGAGCTGGACCGCTTCATCAACGCCATGATCGCCATCCGTGGCGAAATTGCCCAGGTCGAAGCCGGTGTCTGGCCGCAGGACAACAACCCCTTGAAGCATGCTCCCCACACCGCCGCTGCGGTGATCGGTGCTGCGTGGGACCGCCCTTACAGCCGTGAGGTCGGTGCCTTCCCGGTAGCGACCCTGAAGGCGGCCAAGTACTGGCCTACTGTGGGCCGGGTGGACAACGTGTATGGCGACCGCAACCTGTTCTGCAGCTGCGTGCCGGTGGCGGAATACGCCAGCGCATAAAGGAAAGTCTTACACCACTCACCATGGTTTTCAGGGCGGCTGTGCATTGCATGCCGCCGCCCTTGCCGGGCTAGCCCCGGCATCGCAGCGGGAGAGCCTGCTGCCCACCCGGGCAGCAGCGCCGAAGGAGCAACCACCCCGGAAACTCTCAGGCACCCAGGACCGCTGCGGTCAGGGACGCAAGTCCCTTTGCACTCTGAAGAGCTGCCGCGCACTTGTCCGCCGGCACACCGCAGGAGCAAGCCCCGGGCCCACAAGGCGGGGGGTGAATCTCTCAGGTCTCAAACAGAGGGGGTCGTCACCGGCACATGGTGTGCGGGTGGGCGACTTCCATGTTTGCGACTGATTTGCGAGAGCGCTCTTTATGAAACACATTGCCATCATCGGCGGCGGCATCACCGGCGTCACCAGCGCCTACACCCTGGCCAAGGCCGGCTACAAGGTCACCCTGATCGAGAAGAACCGCTACGCGGGCATGGAAACGTCCTACGCCAACGGCGGCCAGCTCTCGGCCTCGAACGCCGAGGTCTGGACCCACCCCAGCACCCTCGTGAAGGGCCTCAAGTGGATGTTCACCAAGGACGCGCCCTTGCTCATGAACCCTGCCCCCACCTGGCACAAGCTGAGCTGGATGGCCGAGTTTGTGGCCTCCATCCCCAAATACCGCGAGAACACCGAAGCCACCACCCGCCTGGCCATTGCAGCACGCGAGCACCTGTTTGCCTGGGCGCAGGCGGAGGGCATTGACTTCGACCATCAGCGCAAGGGCATCCTGCACATCTACCGCAACAAGGCAGGTTTTGAGCACGCGGGCAAGGTCTCCACCATGCTGGCCGCGGGCGGCCTCTCGCGCCGCACCGTCACACCTGAAGAAATGCGCGCCATCGAGCCCACCCTGCAAGGAACCTACTATGGTGGCTACTACACCGAGAGCGATTCCACCGGCGACATCCACAAATTCACCCATGGCCTGTCGCAAGCCTGTGCGCGCTTGGGCGTAACCACGCTTTACGGCCACCAGGTCGCCAGCGCCAGCACCGACGGCACGGTGGCCACCCTGGAGTTGCAACACGAGGGCGGCACCGAGACCCATCGGTTTGACGGCGTGGTGGTGTGCGCCGGTGTGCACGGCCGTGGCATTGCCGCGCAACTCGGAGACCGGCTGAACATTTATCCGGTCAAGGGCTATTCGATCACCGTGCAACTGAACGACGAAGCCAGCCAACAAGCAGCGCCCTGGGTCAGCCTCTTGGACGACGAGACCAAGTTGGTGACGAGCCGCTTGGGCGCAGACCGCTTCCGCGTGGCAGGCACCGCCGAGTACAACGGCATTGACTACGACATCCGCGCCGACCGCATCCGCCCGCTGATTGCCTGGGTCAACCAGCTCTTCCCCGGTGTGAACACCCGCCGCTGCGAACCCTGGGCCGGCCTGCGCCCCATGATGCCGAACATGATGCCCCGCGTCGGCCGAGGCAAGCGCAACAACGTGTTCTACAACACCGGCCACGGCCACTTGGGCTGGACGCTCTCGGCCATCACCGCCCACCAGTTGGCAGGGCATGTGCACCAGCAGCTGCCCGCCTGATACTTACACTCACGCACCGAAGGAAACCCTCACCATGGCAGTCTCCGTGTTCGACCTGTTCAAAATCGGTATCGGCCCCAGCAGCTCGCACACGGTGGGGCCCATGCGGGCAGCCCGCCTGTTTGTAGGCCGCCTGCAGCATGAGGGGCTGCTGGCGCGCACCGCCACCGTGCGCTGCTGGCTGCATGGCTCGCTGGGCGCCACCGGCAAGGGCCACGCCAGCGATGTGGCGGTGCTGCTGGGCCTCTCCGGCCTGGAGCCGGACACGGTGGAGGTGGACCAGATTGCCCCCACGCTGGCCGGCATACGCGGCAACAAAAGCATCCAGCTGGCGGGACAGCACGCGATTGCCTTCAACGAGAAAGAAGACCTGCTCTTCATGCGCGCGCCCCTGCCCTTCCATGCCAACGGCATGCGTCTGGTGGCGCTGGATGCCGCGGGCGAAGAGCTGGCCAACCGGGTGTACTACTCGGTGGGCGGCGGCTTTATCGTGAGTGACGAAGTGGCCGCCGACGGCAGCCGTCAAAAGGTGATCGCCCCAGACGCCAAGGTGCTGCCCCTGCCGTTTACCAGTGGCGAGGGCTTGCTCAAGCTCACCAAGCAACATGGCTTGAGTATTGCCCAGGTGATGCGCCGCAACGAGCAGCACTGGCGCAGCGATACCGAGATCGACACCGGCCTGTTACGCATCTGGCAGGTCATGCAAGACTGCGTGAAGCGCGGCTGTGCGACCGAGGGCGTGCTGCCGGGCGGCTTCAAGGTCAAGCGCCGTGCCAAGGCGCTGCGTGATGCGCTGGTGTCCAAACCCGAGGAGGCCTTGCGAGATCCGCTGCAGGTGCTGGACTGGGTGAACCTCTACGCATTGGCCGTGAACGAAGAAAACGCCGCCGGCAGCCGCGTAGTCACCGCACCCACCAACGGGGCGGCGGGCATCATCCCCGCTGTGCTGCACTACTACACCCGCTTTGTGCCGGGAGCGCATGACCAAGGCGTCATCGACTTTTTGCTCACCGCAGCGGCCATCGGCATCCTCTACAAAGAGAACGCCTCCATCAGCGGGGCCGAAGTGGGCTGCCAGGGCGAAGTGGGCGTGGCCTGCAGCATGGCCGCAGCTGCCCTTTGCGCGGTGATGGGCGGCACGCCCGCACAGGTGGAAAACGCCGCCGAGATCGGCATGGAGCACCACCTGGGCTTGACTTGCGACCCGGTGGGCGGGCTGGTGCAGATTCCCTGCATCGAGCGCAACGCGATTGCATCGGTCAAAGCCATCAACGCCGCCCGCATGGCGCTGCGCGGCGACGGCAGCCACTTTGTGAGCCTGGACAAGGTCATCAAGACCATGCGCGAAACCGGCGCGGACATGAAAACCAAATACAAAGAGACGGCCCGTGGCGGGCTGGCGGTAAACATCGTGGAGTGCTGATCCGGAGGCGCATTCACGCGTGGAGAAAGGCACAATTCCTGTTTACTTCAGGGGGGTGGGGTCATGCTCAAAAATGCGTTGTTTGCTTTAGCCACTGCCGTTGCGCTGACGGGCTGCGCGGGCTTTCCAGCCAGTACACCCGGTGCGTCTGTGGGGGTGGACGGCGTGGCATGCGTCGGCACCCCGCAGGCGCCTGCACAAGGCGTACAACCCTCCGACAACCCTGCCCTGCTGGCTATGGTCCGACTCCCCAGCGACAAAGGCGGCGTGTGCGAAGCCAAGGTGCTGGCGGTGACTGCGCCGCTCACCCTGTACCGCGCGTTTGATGCCAGCAAGCCCTACACCCAGTTCGGTGGCTGGTGGTCCCTGCAGCCGCCCACAGGCACCAAAGCGCAGTACCGGGCGGACAACGCCATTTGCCCGGAGTGGAGCCCCTTGGACAAGGTGGTGGCCTGCCAGGTGCGGCCCGGCAGCCAACTGGTGATAGGCACCACGCAAAGCGCGCAGTGTGCCGATGGCAGCATTTACCCCAAGACGGCGCAAACCCAGGTATTTGTGCCCAACGACAGCCGAGCCGGCATCGTGCACGTAGGCGCTTGCAGCGCCCCCAGCGACTGGCCCTGACCCGCCCGGCCCCGGCAGCACCGGCCACTTACGCACATTTACCAATATTTGCACGAGCCGCAAACCGGCTTTACAGCCGCCGCGCACCATGAAGGTCCCTTCACTCGGAACCTTATCCATGAAAAAACTTCTCGTGTCTTCTTTGGTATTCAGCGCAATGGCCGCAACGTCTGCATTCGCGGCGGGCCCGGTGGCGAATGATCTGTCGGGCTTCAGCATCGGCACCAACGCCGAATTTGCGCGCGGCAACATCAGCGCCACCGATGGCAGCTCCGATGGCGGTGCCACCACCAGCGCCGGCCTGCAGGCACGCTACGACTGGTCTTTGGCCCCCAACTTCGCCATCGGCCTGGGCGCCAGCTACAGCACCGGCAACCACAGCTTCGGCAGCTACGCCAACGGCACGGCCGCCACGGTGAACAACCGCTACTCGCTGGACATCGTGCCAACCGTGGCCCTGTCCAACAACTACCAGTTGTTCGGCAAGATATCGTCCATCTACGGTACCGCTGCCTCCAGCGACGGCAGCTCCACCAACAATGTGCAAGGCGTGGGTTACGGCCTGGGCGTGCGCAAGATGCTGGACAAAAACCTCTACGTGCAAGCCGGCTACGACCTAAACCAGTTCCGCGATGTGACCTTCAACAACGGCACCACCTCCAGCCTGAAGGAGAACGTGTACAGCATCGGTATCGGTTACAAGTTCTAAACCCCCAACGCTCCTAAAAGATGAGCAGCTGGCGCACGATCCACGTGCGCCAGCTGCTCTTTTTGCTTATAAACAGCCCGAGAGTTATTGCAGGGTAAAGCTGTCCATGGCCAGCATGCTGTACATCACCTCGCGGCTCAGGTAGTCCGGGCGGGCGTCGGGGCCCGCAGCCCCCAGGGCAAAAAACAGAGGCAAAAAGTGGTCTTCTGTCGGGTGGGCGCGGTGGGCATGGGGGGCCTGGTTGCGGTAGTCCAACAGGGCCTCCAGATCGCCCGCCACCAGGCGGTCCTCAATCCAGCGGCTGAACTCGGTGACATAGGGCGCCACCTCGCGGTGCCCACCAAAAAACTCGGCCAGGTTGTGCGTCATACTGCCGGAGCCGGCCAACAACACCCCTTGCTGGCGCAAACCCGCCAGCGCCTGGCCCAGCGCATACACCTCACGCGGGCCGTAACCCAATGGCAAAGCCAGTTGCACCACGGGCACATTCGCCTGCGGCAGCAAGTGCATCAGCGGCACCCAGGTGCCATGGTCCAGCGGGCGGTTTTCGTCGCCCACGGCATCGACACCGGCAGCCTGCAGAGCCGCCAGCACTTCGGCGGCCAGGGCCGGGTGGCCGGGTGCCGGGTATTGCAGGGCATAGAGTGCTTGGGGAAAGCCGCCGAAATCGTGCCAGGTTTCGGGTTGGGGGTTGGTCATCACCGCAGGGCGGCGCGCCATCCAGTGGGGCGACATCATCACGATGCCGCGCAACCCGTCAGGCAAGGTCGCGCCCCACGCCGCCAACGCCGGGCCGGTGGTGCCGGGCTCCAAGGCAAACAGTGGCGCGCCATGGGATACGAAAAGCGCGGGTAGAGTGCCGGTGAGGGCTGATACGGGGGTGGCCGTGGTCAATGTCGTCATGGCGGATTCCAAAAATGTGCTGCGATGGAGGCACTGTAAATACCCACAAAACAAAGATAAATACGCAGGCTCTTGATTAACTGTCCTCGTTTTATTGACAATGAGACATTCCCACACGATGTTCAGAAAGACTGCCATGTCCACCACGCACGCCCCGCTCCCGCTTTGGTCCGTCGCCTGGCCCGTGTTGGGCTGGTGTCTGCTGGGCGGCAGCCTGGCCGGCTTGGCAGGTGGCTGGTGGGTGCTGGTGCTCGCCGCAGGGCTGATTGGTACCGTGCTGTCGGCGGTGCACCATGCCGAGGTGGTGGCCCACAAGGTGGGGGAGCCCTATGGCACGCTGGTGCTGGCGCTGGCCATTACGGTGATTGAGGTGGCGCTCATCGTCTCCATGATGCTGGCCGGCGGCCCCGAAACCACCGCCCTGGCACGGGACACGGTCTTTGCAGCGGTGATGTTGATCCTCAACGGCATCGTGGGCATCTGCCTGCTGGCCGGTGGCAGCCGTTACCACGAGCAGACTTTCGGCCAGCGCGGGGTAAGTGCGTCCCTCACCACACTGGCCGCCATTGCGGTGCTCACCCTGGTGCTGCCCAACTACACCACCACCACTCCCGGCCCCATGTACAGCCCCAGCCAGCTGGCGTTTGTGGCCGTGGTGTCGCTGGTGCTGTATGGCACCTTTGTATTGGTGCAAGCGGTGCGTCACAGGGATTACTTTTTGCCCAAAGGCGCCAAGGCGGATGAAGAAGCCCATGCCCACCCGCCCAGCGGCAAGCTGGCAGCCGTGAGTGCAGGCTTGCTGCTGCTGGGTCTGGTCGCCGTAGTGCTGCTCGCCAAGGCCTTGGCACCCACCATTGAAACCTTGGTGGCCAATGCGGGGGCGCCGAAAGCGGTGGTCGGCATCATCATTGCCATGGTGGTGCTGTTGCCCGAAGGCCTGGCCGCCTTTCGTGCAGCGCACGCCAACCGCCTGCAAACCAGCCTGAACCTGGCACTGGGCTCGGCGCTGGCCAGCATCGGCCTCACCATTCCGGCGGTGGCCATCGTGTCGCTGGCCACCGGCTGGACGCTCACCCTGGGCCTGGACATCAAATCCAGCGTGCTGCTGCTCTTGTCGCTGTTTGTTTCCAGCCTCTCGCTCAGCACGGGGCGCACCACGGTGTTACAGGGCACGGTGCATCTGGTGCTCTTGGCCACGTATTTGTTCACCACCATCGTCCCCTGACGCTGTCGCGGCATGGACCAGTTACGCCAGATGCAGGCCTTTGTGGCCGTGGTGCAAGCCGGCAGTTTTGTGCAGGCGGCCGAGCGGCTGGACACCTCCAAGGCAGTGGTGTCCCGCCTGGTGCTGGAACTGGAAGAGTCGCTCTCCACCCGCTTGCTCCACCGCACCACCCGCCGTATCTCCCTCACCGATGCGGGGGCCGACTATGTGGAGCGCTGCAAACAGATTCTGGAAGATGTGGAAGACGCCAACACCGCCGCCAGCGCGGGCACCGGCGTAGTCAAAGGCAGGCTCAAGATCAACGCGCCGCTCACCTTTGGCAACCTGCACCTGGCGCCGCTGTGGGGTGAATTCCTCAAACTGCACCCGCAGGTGGAGCTGGACATCAGCCTCACCGACCGGGTGGTGGACCTCGTGGAGGAAGGCTTCGACATGGCCGTGCGCATCGGCCTGCAAGCGAGCTCCACGCTGGTCTCCCGCCAGCTCGCGCAAGACCGGATTTTGCTGTGCGCCTCGCCGGCCTATCTCCAGCACACCGGGCCGCTGGCGCAGTTGGGCGACGTTGCCGCCTGCAGCGTGGCGGCGTACTCGTGGTGGTCCGGGGGTGACGTATGGACCCTGCAAGACGCTCACGGCAAGAAGCACAGCGTGACCACCCGCCCCCGCCTGCGCGCCAACAGCGGCGACACCTGCCGCGCCGCGGCACTGGCGGACCAGGGCCTGATCTTTCAACCCGGCTTTCTGGTGGGCGAAGACATCCGGCTGGGCCGACTGGTGCAGGTGTTGCCCCATTTGCAGGGACCGACCCTGGGCATCCATGCGGTGTACCCCAGCCGCAAACAATTGCCGGGCAAAGTGCGGGCGATGGTGGACTTTCTGGCCCATGCCTTTCAGACGCCGGCCTGGCATTGCGACTGATGCACTCTTGATCCTTGTCAATTGAGGTGCTGCCGCCACTGCTACAGTGCCATGAAAGATGGAGTCAACATGCAATTCCTGCGGGCCCGGTTGATGCTGCTGATGGCGTGTGCATGCCTGCTGGGCGGTTGCTCTCCCGGCCAGCCCGAGCGCGCGCTGGAATACACCGATCAGCCTCAAACCTCGGGCACCACCGTGTACCGCATGGCCATCCACCCGCTCTACAACCCGCACAAACTGATTCAGGCCTACCAGCCGCTGATGGACTACCTCAATGCCCACCTCAATGGTGCACGCATGGAGATTGAGGCCTCCCGCGATTACGCGGCCTTCGAAGACAAAGTGCGCGAGAGCGGCCCGGCCTTTCTGCTGCCCAACCCGGTGCAGACCTTGCTGGCCCAGAAAACCGGCTACCGCGTGATTGCCATGGCCGGCAATCCGCAGGACTTCAAGGGCATTTTTATTGTCCGCAAAGACAGCCTGCTGAAACAGCCGGAGAGCCTCAAGGGCAAGGTGGTGAGCTACCCCTCGCCCACCGCGCTGGCGGGGGCCATCATGCCGCAGTACTTTTTGTACACCCACGGGCTGGATGTGCAACACGACATCACCAACCGCTACGTGGGTTCGCACGAGTCATCCATCCTCAACACCTACATGGGGCACTCGGCAGCGGCAGCCACCTGGCCGCCGCCCTGGCGCATGTTCCAGAAGGACTACCCTGCCGAAGCGGCGCAGCTGCAGGTGCTCTGGGAGACACCGCCACTCATCAACAACTCGGTCATGGTGCGCCAGGACGTGCCACCGGCCATCCAGCGGCAGGTGCAGCTCCTGCTACTGGGACTAAAAAACACGGCAGACGGCCCGCATATCCTTGGGATGATGGAAACCGAGGCATTCTTCCCCGCTGATGACAAAAGCTACGACGTGGTGCAACGCTACCTGGCCCACTTTGAGAAAACCGTGCGGCCGGTGCAACTGAAGCTGAACTGATGTTCCACACCCTGCGCAACCTCTTCCTCAGCAGCCTTCGCCGCCAGCTCATGGCGGGTATGGCCGTGGTGGTTGCCATCATCCTCACGGTGCTGGTGTGGGATCTGGCCTTACGCCAGCACCACGAGGTCAGCACCCAGCAAACCGAGCAAGCCCTGGCACTGGCCAACAGCATGGCGGTGTCGGCCAGCGTATGGGTGGCAGCCCGCGACCTGGCGGGCTTGCAGGAAATCATCCACAACGCGGCGGGCTTCCCCGACGTGCGCTACGCCATGGTGCTGGACCGCCAGGGCCAGGTGCTGGCCCACTCGGATGCCAGCCGGATCGGGCAGTACCTACATGACCTGCCGGCCACCCCGCAAGCGGCGCTGCTACAAAACGCCAGCACCTTGCTCGATGTAGCCAGCCCGGTGCGGCTGGATGCGCAGCACCTGGGCTGGGTGCGCATCGGCATGGGGCGCACGCAACTCAACCAGCAAATTGAGCGACTGATCAGCAGCAGCCTCTGGTTCATGCTGACCGGTGTGTTGCTGATTGCCCTGTTCGCATCGCTCACGGGCTTGTATTTCACCCGGCGCCTGAGCGCCATCAGCCGGGTGGCAGACGCGGTGCGCGCAGGCGATGCAGACCGCCGGGTAGACATACAAGGCAGCGATGAAGCCGCACGCCTGGCCCGGGACTTCAATGCCATGCTGGACACGCTGCAACAGCGGCAAACCGAACTGCTGCACTCGCGCGACGCACTGCGCATTGCGGCCACCGCATTTGAGTCCAACGACGTGATGTTTGTCACCGACGCGGATTGGCACATTCTGCAAGTGAACACCGCTTTCAGCCGCGTCACCGGTTACACCGCAGAAGAAGCCATAGGCCGGCAACCCCGCGAACTCATGGGCTCCGGGGTGCACGGAGAAGACTTTTACGAGGCCATGAACGCCAGCATCCAAACCCACGGCAGCTGGCAAGGCGAGGTGTGGGACAAGCGCAAGAACGGCGAAAACTACCCCGCATGGACCACCGTGACCGCAGTGCGCTCAGAGCATGGCGACATCACCCACTACGTGGCCAACCTCTCGGACTTCAGCGCGCGCAAAGCCGCCGAGAACGAGATCAAAACACTGGTGTTTTTTGACGCGCTCACCCAGTTGCCCAACCGGCGCATGCTCACCAGCCGGCTCGAAGCGGCCATGGACGCCGCCCAGCGCCACCGCCACCTAGGCGCCCTGCTGTTTGTCGACCTGGACGATTTCAAAACCCTCAACGACACGCTGGGCCACCACCAGGGCGACCTGCTGCTGCAACAGGTCGCGCAGCGCCTGCAATCCTGCGTGCGCGATGCCGACACGGTCGCCCGCCTGGGTGGCGATGAGTTTGTGGTGATGCTCGAAGGCCTCAGTACCCACGCGGACGATGCCGCGCGCCATGCCGGCGTAATTGCACAAAAAATTCTCACCACCCTGAACCAGCCCTACGCACTGGGAGAGTTGATCCGCAAGAGCACACCCAGCATCGGCATCACGCTGTTTGGAGACCGCACCGAGTCCATGGACGAGCCACTCAAGCGCGCCGATCTCGCCATGTACCAATCCAAGGCAGCAGGCCGCAACACCTTGCGCTTTTTTGACCCCAAAACCCAGGCCGCCGTAACCCACCGGGCCGAACTGGAATCGGCCCTGCGCACCGGGCTGGAGGAAAACCAATTCGAGTTGTACTTGCAACCCCAAGTCACCGAAGACGCCCGCGTCACCGGAGCCGAAGCCCTGCTGCGCTGGCGCCACCCGGTGCGAGGGGTGATTGCCCCCGGCGAGTTCATCAGCGTGGCAGAGGATTGCGGCATCATCGTGCCACTGGGCCAGTGGGTGCTGGAGGCCGCCTGCCGCCAGCTGGCGCGCTGGGCCCGCACTCCGGGCTTTGAGCAGATGACGATTGCGGTCAACGTGAGTGCCAAGCAGTTCCACCAGCCGGACTTTGTGGAGTCGGTCATGGACGCGCTGGACCGCACCGGTGCCCAACCCTACCGGCTCAAGCTGGAAATTACCGAGAGCATGCTGATCGCCAACATGGACGATGTGATCGTGCGTATGGAAGAGCTGCAGCACCACGGCGTGGGCTTTGCCATGGACGATTTCGGCACCGGCTACTCATCGCTCACCTACCTCAAGCGCCTGCCCCTGGATGTGCTGAAAATCGACCAAAGCTTTGTGCGTGATGTACTGGTAGACCCGAACGATGCCGCCATTGCCAACATGATCGTGGCCCTGGCCAACAGCCTGGGCTTGAGCGTGATTGCCGAGGGGGTGGAAACCATCGAGCAGATGCAGTATCTGGCCCGCCACGGCTGCCATGCCTACCAGGGCTACCTCTTCAGCCGACCACTACCGATGGAGGTGTTTGAGGCCTCGGTACAGCAATTCCTCACGCCCCTGCAGCCCCTCAAGACCCTGTAAGCGGCCGGTGGTTGAGCCGCCACACCTTTACCGCACACAAGAGCGCGCACACAGCCATGGCCGATGTGGCCCAGAACACACTGGCCAGCCCCCAGCGGGAACTGAGCTGCCCCCCGACCAAACCACCCACCACGCCGGGCACGCCATAGCCCACGATGATGTACAGCGCCTGCCCGCGCCCCCGCAAGCGGCCGGGAAAATGGTGCGACACCAGCGCAATACAGGCACTGTGGTGGGCGGCAAAGGTGAGCGCGTGCAGCGCCTGCATCAGCATCAAGAGCCACAACATCGACGCCAAGGAGGCGGTGACTCCCATGCGCAAGGCCATCACCCCGGCGCACAACACAAGCCAGGCACTGAGACTCAAGCGCGGCATCCAGCGGCTCTGGGTGAAGAACCAGCCGATCTCCACCGTGACCGATACCGCCCAGAGCACACCGATCATGGTTTTGGAATAGCCCAGCGAATCCATATACAGCGAAAAAAAGCTGTAAATCCCCATGTGCGAGAGGATGTGAAAAAACACCGAAGCGAAAAACCAGCGCACCACCGGTTGGGCCAGCACCGGCGCCATGGGCATGGCAGGCTGGACACTTGCTGCGTGAGCCTCTTTGACATCCGGCATTTGGAAGGCAGACACCACCAGCGCCAGCAGGCTGAGTGTCACGATGAGCGGAAAACTGCCCATGCCCACATGCTCGTACCAGGCCCCTGCGGCCATCACGGCCAGCATGAAACCCAGCGAGCCCCAAAGGCGCACCCGGCCGTACAGCTTGGTGCTGAACACGCCGTTATGGGTCACCACATGGGCCACCGCCGCTTCGGTCATGGGCATCATGCCGCTGGTCTGCACATAAATCAGCAACAACACCACACCCAGCCAAACCGCCCCACCCTGGAACCACAAACCGCCCGATGCCAGCAAGGCCAGCACCGCGCCCCAGCGCATCAGCTTGGCGCGCTCACCGGTGCGGTCGCTCAGGGCGCCCCAGGCATAGGGCGCAAACATGCGGGTCGCTGCCTGCACCGAGCACAGTACACTGATGAGCACTACATCCAGCCCCAAGCTCTTGAGCCACAGGGGCAGGTAGGGGTTGAACAAGGCGCCATGGGCGCAGTAGACCGCCGTTAAAACGGCAAACGGCAGCACCTGCAGCACGCCGGGCAATGCGGCAGGCGGCAAGGCCTGGCTCACAGACTGCCTGGAATCGGCGTCAGGCTGGGCACCACATCACCACACTGGGCACGGTGGCGCAGCGCATGATCCATCACCACCAGGGCCAGCATGGCCTCGGCAATCGGCGTGGCGCGGATGCCCACACACGGATCGTGGCGGCCCTTGGTCACCACCTCGGTGGGGTTGCCTTGCGAGTCAATCGAGGCACGCGGTGTGATGATGGAGCTGGTCGGTTTGATGGCGATGCTCACCTCCAGGTCTTGCCCGGTAGTGATGCCGCCGAGCACGCCACCGGCGTTATTCGTGGCAAAGCCTTCAGGAGTCAGGGAGTCGCCATGGGTGGTTCCGCGTTGGGCCACGCTGGCAAAGCCGGCGCCGATTTCCACGCCCTTGACGGCGTTGATGCCCATCATGGCGTAGCCGATGTCGGCGTCCATCTTGTCGAACAAAGGCTCACCCAAACCTACCGGCACATTGCTGGCGGTGACGCGGATGCGGGCACCGCAGGAGTCGCCAGCTTTGCGCAACGCGTCCATATAGTCTTCAAGGGCATGCACATCGGCAACCGGGGCGAAGAAAGGGTTGTTGGGCACGTGGTCCCACGACTCGAAAGCGATAGGCAACTCACCCACTTGGGTCATGCAGCCACGGAACTCGGTGCCGTATTTTTCCTTGAGCCACTTTTTGGCTACCGCACCGGCCGCCACCATGGGCGCGGTGAGGCGCGCGCTGGATCGGCCACCGCCGCGCGGGTCACGGATACCGTATTTCTGGAAGTAGGCGTAGTCCGCATGGCCGGGGCGGAAGGTGTCGAGGATGTTGCCGTAGTCCTTGCTGCGCTGGTCGGTGTTCTGGATGAGCAGCGCAATCGGGGTGCCCGTGGTTTTGCCCTGGTAGACGCCACTGAGAATCTGCACCGCATCCGGCTCGTTGCGCTGCGTCACATGGCGGCTGGTGCCGGGGCGGCGGCGGTCCAGGTCGATCTGGATGTCCGCCTCGGACAACTCCATGCCCGGGGGGCAACCATCAATGATGCAGCCGATGGCCGGGCCGTGGGATTCACCGAAGTTGGTGACTGTGAATGTATGTCCGAAGGTATTGCCGCTCATAGTGCCCCGATTATCCCCGACGCGACTGCCGGACCCGGTAACCGGGTTGGAACAGTTTATGCATCGTGCTGCAGCGCACCATTTCAGTGTTTCACCGCTTTTTGAACCAGGAGTGAGCCATGCTAGACCGCACTGCGACCAAGTTTTCCCATGTCAAACCTGAGGACACGCAATTTGTGTCCGGGGGGCTGCGCGATTTCTTTTTGTACAAAGACCTCGGCATTGCCGACGCCACGCACGGAAAGGTGATTGCACACCTGGTCAAAGCCAATATGGCACCAGAAAAAGGCACCGGCTGGCACCGGCATGAGGCGGATTTTCAGATCGTCATCATGACCAAAGGCTGGGCGCGTTTCATGTACGAGGACAAGGAGACCCTGGTGCAGGCCGGCGATGTGGTTCACCAGCGCCCCGGCATCCGCCACTACCTGTTCGACTACTCTCCCGACATGGAATACCTGGAAATCGTCTCACCGGCAGACTTCAAGTCGGTGGACGTAGAGCCGGTCTGCGAAATCCCTGAGCCGACTCCGTGGCCGGAGCAAAAAGCAGCCTGAGGCTACGGGGCGTGGGGCCGCAATTCCGCGCCGGGCCACCCCAAGCGAAATTAGCCCCCTTGGGGGGCAGCGACCCGCGCAGCGGTGGAGCGTGGGGGCCTAAAACTCCGCGTCCAACTCGTCGATTTCGTCAGGCTCTGACTTGGCGGCACTCACCCACTCTTGCATGGCAGGCAAGGCCATCATCTGCTGGCAATACGCCGCAGCTGCAGGGCTGAGCTGAACGTCATAGGTCATGAAGCGCGTCACAACCGGCGCATACATGGCATCAGCTATGCACGGCTGCTTGCCAAACAAGAACGGACCGCCATACGTCTCCAGACAGTCTTGCCAAATAGCGAGCACCCGGTCAATGTCAGCCTGCGCGCGCGACCACACCTTGAAGTGAGGAAAGTGCGCCTTGATGTTCATAGGCAAAGTACCGCGCATGGACGCAAAGGCGGAGTGCATTTCGCCGCTGACTGCGCGACAGTGCGCTCGCGCCTTGATGTCGGCCGGCAACAGCCCCGCCTTGGGCTTGACTTCGTTCAGGTATTCGCCGATGGCCAGGGTGTCCCACACCGTCACGCCGTTGTGCAGCAGGGAGGGCACCAGCATGCTGCTGGAGAGCAACAGCATCTCGGCCCGCATGGCTGGATCGTCAGCGGAAATCACGTGCTCTGAAAACTCCAGCCCGGCCAGCTTGGTCATCAACCAGCCGCGCAGTGCCCAGGCACCGTAGTTTTTGCTGCTGATGGTGAGTACTGCTTTGGCCATGACGGTGCTTTCAAGGTGGTGCGGGAAGCTGCTTCAGTGCAAGGGTTGTGCCAAGCGCCGGATTGCACCCACGAGGCGGGCTTGGCCCACAAATTGCCTAGGGTCAAGCACCAGGCTCATGCCGCACCAAGACAGGACTCCCATGCTGTACCAGGCCTACCAGAACCAAACCGATCTGAGCTCGCCCCTGCGCCTGATGGCACAAAGCATGAGCGCCATGCTGTGGATGAACCAGACCGAGGGCAGTTGGCTGCGCAAAATGTCTGCGGGCATGGAGGTGATCTCCCGCATGCGCATGACCCATTCACGACCTGACTACGGCATCCACTCGATCAAAGTGGACGACGAGGTCTACCCGATTGAAGAAGAAACGGTGTTGAGCTTGCCCTTTGGCAGCCTGCTGCACTTCCGCAAAACTGCGGCTCTGGCGGAACCCCAGCCCAAAGTGCTGCTGGTGGCCCCTTTGTCGGGCCACTTTGCCACCCTGCTGCGTGAAACCGCCCGCACCCTGCTACAGCACCACGATGTCTACATCACCGACTGGCACAACGCACGCGATGTATCGCTGCGCCACGGCCCGTTCGGGCTGGACGATTACATCGACCACATGATCCGCTTCACCCAAACGATTGGCCCCGGCGCCCATCTGGTGGCGGTGTGCCAACCCTGCGTGGCGGCGCTGGCGGCCACTGCCCTGATGGCCGAGGACGACGACCCGGCGCAACCCCGCAGCCTCACGCTGATGGCCGGCCCGGTGGACTGCCGGGTGAACCCCACCGAGGTGAACAAGCTGGCGATCAGCAAGCCCATTGACTGGTTCGAGAAAAACCTCATCAGCCACGTGCCCCTGCCCCACAAGGGCTATATGCGCCGCGTGTACCCGGGCTTTGTGCAGCTCAGCGCTTTTTTAAGCATGAATCCGGAGCGACACAAGCAATCGTTCAAAGACCTGTACCAGCACCTGGTGAATGGCGATGTGGAAAAGGCCAACGTGATCCGTGTGTTTTACGACGAGTACCTGGCGGTGAATGACTTGCCAGCTGAGTTCTATCTGGAAACCGTAGAGAAAGTCTTCCAGACCTACGACTTACCGCTGGGCAAGCTCAGCTACCGCGGCAGGCTGGTGAACCCGGCTGCCATCCGCCGCACCGCCTTGATGACGGTGGAGGGCGAACGGGACGACATCTGTGCTGTGGGACAAACCGTGGCGGCGCAAGACCTGTGCAGCGGCATCCGCCCCTACATGAAAACACACCATGTGCAGACCGGTGTGGGGCACTATGGTGTGTTCAGTGGTCGCAAGTGGAACCAGCAAATCTACCCGCGGGTGCGGGAGATGATTCACGCCAGCGAAGGCTAAAGCATTGCCCCCACGCTCCGCCGCTGCGCGGGTCGCTGCCCCCCGAGGGGGCTAGCTCGCCTTGGGGCGGCCCGGCGGCGAGCTCTCAGGTATTTTCAGCTTCAGGCTTGGCGTCTTCGCCTTCAGGCCAGTCGCGGATGTAGGCCTTGAGCATCTTGTTTTCGAAGTTCTGGCTGTCCACCACGGCGCGGGCCACGTCATAGAAGCTGATCACGCCTTGCAGCATGCGGTTGTCGATGACCGGCATGTAACGGGCATGGCGCTCCAGCATCATGCGGCGCACTTCATCCATTTCAGTTTCCAGGGTGCAGGTCAGCGGGCCGGGGTCCATGGCGCGGTACACGCTGGTGGTGCCGAAACTGCCACCGTTTTTGACGACCGCCTGAATCACTTCGCGGAAAGTCAGCATGCCCACCACCAAGCCATGCGAAATGACGACCAGCGAACCGATGTCTTTCTCCGCCATCAGCTGGGCGGCATCGGCCAGCGTATCTTCTGGCGTGGTCGTGTAAAGCGTTCCGCCTTTTACGCGCAGGATATCGCTGACTTTCATGGAGACTTCCTCGTGACACTGGGTTGAATTTGTACGGCAAATATAGCCCACAATGCGCGGGTTTCATCGCGGTTTCATCAAGGTTTCATCACTGGAGACACCTATGGCTGGTTACGCAGACCCCGGCTTCGACACCCTCGCGCTCCACGCAGGTGCCGCACCGGACCCCACCACCGGCGCACGCGCCGTGCCCATCCACCTGAGCACATCGTTTGTGTTCGAGTCCAGCGAGCACGCGCAGTCCCTCTTCAACCTGGAGCGCGCAGGCCATGTGTACAGCCGCATCAGCAACCCCACCAACGCGGTGCTGGAGCAGCGGGTGGCCGCGCTGGAGGGCGGCATAGGCGCCATCACCACCGCCAGCGGCCAAGCCGCTCTGCACCTGGCCATTGCCACCCTCATGGGTGCGGGCGGGCACATCGTGTCGTCCAGCGCCTTGTATGGCGGCTCGCACAACCTGCTGCACTACACCTTGTCCCGCTTCGGCATTGAAACCACCTTTGTGAAGCCCGGCGATGTGGATGCCTGGCGCGCCGCCGTGCGGCCCAACACACGCCTGTTTTTCGGGGAAACCGTAGGCAACCCCGGCCTGGATGTGCTGGACACCCCCACCATTGCGCAGATTGCGCATGAAGCCGGTGTGCCGCTGCTGGTGGACTCCACCCTCACCTCGCCGTGGCTGGTGCAGCCCTTGAGCCAAGGCGCCGATCTGGTTTACCACTCGGCCACCAAATTTTTGAGCGGGCATGGCACGGTGATTGGTGGCGTGGTGGTGGACGGTGGCAGTTTTGACTGGGCGCGCGCATTCGAAGCAAGCGGCAAATTCGCTGAGCTGGCCGCGCCCTACGAGGGCTTTCACCACATGAACTTCAGCGAGGAAAGCACCGTGGGCGCCTTTTTGCTGCGCGCCCGGCGCGAAGGCCTGCGCGACTTCGGCGCTTGCATGAGCCCGCACAGCGCCTGGCTCATTCTGCAAGGCATAGAGACCCTGAGCCTGCGCATGGCCCGCCACATCAGCAACACCGAAAAGGTGGTGCAGTTCCTGGCCAGCCAGCCCTTTGTGAGCCGCGTGGGCCACCCGCTGCTGGAGAGCCACCCCAGCCACCAACTGGCGCAAAAGCTGTTGCCCAAAGGCGCAGGCTCGGTATTCAGCTTCGACCTCAAGGGCAACCGCGAGCAAGGCAAAAAGTTCATCGAAACCCTCAAGGTCTTCAGCCACCTCGCCAATGTGGGCGACTGCCGCAGCCTGGTCATTCACCCGGCCAGCACCACCCACTTCCGCATGGGCGATGAGGCGTTGGTGGCGGGCGGCATCACGCAGGGCACCATCCGCCTGTCCATCGGACTCGAGGACGCGGACGACTTGATTGACGACCTCAAACGCGCGCTCAAAGCGGCCGAGAAAGCGGGAGCCTGACCATGCAACTACTCGTCAACGGCGCCAACACCTACTGCTACACCGGCGGCAAACCCTTCGATGCGGCCAAACCCACGGTAGTCTTTATCCACGGTGTGCTCAATGACCACAGCGTCTGGATTTTGCAAAGCCGCTACCTCGCCCACCATGGCTACAACGTGCTGGCCGTGGACCTGCCCGGCCACTGCCGCAGTGGCGGCGAGGCGCCGGAAACTGTGGAACAAGCCGCCGCCTTCATCGTGGCCCTGCTGGATGCCGCGGGCATAGACAACGCCGCTTTGGTGGGCCACAGCTGGGGCTCGCTGATTGCGCTGGAGGCCGCCAGCCGGTTGAACACCCGCGCGACCCACCTGGTTCTGGTGGGTACCGCCTACCCCATGAAAGTGTCCCCCGCCCTGCTGGAGACTTCACTCCATGAGCCGATGAAGGCGCTCACCATGATCAACGTGTTTTCTCGCAGCACGCTGGCTGCACCGCCCTCAGCGCTGGGCCCGGGCACCTGGGTGTACGGCGCCAGCATGGCACTGGGTCGGCGGGTGCTGGCGAGCAACACGGCGATCAACGTGTTCCACCGCGGCTTCAAGGCGTGCGACAGCTATGCCAATGGCGAGGCGGCCATGGCCCAAGTGCAGTGCCCGGTGCTGTTTGTACTGGGCGATCAGGACCAGATGACATCGCCCAAAGCCGCACAGACGCTGGTGCAAGCAGGCAAAGCCGCAGGCGTACGCACAGAGGTCGCGCGGATTGAGGTGGGCCACCACCAGATGACCGAGGCGCCCGAGGAAACCCTGTCGGCCGTGCGACAGTTTTTAGGCAAGCCTTAGGGCGTGCTCTCTTGCCGGCCCGGCCGGCGCGGTAGAGCATGGCGGCTACATTGACACCGGAGCCCCCATGCCAACCCCTTATTCATTGAAACACCCCGAATTGGTCGTAAGTGCTTACCCAGCAAACATGGTCGCACAACCAATTTAACAAAACCAATTTTATTGAATACGCCAGACATCAATAAAAACCGAACATTCCACTCACAACCAAAACCAAAATAAAAACAACCACAAAATCCAAACCATCTATTTAAAATCAATCCACCCCATCACCTCAAGGAGTATTTTTGCAGCAATTTCCTCCCCAAATAATGAGATCCATATATACTCAAATGCAGACTATCCCTATACAGAGGAACACCGTCTACAACAGAATTACAAGTACTTGTATTGCAAACAAAATCATAAGGATCCCATATTTCCACGCCAGGAAAATCACGAGATATTTTTGCAATCAAAGTACGATAGACACCATTCAAATCAGCTATATCTTCTTGGCTTATATCGCAAGACTCTCTTTTCGGCCCCATTAATGCATACGGTCGTATTGATAGGCACTCAGAGGGGTTGAAAGTCAACGCCGGCGCGCTCATTAACACAATCACGTGCCTATTCATACTTAAGAGCTTAGAAAGTGTCAGGCGCAATCCCGCCTCAAGAATCAAACCAGGATCATTAATTAAAGGATCATCGATTGATCGCAATCGTTGATAAGAGTCTCCGCGCTTCACCGCAGAGAAGGTTTCAGCCATATAAGTTGCACCAGTCATTGTAAGAATAACTGTGTCGATGCTCAGATGATCGCTAATGTAATCTAACATATCACTAGTAGATTCATTGCAATGAAGGCCCCCTTCTTTTCTAACTGCTTCAACACCGATCAATGGAGGACAGCCACCTTTTCCAATTTGCAATAAGTTATCGGCCCCTCCTTTTTCACTTAATGCAACTGACAATCCATAATAAAAATGGTTTGCCGTACTATCTCCGATAAGGACAGCGGTAGGTGGCAAGTCCAAATTCATTAAATTGCAATATTGTTTGAATTTTTCGCCAAGTTTTACTATACAACCAGCGCTAGAGTTGTATCCTTCCTCATTCCAAGTAAATGAATCAACGTTGCGTGCCTGCTGCTCTTGCTGGGGATACCGGGTGGGAAAACCCTCTTTTTGGTATACAGCAAACCCTAGTAACCCAACAAAAACCAAGGCTCCAAAAAGTGCGAGAGATAAAGTCTTTTTTGCAGACGATCTTCTAACCTTGATCTCTACGAGTCCATATGTCGCAATCGCCGCCACAACGGAAACAAGAAGCGCAAAAGTTATGGAAAAGAAGGAATCCCGATTATTTGTTAAAGCCCTAACATAAAACAGCACCGGCCAATGCCACAAATACAATGGATAGCTGACTAGGCCTATAAAAACCAAAGGCTTACTTGCTAGAAACCTATTAACGAATACAAAGGGGCCTGATGCAATAATCAAAGCTGCACCAATACAGGGCACGAGTGCGCGCCAGTACGGAAATCTATCAGTGTGATCGAAGTATATTGAAGAAAAACAAATCGCCGCGAAACCAGCAAAGGAGAGAAGTTGAGAATAAACCTGTGTGCTTAAAATGGGGGCACCAATTTTTTCAAAGATCCATTTTGATGCCAACTGCAATGATTGCGGATTAGCCAATACCAAACCCGCCCCAATAAGAAGCTCCCATGAGCGCGTTAGCGATGTATAAAAAACCACATCAGGAAGTCTTGCTGTGTATCCAACACACAAACAAAAGGAAACCAATGCAATCAAAGTTAATATGATCAAGAGGCGGCCTTTTTTAGCCATCGCCATCATTAAGACCGTTGGCCATATCAAGTAAAATTGCTCTTCGATTGCCAAAGACCAAAGATGCAATAAGGGCTTATTGACTGCTTGGGTATCAAAATACCCAGACTCCTTCATCAAAACAAAATTTGAAACATAAGCAGCACCCGCCGCCACATGCTTTCCCAATGACGCGTATTCCCTAGAGAGCAACACGAAGTAGCCCAACACCAAGCAAACTATTAAAACCAATATCAGCGCCGGATATATTCTCAATATTCTTTTTGAATAAAATCCAACAAGAGAAAAGGCTCCTGCGCTCAGCTCAGCATGAATTATCGAAGTTATTAAATAGCCAGATATAACAAAAAACACATCAACGCCAACAAATCCGCCCCTCAAAAAATCTGGAGCAGCATGAAATACGACAACCAAAGAGACGGCAATAGCTCTTAAGCCATCGATATCGGGACGATATTTCATAGCATTATTTTTCAAAGTCAACGCAACCACCCTCATTAGAAACAATATTAATCACTCAATCAACAATTAAGCAAAAATTACTTTAATAATTTTAAAATGAACGAGAAATATAAGTGCACACACCATTTCCAAACCGCCTTAGCTGAGTAATGGGTATTGCTTGGCGATATGAGACACCTATTATTTTGATAACACAGAGTCGCTGATTCGTCTAATTTCTATCTGTCGCAATATGTAAAAAAATGATGCAACGAGTAAAATAATTACTTTAAATCAGCTCATCGGTAAATTCTTCTCATGCATATTTCTTGACGTCGTCTTATCTGACTCAACTGCTTTTTCTAACAACAAAGCGGCAAGCATGCATGCAAAAATTGCTATAAAACACCATCACAATTCGCTACTCTTTTTGTAGCGCCTCGCGCACAGTGGTTGTGCGCCAGCGGCCGATTTTCCATAAATTTGCAGTGAACGGCTCGGGGGTCAGCAGCAGGCGCTGCATCAGCGGCTCCAGCACAGTCTGGCCGAGGTCGGCGAGCAACACGTAGCGGGCCTGGCCGTCCCGGCCGGTGCACTCTTGCAGCTGGCCGACCCAGTCCAGCTCCTGCAAGGTCTGCAACACCGGCTCCAGCCGCTGCGAGTCCACCTGCAAGGTCAGGCGCATGGTCGACAAGGTCTGCCCGCGGTCGTCGCTGTCTTTGGCGGTGTCCAGCATCTGCAGCACCTCCAGCGCCAGCTGAAACTGCCAGCCATGCCCCAACTTGCGGCGCGGCACGCCGGCCAGCAGGCTCGGCAGGTAGGCGGTGAGGGCCGCGCCCAACAAGACGATGACCCAGGCGATGTAGATCCAGATCAGCAAAATCGGCACGGTGGCAAATGCGCCGTATACCGCCGAGTAGGTCGGCACCTTGCTCAAATACAGCGCCAGCCCCTTGCGCGCCAGTTCCATGCCGGCAGAGACAAACAAACCCCCCATCCACGCATGGCCCCAGCGCACATAGGTGTTGGGCACGTAGTGAAACGTGGCTGCCGTGCCCGCTGCCACCAGCACAAACTGCAAGCTGTCGAGCAGCAGGGTGAGCCCGCCGGGCAAACCGCCCACCACGCCTTTGGAGGCGGTAACGGCATACGAGGTGATAGACAAACTAGCCCCCAGCAGCAAAGGCCCCAAGGTCACCGCGGCCCAGTAGATGAGCACCCGCTGCGCAAACGGGCGGCGCTTCTTGACTCGCCAGATGCTGTTAAGCGTGCGGTCGATGGTGAAGATCAATGCCAACGCGGTGCCCAACAAAATGGTGAGGCCGGCCACCCCCAGGCGGCTGGCCTTGCCGGCAAACTGGTTCAGGTAACCCAGCACCTGGCGGGCAATGTTGTCAGGCACCAGGCTCTCGATGAGCCACTTTTGCAACACGTCCTGAAACTTGGCAAACATGGGGAAGGCGGTAAACACCGCCAAAGCCACGGTAATCAGGGGCACCAGCGCAATGGTGGTGGTAAAGGTCAGGCTGCTGGCGGTGAGGCCCAGGCGGTCTTCGCGAAAACGCTCGCGCAGGGTGATGGCCGCATCCCGCCAGGGGATACTGGCGAGGTCGCGCAACCAGGAGGTCAACAGGTTTTTGGCGTGCATGCCCGAATCATGCCACCTCAGGCCCGCCGCACCGGCACCTGCAGGCGCGGCTCAGCGTTCAGCCATCACCGGGTGGTTTTTCCAACGCTGGATGTTGGTGCGCACAATGTCATCCAGCACACCGGCTTTTTTCAGCATGGCCAGCCGTGCGTCAATCTGCTCCAGCTTGTCGGCGCACTTGCCATGGCGGGTCAGTGCCAGGTAGTTGGGGGTGTCCACCAGATAGGGCTCTTTGGCCACAAAGCGATCTTCGTCCCCCCGCTTCCAGATCAACGCCATGCCGGTGTAGTAGCCGGTAATAAAGTAGTCGGCCCGGCCCATGAGCATCAGGCTGAAGCTGGCATCCGGCCGGTTGACCTCCTGCACGTTGAGCTTGTCTTTGATGTATTCGTCCACCCCGTTGCCAAACACATTGCCGCGCGCCATGGCGCCGCGCAGGCCTACCAGGTCAGACTTGTCTTTGTAGGCCAAGGGCAAATCCTTGGCGGTGAACACCGCCACCGGGTTTTGCAGGGCCACGGTTTTGGGGTAGAGCAAAAAGGCTTCGCGCTCAGGCGTTTTTTTGAGGGTGGCCACCATGTCCACCTCACCGCGCTCAGCCAGCGCCATCACCCGGGGGAAGGGGCCCACGCTGCGGATTTCAAAGTCGATTTTGAGGTCGGAGAGCACGCGTTTGGCGATGTCGATGCTGGCGCCTTGCAGGGTATCGCCATCGAACCAGTGCAAGGGTGGGTAGGCAGGGTCGGCACTCACCACCATGCGGGTGCATTCAGCCTGCCCGCCGGAGCTGCACACGCTCAGCAAGCCTCCCAGCAAGCCGTAAGCGACTTTTTGCCAGAACATAAAACCCCCTTTGTCTCACAGGAGACATGCCCCACGGTAAACCCGCCACGCAGGCTTGGCAAGGGGAATATCCACAGTGCCCCACCCGCCTTGCCCTTGCCCGTCCGGCAGGTGTGCGGTTTGGCTTAAGCTACGCAGCTCTTTCCCAACCGGTTTTTTGCCTGTGCACGCTGCCACCCCTGCCCCCACCGTTGTTGCCGCCCGCTGGGCCGCCGTTGTCAGCCTGATTGCGCTGATTCTTCTGGGTCTGGTGTGGGAGCTGTGGCTGGCACCCACCGGCAGCGGCTCGCTGGCGCTCAAGGTGCTGCCCCTGTGCATACCGCTGGCCGGCCTGCTCAAAAGCCGCATGTACACCTACCGCTGGCTGAGCCTCATGGTGTGGCTGTATTTCACCGAAGGTGTGGTCCGCGCCTGGAGCGACAAGGCGCCCGGCAACTGGCTGGCCCTGCTGGAAGTGCTGCTGTGCATCGTGCTATTTGTGGCCTGCACCTTCCATATCCGCCTGCGCCTGAAGCATGCCAAGGCGCTGCCTGCCAACCCCGAAGAACCCACCACCCGCCCTGCCCCATGATGAACATCGAAGCTCTGCGCGCCACGCTGCGCACCCTTGTCGGTGACGCCCACGTGCTTACCGACGGCGACCTGACTGCCTATGAACAAGACTGGCGCAAACGCGAGCGCGGCCGTGCCCTGGCCGTCGTGCGCCCCGGCACCACCGAAGAGGTTGCCGCTGTGGTGAAAGCCTGTGCCGCCGCCGGCGCGAGCCTGGTGCCACAGGGCGGCAACACCGGCATGGTGGTGGGCTCCATTCCCGATGCGTCGGGCACCCAGGTGCTGCTGAGCCTGCAGCGCCTGAACCGCATCCGCAGCATCGACGCGGCCAACCTCACCGTGACAGTGGAAGCCGGCTGCGTGCTGCAAACGCTGCAAGAGGCGTGCGAAAAAGAAGGCTTTTTGTTCCCCCTGAGCCTGGCCGCCGAAGGCAGCTGCACCATTGGCGGCAACCTGGCCACCAACGCGGGCGGCACCCAGGTCGTGCGCTACGGCAACACCCGTGAGCTGTGCCTGGGCCTCGAGGTGGTGACCGCGCAGGGCGAGGTCTGGAGCGGCCTGACCGGCCTGCGCAAAGACAACACCGGCTACGACCTGCGCCACCTGTTCATTGGCTCAGAGGGCACGTTAGGCGTGATCACCGCGGCCACGCTGCGCATGTACCCCCTGCCTGCCGCCCAGCTCACTGCGTTTGCCGCCGTGCCCTCGCTGGACGCGGCCGTAGCACTGCTGGGCCTGGCGCACCAGCACCTGAACGCCGGCCTCACCGGTTTTGAGGTGATGGGCGACTTTGCCCTGAGCCTGGTGCGCAAACACTTTCCGCAACAGAACGTGCCGTTCGGCGGCATGTCGCCGTACTGCGTCGTTTTGGAAAACTCCGACCACGAGTCGGAGAGCCATGCCCGCGAGCAGTTCGAGCGCCTGCTGGAAGCTGCCCTGGAGCAAGGCTACGTGCTCGACGCCGTGGTGGCCGAAAACATTGCCCAAGCCCGCGCGCTGTGGCACATCCGCGAGAGCATTCCGCTGGCGCAGGCGCAAGAGGGCCTGAACATCAAGCACGACATCTCGATTGCCGTGTCGCGCATTCCGGCCTTTGTGACCGAAGTGGATGCGTTGCTGGAGCAGCACTTCCCCGGCGTGCGCTTGGTGAATTACGGCCATCTGGGCGACGGCAACCTGCACTACAACGTACAGGCCCCGGACGGCGCCGATGCCGAAGCCTTTTTGCGCGACCAGGAAGGCCCGATCAACACGCTGGTCTACGAGGTGGTGGACCGCTACAACGGCTCCATTTCTGCCGAGCACGGCATTGGCAGCCTCAAGCGCGAGAAGCTGGCACACCACAAATCGCCGGTGGCCTTGAACGCCATGCGCGCCATCAAGGGCGCGCTGGACCCGCACAACCTGCTCAACCCGGGTCGGGTGCTATCAAACGAGTAGCTGCTTGCGCATACTCCACGGGCGCTAGCGCCCCATTTGGCACACAACCACCCCATCCACTCACCCCGCATTCAGGAGCCCACTGTGGCGCACCTCATTCTCCTGGGCATCGTTTACGTGTCCTTCATCAGCCTGGGCCTGCCGGACGGCATTCTGGGTGTGGCCTGGCCGGCCATCCGCGCCGACATGGGCCAGCCGCTGGCGGCGGTGGGAGCCATCACCATCACCATGACCATTTGCTCCGCCACGGCGAGCTACTTTGCCGGCGCCATTGCCAAGCGCATCGGCACTGGTGCGGTGGTGGCCACCAGCTGCCTGATGACAGCACTGGCGCTGTTGGGCTTTTCCGTTGCGCCCTCGTTCGGATGGCTGGTCGCACTGGGGGTGCCGTTGGGCCTGGGCGCAGGCGCGGTGGACGCGAGCCTGAACCACTTTGTGGCGGCGCACTATTCATCCCGCCACATGAACTGGCTGCACGGCTTTTGGGGCGTGGGTGCCACCACCGGCCCGCTGATCATGGGCGTGGCGCTGGCCAGCAGCGGCGGCTGGGCACTGGGTGTGCGCAGCATCGGTCTGATGCAGCTCACGCTGGCCGTAGTGCTGTGGGCCACCCTCTCGCTCTGGGCCAAGGAACACTCCAAACCACCTGCAGGTGAAGATGCCCATGGCGAAGCCCCCTTCAAGCCCGTGCGCCCGCTGGCGCTGTGGCTGGCGCCCACGCTGTTTTTGTTTTATGTGGCCGCTGAAATGGGCACCGGCCTGTGGGCGGCCAGTATTTTGGTCACCGACCGCGGCCTCACGCAGGCGCAGGCGGGCATCTGGGTGTCGGTGTATTTCGGATCCATCACCGCCGGACGCTTTGCGGTGGGCCTGATTGCCAACCGCTTGGGCAACCGCCGGCTGGTGCGCCTGGGCATTGCGTTGGCCACGGTGGGTGCCTTGGTGTTTGCATTGCCGGCCGTGTTTGGCGGTGCGGCCAGCGTCGGGCTGGTGCTCATGGGCCTGGGCTGCGCACCGGTGTTTCCATCGCTGATGCACGAGACCGCGCGCCGCTTTCCGGAAGACGTGGCCCGCACCGTGATCGGCCGGCAAATGACGTTTGCCTATATCGGCGGCTCCCTCATTCCCGCAGGCTTCGGGCTGCTGGCCACCTGGGCCGGGCTGGGTGCGGTGATGCCGGTAGTCGTGCTTATTTTGGTGGCGCTGCTGGCCCTCTCCAGCGCGCTGGACCGCATTACATAAAATCTTGCCCTTATGACCAGTACCACACCACTCCGCCCTGTGCGCAGCCAGTACGAAGACTTCATGCGCCATGTGCACACCACCGGTGTGTTCAAAGCCGACCGCACCGGCACCGGCACCAAGAGCGTGTTCGGTTACCAGATGCGCTTCGACCTGAACGAAGGCTTTCCGCTGGTCACGACCAAGAAAGTGCACCTGCGCAGCATCATCCAGGAGCTGCTGTGGTTCCTGACCGGCTCTGCCAACAACAACTGGCTCAAAGAGCGCGGCGTGAGCATTTGGGACGAGTGGGCGAATCCTGAGACCGGTGACCTGGGCCCGGTGTACGGCGTACAGTGGCGCAGTTGGCCCACGCCGGACGGCGGCCATATCGACCAGATTGCGGACGTCATCAAGACGCTCAAAAGCAACCCTGACAGCCGCCGCATCATCGTGAGCGCCTGGAACGTGGCGGAGCTGAACAAGATGGCGCTCATGCCCTGCCACGCCTTCTTCCAGTTTTATGTGGCGCCGGCCACCGAGCCGGGCGGCAAGGGCCGATTGAGCTGCCAGCTCTACCAGCGCAGTGCCGACATCTTTTTGGGCGTGCCATTCAACATTGCCAGCTACGCCCTGCTCACCCACATGGTGGCGCAGCAGTGCGACCTGGACGTGGGCGACTTCATCTGGACGGGTGGCGACTGCCACATCTACAGCAACCACACCGAGCAGGTGGAGCTGCAGCTGAGCCGCGCGCCTATGACTTACCCCACGCTGCACATCAAGCGCAAGCCCGAGAGCATCTTCGATTACGAGTTTGAAGACTTTGAGGTGCTGGGCTACGAGTGCCACCCCGCCATCAAGGCACCGGTGGCGGTGTGATGGCAGGCACGATGAGCACTCCCGTAGCGTTGCCCCGCCTGCACCTCATTTACGCCCGCGCCGCCAACGGCGTGATTGGCGTGAACGGCACGCTGCCCTGGCATTTGCCCGAGGACTTGGCGCACTTCAAGCGGACCACGCTGGGCTGCCCCGTCATCATGGGTCGCAAAACCTGGGACTCGTTGCCGCCGAAGTTCCGCCCCCTGCCCGGCCGCGCCAATATCGTGGTGACCCGCCAGCAGGATTGGAGCGAAACCGGCGCCCAGCGCTCGTCTGACTTGCGCGAGGCGCTACAACTTTGTGAGCAGGCAGCCGACGTCTGGGTGATTGGCGGCGCGCAGCTCTACGCGCTGGCGGAGCCACTGGCCACGACTGCCGTGGTCACCGAGATTGAAAAAGACTTTGAAGGCGACGCCTTCGCCCCCACTTTGGGCAACGCGTGGCAAGAGACTGCCCGCGAGCGCCATGTGGCAGCCAGCGGGTTGCCATTCAGTTTTGTAACCTACACACGCAGTTAAGGAGATACGCAGATGTCAGGCGGAGGTTTTCACGTCCACGGACCCCACGACCACGAGTTGGAGCACGCCACGCAAGGTGGCCACGGTGGTGAGCACGGAGGCCATGGCGGCGGCATGATCAACCAGATCGCCATGTTCACAGCCATCATCGCCACGGTGGGCGCCATTTTTGCCTACATGGGCGGCGCCACGCAGGCCAATGCCGGCCTCTACAAGAACAACGCGGCCTTGAAGAAGACTGAGGCCTCGAACCAGTGGAATTTCTTTCAGGCCAAAAGCACCAAGCAGTCGCTCGCCGAGTTGGCCCGCGACCTGACCGCCAAGGACGAAGACAAGGCCAAATACCAGGCCAAGATCGACCGTTACGAAGGCGAAAAGGCCGAGATCAAAACCAAAGCCGAAGCCCTGGAAGCCGAGGCCACCGAGTGGGACCACCGGAGCGATGAGCAAATGCACCAGCACCACCGCTGGGCGCAAGCCACCACCGTGCTGCAGGTCGCCATTGCCCTGGCCGCTATTGCCTTGCTGACCAAGAAGAAGTGGCTGGAGTGGGCCATGTTCGGCGTGGGCGGCGTGGGGGTTGTCGTTGGCGCACTGGCTGCGCTACATATTTAGGAGCTGCTTGCGCAGATCAGACGGGCGCTAGCGCCCGTTTTTATTTGGAAAAGACCATGAAACTCGCCACCTGGAACGTCAACTCTTTAGGCGTGCGCCTGCCCCAAGTGCTGGACTGGCTGGCCGCCAATCCGGTAGATGTGCTGGCCCTGCAAGAGCTCAAGCTCACCGACGACAAGTTCCCCGCCGACGCCTTTGAGGCCATCGGCTACCACGCCCAGTGGTTCGGCCAGAAGACCTACAACGGCGTGGCCCTGCTCACCCGCACCCCTGCCAGCGACGTCATCAAAAACATTCCCGGTTTTGACGACGACATGTCCCGCGTGATCACCGGCACCGTGGCCCTGGAAGGCGCCCCTGCCGGTGCACCGGGGGTGCGCGTGATCGGCGCCTACTTCCCCAACGGGCAGGAGCCGGGCAGCGACAAGTTTGAATACAAGATGGAGTGGCTCACCGCCCTGCGCCGTTGGGTGAAGGACGAGCTCGCCGCGCACCCGAATCTGGTGCTCATGGGCGACTACAACATCACCTTTGACGAGGACGATGTGTGGGACCCGGTGAACCTGGAAGGCACCATCCACTGCACCGAGGAAGAGCGCTATCACCTGCGCGCCCTGATTGCGCTGGGTCTGAGCGACAGCCACCGCCTGTTCACGCAGCCGCCCAAGTCTTACAGCTGGTGGGATTACCGCGATGCGGGCTTTCGCCGCAACCGCGGGCTGCGCATTGACCACATTCTGGTGAGCAACGCGCTCAAGCCGCTGGTGAAAGCCTGCACCATCGACAAGACCCCGCGCAAGAACGAACGCCCCAGCGACCACGCGCCGGTGGTGGTGGAGATCAGCCCGGCGGCCTGAGCCGGCAACCTGCACGACCCCTCGCCTGCAAAAAAGCCGACGCATGCGTCGGCTTTTTTGCTATCAAATCAGGAGCTGCTAGCGCAAATTCCACGTGCACTAGCGGTTCTTTTTGCTTATAAAACCTACTCCAAGCCCAGCTCCTGAATCTTGCGGGTGATGGTGTTGCGGCCAATGCCCAGCTTGTGCGCCGCTTCAATCCGGCGGCCCTTGGTGTTGGCCAAGGCCGCCAGAATCAGGCGCGACTCAAAGCGACGGGTCAAGGTGTCCCACACCTCGGCGTGGCCGGCACCCAGCATGGCCACGGCCTCAGTCTCCAACTCGGCCTCCCAGCCTTCCAGAGGACCATGGGCCGCAGCGGCGCGGGCCAGCACATGCGAGAGGTCTTCAGACTCCGTGCCGGTAGCCGGGGCATGCACCGGGCTATCCAGCGGCACGTCTTTGAGCTGCGCTTCAGGCGCCGCCGTGAGCACCGGCTTGGCCACCAAGGGCTCACCGGACTCGGCACGCCCCTGGCTCACCTCAGGCGGCAGGTCTTTGCGCTCGATGACTTGCGCAGGCGCCATCACCGTGAGCCAGTGGCAGATGTTTTCCAGCTGGCGCACGTTGCCCGGAAAGCCAAAGCCCTCCAGCCAGGCCAGGGCCAAGTCGGAGATGCGTTTGGGCTCCACGCCGAGTTGCTTGGCGCTTTGCTGCAGGAAGTGGCGGGTCAACATGGCCACGTCTTCCTTGCGCTCGCGCAGGGCTGGCAGGCGCAGGCGAATCACGTTGAGGCGGTGGAACAAGTCTTCGCGGAACACGCCGTCCTTGACGCGCTGCTCCAGGTTCTGGTGGGTGGCCGCGATCACGCGCACATTCGATTTGACGGCACTGTGCCCGCCCACGCGGTAAAAGTGGCCGTCGCTCAAAACACGCAACAAACGGGTCTGCAACTCAAACGGCATGTCGCCGATTTCGTCCAGAAACAGCGTGCCGCCATCGGCCTGCTCAAAGCGGCCGCGGCGCATGGTTTGCGCGCCGGTGAAGGCACCACGTTCATGGCCGAAGAGTTCGCTCTCCAACAGGTCCTTGGGGATGGCTGCAGTGTTGATGGCCACAAACGGGCCATCGGCGCGCGGGGAATGCTTGTGCAGCGCACGGGCCACCAGCTCTTTGCCGGAACCGGATTCGCCGGTGATCATCACCGTGACATTGCTCTGGCTCAGGCGCCCGATGGCGCGAAACACGTCCTGCATGGCAGGCGCCTGGCCCAGCATTTCGGGCGACTCGGCCATGCGCTCTTCGCTCACCTCTTCGCGCTGGCTTTCTTCCACCGCGCGGCGGATCAGCTCCACCGCCTTGGGCAGGTCGAAAGGCTTGGGCAGGTATTCAAAGGCACCGCCCTGGAAGGCGCTGACCGCGCTGTCCAGGTCTGAGAAGGCCGTCATGATGATGACGGGCAGGCCGGGGTGCTTGGCTTTGACTTTTTCGAGCAGGTCCAGACCGGAGCCTCCGGGCATGCGGATGTCGCTCACCAGGATTTGCGGGCCTTCATCGTCTGCGGCGGTGCTCAGCGCCGTCAATACATCGCGTGGATTGGAAAAGCTGCGGGTGGGAAGGTGCTCACGCAGCAGTGCCTTCTCCAGCACGAAGCGGATGGACTGGTCATCATCTACGATCCAAATCGGCTTCATGTTGTAGGCACCCTAGTTTCTTTGTCGGTTTGTTACGGTAACGGAATCAGAATTTTGAAGTCCGTACGGCCGGGCACGCTGTCCACTTCAATCAGTCCATGGTGCTGTTGCACAAAGGTTTGTGCCAATGTGAGCCCCAGCCCGGAGCCGCCCTCTCTGCCCGACACCAGCGGGTAAAAAATGCGGTCTCTGATCGAATCTGGCACGCCAGGTCCGTTGTCGATGACATGCAATTCCAATGCCAACCGGTAACGCTGTTTGCCGAAGGTGATTTGCCGCGTCACACGGGTCTTGAATGTCACACAACCGTCACCTGCAGTGATCCGCTCTGCCAGTGCCTGGCAGGCGTTGTGGGCAATGTTGAGCACGGTCTGAATCAGCTGCTCCCGGTCGCCGCGAAACTCGGGAATAGAGATGTCGTAATCCCGCACCACACGCAGCCCCTTGGGGAACTCCGCCAGGATCAGGGAGCGCACCCGCTCACACACTTCGTGGATGTTCACGTCGCCCACCAGATGCGGCCGGCGGTGCGGGGCCAGCAGGCGGTCGACCAGACTTTGCAAGCGATCGGCCTCGTGGATGATGACCTGGGTGTACTCAGTGAGCTCCGGGGACTCCATTTCCATCTCCAGCAACTGGGCTGCGCCGCGAATGCCGCCGAGCGGGTTCTTGATCTCGTGCGCGAGGTTGCGGATCAGCTCTTTGTTGGTCTGGGCCTGCTCGGCCAGGCGCTCTTCGCGGTCCTGCCGGGTTTGCTGCTCTTGCGGCACCATTTCCACAATGATGTCCTCAGACGCTTCGGTGCGCGTCACGATCACGTGCACCGGCATGGACTCCAGCCCCGCACGCTTGAGCCAAGCGTCGTAACGCAGGGCGGCAAAGGCATTGTCCAGCGCCCCCTCCAGCGCGCTCAAGAGCTGCGCCGGCTCGGTAAACACCTCGGCAAAATTGGAGCCCACAATGCTGCGACGAGAAATGCCCAGCGAGTCTTCCAACGCTGCGTTGGAAAAGCGTACCGAGGCATCTGCAGACACGACCGCCACCAGGGTTGCCAGCAGGTCAAAAGATTGGAATCGCTCCATGGGGGTCTGTCCGGTGAAAAAAGGGCTTCAAATGCAGAGCGCGGGGCCGGGGACGCCGGTGCAGCACACAGGCCGCGTGCGCCTCAAGGCTTGGCGGTGCTGACGCTGCCGGGCAGGCGGCCGAGCTCGCGGCGTATGCCGGCAATATCACTCTCATTGCGGGCCAGGGCGGCTTTGAGTTCTGCCACCCGGTCCAGGTATTTCTGGTGGTTGCGCGCCTCGGGGCCCAGCTTTTCGGGCTCGCCATTGTTGTACTCTTTTTGCAGCTCCAACTGGCGGGCTTCGGCCTTCTTGAGTTCAGCTTCCAGGATCAGGCGGGCATCCGAGTCTTTGGCGCGCTGGTCCGCCGTGTCGATGCGCGGCGCACTGCTGGGAGCCGAGGCCACTTTCGCGCCACCGCTACTGGCCGATGCAGACTTTTGCCCCTGCACCACGGTCACATTGCCACCCGAGATCAATTTGCAGTTTTTGGCATTGGCTTCCGACACCGTATTGGTGTACTCATTGCCACAACGGTAAATGCGCTCTTGCGCCTGTGCGCCCATGTGCGCGCCTGCCATAAGCAAAAGAATCGGGAGTATGGGTTTCATGCTGGATTCAGTATGCGTCAAAAAATGCCTGTTGACCAAACCACAGAGTATCCCCGACCTTGGCAAGGCGATATGTGTGGAAGTGTTGCCATAAAAAAAGGACGGCTTGCGCCGTCCTTTTTGCTGGTCTATGTGCTTTGCAGCGCGAAGATTACAGGCTGTAGTACATGTCGAATTCGACAGGGTGCACCGACATGCGGTAGCGGGTCACTTCTTGCATCTTCAAGTCGATGTAGGCATCGATCATGGAGTCAGTGAACACACCACCCTTGGTCAGGAACGCGCGGTCCTTGTCCAAGGCTTCCAAGGCTTGATCCAAGCTGTGGCACACGGTTGGCACCTTTGCATCTTCCTCGGGAGGCAGATGGTAGAGGTCCTTGGTAGCAGCTTCGCCGGGATGGATCTTGTTTTCCACGCCGTCCAGACCTGCCATCAACAAGGCTGCAAAGCCGAGGTAAGGGTTCATCAATGGATCGGGGAAACGGGCTTCCACGCGACGGCCCTTGGGGTTTGCCACAAAAGGAATGCGGATGGAAGCGGAACGGTTCTTGGCGGAGTACGCCAACTTGACCGGAGCTTCGAAGTGAGGAACCAAGCGCTTGTAGCTGTTGGTGCCGGGGTTGGTGATAGCGTTCAAAGCACGTGCGTGCTTGATGATGCCGCCGATGTAGTACAGCGCGAAGTCAGACAGACCGGCATAGCCGTCACCAGCGAACAAGTTCTTGCCGTCTTTCCACACGGACTGGTGCACGTGCATGCCGGAGCCGTTGTCGCCGTGGTAAGGCTTAGGCATGAAAGTCGCGGTCTTGCCGTACGCATTGGCCACGTTGTGGATCACGTACTTTTGCAACATGGTCCAGTCAGCGCGCTCCACCAGGGTGGAGAAGCGGGTGCCGATTTCGTTCTGGCCAGCGCCCGCCACTTCGTGGTGGAACACTTCAACCGGGATGCCCAAGGATTCGAGAATCAGGGACATTTCAGCGCGCATGTCTTGCGTGCTGTCGACAGGAGGAACGGGGAAGTAGCCACCCTTGACGGTGGGACGGTGACCGCGGTTGCCACCTTCGAGCTTGGTGCCGGTGTTCCAGGGGGCTTCGTACTCTTCGATTTCGTAGAAGGTGTTCTGGGGGTCGGTGCTCCAACGGATGCCGTCGAACAAGAAGAACTCTGGCTCGGGACCGAAGTAAGCGGTGTCGCCCATGCCGGAAGCCTTCAGGTAGGCTTCAGCGCGCTTGGCGATGGAACGTGGATCGCGGTCGTAGGACTTGCCGTCGGCAGGCTCCACCACGTCGCAGTTCATGATCAGGGTGGTTTCTTCGAAGAAGGGGTCGATGTTGGCCGTGTTGGGATCGGGCATCAACAACATGTCAGACGCTTCAATACCCTTCCAGCCGGCGATAGAAGAACCGTCGAATGCGTGGCCGGAGGTGAACTTGTCTTCGTCGAAGTGGGACACAGGCACAGTGGTGTGCTGCTGTTTGCCGCGGGTGTCGGTGAAACGGAAGTCAACAAACTTGACTTCGTTTTCTTTCACCAATTTCATTACGTCAGCGACGGTCTTTGCCATCAAATACTCCTGTTGCACGGTTGTAAAAAAGATTGCCCGGCACTTAATGCAGCTTTTATGCCAAAGCGTGCACCAAACTCAAATTGGCAAACCGCTCTATTTTGCCTCCAGAAAGTGCTTTCAGGGACCCGGCAAGCCACAAAGAAACTCGTTTGTGGCTTGCCGGGTCCCTATGTGCACACCATTGGTGCAAACTCGATGATGCACCAATAGCGTGCAAATTCAATTGCGCACCAATTCGGGGCCTAGCGGCATGTTCAGGGCTTGGAGCCCTTCCCGCAGGGCCGCGAACGCTACGGGCACCACGTCCGGGTGGCCTTTCACACCCAACTCAATATGGCGGCCGTATTCCGGGTGGTCCACACTGGGCAAGCTGAACACTTTGACCGGATGCTGTGCCTCGAGGGACTCCATTAAAGGCGTCAACAAAGACTCCATGGCGCCAAACACAATCACGGATTGCTCACGCCAGCCCCCCTGCTGAAACCACCCACGGCAATGGGTGTCGAGCACCCACTCCACCATCGGCCAGGCCATCACCGGAAAACCCGGCACAAAATGCACCGTGCCTTCACCTGTACCGGGGTGGCTGAAACCGGGAATTTTGTTGTACGGGTTCGGAATGACGGATGCACCTTCGGGGAACATGCCCATCTGGTAGCGGTGCACATTGTCGGGGCGCTCGGGCTCGAAGGGCTGGCCCTGCTCCCGGGCCACATCCTGCATGCGCTCCAGAATCAGTGCGCGGGCGGCGTCGCTCAACTGCAAAGGTTTACCCAGCGCCCGGGCGGCACATTGGCGGGTATGGTCATCCGGCGTGGCGCCGATGCCACCGAAAGAAAACACGGTGTCACCCGAGGCAAAAGCAGCAGCAAGTGTGGCGGTGATGCGCTCCGGGTCGTCCCCCACGTAATGCGCGTAAGCCAAGGGCAGCCCGCGTGCGCCCAGCAGCTCGATAGCTTTGGCCAGATGCTTGTCGGCCCGCTTGCCGGACAAAATTTCGTCTCCGATGATGATGACGCCAAATTTCATAAAAGCTCCACATCCACAACCTGAAGAATCTCGGTGGGTACCTCGTCGCTCGCACGAGCACGCTCAGCCCGCAAGCCTTGCAACGCGCTCAGTCCGAAATGGGTGAACCACAAGGAGGCAAAGGCAAAAATCAGGGTGTACAACCAGATGGACACCGGCACCAGCACCGGCGCCAGTGCGACCGCTGTAAAACCCAGTGACCAGATCAGACTCGGCGCCGCGCCTAGGTAGCCGGTGAACACGCCCATGCCCAGCAGCCACCAACGGTGGCGGGCAAAAATCTCGCGGCGCTCATCTGCACTGGCGTGGTCCGCCAAAGCGTCATAGGCAAATACCCGGTAAGTCAACCAGCCCCAAATCAGCGGCGGCAACACCAGCACCAGTGGCGGAATCAACCAGAAGGGCAAAGTCACCACAATCGCCAGCAGCGCGGCCAGGGTAGACATCAGCGCCCAGCCCGCACTTTTCAACCATGAGCCACTGCCCGACTTCTCCAGCACTGGAAAGCGCCGCTTGGCGACCAGCTGCACCATTTGCGGCGCCATCATGGTGGCCACCACCAGCAGGCTGACCGACACCACTACCGGCGTCAACACCAAGATGACGATCAGCGGCACCAGCACCATTTTGAGTTTGCCAAAACCCACCGACTCCAGCCATGCCCACATGGCCTGCAGCCAGTCCTGCGACTCCAGCCCCCGCCCCACCCAGGCCAGCAGGCCGTCCATATAAAAATAGCCCAAGCCGGCGGTGATGCCGATCATCAGCACCAGCGGCATCAGGGACCACAGCACCACCCTAGGGTGCAGGCAGTACATCAATGAGCGCCAGAAGGCGTCCAGAACGGCGTTCATCTGCTTACGCCTTGGCCTGCACGGCCGCGATTTCCGCCTCCGTCAGCCAGCGCCACTGGCCCGGCGCCAGGTCTGCAGGCAGCGACACACCGCCGATGCGGGAGCGGTGCAGGCCCTCGACCCGGTTGCTCACCGCTGCCACCATGCGCTTGACCTGGTGGTATTTGCCTTCTGTGAGCGTCAACCGCAGGTGAAACTCGCTCACGGCCTCACAGGCCGCAGCGCGCACCGGTTGGGGGTCGTCGTCGAGCACCACACCACTGAGTAACTTGCTGACCTGCTTGTCATCCAGCGGGTGCTTCACCGTGACCTCGTACACCTTGGGTACATGGTGCTTGGGTGAGCTCATGCGGTGGATGAATTTGCCGTCGTCGGTCAGCAGCAGCATGCCCGTCGTGTCCTGGTCCAGCCGGCCCACGGCCTGCACGCCTTGCACCGCCGCTTTTTGCGGGCGCATGCGCAGCGGGCTGGGCAACAAGGTGTAGACGCTGGGGTAGGTAGACGGCTTTTGCGAGCACTCGGTGCCTGCCGGCTTGTGCAACATGAGGTACGCCCGCTCGGCATAAGGCCAATCGACGCCTTGCACCCGGAAGCGCAAACCTTCCGCTACAAATTCAGTAGCTGCTTGCACAATGGTGACGGGCGCTGGACCCTCATTGGGCATATAAACTTGCACTAGCCCCTGCTGAATCAGGCCGGCGCAGACCCGGCGGGTGCCGAAGCCTTGGGTGTAGAGTATTTCCTGTAACTGCATGGGCGTAGTATGGCAGTGACATCCGCTAGACTTGAAAGATTCGTTTCCAACGAGGACCTGTGCCATGACCGATGATTTGGTGTTCAGCGACGAGCAAGAAACTGAGGTGCAACGCGATACCGTGGTGCCCTGGCAGGTCTTGATCGTGGATGACGAGCCTGCCGTGCATGAAGTCACCAAGCTGGTGATGTCCGACTTTGAAATGGACGGCCGGGGCCTGCAGTTCACCCACTGCTACAGCGCCGCCGAGGCGCGGACCGTGCTGGAGCAGCGGCAAGATATTGCGCTGATCCTGCTGGACGTGGTGATGGAGTCCGAGCACGCGGGGCTGGACTTGGCCAAACACATTCGCGATGAGCTGCGCAACCTCAATGTCCGCATCGTGCTGCGCACCGGGCAACCCGGTCAGGCACCGGAAGAGCAAGTCATCCGCGACTACGACATCAACGACTACAAAGAAAAAACCGACCTCACCCGGCGCAAGCTGATCACCGTGTTTTACGCAGGCTTGCGGGCCTATCGCGATTTGATGCGGATTGAGCATGCTCGCCAAGGCCTGGTGCGCTCCATCGAAGCGATCAGCGAAGTCTGCGACTCCAACAACCTGCGCAGCTTTGCCTCTGCCGTGCTCTCCCAGCTCAACTACCTGCTCGACCTGAATGGCGAAGGCCTGTGCGCCAGCCGCGTGAGTGCCTACACCGCCAACATCGGCCATGGCCAATTGCGCGTGCTGGCAGCCACCAGCGCCTACTCCCAGCTCATGGTGGCCGACCAGGTAGCCAACCTGCCGCCGGCGGTGCAAGCCGCCATCAAGCGTTCCCTGGCCGAGAAAGCCAGCCACCATGGTGAGCGCTACTACGCGGGCTACTTTTGTACCAAGGCTGGAAGTGAAAGCCTGATTTATATGGAGTTCCCAGAGGCCATCACCGAGCAGGCCCAGGAACTGCTGGAGCTGTTCTCCCGCAATGTGGCCATTACGTATGACAGCCTGCTGCTACGCGACGAGACGGAAAGCACCCAACGTGACACCATTTCGATCTTGGGTGGTGCGATCGAGCGACGCGACAGCGCCTCCTCCAAGCACCCCGAGCGGGTAGGCGATATCGCCGCCTTGCTCGCCCGCTTGGGCGGAGCCTCTGATGCTGAAGTGGAATTGATCCGGGTGGCGGCCACCATGCACGATGTGGGCAAAGCCTGTATTCCCGACCAGATCCTGACCAAACCCGGCCCGCTGACCGATGACGAGTGGCGTGTGATGCGCACCCATGCCAGCGAAGGGCATACGCTCTTGTCGCAGTCCAGCACCCGCATACATGCCTTGGGCGCCCAGATTGCCCAGGAACACCACGAGCGCTGGGATGGCAGCGGCTACCCTGCCGGCTTGGCCGGTGCGGCTATCAGCCTGCCAGGACGCATTTCCGCGATTGCGGACGTACTCGACTCTCTGGTGTGCGCCAGCTGCTACAAACCCGCCTGGGATCTGGACAAGGCGCTGGACTACATCCGCCAGGAATCCGGCAAGCACTTCGACCCGGCATTGGTAGAGCTGCTGCTGACCCACTTGGACGACGTGCGGCTCATTTACAAAAACTAGGCTCCAGACGCCCACGGCAACCTGGCGCCCCAACCCGCTTGGCATTGCCAGTAGTGGGAATGGCAAAAGCGGTTTAAACTTTTGCCATAACTAAAGGCCTCGCATGAAGGCCTCACATCCAGGGTGTTGCTATGTTTTTTTCATTTCTTGGCGGGCTGCTGCTCGGCCTCGCCGCCTTCTATTGGCGCAGCCGCTATTTGCAACGCCAGCGTCGCAAAATTCCGGCGGTTTGGCCGCTAAAAGCACGCCCCTTGGTCAACAGCCGGGAGCGCAAAGTATGGCTGTGGCTCACCAAGGTCATGTTTGACCACCAGGTTCTGGTCAAGTTGCCGGTCACCCGGTTTACCGTGCCTGTATCGCAAACAGAAGCCACCCACTGGTACAAATTGCTCAACGGGGTGTATTGCACCTTCACCATCTGCAGCCTGGACGGCAAAGTGATCGGGTGCGTAGACGTCCCGGGGCCCCACGGTTTGTCGCTGGGCAACCAAACGCTCAAGCACACGTTGCTGGACCAATGCAACATCCGCTACTGGGTGGTTGACCCGGACAATCTGCCGCACCTCACGCAGATTCGTACCGCCTTCCTCGGCGAACATGCCGCCATGATGGCCGAAAAGCCGCTCGACGGCCGCTTCCAGGACGTGCGCGAGCACCTGCAAGCTGCGGTGACCCGCAGACGGCAAAGCAAGTCCGCAGAAACCGCCTCCGGCTTTACACCCTTGGCTGGCGGCGACTTTCAGGAAAGCCGGTTGCCTTCCGGCTGGGAGCTGAACTCCTTTGTCAGCCCGCTGGACAGCCGGATGAACAAGCTGTGATCCACCCCATGCAAAAAGGGGCTCAAGGCCCCTTTTTGCATGGTGCAGCGCCGGTTTACTTGGCGCCCAATTTCAAACTCGATTGAATATCGCTCTCGAACTGCTGAACCGCAGTTTGCGTCAGTGCATCCGTGCACCACGCTGCGAGACTCGCGGGTGGCAGCGTGACCGCCGCCGCGCCCACCGCCATCAACTGGGCCAGCACTTCCGGGGTTTTGATGCTGGCAGCCAATAGCTGCGGCCCATGGGGCTGAACCGCCACACACGCCTCCATCAACGCCCAGACGTTGCGCCCGTCGTTGACCAAACGCCCCACATACGGAGCGACGTACTGCACACCTTTGTGCTGGGCCCACAACAACTGCACAGCGTTAGACAAGCCCGTGAGCAAAATGCCCTGTTGCTCGGCCTGGACGGCGTCAATACAGGCCTCCCAGTTGGGGGCACAGGGCAGCTTGATCGTAAGTTGTACCTTGCGTGCTGCGGCGGCTGGCTGCAGCACCTTGAGCCATTCGCGGGCTTGCTGGGGATCGCTGTCGGGTAACTGCAGCATGAGCTCTGGCAGCCCTTGGTCCGCTACTGCGGAAATCAGCCCCAGATAGCTTTGCAGGGTCACCGGCAAACCGGCCTGAAATACCAGCGTCGGGTTAGTGGTCACACCTTGCACCGGTGGGCAGCCTGCTGGCAGGCTCCATGTTTCAGTGCGCGCGGAATCGAGATAAATTTTCAAAATAGGTTCCCTCTTTGACGGGCTGCCTGCGCAGCCAAGCCCTCAAAGAATAACGCCTTTGCAAAACATGGCGTTGCCGTAGGCCGTCACTTCTCCGCTTTGCACAATGACGCTGGCGCCCTTGATCTTGTCGTAAAACGCGAAACGCTCCACGGCCTCAAACCGGTTCGCAGCAACACCTTCTCGCTCCAGCAAAGCCACTACCGATGTTTGCGCAGCAGTTTTGTGGCCCTCGGGGCTGTGACACACCTGCATATAGGCGGCCGGGCACGCCACGTCTTCGGCCAAGGGAAACACCGACAGCACCGCTTGGCTCACCCGCTCCAAGCTGTGGCCGGGCAAACGCACCAGCGCCTTGCCTTTGCCCAGAAAATCGGCGGTGAAATTGGCATCCACCACAGCAACCCACTCGCCATGCCCCATGGCAGACAAGTGCATCAACAACTCGGGCGTCAACAGGGGGTCCAGACCTTTCAGCATGCGACGGCCTCCTCAGAACGCAAAGTCGCCGGATCAATGGCGCCGGTGATCAGGCCCACAATTTCTTCCGGATTGGTCTCCTTGGTCAAGCGACTGCAAATAATGCGCCCTTGGCGGAACACCCAAATCCGGTCCACCAGATCAAACACCTGGCGCAGGTTGTGGCTGATGATGATGAGCGGAATGCCCTGCTTCTTCAGGCCCTTAACAATCTCTTCCACCCGGGCCGTCTCTGCCACACCCAATGCCGCGGTGGGCTCGTCCAGAATGATCAGCTTTTTGGCGAAACCGGCAGCCCGAGCAATCGCCACGCACTGGCGCTGGCCGCCGGACATGCCGCGCAGGCTTTCCGACATGTCTTGAATCTTCACCCCTGTGGTCGACAGCATGGTGGCTGACTGTTCCCGCATGGCCTTGTGGTTGAGGACCGACAAAGGGCCGAGCGACAGGCGGGTGAGCTCGCGGCCCAGAAAGATGTTGGCCGGCACATCGAGGTCTTCGGCCAAGGCCAATGTTTGGTAAACGGTTTCAATCCCCTGATCCCGCGCATCCAGCGGTGAGCTGAAGTGCACGCTCTGACCGTCCAGCGTGATGTCGCCGGAATTAGGCTGCTCCACCCCGGTAATCAAACGCACAAACGTGCTTTTGCCGGCACCGTTGTCACCCACGATGGCGGCGTGCTCACCGGGTAGCAGGCGGAAGTTTGCATCGGTCAGCGCTTTCACGCCGCCGTAGTGTTTGGTCAGATTCTTGATCTGCAGGACGGGCTGAGGAGTTGTCATGGTGGACTCATTTCGGGAAATTGGACGCAAGCATGCCAGAAAGATGACGTCGATCGTATTAGTAAAACTACTAGATTTAATTAAATGAAACTCTGCTGTAATTCGTTCCCAGCACGCTACGGAATCCACCTCGGCTGCTAATTCAACCTACAACGGAGATAACGAATGATCACCAAACGCATGTTGGGCCGCTTGGCCATCGCCATGGCCACCGCCGGCCTGATGTCTGCCGCGATGGCAGAAACCACTATTGCCTACATCACCAACGGCAACACCAACGAAGGTTGGACGCTGATCAACGGTGGCGCCAAAAAGGCCGGGCAAAAAGCCGGTGTGAAGTTCATTGAATTGGCCGCTGAAAAAGGCGAACTGTCCAAGCAATTGGCCATCGTGGAAGACATGATCACCCGCAAGGTGAACGCGATCGCGATCGCCCCCGTGGACAGCGCAGGCATCGCCCCTGCCATCAACAAGGCATTGGCTGCTGGCATCAAGGTAGTGGCGGTGGACACAGGCATCACTGGCGCCAAGATCACCTCTTACGTAGCCACCGACAACATCAAGGCTGCCATGGTGCAAGGCGACTGGGCTGCCGGCCAAGTCAAAGATGGTGACACCGTGATCTACATCACTGGTGACCTGGGCCAATCTACCGGTCAAGAGCGCAAAAAGGGCTTTCTGGACGGCCTGAATGCCAAGCGCAAAAACGTGAAAGTGGTGGAAGTCTCCACCACCTGGGACCAGACCATGGCCCAAAACGGCGTGGAAACCGCCTTGCGCGCCAACCCCGGCGTGAAAGTGATTGCCTGCGCATGGGACGGCGGCGCCCTGGGTGCCAAGGCAGCGCTGATGGCAGCGGGTAAAAAGGCCGGCGAAGTCATGATCGCTGGTTTTGACGGCTCCCCCGGCGGCCTGGACATGATGAAGCAAGGCTGGCAGTCCGCCAACGCCGCGCAAATGCTGGCCAAAATCGGCCAAGTGGGCGTGGAAACCGCCATCGCTGCTGCTGAAGGCAAAAAAGTCGAGGCCCGTATCGACACCGGCTCCTTCCTGGTACTGCCCTCCAATGTGGACCAGTTCGCCAAGGACTCCGGCGTAGCCCAGTTCATGAAGGCCAAGTAAGTTGGTATGACCCCTGCCCGGCGGATCGCTGCCGGGCGCAGGCGACCGCTTTCGGGCGGTCGTCATTTTTTATTTGAGGAAATGAATCCATGAAGTCCATCACCCGCCAGGAATGGTATGGAGCCCTTGTCGCCGTTTTGGTCCTGGGAGCCTTGCTGACCGTTGCATCGCCCTACTTTTTGACCACAGGCAATTTGTCCAACATTCTGGTGCAGGCTTCCGTCATCGCCTTGCTGGCCGGTGGCCAGACCTTTGTGATTTTGACCGGCGGCGTGGATTTGGCCGTGGGTGCACTGACTGCACTGGCAGGTGCTCTTGCCGGCCACATGATGATCAAGCTGGGCATAAATCCCTATGTATGTATTGCCGCTGCATTCGCCATTGGCGCAGCGGTGGGCGTGTTCAACGGCTACCTGGTGGCCTTTGTAGGCATCCCCTCTTTCATCGTGACTTTGGGTGGCCTCACGCTGTGGCGCGGCTTGGCGTTTGAGTCCACCGGTGGCTTCGACAACTCCGGCATGCCCGATCCCCTGCCCTTTATCGGCTACGGCCAGATACTGGGTGTGCCCATGCCCATCTGGATTACCGGCATCTTTTTCGTGGTGATGGCGTTCATCCTCTCCAGCACCAAATTGGGCCGCTACGTCTACGCCATGGGTTCCAACGAAATGGGGGCCCGTCAAGTCGGTATCAACATCCGCTGGTACAAGTTAGGCGTGTACGTGGTATCCGGTTTAAGCTGCTCGCTGGGTGCGCTGGTGCTGATGGCTCGCATGGATTCGTCCAGCGGCAAAATGGCCCAGATGTTCGAGCTGGACGCCATCGCGGCGGTCATCTTGGGCGGCACCTCCCTATTCGGCGGACGTGGCAGTATCTGGGGCAGCCTCTTGGGTGCCGTGCTGATCACCATGATCCGCAATGGCATGAACCTGATGGAAATTTCGCAGTTCAAACAGATGATGGCCATCGGCGCGGTGGTGATCGTGGCTGTGTGGATTGACGTGATCCGTCGTCAACGACTCTTGAAAAAATGAGCACATCGATCTGGGTACTCGGCGAAGCATTGATGGACTGCCTCTCGCAGGCAGACGGCACATTGCGCCCCTTCATGGGCGGCAGCCCCTACAACATGGCCCGCGCAGCCGCACTGCGTGGGGCATCTGTCGGGTTTGTGAATCCGTTCTCCAGCGACAAGTTCGGCCAACAAATGTCCCAACAGCTGGAAAGAGACGGCGTACAAGTGTTGTCCGGCCAAAGCCGCTTGCCCACGTCGTTGGCGGTGGTGCAGATTACCAATGGCCAACCCAGCTACGGCTTTTACCGCGAAGGCATTGCCGACCGCGACTACACCGTAGCCTCTGTGCTGGCCATGCTCAAAGGCCATACCCCCGGCGTGCTGCACACCGGCTCGCTGCTGCTGGTACCCCCGGAGCACACCAAAGTGATTGCAGTGCTGCGTGGCGCCAAAGCCATGGGCTGGACCATCAGTGTGGATGTGAACCTGCGCCCCAAACTGGCTGCCGATTTGGCAGCGTATGTAGCAGCGGTCAAAGAAGTGGCGCAACTGGCCGACTGGATCAAAGCCAGCGATGAAGATTTGGAGTTGCTAGGCGTACACGCGCCCAGCCGTGCCAAGGGCCCGGAGATCGCACAACTCTTCCGTCAGCACGGCACCAGCCGCATTGCACTCACCTTTGGTGGCGAAGGCGCATGGTTGGAGGTAGACGGCGCATCGGCAGACGCCGACGTACCCGCAACCACGATAGTGGACACCGTGGGCGCAGGCGATACCTTCTGGGGCAATTGCTTGGGTGACTGGGTACTGAATGCGGATGGCAAAGGCCGCGTCAGCCAGACATTGAAAGAAGCCATGCAGGCAGCTGCCATCAACTGCTCACGGGCGGGTTGCCAGCCACCCACCTACGCGGAAACGCAAGCGCTGCTCTGACACCCCAAGGCCTGAAAGTTCAGGCCTTATTTTTAAGCTTGCCACGGGGCATGATGGCCGTGACCACCGTCGCACGCACCGGCTCTCCGCTGGACAGCGGTTTGGGTACGGATCCACTGTCTTTTTTGGGTTTCTTGGACTCTTTGTTCGTTTTTTGTTGACCTTTGGCCATGGGGAGTCCTTGTTCTGCGGTGTTATGGTGCGGGTCAGTCTAACCGTCGCAACACCCTACCGTGGCTTTTCTTTTTGACCGTATTGCTGCGGAAGCGCAGCTCATCTCCATCCGGGCTCAAGGCGCCGGCGGGCAGAACGTCAACAAAGTCTCTAGCGCCATCCACTTGCGCTTCGACATTCCTGCCTCCTCCTTGCCGGACGCCATGAAAGAGCGCTTGCTGCACAGCGCCGATAGCCGCATCACCCGCGATGGGGTACTGGTCCTCAAGGCCCAGCAACACCGCACACGCGAACTCAACCGGCAAGACGCTTACGACCGCCTGCGCGCCATCCTCGACGCTGCCGCCATAGAACCACTGCAACGCAAAGCCACCCGCCCCACCTACGCATCCCGCCAGCGCAGACGCGAAGCCAAATCGCTACGCAGCGGAATCAAACAAATGCGGAGTGGAAAGATCGACGGTTGAGTATTTACTTTTGCTATTAAAAATATAGCTTCTTGCGCAATATCTACGGGCGCTAGCTGCCTGTTGGAGCAACATAGCGGGGAACAAACCGGTTCGTTGGATGTTTGCAGAGGCATGTTCTGTTGCCGCCGACCGAAATTTGACAGTCGGGGGTGCGGACAAAATCTTGGACTACCTGGAGGTAGTTCATGTATTCATACGAAGAGAGAATTCGTGCGGCCACCCGCCCAAGCAGTGCAGGCCATGAAGTAATCACGCTCGTTCAAGCCGTGAGCCACTGGCAGACTGAAAACGAGTTCCAAGCCCAGCACAGCGTCTCTGCGTAGGGTTGTAAGCCCTGCCGTTCCCATCAGGTCTTTGGCGAGCTGCGCCACAGCATCAGGGGTTAGCGGCCCCACTAAGGTTTCATTCAAGTGGGAGCGTGTCGGGTCAATTGATGACGATGCACCCATCTCCGCCTGAATGGGCTGCTGCCGGTTTCAAAGACACTTTGTTAAGGTTGTCGATGAAACAGGAGATTGCAAATGGCAACGAGAAGGCAATTCAGCCGGGAGTTCAAGGTTGAAGCTGTAAAGCTGGTAACTGAACGC
>NZ_VAHD01000004.1 GCF_005876985.1 Rhodoferax bucti
GCCGAAGCGAAGGAGCCCCCGGAGAGCGCATCGCGTCTCTCCCTGTCAATTGCTTCATCCATCCTGCGGGTCGCCCCATAAACACCTCCTGATTGAAGGTGTTGCGACGACCGGTTGAATCCGCCTAGTTAGTAGCGGTGCAGTTAATTTGTCCAATACCGGTACCCTGATTGGTCGCGGTCTGGTAGCGGGCAACATCACCGGTGGCGCTGCCAACACCATCACCGCCAGCGGTGGCGCATTGACATTGGGCAATTTGGACTCTAACGGCGGCTACACCTTTGGCGGCACGTTGAACGTGGGTAGCCAACAAGTAGTGCTGTTGTCCGCAGACAAGGCCCAACTGGGCATGGCCACCAACCTGGGCGCAGGCGGCAATCTGAGCACGGTCAACGGCGCTAATCTGACCAACGGCAACAGCCTCAACTTCAACGGCAACAGCACCATCCAAGGCAACTTCACCAACAACGGCAGCGTAGTTGGCAGTGCAGGCACATTGAGCTTTGTGAACGATGTCAACGGCGCAGGCAGCTACGCCGGCAACATTGATTTCAAAGCCGCCTTCAACCCCGGCAACAGTCCGGCAGCGGTGAGCTTCAACGGTGGTAACGCCACCTTTGATACCGCATCAGTACTGAACATGGAAATCTTTGGCAGCACCCCTGGTACCCATTACGACCAATTGGTCAGCATCAACACGCTCACCTTCAACGGCAAACTGAATCTGGTGTTTGGCAACGGATATGTGCCCTTGGCAGGCAGCAGTTTTGCGCTGTTTGGGTTCAATACCTTCAGTGGCTCCTTCGGCACTGCGGCAGATGGTTATTCCAAAATCACGGTGGCCGGCTACGATCGCACTAAACTGGACTTTTCACACTTGGCCATAGACGGCACATTGAGCGTGACCGCAGTACCTGAACCAGAAACCTACGCCATGCTGCTGGCTGGTTTGGCGCTGCTGGGCGCAGTGGCACGTCGCCGCCGCGCAGTGGTTCAATAGGCGTAACTATGTTGACCAAAACCCAATACTTTCTGAGCGCCACCTTGGGTGGTGCGGCCATTGCGCTGGCAGTAGCGAATGGCGTGATGTTTACCGCTAACCAAGCTGTACAGGCTGAACTGGCCCAAAAGCAAGCCTACTTGCAGCAGACAGGCCAGCTGGAGGGTATCTACACCAATATCGCCACTTCCTTGGCGCAGTGGGCAGTCAAAGACAACGACCGCGCAGTGATTGATATGCTTGGCAATCTGGGCTTGAGAGTCACAACTAATGCAGCGCCTGCCGCTGAAACTGCCCCGGCCAAGAAGCAATGAGCACGACCATGAACGCGCTAACAAACGCAACCCATAGGCCCTACAGTCCTTTTATCCCTTTATTGTTGATGGGCGTAGCGCTAGTGGGCTGGCTGAGCTTTCAGACCGTGCAACTGGTAGCTGAGCGCAACCAACTTAGCGCCCAATCCACGGCAATGGTCCCCACGCTGGAAAATGCTGCCAAGTTGCGCGCGCAAGGTGATGCCTTGGTCAAGGCCACGCAGGCACTTGCTGGCCAGGGCAACCCTAACGCTCAGCGCATGGTAGCCGAGCTGCAACGCCGCGGCATCACCATCAAAGCACAAGAAAAATAGGCCTCTAGTCCTGACTGGTACTGCGCGAGTAGCTGCGAAATTTGTAGCAAAAGTGCTGTGCCAAGCCAGCGCTATATGGGGTTATCAGACCTGCCTTTCTACAATAGAGCCCAGTTCAACGGGATTTCTATGACCAGCACGCTTCCCCGGGTTCAGCCGGGCTCCTTTCTTACCTTGCATTACCGCCTGGGCGGCCCCGCCGGGGACATCATCAACACCTTCGACGGCAAGCCCGCCACCCTGAGCTTGGGCACCGGCGAACTCTCCCCCGCTGTTGAAGCCTGTTTGATGGACATGGAAGAGGGCGCCCGCGCCACGTTTGAGTTGCCCGCAGGGGCCGCTTTTGGCGAGCGCAACCCCGATATGCAGCAATGGCTGGCCCGCAAGGTACTAACCCAGATGGGCGACCCGCTGGAGACCTACAACGTGGGCGATGTGGTGCAGTTCCCCACGCCCGATGGCCAAGGGCAGTTTGCAGGCGTGGTGCTGCAACTGCGTGGCGAAGGCGCGGAGCGCGCGGTGTTGTTCGACTTCAACCACCCGCTGGCCGGCCAGCCGGTCACGTTTGAAGTGCAGCTGATCGGGGTGCTATGACAACGCCTGCCATGCCTCAAGAAATCCTTCTGGCTGAGCCACGTGGCTTTTGTGCCGGCGTAGACCGCGCCATTGAAATCGTGGAGCGCGCCCTGGCCAAGTTCGGCCGCCCTATCTACGTGCGTCACGAGATCGTGCACAACACCTATGTGGTAAACGACCTCAAAGAGCGCGGCGCCATCTTCATTGAAGAGCTGGACGATGTACCGCCGGGCGCCACGCTGGTGTTCTCGGCCCACGGCGTGAGCCAGGCCATACAGCGTGAGGCTGAGCGCCGGGGTTTCCAGATATTTGACGCGACCTGCCCTCTGGTGACCAAAGTGCATGTGGAAGTGGCCAAGCTGCACAAGGAAGGTTATGAGTTCATCATGATCGGCCACAAGGGCCACCCCGAGGTGGAAGGCACCATGGGTCAGCTGGAGAGCGGCATTCATCTGGTGGAAGACGTGGCCGATGTGGCTCGCATCCAGCCCGGCCAGACCGACAAGCTGGCGGTGGTCACCCAAACCACCCTGAGCGTGGACGATGCGGCAGAGATTACCGATGCGGTGGTTGCCCGTTTCCCGCTGATCAAGAAGCCCAAGATGCAAGATATTTGCTACGCCACCCAGAACCGCCAGGACGCGGTCAAGGTGATGAGCCCGCAGGTGGACATCGTCATCGTGGTGGGTAGCCCTACCAGCTCCAACAGCAACCGCCTGCGCGAAGTGGCCAAAAAACTGGGCACTGATAGCTTCATGGTGGACAACGCCGATGAGCTCAAGCCGGAGTGGTTTGAAGGGCGCTCCCGCGTCGGCCTGACAGCTGGCGCCAGCGCCCCCGAGATTCTGGTGAAGGCCGTGATCGACCGCATCAAGGCGCTGGGCGCCGTGTCGGTGCGCAAGATGGACGGCATTGAAGAAACCGTGAAGTTCCCGCTGCCCAAGGGCCTGAAGCTGGACGCATGAAGCTTTGGTGAGTTGCTATGAAATACGTAGCTACTTGCGCAATAAAATAGAGGGCTAGAGCCTGATTTGATTAAGAAAATAGAAACACCATGTTAGACATTACCCTGCTGCGCAAAGACCTTGACTCGGCGGTTGCCCGCCTGCTGACCCGCAAGAACCCCCAAGCCTTTCTGAATGTGGACGCGTTCAAGGCGCTGGAAGCCGAGCGCAAAACCATCCAGATGCGCACCGAAGAACTGCAGGCCAAGCGCAACAGCGTGAGCAAGCAGATCGGCATGCTCAAAGGCAAGGGCCAACATGCAGAAGCCGACGCCGCCATGGCCGAAGTCGGCACCCTGAAAGCCGAGCTGGAAGCCTCTGCCACCCGCTTGGATGCCATTCAAGCCGAGATGGAAAAAATGCTGCTGGCTGTACCCAACCTGCCGCACGAAAGCGCGCCCGTGGGAGCAGACGAATCCGGCAACGTGGTGGCCCGCACTTGGGGCACGCCAAAGACCTTCGACTTTGAAGTCAAAGACCATGTGGATTTGGGCCAGCCGCTGGGCTTGGACTTTGAGATGGGCGTCAAGCTCACCGGCTCGCGCTTTACCGTGATGAAGGGTCAGATTGCCCGCCTGCACCGTGCACTCGCGCAGTTCATGCTGGACACCCAAACTGGAGAACATGGCTACACCGAGTGCTACACGCCCTACATCGTCAATGGCGACAGCCTGCGCGGCACCGGCCAGCTGCCCAAGTTTGAAGAAGACCTGTTCGCTGCCAAAAAGGGCGGCCAGGACGGCGGCGATGACAACACCGCGCTCTACCTGATCCCCACCAGCGAAGTGCCTTTGACCAACTTTGTGCGCGATGTGGTGTCTGCCGAGAGCGACCTGCCCATCAAGCTCACCGCACACACTCCGTGTTTCCGTTCTGAAGCTGGCAGCGGCGGTCGCGATATCCGCGGCCTGATCCGCCAGCACCAGTTCGACAAAGTGGAAATGGTGCAAATCGTGCACCCGGAGAAGAGCTACGAAGCCCTCGAAGAGATGACCCGCCACGCCGAAGCCATCCTGCAAAAGCTGGGCTTGCCCTACCGCGTGATGAGCTTGTGCACCGGCGACATGGGCTTTGGCGCCGCCAAGACCTATGACCTCGAGGTCTGGCTGCCCGCCCAAAATACCTACCGCGAAATCAGCTCGGTCTCCAACTGCGAGGCCTTCCAGGCACGCCGCCTCCAGGCCCGCTTCAAGAACGCGCAGGGCAAGAACGAACTGGTGCACACCCTGAACGGCTCCGGTCTGGCCGTGGGCCGCGCGCTGGTGGCCGTGCTCGAAAACCACCAGAACGCCGACGGCAGCATCACCGTGCCCGAAGTACTGCGCCCCTACATGGGCGGTGTGGACGTGCTCAAGGCCTGAGTTGGCAGAGCAGGCCGCCGGGCCTGCTAGAATCGCTGCTTCGTTTCGACCGATGCGAAGTCAGGAGAGGTGGCAGAGTGGTCGAATGTACTTGACTCGAAATCAAGCGTAGGGGCGACCCTACCGAGGGTTCGAATCCCTCCCTCTCCGCCAAATGATGAAGCCTGCATTCCCACCGGAATGCAGGCTTTTTTCATGCCTATTGCTGTTTACTTGGTGGTACCCAATGTGGCTTCGAGCTTTTTGTTGTCCAAGTAGCGGCTGAGCTCGGCTACGCCAGCGTTCACCCGTGGGTTGGAGAGCAGCTCGCGGGCCGCCACTTGGCCCAGGGTCTGGAAGCTGCTTTGGAAGGCAGCAGCGCCTTCGTAATTGATGGCTTCGCGGGCTTCGGCGACGCAGGCGCGCGTCAGCAGGCGTTCAAACAGGGCTGCCGCGTTTTTGTTGATTTCGAGGCGCTGGGCGTCCGTGAAGTTGGCGTTGCGGCTGACCTCCGGGTGCAAAGACATCACGGCGAACATCCATTGCGCGAGTTGCGTGCGGTCTTCCTGGGCGGTGGAGCGCACCAGGCACTTGGTGAGCTCATCTCCATACACGCCGGCATGGGCGGGGGCGGCGGCCAGGAGTGCGGTTGTGGTTGCCGCAGTGAGCAGGGTACGGAGACGAACAGGCAAGCGGGCCATGGTGGGGTTCTCGGGTGGATGAAATGCTGCGCATCGTAACCCGAGGGCGGGCGCTGTCATCCTCGCGCAATAGACCGGTGTCACACTCGGGCCCAGACTAGTTTTGGAGTGCATAGCGTGGTTCAAGGTTTTCAACGTCGGCGTGTGGTGATGGCGCTGACGACAGCGTGGATGATGGGCGGTGCCGCGGCCCAAGTCAGTTTTCCCGAGAAGCCCGTCAAAATCGTCGTGCCTTTTGCGCCCGGCGCGGGCACCGATGCCATGGGCCGCCTGATGGCGCAAAAGCTCGGCGAGGTCATGGGCGGCAGCTTTGTGGTGGAAAACCGCACCGGTGCCTCGGGGGCCATCGGCACCCAGTATGTGGCGCAGCAGCCGGCCGATGGCTACACCTTGCTGCTGGTGGCGTCCCCCTTCACGACGGTGGCCGCATCCCTGCCGACGGCGGGTTACGACCCGATCAAGAGTTTTACCCCGGTGGGCATGATTGCCAGTGGCCCCCTGGTGTGGGCCACCAACCACCAGACCGGTATTCGCACCATGCAGGAGCTGGTGGCCTATGCCAAGCAAAAGCCCGGCGTGCTGAACTACGGCTCGGCCGGTGCGGGTGGCGTCAATCACCTGGTGCTGGAGCTGCTCAAGTCCCGAACCGGTACCTTTATTACCCATATTCCGTACCGCGGCGTGGCGCCAGCAGCCATGGACATGATGTCCGGCCAGGTGCAACTGGTGACCGGCACCATCCCGGCCTTGCTGCCGCTGATCAAAGAGGGGCGTATCCAGCCGCTGGCCGTGACCAGTGCCAAGCGCTCCAGCGCCATGCCCGAGGTGCCCAGCATGGCAGAGGCCGGCTTCAAGGGGTTTGACGTGCAAAACTACTTTGCCCTGGCCGCCCCCGCAGGCACACCGGCAGCAGTGATCGACAAACTCAACACCGCCCTGAACAAGGTGGTGACTCTGCCCGAGGTGCAAGCCCGCTTCAAGCTGGATGCCGTAGACGCCACCCCCGGCACACCGGCCGCACAGACCCGCTTTATCGAGGCGGACTACCGCGCCTGGCGCGACGTGGTGCGCACCCAAAACCTGAAGATTGAATAGCCCGTGTTTGCCCGCCTGTTGGCGGCTTCACAGGAGCCCGGCGGGCTGGCTTCTCACGCGGGTGCGTGGAACAATGCGCGCATGTCCTCGCGATTCCTGATTTTCTGCTTGGCCGGCGCCCTGAGCGCCACCCTGTCTTACGCCCAACTGCCTAAGCGCGACCTCACGGTAGAGCTGCGTCAGGTGGAGGATGGGCGCGAAGACGGCGCCACCCGTTTTGGCACCAAACCCGATGTGCCTTTGATGGCGCCGCAAAAAATCCAGGTGCGCAATGGTGAAAAAGGCAGCCTGCGCATGAACCAGTCGGTGCCCATGCAGTGGGTGCAGTCCGCCAGCAGCCAGAGCAACAGTATCAGTTCCGGCGGGACTTCGGTGACTAGCAGCGGCGGCGGTGTGAGTCAGTCGGTGCAGTGGTTTGACGTGGGTCAGAGCATTACCGTCACGCCGCGCTGGCCGGGTGGCAACAAGGATGCGACGGTGGAGGTCGATGTGCAGCAGGCCGATATGGCCGTGCAGCACAACGCCGACATGCCGCGCCAGACCCGCAACCAGCTCAGCACCACGGTAACCACGCCTTTGGGCCAGTGGGTCACGATTGCCGCCACCGGCAATGCGCCGGCCCGCCAAGGCAGCTTCAGCAGCGAGGGCAGCGCCGAGGCACGGCGCCTGCTGCAAGTGCGGGTGCTGGCACCCTGAGGCGAATCAGGGCGTTGGCGTTGACGCCGGCTTAGCGCGCCAGCGGGTTGGGCGTAGGCTCGGCCACCTTGTGCAAGGTGTTGCGGTCGGTGTGGTGAAAAGGCTCGTCGCGGCCCAGAATCTGCAGCACCGTGTCTTCGTCATAGCTCCAGGTGCCATCGGCGTGGATCGTCACTTTGATGCGGAACTCCGTGGTCTTGAAGGCGTGCTGCAAAAACGGTGCCGAGCAAATGCCATAGGTGTCCAGCCCGTGGGTGGCGACCAATTCAAACTCGGTGGCATCGGCGCTGGCCTGGCCGGCTGCCATGGCCACCTGCCCGCGCGGGATGGTCAGCGTGTGGATGATGGTGCCGGTGGCCGGCTCCCACAGCCAGTAGCCCACCTGGTCGTGGTAGGTCTTGACCTGGTCCGGCTTGGTGACATGGGTGTGGTAGCGCAGGCCGTAGAGCAACTGGGGCCCGTTGGTTTGCGGGTCAATGGGCTGCAGCTCAATGCGCTCATGAAACGCCTGCTTTTTGGGGCCTTCGGCCTTGGGCTTCACATCCAGGCCGCGCATGCCTTCCCACACACCGGCCATGGCGCGCAGCGGGCCGAGGTTGGCCAGGGTGTTCACATCCACGGAAAAGGGTTCGGTGTAAATGTCTTTGGGAAAGTCACTCATGGTCTGGCTCCGTCCTGGGTATGAATAAAAATGGCCTCTAGCGCCCGCGCTGCTTGCGCGAGTAGCTACTAAATCAATAGCGTATCAAGCCTGCGCCTTGGCTGCTTTTTCCTTGGCCGCTTCTGCGGCAGCGGCTGCCAGTGCGTCGATGGCTGCGCTGGCAGTGCTTGTGCCGGCTGCATCCAGCGGCTCCAGGGCGCCAGCCAAGGTGTTCAGGGCGGCAGCACCTTCGCGCTGCAGTTGCGCAATGGCTTGGCCGGCGTCTTTGCCAGACGCAAAGGCCTTGCTTTGCAGCAGCACGGTGCCGTCCGCAGCGGCGAGCTTGAAGTAGAACTGGCCGTCTTTCTCGCGGTATTGCTTGAAGGACGCCAGCGCCACTTTTTCCACCTTCGCGGCTGTGTTTTGTGCAGCCGCGCTCAGGCGGCGCAAGCCCACGGCGCTGCGCAGCTGGGCCATGAAGGGGGTGGCAATGGCGCGGGCCTTGGTGGCGCCGGCCAGCAGCAGCGCCTCGACCTTCTCCGGGTGGGCCATGTAGTTTTCGTAGGCGGCGCGCATGGGCGCAATCTCTTGGTCAATGCGCTCCAAGAGGATGGTTTTGGCATCGCCCCAGGCAATGCCCTCGGCGTAGGCCTGGCGCAGCTTGGCGGTTTCTTCTTCCGACGCGAAGGCCTGGTAAATCTGGAACAGGGCCGAGCCCTCGGTGTCTTTGGGCTCGCCGGGCGCGCGGGAGTCGGTTTTGATGCCGGCAATCAGCTTTTTGAGCTGCTCGCGGCTGCTGAAAAGCGGAATCGTGTTGTCGTAGCTCTTGCTCATCTTGCGGCCGTCCAGGCCGGGCAAGGTGGCGACGGATTCTTCAATCTCGGCCTGAGGTGGCACAAAGTGCTCACCGTAGCGGTGGTTGAAGCTGGCGGCCATGTCGCGCGCCATCTCAATGTGCTGAATCTGGTCGCGGCCCACAGGCACCTTGTGGGCGTTGAACATCAAAATGTCCGCGCCCATGAGCACCGGGTACATGAAGAGGCCGGCGGTCACATCCGCGTCCGGGTCCACGCCGGCAGCGGTGTTCTTGTCCACCGATGCCTTGTAGGCGTGGGCGCGGTTGAGCACGCCCTTGCCGGTCACGCAGGTCAAAAACCAGGTGAGCTCGGGAATTTCGGGCACATCGCTCTGGCGGTAAAAGGTCACATGCGACGGGTCCAGACCCGCAGCCAGCCAACTGGCCGCAATTTCCAGGGTGGAGCGCTGGATGCGCTCGGGTTCGTCGATTTTGATGAGCGCGTGGTAGTCGGCCAGAAAGTAAAAACTCTCCACGCCCGGTGTTTTGCTGGCGCGTACGGCGGGGCGGATGGAGCCCACATAGTTGCCCAGGTGGGGCGTGCCGGAGGTGGTGATGCCGGTGAGAAAGCGAACAGTGCTCATGGGTGCAAATCAGTCAGTCAAATCAGGGGTCAGATCACAGGGCGTGCGCAGCTTAGCGCGCCAGCAGGGAAAACGGGGTCAGCAGCAGGTCCAGCAGGCCGAAGGTCAGCCCCATCACGGGTTGCATCCACAGCGTGCTCAGTATGCCGGCAATCACCAGCGCCATCACGATGAAGAAGCCCCAGGGCTCAATGCGCGAGAAGGCCAGCGCTTGTTTGAGCGGCAGCAGCCCCACCAGAATGCGGCCGCCGTCCAGCGGGGGCATGGGGAAGAGGTTGAAGGCAAACATCACCACATTCACCAGCACGCCGCCCTCACACATTTTGAGGAAGAAGGGTTCGGTGACCCCCGCGCCTGCGAGCAGGTACATGGCAATGCCCCAGGCAAGCGCCATCAGCAGGTTGGCGCCCGGGCCGGCCAGGGCCACCCAGATCATGTCGCGCTTGGGGTTGCGCAGGTTGCCAAAGCGCACTGGCACCGGCTTGGCATAGCCGAACAAAAAAGCCCCCGAGGTCGCAAAGTACAAGAGCAGCGGCATGAGCAGCGTGCCCACCGGGTCGATGTGTTTGGCGGGGTTGAGGGTGATGCGGCCCAGCGACCACGCGGTCTTGTCGCCAAAGTACAGCGCCGCATAGCCGTGCGCGGCCTCGTGCACCGTGATGGCGAACAGCACCGGCAGGGCATAAATGGCAACGGTTTGAATCAGGTGTGCAAAGTCCACAGGGGGGGTCTTCTCGGTTGGAATAAAAACAGGATACCTGTTGCGCCTCAGAGCCCGAGGCGGGCAGGGTCTCCGCCGCCCTGGCGGATCAGCTCGGGCTCATCACCGGTGAGGTCCACCACCGTGGTGGGCTCCAGAGCGCAGGCGCCAGCGTCGATCACGGCGGCAATCTGGTGCTCGTAGCGATCGCGGATGTCATGGGCGTCATTGAGCGGCTCGGTTTCGCCTTTTGCTATCAAAGTAGTAGCTAGCAGCGCAGATCCGTAGAGCGCTAGCAGCTCCTGGAGCACATGGTGCTCGGGCACCCGCAGGCCGATGGTTTTGCGCGAAGGGTGGCTCACGCGGCGCGGCACTTCTTTGCTGGCTTCCAGAATGAAGGTGTAGGCGCCCGGTGTGGCGGCCTTGAGCAGGCGGTATTGCTTGTTGTCCACCCGCGCGTAGTTGGCGAGCTCGCTCAGGTCGCGGCACAGCAGGGTGAGGTGGTGCTTGTCGTCCACCCCGCGGATGGTGCGCAGTTTGTCGGCTGCAGCCTTGTCGTCGAGGTGGCAGACCAGGGCGTAGCTGGAGTCGGTGGGCACGGCCAGAATACCGCCTTTCTCCAGCAGGGCAATCGCCTGCTTGAGCAGCCGGGGCTGGGGGTTGTCGGGGTGAACGTCGAAATACTGCGCCATGGCGGTGGGGCGCAGGAGCGCCGGTGATGCGGGTTTATTGGATACGGGAGCTCAGCAACTCCCACACGGGGGTGAGGCCAACGGGCAAAGGGGGCAGAGTGCCCAGCTCGGTGTGGCTCTCGTCGGGGCTGTGAAAGTCGCTGCCGCGCGAGGCGGCCAGGCCAAACTCTTTGGCGGTGCTGGCGTAAATTTGGTATTCGGGCACCGAGTGGCTGCCGGTCACCACTTCTACCCCCTGGCCGCCGTGGCCCTTGAATTCGGTGAACAGCGCAAATTCTTCATTCGGGCTGAACTTGTAGCGCGCCGGGTGGGCAATCACCGCCATGCCGCCGGCTTGGGTGATCCACTGCACCGCGTCTTTGAGCAGGGCCCAGCGGTGCGGCACATAGCCGGGTTTGCCTTCGGTGAGGTATTTGCGGAAGACTTCGTTGGTGTCTTTGCACACCCCGGTCTCTACCAGAAAGCGGGCAAAGTGGGTGCGTGAGATGAGTTCGGGGTTGCCCACGTACTTCAGGGCGCCGTCGTACGCGTCTTGGATGCCGGCTTTGGCCAGCCCATCGGACATTTCCATGGCCCGCTCTCTGCGCCCGCCCCGGGTGCGTTGCAGGCCTTGGCGCAGCTCGTTGTTGCTCGCATCAAAGCCCAGCCCGACGATGTGCACGGTCTGGTGCAAAAACGTCACGGAAATCTCGACCCCGGTGAGGTAGCGCATGCCTTGGGCATGGGCGGCGTCGCGTGCGCGCTGCAGGCCGCCGATTTCGTCATGGTCCGTCAGGGCCCAGAGTTGCACGCCGTTGGCCTTGGCGCGCTCCGCCAGGGCTTCGGGGGTGAGCGTGCCATCGGACACCACGGAGTGGCAATGGAGGTCAGCGTTGAGTAGTTGGGTCACCGCTTCATTTTAGGCGCTGCCCCCCGGCTGTGCCGGTGGCCGGGGCTTAAAACGGCACCGGTGCGCTGAATTCCACCACCTGCCCACTCACCGGGTGGGGAATGGACAGGGTGCGGGCGTGCAGTTGCAGCCGGTCCGACAGCGCCAGCGCCTCGGGTGTGGCATACAGGGTGTCGCCCAGCATGGGGTGGCCCAGTGCCTGCATATGCACCCGCAGCTGGTGGGTGCGGCCGGTGACCGGCTCCAGCTCCACGCGGGAGCAGCCCCGCGCGGTATCCACCCCGATGCAGCGCCAGCGGGTGAGGGCTTGCTGGCCTTCTGCGTAATTGACGGTGCGCTTGGGGCGGTTGGGCCAGTCCACGAGCAGGGGCAGGTCAATCTCCTGCCAGCTGTCGCTAATCGGCAGCAGGCCGATGACCACGGCCTCGTAGCGCTTGTCCACCAGCCGCTTCTCAAAAGACAGGTTGATGGCCCGCTGCGCCACAATGCCACGCGCCATGACCACCAGCCCGGAGGTGTCTCGGTCCAGCCGGTGCACGATCAGGGCTTCGGGGTAGGCGTCTTGCGCGCGCTTGCTCAGGCAGTCCTGCTTGGCTTCGCCCCGGCCGGGCACAGTCAGCAGGCCGGCGGGTTTGTTGAGTACCAGCATGGCATCGTCCACGTACACCACAGGCAGCTCGGTCTGGGCAGGCGGGTTGTAGTGGTCGTCAGGGCTGTGCATCGTGGTTGCGGATCAGGCGCTGCACGGTTTCGCACAGCTCGTTCACATCATTGGGTTTGTAAATCAGGGCGCTGGCGCCTTCTTGCAGGGCGCGCTGCTCGATTTCAGGCGTGACGTAGCCGGAGGCCAGCGCCACCGGCAGGTCCGGGCGTATGGTCTTGGCGTCGCGCAGCAGGTCCACACCGCTGTAGCCGGGCATGTTGTAGTCGGTCACCAGCAGGTCGTACACGCCGGGCTGTTCTTGCAGGGCCTCTTTGGCCTCAAGCGGGTCGGTAAACACCGTGACCTTGAAGCCCTTGCGGGTGAGCACCCGGTTCACCAGAAACACCAAGGCCTGGTCATCGTCCACATACATCACATGTTTGCCGTGGCCTTCGACCACCGGCACCGGCTCGGCCTCCACGGCCGCTACCGGCTCGGCGCTGGTGGCCGGGAAATACAGGGTGAACACGCTGCCCTGGCCCGGTGCGCTTTGCACATCAATGCCGCCCTGGTGGGTTTGCATGATGCCGTGCACCACGGCCAGGCCCAGGCCCGTGCCTTGGCCGACCTGGCGGGTCGTGAAAAACGGCTCAAAGATGCGCTCAATCGTCTCCTGGCTCATGCCGCTGCCGGTGTCGCGCACCCGCAAGGTCACATAGCGGCCCGGCGGCACGCCAATGCGGTCGTTAAACGGCAGTGCCAGCACGGTGGTGCTGAGCTCGATGGTGACCGAGCCCTTCTGGTGCCCCAGCGCCAGAATGGCGTTGGTGCACAGGTTGAGCAGGGCCTGCTCCACCTGGGTGGCGTCTGCCAGCACCGAGGGGCAATCGTCCGGCACCACCAGGCGCAAATCCACACCGGGCGGCAGGGCCACACGCACCAGGCGCTGGGTTTCCTGCACGACCTCGGCCAGTTGAATGGGCAGGCGCTTGGGCGGCTCGTTGCGGCTGAAGGTCAAAATCTGGCGCACCAGATCGCGGGCGCGGCGCCCGGCCTTGTCGATCTCCTGCAAGCTGACCAAGGCGGCGGAGTCGGTGGGCGTGTCTTGTTTGGCCAAGTCCACATTGCCCAGAATCGCGCTCAGGATGTTGTTGAAATCATGGGCAATGCCGCCGGCCATGGTGCCCATAGCCTGCATTTTTTGTGACTCGCGCAGCTGGGTTTCCAGCGCAATGCGTTGGGCCTCTGCCAGTTTTTTGGCGGTGAGGTCGCGCGCAAAAATGGTGGTGATGGAGCCTTGCCCGCCCGGTTGGCCCCGCAAAATGGCAGCGGCCGGGTCCTCGGGGCGGAAGGGCGTGCGGGTGCGCAAACGGCGCTCCAGCGACACGCTGATTTCCACATAAATTTGTTTGCCGCTCAGCGTGGTGGCAGTGAATTCGCCCAGCATGGCCTGCGCAGGCACGGCACCGGCGCTCAGCGCTTTTTCTACATCCGGCAAAAACTGGCCCAGCCGCGCCCCAAAGGCCTCCTCGGCCGGGCAGCCGAACAGGGTGGTCGCCGCCGGGTTGAACACGGTGATGCACTGCTTCTCATCGATGCACAAAATGGCATCCAGCGAGGAGTTGATGATGGCAGCCATTCGGTTTTCGCTCAGCAGCAGGTCTTCATTGCGCTGGCGCAGTACGGCGGCGCTCTCTAGCAAGGCATGGCGCTGAGCCAGCAAGGGGCCCTGGTCGATCACGGCGCAGATGAAGTGGGCTAAATCGTCGCTGGGGTTTTCAATGCGTGCAATGTGCAGGTCGCCGGTGAACGAGCCTTTGGAGCCCGCGAGGAATTGCACCTCACTCACCTCGCTGGTGCCCTCTTGCCGCGCGCTGGAGAAGGCGACTGCCACTTCGTCGGTGTGGTCCGGCCCCACAAAGGGCAACAAAAAGTTCAGGGGCGCATCGGTTTCCAGTGGCTGAAAGAGGCGCAGCGCCATGGCGTTGCTGGCCAACACCAGGCCCACTTCATCCACCACCATCAAGGCCAGCGGCACGTTGGAGAACAGGGTGGCAAAGCGCTCGGAGGCGCCTTCGGCCTCTTGTTGTGAGTAGCGCAGCGCCTTGTTCTGGATTTCCAGCTCGGCCTGGTATTTGCGCAGGTCTTCGATCATTTGCGACGGCGCATAGCCATCGATGATCATGTGCTGGCCCGCCCGCGCTTCACCCAGCGCAGCTTGTACGGAACGCAGGTTGAACTGGGGGCGGCGGTAGCGTGAGAGCTTGGGCATCAACGGCGGACCACCTGCTGGCCCGGCGCGTAGTCGGCAGCTTTGAGCGGGCTGTGCGCAGCGATGTAGGCGCGCAGCACATCGGCGTCCACAAAGCCGGTGTCCACATAGCTCGGGTGTTGGGTGATTTTGGGGTAGCCATCGCCACCCGACGCCACAAAGTTGTTCACGGCCAAGCGGTAGCGCGCACCGGGCTCCACCGGCTTGCCGCGCACGGTAGTTTGCGTGACTACGCCTTGCTCGATCACCAAGCCAATGCCTGCAAACTGCGCAAAGCCCCCGGAGCCGGTGGACAGCTTGGCGACCACGGCCAGGTAGTCCATCAGCTCTTTGCCGGTGAGCTCCACCACCGCAATGGTGTTGCCGAAGGGGTGCACGGTGAGCACATCTTTGTAGGTGATCTTGCCGGCCGGCAGGGAGTCGCGCACGCCGCCCCCGTTGACGATGGCCAGGTCCGCCTGGGTTTTCTCCATCATGGAGCGGCCGATCATCACTCCCAGCGCGGCGGGTTGGCTGCGCACCACGGTGCGGTCGCCTTCCAGGCGCCCATCGCTGCTGCCCACTTCCACCATCAGCTTTTGCTGGCCGAACTCCTGGAAGGGTTTGAGCAGTTGCAGCATCTCAGGAGACTCTGCAATTTCTTGCGTGTAGGGCACGAGGCTGGTTTTGCCTTCGGCGGTCTTCACCGGCTTTTTGAGGTTGATGGGGATGAGTGCGTACTTCACCAGCTTGAATTCACCGTTCTTGTAGGTGAAGTCTGCCCGGCCCACGTACTTGCCCCACTCGTGGGCCTGCACGATCCAGGTGCCGTTTTGCCGGTCGGGCTGGCAAGCGCTGCCCGGCACGTAGGAGCGGTCCAGCACGTTTTCTGCCTTCATGCAGGCCGGATTCTGGGTGTGACCGCCCACCACGAGGTCAATGCCTTTCACCGCCCGCGCCAGCTCCACATCGCCGGGGGCTTGCGTGCCGTGCTGGCCGTTTTCATAGTGGCCCATGTGGGTGGCTGCAATCACCACATCCGCTTTGCTACGCAGCTCCGGCAGCACCTTGGCGGCCTCGGTCTGTGCGTTGCGGAATTCGGTGTTGCGGATGTTGTCCGGGTGCACCATGCGCTGGGTGTCTTCGGTGGTCAGACCCATGACAGCCACCCGTACACCGCCCAGATTGAACAGCTTGTAGGGCTCGAACATGCGCTTGCCATCGCGGTAGATGTTGGCCGACAGCATGGGGAATGTGGCCAGCGCGCGCTGCATTTGCAGCACCACGGGGGGCTTGTCGAACTCGTGGTTGCCCACGGCCATGGCATCGTAGCCCAGCAGGTTCATACCGCGGAAATCCGGCACGGCGTCTTGCAGGTCGGACTCCGGCACGCCGGTGTTCACATCGCCGCCATCGAGCAGCAGGCTGTAGCCACCAGCTGCGGCTACTTCTTGGCGGATCTGGTCCACCACTGTTTTGCGGGCGGCCATGCCGTATTCGCCATCCCGGTTCTTCCAAAAGCGACCATGGTGGTCGTTGGTGTGGAGGATGGTGATGCGGGTTTCCACGTCCGGCTGCGGGCCGTGGGAGGTGATGCCAGCGCAGCCGGCCAAGGCCAGCGCAGAACACAAAAGAAGGGGGCGGTAGACGTGTTGCATAGAGGCCTAGCGGGTGGGGGCGTTGCGAATCTTGTTTATATCAAACTCAGTCACTGGCGCGGCCTGGTTACCCCAGCTGCTGCGGATGTGGTTAAGCACACTGACGAGGTCGGCGTCGCTCAGGGTGAGTTGGTAGGGCGGCATGCCAAAGGGCTGTGGTTTGGCCGGGGTGGAAGGGCCATAGCCCCCATGGAGCACGGCCAGTACCAGGTTGTTGGTGTTGGCCATGCGCACGGCGCGGTTGCCTGCGAGTGCGGGGTAGGCGTCGTCTTGGCCTTCGCCTTGTTTGCCGTGGCATTGGGCGCATTGATTGTCGTAAATGCGGGCGCCTGCCGGGTAGGCGGGGCTGCTGGTGCGGGTTTCGCCGGCGGATGACGCCGTGGCACCGTTGTTCAGGGTTTGCAAATAGAGCGCGACGGAGCGGGCATCGTCCGGGCTGAGGTACTGCGTGCTGTTGCGCACCACTTCGGCCATGGGGCCAGACACAAAGGCCGTGCCGTGTTGGCCCCGGGTGAGCAGGGTGGCAATGTCTTCGGTGGCCCACGCACTGAGTCCGGCTTCCCCGGCGTCGTTGAGCGCGGGGGCGTACCACTGGCCATCCGGCAGCACTGCGCCGCTCCAGGCTGCGCTGCTGCGCAGGCCGCCCAAGGCATTGCGCGGGGTGTGGCACTCGGCGCAATGGCCCAGGCCTTGCACCAGGTAGGCACCACGCCGCGCTGAGGGCGGGCTGGATACGGATTCTGGTTGGTGGGTGTCGATGGAGGTGTCTGCCGGGCTGAAGTGCAAGAGGCGCCAAGCGTTCAACGCCGTTTGGCTACCCAAAGGCCAGCGCAGCTGGTGGGCTGGACGCGATGCGGTGACCGGCGGTAGGGTTTGCAGGTAGGCAAACAGGGCGTCCGCATCAGCCCGGTCTATGCGGGTGAAGCTGGTGTAGGGGAAGGCCGGACTGAGCACTGTGCCGTCCGGGCGCTCGCCGTGGTGCAGTGCGCGCCAGAAGTCCTCAGAGGTCCAACCGCCCAGACCCGTGGCTGGGTCGGGTGTGAGGTTACTGCTGTACACCGTGCCGAAGGGCGTGGTGAGCGGCGCCCCACCGCCGTAGGCCGGCCCGCCCCGGCTGGTGTGGCATTGCATGCAGTTGCCCAGGCGTGCGAGGTAGGCGCCGCGCTGGATCGTGGCGGGAGTGCTGTCTCCCTGCACGGGCACTGTTTGTCCCCGGGCGGCTTGGCGCATGGCAGGGGCCGCGTATTCGGCCCAGAGCACAAAGCTGACTGCTCCCGCTGCGACTAGCAGGCCACCCAGCGCAACCAGCCGGCGTAACGAAAAATGGGCGCGGCTCATGGCGCGCTCCCACATTCCGGCAAGGCGGGGGACCCCGCCGGGCGCGCAGGCAGGGTGGTGGCCGGGGTCGCGTTGGCAGGCACCGGTTGTGAGGACAGCCATTGCGATACCGCATTCACATCCTCATCATTGAGCCGCTTGGCAATGGTTGCCATGCAGTCGGGTGCATGGGCTTTGCGCAGGCCGGTTTGCCAGCCGCCCAGTTGGGCGTTGAGGTAATCCCGCGGCAAACCCAGCAGCCCGGGGATGGCGGGGCTCACGCCGGTGAGTGCACTGCCATGGCACTGCACGCAGGCCGGAATCTGGCGGGCCTTGTCGCCCTCCAGCACCAGGGCTTTGCCTTTGGCGAGCACATCCTTCGTCGCGGTGGCGGCTGCGGGGGGCGGGTAGGGAATATGCAGGCTGGCAAAGTGCTCCGCTATGGCGCGCAGGTATTCGTCGCTTAAGGGCGCAATCAGGCCTTGCATCAGGCTGTATTGCCGCCGGCCCTGCTGGAAGTTTTGCAGCTGGTGGTAAAGGTAGCCGGCGGGTTTGCCTGCCAGGCGAGGGTAGTAGCCATCCGGCCCGGCGCGGCCCTGCTCGCCGTGGCAGGCGGTGCAGGCACGGGTGCGCTCGGCCATGCTGTTGTCAAAGGCCGAGGCACTGGTGGGCACCGCGATGGCCCCCAGGGCGCACCAAGAAAAAAGCGCAGTGAATGCACCGCGCTTCAAAAGGGTCAGGCTTGCTCGCATGAGAGCTAGCTTACCGCAGCCCGTCTAGGCGGGCCCGTCCGCCCAACAGACGGCTTGACGCTCCGCCGACCAACTGGTGAAGTGGGCGCCGTAGGCCGCATCGATACTGCTGCGTTTGACTTTGAGGGTGGGCGTGACCAGTCCGTTTTCAGCCGTCCAGGGGATGGTGGAGGCCGCCAGAAAGTCCAGCTTTTCGTGGGGCTCCAGCTGCTGGTTGACCGATGCCAGGTGCTTGGATAGCTGGGCCTCCAGCGCAGCGCGGCCTTCTGCCGAGTGGCTTTGTTGCAGGGCTTCCGGTGACAGCATGACGATGGCAAACGGCTGCGGGAAGTTGGCCCCGGTGACGGCGCAGGCCTCAATCGCATCGTGGGCCACCAGCCGGTCTTCAATGGGGGCGGGCGCTATGTATTTGCCCTTGCTGGTTTTGAACAGGTCTTTGACCCGGCCGGTGATGGAGAGGTAGCCCCTTGCGTCGATCTGGCCCTTGTCGCCGGTGCGCAGCCAGCCATCTTCAGTGAGAGCTTCTGCGGTGAGTTCTGGGTTGCGGTAGTAGCCTTTCATCAAGGCCGGGCAGCGCATCTGGATTTCGCCGGTGTCTGGCGCAATCCGGCTCTCAATGCCGTCATACGGCAGTCCCACGCTACCTGTCTGGCGGGAGCCGGGCAGGGTTGAGTGGGATACGCCGCTGTTCTCGGTCATGCCGTACACCTCGATCAGGTCCAGGCCCAGGGCACGGTACCACTGCAGCACATCCGCAGGCATGGGGGCGGCGCCACCCGCCGCAAGCCGGCACTGGTCCAGGCCCAGGCCTTTCAAAATTTTGCGGCGCACCACATTGCCCAGTAAGGGGATGCGCAGCAGCACGCGCAATTTGTGCTCGGGCAGCTTGGACTGCACCCCGTGCTGGAACTTGACCCACAAGCGCGGCACCGAGAAAAAGATGGTGGGCCGCGCCCGCTGCAAGTCCTGCACAAAAGTGTCCAGCGATTCGGCAAAAAAGATACGCCCGCCGTACCGCAGCGAGGCTTGCTCAATCAGCATGCGCTCGGCCACGTGGGCCAGGGGCAGGTAGGAGATGTAGCGGTCCCCGCTGTGCATGGGTACTCGCCGCGTGGCGCACGACACGCCCCAGGCCATCGAGTCAAAGGTGTGCACCACGCCCTTGGGCTTGCCGGTGGTGCCGGAGGTGTAAATGATGGTGCTGGTCTGCCCGCCCGGCGGCTGTGGGCTGGCGGCCATGGGGGTGGCTGCGCGCACCAGCTCTTGCCATTGGTGCGCGTGCATGCCGGGTGCCAACGGCAGCGCGATCAGCGGCAGCCCAGGGGGAATGCCGACATCGAGGTTGCGGGTGTCGTCCATCTTGCCGATGAACAGGGCCTTGCTCTCACTGTGCAGCAGGATGTAACTCAGCGCCTCGCCGTTGAAGGTGGGGTAAATGGGCACCGACACATAGCCTGCCATCACGATGGCCAGGTCCGCCAGAATCCAGTGTGCGCTGTTTTGGCCGATGATGGCCACCCGGCTGCCTGCGGGCCAGCCTTGGGCCTTGAGCCAGCTCGCCATGCACCGCACCTGCGAAGCGGCTTGCGCCCAGGTGATGTCGAGCACCTGTCCGCCCCCCATGGGCTGGGAGAGGTAAATGGCGTCGGGGCGTTCTCGTTCCCAGCGGTACAGGCAGGCCAGGGGCAGGTCGGCCGGCTGCACAGTGATCGTGGTGCTCATGGTGGTCCCTGATAGTGCTTCAGGGCATTGTTGGGTGCAGGGCCTTCAAGCGGCAATGGTGATGACCCTAGGTGCCGCAGGGGTGGGACCCCCGTGTTTGTACGGAGGCTCAGCCGGGCAATGCCAGCGCCAGCGGCTGCTCCAGCACCAGGTCGGACTGCGCCCTGGCCACACACGGCAGGCACCAGCCCTCGGCTTTTTCTTCCGCGCTCAGACCCGGCCAAGCCATCGGGTAGGCCACGGTGCCGGAGAGCGCCCGGCATATGCAGGCCCGGCAGGTGCCGTTGCGGCAAGAGCTGGGCAGCTCAATGCCCGCCTGCAAGGCCGCCTGCAGCAGGCTCTGCGTGGTGCTGGCGGTGAATTCGCGGTGCAAGGGGAGCAGTTTGACGACGTGGCGCACATGCTCAGCATCGGTCGTTGCAGGGGGGAATGGGGCGTTCATCGAAGACCTGAAAAAAGGGCCAATTGGGTAGTTTCCCGAATGCTGCGACAATCACGCTCTTTTTTTCAATTTTGCTTGAGTTTGCGTTAGACATGTCCAGTACGACTACTTTCAAGGTTCGCCCCGCCACACTACGTGATGCCAAAGCCATCGCTGAGCTCCACAACTCTTCTGTTCGCGAAGCCTTCAAAAGCATGCTGGCCGATACACCGGTTCCCGTAACCCCCTTGGACAAGCGCCAGGCTTACTGGCGCGAAGCGATTGAGTACGCCGAACCCCAGGTTCAGGTGGCCATGGATGACGACAAGATCGTCGGATTCGTGGGTTTTGACCGCTCCCGCGACAAGGGCACCCCCCCCACTATGGGCGAAATCTGGGCCATTTATGTGGCTTCCAGCCACTGGGACAAAGGCGTGGGACTGGCTCTGTGGGATGCTGCCCGCGAAGGCTTGCTCGAAGAGGGTTGTGCCAACGTCAGTATCTGGCTGCCGATTGCCAACGAGCGCGCCATGCGCTTCCACGAGCTCGCTGGCTTCAAGCGCGAGATGAATACCGCCAAGACCGTGCAGATCGGTGCGGTCAAGATCGAGGAAATGCGCCTCAAGCGCCCCTTGAACTAACTGCCTCTCTTTGCGGGGGCGCACCGGCAGCTATGCTCTGTCTCCATGCAACGCCCCCGCTTTCTCCCTGACGATTTCACCCTGATCCTGCTGGCCGTGGTCACCCTGGCCAGCGTGTGGCCTGCCCGAGGCGGCACGGCCCAGGCGTTTGAATGGATCACCAGCGCCGCCATTGCCCTGCTGTTTTTCATGCACGGCGCCAAGCTCTCTCGCGCCAATGTGGTGGCCGGCCTGAGCCACTGGCGGCTGCACCTGCTGGTGCTGGGCTTTACCTTCGGGTTGTTTCCACTGCTGGGGCTGCTGCTCAAGCCGGTGTTCGCCTGGACGCTGAGCCCCGAGCTGGCGGTGGGCATGCTGTTTTTGTGCACCTTGCCGGCCACGGTGCAGTCCGCCATTGCGTTCACGGCCATGGCGCGGGGCAATGTGGCAGCGGCCGTGTGCAGCGCGTCAGCTTCCAGCCTGATAGGCGTGTTCGTAACGCCGCTGCTGGTGAGCTGGCTGGTGGTGCCCGGCGGCTTGTCGGGGGGGAGCGCGCTGGATGCGGTGATCCACATCATGGAGCAGCTGATGCTGCCGTTTGCGCTGGGCCAGCTGTTGCAACCGCTGGTGGGTGGCTTTGTAAAGCGCCATGCGGCCACGCTCAAAATGGTGGACCAAAGCTCCATCCTGCTGGTGGTTTACACCGCCTTCAGTGCGGCGGTGATCGAAGGGCTGTGGAGCCGGGTGCCGGTGTTCACACTGCTGGTGTTGGTGCTGGCCTGCTGCGCGCTGCTGGCGCTGGTGCTTGCTATTACCACTTGGGGCAGCCGCAAGCTCGGTTTTGCGCTGGAAGACCAAATCACCATCGTTTTTTGCGGCTCTAAAAAGAGCTTGGCCAGTGGCGTGCCCATGGCCAAAGTGCTGTTTGCCGCGCCGCAGGTGGGCATGATGTTGCTGCCCTTGATGCTGTTTCACCAAATCCAGCTCATGGTGTGCGCGGTGCTGGCGCAGCGCTATGGCAAGCGCCCCGATTGATTTGCTATTGATTTAGGAGCTGCTCGCACAGGTTCTGCGGGCGCTAGAGGCTGAATGGACTCTGTATCGGTGCTCTGGGCTACCCCAAGCCTTTCGAGCGGTCGGCCACCATCCGCTTCCGATAGTTGTATCAACACATGTCTCAGGCGCGATACAGACACTGACCGATACAAATTCGGCCCGCACGGGCGGAATTGCGGGGTGATGATGCCGCCTTACGCGCTCACGGCTCGCACGCGGAGCGCTTTGGAATGCAGGTCTACCTGCACATCATTTTTCTGCACAAAAGGCTGTTATGAAATCAATCGCCAAATCCCTACTCACCAGCTCAGTCATCGTGGTGGCCCTGTTGACCAGCGGTTGCGCCAATCTGTCGGCGCGCGACCGGAACACCGTCACCGGCGCCGGAGTGGGCGCGGTGGCCGGCTCCATCCTCACTGGCGGCGGCAGCCTAGGTACTGTGGGCGGTGCCGCTATCGGGGGGTACATCGGCAACCAGGTGCGTAAGTAGCATCGACCGGTTGAGACGGGTGATAGGCCGATGGGCAGCCACGGGAGTTTGCCTTGTGCGGTCGAATGCCTGAGCACCGCCCACAACCCCGCCAAGGCTCAACCTGCTTTCGCTCCCGCCCCATGCGCCAGCAGCACCTTCGCGGCTTCAATCCGGTGCTGCATCTCGATCTGCGGGTCATTCATCACTCGCAGCAAAAACGCTCGGGGGCCGGTACTCTCCATCTCTTGCGCCGTTGTAGCCGTTGCGGCACGCACCGAAGGTGCAGTGTCTTCAGGCCGCAGCGCAGGGCCTAGCAGCGCCAAGGCTTGTTGGAATTGGGGCCGCGTGATGGAGCGCAGCCGGCCCAGTATGTCGGCTTGCTGCTCGGGGTTGGGGGGCAGGTCTAGCCACGGCTCGTCGGCAAATACGGCGGGCAGGTCGGCGCTGATGAAGGCGGACCAGTTGCCGCTTGCTTGGAGTGCGGGCACTTGCGGTGCATGCACCCACACCTGGGCGGCGTCGCTGGCGGGCTGCGGGTAGAGGTGTACTCGCTTGGCAGGCACGCCGGGCAGGTAGCGGCGGTGCAGGCCTTGCAAAAACGCTGCGGCCTCGAGTACCGGCACCGGCTCGCTCACCGAAAACCACAGCTGCAACCCCTCGGTGCCCGATACCGCAATGGCTGCGGCGGGCAGTTCCAAGTCTGCTTGTGCGCCTTGCCATGCGGCAGACAAGGCTGCCCAGTCGGCTGGGCGGGCGATTTCGAGAACAAGGGCGCGCACATGGCCATCGGCGCCGACCAGGCTGGTGGGGGCTTCGTGGGCCGGGTGTGGCACCCGGTAGAGGCGGGAGAGTTCCTGCGTCAGCCGCACTTGGGGTCGCAGACGGTCTGGGATTTGCCGATCAGTTTGCGGGTTTTGAGTTCGTTGCGCGGGCGGTGCTTGCCGCACAAGAAGCAGGACATGGTGGAGGGGCCGGTGCTGGACGCTGTCATGAAGGGGGAGCCCCCGACTTTGGACTTGTAGCGCAGGCCGTCTTCAAGAATTTTGGTTTTGGAGGGTGGCTTAGTCATACCCCCGATTTTACTTGCTCGTGGATAACCCGCATGGGCGGGTCTGTGGGGCCACAGAACTGTCAAACACGCGCACTAGCATGGCCTGGCGATAAACGTGTACTTGATTCCAAAACCCCGAGGCGACAACGAATGCAAACCATCTTCCCATCCACCACGGCCCATGTACTGAGTGCGAACCACAGCCTGGTGGTCAGGGAATCCAACCACTACCGGTTTTGCTCCGGCCGCTGCCAGTCGGAGCGCCCCACCGAGGGCGGGGTGGAATTGGCGCCGGGCCGCTGGCGTTGCATGAACTGCTGGATGGCCATCACCCGCAAGCGCGGCTGAGGCCGCGAGCCTCAGGCCTCGCCGCCGAAATGCTGGGTGAGGTTGTCGATGTACTGCTCCACCAGCTTTTCAAACTCGGCCTCGGCCACCGGGCCGGCCACCATTTTCATGAGGCCCGGCAGGGGCAGGGTGAGTTCGCCCTGAATCTCCAGCACGATGTTGGTGGACTTTTTGTTGTCGGTGATCTTCCAGCTGCCTGCAACCAGGGCATTGCCCTCACCTTTGACGGGCGTCCAGCTCACGGTGCCCTTGGCTTTGTTGGAGGTGTATTTGGAGGCGTACACCGTTTGCAGAGTGATGGAGGCGATGCCGATTTTTTCCATTTCCCAGCGGTAGGCGCCATCGCCCAGGTCGACCAACTGGTCCACCTTGGGGAAGTGGCTGGCCGAGGCGGGCACGTCGGACAACACCGCGAACACCTCGCTGGCCTTGGCCTTCACATCAAATTCGTAACCCAGGTTGATTTCTACGGTGATGGCCATGGCCGGTGTCTCCTCATGTGTGGGGTGTGCCGGCAGATATTACTGTGCTTTGACGCGTGCGGCCTGGAGGTGCGCGCCCAAAAAACGTGCGGATTAACCCGACCTCAAACGCTGCAGGGTGAGCTGCAGCAGCCGCGCATCCGAGCTGGCACGGTGCCGCTGGGTGCCGCGCTCGCTGGCGATTTGCGCTTTGACGATGTGCCACTGCGCGGCCTCCTCCTCCGTCAGAAGCCCTCGCAGGTTTTCGAGCTTGAAGCGCGGCGTCATGCCGGCGGCCTCAAACAGCACATTGAGCCAGGTGAAGTCGTTGGCCCAGCCGTCGGTGTACACCGTTTGGCCGGCCAGCTGGGTGTTGAGCCGGGTGGCCACTTCGCGGGCGCGCAGGCCGCGCTGCTGCAGCAGCTCGCGGGTGATGCGGTGCAGGGCGGCGGCGCTGTCGTCCCAGTGGGTCCAGTCCTGCTCGGGTTGCACCAGGGTGCAGTAGGCGTGCCCGTCGGGCAGCACATAGCCCACCTCGATGGGGTAGCTGCTGCGGCCCAGGCCGGAGGCTTCGATGTCGAGCACCGTAGGGGCAGAGGGCGGGGCAAGACGTTCTTGTGTGACAGTGGCAGACATGGTGGGGAGCGGTACCGCTTTTGTTTTCCATTCTCCAGCAAGCTTTGCGCCAGCCCTGTGGGGGTAAGCCCTGAGGGGCATACGCCAAACGGGTGACAATCGTCGTTTCAACAGCACTTTGTAACCACCATGGCCAGCAGCCTTCTTGCCCTTCTTGACGACATTGCCACCATCCTGGACGACGTTGCCGTGCTCAGCAAGGTGGCCGCTAAAAAGACGGCCGGTGTGCTGGGTGACGACCTAGCCCTCAATGCGCAGCAGGTCACCGGTGTATCCGCCGAGCGCGAAATTCCGGTGGTGTGGGCCGTGTGCAAGGGCTCGCTGGTCAACAAGCTCATTCTGGTACCGACGGCCCTGGTCATCAGCATCGTGGCGCCCTGGCTGGTGACACCATTGCTCATGGTGGGCGGCGCCTTTTTGTGCTTTGAAGGTTTTGAGAAGCTGGCCCACAAGTTCTTGCACCGCGCAGAAGACGACCAGGCCCACGAAGCCGAGCTGATGCACGCCTTGCAAGACCCTGCCGTGGACCTGGTGGCGCTGGAGAAAGACAAGATCAAGGGCGCCATCCGCACCGATTTCATCCTCTCGGCCGAAATCATTGCCATCACGCTGGGCACGGTGCAAACCAGCCCTTGGACCACGCAGCTCATGGTGCTGGCTGGTGTGGCCTTCATCATGACGGTGGGCGTGTACGGACTGGTGGCCGGTATCGTGAAGATTGACGACCTGGGCCTGTACCTGACCCGCCGCCCCTCCGCCACGCCGGAAGGCGGTTTCACGCAGGCGCTAGGGCGCGGCTTGCTGCGTGCGGCGCCGCTGCTCATGAAGGTGCTGTCTGTGGCCGGCACAGCCGCCATGTTTTTGGTGGGGGGCGGCATTCTGGTGCACGGCCTGCCGTTTTTGCACCACCTCACCGAAGGCCTGCCCCTGGGCTTTGTGTGGGACGGGTTGATCGGCATCGCCGCTGGTGCCCTGGTGCTGGCGGGTGTGACGCTGGTGCAGCGCCTGCGCCAGGGTTTGAAGGGAAATTAGCCCTTGGCGCCCGTGCAATCTGCGCAAGCAGCTCCTAAATCCATAGCAACCGGTCTGGCGTTGGCCATTGCCGGTGCCATTGCTTTCAGCGGCAAAGCCATCATCGTCAAGCTGGCCTACCGCTATCCCGGGGTGGATGCGGTGAGCCTCATCATGCTGCGCATGTTGATGGCGTTGCCGTTCTTTTTGGCCATCGTGTGGTGGACGGGGCCGCGTGCCCGCCGGGCCGGCCACACCGTGGTGCCGCTCACCACCCACGACAAGCTGGGTGTGCTGGGGCTGGGCATTACCGGCTACTACTTGGCCAGCTTTCTGGACTTTGCGGGGCTGGCCTATATCTCTGCCTCGCTGGAGCGGCTGATTTTGTATATCAACCCCACCCTGGTGGTGTTGCTGGGGGTTGCGCTGTATGGCCGCAAGGTGAGTGTGGCTCAGGGTGTGGGTATGGCCATCAGCTATGGCGGCGTGCTGCTGGTGTTCGGCCACGAGGTGACGCTGGCTGGCGGCCATGTGGCGCTGGGCGCCGCGCTAGTGCTGGGCAGCGCCATCAGCTACGCGCTGTATTTGAGCTACAGCGGTGAGCTGGTGCAGCGGCTCGGATCGCTGCGGCTGGTGGGGCTGGCCACCAGCGTGGCCTGCGTGCTGTGCATTGCGCAATTTGTGCTGTTGCGGCCGCTGAACACTGCTTTTGCCGTGGCGCCCGAGGTGCTGTGGCTCTCACTGCTCAACGCCACAGCCTGCACGGTGGTGCCGGTGCTGATGGTGATGATGGCCATTGAGCGCATAGGCTCCGGCTTGGCCGCGCAGGTGGGCATGGTGGGGCCTATGTCCACCATCCTCATGGGCGTGCTGCTGCTGGATGAGCCCATGAACCTGTGGGTTGTGGGCGGCACCGTGTTGGTGCTGCTGGGGGTGTACGTGGTGAGCAGCCGGCGCTGAGGCGCTGGGTGTTTGTGCAACAAAGGAGAACGCAAGATGGATTTGGGAATCAAAGGCAAATGGGCATTGGTGTGCGGCGCAAGCAAAGGCTTGGGCTTGGGCTGCGCGCAGGCGCTGGCCGCCGAGGGCGTGAACCTGCTCATCGTGGCGCGGGGTGCGGAGGCCCTGGAACAATCCGCTATGAATTTAAGAGCTGCTTACGCAGACAAGACGGGCGCTGAAGTGCTTTTTTGTGCCCAAGACATCACCACCGTGGCCGGGCGTGAGGCGGTGTTTGCCATGCGTGCGGACTTTGACATCGTGGTTACCAACGCCGGCGGCCCGCCGCCCGGCGACTTCCGCGACTGGGACCGCGAGGCCTGGATCAAGGCGGTGGACGCCAACATGCTCACGCCCATTGAGCTCATCAAGGCCACGGTGGACGGCATGGCCGCACGCGGCTTCGGGCGCATCGTCAACATCACCTCCAGCGCGGTGAAGTCGCCTATCGACATTTTGGGCCTGTCCAACGGTGCGCGCAGCGGCCTGACCGGCTTTGTGGCCGGCGTGGCCCGCAGCAGCCTCGCTGCCAAGGGCGTGACCATCAACAACCTGCTGCCCGGCAAGTTCGACACCGACCGCATTGCCGCCACGGTGAAAGCCACCTCGGCCAAAACCGGCCAGAGCGTGGAAGACATCCGCCGCTTGCAGCAGGCCCAGATTCCGGTGGGCCGCTACGGCACGCCGGCCGAGTTCGGCCAGGTCTGCGCCTTTTTGTGCAGCCAGCAGGCCGGTTACATGACCGGCCAGAACGTGCTGGTGGATGGCGGGGCGTTCGGTGGCACTTTTTAGGGCGGTCCTTTTTAGGGCATCGCTTTTTCAACCACCGGCACCGTAGCCCGGGCTTGGGCGCGGTAGCTTTTAGGTGTTATGCCGAACTGCTGCCGGAAGCTGCGGATGAAATGGCTGGCGCTGGCAAAGCCGCAGCACCAGGCAATTTCTTTCACCGCTGAATCGTTCTCCGCCAGCAGGCGCGAGGCCCGCACCAGACGCTGGCGCAGCACCACCTGCCACAGGTGTTCGCCGGTGCTGCGGCTGTACAGGTTGGAGAGGTAGTCCGCCGTGCAGCCCAACTCTTGCGCCAGAGCGGCCACCGTCAGCTCGGTATCGCCCAGTCGGTTCTGCACCGCCACCCGCAGCCGCGCCAGCAAAGGCAGCTCGCTGGAGGCCGCTGCCTGCGGCGTATCCAGCAGGCGGGCGACGGCCGACAAGGCGGTCAGTACCAGCGCCCGCTGCTGCAGCGGCCATAGCCCGTGTGCGTCTTGGGGCGGGGGCTTGGCTGCGTCGTTGAGCCAGGTCTCGATGCGTGCGGCCTCTACCCCCTGAAAACTCTCCAGAAAAAAAGTGGCGGGCCGTCCGGCGGGCAGCTCGATCGCCGAGTGGCACGACAAGCTCTGGTGGTCCGCATGCACCACGATGTTGAAAAACGGCTGCTCCTGGGCACTGCCCACCCATTCGTCGTGCAGCAGCTTGGGCGGCACCACCAGCGCCTCGCCCGCCTGCAGCAGCACCTGGCCCTGGGGAAAGCGGAACTCGGTGTAGCCCTGCACCTGCAAAAACAGCTCGGCGTTGAGGTGCATATGGCCTGCGCCGCGCGTCGTCAAGCCGGTGTGGGGCGGGGGCTGCACCAGGCGCAGGCTGCCGTCTGCGGCGCGGCGCACAAAGTCGGCTAAGGCATGGCGCAGGCGCTGTGCCTGCGCGGTGGCCTGGGGGTGGTCGGGGCCAATGGCGGCCACGCTGCAGCAGTCGGGGAGTGACGGAGTTAAGTTTTTTGCTACTTTTGTCATTTTGCTGGCATGGATGAAGATTGCTGCTGCTGGCCCAAGCCCTTACGCTATGGCTCTGCTGCTTGCGCTATTTTGGCGCTATCAGGGCTTTTTTTTGTATTTTCATGTCAACCAAGATTAATCATATTCACGGCAGTCCTGCGCAAATTCGCGCAGCTATTTGGGCCACGCGGGGCTTGTTCACGGTGCTGGGTGTTTTTAGTGCGGTATGGGGGGTGCATATTCCGTCGGTCAAGCAGCAGTACGCGCTGGGCGAGGCGGCCTTGTCCTTGGTGCTGGTGGCCTTGGCCATGGGGGCGGTCACGGCCTTGTTTTTTGCCGGGCGCACCATAGGCCGCTTGGGGGCCCGCAATACGGCCATGGTCTGCGCGGTGGTCATGGCTGGCATGCTGGGCTTGGTGCTGCATTGGCCTTCGCTGGGTTGGCTGTTGCCGTCCATGCTGGTGCTGGGCGCGTCGTTGAGCGTGTATGACGTGGCCATCAATACCGAAGGCTCGGCGCTGGAGGCGGCGGGTGGGCGCCCCATCATGGGCAGCTTGCACGGCATGTTCAGCCTGGGGGCCATGGGGGGCGCGGCCATGGCATCGGCCCTGATCGGGCGCGGGGTGCCGGCCTCTTGGCAGCTTGCCGGGGTGGGCGCAGTCGTTGCGGTGTGCATTGTGGTGGGCTCACGCTGGATGCTGCCCACGCCCCCGGCGACCGAAGAGGCCAAGGTGCATTTCACCTGGCCGCGCGGTGCGCTGCTCATCATGGGTTTGCTCACCTTTGCCGGCATGAGTGCCGAAGGGGTGATGTTTGACTGGTGCGTGCTCTACCTGCAGCAGGAGGTGCGCATGTCGCATGAGCTGGCGGCGGTGGGGTACTCCGCCTGCGCGGGGGCCATGGCCGTCATGCGTTTTGCCGCGGACCGCTTGCGGGCCCGCTACAGCGAGCAGCGCCTCATACGCGCCAGCGGCACCGTCACCGCCCTGGCCATGCTGGTGGTGTTGTGGGGGCCTAATCCGTGGATCACCATTGCCGGTTGCGGCGTGGTGGGGGCGGGCCTCGCGATGATCGTGCCGATTTTGTATGGCGCAGCCAGCCGGGTGCCGGGCACCACGCCCGCCGCGGCGATTGCGGCAGTGTCATCCATCGGCTACGCCGGTTTCATGGTGGGGCCGCCCTTGATCGGCACCATTGCCCAATACGCCTCGCTCACCGCCGCCATGGCCGTGGTGGTGGTGGCTGCCACCATCTTGGGCTTGAGTGCGCGCTACGTGCCCGAGAAAACGGGTTGAAAGTGGCGGGCGTGGCCCGCCGGTCGGCTTACTTGCGGGACGATATGACGATGCCCGACACAATCAGCACAAACGCCGCTGCGTGGTAGAGCCGGGGTGCCTCGCCGATGAAGATGGACGACAGCACCGCGGTGAACAGCGGCGTGAGGTTGATGAAGAAACCTGCCACGGCCGGCCCCGCGCGTGACACACCGGCGCCCCAGGCGCCGTAGGCGATGACGGCCGGCCCCACGGCAATGAAAGCCAGCGCGGCGAGCAGCCAGGCGCTCCAGTCGATGTGGGCAGGGGTCAACAGCCACTCGCCACTGGTGAAGGCGAGGGACCAGCCCAGGCCGAACACAATTTGCCCCAGCAAAAACGTAGACCAGTTGGCGCGGATGGCGGCCGACTCCGGGGTGGGGTGGGCCAGCAGCCAGCTATAGGTGGCCCAGGCGATAGACGCCAGCAGCACATACACATCCCCCGGCACCAGACGCAGGTGGCTGATCACCTGCCAGTCCCCCCGCCCCAGCACCAGCAGCACCCCGGCAATCGACAGCACCGCGCCCAGCATCTGCCGGCGCGATACCGGCACCTTGAACAGCACCCGCCCGATCAGCAGCATCCACACTGGGGTGCTGGCACCTACCAGCGTCACGTTGATGGCGGTGGAGGTGTTGAGGGCCAGGTAAAGCAGCGCGTTGTAGCCGCCGATGCTGAACAGGCTGAGCAGCGCAAAGCGCTTCCACTGTTGCCACAGGCCGCTATCCGGGCGCAGCACCCGGCTGGCCAGGGGCAGCAAGATCAAAAACGCAATGGCCCAGCGCAATAGGTTGAGCGTCATGGGTGAAATCAGGGGGGCCACCAGGCGGCCTACCACCGCGTTACCGGACCACATGAGGGGGGGAATCACCAGCAGGAGGGCGGCAGTCGGGGTCAGGCGTTGGGTCATGGCCTGCACTGTAGCAAGGTGCTGCCTATGAGCCTTGCGCTGCGGTGACAGCAGTTTTCTGGCACCATGTTGTGCATACTTTTAACAACCTTCGTCTGGAGACACACAGCATGAGTTCAGTGACATCCCGCGCCATCCACATCGCCCAGCATGGCGGCCCCGAGCAGCTGCAGTTGGTGCAGGTCACGGTGGGCGAGCCCGGCCCGGGTGAGGTGCGCATCCGCCACCACGCGGTGGGGCTGAACTTTATCGACGTGTACCAGCGCTCCGGCCTGTATCCGCAGCAGCTCCCGGTGCAGCTGGGCATGGAGGCTGCCGGCGTGATCGAGGCGGTGGGCGAGGGCGTGAGCCACCTGCAGGTGGGCGACCGTGCCGCCTATGCCAGCAACCCGCCCGGCAGTTACTGCGAAGTGCGGGTCATGCCCGCCAAGTGCGTGTGCAAGCTGCCGGACGGCATCAGCTTCGAGACCGGTGCGGCCATGATGCTCAAGGGGTTGACCGCCCAGTACCTGCTCAAACGCACCTTGCCACAAGGCGGCTTGCAGGCGGGTGACTTTGTGCTCTTCCACGCGGCCGCCGGCGGTGTGGGCCTGATTGCCTGCCAGTGGGCCAAGGCGTTGGGCTTGCGCCTGATCGGCACCGCGGGTTCTGAAGAAAAATGTGCTCTAGCGCTTGCCAATGGTGCGGAGTATGCTATCAATTACAGAGCAGAAAATTTTGCGGCCCGCGTCAAGGAGATCACCGGCGGCAAGGGCGTCAAGGTGGTGTACGACTCGGTCGGCAAAGACACCTGGGAGCAGTCGCTGGACTGCCTGGCTCCTTTTGGCCTGATGGCCAGCTTTGGCAACGCTTCCGGCCCGGTAGCGCCTTTTGCGCCCGGCATCCTGGGCGCCAAGGGCTCTATTTATGTGACCCGCCAAACCCTGTTTACCCACATTGCCACCCGCGAAAGCACCCAGGCCATGGCCGACGATTTGTTTGACGTGGTGCTCAGCGGCAAGGTGAAGATCCACATTGCCCAGCGCTACGCCCTGGAAGACGTGCAGCAGGCCCACAAAGACCTCGAAGCCCGCCAGACCACGGGTTGCACCATCCTCACGCTGTAAGCGGCACCCGACCATAAAAAAGGGCACACCAGAGGGTGTGCCCTTTGCTTTGGGGAGTTAGGCAGGTTTAAAACACGAAACCGGCCGACAACACCTGCTCATTCATCCACAGGGTTTGGTCTGCCGTGCCCTTGTACACCGGCACGCCGCGCAGCACGCCGTAGGCGATTTTGTTGGTCAGCTCGACGAACATCGACTTGTAAACCCGGTAGCGCAAGCCCACTTCCACACCGGCTGTCCAGCCGTTGATCTGCCACCAATCGTTCTTTTTGAAGCAGCAGACGTTTTCATTCTTCGGGCCCACCTCGTTGGCGTTGCCGAAAATAATGTTGTCGGCGTGCGGCAGCAAAATGCCGGCGCCCACGCGACTGATCAGCTGCAAGTCACCCGGTTTTTGCTCGGGGCCCCGCAGGCGGTGCAACCACACCGCGTTGACCATGATGTGGTTCAGGCCGTTGTGCAGCGCGTAGTTGAAGTTCTGCGGGGTGATGGTCATCGACGAGGTGGCGCCCGGGGTGGTCACGGTGCCATCCACGGCCACGGTCTGGCCGTAATCCACGTTGTACTTGCTGTGGTCGATGTTCAGCTCGACCGCAAATGTCTTCTCGGGGTTCAGGAACTTGCCGATCCGGATGTTTTCCTGCGGGTTGGTGAAGTCGAGGTTGAACAGCGAGCTCAGGCTGTCGCCCACGCTGGAGGGGAAGTCGCTGCCCTTGGCCTGGCGCACGGTGTAGTCGTAGCCCAGCTCGGGTTGGGTCACCCGGATGTCCGAGGGCGCGTACTGCTGGCGGCTGTAGCCCCAGGAGAAATACCAGTTTTCATCGGTGTTGACCGCTTTGTTGAACTGGGTGCTGACGGCGTTGGCAGCCGGGGTGGCCTCAGCGGCCGGTGCGCCATTCTGGGCGATGACCACGCTTTGGGCCAGCGCTGCGGAGCAGGGCAATAGAGTCAGCAGCGCTGCCAGCAGCAGGCTTGATCGGGTAGTGGTATGCATAGGGGAGCTTTCAGGCAGAGCGGGCGCACTGCCGGGCAGAGTCGGGCGCGCAGAGAGCTGCGAGTTTAAGGCATCCCCCCGAAAAACCGCCCCGCCGGGGTTTGATGCGCCTCAAACCCGGCCGCTTTTCAGCGCCCCGTGGTTTCCTGCGGCAGGCGCAGGCGGTTGGGCGCCAGCTCACCTGCGGAGTCCAGAATCGGGTAAGCGATGGAGCAGATGTGCGAGTTGATCCGCTTCAGATCGCTGATCAAGTCCAGATGCAGCGAGCTGGTCTCAATGCTGGGCAGCGTGTTGTCGGAGAGGCGGGCGATGTGTGTGGCGGCGTATTGGCGCTCCAGGTCGCGGAACTTGGTTTTTTCTTCCAGCAGGCGGCGGGCATCGCGCACATTGCCGTTCAGAAACACGCTCATGCCCAGGCGCAGGTTGTCCACCAGGCGGGCATGCAGTTCGCAAATTTCGGCCAGGCCGGCTTCGGAGAACTGGCGGCCTTTGTTGATTTTTTTCTCTTCAATGTCTTGAATGACCCGCTCAATGATGTCCCCGATCTGCTCCATATTGATGGTGAAGCTGATGATGTCGGTCCAGCGCTTGGCTTCGTTTTCGCCCAAGGCTTCGCGGGAAATTTTGGTCAGGTAGTACTTGATGTCGCTGTACAGCTCATCCACCGTGTCGTCCATTTTGCGCAGCTCTTTGGCCAGATGCACATCGCTGTCCTTCATGACCTTGATGCTGCCCAGCAGCATGGCTTCCACCACATCGGCCTGGTGCATGGCTTCGCGCACGGCGCAGGAGATGGCGAGGCTGGGGGTGGACAGCGCGGTAGGGTCTAGGTGGCGCTGGCGGCCGGCTACGGTGGTTTTGTCGGGCTTGGGAAGCCAGTGCTCCACCCAGCGCGCCACAACTTGGGTGATGCCGATAAACGCAATGCCCACGCCGACGTTGAACGCCAGGTGAAAGCCCACCACCAGGGTGGCTGCATCGCCGATGTAGGGGCCGGCAACGCGCAGCCACAGGCCTGGAAAGAGCGACACCGCAAAAACGCCCAGTACTTTGAACACCAGATTGCCCAAGGGCACCTGGCGGGTCTCGATGTTGGCGTGCAGGGTCGTCAGCACAGCCAGCAGCCCGCTGCCCAGGTTGGCGCCCAGCACCAGCCCGAGGGCAACATCCACCGGAATCACGGCCGTGCTGGCCAGGGTGGCCGTGAGCAGCACAATGGCCAGGCTGGAGTACGACACCACCGCCAGCGTGGCCCCCACCAGCAGCTCCAGCAACAAATCGCTGCTCAGGCTGCCGAGCAAGGCTTTCACGGTGGCGGCCTGCGTGAGTACCGCCGTGGACTGGGTTACCAGCTTCAAGGCCAGTAGCATCAGCCCCAGCCCGATCAGCACGCGGCCCACTCGCCCGGCCGTGGTGGACTGCTTGGAGATGAACAGCACCACCCCCACAAAAATGAACAAGGGAGACAGCCAGGACAGGTCGCGGGAAAACACCACGGCCATCAAGCTGGTGCCGATATCGGCGCCCAGCATCACAGCCAGCGCCGAGGGCAGGTTCACCAAGCCCTGGCCTACGAAGGACGACACAATGAGTGCGGTGGCGGTGCTGGACTGCACCACGGCGGTCACGCCGATGCCCGAGACGACGGCGGCAAACCGGTTGCTGACGCTGCGTGCCAGGATGGTGCGCAGGTTGGCACCGAAGACCCGGAGAATCCCGGTGCGCACCTGCTGAGTCCCCCACACCAATAACGCAATGGCAGCAAACAGATTCAGCAGATGGGTCACGCAGGGTCCTTATCGCAGCAGGTGGGCGAATGCCTCAGGTTTTTCGCACCCTCAGCAGTTCGTCCAGTATCAGGCAAACCGCTCCCACGGAAATCGCACAATCGGCAATATTGAAAGCCGGAAAGTGCATACCACTCCAGTGGAAGTCCAAAAAGTCCACCACATAGCCGTGCAACAAGCGGTCAATGACATTGCCGATGGCGCCGCCCAGAATGCAGGCCATTGCAAAGCTGAACAGCTTTTGCCCTGCATGCGAGCGCAGCAGCCAGATGATGACCGCCGCCGCCACAAAGCCCAACGCTGTGAAAAACCAGCGTTGCCAACCCCCCGCGTCGGCGAGGAAGGAAAACGCCGCCCCGGTGTTGTGCACCCGTACGACGTTGAAGAAGCTGGTGACATAGGTGCTGTCGCCCAGGCGGTAGAAGCCGACTATCAGTGTTTTGGTGAACTGGTCTGCCAAAAGCAAGATAAAGGCCAGGCCCAGCCACTGCAGCATGCCGCCGCTTTTGCCGGAGCCCTTGCTGAAGGTCTTGCCGAACCCCTTGTTGTTACGGGCCATTACGCGAACTTCCGAGCTTCACCCGCACCATACAGGTTGCTGGTGCAACGGCCGCACAAGGTGGGGTGCGCGGCATCTGCCCCAACGTCGGCACGGTAGTGCCAGCAGCGCTCACACTTTACGTTATTCGAGGCTGCAACGCTGATGGACTGTGCGCCACCAGCTACCAAAGTGATAGCGCTGGTGATGAACACAAACTTCAAGTCTTCGCCCAGGCTGCTCAGGATGGCGAACTCTTCGGCCGGCACGGTAAGCGTCACCTCGGCCTGCAAGGAGGCGCCCACCTGGCCTGCGGCGCGCAGGGTTTCGATGTCTTTGTTGACCGCCTCACGCACCGCACGGATGCGGGTCCACTTGGCCAGCAAGGCTTCGTCCGGCGTGGCAAAGGTGGCGTAGCCGTCCAGGAAGATGGAGAGCTTGGTGGCTTCGGGCGTTTTGCCTTCCGCACCCAATACCGCCCAAGCCTCTTCAGCCGTGAAGCTGAGGAAAGGCGCCATCCAGCGCAGCATGGCTTGGGTGATGTGCCACAGCGCGGTTTGCGCGGAGCGGCGGGCCAGGCTGTTGGCGGCGGTGGTGTAGAGGCGGTCCTTGAGCACGTCCAGGTAAAACGCGCCCAAATCTTCACTGCAATACACCTGCAGTTTGCTCACCACAGGGTGGAACTCGTAGACCTTGAAGTGCGCCAGGATGTCGGCCTGCAACTGCGCGGCACGGGCCAGCGCGTAGCGGTCGATCTCCAGCAGTTGGTCCACAGGCACCGCGTCTTTGACCGGGTCAAACTCGGAGACGTTGGCCAGCAAGAACTTGAGCGTGTTGCGCACCCGGCGGTAGGTGTCCACCACGCGGGCCAAGATTTTGTCGTCGATGTTCAGGTCACCGGAATAGTCGGTGCTGGCCACCCACAGGCGCACGATTTCGGCGCCCATCTTGCTGGTGATGGTTTGTGGCTCCACCGTGTTGCCCAAGCTCTTGCTCATCTTGCGGCCTTGGCCGTCGGTGGCAAAGCCGTGGGTCAGCAGGCCGCGGTAGGGCGCGCGGTCGTAAAGGGCGCAGCCCAGCAGCAGCGAGCTGTGGAACCAACCGCGGTGCTGGTCGTGGCCTTCCAGGTACAGGTCGGCCTCAGGACCTTCTGCATGGAACGGGGGCACCGCGTAGGCATCCTTGTGGCTGCCGCGCAGCACGTGTTGGAAGGTAGAGCCGGAGTCGAACCAGACTTCCAGGATATCGGTGCTCTTGGTGTAGCTCGGTGCGTCGGCTGCGCCGAGGATGTCCTCGACGGACACGCGGCTCCAGGCCTCGATGCCGCCTTGCTCCACGATGTCAGCCGCCTGGTCCAGGATCTCCATGGTGCGGGGGTGCAGCTCGCCACTGTCTTTGTGCAGGAAGAAGGGCACGGGCACACCCCAGCTGCGCTGGCGCGAGATGCACCAGTCCGGGCGGTTGGCGATCATGTCGCGCAAACGGCTGCGCCCGTTTTCGGGGTAGAAGCTGGTTTGCTCGATAGCGTCCAGCGCCAATTGGCGCAAGGTCTTGGGCGCTTTGTCTTTGGTGAATACGCCCGCGCCTTCATCCATGCGGATGAACCACTGGGCGGCTGCGCGGTAGATCACCGGCGTCTTGTGGCGCCAGCAGTGCGGGTAGCTGTGGGTGATACCCACGGTGGCCATCAAACGGTTGTGTTCGCGCAGGGTGTCGATGACGTTGGCGCAAGCCTTCCAGATGTGCTGGCCGCCGAACAGGGGCAGCTCGGCGTCGTACACACCGTTGCCCAGCACGGGGTTCAAAATCTGGTCGTATTTCAGGCCATTGGCAATGCAGCTGTTGAAGTCGTCCACACCGTAGGCGGGCGAGGAGTGCACGATGCCGGTGCCGTCGCCATCGCTCACATAGTCAGCCAGGTACAGCGGCGAGAGGCGCTTGTAGCTGTATTGATTGCCGGCCACGTTCACGTCTGCGGGCAGGTCGTACAGCGGGTGGCGGAACACCTGGCCGCGCAGGGCTTCGCCCTTGGCGGTGGCCAGCACGGTGCCGGTCAGGCCGAAGCGCTCCAGGCACTTCTCTACCAGGCTGGCGCCCAGCAGTAGCACGCCCTTGGGCGTGTCCACCAGCGCGTATTCGAGTTCGGGATGGGCGTTGAGTGCCTGGTTGGCGGGGATGGTCCAGGCGGTGGTGGTCCAGATGACGGCGAAGGCTTGCTTGCCAGCAGGCAAAGCGTTCAGTCCGAAGGCTTTCGCCAAGCCGGCGGCGTCGTTGGACTCAAAGGCCACGTCCAGCGTGTCGCTCTTCTTGTCGGCGTATTCGATCTCGAACTCGGCCAAGCTGGAGCCGCAGTCAAAGCACCAGTACACGGGCTTGAGGCCACGGTAGACAAAGCCACGCTCGATCACCCGCTTGAAGGCCCGGATCTGGCCTGCCTCGTTGGCGGGGTTCATGGTCTTGTAGGGGCGCTCCCAGTCGCCCAGCACGCCCAGGCGCTTGAAGTCTTCGCGCTGCTGGTTGATCTGCTCGGTAGCAAACGCGCGGCTCTTGGCCTGCATGTCGTCGCGGCTCAGGTTGCGGCCGTGCAGTTTTTCGATGGCGTTTTCGATCGGCAGGCCGTGGCAGTCCCAGCCGGGGATGTACTGCGCGTCAAAGCCGCCCAGTTGCTTGCTCTTGACGATCATGTCCTTCAAGATTTTGTTCAGCGCGTGGCCGATGTGCAGCTTGCCGTTGGCATACGGCGGGCCGTCGTGCAGCACAAAGAGGGGCTGGCCAGCGCGCGCATCGCGCAGTTTTTTGTACAGGCCTTCCTCGTTCCACTTTTTCACCCAGGCGGGTTCGCGCTTGGGCAGGTCGCCGCGCATGGGGAAGGCGGTGTCGGGCATGTTCAGCGTCGCGCGGTAAGCGCCGGCTTCGGCCTTGGGGCTGGGGGTAGTGGATTCGGTCATGGCTATGTATTCGGGTCGGGGTGGGCCGCGTGGGGGCAAAAGAGGGGTTCACACGCGGGGCCAGGTGCGCGGTGGGAGGCTAGGCGGGCCCTCCCAGCCCTGTCAAATTCGCTGGGCGAACCAGGCGCGTGCGTCGTCGCGGTCCTTCTGTATCCCCACGGTGAGGGAGTCGAGGCCGTCGTATTTCAATTCGTCGTGCAGTTTGTGCAGCAGTTCCACGCGGATGATTTTACCGTAGGCCCCCTCAGGGCCCAGGGTGGCGGGCCAGTCCAGGCAGTGGGTCTCCAGCAGCACGCGGCCGCCGTTGACATCGTTGGGGTCCAGCGAGGGGCGCACGCCCAGGTTGGCCACCCCTTGCAGGGGCGCGTCGGCTAGGCCGTGCACCAGCACCACAAAAATGCCGCTGGCGGCGGGTTTCCAGTGGGCAAAGCGCAGGTTCAGGGTTTTGAAGCCCAAAGTGCGGCCCAGCTTACGCCCGTGCACCACGTGCCCGGAAATGCAGTACGGGCGGCCCAGCAGGCGGGCGGCGGCGGCCATGTCGCCCCGGCCCAGTGCCTCGCGCACGGCCGAGCTGGATACGCGCAGGCCGTGCACCTCGTAGCTGTTCATGCGGGCCACGTCAAAGCCGTGGGCCTCTCCCGTGGCGTCGAGCAGGGCGTAGTCGCCGGCGCGGGCCTTGCCGAAGCGGAAGTCGTCACCCACCAGCACATAGCGGGCGCCCAAACCATCTTGCAACACCTGCTGGATGAAGTCTTGCGGGCTCTGATTGGCGAGCCGGGCATCAAAAGGTAGCACGATGGTCTGGTCGACACCGGCCTTGGCCAGGTCGTCCAGCTTGTCGCGCAGGGTGCCCACGCGGGCCGGCGCCAGCTCGGGTTTTTGGTGGAGTTGGGCGAAATAGTCGCGCGGGTGGGGCTCGAAGGTCAGCACACAGCTGGGCACGCCACGTTGCTGCGCCTCGCTCTTGAGCAGGGCCAACATGGCCTGGTGGCCCCGGTGCACGCCATCGAAGTTGCCAATCGTTACCGCACACGCTTCGGCGACGCCAGGGTGCTTGAAACCGCGAAAAACCTTCATGGAGTTGTTATCTTTTTGATAGCAGGCCGCGCACACCGGTCCGGCGCCTGAAGCCAATTTGTCATGTAAACACGGTATATTGTGACCTAGCAGGGCTCGGGCGACTCGTCCGGTGCGCACTTGCAGACCTTTGCAGACTTGTGTTGGTGGTTGTTTGAACCGTTGATGGAGGCGTTGCGTGAAAGTCTTGAAGTTGTCGGCCCAAGGGCTGCCCCAGTCCTGGATATCGCTGGAGCAAGCGGTGATTCACTACGCTGCGGACGAGGTGCGCTGGGAAGCCGGCGGCGAGGTGGCCGTGTTCCACGGGGGGCACAACGCGCTCACCGGGCAGCAGTCCATCATCCGCGTCAACAGCATCATCGGCACCCGTGGCGTGCCCCGCATCAATCCCTTCAACCTGCGCCCCGGCCTGACCAACGCCAAGCTGTTCATCCGCGATCGCAATGTGTGCGCCTACTGCGGCGGGCACTTCCATGAAAACGACCTGACGCGCGAGCACATCATCCCGTTTGCGCAGAACGGCATCGACAACTGGATGAACGTGGTCACCGCTTGCCGCCCCTGCAACCACCGCAAGAGCCACCGCACCCCCGAGCAGGCCAACATGCCGTTGCTCTACACCCCGTACGTGCCCAGCTTGTGGGAAGACTTCATCCTGCGCAACCGCCGCATCCTGGCGGATCAGATGGAGTTTTTGATGGCGCATGTGCCCGCCTCGTCCCGCTTGCTGGTTTAGCATGCGGGCATGACCAGCTCCGCACAACGACCCGCTACCCGTACCCCGTCCGACCGCCCGCGCATCGCCCTGATTGCGCACGACCGCAAAAAAGACACCATGGTGGCGCTCGCTCAAGAGTTCGCCCCTTATTTGCACACCTGCATCCTGATGGCCACCGGCACGACCGGCGGTCGCTTGGTCGATGAGGTGGGCCTCACCGTGGAGCGCATGCTCAGCGGCCCCTGGGGTGGCGACTTGCAGATCGGCGCCCGCCTGGCCGTGGGCGAAGTGGATGCCGTGATCTTCCTGCGCGACCCCATGACGCCCCAGCCGCACGAGCCCGACATCAATGCCCTGGTGCGCGCCTGCGATGTGCACGACGTGCCGTGTGCCACCAACCTGTCCAGCGCACGCTTGGTGCTCGCGCAGTTGCTCCTGAAAGCATAGCTGCTCGCGCAATTCCAGCGGGCGCTGGAGCCTGTTTTCATGCTTAACCCACGGTGATCGGCACAAACAAGCGGTCTTCCCCGCGCAGCACCAGCAAGGCCAGCTTCTTGCGGCCTTGACCCAGTTGGGACTTGAGCGCGTCTGGGGAGCTGGCCAGTTCGCCGTTGACTGACAAAATCACGTCCCCGCTGCGCAGGCCCGCGCGTTTGGCGGGGCCGTCCGCCACCTCTTCCACCACCAAGCCGCCCGCCACCTGTGCTTCGGCCCGCTCCTGACGGCTCAGGGGGCGCACTGCCAAGCCCAGTTGCTTTTCTTGCGGCGCTGCTGACTCCGCAGCCACCTTGCCGGATTCCATCTGGCCGAGTGTGATGTTCAGCTCTTTGGCTTTGCCCTGGCGCCACACCCCCAGGCTGGCTTGCGTGCCGGGCGCGGTGTCGGACACCAGCGGTGGCAGCTCGCTGGACTGGCTGATGGCGGTGCCGTTGAATTTCAAAATCACATCCCCCGCCTGCAGACCGGCTTTGTCGGCAGCGCTGCCCTTGTCCACCGAGTTCACCAGGGCGCCAGCGGGCTTATCCAGCCCGAAGGATTCGGCCAGCTCGGGGCTCACTTCCTGGATGGTGACACCCAGGCGGCCACGGCTCACCTTGCCGTGCGCGAGCAACTGGCCCTCGACCTTCATGGCCACATCAATCGGAATGGCGAAGCTCAGGCCCTGGTAGCCGCCGCTGCGGCTGTAAATTTGGGAGTTGATGCCAATGACTTCACCCGCAAGATTGAACAAGGGGCCGCCGGAGTTGCCGGGGTTGATGGCCACATCCGTTTGCAGGAAGGGCACATAGCCCTCGTCGGGCAAGCTGCGCGATTTGGCCGAGACGATGCCGGCTGTCACCGTGTTCTCAAAACCGAAAGGCGAGCCGATGGCGACCACCCATTCCCCCACGCGGCTGTTTTTGGGATCACCGATTTTGACGGTGGGCAGGTCTTTGGCGTCGATCTTGAGCACCGCCACGTCCGACAGCTTGTCGATACCCAGCACCTTGGCCTTGAACTCGCGTTTGTCCTTGAGCTTGACCGTGACTTCGCTGGCATCGGCCACCACGTGGGCGTTGGTCAGCACCACGCCATCGGATTTGACGATAAAGCCCGAACCCGTGCCCCGGGTGGGCGCGTTGTCGGGTTCCATGGGCGGCTGGAAGCGGCGGAAGAACTCATAAAACGGGTCGCGCGGGTCCAGCTGCGGGCCACCACCACGCGCGCTGGTTTTGACCGTGCCCTGCACGCTGATGTTGACGACGGCCGGGCCTTGCTGCTCGGCAATGTCGGCAAAGCCTGCCGGTGCAGTGCCGCGGGCGTCGATGGCGCGGCTGATGGCGGTGGGCTGGGCATCCGCCGGGGCGGCGGCCGGGTTGCGTTGCGAGAGTGCGTAGCCGCCCAAAAAGCAGCTGGACGCCAGCACGCCGATGAAAGTTGCCTTGAGGTAGAGGGAACGCTCTGTGAGTGCCATGGAGTGGATCCTTTCCGAAAACAGACAAGAAGCCGTTCAGATAAGGTCGCTCTGCCCCGAGTTCCAGAGGGGAATTGCAAAGAATTGTGAAGCGCCCGGGCACGTCTCGCGCACCCGGGGCAGAGGTGTGGCCGGTGGCTTACAGCGGGTGGCTCACCAGCTTGAAGTCGGCATCTTCTTCAAAGGTTTTGACGGTGAAGCCAAGGCTGCGCATCAGCTTGAGCATGCCGGGGTTGTGGGTGAGCACCAGGCCCTCGATTTCGCTCAGGCCTTTGTCGCGGGCTACGTCCATGATGGAGAGCATCAGCCGTGAGCCCAGGCCTTTGCCGGCAAAGTCGTCCGCTACCACCAGCGAGAACTCGCAGCTCGATTTGTCAGGGTTGGTCACGTAGCGCGAGACACCGATGATGCGTTCGGTCTCTAGCATCTCGCCGTCTTCGCCCGCAGTGCGGGTTTTGTGGACGGCAACCAGCGCCATTTCGCGGTCGTAATCAATCAGCGTGAAGCGGGCGAGCATGGCGGGGGGGAGCTCATGCATGCTGGAGACGAAGCGGAAGTAGCGGCTCTCTTTGGAGAGGCCTTGCACCAGGTCCTGCAGCATCTGCGCGTCGTCCGGCTGCACCGGGCGCACGGTGTACTCACCGCCGCCGCGCATGGGCCAGAGTTGCTCGTACTGGGCCGGGTAGGGCAGGATGGAGAGGTGGTTGTAGTTGTGCACCCGGCTGCTCACGCCTTGCGGCGCGTTGTCGATGACGATGCGCGCATCCACGGCCAGCGCGCCATGCTCGTCCACGATGATGGGGTTGATGTCCATCTCGCGCAGCTGGGGCAGCTCGCACACCATCTCGGAGATGCGCAGCAAGATCTGCTCCAGCAGGTCGATATTGGCGGGCGCGTTGCCGCGCCATTCACCCAATGTCTCGGCCACTCGCGAGCGCTCGATGAGGCGGCGCGCCAGAAACTGGTTGAGCGGGGGCAGCTCCATGGCGCGGTCGTTGATCAGCTCGATCATGGTGCCGCCGGCGCCGAAGGCAATCACCGGGCCGAACGGGTCATCAGTGACCAAGCCTATATAGATTTCGCGGCCATGGCGCGAGCGCACCATGCTTTGCACCGTGACGCCGTTGATGCGGGCGTCCGGGCGCAGGCGCTTTACGGTTTGCATCATGTCGTTGTAGGTGTCGCGTACGCCGGTGGCGTTCAGGATGTTCAGCGCCACGCCGCCTACGTCCGATTTGTGGCTGATGTCGGGCGAGTCGATTTTGAGCACCGCCGGAAAGCCCAGCTGGGTGGCAATCATCATCGCCTCGTTGGCGCTGCGGGCGAGGATGGTGCGGGTGACGGGAATGTGGAAGGCCGAGAGCAGGGTCTTGGACTCCATCTCGGTGAGCACCTTGCGCCGCTCAGCCAGCACGCTCTCAATCACCAGCCGCGCACCTTCAATGTCGGGTTTGGCCAGGGTGGAGAGGGGCGGTGGCGTTTGCTGCAGCAGCAACTGGTTTTGATAGAAGGACGCAATGTTGCTGAAGGCGCCCACTGCCGCTTCCGGCGTGCGGAAGCTGGGTATCTCGGCGGCTTTCAGGATGCCGCGGGCGGCGTTCACCGTACTGTCGCCCATCCAGCAGGAGAGCAGGGGTTTGCCGATGGTTTTCTTGACCTCGGCCAACGCGCTGGCCACCTCGGAGGCATCGTGCCCAGCTTTGGGGGAGTAGATGGCCAGCACGCCGTCCACGCCCCGGTCTTTGCCAGCGGCGTTGAGTGCGGCTTTGAAGTGGCTGCCATCGGCTTCTTCCGACAGGTCAATCAAATCCACCAGCGAGGCCAGCTCGGGCAAATGGGGCTTGAGGGATGCAGCAGTTTCGCTGGACAGGCGCGCCAGCTGCAGTTGCAGCTCGTTGATCCAGTCGGCTGCCAGCACACCGGGGCCGCCGCCGTTGGTCACGATGGCCAGGCGTTTGCCCACGGGGCGGTAGCGCGAGGCCAGGCACTTGGCGGCTGAAAACAGCTCTACAAACGAGCGCACCCGCACAGCACCTGCGCGGCGCAGGGCGGCGTCAAATACATCGTCGCTGCCCACAATGGCGCCGCTGTGGGTTTGGGCGGCCTCGTTGCCGGCGGGGCGGCGGCCGGCCTTGAGCACCACCACCGGCTTGGCGTTGGCCGCCATGCGCAGGGCGCTCATGAAGCGGCGTGCGTCGGCAATGCCCTCCATGTACACAATGATGCTTTGGGTTTGCGCGTCGTTGGCTAGAAAGTCCAGCACATGGGCAATGTCCACCGAGGTGTGGGCGCCCAGCGAGACGACGGATGAAAACCCCACGGCATTGTTGGCCGCCCAGTCCAGCATGGATGCCGTGAGCGCGCCCGATTGCGACACCAGGCCCAGCGGCCCGCGCTGGGCCAATGGGCCGGCCGCACTGGCGTTGAGCTGGAGCTGCGGGCGCTGCAAGCCGAGGCAATTAGGGCCCAGCAGCTGCACGCCTTCGCGCTTGGCAATTTTGGCCAGCGCTGCCGCCTGCTCCGCGCTGATACCGCTGGAGAGGATGACCGCGGCTCGGCAGGCAATGCGCCCGGCAATTTCCAGCGCCGCGCTCACATCCTTTGGGGGCAGGGCGATGATGGCCAAGTCCGCCCGGGCCTGGGCCAGGTCGGCCAGGGTGCCGGTGCTGTGGATGTCCAGAAAGCGCAGGGTACCGGTGAAGGTTTGGCTTTGGAGCGAGGCCACCAGCGCACGGGCTTGGGGGGTCAGGCCCTCAGGGTGTTCGGTATCCCCGGCAAACACAATGATGGATTGCGGTGCAAACAGGGGGGTGAGGTAGTGTTTTTCCATAAGAACTCCCTTGGGTGGGTGCAGCTGGCGCTCAGTCGGCGCCTATCAGCACTTTGACGTGTTCGGCCACGCTGCGGGCCAGGGGGTTGAGCACGTAGCCACCCTCCAGGCACGAGATCACGCGGCCTTTGCAGTGGCGGTTGGCTACGGCCATGAGCTGGCGGGTGACCCAGGCGTAGTCGGCATCGACCAGGCCAAGGTTGCCCATGTCGTCTTCGCGGTGCGCATCAAAGCCGGCGGAGATGTAGATGAGCTGCGGGGCAAAGGCGTCCAGCGCGGGAATCCAGCGGGTGGACACGGCATCGCGAAAGGCCTCGCTGCCCGAGCGGGCCGGCAGGCCCACGTTGCACATATTGGGGCCAGTGGCACTGTCGCCGGTGTTGGGGTAGAGGCCTTTTTCAAAAATCGAGCACATCAGCACCCGCTCGTCACCCCGGAAGATGTCTTCGCTGCCGTTGCCGTGGTGCACGTCAAAGTCGATCAGCGCCACCCGCTGCAGGCCATGCACATCCAGCGCATGGCGGATACCCACCGCAACGTTGTTGAAGAAGCAAAAGCCCATGGCCGCCGAGCGCTCGGCATGGTGGCCCGGCGGGCGCACATTGCAAAAGGCGGTAGGCACTTGGCCGCTGAGCACCAGGTCGGTGGCTTGCACCGCCGCACCCGCAGCCCGCAGGGCCGCCGGGATGGTGAAGGGGTTCATGTCGGTATCGGGGTCCACCTTGTGGTAGCCCTCTTTGGGGGCGGCCTCTATCAGCTCATTCACATAGTTGCTGGCATGGGCCCGGCCGAGCTGCGCCTTGGTGGCCAGCGGGGCGTCGTAGGTGTTCATGTAGTCCAGCAGGCCGCGCAGCAGCAGCATGTCCTGGATGGCGCCCAGGCGCTCGGGGCACTCGGGGTGGTGGGGGCCCATTTCGTGGCGGGCGCAGTCGGGGTGGGAAATGAAGGCGGAAAGCACGTTGTCTCCTGCATGGATATTTTTTATCAGTCTATGCATACATGCTGACACCAGTCTTGATGTGGGGCAATAAGCCGTGCCCCCGCGGGTTTCGGGGGATTGGGGCGTGCAGCGCTGCACAGTTGATACCATCGTGGCACCCATGACGCCCAAGCCCGCTTCCTCCCCCTTTGCCCGCTCTACCCCCCGTTTCATGACCGCCAGCGCCCAAGGCTTGGCGCTGGTGCTGTGCGTGCTCGTGTTGGTGTACGGCTTGTTGCCCGGTTTGCTGGCCGTGTGCCTGGGCTTTATGGCGACGCAGGCACTCAGCACCCCGAGTGCGCGCTGGACGCGCTGGCGGCCCAGCACCTTGGTGGCGGCTACGGTGGTCATTGTGGTGCCTTTGTTGCTGGTGACGCTGGGCTTGTCCAACGCCAAAGGCATGGTTTTCAGTGCAGGCGCGCAATACGAAGCTTTGTTGCACCACTTGGCCGGCACCGTGCTGGAAATCCGGCAGAAGCTGCCGCCCAACCTTGCCGCCCACCTGCCGGACGAACTGGTGGCAGCGCAGGCTTGGCTGGCGGCGTATCTACAAAGCCAGGCCCATGCGCTCACCGGCATGGGCTCCGCCGGTCTGCAGGGTGGCTTGCTGGCTTATGTGGGGCTGGTCATCGGGGCGCTGATTGTGGGCACGCCGGGTGTGAGCCAGCCGGCGCCCTTGCGGGCGGCTGTCCGCCAGAGGGGGCGCTATTTTGTGGGTGCTTTCCGGCAGATTGTGGTGGCGCAGTTCTGGATTGCGACTTTCAATGCGGCGTGTACCGCTGTGTTTTTGTTTGGCGCTCTGCCCCTGTTGGATGTGCGCATTCCGTACAGCAGCATGCTGGTGGCGTTGACGTTTTTTGCCGGGCTGATTCCCATTGTGGGCAACCTGTTGTGCAACGGCGTGCTCACGCTGGCGGGCATGTCGGTGGCACCCATGGTGGGGCTGGCCTGCCTGGTCTTTTTGATTGCCATCCACAAGTTTGAATACGTCATCAACGCCAAGGTGGTGGGCAAGCGCACCGGCACCTCCGCGTGGGAGTTGCTCACGGTGATGTTTGTGGGCGAAGCCATTTTCGGCGTGGCCGGTTTGGTGGCCGCGCCGCTGTACTACGCCTACGTTAAGCGCGAGCTGGTGGAGGAGGGGCTGGTCTAGCCCTCAAGCGAACACCCCCGCTGTGTCTTGCATGCGGGCCGACACCTCGCCCAAGTGGTGCAGCGTGTCGCCAAAGCTCATTTCCAGCTCGGTGAGCTTGCGGAAGTAGTGGCTCACGATGTACTCGTCCGTCACCCCGATACCGCCGTGCAACTGCACCGCCTGCTGGCCGATGAAGCGCATGCTGTTGCCCAACTGGTATTTCGCGCGGGCCAGGGCCGCGCGGCGCTCCGGTGCGGGGGCGTTGAGCTTGAGGCTGGCGTAGTAGCTCATGGAGCGGGCCAGTTCCAGCTGCATCTTCATGTCGGCCACCCGGTGGCGCAGCGCCTGGAAGCTGCTGATCGCCACGCCGAACTGCTTGCGGGTGTTGAGGTAGTCGGCGGTGATGTCCAGCGTCTTGTCCATCACGCCTACGGCCTCGGCGCAGGTGGCGGCAATGCCAACGTCCACCGCATGCTCGAGCGCGGCTTGGCCTTGAGTAGTGATGAGCTGCGCAGGTGCGTTTTTGAAGAAGACTTCTGCCGCGCGGCCACCGCCCTGGGTGTTGTAGCCCCGGGGGCTGACGCCGGCGGATTCGCGCTCCACCACAAACAGACCCATCACGCTGTTGACCTTGGCGGAGACGAGGTAGGCATCGGCCTTGTCGCCGGCGGCCACTATGCTTTTTGTAGCATTCAGCACATAGCCACCGGGCGCTTGGTGCGCTTTTCCTGCAATGGCGTCGAGTGCGTAGCGGCTGCCGCGCTCCTGGTAGGCCAGCACCACCAGCTTTTCACCGCTGGCAATGCCGGGGAGCCATGCCGCTCGGGTGGCCGCGTCGGCGTAGCCTGCCAGCACCGCGCCGGCGATCAGCGCATGGGGCAAGGGCTCCAGCACCATGCCGCGGCCCAGCTCCTCTATCACCACCATGCCGTCGATGGGACCTAGCCCCATGCCACCATCGTCTTCCGGCACATAAAGGCCGGTCAGGCCCAGCTCAGCCAGCTCGGTGTAGGCGGCCCGGTCGAAGCCACCGGCCTTCTCGGCAGCGCGGCGGCGCTCGAAGGTGTAGCCCTTGTCGACGTATTTGCGCACCGCGTCGCGCAGTTGTTCCTGGTCGTCAGAAAAATCAAAGTCCATGTTCTTCTCCGGTTAGCCCAGCACGACCTGGGAAACAATGTTTCGCTGTACTTCATTGCTGCCGCCATAGATGGTGGTCTTGCGCAGGTTGAAGTAGGTGGAGGCCAAGGGCGCGTTGCCCACTTCGCCACCGGGAAAGCCGCCCAGGGCGCCGGCAGTGGCGTCGCCTTGCCAGCCGGCTTCCATGGCTTCGCGGATGAGCGGCAGGGCAAATGGGCCGGCGGCCAGCATCATCAATTCGCTATAGCGCTGCTGGATTTCGCTGCCCCGGATCTTCAACAGGCCGGCAATGTCCAGCGAGTTTTTGCCGCTCTTCTCAGCCGACAGCACGCGCAGCACTAGCATCTCCAGTGCGATCACGTCCACCTCCAGCTTGGCGATTTCATCGCGGAAGCGGCTGGCGGCGGCGCCTCCGGTGGCCGGGTCCCACACGCCTTCGCGCTTGGCAATGCGCTTCAAGCGCTCCAGCTCGCGCTTGGCGCGGTTCACGTCGGCAATGTTGGTGCGCTCGTGGCTTAGCAAGTGCTTGGCATAGGTCCAGCCCTTGTTTTCTTCTCCAATCAGGTTTTCGGCCGGCACTTCCACGTTGTCGAAAAAGACTTCGTTCACCTCGTGGCCGCCGTCCAGCATGATGATGGGGCGCACCGTCACGCCGGGGCTTTTCATGTCGATGAGCAGGAAGCTGATGCCGGTCTGTGGCTTGCCCTCGGTGCTGGTGCGCACCAGGCAGAAGATCCACTCGCCGTACTGGCCCAAGGTGGTCCAGGTTTTCTGACCGTTCACGATGTATTTGTTGCCCTGGCGCTCTGCACGCGTCTTGACTGAGGCCAGGTCCGAGCCGGAGCCCGGTTCGCTATAGCCTTGGCTCCACCAGACCTTGCCGCTGGCGATGCCGGGCAAGAAGCGCTGCTGCTGCTCCGGCGTGCCAAAGGCCATGATGACCGGCGCCACCATCACCGGCCCGAAGGGGATGACCCGGGGCGCACCGGCGAGGGCGCATTCTTCTTCAAACAGGTGCTTTTGGATGGCAGTCCAGCCCGGGCCGCCGAATTCCTTAGGCCAGCCGAAACCCAGCCAGCCCTTGGCACCCAAAATTTGGGCCCAACGCTGGTGGTCTTCGCGGGTCAACTCCAGGGCGTTGTGTACCTTGTGGGCGATGTCGGCAGGTAGGTGGGCGTGTACCCAGGCGCGCACTTCCTCGCGAAAGGCCTGTTCCTCGGGCGTGAAAGCCAAGTCCATTGCAGTCTCCTCGGTGTTCTTCGAATGGGGTGACCGCTTTTTAGCACGGTCGTTCTTTTATTCTTGTCCGGGTTGCGACATGCCGAGTTCGGCGCACAGTTTTTGCACCGTGGCACGCAGCTCGGCCACCTCGGCTTCCAGCTGGGTAACGCGGGCCTGCAGCTCGGCGCTGGCGGGGCCCGATACGGCGCCAGACCGGCTGACTACCGCCGCGCTGGCATCCACCGGCCCGCACAGCAGGTGGGCCCAGCGCTGTTCGCGGGCGCCGGGTGCGCGGTCGAGCTTGATGACCAGGGGGCCGCCTTTTTCTTCGCTGCGCTCCTGCAACTCGTCCAGAAACGCTTCCACCGACGAGGTGTCGGCAAAGCGGTACCAGCGCTCCGCATTCAGGCGCAGCTCGGCCGCAGTTTGCGGGCCGCGCAGCATCAAGAGGCCCAGCAGCACCGCGCTTTGCTCGGGCACACCGATGCCGCGCTGGGCGTTGTGGGTGAACTTGGTGGCGCGTCCGCCGCTGGTCTCGTGCACCAGGCCAGCCTCGCGCAGGCTGTCGACCGCGCTGCTGACTTCGGATTCGCTCAGCTCCATCAGCGGTTCGCGGCTGGTTTTCTGGTTGCAGCCCAGCATCAGGCTGTTCAGGGTGAGCGGGTAGCTGTCGGGCACGGTGCGGGCTTTTTCCATCAGGGTGGCGAGCACGCGGGCTTCAACAGGGGAGAGCAAGAGGGGGGTGGTCATAATTCAGCCAGTTATGAAAAACATCGTGATTTTGATCTCTGGCGGTGGCTCCAACATGGCTGCCATCGTGCGCGCTTCGCAAAAAGAAGACTGGGCGGCGCGCTATGGCGCCCGGGTGGCTGCGGTTATCAGCAACAAGGGCACCGCAGGCGGCCTGGTGTTTGCCAAAGAGCAGGGCCTGGACACCCATGTGCTGGACCACAAAACCTATGCCGACCGCGAGGCATTTGATGCCGCCCTGGCCCAAGTGATTGACCGCTACGACACGCCGCAGGCGCCGGTGCTGGTGGTGCTGGCCGGGTTCATGCGCATTTTGACGGCGGGCTTTGTGGAGAAATATGCGGGGCGCCTGGTGAACATCCACCCCTCGCTCTTGCCGGCCTTTGGTGGTTTACACACCCACCAGCGGGCGCTGGATGCCGGCTGCCAATTCGCCGGTGCCACCGTGCACCTGGTGACGCCCGAACTGGACCATGGGCCGATTCTGGAACAAGCCGTGGTGCCGGTGCTGCCTGGCGACACGGCAGACACTTTGGCCGCCCGGGTGCTCACGCAGGAGCACCGCATTTACCCCCGGGCGGTGGCCAATTTGCTATCGAAAAAGTAGCTGCCAGCGCACATTCCGTTTGCGCTAGCGGCACTTTTTATGCTGAAGCGCTGAGCAGGCTGCTGGTGGTGCTGCCACTCCAGCCTTGCGCCACTTGGGCGTAAATTTGCTTGGCCAGGGCGGCGATGGCGGCACTGGCTTTGCTGTCATCGGTGCTAGAAGTCGACGAAGCGCTGTCAGATGTGGAGCTGCTGTCGCTGCTGGACAGCGACGACACCGCGTTTTTGATTTCGCCCACCAGCCGTTCGATCTCTGACACCGTGCCGTCCTGGTTGGTGTCCAGCGGATCGTAGGTGGTGCTGCTGGATTCGGACTTGCCTGCGCCGCCAGGGCCGCCACCGGGTGGCGGACCGCCTGGCCCACCGGGGCCTTGCGCACTCTGGGTGCCGCTGCTGCCTTGGGCGCCTTCCGGCGGCTGGGGCTGGCCCGCCTCAAACTCGGTCTGCGAGAGCGAGCCGTTGCCATCGGTATCGAGTTTGCTGAAGTCCTGGCTCACATCCTGCCCGGTGTCCGACTTGATTTTGTCGGTGAGCACTTGGAGCTCGTCTTGGCTGACTGAGCCGTCGCCATCGGTATCCACTTTGGCAAACAGGTCGTCCTGCTTGCCGTTGCTGCCGCCCATGCCACGGGACTGCGCGAAGTCCATGGTGGAGGGGGGCGGTGGCATCAGGTCTTTCATGCCCTGGTCCAACTCGTCGCTGGAGAGGCTGCCGTCGGCGTTGCTGTCCATTTTGGTGAACAGTTCTTTGCTGTCGCCCAGGCTGGTGCCTGTTTTGCTGGCGATATCGCTCAACATGCTGCTGAGTTCGGTCTGGTCGACGCTGCCACTGCTGTCGGTGTCGACCTTGGCGAACATCTTCGCCTGGTGCTGGGCCCGTTGTGCACTGACCGCCGCCCAGGCATTGCTGGAACCGCTGACCCCGCTGATGGTGCTCATGGTCATTTCCTTTCTCGGTAGGTGGGTGAAGTGCCACCCGGAATCCAAAAAGCCGAGCGACAGCTTGATTCTTGAAAGCGGAGGTATCGCCGGTTTGTCGGCTTTGTACCGGGCTTGATACAAAAGGCGGTTTCAAGCGTTGAGAAGCGGGCCGCACACCTGCCAATTCAGGGCTTTGCGAGGCGGGTGGTTTTCTAAACTGAGCGGGCCGAAGGGACTGTCCATGCATACCAAGATATCCATCCTCATCGTTGACGACGACGCCGAAATCACCGAGCTGTTGGGCGAGTACCTCAGTCGATTCAACTTCGAGGTGCACACGGCTTGCGACGCAGACAGCATGCGCGCCCAGTTGGCCCTCCATGCGGTGAATCTGGTGGTGCTGGATGTGATGCTGCCCGGCACGGACGGGCTCACCTTGTCCCGCGAAATCCGTGAACGCTCCCAGATCCCGGTGATCATGCTCACCGCCCGAACCACCACGTTTGACCGCATCATGGGGCTGGAAAACGGGGCGGACGATTACATGGGTAAACCCTTTGAGCCGCGCGAACTGGTCGCCCGCATCCATACCGTGCTGCGCCGCGCCCAGGGCGCCAAAGACGCGGCGCCCAATGTGGCCCGCAGCGATGTGGTCTGCTTTGACGGCTGGGAGCTGCACCGCGAGGAGCGCACGCTGGTGTCGCCTACCGGGCTGGTTGTGGCCCTCTCCAACGCCGAATTCCGCCTCCTGAATACCTTTTTGCAGACGCCCCGCCGCCTGTTCAGCCGCGACCAGCTCATGGAGCAGGCGCGCGGCCGCGCCATGGATGCGTTTGAGCGCAGCATCGACCTGCTGGTGTCCCGCCTGCGGCAAAAGCTGGCCGATGACCCCGACGAGCCTTCCATGATCAAAACCGTGCGCGGTGCGGGCTATATGTTCAACGTGCAATCGGTCCAAGGGCGCATGGCGTGGCGGGCCTGAGCCTGCGAGCCGCCGCGCGCAGCCATGTGGCGGCGTGGGCAGCGCGCTGCCTGCCCGACAGCTTGTTTGGCCGTCTGGCCTTGCTCTTGGCCGTGGCGGTGCTCAGCAGCCATGTGTTGGCGTTGACGTTGCTCTTTGAAATGCGCCCCGACTTTAAGCCGGGCTTTCCACCGCCTGGTCCGCTGGCCACACCGTCTTCTCTGGCGCCGCCTTCGGCATTGGGGCTGAGCGCGCGCCCACAGCCGCAAGATGCTCCTTTTGCGGAGCCCCCGCCCCATCGGGGCCCCGGCCCGCATGGCGGCCCGCCGCCCGAGGGCTTGTTGCTGGACATCGGCGTGCGCCTCACGGCGCTGCTGCTGGCGGGCTGGGTGGGCGCGCGCTGGCTCTCCAGCCCGGTGCAGCGCTTGGCGGATGCCGCCCGCGAGCTGGGGCACAACTTGCACCGCCCGCTCTTGCCGGAGACCGGCACCCGTGAGTGCCGCGAGGCTACCCGTGTGTTCAACCAAATGCAGCAGCGCATTTGCGCCCAGCTGGAGCAGCGCGACCAGTTTGTGGCCGCGGTGTCGCACGACCTGCGCACCCCGCTGACCCGCCTGGCGCTGCGGGTGGAGTCCCTGAAAGACGACACCGAGCGCCAGCGCTTTGGCAAAGACATTGCGGAAATGGACACCATGATCCGCGCCACGCTCGACTACCTGCGCGGCGCGGCAGACGCTGAGCCCTGGATGCCGCTGGATGTGGATTCTCTGGTGAGCAGCCTGGCGCATGACCAGCAAGACTGCGGTCACGACGTCGCGGTGGAGGGGCCAGCGTGCGGCGCGCCGGTACGGGCCCAGTCCAGCGCGCTGCGGCGCTGCATTACCAATTTGCTGGACAACGCGGTGCGCTACGGCGGCGGTGCCCGGGTGCAGTTGCTGCAAGCCGGCAGCACTTTGCGGGTGCTGGTGCGCGACCAGGGCCCCGGCATACCCGAAGGCGAGCTCACTAAAGTGCTGCAGCCCTTTTACCGGGTGGAGGGTTCGCGCAACCGCCACACCGGCGGGGTAGGGCTGGGCTTGGCAGCGGCGCATGAAATCGCCCGCCAGCACGGCGGCAGCCTGCAGCTACGCAACCGGCCCGGCGGCGGGCTGGAGGCCGAGCTGGCCTTGCCAGTCCTGTGAATTTGCTATGAATTTGTGAGCTGCTTGCGCATATTCCGCGAGCACTAGAGGCTTATTTCATTCCTCAATGCGGGTAAAGCGGGGCAGCGCCACGCCATTGATCACCACGGTTTCCAAAAACATGGCCGCAGGCCGCACCCACAGGCCATGCTCGCCGTAAAGGGCGCGGTACAGCGTCATGGGCTCACAGGTTTCGCTGTGGCGTACGGTGTCCAGCACCTGGTATTCCATGCCCTTGTAATGGCGGTAGCGGCCGGGCGGGGTGATCACGAGTGGAGGGAGTTTTTCATCAGACATGGGACAATACTAGGTTATGCATCCAAAAGCCCTGCTTGACGCCTGTTCCGAATTGGTCCGGCTCACCCTCAAATTCGATCACCCCGCAGACGCGATCGTCTCCCGTTTCTTCCGCGATAACCGTGGCCTGGGGCCGCGCGAGCGCGCCACGCTGGCCGAGACGGTGTACACCGTGTTGCGCAAAAAACAGTTGTTTGACCACCTGGCCCCCTCGGGCAGCGGCCCCAAAGAGCGCCGCTTGGCGATTTTGGGTTTCTACGGCCCCGGCGACTTTTTGCGCAGCGCGCTCTCGGACCAGGAAAAACGCTGGCTCGACCAGTGCGAAGCCGTCAAACCCGAAGACTTGATGGAGCGCCACCGCCACAACCTGCCCGAGTGGTTGGTGCAACCCCTCAAAGACCAGCTGGGCGATGGTTTCTGGCCGCTGGTGGACAGCCTCAACCTGGGCGCTGGCTTGGATTTGCGCGTCAATGCCATGAAGGCTAAGCGTGCGGATGTGCAAAAAGAGTTGCAGCAAGCCGGCATCAAGGCCGTGCCCACACCGTTTTCCCCGTGGGGCTTGCGGATTGCCGGCAAACCCGCGCTGAACAAGAACGAAGCCTTTTTGCGTGGCGACTTTGAAGTGCAGGACGAAGGCTCGCAGCTGCTGGCCATGCTGGTAGACGCCAAACGCGGCGAAATGGTGGTGGATTTCTGTGCCGGTGCCGGTGGCAAAACACTGGCACTGGGCGCCGCCATGCGCAGCACCGGGCGCTTGTACGCCTTTGATACCTCCGCCCATCGCCTGGACGCGCTCAAGCCCCGCATGGCTCGCAGCGGGTTGTCTAACGTGCATCCCGCCGCCATTGCCCATGAGCGGGACGACCGCGTGAAGCGCTTGTCCGGCAAGCTGGACCGGGTGCTGGTGGACGCGCCCTGTACTGGTTTGGGAACTTTGCGCCGCAACCCTGATCTGAAATGGCGTCAGACGTTGGCGGGTGTGGAAGAGATGGCGGTCAAGCAAGCAGCCATTCTGCAAAGTGCCGCCCGCATGGTGAAGTCCGGTGGCCGCTTGGTGTACGCAACCTGTAGCGTTTTGCCGCAAGAGAATGAAGCAATTGCCGATGCCTTCTCCGCTGCCAACCCCGATTTCGTGCCGCTGTCCGCGGGTGAAGTCCTTGCGAACCTCAAGGTTGACAATGCACCAAGCCTGTGCAGCGGTGGGGAAGACGGCCAGTTGTACCTGCGTTTGTGGCCCCATTTGCATCAAACAGACGGATTCTTCGCTGCGGTTTGGCAAAAGAAGTGAAACTTTTGACGAAAGTTAATGTTTTTTAACTTCACGTTGATTTATCTAGCCAAAACTGACAGCTCCATCTAAAATAATGGCTTAGCAAAGAGGCGTCTGACGCCTTTTTGTCATAAATAACCAACCTCGTTGAGAGACTGAGTAAATTATGTTTTTATCTGACTGGGCTGTGCTGAACGCAGCGATCGATTGGCTGGCCCACGGTGCGTGGAATATTGCGTGGTGGCAAATCGTGTTGTTTGCACTGGCGCTAACCCACGTGACCATGATCAGCGTGACCGTGTTTTTGCACCGCCACCAGGCGCATCGCTCGCTCGATCTGCACCCCATTGCATCCCACTTCTTCCGCTTCTGGCTGTGGTTGACCACTGGCCAAGTGACCAAGGAATGGGCTGCCATCCACCGCAAGCACCACGCCAAGTGCGAGCAGGCGGAAGATCCGCACAGCCCCCATGTGTACGGTATCAAGACGGTGCTGCTGCAAGGTGCCGAGCTGTACCGTGCCGAGTCGAAAAACAAGGAAACCATGGCCCGCTTCGGCCACGGCACTCCGGACGACTGGATTGAGCGCAACCTCTACACCCGCTATTCTTGGCAAGGTGTGGGTTTGATGATGATCATCGACCTGTTCCTGTTTGGTGCCGCAGGCTTGGCTGTCTGGGCTTTGCAAATGGCATGGACGCCCATCACGGCTGCCGGCATCATCAACGGCGCCGCCCACTACTGGGGTTACCGCAACTTTGAAGCGCCTGATGCGTCGACCAACATCTCGCCTTGGGGCATCATCATTGCCGGTGAAGAGTTGCACAACAACCACCACACTTACCCCACATCGGCCAAGTTGTCGGTGAAGCCTTACGAATTTGATATCGGCTGGATGTACATCACCATCATGAGCGCATTGGGTCTGGCCAAAGTCAAAAAGACACCGCCCAAGGCTGCCTATGGCGACGCCCGCCCTGTGGCGGACGAGAAGACCTTGGAGGCCTTGATCGCTAATCGCTACGAAATCATGGCCACTTACGCCAAGGGTGTTCGCCAGGCGGCCCGCGATGAGCTGGAAGCCATGAAGGCTCGCAGCGCCGATGCCGCCATGATCCAAGCCGCCAAGCGCTGGATGCACCGGGATGTGGACAAGGTACCTGCCGCCGCTGCACCCCAGCTGGCCCAGGCTCGCGCAGCATCTCCCGTGTTGGACAAGATGGTGACCATGCGTGAAGAGCTGCGTCAGATGTGGCTCAACACCAGCGTGTCCCGCGAGCAGTTGACCAAGGACCTGCAAGGCTGGTGCCACCGTGCGGAAGAAAGCGGCATTGCTGCGCTGCGTGACTTCTCCATGAAGCTGCGCGCTGCACGCGTGTAAGCGTTTTTCGCCTGATTTAGAAGCCCGCTCAGCGCGGGCTTTTTTATGTCTGGATATTTCAGTGGTTCGCAAGAGGCGGTGAGCGCAGCGGTTTTGCGCAGGTCAAGGAGGAGCCCGAAGGGCGGAGGACACGGAGCAAAGCCGCTGCGCTCACCGCCTCTGGAGCAGCTACGAACTATTTTTGGACGTAAAAAAGCCCGCACTGGGCGGGCTTTTTCATCAAGGCAAGCGTGAATTACTTCAGCTTGATTTCCTTGTAGTCGACGTGCTTGCGAGCAACGGGATCAAATTTCTTGATCAACATTTTCTCGGGCATGGTCTTCTTGTTCTTGTCGGTCGTGTAGAAGTGACCGGTACCAGCTGTAGATTCCAGCTTGATTTTTTCGCGTCCGCCTTTGGTTGCCATGGTGCTTTACTCCTTAAGCTTGACCACGTGCGCGCAGGTCGGCGAGCACAGAATCGATACCGTTTTTGTCGATCAGACGCAGGCCGGCGTTAGAAATACGCAGGCGAACCCAGCGGTTTTCAGACTCCACCCAGAAACGGCGGTATTGCAGGTTCGGCAGGAACCGGCGCTTGGTTTTGTTGTTGGCGTGGGAAACATTGTTTCCGACCATGGGGCCTTTGCCCGTTACTTCACATACGCGTGCCATGTGGACACTCCGATTGATACGGCCGGTGCAAAAGTGCACCAACCTCACCTCGCCAAGAGAAAGGGTGGCGGTAACCCCCCGCTGATGACTCAGCGGAACTTGCCGAACCCCTCGGGAAGAGGGCGGCCCCTCACGGGGCGAATTCAGCAAAGCCTTGGATTATAGCGTTTCCCCAAAAGGGGTTGCAAACCGCTTATTCCTGCTGTTCCAAGAACCTTTGTGCGTCCAGTGCCGCCATGCAGCCGGTGCCGGCGCTGGTGATGGCTTGGCGGTACACATGGTCTTGCACATCGCCTGCCGCGAACACGCCGGGGATGCTGGTTTGGGTGGCGAAGCCTTTGAGGCCGCCTTGGGTCACGATGTAGCCGTTTTCGAGCTCCAGTTGGCCTTGGAAGATGTCGGTGTTGGGCGCGTGACCGATGGCAATGAAGCAGCCTTTGAGCGTCACATCTTCCGTGGAGCCGTCATGCACGCTTTTGAGTCGGATGCCGGTGACACCAGACGCATCGCCCAGCACTTCTTCCAGGGTTTGGAAGGTTTTGAGTTCAATTTTGCCCGCAGCCACTTTGTCCATTAATTTGTCCACGAGGATGGGCTCAGCTTTGAACTTGTCACGGCGGTGCACCAAGTAGACCTTGCTGGCAATGTTGGACAAATACAGGGCTTCTTCCACCGCGGTATTGCCGCCACCGACCACGCAGCACACTTCGTTGCGATAGAAAAAGCCATCGCATGTTGCGCAGCCAGACACACCGCGGCCCATGAAGGCAGATTCAGATGGCAGACCCAGATATTTGGCAGAGGCGCCCGTGGCGATGATCAGCGAGTCGCAGGTGTAAGAGTCTGTGTCACCCTTAAGCGTGAAAGGGCGCTTGCTCAAGTCCACCGCATTGATGTGGTCGAAGATGATTTCTGTCTTGAAGCGCTCGGCGTGCTCCTGAAAGCGCTGCATCAGCTCAGGGCCTTGGACCCCGTTCACATCGGCGGGCCAGTTGTCCACTTCGGTCGTGGTCATCAGCTGGCCGCCCTGGGCAATGCCGGTGACCAGCACTGGGTTTAGGTTGGCGCGGGCTGCATAGACAGCAGCGGTGTAGCCGGCAGGGCCGGAGCCGAGGATCAGGACCTTGGCGTGTTTGGTGTTAGACATGATGTAACCTTATCAATACGAAAATCAGGAACTGGGCCGTGTACAGTTCGACGGGAAGCACCATCTTCGGGCTGGTGCCGGCGGGCGATACCGAAGGCTTGCAAGAAGCCACCGGCTGATTGTATGAACTAGCACACCAGAAAGCAGGGACTCTTGAAATGGCAATGTTGAGTAACCAGGATTTGATTCGCCGGGTGCCTCTTTTCGCCAATTTGACGCAAGAGCAGGTCGAAGATTTGGCCGTCAATGTCAGCAAACGCAAGATCAAAAAGGGTGAGGATGTTGTCCGCCAGGGGCAAAATTCCCATGCGCTGTTTTTGATTTTGTCGGGTCGTGCCCATGTGGTGATGACGGACAGCAAAGGCAAGGAAGTCATTCTGGCGACCTTGAAAGCGGGCGACTATATTGGCGAGATGAGCCTCATTGACAACGAGCCGCATTCGGCCACGGTGCAGGCAGACACCCAGCTGGATGTGCTGGAGCTGGGGCGTGAGGATTTCACCCGCTGCGTGAACAACAACGCTGCCATTGCTGCAGCGGTGATGCGCGGCTTGGTTCAGCGCCTGCGCACGGCGGACCAGAAGATTGTGTCCCTGGCCTTGATGGGGGTGTATGGACGCGTGGCCAATGTGCTGCTGGACATGGCCGAGCCTGTCGACAAGGGCGAAATGCTGATCCGCGACAAGGTGTCGCGCTCTGACCTGTCCAAAATGGTCGGCGCCTCCCGCGAGATGGTGAGCCGGGTCATGAAAGACTTTGAAGACCAAGGCTTCATCCAAACCAACAAAGACGGCGGCATCCGCGTCTGGGAACGCCGTTCCAAGCCGCGCTGATGCGGTTCTGCACCGCTCTACGCTGGTGCACCATGACATGACATATTCGTTACACACACTCCACTCCCCGACCCGGCAGAAAGCGCCGGAAGCGCCTTCCGGCCTGAGCCGGTTCGGCAATGAAATTGCACTAGTGGTGGGTTTTGTCCTGCTGGCGCTGTGGTTGATCGCGCTGTTGAGCTATTCCGCTCAGGACGCGGCGTGGTCTACCTCCGGCTCCGGAGCGCCTACCCACAACCATGTGGGGCGTTTGGGCGCCTTGTGGGCGGATTTGAGCTACTTTTTATTTGGTTTTTCGGTGTGGTGGTGCGTCGCCGCAGCGGGGCGGGTTTGGCTGTCCTTGCTGGCGGATCGTTTGCGGGGCGAGGAAGCCGTAGAGGCAGCACCTGCGCAGACTGAGAGGCACCGCCGCTGGTTGTTCTGGGGCGGATTGGTATTTTTGATGTACGCCAGCACCACGTTGGAGTGGGCGCGGTTGTACCGCCTGGAGTTGATGCTGCCGGGCGCCAGTGGTGGCGCCTTGGGCCAACTGTTGGGCCCGTGGAGTGTGCGCTGGATGGGGTTTGCCGGCTCCGGCTTGGTGTCGATTGTGTTGGGGCTGGTGGGGGTGTCGCTGGTGTTCAACTTCTCGTGGCCGCGCGTGGCGGAGCGCTTGGGGGCGTTTCTGTATTCCTTGGTGGAATCCCGCCGGGAGAAGATAGAAGCCGCCCAAGACCGAGAGCTGGGCCAATTGGCGGTGCGCGAGCGCGAAGAGGTGTTTTTGGAAGAGCGTGGCGAGGAAACCATCGTTCACCAGCCACCGGCACCGGTGGTGATCGAGCCGGTGATGGTGGAGCTGCCGCCCAGCGTGCGCGTAGCCAAAGAGCGCCAGAAACCCCTGTTCAGCGAAATGCCGGACAGCAAGTTGCCGCAAGTCGCTCTGCTGGACGACCCGCAGGTACGGCAGGAAACCGTGTCCCCTGAAACGCTGGAAATGACCAGCCGCATGATCGAGAAGAAGTTGAAAGACTTCGGCGTTGAAGTGCGGGTGGTGCTGGCCCAACCCGGCCCGGTTATTACCCGCTACGAGATCGAGCCCGCCACTGGGGTGAAGGGTTCACAGATCGTGGGGCTGGCCAAAGACTTGGCGCGTTCCCTGAGCCTGGTGTCCATCCGCGTGGTGGAGACGATTCCCGGCAAAAACTACATGGCACTGGAATTGCCCAATGCCAAGCGCCAGAGCATCCGGCTGTCCGAGATCCTGGGTTCGCAGGTCTACAACGAAGCCAAGTCCATGCTCACCATGGGTCTGGGCAAAGACATCATCGGCAACCCTATCGTCGCCGATCTGGCCAAGATGCCGCACGTGCTGGTGGCGGGTACCACCGGTTCCGGCAAGTCGGTGGGTATCAACGCCATGATCTTGAGCTTGCTCTACAAGGCCGAGGCACGCGATGTGCGCCTGCTGATGATCGACCCCAAGATGCTGGAAATGTCGGTGTACGAAGGCATTCCGCATTTGCTGGCGCCGGTTGTGACCGACATGAAGCAGGCTGCGCACGGCTTGAATTGGTGTGTGGCGGAGATGGAAAAACGCTACAAGCTGATGAGCAAGATGGGCGTGCGTAACTTGGCGGGCTTCAACACCAAAATCGACGAGGCCAAGGCCAAAGGCGAGTTCATTTACAACCCCTTCAGCCTCACACCCGAGAGCCCTGAGCCCTTGCAGCGCTTGCCGCACATTGTTGTCATCATCGATGAATTGGCTGACTTGATGATGGTGGTGGGCAAGAAGATTGAAGAGCTGATCGCCCGCTTGGCCCAGAAGGCCCGCGCGGCCGGCATCCACTTGATTTTGGCGACCCAGCGCCCCAGCGTGGACGTGATCACCGGCCTGATCAAGGCCAACATTCCTACCCGTATTGCTTTCTCGGTGGGCTCCAAAATCGACAGCCGCACCATTCTCGACCAGATGGGCGCAGAAGCCTTGTTGGGCATGGGGGACATGCTCTACATGGCCAGCGGCACGGGCTTCCCGGTGCGGGTGCACGGTGCGTTTGTGAGTGACGACGAAGTGCACCGCGTGGTGAGCTACCTCAAGAGCCAGGGTGAGCCGGACTACATCGAAGGTGTTCTCGAAGGCGGCACAGTCGATGGCGAAGACGGCCCCGGCGGTGAAGACGGTGGGGGCGAAAAAGACCCGATGTACGACCAAGCCGTGGAAGTGGTGCTCAAAAACCGCAAGGCCAGCATCTCGCTGGTGCAGCGCCATTTGAAGATTGGCTACAACCGCGCCGCGCGTTTGGTGGAAGACATGGAAAAAGCCGGTCTGGTCAGCGCCATGAGCGGTAGCGGCCAGCGCGACATTCTGGTGCCCAGCCGCAATGAATAAGGTGAGTATGAAGCGTTTTGCTACTTTTTTGATAGCTGCTTGCGCACTGTCTGCGGGCGCTACAGGCCTGAATGACCTGGAATCCTTTATCAAGGGTGTCAAATCCGGCAAGGCCGAGTTCAGCCAGGTGGTGACGGCGCCTGCCAAAGAAGGGCAGGTGGCGCGCAGCAAGGTTTCCAGCGGAACCTTCGAGTTTTTGCGCCCCGGGCGCTTCAAGTTCATCTACAAAAAGCCGTTTGAGCAAACCATTGTGGCCGATGGCCAAACGCTGTGGCTCTATGACGTGGATTTGAACCAGGTCACCTCCCGCAAGCAGGCGCAGGCCTTGGGCTCCACGCCGGCAGCCTTGATTGCCTCGTCGGCCGATCTGAAAGCCTTGCAGGCCGACTTTGCGCTGGCCGATGCCGCAGACAAAGACGGTTTGCAGTGGGTACAAGGTGCCCCAAAGGCCAAAGAGAGTCAGTTGCAGTCGGTGCGTGTGGGCTTCAAGCAGGGGCAACTGGCGGCGCTGGAGATCGTGGATAGCTTTGGCCAGCGATCGGTACTGACGTTTAGCAGCTTCGCCGCCAATGTGCCGCTGGACGCCGCCGCCTTTCAGTTCAAGCCGCCTGCCGGGGCAGACGTGGTGCAGCAATAAGCGCGTCCGTGGCCACCGCACCCAAACACCAGCCGCTGGCAGAGCTGCTGCGCCCCAAGACATTGGGCGAAGTGATCGGCCAGCAGCATTTGCTGGGGGAGGGCATGGCCCTGCGCTTGGCATTTGAGTCCGGCCAACCGCACAGTTGCATTTTGTGGGGCCCGCCTGGCGTCGGCAAAACCACTATCGCCCGCTTGATGGCAGATGCGTTTGATGCGCAGTTCATCACCATCAGCGCGGTGCTGGGCGGCATCAAGGAAATCCGCGAGGCGGTGGACCAGGCCCTGACTGCGCGGGATGGTCTGGAGCAGCGCCGCACCATTGTGTTTGTGGACGAGGTGCACCGCTTCAACAAAAGCCAGCAGGATGCGTTTTTGCCGCATGTGGAGAGTGGCTTGTTCACCTTCATCGGGGCTACGACGGAGAACCCGTCGTTTGAAGTCAATTCGGCGTTGCTTTCTCGAGCTGCCGTTTATGTGCTGCAGCCGCTGGATGCCGAGAGTTTGAAGCAAATTGTGCTTCGAGCGCAGGCGGAGTCTGCGCTACCAGCTATCGAATCCATAGCAATTGACCGGCTGATTGCGTATGCCGATGGCGATGCCCGCCGCCTGCTCAACACGCTGGAAACCCTGGCGATTGCGGCTCGCCAGGAGCAGGTGCCTGACATCACCGATGCCTGGCTGCTCAAGGTGCTGGGCGAGCGCATGCGCCGCTACGACAAGGGCGGCGAGCAGTTTTACGACACTATTTCCGCCTTGCACAAAAGCGTGCGCGGCTCCGACCCGAATGCCGCGCTGTACTGGTTCACTCGCATGCTCGATGGCGGAGCAGACCCCCGCTACATGGCGCGCCGCTTTATTCGCATGGCGGCGGAAGACATCGGCCTGGCCGATCCGCGTGCCCTGCGTTTGGCGCTGGATGCCGCAGATGTCTATGAGCGTCTGGGCAGCCCCGAGGGCGAACTCGCGTTGGCCGAGTGTGTGGTGTATCTGGCCGTGGCGCCCAAGAGCAACGCGGTCTACAAAGCCTTCAACGAAGCCAAGGCTTTCGTGAAGAAAGACGGCACCCGCCCGGTGCCCATGCACCTGCGCAACGCCCCCACCAAGCTGATGAAAGAGCTGGACTACGGCAAAGGCTACCGCTACGCCCATGACGAGGAGGGCGGGTTTGCCGCTGGCGAGCGCTACCTGCCCGAGGGCATGCCTGATACCGAGTTTTACCGGCCCGTCGAGCGGGGCCTGGAAATCCGTATTGCTGAGAAGCTGCGAGATTTGAAACAGCGCAATCAGAAGAAAAACTAATAGTGCATGAAATGCGATATGAGTTGCCAAATCGGCATGAGACTCAAGGGTAAACCCACCCTGTACCCCCGAGACCCTCTGGTCTGACCTCGCTAGAATCGCGGCACTGCTTTGGCCTGCACCGCCAGTGAACCTGACGTGGCAGGCTTATTGCTTTCGATGGTCTAACGCCACCAGTGTTAACGGCCATGGCCGTTCGCACACAAGAACAACGGAGTTTTCTATGGATATTTTGATACAGCAGATCATCAATGGTCTGGTGCTGGGTAGCATGTATGCGCTCATCGCACTCGGCTATACGATGGTGTACGGCATCATCAATTTGATTAACTTTGCCCACGGCGAAGTGGTGATGGTGGGAGCCCTGACCAGTTGGACCATCATCGGTTTGATGCAAGAGTCCATGCCCGGCACCCCCGGCCCTGTGATTCTGCTGATTGCGCTGGTGATTGCCTGCGTTGTCGCAGCCGCTCTGAACTTTGTGATTGAAAAGGTGGCTTACCGCCCCTTGCGTAACAGCCCCAAGCTGGCTCCCCTGATCACGGCCATCGGCATGTCCATCTTGCTGCAGACCCTGGCCATGATCATCTGGAAGCCCAACTACAAGTCTTACCCTACCTTGTTGCCCGGTAACCCGATTGATATTGGCGGCGCGGTGATCACGCCGACGCAGGTCATGATTCTGGGCGTGACGGCCGCCTCTCTGGCCGTGCTGATGTGGCTGGTCAACTACACCAAGGTCGGCCGTGCCATGCGCGCTACGGCAGAGAACCCCCGCGTTGCTGCCCTGATGGGTGTGAAGCCTGACGTGGTCATTTCCGCCACCTTCATCATTGGCGCTGTGCTGGCGGCCATTGCGGGTGTGATGTATGCCTCCAACTACGGCACTGCGCAGCACGCCATGGGCTTTTTGCCTGGCTTGAAGGCGTTCACGGCAGCGGTGTTCGGCGGTATCGGCAACCTGGCCGGTGCGGTGGTGGGTGCCTTGTTGCTGGGCTTGATTGAAGCCATCGGCGCGGGCTACATCGGCCAGCTGACCGGTGGTGTGCTGGGTAGCCATTACTCGGACATCTTTGCTTTTATCGTGTTGATCATTGTGCTGACTCTGCGTCCTTCCGGTTTGCTGGGTGAGCGCGTTGCGGACCGTGCCTGAGGAGAACCTGCACATGAACCCCCAAAAACGTCTTTTGACCATGCTGCTCTGCGCAGCGGGCTTGCTGATTCTTCCTTTCGTGCTGCAAGGCTTTGGTAACGCATGGGTGCGTATTGCCGATATGGCGCTGCTGTTTGTGTTGCTCTCGCTGGGCTTGAACATTGTGGTCGGCTATGCCGGCTTGCTGGACTTGGGCTATGTGGCGTTTTTCGCCATCGGTGCTTACATGTACGGCCTGATGTCCTCGCCCCATTTGATCGAGACCTTTCCGGCGATTGCAGCCATGTTCCCCGATGGCATGCACACCCCGCTGTGGGTAGTGATTCCGCTGGGTGCCGCTCTGGCGGGTATTTTTGGTGTGCTGCTCGGCGCGCCTACCCTGCGTTTGCGGGGCGACTACCTGGCCATCGTGACTCTGGGCTTCGGTGAAATCATCCGTGTGTTCATGAACAACCTGGATCACCCCGTCAACATCACCAACGGCCCCAAAGGCATTAACCAGATCGACCCGCTGCACTTCTTTGGCCTGAATCTGGGCAAGAAGCTGATGATCGGCGAGATTGAAGTGGCCTCGGTGACTCTCTATTACTACCTGTTCCTTACTTTGGTAGTCATCAGCGTGATCATTTCCCACCGCTTGGAGTTGTCCCGCGTGGGCCGTGCCTGGATGGCTATTCGTGAAGACGAAATCGCCGCCAAGGCGATGGGCATCAACACCCGCAACATGAAGTTGCTGGCCTTCGGCATGGGCGCAACCTTCGGTGGTGTGTCCGGCGCCATGTTTGCTTCTTTCCAGGGTTTCATCTCTCCCGAGTCTTTCAGCTTGATGGAGTCGGTGATGATCGTGGCCATGGTGGTATTGGGCGGTGTGGGTCACTTGCCCGGCGTGATTTTGGGTGCGGTGCTGTTGGCTGCGCTGCCTGAAGTTTTGCGCTACGTGGCAGGCCCTCTGCAAACCATGACCGATGGTCGACTGGATGCCTCCATCCTCCGCCAGTTGCTGATTGCGCTGGCCATGATCAGCGTGATGCTGCTGCGCCCCCGTGGTCTGTGGCCTTCGCCTGAGCACGGCAAGTCCTTGCAAAACGCCAAGAGCTGAACTTTGCGAGCTTCCCGCTGCCAGCGTGCAGCGGGGAACTTCAACTGATTGGAATACCTATGACAGATACAGTATTGAACGTCTCCGGCGTCTCCAAGCGCTTCGGTGGCTTGCAGGCCTTGAGCGATGTGGGCATCAAGATTGAGCGCGGCCAGGTATACGGCCTGATCGGCCCGAACGGTGCCGGCAAGACCACCTTCTTCAATGTGCTGACCGGCTTGTACACACCGGATAGCGGCAAATTTGAACTGGCCGGCAAACCATACCAACCGACAGCGGTTCACACCGTGGCCAAAGCCGGTATTGCCCGCACTTTCCAGAACATCCGCTTGTTCGCTGAAATGACAGCCTTGGAAAACGTGATGGTGGGTCGCCATATCCGCACCCACTCCGGTTTGCTGGGCGCCGTGTTCCGCACCCCCGGCTTCAAGGCGGAAGAATTGGCGATCGCCAAGCGCGCCCAAGAGCTGCTGGACTATGTGGGCATCGGCAAATTCGCTGATTACAAATCCCGGACATTGAGCTACGGTGACCAGCGCCGCTTGGAAATCGCCCGTGCACTGGCCACGGATCCCCAGCTGATTGCGCTGGATGAGCCTGCTGCCGGTATGAATGCGACCGAAAAAGTCATGCTGCGCGAGCTGATTGATCGCATCCGCAAGGACAACCGTACCATTTTGCTGATCGAACACGATGTGAAGCTGGTGATGGGCCTGTGCGATCGCGTCACGGTGCTGGACTACGGCAAACAAATTGCCGAAGGTACCCCTGCAGACATTCTGAAAAACGAAAAAGTGATTGAGGCCTACTTGGGCACGAGCGGCCACTAAGGATTAACGTATGACTACCCAGACTCTGCTCAAAGTAAAAGGCCTGAAAGTGGCTTATGGCGGCATCCAGGCCGTCAAAGGTGTGGACTTCGAAGTGCATGAAGGCGAGTTGGTCTCTTTGATCGGCTCCAACGGCGCCGGCAAGACCACCACCATGAAAGCCATCACCGGTACCTTGCCCATCAATGCGGGCGATATTGAATACCTCGGCAAAAGCATCAAGGGCCAAGGCCCTTGGGATTTGGTCAAGCAAGGACTGGCCATGGTGCCGGAAGGCCGTGGTGTGTTCACCCGCATGACCATCACCGAGAACCTGCAAATGGGTGCTTACATCCGCAGCGACAAGGACGGCATTCTGGCGGACATCGAGAAGATGTTCACCATCTTCCCGCGCCTGCGTGAGCGCAAAGACCAGTTGGCAGGCACCATGTCCGGTGGTGAGCAGCAGATGCTGGCCATGGGCCGTGCGCTGATGAGTCGCCCCAAGGTGTTGTTGCTGGATGAGCCCTCCATGGGTCTGTCTCCCATCATGGTGGACAAGATTTTTGAAGTGGTGAAAGACGTGTACGCCCAAGGCGTGACTGTGCTGCTGGTGGAGCAGAACGCCAGCCGTGCGCTGTCCATTGCGAACCGTGGTTATGTGATGGAGTCCGGCGTCGTCACCATGACAGGCAATGCCGCCGACATGTTGACCGACCCCAAGGTGCGTGCCGCCTACCTCGGCGAGTAAGTTTCCAAGCGCTTAAAACAAAGGCCGCCGGCTTACACCGGCGGCCTTTGTCGTTCAGGCAGAGGCTTTATCCGCCTCGGAAGTAAAGGCGTCTGCAAAAAACTCTTCTTCCGGCAATCCTGCATTTGCCACGAAGTCCCGTTTGGCGGACTCGATCACGATGGGAGCGCCGCAGGCATAGACTTGGTAGGCGCTCAGGTCTGTAAAGTCAGCCAACACTGCCTGGTGCACAAAGCCGGTTTGGCCTGTCCAAGCGTCTTCCGGAAGCGCATCTGACACGACTGGCACGTAGGCCAAGGTAGGCATCTGCTTTTGGACGTCCTTCACCCAAGTGTCCATGTAAAGGTCTTGTGGACGGCGGCCACCCCAATACAGGCTTGCTTTGCGCGTAATGCCTTGAGCCAGCATGTGCTCCAGCAGCGCCTTGATGGGCGCAAAGCCAGTGCCAGAGGCCAGCAGGATCATGGGTTTGTCGGAGTCTTCCCGCAGGAAGAAAGACCCATGAGGCCCCTCCACCCGCAGAATTTCTTTTTCCTTCATGGCGCCGAATACGTGGTCGGTGAATTTGCCACCGGGCATATGGCGAATGTGCAGTTCCAGAGTGTTGCCCTGCGGCGCATTGGCCATGGAGTAGCTGCGGCGCGCGCCATCGCGGAGCAAGAATTCAATGTACTGACCGGCGCGATACAAAAACGTGTCGTTCGCTGGCAGTTGAAGTTGCAGCACCATGACGTCGTCAGACACCTTTTGTAGGGTCGTCACACGGGTAGGCATCTTTTTGATCGGCAAAGCACCTTCTGCTGACACCTGTCTGGATTCCAGCACCACATCGGAGGTAGCGGTCGCACAGCAGGTCAACACCAGTCCTTGCGCTTCTTCCTCGGGGCTCAGTGCCTTTGCTTGATGGGCGCCGTGCACCACGCTTCCGGACAGCATCCTGCATTTGCAGGAGCCACATGCGCCGTCTTTGCAACCATAGGGCAGGCCTACCCCTTGGCGTATGCCTGCAGCCAGCAGCGTTTCGTCGCTGTGTGTGCTGAAGGTGCGTCCGCTGGGCTGCACGGCAACAGAAAAAGTCATGGTGGCGGATGCGGTCTCGCTCATCTTCGGTATCCTAGGTGGCTGCTTTGTCAACAACCCTCGATTTTGCCTTCAAACCAATCCCCCCTCGGTGCGCTCCCGGCGCGGTTCAGACGACCGCGTGTGCTGGTGGTCGGTTGCGGCGATGTGGCGATGCGCGCCATTCGACAGTCCGGTTCGCACATTCGTTGGATGGCGCTCACCTCCAGCGAAGAACGCATTGCTGAGCTCCGTAAAGCCGGTGTGATGCCTTTGCTGGGCAATCTGGATAAGGCGTCCAGCCTGAGAAGATTGGCAGGCTTGGGCAGCCGTTTGATGTACCTGGCGCCGCCGCCCACGGAAGGATGGACCGATCCGCGCGCCGCAGCCTTAACCCGGGTACTTCGATTGCGCAGTCCCTTGCACTCCGCGGTCTATGGTTCGACGACCGGGGTCTATGGTGATTGCTCCGGTGAATGGGTCTCAGAGACGCGAGCTGTATCCCCGCAAACCCCTCGCGCGCAGCGCCGTGTGCATGCGGAAGCTGTGTTGCGCACATGGGGCAAGGCCACGGGCACGCCCATGGCGGTGCTGCGGATTCCAGGTATCTATTCGCCGGACCGGGAGGGTGGGACACCTCGAACCAGATTGCAAAAAGGCACACCGGTACTCCAGCCCCAAGACGACGTGTACACCAACCATATCCATGCGGATGACCTAGCCCGTGCTTGCATGCGGGCGCTCTGGGCGGGCGCTCCCCAGCGAATCTACAACGTGAGCGACGACACCCAACTGAAAATGGGGGATTACTTCGACATGGCGGCAGACTTGTACGGTTTGCCACGCCCGCCCCGTGTGGCACGAGACAGTGCCCAAAAGCAGCTGCCTGTCATGTTGTTGAGCTTCATGAGTGAGTCACGCCGTATCGACAATCAGCGCATGAAGACTGAGCTTCGGTTGCGATTGCGTTACCCGGATGTGGCTGCCGGCTTAATTAATGTCAGTGCCCTTCAGCCCGTAGAGCTTTAGTAGCAGCTGCCAGACAAGCCAGCTGCTCATCAGCGTGATCGGGTAGGCCCATAGCACATCGCTCAACCAGTGGGCGACCGCTGACATGCGGGAGAAGCCGATGGCAAGTCCGGAAACAGTCCCTATCACTAACCACACCTTGCGCCTGCGCGCATGGATCAACATCAGGCTGCTGAAGAAGAAGCCACAGGCCACGTGCCCGCTGACAAAAGAGCAGTTGTTGTCGCATTGGTCCGTCATCACCGCAGCACGGGTGAACTGCTGGGTACCACCAAAATTTTCGACTTGGTAGGGGCGGGCACGTTGCCAGTGCTCCTTGAAACCCCAGTTGACCACCGCACCGGGGCCGGCAATGCCGGCGCAAACCACAAAAGCCAGCGGCAAGCGCCAAGCCTTCCATCGCTGCGCAAAGTGCGAGACGAGCCATGCGATTGCGCAAATGGCCAACATGGTCCGGAATGCGGCTGGCATCCAGGCATTGATCCATTCCACCCACCACCAGCTGACCGAATCAATGGTGGGTGTGGCGCCGGTAAAAAGAGCCGCGGCGCGAAGGTCCAGTTCCGGCCAGATTGTGGGTATCAGCGCCACCAGAACCGAAGCCGCCACCAGTTTCCAGAACAGGGCAGGTGTGCGATCTTCTGTGGAGTGCATGGACATGGTGCGTGGGAGGGACACAGAAAGCAGATTGTGATGCAAGCCGTTTCGGGCGTACGCCGGATCGGGACATTGCCGGTGGACTAGCAGACAAAGAAAAAGCCGAATGTCTTTGGGACATTCGGCTTTTATCTGGTGCCCAGGGCCGGACTCGAACCGGCACGCCTTGCGGCGGGGGATTTTGAGTCCCCTGAGTCTACCAATTTCACCACCTGGGCAGGTATTTTGTGAAGCACGAATTATGGCACATTTACGGCATGAAATATCCAACTATTGAAGAAGCAATCGGAAAAACACCTTTGGTGGCCCTGCAACGCATTCAGGCCGCGGACAACCAGGTGCGCAACAACGTACTGCTGGGCAAGCTAGAGGGCAACAACCCTGCGGGTTCGGTGAAAGACCGCCCCGCACTCTCCATGATCCAGCGCGCCCAGGAGCGCGGCGATATCCAGCCCGGCGATACGCTGATAGAGGCCACGTCAGGCAACACTGGCATTGCGCTGGCCATGGCGGCTGCGGTCAAGGGTTACCGCATGATTTTGATCATGCCGGAAGACCTGTCCATCGAGCGGGCGCAGACCATGAAAGCGTTTGGCGCCGAGTTGATCCTCACGCCCAAAAGTGGTGGCATGGAGTACGCGCGCGACCTCGCCGAACAGATGCAGCGCGAGGGCAAGGGCCGCGTGCTCGACCAGTTTGCCAACGGCGACAACCCGCGAATCCATTACGAAACGACAGGCCCCGAGATCTGGGAACAAACCGGCGGACGGATTACCCACTTCGTGAGCGCCATGGGAACGACGGGCACGATTACCGGTGTTTCTCGCTTTTTGAAAGAAAAGAACCCGGCTATTCGCATCATCGGCGCACAGCCTTCTGAAGGCTCGCGTATTCCTGGCATCCGCAAGTGGCCACAGGAATATTTGCCCAAGATCTACGACCCGTCCAATGTGGATGAGCTGATCTATGTGAGCCAAGGCGATGCGGAAGACATGTGCCGGCGTTTGGCCCGGGAAGAGGGTATTTTCGGTGGCATCTCTGCCGCAGGCGCGTGCTGGGTGGCGCAAGAAATTGCCAAGCGTGAACGGGATGCGGTGATCGTGTTCATCGTCTGCGACCGGGGCGACCGTTATCTCTCGACAGGTGTGTTTCCGGCCTGAGTTTATGAGTCAACTGGCCTGTAGCGCTCGTCCATAGTGCGCAAGTAGCTCCTGAAATAATAGCAAAGGTATCCATGTCTGCAGTATTCACGTTCTGCCCGCAGTGCGCTACGCCCCTGGCTGAGATCACTCTTGCGGAAGATGGCGGTGACAAGACCCGTTGGCGCTGCCCATCCTGCGGCTTTACTCATTGGAACAACCCCACACCGGTGTTGGCTGCTGTGGTGGAGTACCACGGGCAGGTGCTGCTGGCCCGCAATGTCGCCTGGCCGGGCAAGATGTACGCGCTGATTACCGGTTTCATGGAGGCCGGTGAGACGCCGGAAGAGGGCATTACCCGTGAAATTGCGGAAGAAACCAACTTGAGTACCAGTGCGCTCAAGCTCCTAGGCGTGTATGACTTCCAGCGCATGAACCAGGTCATCATTGCCTACCACGCGGTGTGCCATGGAGAGGTCAAGCTCAGCCCGGAGCTCGTGGATTACCGCCTCTATGACCTGCAGGATGTGAAATGCTGGCCGGCGGGCACCGGCTATGCCCTGGCCGAGTTTTTGCGTTCACGCGGGCATGAGCCGGAGTTCATGGACCCGGTATGGCGCACACAGATTGAGCAAGCCGCCGACTAAAATCAACGTCTACGCCAGAAAGCAGCTTGCATGAACTTCGACAAAGAAATTGACACCAGCGGATTGAATTGCCCGCTCCCCATCCTGAAAGCCAAAAAGGCACTCGCTGAATTGCAGAGCGGCCAGACGCTCAAGGTGGTGGCGACGGACCCAGGTTCGCTGCGCGATTTTCAAGCCTTCACCAAGCAGACCGGGCATGAGTTGATTGACCAGCAAACTGCGGGTACCTCCTTCATTCACGTGCTGCGTCGCCGCTGACATTGCGATCAGGGCGTCAACAAAAAAGCCGGCTTGGAGCCGGCTTTTTTGTTATCTGCCGGCGTACCGGCAAACTTGAAATCAGCCCAAACGGGCCAGTTGCTCTTGCACCTTGGTCAGGGTGGCCGCGAAGTCCGCCACGCGCTTGCGCTCTTGCTCCAGCACTGCAGCGGGGGCTTTGGCCACAAAGGCTTCGTTGTTGAGCTTGGTGCTGGCCTTGGCGATCTGCTCTTCCAGGCGCGCCACTTCCTTGCCCAGGCGCAGCTTCTCGGCCGCAACGTCCACCTCCACAAACAGGCACACACGGGCTTCACCCACCACCGCCACAGGGGCAGACTGGGCAGCGGCTTGCCACGCAGCCTCGTTGTCGAACAGCTTGACTTCGTTCAGCTTGGCCAATGCCTGCAGCACAGCGGCAGACGACTGCAGGAAAGCACCTTCAGCTTCTGTCTGGGCTACCACATACAAAGGCAGGCGGGTCGCGGGCGATACGTTCATTTCACCGCGCAGATTGCGGCAGGCATCCACCAAGTGCTTGAGCTTGGCGACATGGGCAATTGCGGTGTCGTCAATGCGCTCGGGCTGGCTGACGGGGTAGGCCGCAATCGAGATCGAGGGGCCGCCACGTCCCGCGACGGGCGCCACCTTTTGCCACAGCTCTTCGGTGATGAAGGGGGCAATGGGGTGCAGCATGCGCAGAATGGTTTCCAGCGTGCGGATCAGGGTGCGGCGGGTGGCGCGTTTTTGCGCATCGTTACCGGTGTTGATTTGCACCTTGGCAATTTCCAGGTACCAGTCGCAGAACTCGTTCCACACGAAGTCGTAGATGGTGTTGGCAACGTTGTCCAAGCGGTAGTCGGCAAAGCCCTGGGCCACGTCGGCTTCGGTCTTTTGCAGCAGGGAAACGATCCAGCGGTCAGGCTGGCTGAACTCCAGATAAGCACCGGTGTCGCACGCGGCGGCATCGTGGTCTTGCAAACCGCAGTCCTGGCCTTCGCAGTTCATCAGCGCAAAGCGGGTGGCGTTCCACAGCTTGTTGCAGAAGTTGCGGTAGCCCTCGCAGCGCTTGCTGTCGAAGTTGATGCTGCGGCCCAGCGAGGCGAGCGCTGCAAACGTGAAGCGCAGTGCGTCGGCACCGTAGGCGGGAATGCCTTCGGGGAATTCTTTCTCGGTGTTTTTGCGCACCGCTGGCGCGGTCTCGGGCTTGCGCAGGCCAGTAGTGCGCTTGTCCAGCAGGGGGCTGAGCGCAATGCCGTCGATCAAGTCCACGGGGTCGAGCACGTTGCCTTCGGACTTGCTCATCTTCTTGCCTTGTGCGTCGCGCACCAAGCCGTGGATGTACACGTGCTTGAACGGCACGCGGCCGGTGAAGTGTGTGGTCATCATGATCATCCGGGCGACCCAGAAGAAGATGATGTCGTAGCCGGTCACCAGTGTGCTGCTGGGCAGGTAGAGGTTGTAGTCGTCGGTGGCACCGGTGCCGGCGCCTTCGTTGCCCCAGCCCATGGTGCTGAAGGGCACCAGCGCGCTGGAGTACCAGGTGTCGAGTACATCTTCGTCGCGGCGCAAGGTTTTTCCCGGCGCCTTGGTTTGTGCTTCGGCCTCGTTGCGGGCCACGATCACGTTGCCGTCTTCGTCGTACCACGCGGGGATCTGGTGGCCCCACCAGAGCTGGCGGCTGATGCACCAGTCCTGGATGTTGTTCATCCATTGGTTGTAGGTGTTAACCCAGTTCTCGGGCACAAACTTCACTTCGCCGCTTTGCACTGCGTCGATGGCTTTCTGGGCGATGGATTTGCCGGTGGCGTCACCCTTGCCGACCTGGTTCATGGCGACAAACCATTGGTCGGTGAGCATGGGCTCAATCACCTGGCCGGTGCGGGCGCAGCGCGGCACCATGAGCTTGTGCTTCTTGACTTCCACTAGGAATCCACCGGCTTCCAGGTCTGCCACCACCTTTTTGCGGGCCACAAAACGGTCCAGGCCTTGGTAGACGGCGGGAGCGTTCTCGTTGATCTTGGCGTCCAGTGTCAGCACGCAGATCATGGGCAGCTTGTGGCGCTGACCGACCTGGTAGTCGTTCTGGTCGTGGGCGGGGGTGACCTTCACTACACCGGTACCAAAGGCCTTGTCCACGTAATCGTCCGCAATCACAGGGATGGTACGGCCGCACAGGGGTAAGGTGACCTGCTTGCCAATCAGCGCGGTGTAGCGCTCGTCTTCGGGGTGCACCATCACGGCCACGTCGCCCAGCATGGTCTCGGGGCGGGTGGTGGCCACAGTGATGTCACCGGAGCCATCGGCTAGCGGATAGCGGATGTGCCAGAGCGAGCCGTCTTCCTCTTCGCTTTCCACTTCCAGGTCCGACACGGCACTCATCAAAATCGGGTCCCAATTCACCAGGCGCTTGCCGCGGTAGATCAAGCCCTGTTCGTAGAGCTGCACAAAGGTCTCGGTGACCGTTTGCGACAGTTTGGGGTCCATGGTGAAGTACTCGCGGCTCCAGTCCACGCTGTCGCCCATGCGGCGCATCTGGGTGGTGATGGTGTTGCCGGACTTTTCTTTCCACTCCCAGACCTTTTTAGTGAAAGCCTCACGGCCCAGGTCGTGGCGGCTGACTTTTTGCTCTTGCAGCTGGCGCTCCACCACGATCTGGGTGGCAATGCCAGCGTGGTCGGTGCCCGGAATCCACGCGGTGTTGAAACCGGCCATGCGGTGGTAGCGGGTCAGGCTGTCCATGATGGTCTGGTTGAACGCATGGCCCATGTGCAGCGTGCCGGTTACGTTGGGGGGCGGCAGCTGGATGGAGAAGTTTTTGCCTTGAGCAGCCGCAGCTGCATCCGGTGCGCTGGTGCCGCGGAAGCCGGCGATGCCGTAGCCGCGCTTTTCCCAATCGGGCCCCCAGTGCGCTTCCAGCGCAGCGGGCTCGAACGATTTGGAGAGGGACTGCAGACCCGGTTGTTCGGGGGCGGTGGGGGCTGCGGGAGTGGGTGTGGAAGCGGTTTCAGACATGGAGGTTCTTCTAAGAGCGAGCGACGATTTTACCGGTGCGGGGGCTGTGAGCCATCTTCTACACTGGCGCCAAGCATTCCACAGGAGACAAACATGCCCAAGGGTTACTGGATAGGCCGTGTAGAAGTGTTTGACCCCGAGGCCTACAAGGCGTATCAGGCCGCGAATGCCGCGCCGTTCAAAAAGTACGGCGCCCGCTTTCTGGTGCGCGCCGGCCGCTTTGAGAATCCCGAGGGTGAGAGCCGCAGCCGCAATGTGGTGATTGAATTCCCCAGCTACCAGGCGGCAGTGGACTGCTGGCATTCCCCCGAATACCAAGCCGCCATCGCCCTGCGCAAAGACGTGTCGGTGATCGACCTGATTTTGATTGAGGGCTACGAGGGCGCGCAGCCGGGGGACTAAGCGGCTGACAGCGCGGTCAGGCGGTGGGCGGGGCGAGGTAGGTGCCCGACTTGCCGCCGTGCTTTTCAAGCAGCTTCACGTCGGTCATGACCATGCCTTTGTCCACGGCCTTGCACATGTCGTAAATGGTTAGCAGGGTGACCTGTACGGCGGTCAGCGCTTCCATTTCCACGCCTGTGCCACCTGTGGTTTCGGCAATGGCCAGGCACTGGATGGCGGGCGGGGTGGTGGCCGTGGCGTGAATCACTTCAAATTCGATAGCCACCCGAGTGAGCATGATGGGGTGGCACAGGGGAATGAGGTCGCTGGTTTTCTTGGCGGCCATGATGCCGGCCACACGCGCCACGCCCAGCACATCGCCTTTGGCGGCCTGCGCGTTTTGGATCAGGTCCAGCGTGTGCTGCTGCATCTGGATGCGCCCGCCGGCTACTGCCTTGCGGTGCGTCAACGGTTTGCCGGCGATATTGACCATGTGGGCATCGCCTTTGTTGTCGAAATGGGTCAGGGCTGAGCCTGCATCTGCGGGGTTGCTCATGGTAGTTTCCTCGTTCGCAATCAATGATGGGTGAGGCGGGCAGCTTCCGGGCCGGGTGCTGTGCGGGCTTAGAGCCTGCGCAAGGCGCCTTCGATATGCGGCTCGCCTTGCGGGAGCACGTTCAGCACAAAGCGGGTGCTGTCTGCCTCTTGCCGGGTATGTAAGGCCACTTCGCCGGGAATCAACAGGGGGCGCTTGAAGCGCAGATCGATTTGCAGGGGCGCGCAAGCGGGCAGATCGCGGCAGAGCAAGTCTACGCAGCGGGCGGCGCTGAACATGCCGTGTGCAATGGCCCGTGGGTAGCCGAACAGGCGTGCCGTGAAAGCACTCACGTGGATCGGGTTCCAGTCACCGGACGGGCCCGCAAAGCGGCGCCCTGCGTTGCCTGCCACCGCCCAGCGAGCCACAGGGCTGCCCCAGTCGGGCCGATCGTCAGGTGGCTGACGTTTTCCGTTACGGGGCAGGGGGGCTAGAAAGGTGCTGGTCTCAGTCCATACCGTCTCGCCCGCAGTTTGCAGCCGGGTATGCAAGGTAAAGGTCTGGCCGCGTTCGGTCGCCTCTATGCCATGGAGCTGGCAGTCCATGTCCAAGGTTTCAAAGTCGCCGATGGGGCGCAGGCACTGCATGCTGTTGGCTAGATGCACCAGACCCAGCAAGCGCAGGGGAAACTGCGGGTGGCTCATGATGGCCATGTGCAGGGGCATGGCCATGGCGTGCAGGTACAGCGGAGGCAAAAAACCAGCGTCGGTGAGGCCGCAGACCTCGCGGTAATGCTTGAGGCGCTTGGCGTCTGCCTGGGCGCCATACCACTGGGCTTCTACTGCAATCGCTAGTTGCTCTGGTGCTGCCTGTGCGGGCCGACCCGCCAGCAGGCTGCGAAACAAGGCCCCGCCATTGCGGGGCCGTGAAGAAAACGCCAGAGAAACGGGGGGCGAAGTGATGAACGGCATGGTGCCGCCATTGTGCATTGCGGCACTGCCGACAGCCCACACCGTTAGAGAGGTGTTTTGCGCAGGGCCGCCTTAAGCAAAACGCGCCCCCTTTTTTTTGGGCATTGGGGGGCAGCGACCCGCGCAGCGGCGGAGCGCGGGGGCTCTTTACTGCGCGTCGACCAGCGCTTGGATGTTGAGCAGGGTCAGCTCGTTGTCATCCGGCTTGCCCAGGGTGCGGCCGCTGGAGTAGGGGAAGTTGTTGTCGTTCACCACCACGATGTGGTTCGCATCCACCACGGTCAGGCCTTCAGGTCCGAGGTGGGGCAGCACAAAGGTTTCTTCGTTCGGGCCGCGCTTGGCCACGCGCTGGGGGTTAGCGATTTTGGTCAGGTCGATAAAGGCCACTTTCCTCACAAAACCATCGGCGTCTGCCTGGGCAAAGTCAATCTTGTAGATACGTTTGAAACGGGCAGGGCGGGTGAAGCAGTCGGTGCGGGGTTCGTCCTTGCAGACGTTGCCGGAGCCTTCGGAGGCATCGTCGCGCTCGATCACGAGGCCGGTGGTGGCACTCAGCATCTGGAAGTCGGCGGCCACATTGCCCGCTTCTTCAAAGGCATATTTCCACTGGCGGGTACTGTAGGTTTTGCTGGCGGCATCCAGTTCCAGAATGCGGGTGTAAGGCTTGCCATTGCGGCTCTCTTGGGCCTTGGCGGCGGCATCCCACAGCGGCCACTCAAACATGGGGTACAGCGTTTTGCCGTCGATGGACTTGGCCATGGGCTCAAAACCGCCGCTGCGGCGCACTTCAAAACCGGCATCGCCGGGGTAGTTGGGCAGGCGGCCATTCATGTAGTGGTCCGGACCGCGGTAGGCCTTGCCACCCACCACGGTCTCAATCACGCCCAGCACCTTGCCTTGGGGGGTCACGCGCAGCACATAGGGGCCGAACTCGTCGCCGATCCACCACTCATCGCCCACGATCTGGATGGACTCGGGGTCAAAGTCCACGCCGGTCAAAAAGCGCTCCGCAGTGGCTTCGTTTTGAATAGCGAAGGGCACCTTGCGGTCCGGGTCGCGCAGGAAGGTGGTTTTGAGGCGGGCCACGTCGCCTTTGGTCCAGTCGGCTTTCACGTGGTGCACCATCAGCAAGGCGTCTTGCGAATTGAGTTTGCTGCCAAAACCGTTGTCGGTCAGGGCCAGAAATTCATTTTTACCCAAGGATACGATGCCTGAGAAGCCTTGTACCGATTGGCCCTTGATCGGCAAGGTGCCGCCGGATTTGCGGGGGTACTTGGGGTCGCCCACAAAGCTGATGCCTTCAATGCTGCCCAGCGCCTCGGTGCGCTGGCGGTTGGCCGCGTTGAACTTGCCCGCAGTTTCAAAGAACGGGCCGGCGGCCTTGGGCGCTTTGACGGTGGTAGTGAATGGCACCGCGGCATGGCCGGCAAGCACGGCGGTGACTTCGGTCTGGGCTTGTGCGCTCATGGCGGACAGGGCTACGGCCAGCGAGGCAGCCAGGCGGGTGGGGGAGAAAGCAATCATGGTGGTCAAGGTTCCCAGTTGAAGAAGGCGCCGAGGCTAAGCCGTTCATATGAAGAAACCGTGACGCTCCAGCGGGGCTTCGCGCCTGCCGGCGGTGGGCTGCAGACCTTCGGGATAAACTGGCTAGCTCGCCCCGCGCAGCCCCCGAATTGCCATGTTGTTTTTGCTCTCCCCCGCCAAATCCCTGGACTACGACACCCCTCTGAACGGGCAGCCGCACACCGCGCCTTTGTTTGTGAAGCAGTCCAAAGAACTCATCACGCTGCTGCGTGACTACTCCCCGCAGCAGATCGCCGAGCTGATGGACCTGAGCGACAAGCTCTCCGCCCTGAACGTAGCCCGCTACGCGGCCTGGTCGCCCAAAGCCACCGAGAAGAATGCCCGCCAGGCCGTGCTGGCCTTCAACGGCGATGTGTACGACGGGCTGGATGCCAAAACACTGGGCTCCGATGACCTTGCTTGGGCGCAGGAGCACGTGTGCATTCTGAGTGGGCTGTACGGCGTGCTGCGCCCGCTGGACTTGATGCAGCCCTACCGCTTGGAGATGGGCACCGGCCTGAAAGGCCCGCACGGCAGTAACCTCTACCACTACTGGGGCCGCCAGCTCTCGGACTACCTCAACACCCGCTTGCAGGCCGACACCACGCCGGTGGTAGTCAACCTAGCGTCCAACGAATACTTCAAGGCGGTAGACCTGAAAGCGCTCAAGGGCAGGGTGGTGGAGTGCGTGTTCCAGGAATACAAAGATGGCAAGTACAAAATCATCAGCTTCTTCGCCAAAAAGGCGCGGGGCCTGATGGCGCGCTACGCCATTGAGCACCGTCTCAGCACGCCCGAGCAGCTCAAAGCCTTTGACGTGGACGGCTATGCGTATGCCGCCGAAGAGTCCACGCCCGAACGCCTGGTTTTCAGGCGAAATAAGGCTTAGGCGCCCGTATATATTGCGCAAGCAGCTATGAAAATAAGAGCAAACGGTATCGACATCGAGGTCGAAGACAGCGCCCGGTACGACCTGTCTTTCACCCACAAACCGGCCGTGCTGCTGATCATGGGGCTGGGCTTGCAGCTAATTGCCTGGCCGCAGGAGCTGGTGGAGGAGCTGGAGGCTGCAGGCTTGCGCGTCATTCGCTTTGACAACCGCGATGTGGGCCTGAGCACCCGCATGGAGGCGGCCGGTAAACCCAACCTTATGTGGGCCAGCCTGCAGTACAAGCTGGGCTTCACCCCTGCCGCCCCTTATTCCTTGAGCGACATGGCCGCAGACGCGATCGGCGTGCTGGACGCGTTGGGCGTGGCGCAGGCCCATGTGGTGGGCGTGAGCATGGGCGGCATGATTGCGCAGCGCGTGGCGCTGGCCGCGCCGCAGCGGGTGCTGAGCCTGACCAGCATCATGAGCAGCAGCGGTGCCAAGGGCTTGCCGGGCCCCGACCCGCAGGTGCTGCGCGCCATGATGAGCCGCCCGCAGGGCAGCAGCAAAGCGGCGGTAATTGACCATTCGGTGGGCTTGTTCCGCGCCATTGGCAGCCCAGCGTTTCCAATCCCCGAGGCTGAGTTGCGGGCCCGCATCACCGCTGGTGTGGAGCGTGCCTTGTACCCGGTGGGCACCTTGCGGCAGATGGTGGCGGTGGTGTCTGACAGCGGCCGGGCCGCCTTGCTGCCCCGCATCACCGCGCCCACGCTGGTGGTGCACGGCACGGCCGACCCGCTGGTGCCTTTTGCCTGCGGGCAAGACACCGCACGCCGCATTCCCGGTGCTACGCTACTGCCTATTGAAGGCATGGGCCACGACCTGCCGCCTGAACCCACTCGCCGCATCCTGGCCGCGCTGCGGAGCCATTTCGAACGGAAATCCTGAATGAACACCCCCGAACAATCCCAACTTGGCAAGTCGTCCGCCTATGTGGACCAGTACGACGCCTCGCTGCTGTTTCCCATCCCCCGTGCAGGCAAGCGTGCCGAGATCGGCATCACCAGTACAGCGGCTGGTGCAGCACCGTTTTTCGGTGCCGATTTGTGGACCGCGTTTGAGCTGAGCTGGCTGAATGCGCGTGGCAAGCCCCAGGTGGCGCTGGTGCACTTCACGATTCCGGCCGAATCGCCCAACATCATCGAGAGCAAGTCGTTCAAGCTCTACCTCAACAGCTTCAACAACACCCGCTTTGCCGATGCCGCCGAGGTGCTGCAGCACCTGCGCACCGACATCGCCGAAGCCGCCTGGCGCGGCGGCCCGGTGCAGTCAGTGGGCGTGCGCCTGATTGCGGCAGACCAGTTTGACCGCGAGCCCATTTACGAGCTCGATGGCCTGAACCTCGACCGCCTGGACGTGGAGTGCACCCGCTACCAGCCGGCCCCCGAGCTGCTGAGCACCGCTCCGGCCGAAGAGGGCGTGGTGAGCGAGGTGCTGGTGAGCAACCTGCTCAAGAGCAACTGCCTGGTCACCGGCCAGCCGGACTGGGGCAGTGTGCAGATCAGCTACACCGGCCTGCAGATTCAACAGGAGGGGCTGTTGCAGTACCTGGTGAGCTTTCGCAACCATAACGAGTTTCATGAGCAGTGCGTGGAGCGCATCTTCATGGACATCTGGACCCGCTGCCGCCCCACCAAACTCACGGTGTACGCCCGCTACACCCGCCGCGGTGGGCTGGACATCAACCCCTTCCGCACCAGCCACCCGCAGGCTCTGCCAGGCAATACCCGTACGGCGCGGCAGTAATTTAATTCAGAAGCTGGGCTTCAAACGCAGCCAAGGGAACCGGCTTGCCGAATAGATAGCCTTGGCAGCGGTGGCAGCCGTGGCGGGCCAGGAAGTCGCGCTGCGCCTCGGTTTCCACGCCTTCGGCCAGCACCTCCAGCCCGAGGTTGTTGCCCATGCCGATGATGGTCTGGATGATCATCGAGTCGGTGGCCTGCACCCCGATGTTGCGCACGAAGGACTGGTCGATCTTGAGCTGGTCCAGCGGCAGGCGGGTGAGGTAGGCCAGCGAGGAATGGCCGGTGCCAAAGTCGTCCATGGAAAAGCGCACGCCCAGTTGCTTGAGGGCATGCATTTTCACGACGGTGTCGTCCACGTTGTCCAGCACCAGGCTCTCCGTCAGCTCCAGCTTGAGCAAATGGGCGGGGGCGCCGCTGTGGCGCAGCACCTGGCGTACCTGGTCCACAAATTCGCTGTGCCGGAACTGCCGTGCGCTTACGTTCACCGAGAGCTGCAGCGCGGCGGTGCGCGGGTCAGCCCGCCAAGCCACCAGTTGGCGGCAGGCTTCTTCGAGCACCCACAAGCCCATGGGCACGATGAGGCCGGTGTCTTCTGCCAGCCCGATGAATTCACCCGGTGCCACCAGCCCTTTGCTCGGGTGGTGCCAGCGGATGAGCGCCTCGGCCCCCACCGGCAGGCCGGTGTCGGTGACTTGCAGTTGGTAAAACAGCTCAAACTGCCGCTCTGCCAGGCCGTGGCGCAGGTCGTTTTCGAGGTTGGCCCGGCTCTCAATCGCAGCGAGCATGCCGGGGTCGAAAAAACACAAGGCGTTGCGCCCGGAGTTTTTCACCTGGTACATCGCAATGTCTGCCTGCTTGAGCAGCTCTGCAGCCGATTGCTTGCCGTCGCCGAACAGGGCCACCCCGATACTGGCCGAGCTGTTGTATTGCTTGCCTTTGAGGTCGTAGGGCTGGTTCAGGGAGCGGAGCACATTGTCGCCCACCAGCTGGGTCTGGCGTGCCGCTTCGCCGGGGTCTGCGCTCAGGTCCAGCAGCATCACCACAAACTCGTCGCCGCCCAGCCGCGCCACGGTATCGGCCTCGCGCACACAGTTTTTGACGCGCGCAGCCACTTGTTGCAGCAGCAGGTCGCCTACGTCGTGGCCCAAGGTGTCATTCAGGGTTTTGAAGTGGTCCAGGTCCAGAAACAGCAGGGCCCCATGCCGCTCGGTGCGCAGGGTGGCGGCAATGGCTTGCTGCAGCCGGTCGGCCAGCAGGCGGCGGTTGGGCAGGTTGGTGAGCGGGTCGAAAAAGGCGAGTTGCTCAATCTCGGCGCTGGCACGACGCAGGCGGGTGACGTCCTGGTAAACGATGACCACGCCTCCGTCCGGTGTGGCCCGCTCGGTGATTTCAATCACATGCCCGTTGGGGAATTCCCGTTCATGGCTGTGCAGCCCCTGAGAGAGCATGGCCATGCGGTTGGCAACCCAGCGCCGGCGGGCGTCTTCGCTCACCTCGCCCAGCGTTTCGCTGGCGGTGATGTGCAGCATCTCTTCAAACGAGCGGCCGACGTGGATGTCTGCCGCCTGCCAGGGGTACATCTGCAGGTAGCGCCGGTTCCAGGTGACGACGCGGCGCTGGGCATCCAGTAGCAAAAAGCCGCTTTCCATGGCTTCCAGCGCCTGGTCGGTCGTGGCCTTGGCCACGCTGATGGAGTGCTGGGCCTGCACCATGCTCTGCAGGTAGCGCACCCCGGCATAGCCCGAGACCGCAAAAAACAGCACCGAGAGCGCCGTGACAAACACAATCACCTGCAACTGCACATTCCAGTCTGCGAGCACCGTGTCCATGGGAATGCTGGCGGTGATCATCAACTCGTTGTAGAGCGTGGCCCGCGAGGCCACGACTGCCGGCCGTTGGCTGATGCGTGATTGCATTTGCACCGCAGCGGTGTTGGTATCCGGGGAATTGCCGAGCGCTGGGCTCAGGAGCAGGCCGGTCAGGGCATCCTGGGCGGGCATGCTGGCCAGCAGCTGCCCGTTGGCGCGTTCCAGGGTGGTTTCCAGTTGGGTGATGTCCGCACCTTGCACCATGATGGTGGTGATCAGATTCACCGGCACCTCGGCCACCGCCAGCAGCTTCTTGCCGTCTGCCAGTTTGAGGTGGCGGGCAAAGTACAGCATCGGCTCCGAACTGCTGGGGCTGAGCACCGGCTGGCTGATGAGCAGGGTGGATACGGGCTGCTCGATGGCCAGCTTTACAAAGCCGGGCAAGGTGCCCAGGGTGGCTTCGTTTTCCGGGCTTTCGGAAGAAGCGATGACTGTGCCTTCGGCATCCAACAGCCACACGTTGCGCACCAGCAGGTTTTGCCGCGTGGCGCCCTGGATCAGCTTGCCCGCCAGCGGGCCTTCCAGCCAATCGGCTTGCATGTTTTCGAGGTTGAGTTGGCTGTTGAGGCTGGCCAGCAGCACATCCACCCCCAGAAAGCTGCGGTTCACCGCGGCTTGCGCGCCGGTCACAAAGCGTTCGGCCTGGGCTTTGCCATCGGCAATGGCACTCTGGTGCAGATTGCGCGCCAGCAACAGCCCTGCGCTGACCACGGCCAGTATCAGTATGGCGGTCAGCAGGACGACGAACCGGCTCTCGGGGGCGTAGGGCTTTTTCATGTCAGGGCTTGCCGGTGCTCGGGGCGAGCAGCGGTGGCTGCTGTGCGCCTATGGTCTGCTCCCAGATTGCTTTGCAGCGGCTGTTGCAGCGCTGCAGCCAACGGGGCAGCACCACCTGGTGCAGGATGTTTTGCCGCAGTTTTTCGTCTGCGGCGGTGGCCAATACTTCTTTTATGCGGCCCCGGCGGCCATTCACACATTCGGGCGCGCCCCGGTTGCAGGCCAAGCCCTCGTTGGTTTGCAAGTCGCTCTCATGCCAGATGGCGGCTTCCAGCTTGGGCAACTCGCGGCGCAGCACGGTGCGCAGGTCCGAGGGCAGGGCCTCCCAGGCGGTGGTGTTGGCACCAAAAATAGCCAGGCCCCAGGTGATGGGCAGCGTATACACATAGCTGGTGACTTCGTGCAGGCCCAGCACATTGCCCGACATGGTGCCGGTAATGGCGCACTCGGTATTGCCTGAGGCCATGTTGGGCAATATTTGTGCAAAGCCGGTCACTACCGGAATGGCGCCCAGTGCACCCACAAAGTCGGATTGGGTAATGCCCGACACCCGTACCCGCCGCCCGGCCAGGTCGGCCAGCGAGGCAATCGGTTTTTTGCAAAACACCACCTGCGCCGGGTAGGTGTAAATGGCCAGCAGCTCAATGTGGTGGCGGTTGCGCAGGGTTTTTTCGAGGTAAGGGCGAAATGCGGAAATGTTTTTGCGCAGGGTCTGGATGTCGGGGTTCATGCCCGCCAGGTCTGCCGCCGCAAACTCCGGAGCCTGGGCAGAGGCTTGGCTTAGCAGCGCCGTGCCCAGCGGCACCACGCCCAGCTGCATCAGCCGCAGCATCTCGTCGCCGGGAATGCCGGATTGGTCAAACGGCGCAATCTCTGCGGTGTATTTGCCGTCCGTCAGGCGGGAGAGTTCTTCGGTCCAGAAGGGGGCTTCGTTGCGGGTGTATTGGTTCAGGCCGGCCAAGCCACCCACCACCTTGAGCCGGGTGGGCGCTGTAGGTGTGTTCTCGGCCAAGGCGCCCACGCTGCCGCACGCCATAGCCGCCACTGCCAGGCACCGCAGGGCCACGCGGCTGGCCAAGCTTGCAAACTGGGCAAAGCGGGAGTGAGGGGAGCGAGCGTCCGGGCGGCGGTGCATCAAAAAACTGTTTCTCATGATTTGAGAGGCACTGTAACGGCAAGACGCTCCAGTCTGCGCGACTCAGATCACAGAATTGTGTTTTGCATGCCGGCAGACAGGGTTAGCGCATCGGCCGGCGCCGGGCGGCCAAAAAAGTAGCCCTGGAAGGCATCGCACTGCATTTCGGCCAGTGCGTCACGCTGCTCTGCGGTTTCTACGCCCTCGGCAATCACCGTCAGGCCCAGGCTGTGACCCAGCGCCACCACAGTGCGGGCAATGACCGCATCGCTCGGGTCGGTGAGCACGTCGCGCACGAAGGACTGGTCGATCTTGAGTTGCGAGAGCGGCAGGCGCTTGAGGTACGAGAGCGAGGAGTAGCCGGTGCCAAAGTCGTCCAGCGAAAAGCTCACGCCCAGCGCCTTGATGGCCATCATCTTGACGATGATGTCCTCCACATCGTCCACCAGCATGCTCTCGGTCAGCTCCAGTTTGAGCTTGTCGGCCGGCGCGTGGTGACGTTGCAAAGCCTTGCCTACGCTGCACACAAACTCGGGCTGGGCCAGTTGGGAGGCGCTCACGTTCACCGCCAGCGTCCAGTGCGCCGTCATGGGGTTTTTGCTCCACTCGTGGAGCTGCTGGCAGGCGCTGTTGAGCACCCATTCGCCCAGCGGCAGGATCATGCCGGTCTCTTCCGCTAGCGGAATAAAGTGGGCCGGCGACACCAGCCCGCGCACCCGGTGGTTCCAGCGCACCAGGGCCTCGGCACCGGTGCAGCGGCCCTGGCCGTCCATTTGCACCTGGTAGTGCAGCACAAACTCGTGGCGTTGCAGCCCCAGCCGAATCTCTTTGGCCAGCTCGGCGTGGGTGGTAACTGCGGCCTGCATGACCGGATCAAAAAAGCGCGCGGTGTTGCGGCCGGCGGCCTTGGCCTGGTACATGGCCACGTCGGCTTTTTTGAGCAGGTCGTCAATGGTTTCGTGGTCTTCCATGAACACCACAATGCCAATGCTGGGCGTGCTGTTGTAGGCGTGGCCGCGCAGGCTGTAGGGCAGGGCCAGGGCGTCCAGAATTTTGTGGGCCACCACCTCGGCCTGGGTGGCGGCGTCGCCGGGTTGGCCGCTCAAGCCTTCGAGCAACACCACAAACTCATCGCCGCCCAAGCGGGCTACGCTGTCGCCCTCGCGCACGCAGCTGCGCAGCCGGTAGGCCACTTGCTGCAGCAGCTCGTCGCCCACATCGTGGCCCAGCGTGTCGTTGAGCAGCTTGAAGTGGTCCAGGTCCAAAAACATCAGCGCGCCGTGCTGGCCCAGGCGGGTGGAGTTCGCCATGGCTTGGCGCACCCGGTCCATCAGCAGGCGGCGGTTGGGCAGGCCGGTCAGCGGGTCGTAAAAGGCGAGGCGGCGGATTTCTTCCTCATCCTGGCGCTGCTGGGTGATGTCGCGCAGGGTTACGACAAAGGTTTCATTCTCGGCATGCGGAATCCGCGAGGCCGATACATTGATAGGCCGCAGCACCCCGCTGGGGTGGCGGCTATTGATTTCGGTGCTGGTGCCCTCTTCGCCATTGCTTTCGGCGTCATCCAGAGAGTCCAGCAGGGTCAGGTGGCCGGCGGCGTTGCGAGGCAAGGGGGCGCCCAGCAGCTCGTCCAGAGTGTGTGGCCGGGCAGCATCGGGCGCATAGCCCATGATGCGGCAGGTAGCCTTGTTAAAGGTGTGAATGCGGCCGTCGCGGTCCAAGGTGACCAGGCCATCCATCATGCTGTCCAGAATGGCTTGGCGGTAGCGGCCTGCCTCTTCCAGGGCCTGGCGGTCGATCTGGATTTGCCGAGCACTTTGGTCGTTTTCAATCGCCAGGCTCAGCAGGTAGGCGCTGCGGCGTGCGGCCTGCAGCTCGTTGTCGGTGGGAATGCACACCCGGCCGTAGTAATTGGCAAAGGTGCCCAGCACCCGCCCCTTGGTGGAGCGGATAGGGATAGACCAGCACGCCCGCAGCCCGTAGGACAGTGCCAGGTCTTTGAAATCTGCCCAGCGGGGGTCAGTGGCAATGTCGGACACCACCACATCCTGGTTGGTAAATGCGGCCGTACCACACGAGCCCATGTTGGGGCCAATGGCCACGCCCTGCACAGCCAGGTTGTCAACCGCGGTGCAGTAGTCCACCGGCAGGCTGGGGCCGGCACCGTGGCGCAGGTACTGGTCGCTGTCGTCCATCAACAGCACCGAGCCCATCACGCCGGGGAATATGCCCTCGTATTGCACAATGAACTCGGCCATGATGCGCCGCAGCGGCGCGCCCGAGGCCAGCACTTCCAGCAGGCTGCGCTCGGCGGCGTTTTGCTGCTGCAACTGGTGCTGCTCGGTAATGTCCCGGGTGGAGCCCACGATGAAGGCGGGCTGGCCCGCGCTGTCAAACACCGGGGCCAGCGTGGTCAGGGTGTGGCGAGGGAGCTGCTGCCCGGTGCCGACCACATCGTCTTCTCTGAAGATAGGTTGCCCGCTGGCAAACGCCTCCAGGTCCCGGGTGTAAAAAAACGCCAGCTGCTCTGCGCTCAGTATCTCGCTCACCGCCGTGGTGGTCGTGCCCCCGAGGGCAGGCGCCACCGACTCTTTCCACGCCTGGTTCACATACATCACGTGACCCTGCGTGTCTTTTACAAACACCGGCACCGGCACTGCATTCAGCAGTTGAATCAGTTCCGGAGCTTCCAGTGTGTGCAGTCTCTTGTCAGGCATGTCCAGTTCAGCGGCGTGGCCGCCTCGTGTTCGTTGTGAGCCTATGGTAGCTGGAACACCTGCACCGCCCGCGACACCGAGGCCGCGCTGCCATTGAGGCCGTCGGCCGACGCCGCGCTCTCTTCCACTAGCGCGGCGTTTTGCTGCGTCACCGTGTCGAGCTGGGTGACGGCTTCATTCACCTGCGAGATGCCGATGGCCTGCTCTTTGGTGGCGCTGGTAATCATCTGAATCAGGCTGCCCACCTCTTTCACATTAGCCACCACGGCATCAATCGTTTGGCCGGCGCGCTTCATCTGGCTGGAGCCCTCCGAAATTTGCTCGGACGACTGGGCAATCAGCTCGCGAATCTCTTTGGCCGCCGTAGCGCTGCGCTGGGCCAGGGCCCGCACTTCGCTGGCCACCACCGCAAAGCCACGGCCCTGCTCGCCGGCCCGGGCTGCCTCTACTGCCGCATTGAGTGCGAGGATGTTGGTCTGGAAGGCAATGCCCTCAATCACGCTGATGATGTCGCGCATCTTGCCGGACGACTGGTCGATGCGCTCCATCGTCGTAATCACATGGTGCACCGCATCGCCACCCTCGGTGGCCGTTTGGGAGCTGCGCGCGCTTTGCTCCGCCACGCGGCTGGCGGTGTCGGCGGTTTGCTTCACGGTGCTGGAGAGCTCCTCCATGGAGGCGGCGGTTTCTTCCAGGCTGCTGGCTTGCGACTCGGTGCGGGCCGACAAATCCATACTGCCCGACGCAATCTCGGCCGCCGAACGGCTGAGGTTGTTGATTTCCTCGCGCACATCACCCACCACCGCGCGCAAGTTGATTTGAATCTGCCGCAGCGCCCCCACCATATTGCCCAAAGGCGGCGGGTAATCGCTCGACACCGTAGAGCGCAAATTGCAGCCTGCCAAGTCGTAAGAAAACTCTTCGGCCGCCTTGATGGCGGCCGAAAACCGCAGGGTGAACCACGCCATTACCCCGCCGGCACCAGCCAGAAGCAGCAGCAGTTGGGCCAGCGGGCCGGCCAGCAGCTCCCAACCCAAGATTTCGGGCGTCATCGCCAAGGCCACCATGCCCAGCAGGGCCAGGCCCAGCCGCGCAGTCAGCGTAATGCGGCCCAGCGCGCCGGCCCAGCCGCGCACGCCCCGGTAGCGCACCTCGCCACCGCGCAGGTACACGGTGGATTTGCCGGCCTTGTCCTCCTGGTTAATTTGGGCATACAGCGCCTCGGCGGCCTGAATGTCTTGCCGGCTGGGCTTGATGCGCACCGACATATAGCCCTTGGGTTTGCCGTTTTCCAGAATCGGGGTCACATTGGCCTGCACCCAGTAGTGGTCACCATCTTTGCGGCGGTTTTTCACCAGCGCGGTCCAGGGATGGCCGCGGCCTATGGTGTTCCACATGTCGCGGTAAGCAGCGGGCGGCATGTCGGGGTGGCGCACCAGGTTGTGGTTTTGGCCAATCAACTCTTCGTAGGTGAACCCGCTGGTTTCCACAAACGCGTGGTTGCAGTGGGTAATGACGCCTTTGGTGTCCGTCATGGACACCAGCATCCGGTCGGACGGGTAGTCGTACTCTCGCTGGGTAACCGGCAAATTGACGCGCATATGGACTTTCCCCTTTTTTAATGGATTCGTTTAAATCACTAAAGACCCTGCACGCTTCTATTTAGCGCCAGGGCCTATAGATAAGTCAATCTGAATAAAGCAGGGGCAAACCCACCCCTCTTTTGAAACTTGACTACGATCAAATAGATTTGAAAACAAATAAAACAAATAAAGTCAAATTCAATTTTTGCACTGAATTCTACAAATAAGCCATCACTACAAATGCATCATGATGTGGCCCCATGAACGCCACGCAATTCATCGCCAAATGGGGCCCCGGCGGCCCCGCTTACGACCTCAACGAGCGCCAAGGCGCGCAGCCCCACTTCATCGACCTATGCCAACTGCTGGGCGTACCCACCCCCGGCACCGATGGCGACTACCTGTTTGAGCAAGACACCCTCATCGTGGGCGAAGCCCGTGGCTATGCCGACGTGTTCAAGCGCAACCACTTTGCATGGGAAAACAAAGCCCCCGGCCGCAATTTGGATGCTGCGCTCAAGCAGCTCCTCACCTACAGCCTGGCCCTCAGCAACCCGCCGTTGCTGGTGGTGTGCGACCGGCTCACCATCCGCATCCATACCCAGTTCAACGGCCACCCGTCTGAGGTACACACGGTGCTGCTGGGCGAGCTGGCCCAGCCAGAAAAGCAAGCCCTGCTGCGCCGCTTGTGGACCGACCCCGAGAGCTTTCGCCCCAAAAAGACCAGCCGCGACATCACCGAAGCCGCCGCCAAAAGCTTTGCCACCCTGGCCGAAGGCCTGCGCAAGCGCGGCCCCGGCACCAACGAGCATGCCGACGAAGTGGCCCACTTCCTTACCCAATGCCTGTTTTGCTTCTTTGCTGAAGACGTGGGCCTGCTCCCCGGCCGCATGTTTGAGGGGCTGGTCAACAACAAGCAACTCACCCCCGAGCGCCTGAGCCAAGGCCTGACCAACTTGTTCACGGTGATGCGCAAAGGCGGCCTGTATGGCAACGACGACATCCCCTGGTTCAACGGCGGGCTGTTCAAGAAGGTGAAAGTGCCCGCGCTCACCATCATGGAAGTGACCGAACTGCGCAACGCCGCGTCGCTCAACTGGTCAGCCATTGATGTGTCCATCTTCGGCACCCTGTTTGAACGCGGCTTGGACCCCGCCAAGCGCAGCCAGCTCGGCGCCCACTACACCGACCCGGCCACCATCCTGCGCATCGTAGAACCAGTGCTCACCCGCCCGCTGCTACAAAAATGGGAGCTGGTCGCGCAGGAAATACGGGCGCTAATGGCCAAAAGTGTCAAAAGAAACGACAAGCACCACCGCGCCGCCCAAACCCAGTTTGTGCGCTGGCTGGAGCAGCTAGACGCCTACCGCGTGCTCGACCCCGCCTGCGGCAGCGGCAACTTTTTGTTTTTGGGCCTCAAGGCCTTGAAAGACATAGAGCACAAAAGCCACCTCGACGCCGCCAACCTCGGGCTAGACCGGCAGGCCGACTTGGTCACCGGCCCGCACAACGTGCTGGGCATTGAGCTCAACGAATACGCCGCCGAGCTGGCGCGCGTCACGGTGTGGATTGGCGAGCTGCAGTGGCGCATAGAGCATGGCTACGACTTCAAGACCAACCCGGTGCTGGAGCCGCTGGACCACATCGAGTGCCGCGATGCGCTGCTGGCGTTTACGCCGGTGGACGCCCCCTCGTCCTCAGAGGGCGGGGCTGGCGCGGCCCCGACATCCGCCCCGCCCCAGCCCCTTGTGGCAACGGAGGCAGAGTGGCCCCGAGCGAGTGTGGTGATTGGAAATCCACCATTTTTGGGCGATCGCAAAATGATTCGCGAGTTGGGCGAGGCCTACACCCTCACGCTGCGCAAGGTGTATGCAGACCGCGTGCCCGGCGGGGCAGACCTGGTGTGCTACTGGTTTGAGAAGTCGCGCAAAGCTATCCAGAGCCATGGTTTGGGCGCAGCTGGCTTGGTGTCTACCAACTCCATACGTGGCGGCGCCAATCGCAAAGTGTTAGACGCCATTTGCGTCGATACGCGTATTTACGAAGCCTGGAGTGACGAAGGCTGGGTCAACGACGGTGCGGCGGTACGGGTGTCCTTGGTGGCATTTGGCCACGCCGATCAGCCCGCCCAATTGGACGGTGCCCCGGTGGCAGCCATCGCCGCAGACTTGAGCGCACAAGATGCGGCGGGTGGCGGCGACCTCACCACCGCCGCCAAGTTGCCCGCTAATGCGGGCGCCTCCTTCATTGGTACCCAGAAGAATGGCCCGTTCGACGTACCCCGCGAAACCGCTGTGGCGTGGCTGGCCCAGCCTAATCCCCATGGGCAATCGAACGCGCAAGTGGTGCGGCCGTGGGCGAATGGCCTAAGCGTTACCCGCCGTCCAGAGGACGTGTGGGTTGTTGACTTCGACAAGATGTCCGAGTCAGATGCCAGCCTCTTCGAGTTGCCTTTTGCTCACGCTGCACAGCACGTCAAACCGACACGCCTAGAACTTCGGCGCGACTGGCATCGCTTGCACTGGTGGTGCCACGGAGACCCTCGCCCCGCGATGAAGCTGGCACTTGCGCAAATACCGCGACAAATCATTTCGCCGCGTGTATCCAAGCATCGTGTGTTTGCTTGGTTTAGCAGCGCAGTGCTGCCTGATAGCGCCGTCGTCGCTATCACCCGCGCCGACGACACCACCTTCGGCATCCTGCACAGCCGCTTCCACGAACTCTGGTCGCTGCGCATGTGCACCTGGCTCGGCGTGGGAAACGACCCACGCTACACCCCCACCACCTGTTTCGAAACTTTCCCTTTCCCCGAGGGCCTGACGCCTGCCGATACGGCCCACCAGCGCACTGAGGCGCTGGCCGGTGGGGCGCTGATTCCGGCCGAGCTTTCAGAGTCCAATCGGCCTCTAGCGCCCGTTAGTTCTGCGCTAGCAGCTCCTAAAACAGTAGCAATCGGCATCGCCCAAGCTGCTAAGTGCTTCAACGATTTACGCGATAACTGGCTCAACCCGCCCGAGTGGACTGAGCGCGTGCCCGAGGTGGTGCCGCTGGGCATGACCACCAGCCCTTACCCCGACCGCATCGTGCCCAAACCCGGCTTCGAGAAAGAGCTGGCCCAGCGCACCCTCACCAAGCTCTACAACCAGCGCCCCGCCTGGCTGCACGCCGCGCACGAGGCGCTGGACGCAGCCGTCGCCCACGCCTACGGCTGGGCCGACTACACCCCCGCCATGCCCGACGAAGAAATCCTGAAGCGCCTGCTGGCCCTGAACTTGGCTCGGGCCGCCGCATGAGGCGACAGCCCCGCGTGCAGCACCACCAACTGGTGGCGCTGCCGTGGCAAACCGATACCGGTTTACTGGGGCCTGCGGTGCCAGATTGGGCGCTAGACAGTTGGGCCAGCAAGCGCCACCGGCATCAGCGCTGGCCCATCGTGGGAGGGGTGGCGCTGCCCAAAGCGCCCACCTATGTGTGTGCGGTGTACCCGTCATTTAAACAAGTGCGTGGTGCGCTGGCCGAGTGGCTGTGCGGTGTGCAAGCGGCTGGCCCCCTGGCGCTGAACGAGCTACTGGCTCGGTTTTGCGCGAGCACAACCACGCTGGAGGACGGTGCTCTGTGCCTCGTGGTGCCGTGGGTGGGCACCGCCAGCACGGGCTCGGCTACCAGCACGGCCCCTGCGCTGCCTGCGTGGCTGGCAACGCTGGGCGAGCGGCTGGTGCGGCGCATACAGGCGCTGCGTGCCAAGTCTTACGGCAGCGGCCGGTGGTGGCCGGCGCCGCAAGCGCTGCAACTACTCGTTGGGCCCGACGGCCGCTTGACCGCGCGCCTGGCATTCGCCCCTCACTTTTGTCCGCCCGGTAAGCCGTGGTGCATGTGGCCATGAAAAAGCCCACCGCCTGTGCTCTGATACGCACAAGAAAAGCTTGATGTGTATCAATAAAGGCAATATCGGTGGGCTAGGCAGGCACAAAGGGGCGGGGTAGCATGGGGCAGAACTTTCACCCTCCTGGACAGGAGGTAACCCATGCTCTCGCAGCTCATTTACACCAGCCAGGCCATTTCGGGCCTTACCGATGCGTGCTTGCAAGACATTGCAGTCACCGCGGCCCGCTTCAATTCCATGGTCGGCATCTCCGGCCTGCTCGTGTTTGACGAGGGCTGCTTTTTGCAGGTGCTGGAGGGGGACGACGCGGCCATCCTCCCGCTCTAACAGCAAATCAAGCAAGACCGGCGGCACCGCAATGTGGTCAAGCTGATTTACGAGCCTATTGCCAAGCGCCGCTTTGCCAATTGGGGTATGCGCCTGGTGGCGGAGGGGGGGGTGGACCGTGGGGCAGACGGCGAGCCCACTCCCGTGCAGCCCTACGGCAGTGCAACGGCCCTGGAGAACTGGCGCGAGCTGTTTATCAACGATGCCTTTGCCCACATTACGGAAGACCGGGTGCGCACGGTGCTCGACGCCTTCGCCCGTGGCCGCTGGCACCCGCGCACCGCCGCCACGCCCGGCGGCGCCCACAGCCACCCCGGCGCGGGCCGCCATGAAGCGGGCGAGCTGTTTATTCCCGGCTGCGCGCTGAGCGACGACCAGCGGCAAGGCCTGCCGCCCACGGCGCCCTTGTTTGCCTTTCAGCCGATTGTGGATTTTGAGAACGGCCGCATCAGCTCCTACGAGGCGCTGCTGCGCGGCCCGGCGGGCGAGCCGCCGCACAGCGTGCTCAGCGCCTTCACTGGCGCGGCGCTGCACCGCTTTGGCCTGCACAGCAAAGCCGCCGCCATGGCCATTGCCCGCCAGCTGGGTAGCGAAGCCCGCCTGTCGCTCAACCTGCTGCCCGAGTCCCTGCTGGTGGACGACAACGCGGTGGACCAACTGGTGCGCGCCGGCGCCGCCTGCGGTTTCAGCCCCGACCGCATGGTGCTGGAAGTGACCGAGGAAGAAGCCATCACCGACCCCGAGCGCTTTGCCGCCGCGGTCAACCGGGTGCGCGCCGCCGGCATGCGGCTGGCGATTGACGACTTTGGCGCGGGCTACGCCGGCCTGTCGCTGCGGGCCGACTTTCAGCCCGACAAGCTCAAGATCGACCGCTGCATCGTCCACAACGTGCACGAAAGCGGGCCACGCCAAGCCATCGTGCGGGCGATTGTGGAGTTTTGCTACTGCCTGGGCATCTCGGTCGTGGCCGAGGGGGTGGAGACGGCGGAAGAATTCCACTGGCTGCGCAGCGCCGGGGTGCACCGCATCCAGGGCTTTTTGATTGCCCGCCCCCAGCTTTGCGCCTTGCCGCCGGTGTGCTGGCCGGGCTAAAACAGTTGGCCCGTCAACCCGTCAACCCGTCTGCCTGCTAGACTTTCTGTATGAAAGCTGCACTCCAACCCGTTGAGCACCTCGGCAAATTTGAGCGATTGCAATTGGTCGAGGATTTGTGGGATGACTTCGCGGGCGAATCCACCTCCGAAACCCGGCCAGACGTCCTGCAAGAGCTGGAGCGCCGTGCCGCTTGGCGCGATGCCAACCCGGGGCAGGGCAAAACGCTGCAAGACATCGCCGCTGCGCTGGGCGTGCGCTTGTGAGTTATCAGGTACTGTTTGAGCCCCCTGCCCAGCTAGACATCGCAGAGGCGTTCACTTGGTACGAAGACAAGTCTTATGGACTGGGCGGTGACTTTTTACGGGTGATAGCCGCCGCCTCGGAGCAGCTACAGCGCAACCCCCACCTGCACCCGCCCACGCAATCCGGATTCCGCCGCGTATTGCTGCGTCGTTTTCCCTACGCGTTGCATTTTCAGGTGCTGGATAACGCGGTGGTGTCTGTGCTGGCCTGCCTGCACCACCGGCGCAGCCCCAGCCGCTGGCCAGGCTAAAACAGCTGGCCGGTCAAACCGTCCGCCTGCCCATCTGCTCCGTTTTTGATAGCTGCTCGCGCACGTTCCGCGGGCGCTAGAGGCCTATTTGGCGCTAAAGACTCCGCCTCGGCCGTCGGCAGCAGCGCACCCACCCGCACCCCCAGCAGGCGCAGGCGCTGGGTCAGCGGGGCGCGCTTGAGGCATTGGCCGGCGATACGGCGAATCTCCTGGGCGCTTGCGGTGTAGTGGTCTACCGTGATGTCGCGCGTCAGGCTTTTGAAGTTGTCAAACCGCAGCTTGATGCCCACGGTTTTGCCCACATAGCCTTTGCGCTGCAAGTCGTCGGCCACCTGCTCGCACAGGCGGGTGAAGATGGCGCCGAGTTCGGCCTTGTCGCGCACGGCGTGCAGGTCGCGCTCAAAGGTGGTTTCGCGGCTCATGCTGACCGGCTCGCTCTCGGTGACCACCGGGCGCTCGTCTTGCCCGTGGGCGGCGGCAAATAGCCAGGCGCCGGTGCGGGGGCCAAAGGTGTCCATCAGCCACTGCTGGTCGCGGGCGGCGAGCTGGCCGATGGTCTCGATGCCGTGTTTTTTGAGCTTTTCGTCCGCTTTGGGGCCGATGCCATTGATCTTGCGGCAGGCCAGCGGCCAGATCATGGGCTCCAGATCGTGCTCGTGCACGATGGCAATGCCGTTGGGCTTGTTGAACTCACTGGCCATTTTGGCCAGCAGCTTGTTGGGTGCCACGCCCACCGAGCAGGTGAGGCCGGTGTCGTCAAAAATGGCTTTCTGGATGAGCCGGGCCAGCACCCGCCCGCCCTCGCGCTGGCCGCCGGGTACGTGGGTGAAGTCGATGTACACCTCGTCCACCCCCCGGTTTTCCATCACCGGGGCAATCTCGGTGATGAGGGCCTTGAAGCGCGCCGAGTAGTGCCGGTATTGCGCAAAGTCCACCGGCAGCAAGATGGCTTGGGGGCAGAGTTTGGCCGCCTTCATCAGCCCCATGGCCGAGCCCACGCCGAACTGGCGGGCCGCGTAGGTGGCGGTGGTAATCACGCCCCGCCCGGTGTAGCCCTGCAAGAGCGGGAAGTCAGTCACCGGAATGTGGTGCAGAGGCCTGTCGGCGTGCCGGAGCAGCAGCGCGTCGTCTGCCTGCCGGCGTCCGCCGCCTATGACGACCGGTAAGCCCTTGAGCTGCGGGTACCGCAGCAACTCCACCGAGGCGTAAAACGCGTCCATGTCCAGGTGCGCAATACGGCGCACGGGGCTGGCGGGGGTGGATGCAGTGGGCGGCGGCATAGCCCGGTAAGGATAGCAAGGCCGCACATGCCCGGGCCTTTGCTCAAGTCCCCCGCCGGCATGACGAAATAAAGCTAAAACCCATTGATTTAGCGGAAATCGATAAAAATAATAATGTTGACATCAAATGTTTTAAACATTAAATTTGCTAAAGTTTGATTTTTCTCAAAACCCGCTGCACCACCCGCAGGAGCTTTTATGACTGCTGAATCGCCCGTTTTCACCGGAACCCACCCTATCGACGTCTCCAAGCTCCCGCCCGCTGCGGTGGAAGATGCATTGCTCATGGGCAAAGCCTGGTACGAAACCCAGCCCACGGTGCAGTACGCGCTCGACGGCAAAGTGCTGGGTGCCAGCCTGCCTTACCTGCAGCTCATGGGCTACACCGCCGATGAAATGGAGGGCTTGAACCGCCGCGACTTTTGCACTCCTGAGACGCTGCAAGACCCGGCGTTTGAGTCGTTTTGGAATCGCGTAGTGGCGGGTGAGTCGCTCACCCAGGTGCGCACCATGGTGCGCAAAGATGGCAGTACCCTGTTTTTGAACTGCGTGTTTGTGCCGGTGCGCAATACGGCGGGCGAGATTTACAAGGTACACAAGCTGGCAACCGATGTGTCCGGCACCAGCGTGCGTGCTCTCGAAGACATGGCCAAGTTCGCCGCTATTGATGGCATGCAGCCGGTGATTGAGTTCACCGCCGATGGCACCATCACCGGCGCCAACCAAAACTTTGTGGACTCCACCGGCTACACCCGCGACGAGCTGGTGGGCCAGCCGCACCGCAAGCTGTGCTTTGACGACTTTGCGGACAGCGAGGCCTACCGCGAGTTTTGGGCCAGCCTGAACGATGGCAAGCCCCATGTGGGCGAGGTGGAGCGCCGCCACAAAAACGGTACCCCCGTGTGGCTGCAGTGCACCTACACCCCGATTGCCGATGTCGAGGGCCGTGTGGCCAAGGTGGTGAAGTTCGCCATCGACATCACCAGCAGCAAGCTTCACTCTTTGGAGATTGATGCCAAGCTCCGCGCCATTGACCAAACCCAGGCGGTGATTGAGTTTGACGTGCAAGGCAACATCCTGGATGCCAATGCCAACTTCCTGCAGGCCATGGGCTATAACCTGCAAGAGCTCAAGGGCCAGCACCACCGCATTTTTTGCGCGCTGGAGTACACCCAAAGCGAGGCTTACAAAGCCTTTTGGGCCGACCTGGCCGCCGGAAAGCCCTCTACCGGCGAGTACCTGCGCCTGAGCAAGACGGGCTCCCCGGTGTGGCTGCAGGCCACCTACACCCCGGTGATGGGTGAGAGCGGCAAAGTGAGCAAGGTGATCAAGTTCGCATCCGACGTAACGCTGGCGAAGAAAAAAGCCCTTGAAGACGAGGGCAAGGTCAATGCCATTAGCCGTGCGCAAGGGGTGGTGGAGTTCGATATGGCGGGCAATGTGCTCACCGCCAATGCCAACTTTTTGAGCCTGATGGAATACGGTCTGGACGACATCGTGGGCCGCCACCACAGCATGTTTGTGGAGCACGAAGAGGCGGGCGGCAGTGCCTACCGCGCCTTTTGGCAGAAGCTGGGCCGTGGTGAGTTTGACGGGGGCGAATACCTGCGCTTTGGCCGGGACGGTAAGCGGGTGTGGATACAGGCCACCTACAACCCCATCCTCGACCTGGAGGGCAAACCCTTCAAAGTGGTGAAGTTTTGTACTGATATCACTTCTACCAAGCTGCTGGCGCTGGAGAGTCAGGTGCGGATGCAGGCGGTGCTGAGCGCCTCGTGCGTGTGGGAGATGGACCGCAACGGCACCATTCTTAAAGCCAATGAGCTCATGTGCAAAGCCATGGGCGGCACCGAAGTCGACCTGGTGGGCAAAAACGAAAACGACTTCATGTTTGACGACACTTCAGACCAAGCCGCCCGCAAGCAGCGCTGGCTCAACCTGCGCGAGGGCAAAACGGCGGCTGGTGAAGTGCGCCGCAAAGCCCTCAACCGCAATGAAGTGTGGTTTGCCACGACCCTAAGCCCCTTGATGGGCTTGGATGGCCAGCTCTCAAAAGTAGTGGTGGTGAGCCAAGACGTTACTGCCCAAAAATTCCAGCGCCTGGATGCAGAGGGTAAATTGGGCGCGATTGACAGAGCGCAGGCCAGCATTGAGTTCGACATGACAGGCAAGGTGCTCATCGCCAATAAAAATTTCCAAAAGCTCATGGGTTACGAGTTGGACGAAATGGTGGGCCGCCACCACCGTATGTTTGCCGAGAGCGCTTATGCGGCATCGGCCGAATACCAGGCGTTTTGGGAGCGGCTGGCGCGCGGTGAGTTTGAGAGTGGCGAGTACAAGCGCATTGGCAAAGACGGTAAAGAGGTGTGGATACAGGCCACCTACAACCCTATCCTCGACCCGCGCGGCAACCCGATAAAAGTGGTGAAGTTCGCCACCGATGTGACGGAGGCCAAGCTGCACAGCGCCGACTTTGAGGCCAAGGTGAACGCCATCGACAAGGGCCAGGCCGTGATCGAGTTTGACCTGCGTGGCAATGTGGTCGCCGCCAACCGCAACTTCCTGGCCAGCATGGGCTACACCCTGCGTGAGGTGCTGGGCCAGCACCACAGCATTTTCTGCACCGTGGAGTACCAGCAGAGCGAGGAGTACCGCGATTTTTGGCTGCGCCTGAACGAGGGCGAGTTCATCACCGGGCGCTTCCAGCGTTTGGGCAAGTACAGCCGCGATGTGTGGTTGCAGTCCACCTACACGCCTATTTTTGACCTCAACGGCAAGCCGGTAAAGGTTATCAAATACGCCTTCGATGTGACCAAGGAAGTGACGCTGGAACACAGCATTGTGACCCGGGCGCATGAGATGAAAAACAACATCAAGAGCCTGGTGCAAAGCATTGGCGAAGTCGCCGAGAACTCGGGTATGGCCTCTGCCAGGGTGAATGAAACCGCCGAAGCCGCCCAGGCGGGCAGCGCCTCGGTGCGGCAGTCCATGGAGGCGATTGAGCGCATACAAGCCAGCACTACCAAGGTGGCCGACATCGTGCGCATCATTGGCGATATTGCCAATCAGACCAACCTGCTGGCGTTTAACGCTGCCATTGAGGCAGCCCGGGCGGGGCAGCACGGCGTGGGCTTCTCGGTGGTGGCGTCAGAGGTGCGCAAGCTGGCCGAGCGCAGTGCGCTGGCCGCCAAAGAAATGGTGGGGCTGATTGACGAGTCGAGCGCCCAAGTGAAAGAGGGCGCACTGGTCAGCCGCGCGGCGGCAAAGAGCTTTGAAGGTATTTTGAGCAACCTGCACACGGCGGTGGACAACGTGTCGCAAATTGCCAGCTCCACCGCCGACCAGCGGGCCATGGCCGACTATGTGGCCGAGTTGATTGCCGGCCTGTCCATGGCTGCCAAGCAGAAAAAATGAGCACCGAGCACGCAGAGCAGCGCTTCGGGGTGTTTCGCCTCGGGCAGATGCAGTTGGCTTTGCCGATTGGCGCGCTCAAAGAGGTCACCCCCATGGGCGCGCTCAGCGCGCTGCCCAGCGAGGCGGGCTGCATCATCGGCGCCATCTCGCTGCGCGGCTTGATGGTGCCGGTGCTGGACTTGCGGCTGGTGGTGCAACACCAGGGCGAGCTGCCCCCCAATGCCGATGTAGTGGTCATGGAGCACGAAGGCCGCCTGCTGGGCCTGGCCGCCGATGGCGTGGTGGGCGTGTATGTGCTGCCTGCCGACGGCGTGAGCCCGGTCAGCCCCATGGAGCCATTGGCCTCGGTGCTGCAAGCCGGCTTTCAGCGGCCGGACGATGGCACCCTGGTGAGCGTGCTCAGCCCCACGGCGATTGCCCGCATTCCCAAAGTGCCGTTTGTGACCGCGCCGCAGAACGCGCTGGCGGGCAACGCACTCACGGCGGGCGTCGGTAAAAATTCAGCCGGCCTGATTGCCGACCCCCGCCACCTCATGCTGATGCGCTGCAGCGGCATACCGGTGGCCATGGCTTCGCAGGCGGTGTTTACCACCCTGATTCAGCCGCAGGTGCAAGGCGCGCACATGGCCTCGGGCAACTTCAAGGGCATGATGCGTTTTGGCGAGCAAGACATTCCCGCGCTCGACCTGGCCGCGTTGTGCGGCTTTGCCCCGCGCGATGCCAGCCAGCCGCCGCAAGCGTTTTTGATGCAGTTTGCCCAAGGGCTGGTGGCGTTTTTGGTAGACGAGGTGGTGAACGTGGTGGTGGCCGATGGGCACCAGATTGCCCCGGTGCCGCTGTTTGCCAACCTCAAGCCCGGCCGGTTTGCCGGCGCACTTCCCGCAGAAGCCATTGCCGAAGACGCGGTGCGCTCGGGGCCGGCGATGGCGGGTTTTCACCTCATTCTGGACGATGCGCACATGCTGGCCGACCCCCATTTGCAAGACGTAGCCGCCATGGCCCGCCAAAGCACCCGCCAAGAAGAGGGCCTGAGCACGGTGGCGCGCACAGCCAAGTCCAAGGGCTTTCGCGAGTTCGGGCAAATGGTGAGCTACCACGTGGGGGTGGATGTGGCCTCGCCCATCCAGCAAATTGCCGAGATATTGACCTGGGACGCCCAAGCCGCCATTCCCGGCATGAACGGCAGCAGCCTGCTCATGAGCCGGGGCCGGCCTATACCGGTGTACTGCCTCTCTGCCCTCTTGGGCAACGCGCGCGGTGCAGCGGCTGCGCAGACCAGCGGCAATGTGCTGGTGGTGGAGGTGAGCGACCAGCTGGTGGGCTTTCGGGTGCCGCACCTGGTGAGCATTGGCGAGGGCAAAACCGCGCCGCGCGAGGCCTCGGACCTGCTGCCCGATGTGGTGCTACTGGGCCAGGGCGACGACGAAAAGGTACTGCGCCTGGTGGATTTGCAGGCCCTGGCCCGCACCCTGCTGGTGTAGCGCCCTAACAGCCGCCTCGGGTAAGATGCCGCCCGGGAGTTATGCCCGGCGCCACTATAAAAAACGGACTGCGCCGGTAAGAAAGTTCACGGCATGTCGTTCACGCCCCCCGCTGTTGTCAGCCGCCGCCAGGTGGTGGGCGCTGGCACGTTTGCGGTTTTTGGCAGTGCCTTGCCGGTGGCTAGCAGCCATGCGCAAGACCGCTATGCCCGCTTCCGGGGGCAAACGGTGGCGTTTTGCATCCCCGACCACCCGCATTACGACGTGATGCAAAAGCTGCTGCCGCAGTTCACTGCAGACACCGGCATCAAGGTGGAGCTGGCGCGCGAAAACATTTTGCGCATGAAGCATGTGCAACTGGCCGAAATGGCCAAACCCCAAAGCAGCTTCGACCTGGTGACCTACATCGTCACCTGGAAGGGCGAGTACGTTAAAAAGAACCTGATTGCCCCGCTGGAGCCGTTTTTCAAAGACGCACGCCTGGCCGACCCCGACTATGCGATGGGCGATTTGGTGCCCCGCTATGTGCAAAACATCGGCTTGGTGGGCGGGCCCAAAGGCTACCTGCCGGGGCCCGGCGCGCGCTTGTACGGCTTGCCCTTTGGCGCCGAGACCTCGGTGCTGGCCTACCGCCGCGATGTGTTTGAAAAACACGGTTTCGTAGCACCCCGCACCTACACCGAGCTGGCCCGGCTGCTGCAGCCCCTGCGTGAGAAAACCGGCATGGCCGCGCTCACCTCGCGCGCGCAGGCGGGCCACAACTGTGTGCATGCTTGGCTGCTGCACCTGAATGCGCTGGGGGGCCGGGTGTTTGACGACCGGTGGATGCCCCGCTTTCACCAGGCGCCCGGCGTGCAGGCGCTGGAGCTGCTCAAGCAAATTGCGGATACCGGCCCCAAAGGCATGGCGCAATTCACCTACAACGACATGCTGGCGAGCTTTCTGCAGGGCGAGAGCGCGATGTATCTGGACTCCACGGCCGTGTTTGGCGCGGTGCGCAGTTCGCCGTTGTCCAAGGTGGAAGGCAAGGTGAGCTATGTGCTGCACCCCCGTGGCAGCCACTACGCCTCGCAATCCGGCGGGTTGGGCTTGGCGATTCCGCGCACGGCAGCGCACGGCGAGGCCGCCTTTTTGCTGATGCAATGGCTGACCGCCAAGGCGCAAGACAAGGCCCTGGCCCGCATGGGCAATGCGCCGGGCCGGGTGTCCACCCTGACGGACACTGCCCTGGTGCGGCAATTCCCCGAGTTCATCACCCTGCGGGAGCAGCTGCGCTATGCCGATCTGGATTGGCGCCCCATCATCCCCGAGTGGGACGAGATCAACACCGGCCCCCTGGGTGCCGCCGTGCACCAAGGGCTGACCGGCGTGAAGCCTCCGGCCAAGGCGCTGGGGGACATCGTGCACCGGGTGAACGACATCATGGCCGCTGCGGGTTACCGCTGAGCGGCCGGGCCAGGCGCTTAGAAAGTGCCTGGCACCAGAATGCCTTGGTTCACATTCTGGATGTTGGTGTGGCCGCAGAAAGCCATGGTCACATCCAGCTCTTTGTGGATGATTTGCAGAGCTTTGGTAACCCCGGCTTCGCCCATGGCGCCCAGGCCATAGACCATGGCGCGGCCGATCATGGTGCCCTTGGCACCCAGGGCCCAAGCCTTGAGAACATCTTGCCCGCTGCGGATGCCACCATCCATCCACACCTCCAACTTGTCGCCCACAGCGGCCACGATGGGGGGCAGTGCGCTGATGCTGCTGGGGGCGCCATCCAGTTGGCGGCCGCCGTGGTTGCTCACCACAATGGCGTCGGCACCGCTTTCGGCGGCGAGCAGGGCGTCTTCCACATCCTGAATGCCTTTGAGGATGAGCTTGCCCCCCCATTTTTCCTTGACCCATTTCACGTCGTCCCAGGAGAGGCGGGGGTCGAACTGCTCGTTGGTCCAGGCGGCCAGCGACTTCATGTCGCTCACCGACTCCACATGGCCCACCAGGTTGCGGAAGGTGTGGCGCTTGGTACCCAGCATCCCTAGGCACCAGCGCGGCTTGGTGGCCAGGTTGATGATGTTGGCCAGTGTGGGGCGGGGCGGGGCAGTGAGGCCGTTTTTCAGGTCTTTGTGGCGCTGGCCGATCACTTGCAAATCCAAGGTGAGCACCAGGGCGCTGCAGCGGGCTGCGCGCGCGCGCTCAATCATTTTGGCCATGGCATTGCGGTCGCGCATCATGTAGAGCTGAAACCAGAAGGGCGAGGAGGTGTTTTCGGCAATGTCCTCGATCGAGCAGATGCTCATGGTGGACAGCGTGAACGGAATGCCAAACTTCTCGGCCGCGCGTGCCGCATGGATTTCGCCATCCGCATGCTGCATGCCGGTGAGGCCCACGGGGGCGATGGCCACGGGCATTTTGGCCGGCACGCCGACCATGGTGGTGGCGGTGCTGCGGTTTTCCATGTTCACCGCGACACGCTGGCGCAGCTTGATCTTCTGGAAATCGCTTTCGTTGGCACGGTAGGTGCCTTCGGTCCAGGAGCCGGAGTCGGCGTAGTCGTAAAACATGCGGGGTACCCGCTTTTCGGCTAGGACGCGCAGGTCTTCAATATTGGTGATCACGGGCATGCAAAGTCTCCTTTTTCGTGCCTGCATGGTAGTGCGCGGCCCGACCGGTGGTTGTGAAATCCGGTTCCGGTGGCGTGAAATTATTGAAGGCCCCTGGGCTAGACTGCGCGGACAAATCAATAGAGGGAGATGCAACATGGTGCTATGGGGTGCAATCTGGGGAGCCATCATCGGGTTTGCCTCGGCCCGGTATGACCAGGGGTCGGCGCTGCTGCTGGGGGCCTTGCTGGGGGCTCTTGCCGGCGTGACCTTGCGCCGCGCTATCCAGAAGCAAATTGCCAAAGAGCTGGCGCAGGCCCAAGCTGCCTATGCGCCTACCCGCCTGCAAGCTCCCGCTGCGCCTGATGATCAGGCCGTACAGCCCGCCACAGCACCCGCAGCCGCAGACGAGCCCTGGGGCGTCCATACCCTGCCACCGGAGCAGGAAACGGTGCAGTCCCCCGAGTTGCCGCAGGCAGAGCCTGCTCAAGCGCCCGGTGCACCCGCGCGCCACCGCACGGTGGACATCAGCACACCGCCCGACTTGGCCTTGCCCGGCTTTGTGGGCGATGCCTGGGCGGCGGCCAAGGCCTGGCTGCTGGGCGGCAACACCATCGTGCGGGCCGGTGTGCTGGTGCTGTTTGTGGGCTTGGCCTTTTTGGCCAAGTTTGCGGCAGACAACGCTTTGTTGCCTCCGGAGTTGCGCCTGGCGGCTGTGGGGGCGGCCGGTATTGCCTTGCTGGTATTCGGCTGGCGCCTGAAAAACCGCCAGCCTTCGCGGGACGCCTATGCGCTGACCCTGCAAGGCGCCGGGGTGGCCGTGCTGTATTTGACGGTGTTTGCCGCATTCCGCCTCTACCAGTTGCTGCCGGCGCAGGCGGCGTTCGGGGTGTTGGCGCTGATTTGCGCCTTGTCGACCGCCATTGCTTTGCTGCAAAACGCGCTGCCCATGGCCTTTATCGGGTTTGCGGGTGCGTTTGCGGCGCCGCTGCTGGTGTCCACCGGGCAGGGCAACCATGTGGGGTTGTTTGCCTACTACCTGCTGCTGGGGGTAGGCATTGCAGTGGTGGCTTGGCTGCGCGCCTGGCGCGCGCTGAATTTGCTGGGCTTTTTTGCCACCTTCGGGGTGGCGACCTTATGGGGCAGCCTGAAGTACGAGCCTGCGTTGCTGAGCAGCACCGAGCCCTTTTTGCTGGCCTTTTTTGCTTTGTATTTGTTGGCCAGCCTGTTTTACGCCACCCGCCATGGCTTGCGCCCGCAGCAAGCGGTGGACGCCACACTGATCTTCGGCCTGCCCATCGTGGCCTTCGGGCTGCAGGCGGCGCTGGTGCGCGAGGTGGAATATGCCGCCGCGTTTTCCGCGCTGGCTTTGGGGGCGCTGTACCTGGGGCTGGGCTGGTGGGCCTTGCGGCGTCAAGGAGGCCATGCAGCAGGTGATGAAGCTGCAGAGGGCGCTCACGTCGGCCGCTGGCTGGCCGAGTGCTTTTTGGCCTTGGGTATGGGCTTTGCCACGCTGGCCGTACCGCTGGCACTCGATGGCCGCTGGACCAGCGCGGTATGGGCCGCAGAGGGCGCTGCCGTGTTCTGGATGGGGCGGCGCCAGCAACGCTGGCTGGCGCGGCTGGCAGGTCTGGTGTTGCAGGTGCTGGCTGCCATGAGCTATTTGCAGAGCGTGCCGCTGTCGTCTGCAAGCGTTTGGCCCTTGGCCAACCCGGCGTTTATCGGTGCGGTGTTGCTGGCCGCTTCGGCGGGGGCGCTGGCGCACTGGACCCGCAGCAGCGCTCCCACGGCGACCGATGCCACAGCGCAGGCCGGCGGCTCCCGCTGGGCGCAAATGCTCACGCTGCTGGAGGGCAAGCTCTCGCCAGTGCTGTTTTGGGTGGGTTTTGCCTGGTGGCAGTGCGCCTTGATGGGTGAGATAGAGCGCCGGGTGCCCGACGCCAGCGGCTACATGGCCCCGTGGTTGCCCCCGATGCTGCAGTCGCACCTGGAGATGCTGGGCTGGCTGCTCAGTGCCTGGGCAGCGCACCGCTTGGCACTGCCAAGCCGGGCCCAACCGTGGGCGATTGCGGCCACGCCGGCGTGGTTCAATCTGCCGGTGATGCTGCTGTTTGCCTTCCAGGGCTTGGCGCAGATGGACCATGTGTTCCAGTACGGGGGCTGGTGGGCCTGGCCTCAGGCTTTGGTGCTGCACTTTGTCACCCTGCGGGGGGTAGACGCTATGGCGCCGCACATCTGGTGGCGCAGGGTGCACAGCGGTGGGGTGTGGCTGCTGGTGCTGTTGGCGGGCAACCTGCTGGTTTGGGCGGTCCAGGGTGCGCAGTTGCAGGGCACCAGTTGGGCGGCCGTGATCTTTTTGGTGGCCGGCGTGCTGGTGCTCTTGCTGCTGTGCCGCGAAGACTGGTACGACGCCGACAGCCGCGCCCGCCTGCGCTGGCCGCTGGACCGGTTTGCCCCAGCCTACTTTTGGACGGCGGCGCTGCCCCTGGTGGCCGGTGTGGCTAGCGGTGCGCTGCTGGTGTCCGTGCACTCCGATGGCAATGCCCGCCCTTTGCCCTACGTGCCCTTGCTGAACCCCACCGATATCACCGTGGCCCTGGCCTTGCTGGCGTGTAGCTTGTGGTTGCGCCGCGTGCGGGAGGGCGGTTTGGACGTGCCGCTGTGGATTCACTCCCGCCGCTGGACGCTGGGCCTGGCCGCGCTCGCCTTTGTGGCCTTCAACACCGTGTGGCTGCGGGTGGCCCACCACTTTGCCGGCGTGCCGTGGGATGCGGGGCGCATGTTTGATTCCTTCCTGGTGCAGGCGGGCTATTCGATTTTGTGGACCCTGCTGGCCCTGGGCCTGATGCTGCTGGCCCACCGCCGCGGGCTGCGGCCGCTGTGGGCGGGCGGCGCAGGGCTGCTAGGGCTGACGGTGGCCAAGCTCTTTTTGGTGGACTTGAGCAACAGCGGTGGCTCGGAGCGCATCGTGGCCTTCATTGCCGTGGGCGTGTTGATGCTCGTGGTGGGCTATGTGGCGCCCTTACCACCTGCACTTTCGCCCCCCCCGGTGGACGTGCCGCTGGACGAGGATGCGCCTACCAAGCCCGGCGCGATCGGAGTCCAGCCATGACGCGGCCGGGGGTGTGGCGCCGCGCCGGTTGGGTAGGTTGCCTACTGGCCTGCACCGTGGTGCCTTTGCGGGCGGCCGAGGCGCCAGTGGCCTCTGAGTTCGCTTGGCGCGGCACCGTGAGCCCGGCTGACGGTAGCAGCCTGGTGCGCATCAGCCTGCCGGTGGATGCGCTGACCCGGCTGCAAACCCACCGCGCGCAGGATGTGCGGGTGTTCAACGCGGCGGGCGAGGTGGTGCCCTACGCGGTGCTTCAGGCCGGCGACTTGGAGCGCAGCGCGCCCGTGGTACAAACCCGCGCCTACCCGGTGCTGCCGCTGTACAGCAGCGCGTTGCCGGGTGCCGCGAGCAGCGTAGCTCCGCCCCCGGGCACGCTGGAAATTCGCTGGAGCGCCGAGGGCACCACGACCTCTGCCTGGGTGCGGCCGGGTGCCAAACCTACGCCCGGCGACGCGCAGGCCTTGCCCGCCGCCTTGCTGGACATGCGCACCGAGAGCCAGCCGCTGGCGGCCCTGGAGCTCAAGGGCGATTGGCCGCGCAACGCCTTGGTGCACCTGGAGCTGGCCAGCAGCAGCGACTTGCAAACCTGGACTCCTGTGCCGGTGAAAGGCCCGGTGTTCCGCTTCGACGGGGCCGACGCCCCGGCCAACACGGCGCTGGAGTTGCAGCAGGCCCAGAGTTTTCAGAACAGCTACCTGCGCGTGCGCTGGGCGGCCGCCGATGGCGTGCGCCTGCACAGCGTGACCGGCCGTGTGGCCCGGCCCCGTGAGCAGGCGGAGCCGGTGCTCACCGATGTGGGCGAAGGCACGGTGGATGGTGCTTTTGCCAGGGTGTGGAATCTGCCCTTTGCCACGCCGGTATTGGCGCTGCAAGTGCAAGCCCTGCAAGACAACACGCTGGTGCCGCTGCGCATCTCCGGCCGTGGTGACGCGGCCCAGCCGTGGCGCTTGCTGGCGAGCACCGTGGTCTACCGCATGGACACGGTGGCCGGTGGACGCAGCAACCCGCCGCAACCCTTGCCCGGCAGTGCCTTGCGGCAGCTGCGTCTGGAAACCAGCAACGGTTTACCGCTGCCCGCTGCGGGTGTGCGGGTGAGTGCGGCATTGGCGCCGGTGCAGGTGGCATTTTTGGCGTCCGGGTCTGGCCCGTTTCAGGTGGTTGCGGGGCGGGCGGGCACTGCCGCCGCATCGGTGGAGGCCGGCACGCTCGCTAGTGCCTCGGCCACGCCCCTGCAGACCCTGCCGTTCACGCCGGTGCGGCAGTTGCGGGCAGACCTGCCCGGTGCGCCCCAGCTGTGGGCCGCCTCGCTATTGCCGGCGAACCTGACGGTACGCAGCGCGGCCCTGTGGGCGGTGCTGCTGCTGGGGGTGGCGGTCTTGGCAGGGGTGGCCTATGCGTTGCTGCGGCAGCTGAACGCCGCCAAGGCTTCGGCATCTCCCAAGCAGGATTGAACGGGCACCGGGCGGGAGGAGGGCTTCCCGCGTGCCCGTTGTCGCGCGTATTGTTTCAGCGGCCCGCGGGCTTCGGGGCCTGCGCTTTGACGCCCGCGCCGCGCACTTCGAGCCGCACCTGGTCGAGCACCTTGCCCTTGGCGTCCACGATCTGAATCACATGCCGGCCCGGCCAGGGTAGCCACAACGCGGTGTTGCCTTTGGCGACTTGCTTGCCGTCGATCAACCAGCGCAAGTTGCTGCCTTCGGCCTCCAGGCTCAGGCGCTGGGCCTGGGGCGGAATGTCGGGATCCAGTGCGAGGATGGTGCCGCTGGTGGGGGCGGTGATGCGTGCGGTGCTGGACGCGCTGTTGCCGGGAGGTTTTGCATCATTTTGGCCTCTAGCGCTCGTGGAATGTGCGCGAGAAGCTCCTTTTTCCATAGCAAAGCTAGTCTGCTCGGTGCCGCTAATGAACCATTCGCTACGAGGCGCTTCGCTTTCCACCGTCACCGTTTTTTGCACCAGACCTGTCGGGGGCTGGGGGGCGCGGCTGCTGCGCTGGCGGTGGAGCTGGTGCATCACCGCGGCCCAGATAGGGGCGGCGCCGGTGGTGCCGCTCACATCCCACATGGGGGCGCCGCTGGCGTTGCCCACCCACACGCCCACGGTGTAGCGCTGGCTGTAACCCACGGCCCAGTTGTCGCGCATGTCTTTGCTGGTGCCGGTTTTGACTGCGGCCCAGAAGCGGGTGGCCAGCACGCTGTCGGTGCCGAAGGTGCGGGCACGGGCCATGGGGTCGCTGAGGATGTCGCCTACGATAAAGGCCGCCCGCGCATCCAGCGCCGGGCTGAAGGGCGGAGGCGCGCGGCCCACGGTGAGCCGGGTGGGGCTGGCGCGGCCACCATTGGCCAGTGTGCGGTAGCTGTTGGTCAGGTTGAGCAGCGTGGTTTCTGCGCTGCCCAGGGCCAGGCTGTAGCCATAAAAGTCGCCACTTTCCTTGAGCGGCATTCCCATGCGGGCCAGCTGTTTCTGAAAAGCGTCGGGCGACACCATGACCAGCGTGCGCACTGCCGGCACATTGAGCGAGGCGCCCAGTGCGGTGCGGGCCGAGACCCAGCCTTTGAACTGGCGGTCGTAGTTCTGCGGAATGTAGAGGCCGCCGGTGGTCTGGATTTGGGTGGCCGAGTCCTCGAGCAGGGAGGCGGCGGTGATGCGCCGCTCCGCCAGCGCCTGCCCGTACAAAAACGGCTTGAGCGTAGAGCCGGGCTGGCGCAGCGAGGTCACAAAGTCCACCTCAGGCGCAGCGCTCAGGGGGCCGCTGCTGTTGACCCAGGCCAGTACCTCGCCACTGGCGTTGTCCAGCACCAGCAAGGCGGCATCTTCCACATGCCGACCACTCAGCTCGCGCAACTGGGTTTGCAGTGCCTGCTGGGCAAAACGCTGCAGGGGCGCGCTCAAGGAGCTGCGTATGGTGGCGGGTGCTGCGGCATCTGACGCTCCATCTGTCGAACGTGAGCGGGCCAGCTGGCGCGCCACATGCGGGGCGATGCCCTCGCTTGCCGCAAAGTCGCGGCGGGCCAAGGCGGACGCCACAAACAGCTCCATGGCTTCGCAGCCGCCGCTGCTTGGGCCTGCGGCCTTGTTTGCGCTGGGGGGCTCCAGGGTTTTGAACACACTGCAGGCCCGCTGGGTGACCTGTGCCTCTTTGGCATTGGGCGCGCGGATCAGGGCGGCGGCCATGGCGGCCTCGCGGTGGTCCAGGCCGTGCGGGGCCTTGCTGAAGAGGCTGCGGCTCAGCGCATCAATGCCCACCAGCTCGCCCCGAAAAGGCACGAGGTTGAGGTAGGCCTCCAAAATCTGGTCTTTGCGCCAACCGCGCTCCAGGTTCTCGGCGGCTATGGTTTGGCCCAGCTTTTGTACGATGCTGCGGCCGGAGTTGCTGCGCTTCAAATCCTCGTCCAACAAGCCGGCAAGCTGCATGGTGATGGTGGAGGCGCCCCGGGTTTTGGTGTTCCACAGGTTGGCCCAAGCGGCGGCGGACACGGCCCGCCAGTCCACTCCGCTGTGCTCGTAAAAGCGTTTGTCCTCGCTCAGCACTAGCGCCGTGCGCAGCGCAGGCGACACATCGGCCAGCGCCACCCACTGCCCGCGGCGCACGTTGGTGTCGGTCCGCAGGCGGTGCAGCACTTCGCCTTGGCGGTCCAGCAGCAAGGTGTCGGAGGGTTGGTAGCCAGCCTTTACTTGCTCAAAAGTGGTCTTGGCGCCCGCCGAATGTGCGCAAGCAGCTATCAAAAGCGTAGCAAAAGTGAGGCGCAGCCTGCCTGTAGCCTTGGTGACCTTGGGCACGGTGTGCCAAGTTTGGTCTGCGTAAACTGTGTTGATCTGCAACCCACCCACCTTTTGCTCTTATGTCTAACGCCGCACCCTTGTTCCAGCCCTTCAGCTTCAAAGGCTTGAAGCTTGCCAACCGCATTGTCATGGCACCCATGACCCGTTCTTTCTCGCCCGGCGGCGTGCCCACTCCGGCGGTGACCGAGTATTACCGCAAGCGCGCTGCTGCCGCTGTGGGACTGATTGTTTCCGAAGGCACGGTGGTGCAGCGCCCGTCCGCCGCCAACGACCCTGATGTGCCGCACTTCTGGGGCGATGCCGCCCTGGCCGCTTGGCAAGACGTCATCAACTCCGTGCACCAGGCCGGTGGCGTGATGGCGCCACAGCTCTGGCACGTGGGCGCAGCCCGCAACCCGCGCACCACCTGGACAGCGCCACCGCCCGTGGATTCGCCCTCCGGCCTGTCGCGCCCCGGCAAAGCCTTTGGCGAGCCCATGACAGACGAGGCCATTGCCGACACCATTGCCGCCTTTGCAAAGGCCGCCGGTGCCGCCAAGCGCCTGGGCTTTGACACCATTGAGCTGCATGGCGCCCATGGTTACTTGATCGACCAGTTCTTCTGGGAAGGCACCAATGTGCGCACCGACAAATACGGTGGCGACTTGGTGGCCCGTGGCCGCTTTGCCGCGGAAATCTTGAAGGCCGTGCGCGCCGAAGTGGGCCCGGACTACCCGGTCATCATCCGCCTCTCGCAGTGGAAGCAGCAGGATTACGCTGCCCGCATTGCTCAGACGCCCGACGAGATGGCCGCATGGCTGCAGCCACTGGCTGACGCAGGCGCAGACATCTTTCATTGCTCGCAGCGCCGTTTCTGGGAGCCGGAGTTTGAAGGCTCTGACCTGAACTTTGCCGGCTGGGCCAAAAAGCTCACCGGCCGCCCCACCATCACCGTGGGCTCGGTGGGCCTGAGTGGTGAGTTCATCGCGGCTTTTGGAGGCGAAAGTTCCAAGCCTGCTTCGCTGGACGAACTGCTGCGCCGCTTTGATCGGGGCGACTTTGACCTGGTGGCAGTAGGCCGGGCGCTCATTAGCGACCCGGATTGGGCTGTGAAGGTGCGTGACGGCCGCGAGGCGGAGTTGTCGAACTTCTCGCCGGCAGCGCTGGGCACCTTGGTCTAAGGCACGCCATGGCCACGACGATCCGCCGACGGCAGGTATGTGTGTTGGGAAGTGCAGAGCCCGGCTCGGCGGCGTATGCACTTGCTGGTGAGGCCGGCCGCCTGATGGCGGGGCTGGGCATCACGGTGGTCAGTGGCTGTGGCAGCCCGGCCACCCGCCATGCCGCCGAATGCGCGGTGGCTGCAGGCGGGCAGGTGCTGAGCATCATCCCCGAAGGCGAAATGCCGTCGCCCGATTGGCCTGCCACCGTGGTGGTGCCTTCAGGTGTGGGGGATGCGCGCAATTTGTTGATGGCCCTGGCGGGCGACGCCTGCCTGGTCATAGGCGGGCGGGCCGGCACCATTTCGGAGGTGTGCCTGGCCTGGTTGCACAAACGGCCCTTGCTGCCGCTAACCGGCTGCGGCGGCTGGTCCGATCAGCTGGAGCAGAACCCGCCGGATGAGCGCAAAAACTCACCCATATTGCCTTGGGTTTCGGTGGCAGAGCTGGAAGCGCGCTTGAAAGCGTTGGGACTCGCTTAAGGCTAATGCCTGCGTCAGAGCAGGTAGAGTGCAGCCAAGCCCAAAACGGCGGGCACGGTCTGGATGTACAGAATGCGCACCATCACCGTGACCGCACCCCATACGCCTGCCACCGCCACGCAGGCCAGCCCGAAAGTGGCAAATGCCTTGGCTATCGCCGGGTCGGGGTAGACCAGGCCCAGCAACAGGGCAGCGGCCAAAAATCCGTTGTAGCAGCCCTGGTTGGACATGGCCGCCTTGCGCGCCTCCACCTCGGACGGCGGAATGCCAAATACCTTTACCCCACGGCTCTTGTAGAGCACGGTTTCCAGCAGAAAGATGTACACGTGGATCAGGCAGACCAGTGCAATGAGGGTTGGGGCTAGGAAGTGCATGGGGTTTGCCTTTGGAGGTGGATATGGCGCGAAGAATACCCACTTGCTGTGCAAGCGCGGGCCATACTTGACGCCTGCGTTACACCCACCGCCCCATGACCGTCCACACCACCCTGCACCTCGGTGCCGACATCAGCAACATTCTCTGCACCGAAGCCGGTAGCGTCGTCTTGCAACAAGAGCTGCCGCTGGGCACCGCATCGCTGGCACGCCAATGGATGCGTCACACGCCGCCTACGCCGCTGGACATTGAGCACGCGATCGAACAGACCGAAGATGTGGTGATGCCACTGGCAGCCAAGCTGGCTCGCACGGAGCAGTTGCAGCTAAGTGGATCAGGCGCTGCGTTGATTCTGCAAGCGGTGAGCGCTGCGCCGGATGCCGCGCTGCATTGGAGCCTGGAGGAAGTGGAAGACCTGTTCAACCGCATCGCCATGGTCAGCCAAGGCCGGCCTAGCGGGCAAGAGGCTTTGCCGACGGCGCCGGAGTTTTATGCGGCGATGGTGATCCTGCGGGAGTGTTTGCACCACCTGAGGTTTGATGGGGTGATGTTGCGGGCTTAGCCCTTTTCACTTCAATGCTGAACAATGTAGACGCCTTCAATTTGGCCATCTGTGTTGAAGTGGATGTCGAGGGAGTCGAAATCGATCCGAAGCCCGCTGCACATGCCAAGGTAGTACTGGTGCACTGAGTCTTTGATTATGTCGGGCTTGCCGAGTAACGCTTCCACGTCATGCGTGGTTTGGCCTGCACGAAGGATGTTGGTTTTTATGTCGTGCGCCATCCCGCCGCGATAGCAGAAAAAATCATCTGCTTTTTTGCTGAGCAACTTCCATTCTTGCGGATGGAAGTTGGATGTTTTGAATATTCCTCCGGTAAACAGCCAGTACTGCCAACCCAGCAAGAGGAGGAAGGCTCCAAGAGCAACAACCATCAAGGTACCGACCACCCGCCACGCACCCCATGTCCTAAGTAATTGAACTCCGGCTTCGGGCGACTCATTTTCATTGCGAGTGTTGCCCATCTTCACTTCACCCCCACCACTTTCACCCGCGCATTCGGCGCCTCCCCAAACATCTCCGGCGCGTACATCGCTTCCACGCGTGAGGGCGGCAGCGAAAACTCACCCACGTTGTTCAGGCGGATGGTGTATTCCATCTTGACCACGCCCTTGGGCAGGTACTCGTAGTAGCTGCGGAAGGATTCGAAGCTGCGTTCTTCGAATGCGGCCCAGCCGTAGCCTTCTTTCTTCTCGCCCTGCGTGGCGATCTCGCTGTCGCGGCCCAGGCCGCTGCCCAGAATCGTGGCGCCGCCGGGCACGGGGTCGGTGATGGCGACCCAGGTCATATCGGCGCTGGCGTTCACCTCAATGCTGATGCGCAGCACGTCACCGCGCGTGTAGCTGCCGGCCGGCAGGCTCTTGTTGGCCTGCTCCACAGGAGTGATGGTTTTCTTGATCTGGTAGCCTGCAAAGAACGGTGCTTTCAGTTGCACCGCTGCTACTGACTGCAGTGTGAGCCACGGCTTGCCCGCGCCCTGGTGGGTCACGTTCAAGGTGTCTTTGACCGCAGTTTTGCTCCAGGGCAAGAACATGGTGTTGTTCTTTAGGTTGCCAGGCGAAGCAGGGGCGCCGAAGATGCTGGTCTGGTGTGCAGCGCCCGAAGCATCGGTGGTCTTGATGCGCTCGACCTTGCTCCAGTCCACTGCCGCTGAGCCTGTGCTCATCGAAGTCTTGGTTGTGCCTGCCACTGGCACGGCTTCAAACTTGGCGCTGAACTTTTCCAGTGCCAAGCCGCCCCACAGGTTGGCGGTGGTGGTGTGCCAGGCGCCGTTTTGTTGGCGGCTGATGAAGCCGTTGGCCAGGCGGCCCATATCGTCTTTCCAGGCCGGGTCGTCCAGCACACTCAAGATGAGGCGCGCGGTGTTCACGTCTCCGCTTTGCATCAGCCACCACCAGTAGTCTTCCTTCTCGCTGCTGAAGATCATCTTGGTGCCCTGGTAGCTGATGCGGCTGCGCAGGATTTGGTTGGCCTCGGCCAAACGCTTGTCGCGCTCGGGTACATCGCTCACGCGCTTCAAGATGTTGAGCCAATCAAGCACCGCATGCGTGGGCCACTGGTTGGGCGCGATGGTGATACTGTTCACCATGCGGCCTTGGGCCTTGCCATAGCGCGACAGTGCTTCGATGGCGGCCAGCTTGCGCATGTCCAGGTCTTTGCGGGGGCTCCAGAACTCGCGCTGGATGCGGCCTTCCACAAAGGCGATCAGGCCGCGCTCCATGGGCGCGCGTATCTCGTCGCTCAGAGCAAACGCCGGGTCAATGCTTGAAGCCTCGTGGGTCGCAGCCAGCAAGTAGGCGGTCAGCGTGTCACTGCCGCGATTGGCCTCTCCATCGCGCGGCGGGAAGTAGTTGGCCAGGCCGTCGCTGTCCAGGTAGCTCGGTATTTGCGCGGCTACGGTTTGCCACAGCTTGCCATCGCGCAGGCCCACGCTCTTGCTGGTCTTTTGCTCCAGGCAGGCAAAGGGGTAGAGGGCAAACCAGTCTTTCACGCCCGGCAGGCCTTCGGCCAGCTTGGGTTGCAGCGCCATCTTCAGGCCGCCACGGCCGGGCAGAGCATCGGCAGGCGCATTCACGTCCATGGTGAGCGGACCGTCAATCTGTACCAGCGTGGCCTGCTGCACCGTGAGCGGCACGGCAGGCACGATGCGTTGGCGGGCCTTCAGCGCGTCTTTGGCGCCGCTGATGGTGTCCTTGGCCTCAATCTCCCACAGGATGGCCTCGTTGCGGCTCAAGGCGAGCTGTGCGGGGGCAGTCACGTTCCATGCAACCTCACGGGCATCTCCCGCAGGTATATCAACGGTTTGTTGCTCTAAATTTAATAGCGCTGCCCGGGGGGTGACGAGCACCTTCATGGCCTGCTTGGTGGTGTTGCGCAGCGTGAGCTGGGCGCGGAACTGGTCGTCCTCACGCACTAGGGGCGGCAGGCCGCTGATGATTTGCAGGTCTTGCGTGGCGCGGATGCTGGTGCTGCCGGTACCAAACAAGCCGCTGGAGGCATCTGCCACCGCAACAATCTTGAAGGTGGTGAGTGCATCGTTGAGTGGCACGGTCACCTGGGCCTGGCCATTGGCGTCCAGCTTGAGTGCTGGCTTCCAGAGCAGCAGGGTCTCCAACAGCTCACGCGCACCGCTGTGGCCGCCCCCGCCACCGGGTGCCACGGCCTTGCGGCCATAGTGACGCCGGCCGATGATTTCCATTTGCGCGGTGGATGTTTCTACGCCCCAGCTGCGCCGCTGCAACATGGCATCGAGCAGGTTCCAGCTGCGATTGGGCATCAGCTCCAGCAGGGCCTGGTCCACGGCGGCCAGGGCCACCTCCGCATTGGCGGCGGGCTGGCCGTTGGGCAGCTTCACGGTGATGGTGACTTGCGCCTTGCCGCGCACGGCGTAGCTTTCCTTGTCGGCCTTCACGCTCACGGCCAGTTCATGCGCCTTGGTGCCCACGCGGATTTCGGCCACGCCCAGACGGAAGGCGGGCTTGCTCAAGTCCACCAACGCGGTGGGCGCTACGTACTCGCGCCCCTCGTACCAGAAGCTGGTCCACCACTCACGCGGGGCCTTGTAGCCCCAGGTGAAGAAGCTGTACCACGGCACCTCGCGCAGGCGGCCGCGCAGCACCAGTGCGCTCACATACACATTGGGCCCCCAGCCTTCCTGAATCTTCAGGCTGATGGTCGGGTCTTGCCCGTTGAGCTGCACCACCTCGGTCTGCACAATGCCTTCGCGCTCCACGGCCACCAGGGCCGTGGCAAAGCGGAAGGGCATGCGCACCTGGAACTTGGCGGTCTCGCCCGGTTGGTAGCTCTTCTTCTCGGGCAGCAGGTCGATGCGATCGGTATTCTCACCACCAAACCACAGCTCGCCCTGCTTGGTGACATACACGCTGCTGGCCGCCTGGATGCTGTTGCCACTGCTGTCCTTGGCCGTCACCACCAGTTCCACTTCACCGGCTTCGTTCAGCGCGGTTTCGCACAGCAACAGGCCGCGCGAATCGCTCTTGCCACTGCAGACGCTGCCCAGCTCTTTGGTGCTGGTTTTGTTGTCGTAGGTGTAGAAGCCGCCCACCATGCGCTTGCGCGTGGTGGTGGTGATGCGGGCGGTGGCTTTTACCTCCAGCGCCACACCGGCTTGCGGTTTGCCGGACAAGTCCAAGGCGAGCGCGCGGAACTTGATCTTCTGCCCGCTGGAGACCCAGCCCTCGGTCTTGATACCGGCAATCACGCTGGCAGGCCACAGAGTCTGGGTGCTGCGCAGGGTTTGCACTTCGCCGTTGGGGTCAGAGTACGTGGCTTCCAGCAGCAGGTCTTGCGGCTGGCGGCTCTTGGGCACATCGGCAATGGTCAGCTTGCCGCCGCCGTTCTTGTCGAGGGTGATCGGCATTTTGTCGGCGATGACACGCGCATCCGCGCTGGCGGTGTTTTCTTCTTCGCCGTCGTCTGAGCGGGCTTGTTGCCCCACTTGCGGTGGCGAGAAGCTGAATTCGCTGAAGTCGGCAAAGTTCAGGCCCTTGCCCCGCACCAAGGCGGACACGCGCACCGGCAGGTTGACCGCGCCGCCACCAGAAACATAGTTGATCTGCACATCCACCGGCACCTGGGTGGCGTTGACCAAGGGCTTTTTCTCGGTGGGGGTGACGCGGCCCTCCAGCACCGGCAGGCGGAATTCTTCGACCCGGAACTCGCCGGTGAAAAAGTCCTGCCGCCCGTTGCCCCTTGATTCATTGCTGAGCTGCACCTGGTAAGCACCCAGCTTGGCGCCTTGAGGGATGGAGAAGCTGTTTTCTGCACTCAAGCCCCCGGTGGCGGTTTTGCGCCACTCCAGTTGCAGCGCGTATTGCTGGCCGCTGCCCATGTGGGTGATGAGTAGGGTGTCCGGCTTGGCATCCGGCAGGCCAAAGCCTTTGCTGGTTTGGGTGCGCAGTACGTGCTTCATGGACACGGTTTCGCCCGCGCGCAGCAGGGTGCGGTCGAAGATGGTGTGGGCTACTTCGTCGGGCTGGGGCTGGCGGCTGGTAGGCACGTTGAAGCGCCAGGGTTCGATGCCGCGGTTCCAGTCGCTCCAGGTAAAGGCCAGGTCTTGCACCGTGCCTTTGCCATCGGCCGCAGGCTGCGCGGCGCGGGCGCTCACAAAGTAGGCGCTGCTGTAGTAGCCGTCTTCCCCGTTGCAGCGGGGCGCTTGGGGCGACACGCCACTCAGGGTGGCAATGCCCTGGGCATCGGTCTGGCCACGGGCCACTTCTTGGCCCCGGCAATCGGACACCACGACTTGGGAACCGGCCACGGGCTTGCCCTTGTCCAGCGAGGTCACCCAGGCGAGCGCGTTTTCGCGGCCGAGCTTGAAGTGCACACCCAGGTTGGTCACCAGTGCGGCGGTGCGGACATACATGGTGCGACTATTGCCGTAGCGCTCGTCCAGTAGGCTGGTGCCCAGCTTTTGGGAGGCGATCTCCACCACATGGAAGCCGGGGGTGAGGGGAATGCCCACCACCTCGAAGGGGCGTGGGTCCTGGCTCTGGGGCTGGGGCAGGTCCAGCGTTTTGGCGCCGGGGCGGCCGTCCAAGAGCGAAAGCATGCGCGTTTGCACATAGTCGCGGTCTGTGGGCGTGGAAGGCTGGGGCAACTTGGTGCCCAGTTCGCGGGCTGCCTGGCTGCGGGAGATGTTGGTCTCGTCATAGCGCAATACCTTGCGGTACCAGGCAATGATGTCGGCGTCCGTCCCCGGCTGGAAGGTACGCACTTTGCCGGCAGGCGCCTTGGCGGCAGATTTGTCCTGCTCGGCGTTCAGTCCCTTGAACTTCAGCGCAGCTTCGACGTTGCGCAAGGTCACCGGCAGCATGGCCACGCCATCGGGCTCGGCAAAGCGCTCCACGATGCCGAAGGGTGAGGCCGCAAACTTGGCCAGCGGCGGCATGGCGGCGGTCGCGGTTTTGAGCGGGAAGCTGTCCGCATTGCGCAGGGTGCGGCCGGACGCGTCTTTGAAATCTTTGGGCAAGGTGATGGTCAGCTGGGCCTGCTCGGGCAGGCCGCCTTCAAAGCGCACGCTGTTGACCACGTTGTCTTCATCACCGCTGTCTTCCGCGAGCACGGGCTTGAAGCTGTTCTTGCCGTCACTCAGGCGAATGGCTTGCAGCAGCTTGGCCGACACCGGCGCATTGAAGCTGAGCTGCAGGGGGCGAATGGGCAGGCAGGCGGCCTGGGCGTTTTCCCGCTCGCAACTGAAGTTGGCCGCAAAGGGCTCGCGCACCTGGTAGGCAAACTGGCGCTCCACCGTGTTGGGCACACCGGGGGTGGTGCCGGTGGCCGGCGTGGCCACACCCTTGCCGAACACCACACTCACTTTGGCCGATGACGACAGGCGGCGCGCGCAAGTCATGGTCACATACGACAGCGGGTCAGCCTTGGCGTAGCCGTCCAATCCTTGGGCCTCCAGGAGCGCCGCGCGCTCTTTGCCCTCGAGAAGGCGGATGCCGATCTTTTCGCCCAGGTCGGATGCCTTGCACCACACATTGGCTTTCACGCTCTCCAGCGTGGCAGGGCCGCTGAGCTGCAAGATAAAGAACTGCTCCTCATCAATGCGGTAACCCTGGTAGGGCTGAATGCTGCGCACAAAGGGGCCACCGCTATTGAATTTATAGCTGCTCGCGCCCGTGATATCTGCGCCTTTGGGTGATTTGAATCCGGGTTTGGTTTGCACCGTGCAGCGCATCCCGGGGGGCAAATCGCGGTCGAAGTCGTAGGCCCACACCCGGTCGTTCACCCAGCGGCCGGTGCCTTTGGTGACTTGGGCGTCACTGCAGCTCAGGGTAAGCGGGGCTTCGGCCTTGGGGTCGCCGAAGTTGACTGCACTCTCGTCAAACTTGGCCACCAGCTGGCGCACCTGCGCCACTTCGCCTTGGGGTGAAAGGCTGATGATTTGCAGTGCTTGGGCGCTCCAGCTCAAGGCGGCCAAACCGCAGGCCAGCAATGCATTTTTTGTTTTCATGGTCGCTCCCCGAAAAAGTGCGCTCAGCGTAGCCGAAAACAGGGGCGGCAACGTGACCATCCGGCGTGGTTTGACGCCCGCGATCGGGTGGATTCAAAATTATTTGTAAAAAGTTGAATCCGGAGCGCATCCGGCCGCGTAATAGGGTCACGAACTGATTTTTCGCCCGAACTTTAGGACTGGACGTGCCCATGAAACAACTATCCACCGCCATCGCCCTCAGCGCTGCCGCCCTGTGCAGCGGCGCCCTTGCTGATACCGGCAAGCTTTTGCTCACCGGGGGCGTGAGCTCCATCGACGGCGCGGCCGGCGGGGGCTTGACCCCGTGGGCCACCATTGGCACCAATGCCACCGAAGGGGAAATGGGCGTCTCAGCCCATATCAGCCGTGCCACGGTCACCGACTACCAGCTCACCACCATGGGGGTGGCGTTTGCGTTTGACGACCGGGTGGAGCTGTCAGTGGCGCAGCAGGATTTCAATGCCTCCCCCGTGACCGCGCTGAACGCGCTGGGCTTTGCTGTGCAAGATGGCCAGCGCATCAAGATGGATGTGCTGGGTGTGAAGGTCAAAGTGGCGGGTGATGCGGTGCTCAACAGCGACACCTGGATGCCCCAGATTGCCGTGGGGGTGGAGCACAAATCGGTGGATGCGGGCTCCATCAAGCCGGTACTGGACTTTTTGGGCGCCAAAACCAGCGGCACCGACTTCTATGTCAGCGCCACCAAGCTCTTTCTGGCCAACAGCCTGCTGGTGAACGGCACGCTGCGCTACACCAATGCCAACCAGAACGGCCTGGTGGGCTTTGGCTCCAAGGACCCCGGCACCAACAACGCCAGCTGGGTACCCGAAGTGTCGGTGGCCTACCTGCTGAGTAAAAACATCGCCATAGGCGCCGAGTACCGTGCCAAGCCCAACAACCTACGTGCGTTCGGCATGGCCAACGGTTTGGGTGAGGGTTTGCAGGAAGACGCATGGAAAGACGTGTTCGTCGCCTGGGCGCCCAACAAGCACAGCTCCATCACCTTGGCCTATTTAGACCTGGGCCGCATCTTGCCGGGTGTGACTTCCAGCCGCAACCAGAGCGGCTACTACTTGTCTGCTCAGTTCGCGTTTTAAGCCGCGCCCGTCTTTGAAAAGGAAATCCCCATGAAAAAACTAATGATGGCCTGCGCCCTGGCCTTGAGCGGTCTGATCCCCCTGAGCGCCAGCGCCCAAACTGCCACGCCTGTGGTCGCCGCCAAGAGCGATGCCCTGTTTCAAGCCCTGGGCGGCAAGCCCGGCTTGCAGGCGCTGATGGACGGTTTTGTGGCCGGCCTCAAGACGGACCCGCGCATTGGTGCGCAGTTCAAAGACACCAAATCCTCCTTCCTCGCTTCGCAGTTGGTGGACCAGGTGTGTGCGGCCACCGGCGGCCCCTGCCAATACGACGGACCGGACATGAAGACCGCCCACGCAGACATGGGCATCACCCGCGCGCACTTCAATGCTCTGGTGGAGGTGCTGCAAGCGGCGATGGATGCGCGCAACATCCCGTTTGCTACCCAAAACCAGTTGCTGGCGCTGCTGGCGCCCATGCACCGCGACATCATTACTGCCAAGTGATATGCGCGTTATCTCCGCATCCTTGGGCCTGCGGGCTGTGGCCGCTGCCGCCTTGTGTCTAGGCCATTGCGCTTCCTTTGCCGGCACCCTGGAGGTGCTAGTGCTGGACCGCGATGGCCGGCCCGCGCCCGACACGGTGGTGATCGTGCAACCCGGCAGCAAAGGCCAACCCCGCACCCCGCTGCCGCTGAGCGCGGTGGTGAACCAGGAAAAACAGCAGTTCAGCCCCGCCGTGACGGTGGTGGGCGTGGGCGCCAAAGTGCGCTTTACCAATAACGACCCGTGGAACCACCATGTGCGCATTGGCACACCCGGCGCGGTGGCCGGCTCGTCGGACGGGCAATCTGCTTTGCTGGAGGGCAAGCAAGAAGGCAAGCCCACCAGTGTGGCGGTATTCAGTATGGACAAGCCGGGTGCGGTGGGGGCGGCGCTCCTGGGCTGCTTTATTCACAGCCGCATGGGCGGCGCCATTTACGTGGCTGACTCGCCATGGACGGCCAAGACCAATAGCGACGGCATTGCGGTGTTTGACGACGTGCCCGAGGGCGCTGCCAGCATCAAGCTGTGGCATCCCGCGCAGCTGGTGGAAAAAGCGGCTACCCCGGTGAATGTGCTTGCGGCTCCGGTCAAGGCAACCGTGCAGCTGGATGTAGCGCCTAGGCGGCGGAGCTAGCCAAAGCCGCCAACTCCACCCGATTGCGCCCGGCTTGCTTGGCGCGGTAGAGGGCGTTGTCGGCGGCTTCCAGCCACTGTTTTGCCTCGGTGCCGACATGCCACTGCGCAATGCCGATGCTCGCAGTTACCGCAATGGTGTGCACGCCCACCAGGCAAGGTGTGGATTGCAGCGCGAGGCGAATACGTTCTGCCGCGACAAGCGCCTTGTCTACGACGCAGTCATGCATCAGCACCACAAATTCCTCACCACCAAAGCGCGCCACCAGATCGCCGCCTCGCGCGGCGCTTTGCATAACCTGAGCTACATGCTGCAGCACAGCATCACCGGTGTCGTGGCCATAAGTGTCATTGACGCGTTTGAAAAAATCCACATCCAATATCGCCAGACACATGGGCGTTGCGTTGCGCTGAGCCAGTGCCAATGCACGCACCAGTGCAGTTTGGAAGGTCCGGCGGTTGGCCAGCTGCGTCAGCGTGTCGGTGGAGGCCATGGTTCTCAAGCGGATTTCCAGCTCTTCCGAAAACGATTCGCTGATGTAGAAAGCCATGAACAAAATGCCGGAGCATGACACGGTGATCAGCAGCTCAAGACGTTTAACCGTATCGGCAGGCAACTGCAGGACCTCTGGGGCAGGCGCCCACTGAAAGTACTCTAGGCCCAAGTAAACCGCCAAGCACTCCAGGCACAGCACGGCCAGCCTTTTGCCGTGCGTGATGGGGACGATCAGCGGTGCCGTCAAAGAGAAAGCCAGAAAGTAAAAGTGGGTATTGATGAAGGTGCCTTGGCCGGAAACGATACCGATCAACACGGTCATTTGGCACACCACACAAGCTGACCAATAAGAAACGGGGCGACATTGCTGCTGCCGCCACCGGAACCAGGCCATGCCTGTCAACACAACGGGCAGTTCATATACAGCGGTCCACATCAGTGCTGGGCTGCCTAGCGACCAGAACAAGGCTATGTAAAACAAGACCGCCACCAGAATAATCGATGGGGTCGCATTGACGATGTACTGGCGCCGCCGCTCGGAGTCCGTGAGTTCCGGGCTTACCCCTAGCTCAACCCAGGCGTTGAACTGCCCGATCAGGATTCCGATGCGCGAACGTGTCGACGTGATGCTCAAAAGACTACGCCTTTAGGTTGGTTTTATCAGTCTAATAGATCGCTTCAACCTAACAATGCAGAGTTTTTTCGGTAGTAGTCTCAAAGCATTTTCTGGATCAGCGCACCCTTGAACAGCACCGGGCCGGTCGGGCCGGTTTCGCTCGGCACGCCGCCTTTGGGCTCCAGGCTGATGGCCAGCGTGGGCACCTCGCGCACATCGTTTTCACCGGCAGTCAGGCGCAGCAGTTTGTCGTTGCTGAGCACGCCGAGCGACTTGGGGCCGCCGCTGGGGGGCAGGGCCCACAGCTGCAGAGAGCGGTCATCCGCCTCCTGGTAGGCGCCTACGCGCTGCAGGGTGAGCTTTTTGTTCTTGGGGTCAAACGTCACCAGCATGGAGGCGGCGGCCTGGTCATCGGCCAGCACGGCCACGTATTCAATTTGCGGGGTGGCCTGCAGCTGGGTTTGCAGCTTGGCGATTTCGCTGCCCAGCTCTTGCCGCAGGTTCAAACCCACGGTAACAGCGGCTACGGTAGCCACGGCGCCGGCTGCACTGGCCACGCGCCACACGGTGAGGCTGCGCAGCCACGCGCCCCAGCCTTCCTCAGTGGCGGTGTGCGTTGCGGCTTTAGCGCGGGCGGCCTGCAGGGCCGCTTGCTCGCGCTCGGCCAGCACCAGGTTTTCAATGCGCGTCCACACCGCCGGTGGTGGGGCGATGCCGGGCTGCAATTCGTTGATGCTGGAGAGGCGCCCTTGCCAAATCAGGGCGGCCGCCCGCACCGGCGCTTGCTCGCGGGCCATGGCTTCAAAGCGGCGGCGGGCGGGGCCGCGCAGGGTGCCCAGGGCGTAGCTGGCGGCCAGGCGGTCCAGCAATTCGGGGTGGTGGTGAATTTTCATGACAACCCTTCAGGCAAAACGCGCCATGCACAGGCGCAGCTGGTCCAGGCCACGGCGTATCCAGGTTTTGACCGTGCCCAGCGGCAGCTGCAACTGGGTGGCCAGCTCGCTGTGGCTCAGGTCGCGCATGTAGGCGAGGTTGACCACCTCGCGCTGCTTGCTCTCCAGCCGGCCCAGGCATTGGTTCAGGGCCCAGGCTTGTTCGCTGGCCTGTGCTGTGTCCAGCGGGGTGGGGCCTTCGCCGGCCAAGGTGTCGGCCAGGGTCTCGTCAATCTCTTGGGTGAGGTGGGTGCGCTCGGCGGCGCGGCGGCGCAGCAGGTCTAGCGCGCGACTGCGCACGATGAGGCCCATCCACGCCATCGGCGGGCTGAGAGACGCGGAGTAGTCCGGGGCCGAGCGCCAGATGTTCAAGAAGGCCTCCTGCAGCACGTCTTCCGCCAGCTCGCGGTGGCTGACCACCCGCAGCGCCAGCCCGTAAAGCTTGCCGGCGCAGGCGTCGTAGAGCGATTTGAGGGCGGCCTGGTCTTGGAGCGCAATGCGTTGCAGCAGAGCGATGAGGCGGGCGTCGGGGTGGTCTTCATGCATTGCTCGATTCTGTCGTATGTGGCGGCGGTCTGGCTTACACCGCCGTGTGTAGGGGGCTTGCGCGGAGTGCCCGCAAGCTACCCACCAGATACGCACCAAGGGGGGAAATGGATTCACAAAAATATTTTTCAGAAAGTTGAATCCAAGGGGCGGTGAGCCTGCGTATTCGATGGGAGAGCCGGATGTTCCGGTCTCACGGAGTTGCTCCCAACCTTTATTGAAGGAATCTGTCATGCCCACCATCGTTCACACCGCTGCGTCCTCCACCTCATCTTCCACCTCGTCCATTGCTTCCCGCCGCGCCTTTATGGGCCGCACCGGCACGCTGTCTGCTGTTGCCGTGGCTTTGCTCGCAGGCAAAGATGCCTTGGCCCAAGGCATGGCGGGTGACACTTCCAAGGACGTGGGCATCCTGAACGTGGCGCTGGGCTTGGAGCACGAGGCCATCAACGCCTACCAACTGGGTGCTGGCAGCGGCCTGCTGCAAAAGCCGGTGCTCGATGTGGCCGTGCGCTTCCAGGCGGACCACAAAGCCCACCGCGACGCGTTGGTGGCCACTATCCAGAAGCTGGGCGGCACCCCGGTCATGGAAAAGAAGCTGGACGACTACGCCAAAGCCCTGAAGGCCGACACCCTGCGCAACCAGGGCGATGTGCTCGATTTGGCCGCCCGCCTGGAGCTGGGCGCCATCAACGCTTACCTGGGCGTGATTCCCGCCTTTGGTAGCAAAGACCTGGCCAAAGTGGCCGGCCGCTTGGCCGCGGACGAAACCATGCATTACACCCTGCTGCAAAACGCGCTGGGCCGCCCCCTGCCGGCGGGCGCATTGTTCTTCGGCGCGTGATGGTGGCGCGCACCTTCCACCGTCGGTGCGCGTGGGCCGTGGTGCTGGGGCTGGGCGCCGCCGGGGCTGCGCTGGCGCAGGCACCGGCCGTGTTGCCGGCGGCCGAGGCGCCATCGCTAAGTCGCGGGCAGCAGCTGGTGGAAAGCCGCTGCTTCGCCTGCCACAGCCTGGACGCCAACCGCGCCGGCCCCACCTTGCGCGGTGTGGTCGGCCGCAAGGCCGGCAAGGCGGAGGGCTACTTTTATTCCGAAGCCATGGCGGCGGCCACCCACACCTGGACGGAGGCCGGCCTCAAGGCCTGGCTGACCAACCCCGAAAAAGTGGTGCCCGGCCAAGAGATGTATTACCAGCTGGACAGCGCCCATGACCGCGAGGACGTGGTGGCCTACCTGGCCAGCGTGTCCAAGCGCGCGCAGAAATAACCCCCCCTCATTTTTCAAAGGAACCTTGTATGCAAACCCGTACCGCTCTCTCTTTGGTGGCTCTGGCCGCACTCACCGCCTGCGCCAGCCAGCCCATGCGTGCCCCGTTCAGCCAGGCAGACTTGCCCGCTGCCGTGCAAGTGCCCGCCGGCCACACCGTGGTGATGGAAACAGCCGCCGCCGGCGACATCACCTACCAGTGCCGCGCCAAGAAAGACATGGCCGGCCAGTTTGAATGGGTGTTTGTGGGCCCGGACGCCGGCCTCAAAGACCGCAGTGGCAAGGTCGTCGGCAAGTACTACGGCCCGCCCGCCACCTGGGAGAGCAACGACGGCTCTAAGGTCACCGCCACCCAAGTGGCCGTGGCGCCCAATGGTGCTGCCAACATCCCCCTCCAGCTGGTCAAAGCCAACCCCGCCACCGGCATGGGCGCCATGCAGGGCGTGAGCTACATCCAGCGCGTGGCCACCATGGGTGGTATTGCGCCGGCCAGCGCCTGCGCCAAGGCCAACGAGGGCGCCAACCAGCTGGTGCGCTACAGCGCCGACTACATCTTCTACAAAGCGATGTAACGCCGATCCCCAAACTGCTATCAAAATAAGAGCTGCTTGCGCATGTTTTACGGGCGCTAGCGGCTCTTTTTGCTTGTAAATATGCCGTTCGGCGGCAGACAAGGTGCAACCGGGGGAAGCTGCCGGTAAACGCCTGCATAATTTCTCCAACAACCGTGCCGGTGGCTGCGCAGGGGCGCCACCGGTGGCCACGGTTGTCTTGAGAACAGGCAGTGCACCATGGGTTTGAGCCATTTTTTCCTGTCCGCCAGTGATGCTGCACGCTTGCTCACCGGTGAGTACGCTATGCCGTTGGTGTTGCTCTCCGTGCTGGTGGCGGTGCTGGCGGGGGTGATGGCTTTTCAGCTGGCGGGCATGGCGCGCACCGAAGAGCGCTCGCTCAACCGGCAAACCTTTTTGTTCTCCGGCGCATTCGTGCTGGGCTCGGGCGTGTGGTCCATGCACTTCATCGGCATGTTGGCCTACAGCGTGTGCAGCAGCGTGCGTTACGACACCACGATTACCCTGGCGTCCATGCTGCCGAGCTTTTTGGCATCGTGGGTGGCGTTGGTGTTGTTGGCCAAAGAGCGTGTCACCGGCTGGGAGCTGCTGGTCAGCGGCGTGCTGGTGGGGGCGGGCATTGGCGTCATGCACTACAGCGGCATGGCGGCGGTACACCACACGCTCACGCTGCGGTTTGATCCGCTGATTTTTGGGGTATCCATTGTGGTGGCGGTGGCGCTCTCCGTGCTGGCCTTGTGGCTGCGCTTTCGCCTGATTGCACACAGCGGGTTCGGCACACAGCAAATTAATTTGCTCAGCGGCGTGGTGCTGGGCGTTGCTATTTCGGGCATGCACTACACCGGCATGGCCGCGACCGGCTTTTTAACTGAGCCGGGTGAAGTGGCCGGGCCGGTATCTAACCTGAACCTGGCGTTTTCAATTGCCGGTATCACCACGCTGGCCATTTTGATCACGGTGGGCGGCAATTTGCTGCTGCGCTTTCGCTCGCTCTACCAGCGCATGGTGCAAACCGAGGCGCGCACCCGCACCATCATGGAAACCGCGGTGGACGGCATTGTCACGGTCGATGGCAAGGGCTTGATTCGCGATTTCAACAAGGCTGCACAAAGCATTTTCGGTTGGCCGGCTGACGAGGCGATGGGGCAGCATATTGACTTGCTGGTGCCGGTGGAGCACCGCGGCCAGCGGGAGTCGTATCTGCAAAGCTACTTTGCCGGCGACCAGAGCGAACAGGCCCGTGCCGGGCGCGAGATTGTGGGCCTGCGCAAAGACGGCAGCCATTTCCCGATGCGCCTGGCTATCGGGCGGGCCCGCTTGAAGAATGAAACCTTGTTTGTGGGCTTTATCACCGACATCAGCGAACGCAAGCAAATGGAGACCGCATTGCGCAAGAGCGAGCAGCAGCACCGCTCGCTGATTGCCAATTTGCCAGGGGTGGCCTTCCGCTGCCGGCTGGACAACGAAGGGACCATGCTGTTTGTGAGCGATGCGGTCGCGCGCCTGACCGGCTGGTTGCCGAGCGACTTTGTGGGCGGTGGCAAGACCTTCGCCCAGCTCATTCACCCCGAAGACCGGGAGTGGACGGCCGCCACGATGGTGGAGCGTTTGCACGCCGACAACGCCTACATGATGGAATACCGCATTCTGGACCGCGCCGGGCATGAGCACTGGGTGTCCGAGAGCGCCAGCGGCGTGCGGGGGGAAGACGGCAGCGTGGACTGGATTGACGGCGTGATGATCGACATCACCGACAGCAAACGCCGCAACGCCGAGTTTGAGGGGGTGGTAAATGCCATCAACCGGTCGCTGGCGGTGGTGGAGTTCGATTTGAATGGCAGGATTTTGAATGCCAACAGTATTTTTCAAGATATCACCGGCTACCCATTGCAGGAGTTGCAAGGGCAGCACCACTCCATGCTGTGTGCAGCCGCAGAGGTTGCCGCGCAGGAGTACCAGCAATTCTGGGCCACCTTGCGCGCGGGCCAGTATGCGGCGGGCGACTTTCACCGCATCGGCAAGGGCGGCAAAGACATTTGGATTCACGGCAGCTACAACCCGATTTACGACCCCGAGGGCCAGCCCTACAAGATTGTGAAGTTCGCCAGCGATTTGTCGGAGCGCTACGCCATGGAGCAAGACCTGCGCGATGCCAAAGCCAAGGCCGAGCAGGCTGCAGCAGCCAAAAACACCTTCCTGGCCAATATGAGCCACGAAATCCGCACGCCCATGAATGCAGTCATCGGCTTTACCGATGTGCTGCTGGACGCACCCGCCAGCGATAACCAGCGCCGCCACCTCACTACCGTGCGCAATGCAGCCCGCTCGCTGCTCACGCTGCTGAACGACATTCTGGACACCGCCAAGCTGGAGCGGGGCGCGGTGGAGTTGGAGCGCAAAGACTTCTCCCTGCGCGAGGTGTGCATGCAGGTGCTGGCCACGCTGCGGGTGAACGCCCAAGGCAAAGGCTTGCCGCTGGTGCTGGACTATGCGGACAGCGAGCCCGAGTTCTTTAATGGCGATGCGCTGCGGGTGCAGCAGATTTTGATCAACCTGGTGGGTAACGCCATCAAGTTCACTGAAAAAGGCCAAGTCACCTTGCAGGTGCAGCAGCACGATGGCGTGGTGCACCTGGTGGTGCAGGACACCGGTATTGGCATTGCGCAGGACCGCATTTCGCATATTTTTGACCCGTTTGCGCAGGCCGATGCGTCCATGACCCGCCGCTTTGGCGGCACTGGCTTGGGCACCACGATTGCCCGCCAGCTCATTGAGCTGATGCAGGGGCGTATCTGGGTGGAGAGTGAAGTCGGCGTGGGCAGCCGCTTCCATGTGGAGCTGCCTCTGGCCCAAGGGCAGCCGGTCGGCAGTGTGTGGGAGCAGGCGGTGGTGGAGTTGCCGCCGCTGCGCATCCTCGCGGCAGACGATGTGCCGCAAAACCTGGAGTTGCTGGAGCTGTTGTTGAGCCGCTATGGCCATATCCTGACCACGGCGACCAATGGCCAGGAGGCGGTAGACGCCTTCATGGCCGGTGGCTTTGACATCGTGTTGATGGACGTGCAAATGCCGGTGCTAACCGGGCTCGAAGCCAGCAGCCGCATACGGCAGTGGGAGGCCGCTGCGGGCCGGGTGCCTACGCCCATCATTGCGTTCTCCGCCAGCGTGCTCGAAGAGGACGTGAAGGAAGCCTTTGCCGCCGGCATGAATGGCTTCTCCAGCAAACCGGTGGATTTGTACCACCTGACGCAGGAAATCGCCCGCTTGCTGGGCATTGCGGTCACACCCGCCAAAGCCGTGGCGCAGCAGGGCGCAGATGCGGCAGCGCCCGTGGTGCGCGGCTCGGTGATCGACTGGCACACCGGCCGCCAACTCTGGGGGAGCGAGCAGCGCCACCGCGAGGCGATACGCCGCTTTCTGGCGGACTACGGCGATGCCGTGCCACGTTTGCGCCATGCGCTGGCTACGCCCGCAGAGCTGGGCGCCTAGCTGCACAAGCTCAAAGGTGCGGCGGCCAACTTGGCCTTGTCGCGCACCACCGCATTGAGCGCCACGCTGGAGCGGGAATTGGCTGCAACCGGGCCGCAGGGCATGCCGGCGCTGCTGAACCAGCTGGCAGACGAGCTGGGCAATGTGAAAGAGGCCTTGTCCCAGTTGGTGGGCGATGGCGCGGGCGACACCGTGCAGCCGGTGCCCGAGCAAGGTGCGCTGGATGTGCCACGTTTGCTCGCGGTGCTGAAACAGCTGGACGACGCACTGGCGCGCGGGGAGCTGGCCGAAAGCGCCGTGGCCGCCTTGGCAGAATTGCTACCGGGCAAGGACTACACGGCGCTAGATGACGCCATCAACACCTTTGACTTTGAACTGGCAAGGCAGTTGCTTACTGACTTGCGCAACCGATACAGCCACGAGGAGCTTGCGCCATGAAGCAGCAGGACGAACGCCCCAAAATTCTGGTGGTGGACGATGAGCCCACCAATCTGCAAATCCTGCGGGAAGTGCTCAACCAAGACTACCGCCTGCTGTTTGCACGCGACGGCGAGAAGGCCTTGCAACTGGCGGCAGACGAGTTGCCCCACCTGATCCTGCTGGATGTGATGATGCCCGGCCTGACCGGGCTGGAGACATGCCAGCGCCTCAAAGCCAACCCCGCCACGCAGGCGATACCGGTGATTTTTGTGACGGCGTTGAGTGATGTACGCGACGAATCTGCAGGTTTTGAGGCGGGTGGTGTGGACTACATCACCAAACCCATCAGCCCGCCGGTGGTGCGTGCCAGGGTCAAAACGCACTTGTCGCTGGTGCATGCCGATGCGCTCAAAAAGACCCGACTGCAAATTATTCAGTGCTTGGGCCGTGCCGCGGAGTACCGCGACAACGAAACCGGCCTGCACTCCATCCGCATGAGCCACTACTCGCGCATTCTGGCGCTGGCGGCGGGCTTCAGCACAGGGTTTGCCGATGAGTTGTTTTATGCCGCACCCATGCACGACATCGGCAAGATCGGCACGCCCGACGGCATCTTGCTGCGCCCCGGAAAACTCTCGGCAGAGGAGTGGACCATCATGCAGCAGCATGTACATATTGGCGCCGAGATTTTGGGCGAGCACGACTCGCCACTTCTGCAAATGGCCCGGGTGATTGCTTTGGCTCACCACGAAAAGTTTGATGGCAGCGGCTACCCCTACAAGCTGGTGGGCGAGGCCATTCCCATCGAGGCCCGCATCGTAGCCATTGCTGATGTGTTTGACGCCTTGACCTCAGTGAGGCCCTACAAAAAAGCCTGGTCGGTGGAAGAGGCGGTGGCCCTGCTGCAGGCTGAGAAGGGCAAGCACTTCGACCCGGAGCTGGTGGACTTGTTTTTGGGCCAGCTGCCGGCGTTGCTGGAAATCAAGGAGCGCTACGCAGAGAGCCCGGAGCCGCCCGACCTCCCCGCCGTGCCGCCCCCCGCTTCCGTGTAAACACGCCAATCACCCGAACCTGGTGCTTGGCCTGCTCGCTCATGCCTGTGTGCCGCAGCCGGGCGCGGCTCCACAAGACGAGGTAGGGCCTACATCAGAATGCTATCAAAATAAGAGCTGCTTGCACATGTTTTACGGGCGCTAGCGGCTCTTTTTGCTTGTAATTGAAGCCTTGTTGTTCTGGTGCATCGCAGTGGGCGGTGTGGAGAGCTTGAGGCCCGAGTGACACGCTATACTGATAAAAAAAACAGTACTTCAGTGCACCTTGCGGAGGCCCCATGCTTAACGACACTGCCGCGCCCAACGGGCTCTTTACCGACGATAACCACACTGCACGTTGCGTCTGGTGCCGCAGCACGGCCGAATACCAGCGCTACCACGACCAGGAGTGGGGCTTCCCGGTGCACAGCGACACGCGCTTGTTCGAGAAGATTTGCCTTGAAGGCTTTCAGGCGGGCTTGAGCTGGCTCACCATACTGAACAAGCGCGAGTCCTTCCGCGCCGCCTTTGCAGGTTTTGATATGGACAAGGTGGCCCTGTTCGATGAGGCCGACGAGAAACGCCTGGTGCTGGATGCCGGCATCGTGCGCCATCGCGGCAAGATTGCTTCCACCATCAACAACGCCAAAAAGGCTCAGGAGCTGCGAGCAGAGTTCGGTAGTCTGGCGGCCTACTTCTGGGGCTTTGAGCCTGTCAGCGGCAGCCGCCCGGCCACCATTACCCACCAAACGCTCAGCGGGGTGACCACCTCGCCGGAATCAATCGCACTGTCCAAAGACTTGCGCAAGCGCGGCTGGAGCTTTGTGGGCCCCACCACCATGTATGCCTTCATGCAGGCCATGGGATTGGTGAATGACCACCTGGAGGGCTGCCACGCCCGCGAGCGAGCCCTGCAAGCCAGAGCGGCCTTTGTGCCGCCCCGCAAGCCTTAGGCCGCGGCTCCGGCAATCGCTGCCAACAGGGCGTCGTGGCCGTTGTAGAGCGCGTCGCCACGCACCAGGCGAGCGCCGCTCGCGCCGTGGACCACCATGGCCGGCACGCCTTGTGCGCCATGGGCCTGCATGAGGCGGCGGGCTTTCTGCACGCGGGCATCGTGCTGGAGTTGCAGGTCTGCGTCCTGTCGGGCTAACAGGTCGGCCGCCGCCGTCAGGCCCCTGGCACGCAGTACGCCGTCCACACCTTGCGGGGTGCAGATGTCCAGGCCATTGACGTAGCGTGCCTCCTGCAAAAGCTTCAAGGTATTCAGTTCTTCCGCCGGTGCGGTGTGTGCCACGGCAGTGAGGGCGAGAGAGGCGGCGGATGAATCAAATCGGGTGCCGTGCTGGCCCAGCACCTGGCTGCGGTAGGCCTCGCTAAAGGTCTGGCCGGTGAGCTTTCCGATGCGTACATCGTTGGACCACGCAAAGTCGGCGAAGTCTGCGCTCATCACGCGCCCGCCGCCGCTGAACAAGCCGATGGGCGCCAGCTCCAAGGAGATCGTCGCTTCCTGCCCCAGGCGCTGGATGGCAGGGGAGGCGCCGTAGCACCAGCCACACAAGGGGTCGAATAAATAGGTCACGGAGGTCACAGTGGTGGACATGGGGTGGAGTTTTTTCAATGGTTGTTAAGCGTGGCGGCTGCGAGCGCTTGCTCAAAAAGGACGATCTCTTCCTGCAGGCTACCGCGGCTGCGGAAGTGACGGGCGGCGCGGTTGTACCAGTTCTCGGCGTCTTCCAGATCGCCTTCCTGCAGGTGCAAGATGCCGTGCAACCAGGCGCCCAGCATGGAGTCGTCCTTTTGCACCTGGTCGTGTGCGGCGTTCCAGCGACCCGCGTTCAGGTCTTGTAAAACTTGGTGAAGAAGGGACATGTGCGCTCCTGGGTGCAGGGATGGATGCCATGCCTTAGGGCATGGCGACGGGGTTTACCACTTCATTTCGCCGGTGTTGACCTTGGCGCCGATGTCCAGCGACAGGCCGCCGTCCGTCAGGGCAGGGTAGGCCTGCTTCATGGCGGGGATCAAGGTGGCGCTGGTCTTGTTGGCAGCGAGGTTTTTCTCGAAAGTCTGCAAGTAGTCTTTGGTGAAGGCAATGTTGCTGGCGTCTACCTTGGTACCTGCCTTCATGTGGCCGGGAATCACCAGCTCAGGCTTCAAAGCGGCCATTTCGTCCAGCTGGGCTACCCATGCGGCGCGCTCTGCAGCGGTTTGTGTGTCAGCGGTCCAGACATGCATGTTGCCGAACACGCCGATGTTGCCGACCACCGCCTTGATGGACGGAATCCAGGCATAGGGGCGGTGTGCCAGCAGTCCTTGGGTGCCGCGGATCTCGATGGTCTGGCCTTCCAGCGTCAGGGTGTTGCCTTCCAGGGCACGGGGCACCACGGGCTTGCGGGGGGCGTTGGCGCCCATTTTGGGGCCCCAGAACGCGACCTTGCCAGCCAGCTTGGGCGCGAGTTTGCCCAGCACAGCGGGTGTGGTCACCACGTCGGCCTGGGGGAACACTTCTTTCAGGGCTTCCACACCGAAGTAGTAGTCAGGGTCGGCCTGGCTCACGTAGATGGTGGTCAGTTGCTTGCCACTGTCGAGCACGTTGGCAGCGATGCGCAAGGCGTCGGCACGGGTGAAACCGGCGTCAATGACGATGGCGTCTTTCTGGCCATAAACCAGCGTGGAATTGACGTTGAAGCTGTTGGCATCAGCGTTGTAGATCTTGACGGTGAGCGGTTGTTGGGCGTTTGCTGCCCCAGACAGTGAGGTAAAGGCGATGGCCAGCGATGCGGCGATAACGGTAGTGCGGATCATGGTGAACTCCTGGTAGTGGTTGGACGCTAAGAGGACGTCTCATCAGCGTTGGGTTGAACTTTAATTTCAATATCCGCGCAGATAAACCCGATAATTCGGCCAAAACTGTTTCATAAAATGAGCAAATCATGGACCGTTTAACCGCCATGCAGGTGTTTGTGGAGGTGGCGCAGAGTGGCAGCTTCAGCGCCACGGCCGACAAGATGGACATGTCGCGCGCCATGGTGACGCGTTATGTAGGCGAGCTGGAGCAGTGGCTGGGCGCACGCCTGCTCCAGCGCACTACCCGCAGCGTCACGCTGACCGACGCCGGTGAGAGTTGCCTGCGCCGCAGCCAGCAGATGCTGGCGCTCATGGAAAACGTCGAAGAAGAGACCAGCCGCCACGACGGCGCGCTGCGCGGGCAACTGCGGGTGACCTGCAGCATGTCGTTCGCCTATGCGGAAATGGCGGCGGCGATTGCCGACTTTCTGGCGTTCTACCCGCAGCTCAAGATCGACCTCAACGCCAGCGAAGGTGCACTCAACCTGGTGGAGGCGCGCATCGACTTGGCCATTCGCATCAGCGCCGAGCCGGACCCGGCGCTCATCGGCCGGGTGCTGGCGCCATGTGCCTCGGTGCTGGTGGCTTCGCCGGACTACCTCGCAAAGCACGGCACGCCACAGCTACCCGCAGACCTGCAGGTGCACCGTTGTCTGAGCTATGCCAATTTCGGCAAAAGCATATGGAAACTGCACCGCGGCGAGGAGCACGCCGAGGTGCATGTGGGCAGCCACTTCAGCGCCAACGAGGCCACGGCTTTGCTGCGGGCTGCGCTCGCAGGCGGCGGGGTGGCCATGCAACCCACGTACCTGGCAAGCCCTCACCTGCATGATGGAAGCTTGCAACAGGTGCTGCCGCAGTGGCAGCTGCCCATGATGTCCATCTACGCGCTCTACCCCTCGCGCAAGCACCTCTCTCCGGCGGTGCGGGCTTTGCTGGACTTTTTGGTGGAGCGTTTTGCGAGCGAGCCTTGGAGGTTGCAGTGCTGAATTGCTATGAATTCAATAGCTGCTCGCGCATATTCCACAAGCGCCAGGGCCATTTTTGCTTGGAAGTTAGCCCAAGTGCTCCACCACCAGCACCGCCTTGGCCATGCCTTTGCCGGTGTTGCTGATGGCGTGCTGCACGTCCACCGCGTAGCGCGCGCTGTCGCCCGCCTTGAGCACCTTGCTGCTGTCGGCGGCCTGCACCGTGAGGCTGCCGCTGAGCACCGAGAGGTGCTCTTTCGCGCCTGCCTCGTGCGGCTCGGAGGCCAGCACGCCGCCGGGTTCTACGGCCAGCTCGTACCACTCCACCCGGCCCGCCAAGGCAATGGGTCCCAGGATGCGCAGCGTGCACTTGCCGTCCGGGCTGGTGGTGACAGGGATGGTGTGGGCCGGTACCAGCTCCACCGTCGGCGTGGCCTTGTCGGCAGTGGTGTTGCCCAGCAGGTCAGTGAGGCTGATGCCCAACGCCGTCGCCAGGCGCCACAGTACACCGACTGTCGGGTTGGCTTGGTTGCGCTCTACTTCGGAGAGCATGGATTTGGAAACTCCTGCGCGTTTGGAGAGCTCGTCCAGCGAGAGCTGTTGCGCCTTGCGGGCGTCTTGCAGTTTGGAGCCTACAGCTGGGGGGCCGTCGACCAAAGGAGTAGGGTGGGGGACTTGCGCCATGCTGGTGTTGGTCGGTAAAATGGATTTTTGTTCGATATACCGGAAATATCCGCTAAAACGATATTACACCGCCATGACCACTTTGCCTACCTCTCTGTCCACCGTTGCCCCCGGCCACTATTTGCAATTCGCCAGCGACAACACCTCCGGCATCTGCCCCGAGGCCATGCAGGCTTTCATGGCGGCCAACACGGGCTTTGCGGCGTCCTACGGTAATGACGACGCCACGCGCTTGGCCTGCGACCGCATCCGTGAGGTGTTTGAGGCGGACGCCGAGGTGTTCTTTGTGTTCAACGGCACGGCGGCCAACTCGATCGCGCTGGCGTCCTTGTGCCAGTCCTACCAGGCCGTCATTTGCAGCGACACCGCTCACGTCGAGACCGATGAGTGCGGCGCGCCCGAGTTTTTCTCGAATGGCTCCAAACTGCTCTCCGCCCCGCACCGCCACGGCAAGCTCACCTCGGCCGGAGTGCTGGAGGTCATCACCCGCCGCACCGATGTGCACTACCCGCGGCCCAAGGTCGTCACGCTGACCCAGTCCACCGAGATGGGCTCGGTTTACCAGAAGGGCGAGATCAGTGGCATCAGCCGCATCGCGCAGGAGCACGGCCTGAAGGTGCACATGGACGGCGCCCGCTTCGCCAACGCCGTAGCCGCCCTCAAGGTGGCGCCGGCCGACATCACCTGGCGCGCTGGGGTGGATGTGCTGTGCTTTGGCGGCACCAAGATGGGCTTGCCGATTGGTGAAGCCATCGTATTTTTTGACCGCAAGCTGGGCGAAGAGTTTTCCTACCGCTGCAAACAGGCCGGGCAGCTGGCCTCCAAGATGCGCTATCTGTCCGCCCCTTGGCTGGCCATGTTGACCGACGGCACCTGGCTGCGTCACGCCGCGCACGCCAACGCCATGGCGCATCGCCTCTCAGAGCGCATTGCCGGCATCGCCGGTGCCGAGTTGCTGCTGCCCACCGAAGTGAACGGCGTGTTCGTCAACTTGCCCGAGCCCGCCATTGCCCGCCTCAAGGCGCTGGGCTGGACCTTCTACACCTTCATTGGCGGCGGTGCGCGCTTCATGTGCTCCTGGGCGACCACCGAAGAGGCGGTGGACCACTTGGCCAGCGATCTGGAGCGGGTGCTGGCGGGTTGAATGAGCGAGTAAATGCTACGAATTTTGTAGCTACTCGCGCAATAAAAACGGGGGCTAGGCCCCCATTTCGTTCGAAAGTAGTTGGTTGAACCTCAGCCCAAGCGAGCGCGGTGCCGCGCAATCTGCGCACGCACTTGGGCCGGCGCGGTACCGCCCAAAATATTGCGCGCATTGAGCGAGCCGCGCAGGCTCAGGCACTCGTACACATCTTTCTCGATACTGGCATGGAAGCCCTGCAGTACCGCCAGCGGCAATTCAGACAAATCGCAGGCGTGGCTCTGGGCTGCCTTCACCGCGTGGGCTACGGTCTCGTGGGCATCGCGGAAAGGCAGGCCCTTCTTCACCAGATAGTCGGCCAGGTCGGTGGCAGTGGCGTAGCCCTTGAGGGCAGCGCGTTCCATGGCTTCGGCGTTCACGCTGATGCCGCCTTCTTTCTGGCCCGTGGCCGCATTCACCTGCCCGCCAATCATCTCGGAGAAGATGCGCAGCGTGTCCTTCAAGGTGTCCACGGTGTCGAACAGCGGCTCTTTGTCTTCCTGGTTGTCCTTGTTGTAGGCCAGGGGCTGGCCTTTCATCAGGGTGATCAGGCCCATCAGGTGGCCAACCACGCGGCCGGTCTTGCCGCGTGCCAGCTCGGGCACGTCAGGGTTTTTCTTCTGCGGCATGATGGACGAGCCGGTGGTGAAGCGGTCGGCAATCTTGATGAAGCCGAAGTTCTGGCTCATCCAGATGATCAGCTCTTCGCTCATGCGGCTGATGTGCACCATGGTCAGGCTGGCGGCACTGGTGAATTCGATCGCAAAGTCGCGGTCGCTCACGGCGTCCAGGCTGTTCTGGCAGACGCCGTCCATGGCTAGCGTCTTGGCCACGCGCTCACGGTCCAGCGGGTAGCTGGTGCCGGCCAATGCGGCGCTGCCCAGCGGCAGACGGTTGGTGCGGCGGCGCACTTCCGCAAAGCGCTCGGCATCGCGGCTGAACATTTCCACATAGGCCAGCATGTGGTGGCCAAAGCTCACGGGCTGGGCCACTTGCAAATGGGTGAAGCCGGGCAGGATGACTTCCGCGTTTGCTTCAGCCACATCGACCAGCGACTTTTGCAAGTCCACCAGCAGCTCGCCAATCAAATCAATCTCGCTGCGCAGCCACAGGCGCACGTCGGTGGCGACTTGGTCGTTGCGGCTGCGGCCGGTGTGCAGGCGCTTGCCGGCATCGCCCACCAGCTGGGTCAAGCGCGCTTCGATGTTCAGGTGCACGTCTTCCAGGTCCAGCTTCCACTCGAAAGCGCCGGATTCGATTTCGCCCCAGATCTGGGCCATGCCTTTTTGGATGGATGCGTGGTCGTCGGCACTGATGATGCCCTGCGCGGCCAGCATTTCGGCGTGTGCCAGGCTGCCGGTGATGTCGGCTTGCCAGAGGCGTTTGTCAAAAAACACGCTGGAGGTGTAGCGCTTGACCAGGTCGCTCATGGGCTCGGAAAACAGCGCGGACCACGCTTGGGACTTTTTATCGAATTGGTTTTGGGACATGGGAGGCGCTTTTCAGGAAAGGAGTCAAAATCCGGTGGACATGAACGACAACCAAATATTATCGACGTTCCAGGACCTGCCCCCCACAGGGCGGCCTGCAGCACCCGCGCCGGTGCTGGTGTTTGATGCCTGCCACATCGGGGTGGTGCTGCGCGCGGTGTTGTTTGTCGAGGTGTCGCTGGCGGTGGTGTGCATGTTTGCTTCCGCCAGCGTGTGGGACTGGATTGCCCGCTTGGCCCTGGTCACCGGTGCGGCGCTACCAGGTACCTTGGCGTGGTTGTTGGCGGCTTGTATTGCCAAGCGCTGGCTCGCAGGCATGCCCAAGGCGGCGCAATACGCCTTGGCCATCGCGCTGGGGGGAATTGCAGGCTTGTATGGTTGCGGCCTGCTTGCCTGGTCCGGTCTGCTGGAGAGCCCGCCCTGGGTGGCCAGCCTTTTTTCTGGGGCCTTGTTGTCCAGCCTCTTGGTGGCGGCTCTGGTGATGCGTGCCAAAGGCCGCACGCCGGCGGATACGGCGGCCCGCCTGGCCGAGCTGCAGTCGCGCATCCGGCCGCATTTTTTGTTCAATACCCTCAACAGCGCTATTGCCCTGGTGCGCGCTGAGCCAGCCAAGGCCGAGGCCTTGCTCGAAGATTTGAGCGACTTGTTTCGCCACGCGCTCAAGGACCCGAGCAGCTCGGTCACCCTGCGCGAGGAGTTGTTGCTGGCGCAGCGTTATCTTGCGATTGAGCAGGTGCGGTTTGGCGAGCGGCTGCAGGTGCAGTGGGACCTCGACCCGAAAGCCGAGGCCGCCCATCTGCCGCCCCTGATTCTGCAACCGCTGGTAGAAAATGCGGTCTGTCATGGCGTGGAGCCCAGTGCGCAGGGGGCCGCCATCAAAATTTCGACACGTTGCAAAGGTACGGTAGCGGTCATCAAGGTCACCAACACGGTGCCTGCAGGGCAAGGCGCACGCGGCCACGGGCTGGCGTTGCGCAATGTGCAGGAGCGGTTGGCTTTGTTGCATGATGTGCAGGGCCAATTCAAGAGCGGCCTGAAAGACGGTGTGTACCAAGTGCGTATGGAGGTGCCTTTATGACTGCAATGCAGCCTGACACCCAGTTGCGGGTGATGCTGGTGGACGACGAGCCCTTGGCCCGGGCCCGCATGCGTACCTTGCTGGGCTATTGCACCCACCCCGCGGTGCATGTGGCAGCCGAAGCCCCAAATGCCGAACAGGCCGCCGCCTTGCTGCGCCAGCAGCCGGTGGACCTCGTGTTTCTGGACATCCACATGCCCGGCAGCAGCGGCTTGGCTTTGGCGCAAACCTTGCGCAGCCTGCCGTATCCGCCGGCCATCGTTTTCGTGACCGCGCATGCGGAGCATGCCGTAGCCGCCTTTGACCTGGAAGCAGTGGACTACCTGACCAAGCCTGTGCGCCTGGAGCGCCTGCAGGCAGCGCTACAAAAAGCAGAGCGCTTTGCGCATGCCAGACGTGCGCTACAGGCCGATTTGGTGAGTGAAGAAGTGCTCATCATTCAGGAACGCAACCGCACAGAGCGTGTGCCTTTAACGCAGGTGCTTTACTTCAAGGCCGAGCTCAAATACATCACGGTGCGCACGGCCACGCGCAGCTACATCCTGGATGGCGCCTTGAACGACTTGGAAGAAAAGCACGGCGGCAAGTTCATCCGCATCCACCGCAATGCGCTGGTAGCCCGCAAGATGGTGCGCTCCCTGGAGAAGCATTTCGATGCGGAGGAGGGCGAGGGCTGGGCCGTGCGGCTGCAAGGCTTGGAGGAGCTGTTGTCGGTATCGCGGCGGCAGCTCGCCTCGGTCAGAGCGCTCATTTCTCAATGAGGGGGTGGTGGCGCCATAGTGGGCTTGCGGGTCTTGCGGGTCTTGCGGGTGCGCTGTGTTTTAGCTTTGCCGCGGTGGCTGGGGCCCAGCCGGCGCTCAAAGTGCGCATCGGGGTGGAAGACGATTGGCGGCCCTATGCCTATGTGCAAGCCGGGCAACCGGCCGGCTTTGCGGTCGAGCTGGTGCAGGCTGCCTGGGCGGCGGCAGGGGTCGCGCTGGAGTTGGTGCCACTGCCCTATGCCCGTTGCATGTATGAGGTGGAGAGCGGCAAGCTCGCCGGTTGTTTTGACACCTTGCGCGACCCCCGCACTGAAAACAAATACCTCTGGCACAGATACCATTTGTTTCGCGCCCGCATCGGCATCTATGGGCGCACTGACGGCGCCAAAGAAACGGTCAATGTGCAGGCATTGCGTGGCAAGCGTGTAGGCGTGACCAACGGCTACGACTACGGCACCGCGTTTGATGGCGACCCCGCTATGGTCCGTGATGTGGCGGCGTCCGATTTGACGTCGCTGCGCAAGCTGGTGGCCGGGCGGGTGGACTACGCGCTGGTTTATGACCGGGTGGCCGCAGAAATTGCATCCAACAACCCGACGCTGGGCCATGGATTCCGTTTGCGCGGGGTGCTCCTGGAGCCGAGCTTGTACCTGTCCTTCTCCAAAAAGTATCCCGGTGTGCAGCCCTTGATCGCCCAGTTTGATGCCGGGCTGGATGCCATACGCAAAAACGGCGAATACGCGCGGATCGAAGCGCGGTGGCGGTAAATGCATGGCGTTTGCCGCCATAAAAAAAGGGCCCGCAGGCCCTTTTTGTTTTTAGGCATCGTGCCCCATCAGCCCGTGTTGCGCAGGCCGGCAGCAATGCCGTTGATGGAGATGTGGATACCGCGCTGCACCCGCTCGTCCGCCTTGCCTTCGCGGTAGCGACGCACCAGCTCCACTTGCAAGTGGTGCAGAGGGTCGATATACGGGAAGCGGTGGCGGATGGAGCGCTGCAGTGCGGCGTTGTTGGCCAGGCGGTTTTTTTCACCGGTGATGGTGGCCAGCGCTTGGGCGGTGCCATGCCATTCGGCTTCAATCGCGGTAAATATCTTCTTGCGCAGGCGGGCGTCGCTCACCAGCTCGGCGTAGCGTGAGGCCAGCGCCAGATCGCTCTTGGCCATCACCATGTCCATGTTGGAGAGCAGGGTGCGGAAGAAGGGCCACTGCTTGTACATCTTCTGCAGCAAGGCCACGCGCTCTTTTTGCTCGGCGGCAGTGCCGGTGCCCACAAACTTTTGCACAGCCGAGCCGAAGCCGAACCAGCCCGGCAGTGTCAAGCGGCACTGGCCCCAGCTGAAGCCCCAGGGGATGGCCCGCAGGTCTTCAATCCGCTGCGAGGCTTTGCGCGATGCAGGGCGTGAGCCGATGTTGAGTTCGGCAATTTCGCGCAGCGGGGTGGAGGCGAAAAAGTATTCGGTGAAGCCTGCGGTTTCGTACACCAGCGCCCGGTACGCCGACATGCTGTTTTGCGACAGCTCGGCAGCGGCCTCCAGGAAGGCCTTGGTTGCCGACTTGGTGGGTTGCAACAAAGTGGCTTCCAAGGTGGCCGCGACCAGGGTTTCCAGGTTGCGACGACCGATTTCAGGGTTGGCGTACTTGGAGCCGATGACTTCACCTTGTTCGGTCAGGCGGATCTGGCCGCGCACGGTGCCGGGAGGTTGGGCCAGGATGGCCTGGTAGCTCGGGCCGCCGCCGCGACCCACCGTGCCGCCACGGCCGTGGAACATGCGCAGCTGGATCTTGTGCTGGGTGGCCAGCACGTCAAAGAGTTCCACCAGCGCGATCTCGGCGCGGTACAGCTCCCAGTTGCTGGTGAAGATGCCGCCGTCCTTGTTGGAGTCGGAGTAGCCCAGCATGATGTCTTGCTCCGCACCGCTGCGCTTGACCAGATCGGCCACGCCGGGCAGGGCGTAGAAGTCGCGCATGATGGGCGCGGCATTGCGCAGGTCTTCGATGGTTTCAAACAGCGGCACGACGATCAGGTCGGCAGTCGCTTCGGCATCCAGGGTGCCGCGCACCAGGCCCACCTCTTTTTGCAGCAGCAACACTTCGAGCAAGTCGCTCACGGTTTCGGTGTGGCTGATGATGTAGTGGCGAATGGCCTCTACGCCGAAGCGCTCGCGCATCACCTTGGCCATGGCAAAAATTGCCAACTCGCCTTGGGCATGGGCCGAGTACTCCACGCCGTGCACCCGCAAGGGGCGCGCATCGTTGAGCAGGCCCAGCAGAAGGGTGCGTTTTTCTTCTTCGGCCAGGCTGCTGTAGTCGGCATGCACGCGGGCGGTGGACAGCAGCTCGGCCACCACTTCCTCGTGTTTGTCGGAGCTTTGGCGCAAATCGACAGTGGCCAAATGGAAGCCGAACACTTCCACCGCGCGGATCAACGGGTGCAGGCGCTGCGCGGTCAGGGCCGCACCGTGGTTGGCCTTGAGCGATGCTTCGATGGTCCGCAAGTCGGCCACGAAGTCTTCGGCTTTCAGGTACGGGTTCTGCGGCGCCACGGCGTGGCGCGCAGCTTCGGTGCCGGTCAGGTCTTTGAGGGTGGCTGCCAGGCGGGCGTACATGCCGGTCAGTGCACGGCGATAGGGCTCGTCCTTGCGGTGGGCGTTCTGGTCGGGGGAGCTTTCGGCCAGGGCTTGCATCGCGGGCGTGCAGTCGGCCAGCATGGCGGAGATGGAGAGTTCGCCGCCCAGGTAGTGCACCTCGGTCAGGTAGTGGCGCAGGGCCACTTCGGCTTGGCGGCGCAGGGCGTATTCCAGCGTCTGCGCGCTGACGTTGGGGTTGCCGTCGCGGTCACCGCCAATCCATTGGCCCATGCGCAAAAAGCTGTGCACCGGCTGGTTGCCCAGCATGTCTTCCAGGTCGGCGTAGAGCTTGGGAATCTCGCGCAGAAAGGTGGACTCGTAGTAGCTCAGCGCGTTCTCAATTTCGTCGGCCACGGTCAGCTTCGAGAAACGCAGGAGGCGCGTCTGCCAGAGCTGCATCACCCGGGCGCGCATTTGGGCTTCGTTGGCGGCCAGCTCTTTGGGGGTGAGCGCGTCTTTTTTGCTGTCGACGATGCTGGCGCGTTGCTTGATCTCATCGCGCTGGGTCAGCAGTTGGGCGATGTCACGCTCTGCATCCAGAATGCTCTTGCGCTGCACTTCAGTGGGGTGCGCGGTGAGCACGGGAGACACAAAGCTTTGTGCCAGTGTTTGCGAAATTGCCTTGGGCGCAATGCCAGCCCAGCGCAGGCGGGACATGGCAACTTCAATGCTGCCTTCCTGGGTATCACCGGCACGCTCGTGGATGGCACGGCGGCGGATATGGTGGCGGTCTTCGGCGAGGTTGGCGAGGTGCGAAAAATAGGTGAATGCGCGGATCACGCTTACCGTCTGGTCGCCAGACAGGCTCTTGAGCAATTTTTTGAGGGCCTTGTCGGCTTCCTGGTCGGCATCCCTACGGAAGGCCACCGACAGGGTACGGATTTTTTCGATGAGCTCATAAGCGTCAACACCTTCCTGCTCCCGGATCACATCCCCCAGAATGCGCCCAAGGAGGCGGATGTCTTCTACCAAGGGACGCTCGTTGTCTTTTGCGCGCTTGGCCGTTTCTGCGGCAGGTGCTTTATTCATAGGTCTGGGAGTGATGTGAGAGAGGCTTCGGATGAAGCAAGGAACGCGCCCATGCTAGCATCGAAGGCATATTTTCGATTACAGCCGAGTTACGATTTTGCCCACTTTTACGATCGCCACCCGGGAGAGCCGTTTGGCACTCTGGCAAGCAGAACATGTCAAAGCCCTTCTCGAGCGAAGCGGGGCCTCGGTGTCCCTGTTGGGCATGACGACTAAAGGTGACCAGATTCTGGACCGTTCTCTCAGCAAAGTGGGAGGCAAGGGCCTGTTTGTCAAAGAACTGGAAATCGCGCTCGAAGAAGGCCGGGCCGACCTGGCCGTGCATTCTCTCAAAGACGTACCCATGGAGTTGCCCGAGGGCTTTGTGCTGGCGTGCGTGATGGAGCGCGAGGACCCGCGCGACGCTTGGGTGTCCAGCAACTATGCGAGTGTGATGGACCTGCCGCAAGGCGCGGTAGTGGGCACCTCCAGCCTGCGCCGCGTCGCCCTGCTGCGGGCCATGCGCCCGGACCTCAAGATTGAACCCCTGCGCGGCAACCTCGACACCCGTTTGCGCAAGCTCGACGATGGCCTGTACGACGGCATTGTGTTGGCGGCCGCTGGTCTCAAGCGCTTGGGGCTGGCGTCCCGCATCCGTGCCGTGTTCGAGCCCGAGCAAATGTTGCCTGCCGCAGGGCAGGGTGCTCTGGGCATCGAGATCCGCGCGGATCGCACCGATGTGCACGGTGCGCTCGCCCACTTGGTGCACCAACCCACTTGGCTGGCGGTGTGTGCGGAGCGTGCGGTGAGCCGCATGATGGGCGGCAGCTGTTCCATGCCGCTGGCGGCGTATGCGACGTTCACCGGCGACGAACTGCACATCCGTGCTGCCTGGGGCGATGCTGAAGGCGTGCAGCCCGTGGTCTATGCCGATGCGACGGGCCTGGCCCGCGATGCCGCTGCGGCAACCGTTTTGGGTGAGCAGGTCGCGCGTGCGCTGCAGGCGGCTGTCAGCGCTTTGTCTTCCTAGGCAGTTACGAAAGGGTTGTATGCGCGTCATCATCACCCGCCCCGAAGCAGAAGCCGCGCCCTGGCTCAAGGCGCTGGATGCTGCCGGCTACACCAGCTGGAGCCTGCCGCTGATCGATATCCGCCCGGCGGCCAACGCGGCGGCGGTGGAGTCGGCCTGGAGCCGCTTGTCTGAATTCGATGCGGCCATGTTTGTCAGCCGCAATGCGGTGCATTATTTTTTTGAACGAAAAAGCCTTGTAGCGCCCGTATTCACTGCGCAAGCAGCTATCAAAACCAGAGCGTTTGTGACCGGCCCCGGTAGCTACGGAGCGCTGCAGCGCGTGGGCGTGGAGCCCGCGTGGGTCGACGCGCCGGACTTCCACTCCGGCCAATTCGATTCCGAGGCTCTCTGGGCCGTGGTGCGCACACGCGTGGTGCCCGGTTACCGGGTGCTGATTGTGCGCGGCGTCACCATGGATGAGGGCGCCAGTGACGAGGGCTCCGGGCGCGACTGGTTTGCGCGCCGCGTGCAAGATGCGGGCGGTGCGGTGGAGTTTGTGGTGTCGTACGAGCGCCAGCGCCCGCAGTGGGATGCGGCGACCGTCGCCCAGGCGCATGCCGCGGCAAGCGATGGCACGGTGTGGGTGTTCAGTAGCTCGGAGGCCATTCGCAACCTGCAGCAATGCTGCCCCGGCCAAAGTTGGGCACAGGCCCACGCCGTGGTGACCCACCCGCGCATCGGCGACGCGGCGCGGCAAGCAGGTTTCGGGCGGGTACAGGAGTCCAAACCCCTCCTGCCGGCGCTGATGGCGTCGATAGAATCGCTGCAATGAATTCCGAAGCCCCAGCCTCCGCAGCATCCGCCGGTCCGGACGCGTCTTCCAGCCCCTTTCCCGGCGCTTTGCTTCCAACCGTCAAGTCGTCCCGTCGTTGGCTGCGTGGTGTTGCGTTGGTGGCTGTGGCCGGTGTCGCTGGCAGTGGCTTACTCTGGCAAAAGCTGGGCAATATCCAGGAGCAACTGGCCCGTCAAACGGCCGAGTCCGGCAGCCAAGCCGGTGAGGCCCGTGCGACGGCTAAACAGGCCCAAGAGCTGGCGATCGAGACGGCTGCCAAGCTGGCTGTGCTGGAAGCCCGTCTCAGTGAAGTCGCTTTGCAGCGCACCCAGCTCGAAGAGCTGATGCAAAGTTTGTCCCGCTCGCGGGATGAAAATCTGGTGGTAGACATTGAGTCCTCGCTGCGTCTGGCCCAGCAGCAGGCGCAATTGACAGGAAGTGTGGAGCCCTTGCTGGCATCGCTCAAGTCTGCCGAGCTGCGGGTAGCCCGGGCAGCCCAACCCCGTTTGACTCCTTTGCAGCGCGCAATCGCCAAAGACGTGGCCCGGATCAAAGCCACTGTCCTGTCGGACACCCCTGCGATGCTGGTGAAGCTGGATGAGTTGGTTTCTCTCGCTGATGACATGCCAGTCGGCAATGCGGTGATCGCCCCCAAGTCTGCCCCTGGCCTTAGGCGGGAGACGGAGGAATCTTTGTCCGGCTGGTCCGGTCGCCTGCTGACGATGGTGCGGGAAGAGGTGCGGGGCTTGGTGCGTGTCAGCAAGATTGAAAATCCGGATGTGGCTTTGTTGTCGCCGGAGCAGTCCTTTTTTGTGCGTGAAAACTTCAAGCTCAAAGTCTTAAACGCCCGTCTGGGATTGCTCTCCCGTCAGACAGAAGCTGCGCGTACGGATCTGGTCTCTGCATCCAATGCACTCACGCGTTACTTCGACGCCAACTCCCGCAAGGCACAAACAGCGCAGGCTTTGCTGTTGCAGCTGCAATCGCAGATGCGCACGCTCGAAGTTCCCCGTGTTGATGAAACCCTGGCCGCCCTGGCCACTGCCGCTGCAGGACGCTGACTATGCGATTTGCCTTGTGGCTGATGGCCTTGTTCGGTGTCGCGGTAGCGTCTGCCTTGTTTGCAGGTGACAACCAAGGCACCTTGACCTTGTACTGGCCGCCTTACCGGGTGGATCTGTCATTGAACCTGGTGTTGCTGGGGCTGGCTTTGACCTTCCTTACGCTGCATCTGGCGCTGCGGGGGCTTGCCGGGCTGTTCAGCATTCCGCAACAGGCGCGCCGCTGGCGTTTGTCCTACAAGGAGCGAACCATTTATTCGGGCCTACTGGACACGATCTCGCACTTGGTAGCCGGCCGCTATGTGCGGGCGCGCAAGGCGGCCGAGCTGGTGGTCGCGGTGGAAGATGCCATGCTCTCCAGCGGCGACGCCTTGCCGGACGCCGCCCGCCTGCGTACCCTGGCCCATTTGCTGGCAGCCGAGAGCGCCCATGCCTTGCAAGACCGCAGTACCCGGGAAGCCCATTTTCAGCACGCACTCGACGAAGCCGCCAGCAAAGAGGCCAACGACTTGCGCGACGGCGTACAACTGCGCGCAGCCCGCTGGGCGCTGGAAGACCGGGACGCTTCGGGTGCCGTGCAGTGGCTGGAGCAGTTGCCCGTGGGCACGGCCCGCCGCACGATTGCGCTGCGCCTGCGTTTCAAAGCGGCGCGTCAGGCCCGCAATACCCGTGTGGCATTGGATACCGCACGGGTGCTGACCAAGCACCGCGCGTTCTCTGAAGTGGCAGGTGCCGGCATTGTGCGTGGCTTGGCGCTGGAGCTGTTGCGCGGTGCCCACGATACAGCCCAGATGGAGCACGCTTGGGGCGCGCTGGAGGCCGCCGAGCGCCAGCTGCCCGACGTGGCGCTGGAAGGCGCTGAGCGCTTGCTGGGCCTGGACGGCGATGCCTCGGTGGCACGCCAGTGGGTGCTGCCGCTGTGGCAAAACCCGCAGACCCCGGCGCTGACCTACGAGCAGCGTGTGCGCTTGGTGCGTGTGCTGGAGCGCAGTTTTATGGCGGCAGATGCTCCGGCGGACAGCACCTGGCTCTCTCGCATCGAGGCTGCACAAATGGCCCAGCCGGGTGATCCGCTGCTGCAGTACCTGGCTGGCGTACTGTGTGTGCGGCTGTCCTTGTGGGGCAAGGCGCAGGCGCTGTTGCGGCAGGCCATCCCCATGCTCAAAGACGCCGACATGAAACGCAGGGCTTGGCTGGCCATGGCGGAATTGGCGGAGCAACGCTCGGACAGCAAAGCTGCAACAGAGGCCTACCGGGCAGCCGCCAAGGCGTAAACCGCGATGACGCCGCTGCGTGTTGCGGCTATTATGGTTTCATGGCAACACTCATTGAACACCTGATCAAGCTCACGGACCACCGGGACCGTGATTTGCTGGAACTCACGCTCTCCAAGGCGTTGATTGACCTCATTCCTATCCAAAGGGTGCTGGTATCCAAGGTAGTGAGCGAAGAGGGCGTCAAACGCTGGATGGACGTGACCGTGCTGGACGCCCGCGGCGGCGGCAAGGTGGTGGACCCACTGCGCATCGATTTTCAGACCCTGCCCCTGCTAGAAGATAACCGCGACCGGCTGCATTGCATCCAAACCCAAGAGCAGGTAGAAATTGCCTGGGCGGGCGAAGAGGGCCCCCGTATCACCTACCTGCCTTTGTTTGCTGATCCGGTGGTGGGAGATGAGGGCGTGCTGGAAATTCACTCCGCCAGTGCGCTGCAAGAAGGGCAGCTGCAGACCGTGGGCGACTTGTCCCGCGTGTTCCGCAATATGTACCGCCTCTTGGCCTATAGCGACCGGGATGCGCTCACGGGTTTGCTCAACCGCAAATCCTTGGACGACACGTTTTACAGCGCGGTGCTCGAAGAGCTGGGCGAAGTCGAAGATAGCGCCGCAGCAGCCCGCCAGTCCGCTTTGGCCCCGGGACAGGAACGCCGGCACCGGGTGCCGCCCAACTATTGGCTGGGCACGATCTCGGTGGACAACTACGGAGTCATCAACGATCACAACGGCCACCTGATCGCCGAAGAAGTGTTGCTGCTGGTCGCCCGCATCATGAACAACACCTTCCGCACCTATGACCGTTTGTACCGCTTCGGTGGCGAGCAGTTCGCAGTGTTGATGCACTGCCCGGATGAGGCTTTGGTGCTCGCCGCGTTTGAGCGCTTCCGTGCCAATATTGAAAAATTCAATTTCCCGCAGGTCGGGCGTTTGACGATTTGTGCAGGCTTTACCCGCGTGAGTCCGGACGATTCCCCCAGCACGGCACTGGAGCGTGCAGAGCGGGCGGTGGACTATGCGCAGCACCATGGCCAGAACAAGGTGTTCAGCCATGCTGAGTTGGTGCGCAAAGGCTTTTCCGGCGACTCCTTGAAAATTGGCGCGGTGGATATTTTTTAAAACGAAGAGTTACCCGACCCAATGACAAAGGGCGCCACGAGGGCGCCCTTTGTCATTGGAGGGCTCGTCATCCCCAAGGGAATGACGAGCACATCACTCAGGCCGTTTGATTTTCTTCAAAGGGCAGTTTCAAGTCCCGCAGGTCGCGGCGGGTTTCCACCAACACCAATGGGCGGTCATCCAAGGCCACGGGCGCAGGACGCTCGCGGGGGATGTGCACCGGCTTGGGTTCTGCCGCGATAGCGGCTTGCACGGCAGCGATCTTGTCAGCGTCCGAGTTCACCCACTGCAAACCGGAGCCGGAGGCAACTGCCGCCAAGGCGTCGGTGGGCAGTTGGTAGCCCTCCACTTTGGGCATGCGGCCCGAAGACGTTGCTGCTGCGGGGGTTGCAGTGGCTGCTGGCGCTGGAGCAGCAACTGCCACTGCAGGCGCAGCAGGTGCCACCGATACAGGAGCCGCTGCTACGCGTGCTGCCGGAGCAGCCGAGGCCTCAGCGGCAACAGGAGCTACCGGTGCGGGGGCAGGGCTGGCAGCGGGTGCTTCCAGTGTTTCCGCTGCGTCGGTGCCTTCCGCAGGCGCTCGCTCACCACGGGGGGCACGGTTGCCGCGGTCACGGCCATAGCGGTCGCGGGAGCGGCGTTCACGGGGCTCTTGGGTGTTAGCGGCATCGCCAGACACTTCTTCTGCTTGCACAGGCTCCGCTTGGGCGTCTGCGGGCAGGTCGCCTGCAGGCGGTTCGCTACGGTTAGCGTCTTCGTTGCGCGGGCCACGGTCGTTGCGGCGGCCGCGGCCATTGCGGTTGCGGCCTTCACGGGCTTCGCGCACTTCGCCTTGTCCGTCTGCCACGGCTTCCACGCCGTCTGCCAAGGCCTGAGGGGCCTCTGCATTCACGTCCGCGTTGCGGGGGGCATTCTCGTTGCGATCTCCATTGCGAGGACCGCGGTTGCCGCGTTCATTGCGGTTGCCACGTTCCTGGCGGCCTTCGCGGCTTTGCGGTGCTGCCGCGTTGTCCGATTGCAGGCTGACGTCAGCGCCTGGAGCCTTTGCCTGCTCGCCGTCCATACGGTCTTGGCGCGGGGCGCGATCGCCGCGTTCGTTGCGGTTACCGCGTTCGCCGCGTTCACCACGGCCGTTGCGGTCGCCGCGCTCGGGGCGGCCACCGCGCTCTGTGCGCTCGCCGCGGCCGTCAGGACGGGCTTCGTTGCGGGGCTCGCCACGGCCTTCACTGCCACGTTCACCACCGCGATCGCCGCGCTGGTTACGGCCACCGTTGCGGTTGCCATCGCGTCCGTTGCGGCCTTCGCGCTTGTCGTCGGCCTTGGCCGGTGCAGGTGCTGCGGCAGGCGCTGGCGCAGCTTCAGGAGCTGCAAACAGGCTCTTGATCCAACCGAAAAAGCCTTTGGAGGCTGGTGCCGCTGCCACGGGTGCCGCCACTGGAGCCGCCACGGCCTTGACGGGCTCGGGCTTGGGAGGCGCGATAGGAGCCGGTGCATCCGGCAGTACGCCCTTGATGACGGGAGTCTGCTTGTTGGTCGGCTCTTGCGAGCGGCGGGTCACGCCGGTGGCTTCTTCCATGTCGTCGGCCATCTTGTAGCTGGCTTCGATGTGGTCCAGGCGCGGGTCGTCATGCTTCAGGCGCTCGAGCTTGTAGTTGGGGGTTTCCAAGGTCTTGTTGGGCACCATCAACACGTTGATGCGTTGCTTCAACTCGATCTTTGCAATCTCGGTGCGCTTTTCGTTCAGCAGGAACGAAGCGACTTCGACTGGCACCTGGCACAGCACGGAGGCGGTGTTGTCCTTGAGGGACTCTTCCTGGATGATTCGCAAAATCTGCAGGGCGCTGGATTCAGTGTCGCGGATGTGGCCGGAACCGCCGCAACGGGGGCAGGGGATGGACGCACCTTCGGAGAGGGCCGGGCGCAGGCGCTGGCGGCTCATTTCCATCAAACCGAACTTGGAGATGGTTCCGAACTGCACGCGGGCGCGGTCCTGGCGCAGCGCATCGCGCAGGCGGTTTTCCACTTCGCGGCGGTTGCGGGACTCTTCCATGTCGATAAAGTCGATCACGATCAAGCCACCCAAGTCGCGCAGACGCATCTGGCGGGCCACTTCGTCAGCGGCTTCCAGGTTGGTGCGGGTCGCGGTTTCTTCGATGTCGCCGCCCTTGATAGCGCGGGCCGAGTTCACGTCCACGGAAACCAGCGCTTCGGTGTGGTCGATCACGATGGCGCCGCCGGAAGGCAGGGTCACGGTGCGGGCGTAGGCGGATTCGATCTGGTGTTCGATCTGGAAGCGGCTGAACAGCGGCGCGTCGTCACGGTAGCGCTTCACGCGGGCGGCGTGCTCGGGCATCACGTGGGCCATGAACTGCTGGGCCTGCTCGTACACGTCGTCGGTGTCGATCAGGATGTCGCCGATGTCGTGGTTGAAGTAGTCGCGGATGGCGCGGATCACCAACGATGACTCTTGGTAAATCAGGTAAGCGCCCTTGCCGCCCTTGGCTGCGCCGTCGATGGCGGACCAGAGCTTCAACAGGTAGTTCAAGTCCCACTGCAGCTCAGGAGCGCTGCGGCCGATACCGGCGGTGCGGGCGATGATGGACATGCCGTTGGGGTATTCCAACTGGTCCATGTTTTCTTTGAGTTCGGCGCGGTCTTCACCTTCAATGCGGCGGGATACACCACCACCACGGGGGTTGTTGGGCATCAAGACGACATAACGGCCCGCTAGGGAAACGAAGGTCGTCAGGGCTGCGCCCTTGTTGCCGCGCTCTTCTTTTTCCACTTGCACCAGCAGTTCCTGGCCTTCGCGGATCGCGTCCTGGATGCGGGCCTGGCTGGCAGACACGCCTTGCTGGAAATACTGCTTGGAGATTTCCTTGAACGGCAGGAAGCCGTGGCGGTCTTCGCCGTAGTCCACAAAGCAGGCTTCCAGGGAGGGCTCGACGCGGGTGACGACCGCTTTGTAGATGTTGCCCTTGCGCTGCTCGCGGCCTTCAATTTCGATTTCGTAGTCGAGGAGTTTTTGTCCGTCGACGATAGCCAAGCGGCGTTCTTCAGCCTGCGTGGCGTTAATCAGCATCCGTTTCATGGATTGCATCCTTCTTCAATAAGCACATGCCCTCTTGGGGCTAACGAAGCCGGACTGACGAATTGAAGTGAGGAGGAATTGCCGGAGAACTTCAGGTCACACGAGGTGTCGAAGCGTAGGCGCGTGGATGGGGACGAGGGATTGCGTTTGTGAACTTGCTATCAAATGAATAGCTGGTTGCGCAGGTAGTACCGGGGCTGCAGGCCGATTTGTGCCATTAAACGGCGCGAAAACGCTCCGCAGGCACAGGGTCATCAGGCTTAGCAACACAAACATCTCGTTTCATTCCGTCCGTCAACCGTGGGCTGACGGACTTGGGGTATTCCGTATCAGGGTTTCAATTCGTCGGCTTGACCGCTGGGTGACACCGCCATCGCCCACAACTGGCGGGCAATTTGCGGGTCGCGCCCACCGGAGGCTTCGACCTTCTAGCGATGCGTTCAGTGGGGTGTGGACTAAACTCCAGACAAATCAACCACTTACGGCACGTCGCTAGTGAAACACATTATAGGGGGCAATCTGCCCCTACCCACCCCCCTTGCCAACGCCCAAGTCAAATCCGTCACGGTGGACGAAGAGAGCGACGGCCAGCGCCTGGACAACTTTCTCATGCGCGAGCTCAAAGGGGTGCCCAAAACCCATGTGTACCGCATCATCCGTAGCGGAGAGGTTCGGGTCAACAAAGGCCGTGCCAGCGCGGACACCCGCATTGCCACCGGCGACATTATTCGCCTGCCGCCGGTGCGCATTTCGGAGCGTGCCGAGCAAAAAACAGCCGCCATGGCTGAGCAGGCGGGTCGCTTTGTGCCCGCCAAGGATTTTCCGGTGCTGTTTGAGGATGACTACTTTTTGGCGGTCAACAAGCCTGCCGGCGTGGCGGTGCATGGCGGCTCGGGCGTGAGTTTCGGCGTCATCGAGCAGCTGCGCATGGCGCGTCCCAAAGCGACATTTTTGGAGTTGGTGCACCGCTTGGACCGGGAGACCAGCGGTATTTTGCTGGTGGCCAAGAAGCGCAGCGCCCTGAAAAATTTGCAAGACCAGTTCCGCGAGCGGGAAACCGGCAAGACCTACCTGGCCTTGGTGGCAGGGCAGTGGCCTACTAATAAGAAGGTGCTGGACAAAGCTTTGCAGAAGTACCTGCTGCCGGATGGCGAGCGCCGCGTGCGGGTGGTGGCCAAGGATCACCCGGACGCCATGCCGTCCTTGAGCTTGGTCAAGGTGCATTCGGTCACCCCTGCTGCTTGCACGGCGCAAACACCGCAGCACAGGGCGTATTCCCTGCTGGAGGTAACCATCAAAACCGGCCGTACCCACCAGATCCGGGTGCACCTGGCCTCGGAGGGCATGGGCATTGTGGGGGACGACAAATATGGCGACTTTGAGCTGAACAAGGCACTGACGCGCGACGAAGGGTCTGTGCCGCTCAAGCGTATGTTTTTGCATGCCTGGCGTTTTCAGTGCAATCACCCGGCCACGGGTGAGCGCGTGGCACTGCAGACAGACCTGCCGCCCGAGCTTGCCCGTTTTCTGCTGCAGGCCATTCCCGAAGACCCGGGCGCGGCCGTACCGGTTCAGGGTTAAATCGGGGCATGAATTCCAACGCTTTTCGCCCCCGCCGGTTCGATCTGATCGCTTTCGATTGGGACGGCACCTTGTTTGACTCCACGGCCCTGATCACCCGCTGTATCCAGCTGGCGGTGAAAGACGTGGGTGGCACCGTGCCGAATGACAAAGATGCTTCCTATGTCATCGGCATGGGGCTGATGCAGGCGCTGGCCCATGCCGCGCCCGATGTGCCGACTGAGAAATACCCGCTGCTGGGTGCCCGCTACAAGCACCACTACAGCGTGCACCAGAATGACATCACCTTATTTGACGGCGTGCTGGAGATGCTGGACCGGCTCAAAAACCGCCAGCACTTGCTGACGGTGGCCACCGGCAAAAGCCGTGGCGGGCTGAATGAAGCACTGCGCGATGTCAACCTGCAAGGCATTTTTGATGGCTCGCGCACCGCAGACGAGACCGCCGGCAAGCCGCATCCCCTGATGCTGCAGGAGCTGATGATGGAATTCGGCGTCGAGGCAGACCGCGTGCTGATGATCGGAGACACCACCCACGACCTGCAAATGGCGGTGAACGCCGGCTGTGCCAGTGTGGCCGTGAGCTATGGCGCCCATGAGCCGGACAGCTTCGGCGCGCTGGGCCCCCTGACGATTGCCCACTCGGTGGTGGAGTTGGACGCCTGGCTGCAGGCCAACGCCTGATATTGATTAGTCTGACAAGGAGCCCTCATGCAGGATGCTGTTCCCGAGTCCCTCGGAATTGCCTTGTGTAACTCCGCCGATCTGGTGGACAGCGGGCTGGCAGTGCCCTTTGACGTGATTTATTGCGGCCAGACTTGCTACGCCTTTGTCATTCGCTACGCAGGCAAGGTGTATGCCTATCTGAACCGCTGCTCGCACGTGCCCATGGAAATGGACTACCAGCCCAACCGGTTTTTTGACCTGACCGGGCATTGGTTGATCTGCGCCACCCACGGGGCCATGTACTCCCCCCAGACGGGCCAATGCCGCACCGGGCCCTGCCGTGGCAAATTGGTGTCGATTGCGGTCACCGAGGTGGACGGCGTGGTCCACTGGCATACTTCCCCCCATCTCCAACCGGTATCTTTTTAAATGACCGACTCCCAATTTCCCTCCGATGCACCCGAAGAGCCAAAAGTGCCTGTAGCGCCCGTAGAGACTGCGCAAGCAGCTCCTGAAAAAGTAGCAAAAACGGCTGCGGCTACCGAGGGGTGGGAGCGCGCCACACTGGAAAAACTGGCGACCGCCGCTTTGGTTGAGCAGCGCGCAGCGCGGCGTTGGCGCAACGCCATCCGCATTGCCTGGCTGGTGTTTTTGAGTGTGGTGGTGTGGTTGGGCATGCAGCAAAGCGGTGCGCCCAGTGATATTGCGACGCCACACACTGCGGTGGTGAGCATCCACGGTGAAATTGCTTCGGGCAACGAAGCCAGCGCCGAGGTCGTCGTGGCTTCCGTGCGCGCCGCGTTTGAAGACCAGGGCGCCAAGGCGGTGGTTTTGCTGATCAACTCCCCCGGCGGCAGCCCGGTGCAGGCGGGCATCATCAATGACGAAATCCACCGCCTGAAGGCCTTGCACAAAAAGCCGGTGTACGCGGTGGTGGAAGAAACCTGTGCCTCGGCGGCCTACTACATCGCCGTGGCGGCAGACGAAATTTTTGTGGACAAGGCCAGCATCGTGGGCAGCATCGGCGTGCTGATGGACGGCTTTGGCTTTACCGGCCTGATGGACAAGCTCGGTGTGGAGCGCCGCTTGCTCACCGCCGGTGAGAACAAAGGCTTTCTCGACCCCTTCAGCCCTCAGACGGAAAAGCAGCGCGTGTTCGCGCAGGCCATGCTGGACCAGATTCACCAGCAGTTCATCGGCGTGGTCAAAGAAGGGCGCGGCAAGCGCCTCAAGGAAACTCCGGACATGTTCAGCGGCTTGTTCTGGACCGGCCAGCAGGCGATTGAGCTGGGCTTGGCCGACAAACTGGGCAATGTGGACTATGTAGCCCGCGAAGTGGTGAAGGCGGAAGAGGTGGTGGACTACACCCGTAAGGAAAACGTGGCGGAGCGCCTCGTCAAGCGCTTTGGCGCCTCCATCGGTGAAGGCGCCATCAAGGCCGTTCGCAGTCTGCCGGCCTTCCACTGATTTGCCGGCTGCGGTGGCTTAACGGCCGATCGAAAACACGGTGGGGGTGGCGTTGTCCAGCGCCCATCCGCTGTGCTTCCAGTGTTTGACGGTTTGGCTGTGGGTGGCCGCGCTTTCCAGCGTCAGCCCACTGGACGTGGCTAGCCGGGTGTTGGTTTGCAGGGTTTGCAACAGGCTCTGGAGCAGGGCAGTGTTGCGGTACGGCGTTTCAATGAAGAGCTGGGTTTGCCCGGTTTTGAGCGCCAGGGACTCCAGCTCCTTGATGCGCTTGACTCGCTCGGCAGGGTCTGAGGGCACGTAGCCCACGAACGCAAAATTTTGCCCATTCAAGCCGCTGGCAGCAAGCGCTAGCAACAGGGACACAGGACCCACCAGCGGCACCACACGAACGCCCAGTTCATGGGCCGCACGCACCACGGACGAACCCGGGTCGGCAATGGCGGGCATACCCGCCTCACTCACCAAGCCGATGTCGTGTCCTTGCAGGGTGGCGGCCAGCAGGGGCTTGGCGTCAAAGCCCCCTTGGTGGTCGCCTTTTTTATGAACTTCGCGTGGCAGCTCTTGCAGCTGCATCTCTTGGATGGGAGCACACAGCGGGTGCGACTCTCCCACTCGTTTCAGGTAAGCGCGTGTGCTCTTGGCGTTTTCGCAAATCCAGTGGCGCAGGCCCGCTGCTCGGCTCAGCGTGTGCTGGGGCATGCTGTCGGTGAGCGGGCTTTGGGTGGCGCAGCCGAAGTCCAGCGGAGCTGGCACCAAGTACAGCGTGCCGGTCATGCGGGTGTGCCCAGCAGGTTCAAGCCCGCCGCGCGCAGCATGCGGCAGGTGCGGATCAGCGGCAACCCGACCAGTGCGGTCGGGTCGTCGTTGTCAATCGCGTCCAGCAGGCTGATGCCCAGGCCTTCGCTTTTGGCGCTGCCTGCGCAGTCATAGGGCTTTTCGGCTTGCAGGTAATGCTCTATTTCGGTGTCGGAGAGGTCGCGGAATTGCACTTTCACTGCCGCCAGATCTTCCTGCACAAAACCACTGGCTAGGCACACCACGGCTACCGCCGTCTGAAAGATCACGGTTTGCCCGCGCATGGCTTGCAGCTGGGCGATGGCCCGCTCATGCGTGCCCGGCTTTCCGAGGGGCTGGCCTTGCAGATCAGCCACTTGGTCGGAGCCGATCACGATGGCCTCCGGGTGCTGCTCGGCCACTGCACGGGCCTTGGCCAGCGCTAGCCGCCGTGCCAGTGCTTCCGGTGCTTCACCGGGGAGGGGTGTCTCGTCCACATGGGGTGCTGCGACGCTGAAAGGCAGGCGCAGCCGCTCCAGCAATTCACGCCGGTAGACGGAGGTGGAGCCCAAAACGAGTTTTCTTGGTGGGGTGCTTTGCATGGTGTGATTCTCTTACACTGCGCGCATGAAACATGAATACTCGCCCCGCAGCCTGTCCATCAAAGCATTCGCCCAGGCCGCCGGTGAACTGGAATCCAGTCTCCCGCTGGCGGAATTTGAGCGTTTGCGTGGGGAATCGCTGGGGCCTGTTGAAGGTGTGATGGTGGCATTTTCGGCTCAGGGCGAAATGCTGGAAGACGCGGCTGGGCAGGATGAGCCTTGGGTGCACTTGTCGGGCACCACCACGCTGACCATGACTTGCCAGCGCTGCCTCGGACCCGTGGCTGTCGATATCGATTTCGAGCGCTCTTTCCGTTTTGTGGCCAATGAAGCCTTGGCTGAAGTGGAAGACGAAGAGTCGGAAGAAGACGTGCTGGTGATGAGCCGCGAGTTCAACCTATTAGAGCTGGTAGAAGATGAGTTGCTGATGTCCATCCCTCCTGTGCCCAAGCACGAGGAATGCCCCACAACTGTCAAGCTGGCTGCTGCCGATGCGGATTTTGTGGATGCGCCGGCCGACAAACCCAACCCGTTTGCTGTCTTGCAGCAACTCAAAAAGTAAGGCTTGGCGGGTGCCCTTACTTTGGGCTATAATCACAGGCTTCGTGTGCGTAACCCGCCGCGTTTTTACTAAACCCAACCGTGTTGCCACCTGCGCAGCACCTTTGCCCAGGAGCCGATCATGGCCGTTCAACAAAACAAAAAATCTCCTTCCAAGCGCGGCATGCACCGTTCGCACAACGCACTGAATGTGCCCGGCATCGCTGTGGAACCCACCACCGGTGAAACCCACCTGCGTCACCACATCAGCCCCACCGGTTTCTACCGTGGTCGCAAGGTGCTGAAGACCAAGTCTGAAGCCTGATTCTTCTGAATCCCGCAAAGCCCGAAGCTACAGTTTCTGTAGCGACGGGCTTTTGTCATTTTGGGGCCGGATAATCTCCCGCTACCTTGTCGTTGGATTGAATAGCGCATGATTACGATTGCCGTTGATTGCATGGGGGGCGACCATGGCCCTCAGGTCACTTTGCCAGCCTGTACCGAGTTTCTGGATCGGCACCCGGATGCCGCTTTGGTGCTCGTGGGCTTGCCTGACGCCTTGAAAGGCTTCTCGCACCCCCGCGCCACAGTGGTGTTGGCCAGCGAAGTGGTCACCATGGATGACCCGCTGGAAGTCGCCCTGCGCAAGAAGAAAGACTCCTCCATGCGGGTCGCGGTACAGCAGGTCAAGGATGGCGCTGCACAAGCGGCGGTGTCTGCCGGCAATACCGGGGCGCTGATGGCGATTTCCCGCTACATCCTGAAAACGATTGACGGCATTGAGCGCCCGGCGATTGCCGGCCAGATTCCCAATGCCAAAGGTGGCGCCACGACGGTGCTGGACTTGGGTGCCAACGTGGATTGCACTGCCGAGCACTTGCTTCAGTTTGCGGTCATGGGTTCTGCTTTGGTGTCGGTGCTAAGTGGCGATGAATCCCCGTCCGTCGGTTTGCTCAATATCGGTGAAGAAGTCATCAAGGGTAATGAAGTGATCAAAAAAGCGGGTGAACTCCTGCGATCTGCCGCCAAAACGGGCGATTTGAATTTTGTTGGCAATGTCGAAGGTAACGACATTTTCAAGGGCACGGCGGCCATTGTGGTGTGCGATGGCTTTGTGGGTAATGTGGCGCTCAAGACCAGTGAAGGCTTGGCGTCCATGTTCGGCACCTTTTTAAAAGCCGAGTTCTCGCGCAACATCCTGACTAAATTGGCAGCTATCGCAGCTTATTCGGTCTTAAATGCGTTTAAAAGCCGCTTTGATCACCGTCGTTACAACGGTGCAGCGTTGCTGGGCTTGCGTGGCCTGGTGTTCAAGAGCCATGGCTCCGCGGATGCGGTGTCCTTCGGCAACGCCTTGAACCGCGCGTATGATGCAGCCCGAAACAACTTGCTGGACCGCGTTCAGGTTCGCATTGCCCATGCTGCTGCTTTGCTGACGGTGGCAGACGCTGGCGCTTAAGCTGAACGGGGTGCCCACCACACCACCCATGACACGTTATTCCCGCATCACCGGCACCGGAAGTTATGTGCCTCCGCGTCGGCTCACCAATGCCGATCTGGCCGCCGAATTGGCTGCCAAGGGGGTTGAAACCTCAGATGAATGGATCGTCGAGCGCACCGGTATCCGGGCCCGCCACTTTGTGGCAGATGGCGTGTACAGCAGCGACCTAGCCCTGGAAGCCTGCAAAAGCGCCTTGCAAGCTGCCGGTCTGCAGGCCTCTGACATCGACCTGATCATTGTGGCCACGTCCACCCCGGACATGGTGTTCCCCTCCACAGCCTGCATTCTCCAGAACAAGCTGGGCGCCAATGGCGGCGCGGCCTTTGATGTGCAAGCCGTGTGCAGCGGCTTTGTGTATGCGCTGACGGTGGCCGACTCCCTGATTCGCACCGGCACCGCCACCAAGGCCTTGGTGGTGGGCGCCGAAGTGTTCTCCCGTCTGCTGGATTTCAATGACCGCACCACCTGCGTGCTGTTTGGTGATGGCGCGGGCGCGGTGGTGCTGGAGGCGTCTGACACCCCCGGCATTCTGGCCAGCGATTTGCACGCCGATGGCAAGCATGTGGGCATCTTGTGCGTGCCCGGCCATGTGTCCAACGGCAACATATTGGGCGACCCCTTGCTCAAGATGGACGGCCAAGCGGTGTTCAAGCTCGCCGTGGGCGTTCTCGAAGACGCCGCCCGCGCCACGCTGGCCAAAGCCGGCAAGACGGAAGCGGACATTGATTGGCTCATCCCCCACCAGGCCAATATCCGCATCATGACCAGCACCGCCAAAAAGCTGAAGTTGCCTATGGAAAAAGTGGTGGTCACCGTCGACCAGCACGGCAACACCTCGGCCGCTTCCATTCCTTTGGCCTTGGATGCTGCGGTGCGTGCAGGGCGCGTCAAGCCTGGTCAAAACCTCATGCTCGAAGGCGTGGGTGGCGGCTTTACCTGGGGCGCAGTGCTCCTGACTTTGTAGCTGTTTGCGCAAATTCCACGGGCGCTAGCGCCTGATTTGATGGTGAATTGATATGAAACCTTTTGCTTTTGTTTTTCCCGGACAGGGCTCCCAATCCGTAGGCATGCTCGACGCTTGGGGCGAGCACCCCGTCGTGTTGGAGACCCTGAAAGAGGCGTCTGACGCCTTGGGCGAAGACGTGGCCCAACTGATTCACGAAGGCCCCAAAGAAGCGTTGGCGCTGACCACCAACACCCAACCGGTGATGTTGGTGGCCGCCGTGGCCGCCTACCGCGTCTGGATGTCGGAGACGGGTGTGGCACCGCAGGCGGTGGCTGGCCATTCCTTGGGCGAGTATTCCGCCTTGGTGGCGGCAGGCGCATTGACCCTGGCGCAAGCGGCGCCGCTGGTGCGCCTGCGCGCCCAAGCCATGCAAGAGGCCGTGCCCGTGGGTGTGGGCGCCATGGCTGCCATTCTGGGTATGGATGCTACTAAAGTGATAGCTGGTTGCGCAGAAGCGACGGCGGCTTTCGGCAATTCGGGTACTGAAGTGGTGGAGGCGGTGAACTTCAACGACTCCGCACAGACCGTGATTGCTGGCAGCAAAGCAGCGGTAGACAAGGCTTGCGAAATCCTCAAGGCCAACGGCGCCAAGCGCGCGTTGTTGTTGCCGGTGTCGGCACCTTTCCACTCCAGCCTGATGAAGCCCGCCGCCGAAAAGCTCAAGGCCCGCCTCGAAGAGATCGAGATCGCTACCCCGCAAATCGCGCTGATCAACAACATCGACGTAGCGGTGGAGGTAGATGCGGACCGCATCCGTGACGCCTTGTACCGCCAGGCCTTCGGCCCGGTGCGTTGGGTGGAGTGTGTGCAGGCCATCAAGGCCCGTGGGTTGACCACCTTGGTAGAGTGCGGTCCCGGCAAGGTGCTGGCCGGTATGGTCAAACGTATTGATGCCGAGATGACAGGCGCAGCCCTGTTCGACCCGGCCTCCTTGGAAGAAGTGAAAGGTGTGTTGGCATGAGTGAAGTGAAATTTGAAGGCCAAGTGGCTTTGGTGACCGGCGCATCCCGCGGCATTGGGGCCTCAATTGCCCTGGAATTGGCGCGCAAGGGTGTCAAGGTCATCGGCACAGCCACCTCCGATGCCGGTGCCGCCAAGATCCGTGAAGCCCTGTCGACCTTTCCCGGTTGTGACGGACGTACGCTGGACGTGAACGACGGCGCCGCAGGCGATGCCTTGGTGGATGCCATTGCCAAAGAGCAGGGCGGTTTGCATATTCTGGTGAACAACGCCGGCATTACCCGCGACACCTTGGCCATGCGCATGAAGGATGACGACTGGGACGCCGTGGTGGACACCAACCTCAAAGGTGTGTTCCGAATGAGCCGGTCCGTGTTGCGGACCATGATGAAGCAGCGCTACGGCCGCATCATCAGCATCACCTCGGTGGTGGGCGCGTCCGGCAACCCCGGCCAAGCCAACTACGCGGCCGCCAAGGCCGGCGTTGCCGGCATGACCCGTGCGCTAGCGCGTGAGCTGGGCTCGCGCAACATCACCGTGAACTGCGTCGCCCCCGGTTTCATTGAAACCGATATGACGGCGGGCCTGCCTGAAGAGCAGCAAAAAGCCCTGCTGGGCCAGATTCCCTTGGGGCATCTGGGCAAACCGGCCGACATTGCGCACGCCGTGTGCTACCTGGCTTCGCCCCAGGCAGGCTATGTGACGGGGCAGGAAATGCACGTCAACGGCGGCATGTACATGTAAACAAGAACCCCGCCGAAGTGTCCGAACGGCGGCCCGGTTAGAGACAAGTCTCTAGGGCGGGTAAAATCTCGGATTCTTTTACAACCCTTAGAGGGAACCCATGAGCGATATCGAAGTCCGTGTCAAAAAAATCATTGCTGAACAACTCGGCGTTGAAGAGTCCCAAGTCACCAACGAAAAAGCCTTCGTGGCAGATCTGGGTGCTGACTCCCTGGACACCGTGGAACTGGTGATGGCTTTGGAAGACGAGTTCGGAATCGAAATTCCTGACGAAGACGCAGAAAAGATCACTACCGTGCAAAACGCGATCGACTACGCGAACACCCACAAAAAGGCCTAATACGCCCTTGCAGTGCTCCTTGGGCACCGCACCCCCGGTCCGGAACCGCAGGATGAATGCCTGCAGGTGTCCGGCCGGTCCTTTTGAATTCTCCCGTATCGCCGACAAGGCGGTATTTCTTTGACGAACTGCTGAATCCAGATTTCTATGTCCCGTCGTCGCGTTGTTGTCACTGGTTTAGGTTGCGTGAGCCCCGTTGGAAATACGGTGGCGCAAGCTTGGTCGAATGTGCTGGCCGGCCAGTCCGGTATCGGTCTGATTTCCAAGTTCGATGCATCCGCATTTGCCTGCAAGATCGCCGGCGAAGTCCGCAACTTTGATTTGGAGACGTACATCAACTCCAAAGAAGCCCGGACCATGGACACCTTCATCCACTACGGCATTGCCGCCGCAGTGCAGGCAGTGCAGGATTCCGGTTTGAAGACCAACGATGCGCTGAGTGACGAAGAGTCCGTCCGCATCGGCTGCGTGATCGGCTCGGGCATCGGCGGTTTGCCGATGATTGAAAACACCCACGTCGAATACACCAACCGCGGTCCCCGCCGTATTTCGCCGTTTTTTGTGCCTGCCTCCATCATCAACATGACGGCAGGGCATGTGTCCATGCGCTATGGCTTCAAGGGCCCCAACATCGCCATCGTGACCGCATGCACCACTGGCTTGCACTGCATCGGTGAAGCCGGCCGCATGATTGAGTACGGTGATGCCGACGTGATGATTGCCGGTGGTTCCGAAGCCACTGTGTCGCCTTTGGGCGTGGGCGGCTTTGCGGCCATGCGTGCCTTGAGCACCCGCAACGACGACCCTGCCACGGCATCCCGCCCTTGGGACAAAGACCGTGACGGTTTTGTGCTCGGTGAGGGCGGCGGTGTGATGGTGCTGGAAGAGTACGAACACGCCAAAGCCCGTGGCGCCAAGATTTATGCCGAGTTGGCAGGTTTCGGCATGAGTGCCGATGCCGGCCACATGACCGCCCCCAATATGGACGGCCCGCGCCGCGCCATGGTGAGCGCCCTGCGCAATGCAGGCGTGAATGCAGACCAAGTGGACTACCTGAACGCGCACGGCACTTCCACGCCGCTGGGCGATGTGAACGAAACCAACGCCATCAAGGCCGCTTTGGGGAATCACTCCAAGCGCGTGGTGGTGAATTCCACCAAGTCCATGACCGGTCACTTGTTGGGCGGAGCAGGGGGATTGGAGTCAGTATTTACCGTGCTGGCCTTGCACCACCAGAAGAGCCCGCCCACCATCAATATCTTCAACCAAGACCCCGAGTGCGACTTGGACTACTGCGCCAATACCGCGCGGGATATGAAGATCGACGTGGCCGTGAAAAACAACTTCGGCTTTGGTGGCACCAACGGCACCCTGGTTTTCAAGCGCGTCTAACAGCCTGCTGGCGCACCCCTGAAGGACTATGCACAGGCCGCCGGCAACCCGCTTTTCCGTGCAGCGTTCATCGCGATTCGGTATGGTGTTGGTGTGCTTGGGTCTGCTGTCGTGGGGAGCTGTGGTGTGGGCAGCGCTTGCGGGCTTTAGCGAACCCCGGTTCGCTACCGTGGCCGCAAGCGGAGTGGTGTCGATCGTTTCCCTGTGGATTTTTTGGCGTAAGCAGCCCGTGGGGCATTTGCGCTGGGATGGCGAGCAATGGCATTGGTCCGCTAGCGCAGCGCCTTTGCAGGCGGTGTCCATTCAATTTGACTTCCAGTCCAGCCTCTGGGTGGTTTTGCGCACCCATGACCGCCAGCGTATTGGCCTCTGGCTGGATGAAGATCCCGAAGACCCCTGCAATTGGCGTGCATTGCGCCGCGCCTTGGTGGGCTCGCAAGGGCTTGCGGTCTCGCCCCTGGCCTCCGAAGACCGGTGGGCGGCATGAGTGAGCTGATGCCTCCTGTGCCACCACCCGCGCCAGATGCAGATTGGCCTTTGGTCGAGCGCACGATTGCGGGCGACCAGCGGGCGTATGGCTTGCTGGTAATGAAGTACCAGCGCCGCATTCAGCGTCTGGTGGGCCGCATGGTGCGGGATGTGGACTTGGTGGAAGACATCACCCAGGAAACCTTTATCCGTGCCTACCGTGCCTTGCACCAGTTCCGTGGCGATGCGCAGTTCTACACCTGGCTGTACCGCATTGCGGTGAACACCGCCAAAAAGGCCTTGCTGGAGCTGAAGCGGGACCTCACGATTTCCGAGTCTTTTCTGGCGCGCGATGAGGAAGATGAAACTTCTGTCCGCCAAAACGAACCAAGTAGTGACGAAACCCCCGAAACCGTGCTGGCCGCCAAGGAAATTGCCGGTGTGGTGAATGCTGCGATGGACGATTTGCCCCAGGAGCTGCGTCAGGCGGTGGTGTTGCGGGAAATCGAAGGACTGAGTTACGAGGAGATTGCCTTGACCATGGCCTGCCCGATTGGCACGGTGCGGTCCCGGATATTCCGGGCGCGTGAGGCCATATCGGCCAAGGTAAAGCCCCTGTTGGACAAACAAACCGGTAAACGTTGGTAGCTTGTATGGCGAATATGACTGAAACCCCTTCTGCACTGCACGCGCAGCTTTCCGCTCTGGCGGATGGTGAGCTGCCGGCGCACGAAATCGGCGCCCTGTTGGATGCGCTGGAGGCGCAGCCGCAAGCTCACCAGTGGTGGACTGCGCACCACGCAACGTCGGCGGTGGTGTGTGGTGAGGTGGTCGCCAGTGCATCCGGCGAGGTGGCGTTTTGGGAGCGCTTGCAAGGGCGGCTTGCGTTGGAAGCGCCCGTTAGTACCGTATCTGCACCAGGTTTGCCGGTAGAGGCGCCGGTTGCGGCGTCTGCCCTGGCGGCGAATGATCCGTGGTGGAAGTCGATGCGCTTGGCGTCGGTGGCTGCAATGGTGTCGGTGGGCGTGGTGGCGGCTTTGGTATGGCCTTCCTCGCAGGAGGCGCAGTTGGCGGTGGCGCCCGTATCTGTTGCGCCTGCCACTGCTCCTGTTTTGGTAGCTGCCGGTGCAGATTCCGCGGGCGCTAGCGTCATGTTGAGGGATCCTGCCTTGGATGCGTTGATGGCGGCCCATCAGCAAATGGGCGGGCATTCTGCTTGGCAGGCTCCGTCCGGCTTTTTGCGCAACGCCACGTTTGAGACATCGGGGCGATAAGCGTGAAATTCTGGTGGCAAGGTTCCAAATGGCAGTTGCTCGCGGGCGTGTGTGTGCTCCTGGCGGGTATGCAGTTACCCGCGCAGGCGCAGGTATCGGTGCAGGAGGTGGCGCCCGTGAGCGCCTGGTTGCTGCGCTTGCACGAGGCATCGCGGCACCGCACCTATACCGGCACCTTTGTGGTCACGGCCGGCACCAAGATGGCCAGCGCCAAGATCTGGCATGTGTGCGAGGGCGAACAGCAACTGGAGCGCATCGAGTCTTTGAGCGGCACTCCGCGCTCTACGTTTCGTCGCAATGACGAGGTGCTGACGCTGTACCCCACGGCACGGGTAGGCATCGCCGAAACGCGGGAAACCTTTGGCGTGTTTCCGGCCTTGCTGAAATCGCAAAGCCGCGCCTTGGACGAGTTTTATGCGCTCAAACCCATGGGGGTGGAGCGGGTGGCCGGCATCGAGGCGGATGTGGTGCAGATCACCCCCAAAGATGGCTTGCGCTATGGCTACCGGGTGTGGAGCGAGAAAAAATCCGGTCTGGTCGTGCAACTGCAAACCTTGGATGTCGATGCGAAGGTGCTGGAGCAGTCGGCTTTCTCCGAGCTGCAACTGGATGTCGCCGTCAGCCCCGCCAAGCTATCGCAACTGATGGCGCAAACCGAGGGCTACCGCATTGAGCGCCGCAAGGCGGAAAAAACCACTGCCGCCGCCCAAGGCTGGGCCATGGCGTCAGCGGTGCCCGGCTTCAAGCCGGCGGGTTGCTACACCCGCCCGATCGCGCTGCTGGCTGGAGCGTCGGGCAAAACCGAGCAGTCCATGCAATGGATGTTTTCTGACGGCTTGGCCACCGTGTCTCTGTTTGTGGAGGCCTTTGACGCCAAGCGCCACCTGCACGAGGGTGCAGCCGACTTGGGGGGCGCCACGCGCACGCTCACGCGCAAGGCGGGTGCTTGGTGGATCACGGCGGTCGGCGAAGTGCCGCCGTCCACGCTGGCGCAGTTTGCGCAAGCACTTGAACGTAAAAAATAAGCCTCTATCTCATTTTCTTTTCGGAAAGATCAACCATGACTGCCTGGATGCCTTCTTCTTTGCGGCGTATGTGGCTTGTCGCCGCCCTTGTGTCTACGCTCGTGCCCTTGGTGCCCGCCGGGCCGGCTTACGCGCAGGCGCGCGGATTACCTGACTTCACCGATTTGGTGGACCAGGTGGGGCCATCGGTGGTCAACATCCGGACCCTGGAAAAAGTCAGTACTCGCGCGCAAGCGGGTGCGCCCAGCGAGGAGGACATGCTGGAGTTCTTCAAGCGCTTCGGCTTGCCCATTCCTAATCTGCCTAAGCAAGCCCCCAAGCCCAACCGCCCGCAGCCCCAAGCGCAGGAGGAAGAGCAGCCACGCGGTGTGGGATCCGGTTTTATCCTCACCTCTGACGGAGTGATCATGACCAACGCCCACGTGGTGGATGGGGCCGATGAAGTGATCGTGACCCTGACCGATAAGCGCGAGTTCAAAGCCAAAATTTTGGGCGCGGACAAACGCTCCGATGTGGCTGTGGTCAAAATTGATGCCACGGGCCTTCCTGCGGTGAAGGTCGGTGATGTGAACCGCTTGCGGGTCGGCGAGTGGGTGATGGCCATCGGCTCGCCCTTCGGGCTGGACAACACGGTGACTGCCGGTATCGTGAGCGCCAAGCAACGCGATACCGGGGACTTTTTGCCCCTCATCCAAACGGATGTGGCCATCAACCCTGGCAACTCGGGTGGGCCTCTCATCAATATGCGTGGCGAAGTGGTGGGGATCAACAGCCAGATCTATTCGCGCTCAGGCGGGTTCATGGGCATTTCTTTCTCCATCCCCATGGACGAGGCGGTGCGGGTCAGCGACCAGTTGCGCGCCAGCGGGCGTGTGTCGCGTGGCCGCATTGGCGTGCAGATTGACCAAGTGAGCAAAGATGTGGCCGAGTCCATCGGCTTGGGTAAGCCCACAGGTGCCCTGGTGCGCGGTGTTGAGGCGGGTTCACCTGCCGAAAAGGCGGGTGTCGAAGCGGGCGACATCATCACCCGCTTTGATGGCAAGGTGATTGAGAAATCCAGCGATCTGCCTCGTATTGTGGGTGGCACCAAGCCGGGCACCAAGAGCACCATGACCGTGTTCCGCCGTGGCGGCAGCAAAGAGCTGCAAGTCACGATTGCAGAGATCGAGGCAGACAAGCCGGTGGCCAAGGCCAGCGCCAAAGAAGACAAGCCGAGCGTCTCCATCGCAACCCAGGTCTTCGGCCTGACGGTCAGCGCCTTGACGGATGCTATGAAAAAAGAAGCAGGTGTCCGCGGTGGCGTGCGGGTAGAGGCCGCGAACGAAGCAGCGGCCCGGGCAGGTTTGCGCGAGGGCGACATCATTCTCCAAGTGGCCAATGTGGAGGTGTTGACCACCAAAGAATTTGACGCCGTGCTCGCCAAGCATGACAAAACCAAGCCCCTGAACGTGCTGTTCCGGCGCGGTGATTGGACGCAATACGCGGTCATCCGAGCAGGGCGATGATGGGCGAGCAACCCTAAAGCACAGCGGGCTTTGGGGTTGTTTTGCGCAAAATCTGCCGGCGAATGCATTTCTTTTGGGCCAAAACTGGCACCGCTGCCGTGTGCAGGTGGCGGCTTGCTTTTAAGCGTTGGTTAGAATCACGGGTGTCTTCGGTTCAAAGAAGATATATAGAACTTGCGATAATCCATCATATGGGACGTCGTTGATTGCCCCACAGCCACTCCACAGTTCGCCCACATGTTGTTAAGGTGTTGTGCAGTGATTCTGTGGATATGTTGTGAATAAGTTTGATGTTGCCCTGGTGCAACGACCCCTGAACCGGTTTTTTTGGGCTGTGCTCTCTGGACTTTTTGCCTACAATGGGCTTCCAACTATCGCAGTTGCCAAAAGATTGTTGGTTCAGGGCGCGTCCTCACTCGACGCGCCCTTTTTTCATGCCTGTTCCTTTTAATTCAATTACTTGAAGCGCGTCGTTGATGAATCACATCCGAAATTTTTCGATCATTGCCCACATTGACCACGGGAAATCCACGCTGGCGGATCGCTTGATTCAGCGTTGCGGCGGGCTGGAGGCGCGTGAGATGGAGGCGCAGGTGCTGGACTCGATGGACATCGAGAAAGAGCGTGGGATAACCATCAAGGCACAGACCGCCGCACTGCAGTACAGGGCCAAGGACGGCAAGGTTTACAACCTCAACCTGATCGATACGCCCGGGCATGTGGACTTCTCGTATGAAGTGTCACGATCCCTGTCGGCCTGCGAAGGTGGCCTGCTCGTGGTCGATGCTTCACAAGGTGTGGAAGCGCAAACCGTGGCCAACTGCTACACCGCACTGGACCTCGGTGTGGAAGTGCTGCCGGTGCTCAACAAGATTGATCTGCCCAACGCCGATCCTGATAACGCACGCAGCGAGATCGAAGACGTGATTGGCATCGATGCCACCGAGGCGATTGTCTGTTCTGCCAAAACCGGCTTGGGTATCGACGACATTCTGGAAATGATTGTGGCCAAGGTGCCTGCGCCCCGAGGCAACCCCGATGGCCCGCTGCGCGCGATGATCATCGACAGCTGGTACGACAGCTTTGTGGGTGTGGTGATGCTGGTGCGCGTGGTCGATGGCCGCTTGGGCAAGGGCGAGCGCATCAAGATGATGGCCTCGGGCGCCATGTACAACGCCGACAACGTGGGCGTGTTCACCCCCGCCAACCAGCCGCGCCAGTCGCTGGAAGCAGGCGAGGTGGGCTACATCATCGCCGGTATCAAAGAGTTGCAAGCGGCGAAGGTCGGCGATACCGTGACGCTGGTAAAGCAGGGCACGGGCGGGGCGGCCTTTACCGCCACTGAGCCCTTGCCCGGCTTCAAGGAAATCCAGCCACAGGTGTTTGCGGGTCTGTACCCCACCGAAGCCAGTGAGTACGACTCGCTGCGCGATGCGCTGGAAAAACTCAAGCTCAACGATGCATCCCTGCACTACGAGCCTGAAGTGTCCCAGGCCTTGGGCTTTGGCTTCCGCTGCGGTTTCCTCGGCTTGTTGCACATGGAAATTGTGCAGGAGCGGCTGGAGCGCGAGTTCGACCAGGACCTGATCACCACCGCGCCCAGCGTGGTTTACGAGGTGATGAAGAACGACGGCGAAGTCATCAAGGTGGAGAACCCTTCCAAGATGCCCGAGGTCGGCAAGACGGCGGAAATTCGCGAGCCCATCGTGACTGTGCACCTCTACATGCCGCAAGAGTACGTGGGCGTGGTCATGACCTTGGCCAACCAGAAGCGCGGTGTGCAGATGAATATGGCCTATAAGGGCCGCCAGGTCGTGCTGACGTATGAAATGCCGCTCGGTGAAATCGTGCTGGACTTCTTTGACAAGCTCAAGAGCGTGAGCCGCGGCTACGCGTCCATGGACTATGAGTTCAAGGAATTCCGTGCATCCGACGTGGTGAAAGTGGACATTTTGCTCAATGGCGAGAAGGTGGATGCCTTGTCCATCATCGTGCACCGCAGCCAATCTGCGTACCGTGGCCGTGCCGTGGTGGGCAAGATGCGCGAGATCATTTCGCGCCAGATGTATGACGTGGCGATCCAGGCGGCGATCGGGGCCAACATCATTGCGCGTGAGACAATCAAAGCGCTGCGCAAGAACGTGCTGGCCAAGTGCTACGGGGGCGATATCTCCCGCAAGCGCAAGCTGCTGGAAAAGCAGAAAGCCGGTAAAAAGCGCATGAAACAAATCGGCTCGGTGGAGGTGCCGCAAGAAGCCTTCCTCGCCATCCTTCAAGTGGAAGATTAATGCAAGCATTCACAGCGGCCGTGCTAGCGGCTTTCGTTGCCTATGGCGCGTCCTGGTATTTCGGTCTGGTCGACGGCAACTTTGCGCTGCTCTTGTTCATCGCGAGCATGGTGACAGGTGCTTATTGGCTGGCAGAGCGTTTCTACTTTTTGCCCCAGCGCCAGCGCGCCGTGGCAGAGCTGGAAACCCAGGATGCCAAGCGCCGCGAAGGCTTGGCCAACATGGGCATCACCCAGGTGGATGGCGATATCCAGGAAGCTAAAGTCAAGTTGCTGATGCAGCCCTGGTGGCTGGATTGGACGGCGGGGCTGTTCCCCGTGATCATCGTGGTGTTCCTGCTGCGCTCTTTCTTGTTTGAGCCCTTCAAGATTCCTTCCGGCTCCATGATCCCGACCCTGTTGGTGGGCGACCTCATTCTGGTCAACAAGTTCACTTACGGCGTGCGCTTGCCAGTGCTCAACCTCAAGGTCACCGAAGGCAACAAGCCCCAGCGTGGCGACGTGATGGTGTTCCGCTACCCGCCCAAGCCGAGCTTGGACTACATCAAGCGTGTGGTGGGTGTGCCCGGAGACACCGTGGCCTACCTGAACAAGCGCCTCACCATCAACGGCAAGCCGCTGGAAACCAATGCCTTGCCCGACTTTTTTGATGAAGACGCGAGCCAATACTTCAAGCAGTTTGAAGAGGCCTTGGGCGACAAGCCGCACCGCTTGCTGAACGACGCGCGCCGCCCAGCCTTTGTGGCCGGTGTGGAGAAGTTTGACGGCATGGAGAACTGCAACTACACCGTCGAAGGCGTGACTTGCAAGGTGCCCGAAGGCCAGTATTTCATGATGGGTGACAATCGCGACAACTCGCTGGACTCCCGCTACTGGGGCTTTGTGCCGGATAAAAACATCGTCGGTAAAGCATTTTTTGTGTGGATGAACTTCACCAATCTCAAACGCATTGGCGGGTTCCACTGAGTTGATGTCGCAGCGAAACGTAGGGGCTTACAACATGCACAACGCATCCAAACAACGCGGTATTTCTTTTATCGGCCTGATTTTTTTCGGTGCTATCCTGGCCATGACTGGCGTGGTGATTGCCCAAGCGGTGCCGACCTACATCGAGTACTTGGCGGTTGAAAAAGCGACGCAACGCGCCAGCGCCGGACAGTCGGTTGCCGAAGTGCGTTCGATTTTTGACAAGGCCACTGAAATTGACGCGATCAAGTCTGTTACCGGCAAAGACTTGGAAGTCACCAAAGAAGGCGACAAAGTGGTTGTGGCTTTTGCTTACGAGCGCGAAATTCACCTCGCCGGCCCCGCCTACCTCACCCTCAAATACGCAGGACGATCCAAATAAGTGGCAGATGGTTTGACCGCGCTGCAGCAACGGCTGCAGCACCAGTTTTCGAATATTTCCCTGCTGTCGCGGGCGTTGACCCACCGCAGCTTCTCTGCTGAGCACTACGAACGCTTGGAGTTTCTGGGCGATTCCGTTTTGGGCTTGGCCATTTCCGACCTTTTGTATGCGCGCCTGGGCAGTTTGCCGGAGGGCGATTTGTCCCGCGTGCGGGCCAATCTGGTTCGCCAGGAAACGCTGCATGAGTTGGCCCTGAAGCTGGGCTTGTCCGATGTGCTCAAACTCGGCGAGGGTGAAATGCGCTCTGGTGGCCCCAAGCGGGCGTCCATCCTGGCGGACGCCTTGGAAGCCATCATTGGCGCGGTGTACTTGGACGCCGGCTTTGCCAAGGCGCAAGCGCTGGTACATCGCCTGTTTGAGGCGGTGGAAATCAATCCGCAGATGCAGGCGATTGGCAAGGACGCCAAAACCGAGTTGCAAGAGTGGCTGCAGGGCCGCAAAATGAAATTGCCGCTGTACACGGTGGTGGGCACCATTGGCGCAGCCCACAAACAGAGTTTTGACGTGGAGTGCGAAGTGCCCGAACTGCGCTTGTCAGAACGCGGCATCGGCGGCTCCCGCCGCGCCGGAGAACAGGCAGCGGCTGCGGCCATGCTGCAAACCATTAAAGCAAAGGTCAAATCATGAATGCTCCTAAAAAAGTAGCTGCTCGCGCAGGTTCCACGGGCGCTAAGGGGCAAAAAGACACTCAAGCAACGACACTAGTGGTGGAAGTGCAAGACAACCTGGATGCCATGCTCGAAGGCCTGCTCAAGAGCACGCCCAAGCTCGCTACCCCCGGTACGGATGGCGAAGGCCAGCGCTGTGGTCTGGTGGCCATCGTGGGCAAGCCCAACGTGGGCAAGTCCACACTGCTGAACGCGCTGGTGGGCCAGAAGATCAGCATCACTTCGCGCAAGGCACAAACCACGCGCCACCGCATCACAGGCATGCGCACCGAAGGGCAGACCCAGTTTGTGTTTGTGGATACCCCCGGCTTTCAGACGATTCACGGTAATGCGCTGAACAAGTCCCTGAACAAAGCGGTGCAGGGCGCGGTGTCCGATGTGGACTTGGTGTTGTTTGTGGTGGAGGCGGGCAGTTTTACGTCGGCGGACGAAAAGGTTTTGAAACTGCTGGGCGACGGGATTCCTGTGGTGCTGGTGGCGAACAAGCTGGACAACGTGAAAGAGCGTGCCGGCTTGGCACCGTGGTTGCAGGCCATGCAAGCGCGCGCCAAATTCACCGAGATGATTCCTCTGTCCGCCAAGAACGCCAAGGACATTGAGCGCTTGCTGGGTATTTGCGAGAAATTCCTGCCCGAGCAAGCCTGGTGGTACTCGGAAGACGAGTTGACCGACCGCAGCGAGAAGTTTTTGGCCAGCGAGCTGGTGCGCGAAAAGCTGTTCCGCCTGACCGGTGACGAGCTGCCTTACACCTCCACGGTGGTGATCGACAAATTCGACGAAGAGCCGCCCCAGAAAAAGGGCCAAAAGCGCCTGTTGCGCATAGCTGCCACCATCGTGGTGGAGCGCGATGGCCACAAGGCCATGGTGATCGGCGACAAGGGCGAGCGCATCAAGCGCATCGGCATGGAAACCCGCGTGGAGCTGGAAAAGCTGGCCGATGCCAAGGTGTTTTTGGAGCTGTGGGTCAAGGTGCGCTCCGGCTGGGCGGATGACGAAGCCCGTGTGCGCTCCTTCGGGTATGAATGAGCACACCCCCCGGCTTGCTCGCTTCGCGTAGCCGCTTTCCCCCTTGCAGGGGGCAACGCCTGCGGCCTGGCATAGCCAGTTCCACGGCGTTTGCTGGCAGCAAGGCACGCTGACGTATGGCGACCAAACGGATTGCCGACGAGCCGGCGTTTGTGCTGCATCGTTACGACTGGAGCGAGAGCAGCCTGATTCTGGAGGTGTTCACCCGCCATTACGGCCGGGTGGCGCTGGTGGCCAAGGGGGCGAAGAAGCCGACGTCCAGTTTCCGTCCCATTCTGTTGCCGCTGCAGCCTTTGCATGTGGCGTTCGGGGGCGATGCGGAGATCCGCACCTTGCGCAGTGCGGAGTGGCAGGGCGGACATGTGATGCCCACGGGCGATGCACTTTTGTCCGGCTACTACCTCAATGAGTTGCTCATCACCTTGCTCGCGCGGGACGATCCGCATGCCGAGCTATTTGACATTTACGCCCAGATCGTGCGCGTGATTGCCAGCGAACACGGCGAGGTGTTGCAAGCGGCATTGCGCACCTTTGAGTTGCTGCTGCTGCGCGAAACCGGTTTTTTGCCTCAGCTGGATGTGCAAACCATGACGCTGGCACCGCTGGATGTCCAGGCTCGCTACGTGCTGGTGCCCGAGGGTGGCTTGCGCCTGGCCGGGCCGGAAGACCGCGCGGGCTTACGCGGGGCACAGTGGGTGGCGCTGCAAGACGCGATTGCCGACCACGCACCCTTCACCACCACGCTGCGGGCGTGTGCGGAAGTGATGTCCGAACTCAAGCCCCAGTTGCGGGCACTGCTGCACTACCATTGCGGCGTCAAGACGCTGCGCACGCGGCAGATGATGATTGATATTCAAAACCTATGAAAACCCATCTCTCCGTCAACCTGAACAAAGTGGCGCTGGTGCGCAACACCCGCCACCTCGGCATTCCCAGCGTCACCCGCGCAGCGACTTTGTGCCTGGAGGCGGGCGCCGCGGGTATCACGGTACACCCGCGCCCTGATGCACGCCACATCCGCGCGCAGGATGTGCTGGACTTGGCGGAGCTGCTCAAAGCCTGGCCGGACCGCGAATTCAATGTGGAAGGCAACCCGTTTCACAACCTGATGGACTGTGTTCGCGACCTGCGTGAGCGCGGTCTGCCGGTGCACCAGGTAACTTTTGTGCCCGACTCGGAAGGCCAGTTCACCAGTGACCACGGCTGGAGCTTCCCCGCGGATGCCGCCCGCTTGCAACCCTTGATTGACGAGGCCCATGCCCTGAACCTGCGCGTTAGTTTGTTCATGGACGCAGACCCTGCCGCCATGGCGGCAGCGAAGGCGGTGGGCGCCGACCGCATTGAGCTCTACACCGAGCCGTTTGCCGCCGCGTGGGGCACCGCGGATCAGCAAGCGCAATTGGATCGCTTTGCTGCTGCTGCCCAAGCTGCACTGGACGCAGGCCTTGGCGTGAATGCCGGCCATGATTTGAACCGTGACAACCTTACCGCCTTTGCGCAGCAAGTGCCTGGTTTGCAAGAGGTGTCCATTGGCCATGCCCTGATTGCCGACGCGCTGGAGCTGGGTTACACCGCCACCATCAAGGCCTATCTGGCCTGCCTCGGTCAATAAGGACGGCTTTGATCTACGGCATTGGCACCGACATTTGCGATGTGCGCCGCATACGCGCCAGCGTGGAGCGCCACGGCGAGCGCTTTGCAGCCAAGGTGCTGTCCGATTCAGAGATGAAGACCTGGAAGGCACGCAGCGCGCGCTGGCCTGAACGCGGTTTGCGCTATCTGGCCACCCGTTTCAGTGCCAAGGAGTCGTTCAGCAAGGCGATTGGCTTGGGTATGCGTATGCCCATGAGCTGGAAGCTGTGCGAAATTGCGAATGAGCGCAGCGGCAAGCCTGTCATCGTGCTGCATGGCGAGCTGAAGGCCTGGTTTGACGCCCAAGGCCTGCAGGCTCACATCACCGTGACAGACGAAACCGACTACGCCGCGAGCTTCTGTGTGGTGGAAACCTGCTGAAATTTGAGCCAAATTGGCATCCAGCCCTCGTAGAATATGCGCAAGTAGCTCCTTAATTGATAGCAAAAAAACCATGACATTCCACGCCCCTTTGATCATCGATATCGCCGGTACCAGCCTCACCGCCGTGGACCGCAAGCGCTTGAAACACCCGCTGGTGGGGGGCATGATTCTGTTTGCCCGCAACTGGCAAAACCGCGAGCAGCTCACGGCCCTGTGCCGCGACATCAAAAAAGTACGCTCCGATTTGCTGATCTGCGTAGACCATGAAGGCGGGCGTGTGCAACGCTTCAAGACCGACGGCTTCACCCACCTGCCGCCCATGCGCGCCTTGGGTGAAATGTGGATGCGTGACATCGTGCCCACCACCTCCACCAAGAAGGCAGGCGCTCTGGATGCCACCAACGCGGCCACCGCCACCGGCTATGTGCTGGGTGCCGAGTTGCGCGCCTGTGGTGTGGACATGAGCTTTACGCCGGTGCTGGACCTGGACTACGGCGAGAGCAGTGTCATCGGCGACCGCGCCTTTGCGCGCGACCCGCGCGTGGTGAGCATGCTGGCCAAGAGCCTGATGCACGGCCTGCAAAAAAGCGGCATGGCCAACTGCGGCAAGCACTTCCCCGGCCATGGCTTTGTGAAGGCTGACTCGCACATTGACATTCCGGTGGACAAGCGCAGTCTCAAGGCCATCCTGGCGGATGACGCCGCACCGTACCGCTGGCTCAACACCGTGACCAGCAGTGTCATGCCCGCTCACGTGATTTACCCCAAGGTGGACAGCCGCCCCGCAGGCTTCTCTAGCGTGTGGCTGAACGACATTTTGCGCGGCCAATTGGGCTTTACCGGTGCCATCTTCAGTGACGACCTGTCCATGGCCGGTGCTCGCTTGATCGACGGCAAAACCGTGAGCTACACCGAAGCGGCTGTGGTGGCGTTGAATGCAGGCTGTGATCTCGTGCTCCTGTGCAACCAGTCCATGGCCAATGCCGAGGGCGGCGGCAAGGCGGTGGACGAGCTGATTGACGGCCTGACCGAAGCCCAGCTCAAGGGCCAGTGGCAGGCGCTGGAGGCCAGTGAAGCCCGCCGCCGTGCGCTGCTGCCTGCGAGCACCGCTCTGGCGTGGGACGACCTCATGGTGCACCCCGATTACATGCAGGCACTGGACTGGATCGCCTGAAACCCTGAGCAGCGCCAGCCATGGACTTTGCCGCGCTGATTTACCACCGGCAAGCCTTTCTGGACGGACAATGGTGGTTGCCGCTGACGGCGCAGTGGGCGCATTTCAGTGCCACCCATGCCCTGGCGAACGCCGCCGGGGCTGTGCTCTTGGGGGTGTTGTTCCGGTCGTGGCTGCGTCCCCCACAACAGGCGCTGGCATGGGGCGGAGGTGTCCTTGGCGTCGCGGTGGTGCTTATTCTCGACACCCAGTGCAGCTACTATGCCGGCGCATCAGGCGCCCTGCATGGCTGGGCAGCGGGCGGCGCGCTATGGGCCGCGCTGGACGTGCCCAAGAAGCAAGGACATCAAGCGCGCTGGGCGTGGGCCTTGCTCTTGGGTATCGCGGTCAAATTGGTTTGGCAGCTCATTTATCCGCCGCAGACGCAGGATTGGGGCTTTCCGGTATACCAGCCCGCGCACTGGGCCGGGGCGGCAGGTGGTATTGCAGGCGTGTTGTTATGGCGTAGTGCGCGGGCGCTGCGCTAGCCGGTGCACCACCAGCGCCAGCATCGCCAAGGCGATCAGCGCGACATGGTCCAGCGCACCGCCGCCCCCGCCTCCGCTGGCGGTAACCCCCGTTGATGCGCTAGCGGTAGACACCATGCTGACGCCTACGTAGCTGTCTGCGGTTTTGATGTTTGGGGACGCGGTGGTGGCCCGAAAGCGAAATACCAGAAGAGTTTCGGTGGAGCTGGCGGGTGTCACGATGCTGGCGCTGTTGCTGCTGGCATTGGCAATGCTGACAGCCGGCCCGGCAACCTGTGTCCACTGCATGGTCGCCACGGCGGTGCCGCTGGCACCCGGGGTCGCGGTGCCTGTCAATGTTACGGAGGTGTTGCGTGACACTCCTTGGGTTGCGCTGGCGGTGGCCGTTGCCACTGGTGTGTCATCGTTTTGCACCAGCACGACGGCGGCATCCGCATCCAGCATGCCCGCCCCACACGCATAGTTGCCATTGCAGTAGGTGCCCACGGGAAAGCTGCGTGCTGAATTCACCAAACGGGAGGCAACCTCATCCGGGGTGATGCCGGGCTTGACCTGGTACATCAGCGCCGCTGCTGCGGCAACCAAGGGAGCCGAAAAACTGGTGCCGTTGGCGCTGGCATAGGTATCTGCCGACGGAGTTTGCGTGCCTGTGTTGCTGGTGCTGTAGATGCTGACGCCGGGCGCACTCAATGTGGTTCCCGCTCCCAAATTGGAAAATGAGGGGCTGCTGCCATCGGTCCGATGGCCGGTGACCGCAATAACGCCCTGACAATTCGCGGGTGCAGTGATCGTGGTGTTGCTGCCGTCGTTACCGGTGGAGACTACGACGGTCGCTTTTTTGAGGGTGCGCACGTCATTGATTGCCGCCTGGTAGGCGACGTTGCAGTTGCTAATGCTCCCCAAGCTGAGATTGATCACTTTGGCGGGATTCGGGTTGGTCAATAGCCCCACGGTGATGCCCGCCGACCAGCGGATGGCGTCTACCACGTCCGATAAATAGCCGCCGCACACGCCCAGAACCCGTGCTGGGATAACCTTGGCGCGGTAAGCCGCACCGGCCATGCCGGCACCGTTGTTGGTCGCTGTCGCGATCAGTCCGGCAACCCGCGTGCCGTGCCAACTGGAGGCGCTTGTCGTGCAGTAGGAGGGGTTGGTGTTGCCATCGCCGGGGTCCAGGGCGCTGGCATCACGGCTATCACCATCGTTGGCGGTCACGTAGACGCCCGTGGCATCCGCAGAAATGAAGTCGTAGCCCCCGGCAATGTTGTTGGTTGTGTCGCTGTTCACAAAATCGGCATGCGGGCGGTAGCCCGTGTCCAGGGTGGCAACGTACACCCCTTGACCGCTGACGGGCGCTGCCGCGGACGTGCTCCTGTTCCAGGCACTGGCGAAGTTGGCGGCGCCCAGATCGGTGCCGGGTGCCTTGAGGTACCACTGAGGGTTGCTGCCACTCGTGTAGTCGGGGTCTGTGGCAGCAAAGGCATGCGGGTAGACCCGTTCATCCACGACCACGCTCTCCACGTCGGGGTCTTGGGCCAGTGCTTGGACCACGGCTTGCATCTGGAGGCGGGTCAGGGCCTGACCGGTCTGGTACACGTGGCTACCTCCAGAGGCCGCCCGCAGGTGAGACAAGGTGCCTGCACGTCCGGCCGAAGCCTCTTGCGCTGCTCTGGTGATGCGTTGGCTTGTACGGGTAGTGGCTCCACTGGGCTTGTCTGCAGTGCGGGCGAGGCTGTCGTCCTTGAACTTGACCAGAATCCGCTGTAACGCTTCCGGCGTGCGGGGCGCAGATGCGGCACCACTCTCTGTCATGGTGCGGGGGCGGGTCCGCAAATCCAAGTCACCGGCGGGTCCGGAATAGCCCCAGACCAACCAGCCCAGCAGCACCGGTGCCAGAAGTGTCTGCAAGAGGGGGCGGAGTCGCTTCATGCGAAGGCAGTGTAGCGGCTCAAGGTAAAGACAAAGGCCTGTGTCGGGCACAGACGGCGGCGTAGGCGGTATCGGTCTCCACCTCTTGGCATAGCGTGGTGTGGTAGAGCGCCTGCGTCGATTCGTGCCACTCTTCCAGGCCTCTGCCGTGGCACTTCAGAATGGCCTCGTGCCGTGCCCATGCGCGCCCGAAGGCGGCGGGCCGGGCCTGCGCTGCCAAGGCCGCCATCTGTGAGGCGGTGTCTGGTGGTAGGTAGTCCTGCGCCAGCTGGAGGCATTCACCAGGCAGAAAATCCGGGTTTTCCAAATGCAGCACATCGATACCCACTGGGCCCTGCACATCCAAGGCGATGAGTGACAGGTGTGATTCGTGGCTGAATGACGCAAATACTTTCCGCCCGCGCACTGTCAGTACGGGGGCTTGGCCGGGGACGGTGTGGAGTGCGACGTCGGCAGCATCGCATTGAAAGAATGCCTGCGTGCCTTGTATCAACGCTTCGCGTGCCCGGCTGCGCGCCACTTCGCGTGAGGGCAGCGTGCGGTACGGGAGTGCCAGCACGGCGCATCCGGTGTGCTGCAAGTCTGCAATTGCCTGGTCTAAATCTGCAGGCCTTGACCGTGAGGCGAGGGCACGTTCTGCAGGCATGTGCCGCTCCTCAGGCCTCTACCGGCGCCGCCGGGCAACCCGCCCACTTGCTCGCCGGGGGAATGCTTTCGCCTTTCATCACCAGCGTCAGCGGGCCCAACCAGGCGTCGGCACCGACTTCGGCGCTGTACAGAACTGCGCTGCGGGGGGCCATGTACACCCGTGGCCCGATCTTGACGGTATCGATCTTCATGACACGGTCTTCAAACAGATGGGTTTGCGGGCAGGTGAGTGCGTTGAGTTCGCTGTAATCGCCAATGTGCACGCAGTCGAACTCCGTGATGTCGGTGGTGTCCATGTACACCCCTTTGCCGATGCGGCAGCCCAGTGCATTGAAAGCCAGCGGCAACCAGGGTGTGCCACGCAGGTAGCGCATGAAGTTGGGCACGGCTATGCCTTCAAACAGGTTGGTGACCCCTTCAGACAGCCACACAAACGACGTCCACATGGGGGTGCTGCGTTGGCGGTAGCGGCCCATCAACAGCCACTTAAGTGCCACGACGAACAGGTAGGTGCCCAGCCCGTACAGCAGGCCCGATGCCGTGAGGTAGCCGATTACCGACCACCACTGCCCCTCGCCGGCATATGGCATGACCTTGAGCACGATGGTGTAGCCCACCGAAATCACAATGGCGTGTGGCGCCACGATACGGAACGCTTCAATCAGGCCGCGCGCCAGGCGTCGTCCGGTGGAGGGTTTGAAGGTCAGGTACTCAGGGAAACCGGCGGCCTCTTCGCGTGCCGGCAAATGCAGGGGCGGGGAGCCCAACCAGGTGTCTCCATCGTGCATACGTGCGTTGGCGGGCGCGGTGGAGTGCACGCCGATCAGCACGTTCTCGGGCAGCACGGTGCCGTCGGGGATGTAAGCGCCATTGCCCACGAAGCTGCGTTTGGAGATGACGGTGGGGCGCATGGTCATCCAGCCGCCGTCGATGTGCTCGTCACCCAGCATCACCGCATCGGCGATGAAGGTTTCATCGCCCAAGGTCAACATGTCGGGCACCAGTCCGAGGGCGGATGAAATCTCTGCATCCCTACCCACTTTGGCACCCAGCAGGCGGTACCACCAGGGGGCGTACAGGGTGGCGTACACGCCGTGCACCACCTGCAGGCTGGATTCCTGTATCTGGTTGACCAACCATTTGGCGCAGTACAGCGGGCTGTGTACTGGCCAACTGCCCGGGCGCAGGCGGGGTAGCACGGTCCAGCGGATGCCCGCAGACAACAGCGCTGTGCACACCAGCAAGACCGCCGCCGCGGGAAAGGCCAGCAAAAAATACTTGAGCAATTGCCAGCCGGTGCCGCTCACGGCCAACGCCGGAAAGCGTTCCACGTCATCCACCCAGTCGATCAGCACGAAGCTCGGAAACACGGGCAAGAAAAACAGGGTGGCAATCCATAGCGCACCCAGCACAAAGTACACCCCTTCCGCCCACTGGTGCCATGCCCGGTAGGGGGGGCGGGGGGGCTGTGTCTGGGCGTCGAAGGGGCCACGGTCCCGGGCTGGAGAGCCTGTCCAGATGCGGGCCTGGGGCACGGTCTGACCATCCCGCAGTGCGGACTGCCCTTCCAAATGGGCCCACGCTTCGAGGCGGGTGTTGCCTTCGAGCACCGCATACGAGCCCACTGCGCTGTGCGCTTCCAGCGTGATCTGCCCCAGCAACAGCCGCCCATGCTCAACCCGGGCGTTTTCCAGGTTCACTGCGTTGCCGATGCTGCAGGCCTCGCCAATGTCCAGCAAATCGGGTGCACGCAAGGTGATGGAGCCGATGACCACGTCCCGCCCCACCTTGGCACCCAGGGCGCGCAACCACCAGCGGTACATGGAGGAGCCGCTGAGCAGGTACACCGGTGCAGCCTCCAGCAAGCGATCGGCCAGCCACCAGCGGTAATAGGTCCAGCCCCACAAGGGGTAGCTGCCGGCCCGTTGCCGCCCGACGAGCAGCCATTTGCCTGCAATGGCTACTGCAAACTCCAGCACGGTGGCCAGCAGGTAGGCCAGCACCGAGGCCGCGATCGCGCGGGGGATGGAGTCGTCCGGTTCGCCGGTGTAGAAGTGGTAGGTGAAAAATGGTGCCAGCCATTGCCCCATGCGCATGGCGACCAGCCAGGGGACGGCCGCCGCCTGGGCCAGACCGCAGCGCCAACGAGGCCAGCTCCCCGGGGGAGTCCACTGGGTGTCGGCTTGCTCGGCCGTGGCACGGGGCGCATCCAGCGCGGCGGCAATCGCACCCACCGTGCGGTGTTGGTAGATGTCGCGCACCGTGACATGGTCGTAGCCGGGCTGTTGGCGCAGCCGGGAGGCCAGGCGTGCGGCAAACAGCGAGTGCCCACCCAGGTCGCGGAAGAAATCTGCGGCGCGGGTGAGCGTTTGCCCGGGAAACAGCTGCGCCAGTGCGGCAAACAGCACGGTTTCCCCTGGGGTCACCGGTGTGTCGCTGTCCCCGGCGATGGGGGCTGTCTGGCTCAGGGGCCGGGCCTTGAGTTGTTTGCGGTCTATCTTGCCGGAGGCGAGGCGCGGCATGGCTGGCAGCACCTCCATGTGGCCCGGCACCATATAGCTTGGCAAGCGCGCGGCGAGCGCCTGGCGCAGGGCCGCAGTGTTGATTTCACCGTGCGCATCGCCCACCAGAAAGGAAATCAGTTGGTCCACCCCGTCTTCAGCCCGCAGCACCACGGCGGCGGCGGCTACGCCGGCTTGGTCGCACAGGGCGGATTCAATCTCGCCCAGCTCCACCCGGAAGCCGCGGATTTTCACCTGGTCATCGGTGCGGCCCAGACAGTTCACTTGCCCCTCGGGTGTGATGCTGGCCAGGTCGCCGGTGCGGTAGAGGCGCTGGTCGTGCGGGCCGGTAGCCCAAGGGTTGGGCAGGAATTTTTCAGCCGTCAGGTCCGGGCGGCCCAGGTAGCCGGCAGCGACGCCGGGTCCGGTGATGCACAGCTCGCCGGTCTGGCCGCGCGGTACCAGGGCGAGGGTGCTGGTGTGCTCCACGTCCAGCACCATCAGCCCGTAATTGGGCAGGGGTTGGCCAATGGTGACCGGCTCGCCCGCCCTCAGCTCCGCCAAGCTGGCGGACACAGTGGCCTCTGTGGGCCCGTAAGTGTTGAAGACCTGCCGGCCCGGCTGGGCCCAACGCTCTACCAAGGCGGGCGGACACATTTCGCCTCCGAGGTTGATGATGCGCAGGCTGGGTATATCCCGGCTGAACAGGCCCAGCAGCGTAGGCACGGCATGCAGCACGGTGATGCCCGCCTGCTCCAGCACGCCGGGCAGGCTTTCAATATCGCTGCTCACTTCTTTAGAGGCAATCCACAGCATGGCACCGACCAGGTAGCTGATCCAGATTTCCTCGAACGACATGTCAAAGGCCACCGAGAAGCCTTGGTACACCCGGTCGCCTTCGCGCACGCCGAGCCGCACGTTCTCGCTGCGCAAAAAGTGGCAAATGCTGCCCTGGGTGATGGCAATCCCCTTGGGTTTGCCAGTGGAGCCCGAGGTGTAAATCACATAGGCCGGATCGCGAGGCTCTGCGCGGCTGCGGACCCGAGGCGGGCAGGGTTGCCCCAGTTGTTCGGGCGTCCACAGCGGCATGTTGCCTGTACCGAGGCTGGCGCGCAGGGGCTCTGCCATGGTGGTCTGGCTGATCAGGCCTTGGGCCTGCGCGTCCTCCAGGCAGGTCCACACGCGGTCCGCCGGTGTGTCTGCGTCCAGGGGCAACCAGGCTGCGCCGGTTTTGGCAATGGCGAGTTGCATCACCAGCAAGGGCAGGCCGCGCGGCAGCCAGAGGCCCACCATGTCGCCACCGCCAATGCCGGCTGCCAACAGGTGGCTGGCGGCGGTGTCGGCCAAGGTGTTCAACTCCCGGTAGGTGAGTGTGGCGGTGGTGTCGATGAGGGCGGGGGTGTCCGGGCAGCGCCGGGCGGTGGCCTCAAACAGGTCTGCCAGCACCTCGTGGCGCAGCAGTTCGGGCATGTCCGGTCCGCGCAGCACGTCTGCGCCCGGCATGGCGGGCGCCGTGGTCCGGGCGGTCATCAGGGCGAGCGGTGCAGGCGGGGGGCCGACAGGGCGATGATCATGTCGCGCGTGGCTTCGTCAATTTGTCGGTGTTTGAGCAGGGAGCCGTCTGCCGTCATCAGGGCGCGCAACTGTTGCAAGTCCTTGACCGTGGGCGCGACTTTGATTTGCGCAAGCGCAGCCTGGCTGTTGTTGCTTTTGATGAGGGCGGCCACTTTCGGGGCCCAAACGCTTGGACGGGACATGGTGCTGAAAACTACACAGGAAGTTGCTTGTGCATCATTTTCGCACATTGCCCTCAAACACTGTGCGCGGCTAGCTATAAAAATGATAGTGAATGCCAGCAGGTTTCTCCGCACTTGATGGGTGTGGACGCCGCGTGGTGGCGGGGCATCCGGTACCATGGCGGGCTTCGCTGTCATCACCCTATTGCCATGAAAAAAACGCTTGTCCTTCTCTCCAGTGCCGCGTGTGCGCTGGCGCTTTTCAGCAGCCCGCTCCAGGCGCAGGAGGCGCGTAGTGGTACCTTCAAAACCGTGCAGGGCGGTGTGTCGGTCGGGCAGGGCGAGGTGCGGCGTGCGGTGCAATCCGGTGGCGCAGTAGCTGAAGCCGACCAGGTGCAAACCGACGCCACCGGCTCAGCCGTGTTGCTGTTGCGTGACGGCACCACCATTGCGGTGGGCCCCAACACCCGGGTGGATTTGACCCGCTTTCAATTTGACAGCACCACCCAGCAAGGCAGCCTCGTGGTGCGGGTGTTGCAAGGCACCATCCGCATGGTGACGGGCTTGCTGGGTAAAACCCAGCCGGATAACGTCAAGGTCAGCACGCCGGCCTCCACGGTCAGCGTGCGGGGTACCGACTTTATTGTGGAGGTGCTATGAGCATGCGTTTTGTTGCCCTGTTGGGATTGGTGGCTTTACAAGCCTGTGCGCCCCTGAGCCGTGTGACCTTGCTGCCCCAAGACGATGGCCGCGCCACCGCCGTGCAGGTGCAAAGTGCCTCCGGCGTGGTGGATGTGACCCAGCCCTACCAGACGGCCGCGCTGCAGCGGGATGGCCGCTTGACGGCGCAGCAGTCCAGCGCGGAGGAGGTGCGTGCGGCCTATGGCCCACTGTTGGCTTTGCCGGTGCCGGCAGCTGCCCGCTTCACCCTGCAGTTTGAGCCCGGCAGCTCTGTCCTCACGGCCGAGTCCCAAAGCCAGTTGGAGGGCATCCTGGCCCAGGCCCGCGCCCGTGCGGGCGGCGAGATGGTGGTGGTAGGCCACACTGACCGCACCGGCTCACCGCAAGCCAATGACACTTTGTCTTTGCAGCGTGCCCAAGCGGTGCGTGAGTTGCTGATCAAGCAGGGCTTCGCACCTGAGCTGGTAGAAGCTGTGGGCCGTGGCGAACGGGAGCCGCTGGTACCCACCGAGGCCAACGTGAGTGAGCCCCGCAACCGCCGCGCGGAAATCATCGTCCGCTGAAGCAGACGTGGGGGGAGCCGTGAAAAAATCTTTGTCTGATCTGGGCGGCTTGGTGTACTCCACCGAGGTGGGGCGCACCTGCCCCACGTGCCGCCAGGCGATTGCTGCCTGCACTTGCCATACGCCGAAGCGCCCGGTGGGGGATGGCATTGTGCGCGTGTCCCGCGAAACCAAAGGCCGTGCGGGCAAGGGCGTCACCCTCGTCAAAGGCGTGCCGCTGAACGACGATGCCCTGACCGCCTTGGGCAAAAAACTCAAGGCTGCGTGCGGCTCCGGTGGCACCGTCAAAGAGGGTGTTATCGAAGTGCAGGGTGACCATGTCGAGAAGGTCATGGCGGCGCTGGTGGCCCAAGGCTTTACCGTCAAGCGGGCCGGCGGCTGATGCAGGCCGAAGATCTGCAAAAACTGGTGGAGCGCCCCATGCCTTTCGGCAAGTACCAAGGGCGTTTGATCGCTGATTTGCCGGGCGACTACCTCAACTGGTTTGCCCGTGAAGGGTTTCCCAAGGGCGAGATCGGCCGCTTGTTGCAGCTCATGCATGAGATTGACCACAACGGGCTGAGCGACTTGCTCACGCCTCTGCGCGCACCGCGCTACTGAGGGGCCCGCGAGAGGCGGGCTCCACGCCCTTCAGGGCAGCGGCACGTCGTGCAGCGTGCCGGGCGCCAGCCCTTGCAAGGTGTAAGCGCCGATCGCGGCGCGTACCAGGCGCAGGGTGGGGTAGCCCACCGCCGCCGTCATGCGGCGCACCTGCCGATTGCGACCTTCGCGGATGATCAGCTCCAGCCAACTGGTGGGAATCGATTGGCGAAAGCGCACCGGTGGGTCGCGCTCCCACAGGCTTTCCGGTGGCGGAATGCGCTGTACGCGTGCCGGCAGGGTGATGCCGTCGTTCAGCATCACGCCTTGGCGAAGGGCTGCCAAGGCGGGCTCGTCCGGTTCGCCTTCTACCTGCACCCAGTAGGTCTTCTCCATCTTGTAGCGCGGGTCGCTGATGCGGGCCTGCAGCTTGCCATCGTTGGTGAGCAGCAGCAGGCCTTCGCTGTCGGCGTCCAGCCGCCCGGCCACGTAGATGCCGGGAATGGTGATGAAGTCCTTGAGCCCGCGCCAGCGCCCCTCGGGTGTGAACTGGCTCAGCACGCCGTAGGGTTTGTTGAAACAGAGCAGGCGTGAGCCGGCAGGTGCAGTCATGGTGCGCAATCCGCTGCTGCTGCCCACAGCCGTTCGCCCGTGGCTTCCAGGTGGGTGAGGTAGATGCGCACCTCAAACTCCAGCTGGTGGTAGCTGGGTTCCATATGGGTGCAGAGCTGGTAGAAGGCCTTGTCGTGCTCGCGCTCGCGCAGGTGGGCCAGCTCGTGCACCACGATCATTTTGAGGAAGGGCTCCGGCGTGTCCTTGAACAGGCTGGCCACCCGGATCTCGCGCTTGCTTTTGAGCTTGTTGCCCTGCACGCGCGACACCGTGGTGTGCGTGCCCAGCGCGTTTTTGACGACATGCAGCTTGCTATCGAACGCCACTTTGCTCAAGGGCTCAGTGCTGCGCAGGTAAGCGGCCTTGAGGTCCTGCACATAGTCGTACAGCACCTTGTCGGTCCGCACCCCGTGCGCTTGCGGGTAGCGGCGGGTGAGCCAGTCGCCTACACGGCCCTCGTCCAGCATGCGCTGCACCTGGGCCAGTGTGTCTGCAGGGTAGCCATTCAGGTAGCGCAGCGTAGGCATTGCTACCATTTTCATAGCTGCTTGCGCAGATTCTGCCTGCGCCAGGTGCCGATTTGGCTTCAAACCTGAATCACACCTCGCGGCGCAGGGCCGGGAACAAAATCACGTCGCGGATGCTGGCGCTGTCAGTCAGCAACATCATCAAACGGTCGATGCCGATTCCGCAGCCACCGGTGGGGGGCATGCCGTATTCCAGGGCGCGCACAAAGTCGTGGTCGAAGTGCATGGCCTCGTCATCGCCGCTGTCTTTGGCAGCCACCTGGGCATGGAAGCGGGCGGCCTGGTCTTCGGCGTCGTTCAGCTCGCTGAAGCCGTTGCCGAACTCACGGCCGGTGATGTAGAGCTCAAAGCGCTCGGTCACTTCGGGACGATCGTCGTTGGCGCGTGCCAGTGGCGAGATTTCGGTGGGGTGCTCCATGATGAAGGTGGGGTTCCACAGCTTTTCTTCCACGGTCTCTTCAAAGTACAGCACCTGCAGGCTGGCCAGTGTGCGGCCGGCGAGCTTGTTCTTGGCTTCGTTCAGGCCCAGTTTCTTGAGCGCGTTGGTCAGCCACTCGGCGTTGTCTACGTTGTCGCCGACCTCGGTGTACTTGCGGATGGCTTGCACGATGGTCAGGCGCTCAAACGGCTGGGCCAGGTCCACGGGCTTGCCGGCGTAGGTGAGCTGCAGGCTACCGGTGGCACGCTGTGCGGCATCACGGATCAGCTTCTCGGTGTAGTCCATCAGGTCCTGGTAGTTCCAGTAGGCCGCGTAGAACTCCATCATGGTGAACTCGGGGTTGTGGCGCACCGAGATGCCTTCGTTGCGGTAGCTGCGGTTGATTTCGAACACGCGGTCAAACCCACCCACGATCAAACGCTTGAGGTACAGCTCGGGCGCAATGCGCAAGAACATTTCCTGGTCCAACGCGTTATGGTGGGTCTTGAAGGGCTTGGCGTTGGCACCACCGGGAATGGGGTGCAGCATGGGCGTTTCCACTTCCAGGAAGTTGTGGCCCACCATGAACTCACGCAGCGCGCTCACGGCCTTGCTGCGCGCCACAAAGCGCTTGCGGGTTTCCACATCGGTCATCAGATCGACATAGCGCTGGCGGTACTTCACTTCCTGGTCAGCCATGCCGTGGAACTTGTCGGGCATGGGGCGCAGGCTCTTGGTCAGCAGGCGAATGCTGGTGGCGTGGATGGACAGCTCGCCGGTCTTGGTTTTGAACAGCGTGCCCTCTGCGGCCACGATGTCACCCAGGTCCCAGTGCTTGAAGGCGGCATACAAGTCCACGCCCACGTCTTCGCCGCGCACATAGAGCTGGATGCGACCGCCGCTCGGGCCGAAGGAGGAGTCTTGCAAGGTGCAGAAGCTGGCCTTGCCCATGACGCGCTTGAGCATCATGCGGCCGGCGACCTTGGCGGTGGCGCCCAAGGCAGCAAGTTCTTCGGTGGTTTTGTCGTTGTAGGCGGCGAACAGGTCTTCGGCCTTGTGCTCGGGCTGGAAGTCGTTGGGGAAGGCCACGCCTTGGCCGGCCACCTGTTGCTCGCGCAGTACCTTGAGCTTTTCGCGGCGCTCGTGGATCAACTGGTTTTCGTCTTGCGGTGCGGGAGCAGCTTGGTTTTGGTCAGACATGGAGTGACTTCAGGGTTTGGTATGGAATTCGGCACCCCTCAAGGGGTTTTGGCCGCAACCCTCCATTGTAAGAGGGCAGCCTGCCGCTATGATGCGCTCGCACTTCACTTGGATGGCCCATGCTCTACAAAATCGTTGCCCTGTTGTTGGAGGTCGTGTCCGGTCTGTTGACCAGCACTTGCCTGCTCCGCCTGTACATGCAACACCAACGCATTCCGCTCTCGGCCCGCTCGGGCAACCCGCTGGGGCGTTTCATCTTTGCCTTGACCGACTGGATCGTTTTGCCTTTGCGCCGTGTCATTCCCGCCATCGGTCCCTGGGACATGGCGAGCCTTTTGGCTGCATTTTTGATCCAGTTGGCCCACTTCGGCGTGTTGTGGTCGCTCAACGGTTTTGGGGTGACGCCCCTGTCCATCGTGGTGCTGGCTTTGCTGGGCTTGGTGCGGCTGAGCCTGTCCGGTCTGACGGCCATCGTGCTGGTCTATGCGGTGCTGAGCTGGGTGCAGACGCAGTCTTTCCTGTCTGACCTGATGGAGCGCTTGGTGACGCCCGTATTGGCACCCATCCGCAAGGTGTTGCCGCTGGTGGGTGGGGTGGATTTGTCACCCTTGGTCCTGCTCGTGCTTTTGCAGATCATTACTATCGTGTTGGGCGATGTGCAGTACGGGCTGCTCTCCGCAGTGGCCGGATAAAAAAAAGAGGCCCGATGGGCCTCTTTTTTTGGGGTGTGCCGGTAAGGCTTAAATCACCGAGTCCGCAGGCTGGCGCTGCAGCATCGCCAAAGTCTCAGCGATCGTCTTGCGCAGCTCGCGGCGGTCAGAGATGAAGTCGATCGCACCCTTGGTTTGCAAGAATTCGGAGCGCTGGAAGCCTTCAGGCAATGTCACCCGTACGGTGGACTCAATCACGCGGGGGCCGGCAAAACCGATCAACGCTTTGGGCTCTGCAATCACGATGTCGCCCAAGAAAGCAAAGCCTGCGCTCACGCCGCCCATGGTGGGGTCGGTCAGCACGCTGATGTAGGGCAGGCCTTTTTTCGCCAAACGAGTCAGGGCTGCATTGGTTTTGGCCATTTGCATCAGGCTGAGCAAGCCTTCCTGCATACGAGCACCCCCGGTAGCGGTGAAGCAGAGGAAGGGCACTTTTTGCTCAATGGCAGTCTCCACGCCGCGCACAAAGCGCTCGCCGACCACCGAGCCCATAGAGCCACCCATGAATTCAAATTCAAAGCAGGCTGCCACCAGGCTCACGCCGTGCACAGCGCCGCCCATGACGATCAGGGCATCGGTCTCGCCAGTGTTTTCCAGTGCTTCTTTGAGGCGTTCGGGGTATTTGCGGCTGTCCTTGAATTTCAATGCATCGACGGGCAGCACTTCCTGGCCGATTTCAAACCGGCCTTCGTTGTCCAGAAACGCATTCAGGCGCGCGCGGGCACCGATGCGGTGGTGGTGACCGCAGCTGGGGCAGACGTTCTGGTTTTGCTCCAGATCCGTTTTGTACAACACCGATTCGCAGCTGGGGCACTTGATCCACAGGCCTTCGGGCACGCTGCGGCGCTCCGTGGGGTCGGTGTGTTGAATCTTGGGGGGTAGCAGTTTTTCCAACCAACTCATGGGATTTCTCCAGTGCAGTGCCCACAGGGGCGTCCAACAGACAGGGGGCGATTATCCGTCAAACCGCCCCCGCCATTTTTCGGGCTCAGCCTTGGTCCAAGGCGGTGCGGATTTCCTGCAGAAAGGTCTGCGCTACCGGCCCCACCTGCTCACGGGGTGCGTTTTCCAGCAACTGGATGATCTTGCTGCCGATGACCACCGCATCAGCCACTTTGGAGATGGTTTGTGCAGTCGCCGCGTCGCGGATACCGAAACCCACACCTACCGGGGTGCTGATGTGCTGGCGGATACGGGGCAACATGGCCTCCACTGCACCGACGTCCAGTGCGCCCGAACCAGTGACGCCTTTGAGCGATACGTAGTACACATAGCCGCTGGCCACACGGGCCACTTGCTGCATACGCTCATTCGTGCTGGTGGGCGCCAGCAGGAAGATCAGGTCCATGTTGTGGGCCCGCAGGTCGGCGGCAAAGGCCTCGCATTCTTCGGGCGGATAGTCCACGATCAGCACACCGTCCACACCGGCCTCGGAGGCGTCTTTGACAAAAGCGCTGGCTATACCGCCTCGGGCATGTTTCTGGTCGTAGCGTTCCACCGGGTTGGCGTAGCCCATGAGTACCACGGGCGTGGTGCTGTTGGTCTTGCGGAACTCGCGCACCATGGAAATCACTTGCACCATGCCAATGCCGAAGGCCAAGGCCTTGTCCCCGGCCTTTTGGATCACGGGGCCGTCGGCGCTGGGGTCCGAGAAGGGCACGCCCAGCTCAATCACATCCGCCCCGCCCGCGACCATGGCGTGCATCAGGTCTGGCGTGACGTCGGCATAGGGGTAGCCTGCGGTCACAAAGGGAATGAGCGCCTTGCGACCTTGGGCTTTCAGTGCCGCGAATATGGTGTCAATGCGGCTCATGCTGCACCTCCTGCTTTCACCAACTGCACGGGTTGTTCGCCACCTTTGACTGATTGGCCACGGCAGCTGGGTCGACAGTAGAAGTCGGCATTGCTTAGGTCGGCCACGGTGCCGATGTCCTTGTCGCCACGTCCGGACAGGTTCACCAGAATGCTTTGGTCAGGGCGCATGGTTTTCGCCAGCTTCATAGCGTAGGCGACGGCATGGCTGGATTCCAGTGCGGGGATGATGCCTTCGGTGCGGCACAGGTAGTGGAAGGCGTCCAGCGCTTCCTTGTCGGTAATGCCCGCATACTCCGCGCGGCCGATGTCGGCCAGGAACGCATGCTCAGGGCCCACACCGGGGTAGTCCAAGCCCGCGCTCACGCTGTGGGTCTCGGTGACCTGACCGTTGTCGTCTTGCAGCACATAGGTACGGTTGCCGTGCAGCACGCCGGGGCTGCCCTTCTGGATGGACGCGGAGTGTTTGCCGCTCTCCAGACCTTCGCCCGCTGCCTCCACCCCAATCAGGCGGGTCTGGTCGTGATGGATGTAGGGGTGGAATATGCCCATGGCGTTGGACCCACCGCCCACGCAGGCGATGACTGCGTCGGGTTGCTCGGTCTTGCAACCGGCAGCGGCCAGCATTTCGGGCATTTGCACCAAACATTCATTGCCGATCACGCTCTGGAAGTCGCGCACCATCATGGGGTAGGGGTGTGGGCCTGCCACAGTGCCGATGATGTAGAAAGTGTTGTCGACATTGGCAACCCAGTCCCGCATGGCTTCGTTGAGTGCGTCTTTGAGGGTCTTGCTACCGCTCTCCACGGGCACCACGGTGGCGCCCAGCAGCTTCATGCGGTAGACGTTGGGGCTTTGGCGCTTCACGTCTTCGCTGCCCATGTACACCACGCATTCCAGGCCGTAGCGGGCGCAGATGGTGGCGGTAGCCACGCCGTGCTGGCCGGCGCCGGTTTCGGCAATCACGCGGGGCTTGCCCATGCGCTTGGCGAGCATGGCCTGGCCGATGGTGTTGTTGACCTTGTGGGCACCGGTGTGGTTCAGGTCTTCGCGCTTCAGGAAGATTTGTGCACCGCCCATTTCACGGCTCATGCGGGCCGCGTGGTAGACGGGGGAGGGGCGACCGACAAAGTGGGCCAGCTCGGACTGGAATTCCGCCAGGAACTCAGGGTCGTGCTGGTACTTGGCGTACGCATCTTTGAGCTCGTTGATGGCGTGGGTCAGTGTCTCGGAAACGAAGCTGCCGCCGTATTTGCCGAAGTGACCTTTGGCGTCGGGTTGTTGGTAATCGAACATGGTGTTTACATTCCTGCAAGATGCCGGTCCGCCGCACGCACGGCGGCAACGAACTGGCGGATTTTTTCGGGATCTTTGATGCCCTTGATGGGCTTGCCGTCAGCGTCTTCGGCTTCGACGCCGGAGCTCACGTCCACAGCCAGCGACTTACAGCGCGGCCGTACTGACGTGATGCCATCGCCCACGTTTGCACTGGTGAGTCCACCACTCAAGACGAGGTGAGCGTTGACGCTTGGAGGAAGGAGTGACCAATTGAATGTTTTGCCACCGCCACCGTAGCCGTCCACATGGGCGTCTAACAGAATGGCTTGGGCGGTCGAATAATCGTGCACAAATTGTACGAGGTCTAAGCGTTCTGCGCCTTCGTCCAATGGAAAGCGGGCAGCGCGCAGATGCGCCCGTGGGTTGGGGCGGTCACTTGCTGCTTTGGCGAGCGCCATGCAAAGCGTGGGTGTTTCATCCCCGTGGAACTGCAGTATGGCATTGGGCAAAAGTTCGCACGCCCTGCGTGTCAAGGCGACGGTCGCGTTCACAAACAACAGAACCGGCGTGACAAAGGGCGGTAGTCGGCGTGCCAATGTGGCGGCGCGTTCGGGTGTGACGTACCTGGGGCTCTTGGCGTACAACACGAAGCCGATGGCGTCTGCGCCTGCAGCGACCGCAGCATCAACATCCTGCTCGCGGGTCAGGCCGCAGATTTTGATTCGAGTACGGGTGTAAGTGTCAGTGTGCGTAGTGCTTGCGTTCATGGCAACGCATCATACGCAGGCGTGCGGTCCGGCATGCCCCATTTCGGGTCGTAGCGGGGCCCGAGAAAGTACAAACCATCTGGTGAGAAGGTGGGGGCCGCTACTTTGCGGTTTCGCGCAGCCAATACTTCCGCCATCCACTCCGGAGGCTTTTTGCCTTGGCCGATTTGCACCAGGCAGCCCATGATGTTGCGGATCATGTGGTGCAAAAACGCATTCGCTTCAAACTCGATGCGCCAGTAAGCGCCGCGCCGGTGAAAGTCTATGCGTATCAGGTTTTTGACGGGGCTCAGTGCTTGACACTGTGCGGCGCGAAAGGAGCTGAAGTCGTGCTCGCCCAGCAATATGTCTGCGGCTTGCCGCATGGCGTGCTCGTCTAGGGCGTTGAACGTCCACCCTACGCGGCCGGTTTCCACACTGGGCCGGATGGGCGACTCCAGCAGCACATAGGCGTAGCGGCGCGAGAGCGCAGAGGCACGGCAGTGGAAGTCGGGCGTGGTTTTGACGGCCCATTGCACCGATATGTCTTTGGGCAAATTGGCGTTGGTGCCACGTATCCAGGAGTAGGTGTCGCGGTCCAACTCCGTGTCGAAGTGCACCACCTGCATCAGACCATGCACACCGGCATCCGTACGCCCGGCGCACAACGTGGAAACGCGTTGGGAGCAAAACGTACCCAACGCCTTTTCCAGCTTGTCTTGAACCGTCTGGCCGGAGGACTGGCTTTGCCATCCCTGGTAACCCTGGCCGTTGTAGGTGACGCCTAAAACGATGCGCACAGACCCTCAGTCGTAAAAGGCTCGCCGGTCATCAAGGTGCATTAGCTCAGTTGCGCCAGCGCTTTTTGGGCCTTGGCGCGCATGTCGCCGGTGGCCTCGGACATGACTTCTTCAATCAGGGCGCGTGCGCCGTCTTCATCGCCGATGGAGATGAACTCTTCAGCCAGCGCCAACTTGGTTTCTAGGGGGTCTTGGCTCAGGTTGTCCGGGGCGGCGGTCGGCTGCTCTGTGGGGCTGTCGAGCTCCATGGACAGTGAGCCCATGTCGAATTCCATCATGCCCAAATCGGCCGTTTGGCTAGGAGGTGGGCTGGCCTCTACCGGCACAGGGCTGGTGGATTCGAACTTCAGCGGTGCGTTGTTGTCCATTTCCAGCGGTACTTCCAGGTCGTCCAGCGACAAAGAAATTTCCGGCATTTGGCCCACTGGCTCGAATGAAGGGGATACGTCGCTCGGGGGTTCGATATCCAGATCGAAATCCATGTCCAGCGCGTTGTCGTCGGGGGTGGCGTTCAGCTTCAGGGTGCGTTCTGCTTCGGCAGACATGTCCCCGCCGGTCACATCGCTGATCGCGCTGGCCGCAGGGGCATCGTCCAGGGAGAAGTCGAGGTCCAAGTCCAGGTCCACACCACCTGACAGGTCAGGTTCGAGTTCCGCGTGGGCCGATTGGGGCACGGTGCTACCCCCAAAGCCGGAGGCCGCCACAGCGGCCGCTGCGCCACCCGATACCAGGCCGGATGCGGGGGCGCCGCCGGGTTGGTACAGGGGGTTTGTGGGGTCAATCGACAAGCCGGTTTCGCAAATACGGGCCCATTCGGGGCTGGAGGCGCCGGTCAGCTTGTAGGCGTCGGTGGCAGTGCTCTCAAAGCTGCGCGCATCGCGGCGTTTGGCAAAGATTTCCAGCAATTTGGTATGGATCGCCAAGCGGCCGGGGTTGGTACGCACGGCTTCTTTGAGAATTTCTTCTGCCTGCAGGTCCCGGCCATAGGCAAGGTACACGTCGGCTTCGGCGACCGGGTCCACGTCATCCGCCGCATCCAGCTGGCTGGCGGAGTACACCATGGAGGATGCACTGAGCGGGCCGTTCTGGTTGGTGTCCACGCGCTGACCACCGCTGGCGCCGAAGAAGGAATCGGGCTGCAGGCGACTTTCCAGGAAGGCGCTGTCTACTTGGGACGCATTTTTCTTGCGCTGGCGCATACGGTAGGCGGCAAAGCCTCCGAGCAAGGCCAGCAAGCCTGCGGCTCCAGCGGGTACTAAGGGGTCTGCCAGCAATTCGTCCAGCAAGCCAGGCTCTTCCACCATAGGGGCCGGCGCCGGAGCCGCTACTTTGGCCGGGGCGGGGGCAGGCACAGGTGCCGAAGCGGAAACCGGTGCTGGCGTTGCCACTACGGGCGCAGAAGCTGCAGCCTGCGGAACAGGCGCGGAGGGTGCAGGGGCAGGCGTGGGTGCTTGCACGGCTGCCACAGGAACAGCCGGTGCCGGTGTGGCTGCTGGCGCGCTCGCAGGCGCTGCGGGTGCCGGGCTGGGGCTGGCCTTGGCCGTGATCTTGTTCAGATCACTGATGTTTTTGGTGATTTCAGCAGCACGGGCAGCGGCATCTTTGGCTTCACGCTCTTTGGCGATTTTGGCTTCATCGGCCTTGGAGGCCACAGCGCCCTTCGACAAGGTCAGTTTGTCGGGTGTGCCGGAGGCGGGCTTTTTGTCTTCTACTTTGGCTTCTACGGCGCCGCTGGCTTTGCGGTCTGCCGCGCCTACGCTGGCTTGGGGCGCGTTGCCGGCCAAGTTGCGGCGGAAGTCGTTGAAGTCTTTGCTTTGCGCCACCACAATTTTGGAGGCCTCGGCAGTCGACACACTGGTTGCGTCTTCCTTGCTCGGCAGCGTCATGACAGCGCCGGCGCGCACGCGGTTCAGGTTGTCATTGACAAACGCGTCGGGGTTGGCACGCAGCAGGGCTACCAACATCTGGTCCAGCGACACGTCTGCCGGTCGGTGGGCATTGGCAATTTTGCTGGCGGTATCGCCGGACTTGACGGTCAGGCGTTTGTCATCCGGGGATGATGCCTTGCTTGCTACTCTTTCTGTAGCTGCTCCCGCAGGTTTGGCGGGCGCTGGAGCACGATTGGGCTCAGAAGCGGGCGCAGCAGCGGTGGTGCGTGGCGCGACCGGTGCGGCGACTACTGCAGGTGCTTGCGTCTGCGCCAGGGTAGGCGCAGGTGCCGCTTTCTTTAGGCTGGGCGGGTCCAGCAACAAGGTGTAGTCGCGCACGATGCGGCCGGAGGCCCAGATCGCTTCCAGAATCAGGTCTACAAAGGGGTCGTTGACAGTGCGGTCGCTGGAGAGGCGCAAATACGCACGGCCATCCGGGCGGCGTTGCAGGCTGGCTTGCAGGCTGGTGAGTGCAGGGCTGAATTCCAGGCCCGCTGCAGTAAAGGCTTCGGGTTGTGCAACCCCTGCTTTAAGGGATGCTGCCTCTTCGGCGGTAATGTCCGGAACCTCAATCTCTGCACGCAAGGGCTCGCCCAACGCAGACTGAACCGTCAGCCGACCGAGCGAAAGCGCGTAGGCCCCGGTGCTGGACAGGCCGAGTAGCGCAATGGCTGCGGCTGCAACAGCGGTTTTTTGCCAACGATGTGTCTTTGCGATCAATTTATAGGCCTCCGGTGCTCACGCGAGCGGCAGTGTACTTGGCTGTTTGCGGGCAAAGGAGCCCGACTCTTCAAACGTAAAAAGTACCATAACATCAATATCTTACGCAGACAAGCTAAGAAAGCTTTTAACTTTCAAAGCCTGTCCGGTTTGTCTATTGTCACCGTCTCGCTTGTTGCCTCGCGGCAACGACGTGTAACTCTCTGTTACGCGTCGAGCAGGATGCGCAACATGCGGCGCAGCGGCTCGGCCGCACCCCACAGCAGTTGGTCGCCGATGGTGAACGCGCCCACGTATTCAGGCCCCATGGCCAGCTTGCGGATACGGCCCACGGGGATGGTCATGGTGCCGGTCACGGCCACGGGGGTCAGGTCCTGGATGGTGGCTTCGCGGGTGTTGGGCACCACTTTGACCCACTGGTTGTCGGCGGCGATCATGGCCTCGATGTCGGCCACGGGAACGTCCTTCTTCAGCTTGAAGGTCAGGGCCTGGCTGTGGCAACGCATGGCACCCACGCGCACGCAGAAACCGTCCACGGGAATGGCTGCAGAGCTGAAGCCTTCACCCAGTCCCAGGATCTTGTTGGTTTCCGCCATGCCTTTCCACTCTTCCTTGGATTGGCCATTGCCCAGGTCTTTGTCGATCCAGGGAATCAACGAGCCACCCAGGGGCACGCCGAAGTTGGCGGTTTCCGCGCCGGTCAGGGCGCGCTGCTTGGCGATGACTTTGCGGTCGATTTCCAGAATCGCGCTCTTGGGGTCGTCGAGCAGGGCTTTGACCTCTGCATTCAGCGTGCCGTATTGGGTCAGCAGCTCGCGCATGTGCTGTGCGCCGCCGCCGGATGCGGCTTGGTAAGTCTGGGTGCTCATCCACTCGACCAAGCCGGCCTTGTAGAGTGCGCCCACCCCCATCAGCATGCAGCTCACGGTGCAGTTGCCGCCGACCCAGTTTTTGCCGCCCTTGGCCAGTGCATCCTTGATGACTGGCATGTTGACGGGGTCCAGGATGATGACGGCGTCTTTTTCCATACGCAGGGTGGAGGCAGCGTCAATCCAGTGGCCGTTCCAACCGGCAGCGCGCAGCTTGGGGAACACTTCGGTGGTGTAGTCGCCGCCTTGGGCGGTGATGATGATGTCGCAGCGCTTGAGCGCGTCGAGGTTGTACGCGTCTTGCAGCGTGGTTTCGTTCTTGGCTTGTGCGGGGGCCTTGCCGCCTGCATTGCTGGTGGAGAAGAACAACGGTTCGATCAAATCGAAATCGTTTTCCTGCACCATGCGATCCATCAACACCGAGCCGACCATGCCGCGCCAGCCGACCAAACCTACCAACTTGCTCATATCAACGCCCTTTCAATGTAAACAAACGATGCCCGACCTGGGCTGTTTGCTCCGGCTCGTCTGGCCGGGGGCGCACGACGATACCGGAGCTGGATCAGCCCTTAATGGTCGTGGTTTTGGAAATGATTGCGCGCGCGGCCTTGGCTGCCTGGGTGGCAGTCAACAAGCTCACTGAGAAGGGGCGGGCGGCAAACATGAATTTATTGTAGCGCAAAACAAGAATTTTTTGCTCCGCGCGGACTGAAATGATTTTGCTCGGCGAAGGCCTGTTGCGCAACAGACCTTCGCCTTGCGGTCTTTAGGCCAGCGCCTTGAGCACTGCGTCGCCCATCTCTTTGGTGCTGACGCGGGTGGTGCCTTCGCTGTAAATATCGCCCGTGCGGAAGCCTTGCTCCAGCACCTTCTTCACGGCGGCTTCGATACGTTGGGCAGCTGATTCCTGGTTCAGGCTGAAGCGCAACATCATGGCCGCACTCAGGATGGTGGCCAGCGGGTTGGCAATGCCTTTGCCGGCAATATCCGGTGCGCTACCGTGGCTGGGCTCGTACAGGCCCTGGTTGCTGCTGTTCAGGCTGGCTGAAGGCAACATGCCGATGGAGCCGGTCAGCATGGACGCTTCATCAGACAGGATGTCGCCGAACATATTGCCGGTGACCAGCACGTCAAACTTCTTGGGCGCCTTGACCAGTTGCATGGCAGCGTTGTCCACCAGCATGTGGTCCAGTTCCACGTCGGGGTACTGCTGACCGACCTCGACCATCACGTCTTTCCACAGCTGTGAGGTTTCCAGCACGTTGTTCTTGTCGACGCTGGTGACGCGCTTGCTGCGCTTTTGGGCGGCCTGGAACGCCACGTGCGCAATGCGTTCGATCTCGGGGCGGCTGTAGCGCATGGTGTCGAACGCTTCTTCCGCACCGGGGAAATGGCCGTCAGTCGCAATGCGGCGGCCGCGGGGTTGGCCGAAGTAAATGTCGCCCGTCAGTTCGCGGATGATGAGGATGTCCAGGCCCGCAATCAGCTCAGGCTTCAGGCTGGAGGCGCCTACCAACTGCTCGTAGCAGATAGCGGGGCGGAAGTTGGCAAACAGGCCCAGGTTTTTGCGCAGGCCCAGGATGGCCTGCTCGGGGCGGAACTGGCGCTCCAGCTTGTCGTATTTCCAGTCGCCCACCGCGCCGAACAACACAGCGTCGGCTTCTTTGGCCAGCTTAAGGGTGGCTTCGGGCAGGGGGTGGCCATGGGCCTCGTAGGCGCAACCGCCCACGAGCGCGGTTTCCATTTCCAGCTTGAGGTCGAGGGCGTTCAAAACCTTGACGGCTTCTGCCACGATTTCGGTGCCGATGCCGTCACCCGGCAAAACTGCAATTTTCATGATGTCCTTTGAATACTATGAATTTGATAGCTGCTTACGCAGACATGGTCTGCGCTAGCCAGGGTTTTGTGGCCAAACGTTGGGCTTCGAACGCCTTGATCTTGTCGGCATGGCGCAGGGTCAGGCCGATGTCGTCAAAACCGTTGAGCAAGCAGTACTTGCGGAAGGCTTGCACGTCGAATGGAATTTCTTCGCCCTGCGGCTTCACGATGACCTGGCGCTCCAGATCGATGGTGAGCTGGTAGCCGGGGAAGGCTAGCGCTTCGTTGAACAGCTGGTCCACTTGTGCCTCGGTCAGCACGATGGGCAGCATGCCATTTTTGAAGCTGTTGTTGAAGAAGATGTCAGCGTAGCTGGGCGCAATGATGGCGCGAAAACCATATTGCTCCAGCGCCCAAGGAGCGTGTTCGCGGCTGGAGCCGCAGCCGAAATTCTTGCGCGCCAGCAGGATGGATGCACCGGCGTAGCGGGGCTGGTTCAGCACAAAGTCCGGGTTGGGCTTGCGGCTGGCGGGGTCCTGGCCGGGGAAGCCCGCGTCCAGGTAGCGCCATTCGTCAAACAGGTTCTGGCCGAAGCCGGTTTTGCGGATGGATTTGAGAAATTGCTTGGGGATGATCGCGTCGGTATCCACGTTTTCGCGGTCCATGGGCGCAACCAGCCCTTGGTGAACGGTAAAGTTTTTCATTTTTTGGCAGCGCCTTCAATTTTTTCGCCTGCTTTTTGCAGGTCCTGACCCATACCTTTGACCGTGTTGCAGGCAGACAGCAACAGCAGGGCAGCGGCGCATGCGGCGATGAGTGTGGTTTTCATATTCAGTCCTTTCTGGGGCTCAGGCGAACTTGCGGATATCAACAAAATGGCCGTGGATGGCAGCCGCCGCCGCCATGGCGGGGCTCACCAGGTGGGTGCGGCCACCGGCACCCTGGCGGCCTTCAAAGTTGCGGTTGCTGGTGGAGGCGCAGCGCTCACCGGGCTCCAGGCGATCGGCATTCATGGCCAGGCACATGGAGCAGCCGGGCTCGCGCCACTCAAAGCCGGCGGCCTTGAAGATCTCGTGCAAGCCTTCGCGTTCGGCCTGTTCTTTGACCAAGCCGGAGCCGGGCACGACCATGGCCAGCTTGATGTTTTTGGCGACTTTCTGGCCCAGCTTCTTCACCACCGCTGCGGCTTCGCGCATGTCTTCGATGCGGCTGTTGGTGCAGGAGCCGATGAATACCTTGTCCACGAACAAATCGTTCAAAGGCTTGCCGGGCTCCAGGCCCATGTAGGTGAGTGCCCGCTCGATGGCGCCACGCTTGTTGGCGTCTTTTTCTTTGTCGGGGTCCGGCACGGTGGCGTCTACGCCCAGCACCATTTCTGGCGAGGTGCCCCAAGTGACTTGCGGCACGATCTGGGTAGCGTCCAGCTCGACCACGGTGTCGAAATGCGCGCCGGCGTCAGAGTGCAGGGTCTTCCAGAAGGCGACCGCCTGGTCCCACTCCACTGCAGCAGCTTCGGGGGATGCGGCGTTGGCGCCGGGGGCCAAGGGGCGGCCTTTGACGTAGTCGATGGTCTTTTCATCCACGGCGACCAGGCCCGCGCGCGCGCCGGCTTCGATAGCCATGTTGCACACGGTCATGCGGCCTTCCATGCTCAGTGCACGGATGGCGGAGCCGCCAAACTCGATGGTGTAGCCGGTGCCGCCTGCGGTGCCGATCTTGCCGATGATGGCCAGCACAATGTCTTTACCGGTGATGCCGGGAGCGACGGTGCCTTCGACCTTGATCAGCATGTTCTTGGCCTTTTTGGCCAGCAGGGTTTGCGTGGCCATCACGTGCTCGACCTCACTGGTACCGATGCCATGCGCCAAGGCCCCAAACGCGCCGTGGGTGGAGGTATGGGAGTCGCCGCACACGACGGTCATGCCGGGCAGGGTGGCGCCGTTTTCAGGCCCCATGACGTGCACGATGCCCTGGCGCTTGGACAGGAAAGGGAAGTAGGCAGCAGAGCCGAATTCCTTGATGTTGCTGTCCAGCGTAGTCACTTGCTCTTTGCTGGTCGGGTCGGTAATGCCGTCGTAGCCCAGCTCCCAGCCGGTGGTCGGGGTGTTGTGGTCGGCAGTGGCCACGATGGAGCTGATGCGCCAGACCTTGCGACCGGCTTCACGCAGCCCTTCAAACGCCTGGGGGCTGGTCACTTCGTGAACCAGATGGCGGTCGATGTAGAGGATGGAGGTGCCATCGTCTTCGGTGTGGACGACGTGGTCGTCCCAGAGTTTGTCGTAGAGCGTGCGTGCCATAGGTGCTTTCTTTAGAGAGACGATTTTAGGTGGTCGACCAGCAAGCGCGCGCTGCGCGGCAGGGTCGAAAAGTCGCGGGCCACCAGCTCAATGCGGCGGTGGGCCCAGGGGTCGGTGAGGGGCACTGCGGCCAGTTCGCCAGCGTTGTGCATCAGCATGAATGCGCGCAGCGGCATCACGCCCACGCCCAAGCCGTTGTGGATCATGCGGCACATGGCATCCAGCCCGGTGACTTGAATGCGCAGTTTGATGCTTTGCCCCAGCGCGGTGGCAGCCTGGCGCATGGCGACATAAATGGAGCTGTTGGAATGCAGGCCCACATGGTCCAGCGCCAGGGTGTCCGCGAACGCGATGGAGGCTTCTCGGGCGAGCGCATGGGTGCGGGGAACAATGAGCACCAGCTGGTCCTGCCGGTAGGGCAGGGTCTGCAACTCACCCACGCCATCTGCCGTGTTGCACACGCCGAAATCGGCAGCACCTTCCTCGACGGCGCGAATGACTTCGGTGCTCAAGTGCTCTTCCAGATCAATCTTGATGCCTTGATGGCTACGGATAAAGGCGCCCAGGTCTTCCGGCAGAAACTGCACCGTGGCCGAGATGCTGGCGTGTACCCGCACCTGGCCTTTGGCGCCGTCTGCATATTCCGTGAGCTCGGTGTGCATGCGGTCCAGGCTGAAGAACACGCTGCGGGCGTGGTGCAACAGGCTTTGCCCCGCTGGGGTGGGGTGCACACCACGGGAGTGGCGCTGCAGCAGCTGGCTGCCCAGCGCCAGCTCCAGATCACTGAGCCGCTTGCTGAGTGCCGAGGGGGCAATGAACTCTCGTTCTGCCGCCTTGCCGATGCTGCCAGTCTCACAGACGGCCACGAACATCTGCAGCGATGTCAGGTCCATTCGGCGGGTGAGAGGGCGGTCCATGTGTGGCATGAAGAATTGACATCGTAATCAACGATGATGATGCGATATTTTCCCACTTGTTGCAGGATTGGTCATCGCATTTTGCGATGTCATGTGTCTTTGCCGGGGAAGACTTCAGCATGAACGGCCGGTGCTGCAGTAGGTCGGCGTTTGCTATGGAATCAGGAGCTGCTTGCGCAAGATCCATAAGCGCTAGAGCCGTATTTGATATAAAAAACCCCGCGGCCTTTGCAGGCGGCGGGGTTTTCTGGGCAAGCCGGGGAGGGCTTAGCGCTGGTTTAGAGGCTTGACGTCGCGCTTGACGGAGCCGGTGAACAACTGGCGTGGGCGGCCGATCTTGTACTCAGGGTCGCCGATCATTTCGTTCAGCTGGGCAATCCAGCCGACGGTACGGGCCAAGGCGAAGATACCGGTGAACAGGTTCACAGGGATGCCGATGGCGCGCTGCACGATGCCGGAGTAGAAGTCCACGTTGGGGTAGAGCTTGCGCTGGACGAAGTAGTCGTCCTCCAGAGCAATCTTTTCCAGCTGTTTGGCCAACTTGAACAAGGGGTCGTTTTCCAGGCCCAGAGCTTCCAGCACTTCATTGCAAGTCTCTTGCATGAGCTTGGCGCGGGGGTCGTAGTTCTTGTACACACGGTGACCGAAGCCCATGAGCTTGACACCGGAGTTCTTGTCCTTGACCTGCTCCATGAACTGGCCGACCTTGGACACGCCGCCTTGGCGCTGGATGTCTTCCAGCATGTTCAGGCAGGCTTCGTTGGCGCCACCGTGGGCAGGGCCCCACAAGCAAGCCACACCGGCTGCAATGGCCGCAAACGGGTTGGTGCCGGAGGAGCCGCACAGACGCACAGTAGAGGTGGACGCGTTTTGCTCGTGGTCTGCGTGCAGGATGAAGATGCGGTCCATCGCGCGTTCGATCACGGGGTTGACCTTGTACTCTTCGCAAGGCGTACCGAACATCATGCGCAGGAAGTTACCGGAGTAGCTCAGGTCGTTCTGCGGGTACATGAAAGGCTGGCCCACGCCGTACTTGTAAGCCATGGCAACCAGCGTAGGCATCTTGGCGATCAGGCGGATCGCTGCGATTTCGCGGTGCTCGGGGTTATTGATGTCGGTGCTGTCGTGGTAGAACGCAGACAGTGCGCCCACCAAGCCGGTCAATACGGCCATGGGGTGCGCGTCGCGGCGGAAGCCGCGCAGGAAGAACTGCATCTGCTCGTTGACCATGGTGTGGTTGGTCACGAGTTTGTGGAAATCTGTGCGCTCGCTTTCGTTGGGCAGTTCGCCTTTCAACAGCAGGTGGCAGGTGTCCAGGTAGTCCACGTTGGTGGCCAGCTGTTCAATGGGGTAGCCGCGGTACAGCAGTTCACCCTTGTCGCCGTCGATGTAGGTGATGCCGGACTGGCAGGAAGCGGTTGAGAGAAAACCGGGGTCATACGTGAACATGCCGGTCTGGGCGTAGAGCTTGCGGATGTCGATCACATCCGGTCCGATGTTGCCCTGGTACACGGGCATTTCCACGCTCGGGCTGCCGTTGCTGAACGACAGGGTGGCTTTGTTATCCGCTAGTTTCATCTTTCGCCTTTCAGAGAGGTTCTCTCAACATTTTTAAAACTTCATGGACGTCTGCACGGTCCAGTGCAGCATCCACCTGCGACAGCGTTTTTCGTGCCAAGTGCACATCCAACAAATCGTTGTCGCTCAAGTCCATCAGCGCGGCCAGAGCGTCGGCATGGCGCACCGTGAGGGTGTCGCTGTACCGGCGGAAGAAGCGTTCGATGAACAAATCGTTCTCCAGCAGGCCGCGCCGGCACCGCCATTGCAGCTTGCTCAAGCCCCGTTCGTCAATCAATGCTTCCGTCACGCGCTTACACCTTGGCCTGTATTACACGGCACGCAAAACCATCATTTCCTTGATCTTGCCGATGGCCTTGGTGGGGTTCAGACCCTTGGGGCACACATCGACGCAGTTCATGATGGTGTGGCAGCGGAACAGGCGGTAGGGGTCTTCCAAGTTGTCCAGACGCTCGCCAGTGGCTTGGTCGCGGCTGTCCGCGATGAAGCGGTAGGCCTGCAGCAAACCTGCAGGGCCCACGAACTTGTCGGGGTTCCACCAGAAGCTGGGGCAGCTGGTCGAGCAGCTGGCGCACAAGATGCACTCGTACAGGCCGTTGAGCTCTTCGCGCTCTTCAGGAGACTGCAGGCGCTCTTTTTCAGGCGGCACGGTGTCGTTGATCAGGTACGGCTTGATCGAGTTGTACTGCTTGAAGAACTGGGTCATGTCCACGATCAGGTCGCGGATCACGGGCAGGCCGGGCAGGGGCTTGAGCACGATCTTGCCGGGCAAGGTCAGCATGTTGGTCAGGCAGGCCAGACCGTTTTTGCCGTTGATGTTCATGGCATCCGAGCCGCACACGCCTTCGCGGCAGGAGCGGCGGAAGGAGATGGACGGATCGATGGCTTTGAGCTTCATCAAGGCGTCCAGCAGCATGCGCTCGGAACCATCGAGTTCTACCTCGATGTCCTGCATGTAGGGCTTGGCATCCTTGTCCGGATCGTAGCGATAAATGGAGAAAGTGCGTTTGGTCATGATCTGTATCTCGCTTTAGAACGTACGAACCTTGAGCGGCACGGAGTCCACGGTCAAAGGCTTCATCTGCACGGGCTTGTAGCTCAGGCGGTTGCCCTCGCTGTACCACAGGGTGTGTTTGTGCCACTCTTGGTCGTTACGGCCGTTGGGGTGCTCAGCGGTATCGCCGTAGTCGTCCACGGTGTGGGCGCCGCGGCTCTCGTGGCGTGCAGCTGCCGACACGATGGTGGCTTCGGCGGCCTCGATCAGGTTTTCGACTTCCAACGCTTCGATGCGGGCGGTGTTGAAGACCTTGGACTTGTCCTTGAGGTTGAGGGCCTTGACACGCTCGCGCAGCTCGGCAATCTTGACCACGCCTTCGTCCATGCTCTTCTGGGTGCGGAACACACCAGCGTGTTGCTGCATGGAAGCGCGCAGGTCGTTGGCCACATCCTGGGCGTACTCACCGCTGGTGGCGTTGTCCAAGCGGGAAACGCGCTCCAGCGTGCGGTCTGCAGCATCCTTGGGCAGCGGCTTGTGCTCTTTGCTGCCTTTGATGTAGTTAACGATGTGGTTACCGGCGGCACGGCCGAACACCAACAAGTCCAGCAGGGAGTTGGTGCCCAGGCGGTTCGCGCCGTGCACGGACACGCAAGAGCATTCGCCCACTGCGTACAAGCCGTTGACGACCTGGTTGTGCACGTCACCGTTTTGCACGACCACTTGGCCATTGACGTTGGTAGGAATGCCACCCATCTGGTAGTGAATGGTGGGCACCACGGGGATGGGCTCTTTGGTGATGTCGACGTTGGCGAAGTTCACACCAATTTCGTACACCGAGGGCAGGCGCTTGTGGATGGTTTCGGCACCCAGGTGGTCCAGCTTCAAGAGCACGTAGTCCTTGTTAGGACCGCAGCCACGGCCTTCCTTGATTTCCTGGTCCATGGAGCGGGACACGAAGTCACGCGGTGCCAAGTCTTTCAGGGTGGGCGCATAGCGCTCCATGAAGCGTTCACCGTTGCTGTTGAGCAAAATGGCGCCTTCGCCGCGGCAGCCTTCGGTCAGCAACACGCCGGCACCGGCCACGCCAGTGGGGTGGAATTGCCAGAACTCCATGTCTTCCAGCGGGATGCCAGCACGCGCTGCCATGCCCAGGCCGTCGCCGGTATTAATGAAGGCGTTGGTGGAGGCGGCAAAGATGCGGCCTGCGCCACCGGTGGCCAGCAACGTGGTCTTGGCTTCCAGAATGTGGATGTCGCCGGTTTCCATTTCCAAGGCGGTCACACCGACCACATCGCCTTCGGCGTCGCGGATCAGGTCGAGCGCCATCCACTCCACGAAGAAGCTGGTCTTGGCTGCCACGTTTTGCTGGTACAGCGTGTGCAACATGGCGTGGCCGGTACGGTCGGCCGCAGCGCAAGCGCGTTCTACCGCCTTTTCGCCGTAGTTAGCGGTGTGGCCGCCGAAGGGGCGCTGGTAAATGGTGCCGTCAGGGTTGCGGTCGAAGGGCATGCCCATGTGCTCGAGGTCGTACACGACCTTGGGGGCTTCACGGCACATGAATTCGATGGCGTCCTGGTCGCCGAGCCAGTCGGAGCCCTTGACGGTGTCATAGAAGTGGTAATGCCAGTTGTCATCGTTCATGTTGCCCAAGCTGGCGCCGATGCCGCCTTGCGCTGCCACGGTGTGGGAGCGTGTGGGGAACACTTTGGAGAGAACAGCCACATTCAAACCGGCACGTGCCAGTTGCAGGGAAGCGCGCATGCCGGAGCCACCGGCGCCGACGATCACGACGTCGAATTTGCGTTTAGAAACGGAGTAAGACATGTATTAGTGCCCGTTGGAGGTAATCAGAGACGCCACAAAACCTGGATGGCCCAGCCGGCACAGCCGACCAACCAAACGATGGAAAACACTTGCAAGGACAAGCGCACGGAGACGGATTTCACGTAGTCCATCCAGATGTCACGCACACCCACCCACACGTGGTACAGCATGGCGATGATGACGGCAAAGGTCAAAAACTTCATCCACTGCTGGGAGAAGATGCCGGCCCACTTGTCGTAGCCGATGGGGCCTTTGAAAAAGATGACTTGCGCGAGGAGCGCCAGGGTAAACAGGGCCATCAAGACTGCGGTAACGCGCTGCGCCAGCCAGTCGCGCAAGCCGTAGTGCGCGCCAACGACGATGCGCTTGGATCCGTAATTCACTGCCATGGAGAGGTTCCTTCTTGTGGTTGTTAGTAAGCGCCGAACAGCTTGAGTGCCAGCACGATGGTGAGCAGGCTGCCCAGACCCAGAGTGACAACGGCAGAGCTGCGTCCGAACTCTTTGCTGACCGCGTGGTTGATGTCCATCCACAGATGGCGCATGCCCGCGATGAAGTGGTGCAGGTAGGCCCAGATGATGGCCAGTGCCACCAGCTTCACGAACCAGCCCGGGATAAAGCCCACGCCCGCGTTAAACACGCTGGTGAACTTTGCAAATGAGATTTCCGAGGATACGGAGGTGTCGAACATCCAGATAATGAAAGGCATCAGGATGAACATAATGGCGCCGCTGATGCGGTGCAGGATGGACACCCAGCCGGCCGGGGGTAAGCGGTAAGTGGGCAGATCATGCAAGGCATGGATGTTGCGGAATTCAGGCCGCGCGCGTTTGCTGGAGGAGGTGAGCTCAGTCATGGATGGGCTTTCTTGGGATGTAACGTGTTTGTAATTCTGGAGACGGCAGGCCAAAATTCTATTGCACCGCACCAATCTGACATTGGACTTGCATGGTGCGGCGCGTCAATTTAGCGTATTTCGATAGTAGTGTGTGTCGGTCAGGTACAGGCCCCGGCGGAGTTCCATGGGCAGGTCGTTGTAAGTGAAGGCGGTGCGCTCAACGCTAAGCAAGGGCGTGTCGGCGGCAATTTGCAGCAAATCGCGTTGCTCTGTATCGGGGAGCACGGCCTTGATTTTTTCTTCGGCGCGAACCATGCGCACGCCGAATTCTGTTTCAAAAAGGGCGTACATCGCTCCGTCGTAGCTGGTCAGGCGCTCTGCCGTCAGCCCTTTGAAAGGCCCGCCCGGCAACCACAAATCTTCCAGAATCGTGGGAATGCCTGCGAACGAGAGCACACGGCGCACTTGCAGCACGGCATCGCCGGAGCGCAGCGACAGGGCACGCGCCACATCGGCGCTGGCGCGGGTGCGCTTGCAATCGATGATGCGCCGCTGGGCCGGGCCCTCGCTGGTCGGGTCGCCGGATTCGGGCAGCAGGCGCAAGAAGCGGTATTGGGTGTGACGCTCCGCGTGGGTGGCGACAAACGTGCCCTTGCCCTGGCGGCGGACCACCAGGTTCTCTGCCGCCAGCTCATCAATGGCTTTGCGCACCGTGCCTTGGCTGACCTTGTAGCGGATAGCCAGTTCCTGCTCGCTGGGAATGGCGGTGCTGGGCTTCCATTCGCCACTTTGCAGGCTTTGCAGGATGAGGGCCTTGATCTGCTGGTAAAGCGGGCTGAAGGCGGGAGTTGCTGACGCCCCGGCTTGCAGGCCCGGATCGATCGATGCGCCTGGGGCGTTGTCGTTCGAAGAAAGGGTGTTTGCGGGCATGGTGCGGGTGTTTTTGTCAGCAGCGAGTCAGACTCGAAAAATTGCCTCAATCATATCTTATATAAGACATAAGACAAATTGACCGGGCACTAATTTCGAGGGTAAACTCTCGGGCATTCTGCAGCGCAGCACGGCTTGTTGCGGGCGCTGCTCAGTCGCCGTTTTCTCAACACTTCCTGGAGTTTTACCATGAGCAAGAAACCCGTCCGCGTAGCCGTTACAGGCGCAGCAGGTCAAATCGGTTACGCCCTTCTGTTTCGCATCGCCTCCGGCGAAATGTTGGGCAAAGACCAGCCCGTGATCTTGCAATTGCTGGAAATTCCCGACGAAAAAGCCCAGAACGCACTCAAGGGCGTAATCATGGAGCTGGAAGACTGCGCATTCCCTCTGTTGGTGGGCATTGAGGCGCACGCTGACCCCATGACCGCCTTCAAAGACACCGACTACGCCTTGTTGGTTGGCTCCCGTCCCCGTGGCCCCGGCATGGAGCGCGCAGAGTTGCTGGCCATCAACGGCGCCATCTTCACGACCCAAGGCAAGGCCCTGAATGCTGTGGCTTCCCGCAACGTGAAGGTTCTGGTCGTCGGCAACCCCGCCAACACCAACGCTTACATCGCGATGAAGGCAGCGCCTGATCTGCCTGCGAAGAACTTCACCGCCATGCTGCGCCTGGACCACAACCGCGCTTTGAGCCAGATCGCTTCCAAGACCGGCAAGGCCGTGGCAGACATCGAGAAAATGGCCGTGTGGGGCAACCACTCGCCCACCATGTACGCGGACTACCGCTTCGCCACCATTGGCGGCGCATCGGTCAAGGACATGATCAACGACGAGACCTGGAACCGCGAAACCTTCTTGCCCACCGTGGGTAAGCGTGGCGCAGCCATCATTGCTGCACGCGGTTTGTCTTCCGCCGCTTCTGCCGCCAATGCTGCTATCGACCACATGCGTGATTGGGCTTTGGGCACCAATGGCAAGTGGGTCACCATGGGCATTCCTTCCAACGGCGAATACGGCATCCCCAAGGAAATCATGTTCGGCTACCCCGTCACTTGCGCCAATGGCGAATACAAGATCGTGGAAGGTCTGGAAATCGATGCGTTCTCCCAAGAGTGCATCAACAAGACCTTGGCTGAACTACAAGGCGAACAAGACGGCGTGAAGCACCTGCTGTAAGCCTTGGCCCACGCACCGGCGCTCCCCGTGAAGCATCCCCGCGACATCCTTTTAGGTGCGCAGGGGGCTGCGGGTGTGTTGCCGGTGTGCGACCATTACAGCGGTGTCGAAGCCCGCATGGTCAAAAGCCTGCAATTGCAGGCCGACATGACCGAGGAGTTCGGCGCTTGCGTCTTCGACGTGACGCTGGACTGCGAAGATGGTGCGCCTGTCGGTGGCGAGCTAGACCATGCTTATATGGTCGCAGCGCTCGCCCAATCTACGCAAACAGCTCCTGATTTGATAGCAAAAGGCTTGCGCCGCCGTGTCGGTGTGCGCGTCCATGCGGTGGATCACGCCTCGTTTGAGCAGGACGTTTCCATCATTCTGGGCCGTGCTGCCCATGCCTTGAGTTACGTGATGGTGCCCAAGGTCGAGTCGGTGGCGGATGTGGACCGCGTGGTCGCAGCTATGGATTCCTTGGGCCCGGCGGCCCGGGCGCTGCCCGTGCATGTATTGATTGAGTCTCCGGCCGCTGTGCACCGCGCCTTTGATATTGCGGCCCACCCCCGGGTGGAGTCTGTCAGCTTCGGGCTGATGGATTTTGTTTCCAGCCACGGTGGCGCCATTCCTGCAACGGCCATGGGCGTGCGGGCTGCCACTGACGCGGAGACGCTGGACCAATTCCATCATCCCCTGGTCGTTCGCGCCAAGATGGACATTGCCAGTGCTTGCCATGCCCACGGCAAGGTGCCTTCGCACTGCATCGTGACTGAATTTAAAGATACCCAAGCGCTGGCGCGCTCTGCGCGTTACGCGGCCCAAGCCTTGGGCTACACCCGGATGTGGAGCATCCACCCGGACCAGATCCGCCCCATCGTGCGGGCCTTGGCCCCCGATGCGCAGGCGGTGGAGCAGGCGGCAGAGGTGATTCGCCGGGCGGCCACTGCGTCGTGGGCGCCAGTGTCCGTGGCCGGGGTCTTGCATGACCGGGCCAGTTACCGCTTCTTCTGGCAGTTGCTGGAGCGCGCCCACGCGACGGGTGTGCCCTTGCCGGAAGATATGCATTCCTACTTTGCTACGCCCTCGTTGGCAGGAGTTGCTGTATGAAGACGATGAATGTGATGGGGGCCGCGTTGCTGCTGGCCTTGTCTGCGAGTTCGGTCTGGGCTAGTACCCCTGCGGCGCCTGCCAAAAAGCGCCCGGCACATAAATCGGTGGTAATTGCACCATCGGCGCCCGATTTGGCGCCCGTCACCCTTACCCCCGAGCAAATGGCCTGGGCGCAGCGGGTCGTGGTCGGCGTGGTGCCTTGCGAGTTGTCGCAAAAGGTTTCGGTGGAGCCGCACCCCCAGCATGCAGGCCATTTTGTGGTGCAGTCCGGCAAACAGCGGTTTGCCATGGTGCCGGTGCCTACGAGCACTGGCGCGGTGCGTCTGGAAGACACGAGCGCTGGAGCTGTGTGGCTGCAACTGGCCAACAAATCGATGTTGATGGACCAAAAAAATGGCCGTCGCTTGGCAGATGCGTGCGCCAATCCGGAGCAGCAGGCGGTCGCCCTGGCGATGGAAAAGAACCCGGCACCCAGTTTGCTGGAGCCTTTGCCGGTGGCAACACCGCCAGGCTCTGCTATGAAATAAGTAGCTGCTTGCGCAGACGGCGCGAGCGCTAGAGGCTGTTTTTATTGTTTTTGAAGGAGAGTGAAGATGTTGCAAGCTTACCGAGACCATGTAGCTGAACGCGCTGCGTTGGGCATTCCCCCCCTGCCTTTGTCTGCCAAGCAGACCGGCGAACTGATTGAGTTGCTGAAGGCGCCCCCCGCTGGCGAAGAAGCCACCCTCGTGGACCTGATTACCCACCGCGTGCCCGCGGGTGTGGACGATGCTGCCAAGGTCAAGGCCAGCTACCTGGCCGCTGTGGCCCACGGCACTGAAAAGTGCGCTCTGATCTCCCGCGCCCGTGCCACTGAACTGCTGGGCACCATGCTGGGCGGCTACAACATCAGCCCGTTGGTGGATCTGCTGGACGATGCTGCCGTGGCTGCAGAAGCTGCCGAAGGCCTGAAGAAAACCCTGTTGATGTTCGACCAGTTCCACGACGTCAAGGAAAAGGCCGACAAGGGCAATACCTTCGCCAAGGCCGTGCTGCAAAGCTGGGCCGATGCCGAGTGGTTCACCAGCCGCCCAGAAGTGCCCCAGAGCATCACCGTGACCATCCTGAAGGTCACCGGCGAAACCAACACCGACGACCTGTCTCCTGCGCCTGACGCCTGGAGCCGTCCAGACATTCCTTTGCACGCATTGGCCATGTTGAAGAACAAGCGCGATGGCATTACCCCTGAGGAAGATGGCAAGCGCGGCCCGGTCAAGTTCATCGAAGACCTGCGCGCCCGTGGCAACCTCGTGGCCTACGTGGGTGACGTAGTGGGCACCGGCTCCAGCCGCAAGTCCGCCACCAACTCGGTGTTGTGGTTCACCGGTGAAGACATTCCTTACGTGCCCAACAAGCGTTTCGGCGGCGTGTGCCTGGGCACCAAAATCGCTCCGATCTTCTACAACACCATGGAAGATGCGGGCGCTCTGCCGATCGAGCTGGACGTGAACCAGATGAACATGGGTGACGTGGTGGAACTGCGTCCCTACGACGGCAAGGCCTTCAAAGACGGCAAGGAAATCGCATCCTTCCAGGTCAAGAGCGATGTGCTGTTTGACGAAGTGCGTGCCGGTGGCCGTATCCCCTTGATCATCGGCCGTGGCTTGACTGCCAAAGCCCGTGAAGCACTGGGCTTGCCACCTTCCACTTTGTTCCGCCTGCCCCAGAACCCTGCTGACACCAAGAAGGGTTTCAGCTTGGCACAGAAGATGGTCGGTCGCGCTTGCGGTTTGCCTGAAGGTCAAGGCGTGCGCCCCGGTACCTACTGCGAGCCCAAGATGACCTCTGTCGGCTCCCAAGACACCACCGGCCCGATGACCCGCGACGAGCTTAAAGACCTGGCTTGCCTGGGCTTCTCTGCCGACTTGGTGATGCAGTCGTTCTGCCACACCGCGGCGTACCCCAAGCCCGTGGACGTGAAGATGCACCACGAACTGCCCGACTTCATCAGCACCCGTGGCGGCGTGTCCTTGCGTCCCGGTGACGGCGTGATCCACTCTTGGCTCAACCGCATGTTGTTGCCTGACACCGTGGGCACCGGTGGCGACAGCCACACCCGTTTCCCTATCGGTATCAGCTTCCCCGCAGGTTCCGGTCTGGTGGCCTTTGCGGCCGCGACGGGCGTGATGCCTTTGGACATGCCCGAGTCGGTGTTGGTGCGCTTCAAGGGCAAGATGCAGCCCGGTGTGACCCTGCGTGACCTGGTGAACGCGATTCCTTTGTACGCCATCAAGGCTGGCCTGCTGACGGTTGAGAAGAAGGGCAAGAAGAACATCTTCTCTGGCCGTATCCTCGAAATCGAAGGTTTGCCGGATCTGAAGGTCGAGCAGGCGTTTGAGTTGTCTGACGCGTCTGCTGAGCGTTCCGCCGCCGGTTGCACCGTGCACCTGAACAAAGAGCCTATCCAAGAGTACGTCACCAGCAACATCACCATGATGAAGTGGATGATTGCCAATGGCTACGCGGATGCCCGCACCTTGGCCCGCCGTATCGCGGCGCAAGAAGCCTGGCTCAAGAACCCCGAGCTGCTCCAAGGCGACGCGGATGCGGAATACGCAGCCGTTATCGAAATCGACCTGGCCGACATCCATGAGCCTATCGTGGCATGCCCCAACGACCCGGACGATGTGAAGACATTGGCCGAAGTGGCCGGTGCCAAGATCGATGAAGTGTTCATCGGCTCCTGCATGACCAACATCGGTCACTTCCGTGCAGCTTCCAAGCTGATGGAAGGCAAGCGCGACATTCCGGTCAAACTGTGGATTGCACCGCCTACCAAGATGGACGCCAAGCAACTGAGCGACGAAGGCCACTACGGTGTGCTGGGTGGTGCCGGTGCCCGCATGGAAATGCCGGGCTGCAGCTTGTGCATGGGCAACCAGGCGCAGGTGAAAGAGGGCGCCACGGTGTTCTCTACGTCCACCCGCAACTTCCCCAACCGTCTGGGCAAGAACAGCAATGTGTACTTGGGCTCGGCCGAACTGGCAGCTATCGCTTCCAAGCTGGGTCGCATTCCTACCAAGGAAGAGTACCTGGCTGACATGGGCGTGCTGACTGCCGCCAGCGACAAGGTGTACCAGTACCTGAACTTTGACAAGATCAGCGACTACACCGAGTCTGCTGCCACTGTGAAGTAATCTGTCGCTTTGGCGCCCCTGCGCCATTCGTAGCAGAAGCCCTGCAACTTCGGTTGCAGGGCTTTTTTTATAGGCAGCGGGATAATTGGGAAATGAGTTTTTGTCCTCCATTCCCTTTTCTGTGCAGACGGTGCTGCTGCTCGTCCTGAGCAATGTGTTCATGACATTTGCTTGGTACGGGCACTTGAAGAACCTGGCCACTGCGCCCTGGTACGCCGCGGCCATGGTCAGCTGGGGTATCGCGTTGTTTGAGTACTTGTTGCAAGTGCCGGCGAACCGCATAGGCTTTCAGCAGGCAGGCTTTTCGATTGCGCAACTCAAAATCATGCAAGAGGTCATCACGCTCACCGTGTTTTTGCCCTTTGCCATGGTGTACATGAAGCAGCCCTTCAAAATGGATTTTGTCTGGGCCGGGCTTTGCATGGTGGGCGCGGTGTACTTCATCTTTCGGGCTCCGTAACCGCCTGAAACCCACAAGGCTATAGGCGGTTAAACTCGCGGGCATTCTTAAATCAGTCACATGGCTGACATATTTAACCGTTAGGAGCCCCGCATGTTGTTTGGAAAGCTGTTGCCTCGTGAAGGCAATTTTTTTGAGATGTTCAATCAGCATGCGGACCGCATCGTGGAGGCGGCTCAGGCGTTTTCCAAGTTGGTGGCTAATTACAGCGATGCCGACTTGCGTGCCAAATACAACCAGGAAGTGGACGATGCGGAGCGTGCGGCTGATCGTGTGACGCACGAGGTGAACAAGGCCATCCACATCACTTTCATTACGCCGATTGATCGTGAGCAGATTCACTCGCTGATCAACACCATGGACGATGTGGCTGACCTGATCCAGGACTCTGCGGAAACCATGGCGCTTTACGATGTGCGCGTGATGACGGAAGAAATCGTCCGTTTGACCGATCTGAGCGTCAAATGCTGCGAACGTCTGCGCGATGCTGTGAAATTGCTGGCGGATATTGCCGACACGGCAACGGCTGAAGCCGCATTGAAAACCTGCGAAGAAATCGACCGTCTGGAGTCGGATGCCGACCGCGTGATGCGTACGGCCATGAGCAAGTTGTTCCGCGAACAGGAAGATGTGCGCGAGCTGATCAAGCTCAAGGCCATTTACGAGCTGCTGGAAACCATCACCGACAAGTGTGAAGACGTAGCCAATGTGATCGAGGGCATCATCCTCGAGAACTCCTGATTCAACCCGCAGGCTTACTACGATGGAACAAGTCCAGACAGCCCTGTGGGTCGTGGCCCTGTTGGTGGCACTCGCGCTGATGTTCGACTTCATGAACGGGTTTCATGATGCGGCGAACTCGATCGCGACCGTGGTGTCCACCGGCGTGCTCAAGCCCGGTCAGGCGGTGATTTTTGCTGCCTTTTTCAACTTTATTGCCATTTTTATCTTCCACCTGAGCGTTGCCGCGACGGTAGGCAAGGGCATTGTGCAACCCGGTGTGGTGGATACCCATGTGGTGTTCGGCGCATTGGTGGGAGCCATTACCTGGAACGTGATCACTTGGTACTACGGCATTCCCAGCAGTTCCTCGCATGCGTTGATCGGCGGCATTGTCGGCGCCGTGATTGCGAAAGCAGGTGCCAGTGCATTGATTTCGGCAGGTATTCTGAAGACGGTTGCCTTTATTTTTGTGTCGCCTTTGTTGGGCTTCACACTGGGCTCGGCCATGATGGTTGCAGTGGCTTGGATTTTTCGTCGTGCCCGCCCGTCGCGGATTGACAAGTGGTTCCGCCGTCTGCAGTTGCTGAGCGCGGGCGCTTATAGCTTAGGCCATGGTGGCAATGACGCGCAAAAGACCATCGGCATTATCTGGATGATGCTGATTGCAACCGGCTATGTTTCTGCAAGCGACACTGCGCCACCCACTTGGACGATTGTGTCTTGTTACATCGCGATTGGTGCAGGCACCATGTTTGGCGGCTGGCGGATTGTGCGCACCATGGGCCAGAAAATTACCAAGCTCAAACCGGTGGGCGGCTTTTGTGCTGAAACTGGTGGGGCCATGACACTGTTTCTGGCCACGGCGCTGGGCATTCCGGTGTCCACAACCCACACCATCACCGGCGCGATTGTGGGCGTGGGCTCCACCCAACGCGCCAGTGCGGTGCGTTGGGGGGTAGCGGGCAACATCGTGTGGGCGTGGGTCCTGACCATTCCCGCCGCGGCTTTCGTCGCAGCGATCGCCTACTGGGTCAGTTTGCAGATTTTTTAACGAGTTCTGCAGAGGCGGAGGAGGTGCTTTCTTGCATCTGGTACTCAAAAGAGCGCTGGATGCTGAAAGCCAAAGTGGCCATCAAGACCGTGGTGCCAAGCCCCAAGGCGGCCACGAGGCCGCTGACGGTGAGCCAGTTGGTATCTCCTGATGGGCTTTCCGGTTGTTGTGGGTTGAAGCGGGCATTCCATTTCTCGGAGCTCATCAGTCCATAAATCAGGGCGTTTAGGGCGCAAGCCGCCAAAACAAAGCCCAGCAAAGGCATCAGCAGCCAACTTAGTTGGTCATCCACTCCGAGGCTGCGTGCCCGCAGCACCCCATACAGCCCCAGCAGGGTAGGAACGGGAGCGAGCTTGGCAATCCAGTCGTAGCGTCCCAGGTACAGCCGGTGCAGGCCAAGCGCGCCCACCGTGAGTGTTAGCCAGACGGCCAGCGTTTTGTTTTTCATGCGGCGGAGTCTACGGGAGGCGTGCTGTGTCCTGCGCCAATGGCTTTTTCCATCAGCACGATGTCCAGCCATCGATCAAACTTCCAACCGCAGGCAGCGATCACGCCCACTTTGTCATAGCCGCAACTGGTATGCACGCCAATCGATCCGGCATTGGCAGAGTCTCCGATGACGGCAATCAACTTGCGCACGCCGCAGCGCTCGGCTTGCGCCATCAATTCAGTGAGTAGCAGCTTTCCGAGTCCTTTGCCGTGGGATTCTGGTGCGAGATAAATGGAGTCTTCCGCGGAAAACCGGTACGCAGGGCGCGGTTTGAACCAATTGCAATACGCAAAGCCCGCGACTTTGCCCTCTATTTCTGCGACCAGATAGGGGAGGCCTTTGGCCAATACATCTGCCCGCCGGTTACGCATATCGTCTTCCGTGGGGGGCGTGGTTTCAAACGTGCCGGTTCCTGTCAGTACATGGTGGGCATAGATGGCGCTGATGGCGTGGATGTCGGCTTCTGTGCTGGGGCGGATTGTGGTCATGAAATAGATAACGCTATAATGGAGGGCTATTCAGAGTGTCACTGGCCGGGTGGTCAGTTGCGTGTCTCAAACTCTGAGTTCAAGGCTGAATTCTCTCAGCTACCCAAAGGATAAATCATGGTCGTCATTCGACTCGCTCGTGGTGGTGCAAAAGCCCGCCCGTTTTTCAATATCGTTGTTGCTGACAAGCGCACCCGTCGCGACGGCCGCTTCATCGAGCGTATCGGGTTCTACAACCCTATCGCCAAGGAAAACGAAGAAAGCATCCGTATTGCGCAAGACCGCTTGACCTACTGGAAGGGCGTTGGCGCACAGGCATCTCCTACCGTGGAACGCCTGATCAACCAAGCCGCTAAAAAAGCTGCTTAATGGTGTAACCGGCGTGCGTCGCTTGGCGCCGTACGCCGGTTGATATTCCCACCCATGCTCACAGGACTCGAAGTCGCCGAATTGCCGGCAGACGCCATCGAAGTCGGTCGCATTGCGGACGCTTGGGGTATCAAAGGCTGGTTCAAAGTCCTGCCTTACAGTGCTCATCCCGAAGCACTTTTTTCTGCGCGCCAGTGGTACTTGCTGCCTACTGAAAAAGGGGTAAAGCCTTTTTCTGGCACTGCGCTCATGGCGGTCAAAGAATCCAAAGTCCATTCTGACTCGGTGGTCGCTTGTGCGGCCGGCATTGAGGACAGGAATGGCGCCGAAGCCCTCAAAGGCTCCCGTATTTTTATCTCGCGCGCGACTTTCCCCAAAGCTGCTGCGGACGAGTTTTATTGGGTCGATCTGATTGGCTTGCAGGTGGTCAATCGCGAAGATGAGCCGCTGGGTGTAGTCCGTGAGCTGATGTCGACGGGGCCGCAAACGGTCTTGGTCATCGAAGCCATGCAGGACGGCAAACCGGTCGAACGAATGATTCCCTTCGTTTCTGCTTACGTTGACGACGTCAGTTTGGCCGACAAGACCATCCGCGTGGACTGGCAACTGGACTATTGAGGCGCCTGCTGTGCGCTTCGACATCATCACGCTTTTTCCCGAGCTGTTTGCGCCCTTGCTGACGGCAGGCATCACACGCCGCGCCTACGAGAGTGGTTTGATGGATGTGCACCTTCACAATCCCCGCGACTTCGCATCTGGCAATTACCGCCGGGTCGACGATCGTCCCTTCGGTGGCGGCCCTGGCATGGTGATGATGGCCGAGCCCTTGGAGGCTGCCTTGCTGGCGATTCGCGCGCAGCGCAGTGATGCCGCTCCTGTCGTACTGTTTTCCCCCATCGGTCAGCCCTTGCACCATGCTGCCGTGGAGCAATGGTCCCGCAGCGACGGCGCCATTTTGCTATGTGGCCGCTACGAGGGCATAGACCAGCGTTTTATCGACCGGTATGTGGATCTCCAGATCAGCCTCGGCGACTTCGTGTTGTCGGGTGGAGAGATCGCTGCCATGGCGTTGTTGGATGCGGTGGCGCGTCTGCAGCCGGGCGTGCTGTCTGATGCAGATAGCCATCACCAAGATAGCTTCAACCCCGCGTTGGACGGCTTGCTGGATTGTCCGCACTACACCCGTCCGGAGGAGTGGTCCGGCATGCCGGTACCCCCGGTGTTGATGTCGGGCCACCATGCGCGTATTGAGGAGTGGCGGCGTGCCCAGCGCCTGCAATTGACGGCAGCGCATCGTCCGGATATTTTGGAGGCTGCCCGGAGTCAGGGGCTCATTACCGCCAAGGAAGAGCGGATGTTGCAGGCCAAGGATTGAATTGGCTATAATCGAGGGCTAACCGATCCTCTGCCCGGCCAGATAACAAACTTTTTTGGGTTTGATATTGGCGCCAATTCCGGTGCCGGCGCGAGCAAGATCACGAAGGAAACTATGAGCAACATCATCCAAGCGCTCGAGCAGGAAGAAATCGCCCGCCTCGGCAAAACAATCCCCGAATTCGCACCCGGCGACACCGTTGTCGTGAGCGTGAACGTGGTTGAAGGTAACCGCAAGCGCGTGCAGGCTTACGAAGGCGTGGTTATCGCCAAGCGTAACCGTGGCCTGAACAGTGGCTTCATCGTGCGCAAGATCTCCAGCGGCGAAGGCGTGGAACGTACATTCCAAACCTACTCTCCTCTGATCGCCAGCATCGAAGTCAAGCGTCGTGGTGACGTGCGTCGTGCCAAGCTGTACTACCTCCGTGACCGTAGCGGCAAGTCTGCTCGTATCAAGGAAAAGCTGCCAGCGAAGAAGACTGCTGCGTAATCTGCTGCAAGTTCTTTGTGAAAGCCGCCCCGGTGTCAAGCTGTGGCGGCTTTTTTCATGGGAAGCAAACTTGACTACCTCCGCCCGCACATTGCCTGCCTTCGATCCACGCCGCGTTCCCGTGTTGGAAGTAGGCCGCCACTTGCCTGCAGTGTCTGCCGCAGCGCTCCTGCCGGATGCTTTGCGACAGCGGTTCAGGCACCCTCCGGTCTGGTCCCCTGAGCTTCGTGCAGAGTTCAAGTTTTCGGAACGGGAGCCAGCCCATGCCTCCGTGCTGATCCCCATTGTGTTGCGCGAGCAACCCATGGTGTTGCTCACCCAGCGCACCGCCCATCTTTCAAGCCACTCTGGGCAGGTTGCCTTTCCGGGGGGCAAGGCCGACGCTACGGACGTAGATGCGGTCGCCACCGCCTTGCGCGAGGCGCAGGAAGAGGTAGGCTTGAACCCCGCATCCGTCGAAGTGCTGGGAATTTTGCCCCACTACACCACGGGCAGTGCCTTCATCGTGACCCCAGTGGTGGCATTGGTGGAGCCCTCCATCCAACTCACGCCCAACCCGGATGAGGTCGCCCATCTGTTTGAGGTGCCCTTGAGTTTTTTGATGAACCCCGCCCACCACCGCCGTCATCGCATGCAATGGGAGGGGGCCAGCCGCGAGTGGTATTCCATGCCGTATGAAGCGCAGGGCATGGAGTGGTTCATCTGGGGCGCGACGGCTGGCATGTTGCGCAACTTCTACCACTTCTTGCGTGCCTGAGCGGGCGCATCGCTGGGTATGATCGGTCCATGAGCTTCATCTCCATATTGCTGGCGCTGTTGTTGGAGCAGGCCAAGCCCCTGCCGCAGATCAATCCGGTGCACAACACCGTGCGCAACTGGGTCCGCTGGGTCTTGCGCAACTTCGATGCAGGCGCCACTCCCCATGCCTGGTTGGCGTGGTGCCTGGCCGCCTTGGGGCCTGCCTTGATCGTGTTGGCGGTGCACTGGTTGCTGATCTGGCAGCTCGGGTGGATTGCGGCAGCTGTGTGGAACGTAGTCATTCTGTATGCGACCTTGGGCTTTCGCCAGTTCAGCCACCATTTCACCCTGATCCGGGACGCCTTGCTCGCAGGTGATGAGGCCGCGGCACGCGCTGCCTTGGCCAGCTGGAAGCGCATGGATGCCAGTGAGTTGCCTCGTAGTGAAATTGTCCGCCACGTGATCGAGCACTCGGTGTTGAGCGCGCACCGGCATGTGTTTGGCGTGTTTGTCTGGTATTCCATCCTCGCTGCTTTGGGCCTGGGTCCGGCTGGCGCGGTGTTTTACCGCGTCACCGAGTATTTGGCCGTGTTTGCCAAGCGTGCCCCCAAGCCTGAGCTTCCACCGGTGAGCGATGCGGTGCGCGAGCGGGCTTTGCGTGCATGGGAAGCCATCGACTGGCTCCCGGCCCGTGTCACGGCCCTGAGTTTTGCATTCGTTGGCAGTTTTGAAGATGCGGTGGACAGCTGGCGCCGGCATGAGGCGGCCCACCCCTTGGACAACGATGGCGTGGTGCTGGCGGCCACGGCCGGTGCGGTCAATGTCCGTTTGGGCGAAGAGGTGGACGCCGCAGCCCTCACGCCCGAGCCGGCCCACCTGCGGGCGGTGGTTGGCCTCGTGTGGCGCACCGTGGTGATGTGGATGGTGTTCCTGGCCCTGCTGTCGCTGGCACGCCTGATCGGCTGATTCCGGCGGGTTGCCAACAAGCCCAGCTAGTGGCTAGTACCGGGTTTGGGATAGCTCGGCAAATAAATCGCTATAAATTTTGTAGCGGTTAGCGCTGATTCCACCTGCGCCAGAGGCCTCTTTCATTTGATTTAATACGCCGCAGCCGGGTTCATGCAGATGGCTGCAGTTGTAAAACTTGCAGTCACCCGCGTGGGCCTTGATGTCAGGCATCAAACCGGCCAGGTGCATGGGGTCAATGTGGTTGAGCCCGAATTCCTGGAAGCCTGGTGAATCAATCACTGCTGTGGTTTTGGCCTCGTCCACCCAATACAGGCTGGTACTGGTAGTGGTGTGTTTGCCCGAATTCAGGGCGGTAGAGATTTCATTGGTCAACACGTCGGCATGCGGCAGCAGCCGGTTGATGAGCGTGCTTTTGCCGGAGCCCGAGGGGCCGAGCACCAGGGTGGTTTTGCCCTGCATCAGCTCCAGCAACAGCGCCAGTTCGGTGGCGGGCGCGCCTTCCGCCTTGGGCTTGAGTGCCAAGGGCAGCAGGGTGTAGCCCATGTTGCGGTAGATGCCCAGCCGGTCCCACGCCCGCCCGAAGGGCTCTGCCAAATCGCTCTTGTTCAAGGCGATGATGGGGCGGATGCGCTCGGCCTCTGCGGCAATCAAGGCCCGTGACAGCTGGCTCTCCGAAAACTCGGGCTCTGCCGCGATCAAAATCAGCACCTGGTCGAGGTTCGCGGCAAATGACTTGGTGCGGATTTCGTCCTGCCGGTAAAACAGGTTACGCCGGGGCAGCACCTTTTCAATGGTGCCTTCATCCTGCGTCGCCTTCCAGAGCACTTGGTCGCCCACCACGGTGACGCTCTTCTTTCCGCGGGGGTGGCAGATCAGGCGACGGCCATCGGGTGTTTCTACCCACACATGGCGTCCATGGCCCGCCACGACCAAGCCGGGTTCAAGCAGGTGCTGATTCAAAGGGCGGTACTCATGCGGTGGTGCCAGCCGGGCTCGTAGCCGTGCCGATGAGTGCATCCACCAGCGCGGCGCACTCAAAGTCAGAGCGGGATACACCCTGCACGTCATGGGTGTTGAAGCGCACGCTGCAGCTGCTGTAGGTGAGCAAGAGTTCAGGATGGTGATCCTGCTGTTCTGCAATGTAGGCGACCGCGTTCACAAAGGCCATGGTCTTGAGAAAGTTCTCGAAGCGGTAGGTCTTTTCGATGGCGACATCCGCGCCGTCACCATAGAGCTTCCAGCCTTCGGTTTTGGCGAGGCTTGCTATGATTTGTGTAGCTGTTAGCGCAGTTCTGGCGGGGGCTGAAGGCATATTTTTATCAATTCAAGCAGTGGCGAGGACGGGGGCGGCGGCAGGCATACGGGCCAGTCGCTCGGGAGCCGGAGGGTGGGAATAGTAAAACTTCACGTACACCGGATCGGGGGTGAGGGTGGACGCATTGTCCTTGTACAGCTTGAGCAGCGCGGATGAGAGCGCTGCACCATTCGCGTGGGCCACGGCGTAGGCATCGGCTTCGAATTCGTGCTTGCGGGAGAGCTGGGCAAACAAGGGACCGGTGAAGCTGCCGGCCAGCGGCAGGACCATCATGAACAAGAGCAGGGCCAGTGCATCGTTGCTCCCTGTCATGTTCGGGCCAACTCCCAGCCCGGTGTAGAACCATGCCTGTTGACTGACCCAGCCCAAAAGCGCAAACGCCAGCAGGCTCAGGCCGAACAAGGACACCATGCGCTTGGTAATGTGGCCGTATTTGAAGTGGCCGAGTTCGTGGGCCAGCACGGCATCCACTTCGTCAGGGTTCAGCTGCGCCAGCAAGGTGTCGTAAAACACCACCCGCTTGGAAGCCCCGAAGCCGGTGAAGTAGGCGTTGGCATGGGCGCTGCGCTTGCTGCCGTCCATCACGTAAAAGCCTTTGGAAGTGAATCCGCAGCGCGCCATCAAGGCGGATACGCGCTCTTTCAAGGTGGCGTCTTCCAGCGGTTTGAATTGGTTGAATAGCGGCGCAATCCACGTGGGGTACACCAGCATCATCAAGACGCTAAAGCCCATCCAGAGGCTCCAGGTCCACAGCCACCAGAGGCTGCCGGTAGCACCCATGACCCACAGGGCCAGAGCGGCAAGGGGCAGACCGATCAATGCACTGAAAAACAAGCCTTTGGCGGCGTCGATCAACCAGAGTTTGGGTGTCATGCGGTTGAACCCGAAGCGCTGCTCCAGCACAAAGGTGCGGTACAGGGAGAAGGGCAGGTCGATGATGGAGCCGATGATGGAAAACCCCAGCAGCAAAGCCAGTTGCTGCGGCAGGGCGCTGCTGAATTGGCCATCGAACCACGCCAGTAGCGTCTGGTTCAGCGTGTGCAAACCGCCCATCAGGGTCCAGCCCAGCAAGACGGCTGTGCCCCACGCCAGCTCCAAGAGTCCCAGGCGGGCTTGGGCGATGGTGTAGTCCGCCGCTTTCTGGTGGTCTGCCAGTGCAATGTGGTCGGCGAAGGGCGCAGGCACGGCGTTGCGGTGGCGGGCCACATGGCGCACTTGGCGGCTGGCCAGCCAGAATTTCAGCACGACGCTGGCGACCAGGGTGACAGCGAAAAAGAAGCTCATCCACAGGGATGGCGAGAATTCAAACGGGGTGTCTTGCATGGCGGCAGAGTTTAGGCCATCGGCGACAATGGCGGCATGGCTGAACAAAACTCCCCCATCGCGCCCGTGCTCATCAAATCCGACAAAAACCTCGTCTGGCTGGATTGTGAAATGACGGGTCTGGAACCTGAAACCGACCGCCTGCTAGAAATTGCAGTGATCGTGACCGACCCGCACCTGGGCCAGCGGGTCGAAGGCCCGGTGTTTGTGATTCACCAGTCGGACGCCCAGCTCGACAAAATGGACGCCTGGAACAAAGGCACGCATGGCAAGAGCGGCTTGATCGACAAGGTCAAGGCATCTACCGTGACGGAAGCCGAAGCCGAGGCAGCCCTGATTGCGTTTTTGGCTCAATATGTGCCCGCAGGAGTGTCGCCCATGTGTGGCAACACCATCGGGCAGGACCGGCGCTTCCTGGTCAAGTACATGCCCAAGCTGGAAGCCTTCTTCCACTACCGTAACCTCGACGTCAGCACCCTCAAGGAGCTGGCCAAGCGCTGGAAGCCCGAAGTGGCCGAGTCCTTCAAAAAGCAGCAGAAGCACACGGCATTGGCGGATGTCAACGAGTCCATTGAAGAGTTAGCACACTACCGTGAGCACTTTTTGAAATTAAATTAGGTATAAACCCGAATCCATGCCATAATCGTGGGCTTCGCAGGTAACGCTAGTTAGCGGCTTGCGAGATTTGTACATCTCCCTTCATTCACCGGGCACGCTTTTTCAAAGCGATATACGCCCCCAGCACTGAAATACACCCCTTGGCGGGTCAGAGCAGGTTCCGTTTGATGGTTGATGTTTTTTAACCATTGACGGAGCAGCCGCACAACTTGCGGTGCTTTCGTGTGAGAAAAAATATGACTGACGCTTTTGAAGTGACAGGCGAATTCGCGCCTGCCGAAAACCTTTCCGTTTCCGCAACTTCTGTGGAATCCAACGCACCCACCGCCGTGGAAACAGAGGCTGTTGAAGCTGCTGCCCCTGAGGCTCCCAACGGTTTTGTGGAGCTGGGTCTGGCCCCCGCGCTGGTGCAAGCTTGTAAAGATCTGGGCTACACCCAACCTACCACCGTGCAACAAAAGGCCATTCCTTTGGCCATGGCCGGTGTGGGTTCCGAAAAAGCTGGCAAGTTTGTCGACCTGATGGTGTCCAGCCAGACCGGTTCCGGCAAGACCGCTGCGTTCCTGTTGCCCGTGTTGCACACTTTGTTGACCCAGCAAGCCGAAGCGGAAGAAGCTGAGCGCGCTGAATACGAACAAGCTTGCGCTGACGCTGCCGCCAAAGGCGAGCCTGCTCCCAAGCGCGCCAAGCGCAAAGACCCCACCAACCCCCGCAACTTCAAGGCTCCTACTCCTGGCGCCCTGATCGTTTGCCCCACCCGTGAACTGGCCCAGCAAGTCGCGCACGACGCCATCGACCTGGTGCAGCACTGCCGTGGTCTGCGCGTGGCCAACATCGTGGGCGGCATGCCTTACCAGTTGCAAATTGCCAAGCTGCAAAACGCCAACCTGGTGGTGGCGACTCCCGGCCGTTTGCTGGACCTGCAACGCTCCATGCAAATCAAGCTGGACCAAGTCCAGTTCCTGGTGGTGGACGAAGCCGACCGCATGTTGGACCTGGGCTTCTCCGATGACCTGGCTGAAATCAACCAGCTCACCATCGACCGCAAGCAGACCATGATGTTCAGCGCCACGTTCGCGCCCCGCATTCAGCAACTGGCTGCCCGCGTGATGCGTGAACCCCAGCGCGTGACTATCGACAGCCCGCAAGAAAAGCACGCCAACATCAAGCAAGTGCTGTTCTGGGCTGACAACGCCCAGCACAAGCGCAAGCTGTTGGACCACTGGTTGCGTGACACCACCATCAACCAAGCCGTGGTGTTCGCCAGCACCCAAATCGAGTGCGATGGCTTGGCCAACGACCTGCAGCAAGACGGCTTCTCTGCAGTGGCCCTGCACGGCGCCCTGAGCCAGGGTCTGCGCAACCGCCGCCTGATGGCTTTGCGTCAAGGCCAAGTACAGATTCTGGTGGCGACTGATGTGGCTGCCCGTGGTATCGACGTGCCTACCATCACCCACGTGTTCAACTTCGGTCTGCCCATGAAGGCGGAGGACTACACCCACCGTATCGGCCGTACCGGTCGTGCGGGCCGTGATGGTCTGGCTGTGACATTCGCTGAGTTCCGCGATCGTCGCAAGATTTTCGACATCGAAGCCTACAGCCGCCAGCCGATCAAGCCCGAGACTATTCCCGGCTTGGAACCCCAGCAGCGCGCTCCTGAGTCACGCCCCAGCTTTGGTGGCCGTGGCCGTGGCGGCGACTTCCAGCCTCGCGAACGCAAGTTCGGCGGCCCACGTGAAGGCGGCTTCGGTGGCGGTCAGCGCGATGGCGCTCCCCGTGAAGGCGGTTATGGCCAAGTGCGTGGTTTCGGCGGACGCCCTGAAGGCGGTGGCAACCGTGGCTTTGGCGAAAACTCCCGCGACTTCGGTGGTGCAGCCCGTGAAGGCTTCAGCTACGAACGCAAGGGTGGTTTTAACGACCGTTTTGCCGGCCAAGGCGCTCCCCGCGGTGATGCACGTCCTCCCCGTGGTGACTTCCAACCCCGTGGCGATTTCGGCGCTCCTCGCGGTGACTTTGGTGCACCCCGTGGTGATTTCGCAGCCCGCAAGCCCGCTTTCGGCAAGCCCGCCGGTTTTGCCAAGCCTGGCAATGGCGGCAAGGTGTTTGTGCCCCGTGACGCCAAAAAGCGCCCTGCACGCAACTTCGATTAATCTGACATTCGTCGGATAACAAAAAAGCCCCGCGGCGCAAGCCGGCGGGGCTTTTTTACATCAGTCCCCGCTCGTGCGGGCGCAAGGGTCAGGCCATGCCGTTGCGGCTGGCCAGCTCCACAAACAAGCCGGCATGGTCCAGGTCCGACAGGCCGTGCTCAATGCCGTCGGCATACAGTTTTTCAAACAAAGCGGTAATCGGCGCGTCAAAGCCCACCTCGGCGGCAGTGGCCAAGGCGTTACGCAAGTCCTTGATTTGCACCGTCATGCGCGCGCGCGGGGCAAAGTCGCGGTCCACCATGCGCTGGCCATGCACTTGCAGGATGCGGCTGTCTGCAAAACCGCCGGTAATGGCTTCTTTCACCTTGCCCATATTCGCGCCGCCGCGTTCACAGAGCAGCAGGGCCTCCGCCACGATGCCGATGGTGGCCCCCACAATCATCTGATTGGCGAGTTTGGTGAGTTGACCCGAGCCGATGGGGCCCACATGGGTGGGGCGGCCGAAGATTTTGAGCACCGGCATGGCACGCTCAAAGTTGGCTGCCTTGCCGCCGGCCATGATGGCGAGCGTGCCTTGCTCGGCCCCCAGCGTGCCGCCGGAGACGGGAGCGTCCAGGTAGTCCACGCCCCGCTCGCTCAGGCGGGCGGCATGGTCGCGGGCTTCCACAGGCTTGATGGATGACATGTCGACCAGCAGCGTGCCATGCCGGATGGCGTCTGCTGCGCCCATGTCAAACAGCACATGGCTGACGACACCGCCGTGGTCCAGCATGGTGATGACCATATCGGCTTCGGCGACGGCATGGATGGGGGAGGTGTGAACGGTAGCGCCGAAAGCAGAGAGCCGCTCGGCTTTGGCAGGGGTGCGGTTCCACACATGGACGGTGTGCCCGGCTTCACAGAGGCGGCGCCCCATGGGAAACCCCATGAGACCGATGCCGAGAAGTGCTATTTTCATGGTGTCAGTGTGCTCCTGCACCTGAGAATAGCGCCGCCCTGTGGGAGGGGCAGAGGGTTTGTACCGTGAAGGCTGTCGAGGCGCTGACAGCCCTCACGGCGGGCGGCCCAGCCGCCTTACATCAACAGGTGCTCGCCTGCGTTGTCGCCACCGAGCGTGACATAGTTCACCTTGCGGATGTCCATGAGCTTCTTGCCGCCGGCGTAGCTGATGGAGCTCTGCACGTCCTGCTCCATCTCAATCAGCGTGTCGGCCAGCTTGCCCTTGATGGGTTCCAGAATGCGCTTGCCTTCGACGTGCTTGTATTCGCCCTTGTTGAAGTCGCTGGCCGAGCCGTAGTACTCCTTGAACATGGCGCCATCCACTTCCACCGTTTTGCCGGGGGACTCTTCGTGGCCCGCAAACAGGGAGCCGATCATGACCATGCTCGCGCCGAAGCGGATGCTCTTGGCAATGTCACCATGGCTGCGGATGCCGCCATCGGCAATGATGGGCTTGGTGGCCACACGGGCACACCACTTGAGCGCGCTGAGCTGCCAGCCGCCGGTGCCGAAACCAGTCTTGAGTTTGGTGATGCACACCTTGCCCGGGCCCACGCCGACTTTGGTGGCATCCGCACCCCAGTTTTCGAGGTCGATCACCGCCTCGGGTGTGGCCACGTTGCCGGCAATCACAAAGCTGCCGGGCAGGTGTTTCTTGAGGTAGATGATCATGTCGCGCACGCTGTCGGCATGGCCGTGGGCGATGTCGATGGTGATGTACTCGGGCGTCAGGCCCAGGGCCACCAGCTGGTCGACAGTCGCGTAGTCCGGTTTTTTGACGCCCAGAGAGATGGAGGCGAACAAGTCTTTGGCGTGCATGTCCTGCACAAACTTGACGTTGTCCAGGTCAAAGCGGTGCATCACGTAAAAGTAGCCGTTTTGGGCCAGCCATTCGCAGATGGACTCGTCCACCACGGTTTTCATGTTGGCAGGCACCACCGGCAGGCGGAACTTGCGGCTGCCCAGCTCCACGCCGGCATCGCATTCAGAACGGCTCTCCACCCGGCATTTGCGGGGCAGCAAGAGGATGTTGTCGTAGTCAAAAATTTCCATGGTTCCCAAGCTCCTATCCAAAGTTTCAATACAAAACACTGAGCACTTGGACTGGCACCGGCCATAAAAAAACCGGGTGCCAATTGCTTGGGCCCGGTGCTTGATTGTAGAAAGGTTGCGGCCAGCGCGGTATATGAATTTGCATATGGCCACTACAACGCCATGCGCAAGAGCCAGTGGAGGGCCGGTGGCAGCGCCGGCCTTTCTACAATCGCTGCATGCATTCTTTAGCCGCCGCTGGCACCACTCCCCCCCTGTTACACAACCTGAACCCCGAGCAGCTGGCCGCTGTGACGCTGCCGGCTGAGCACGCGCTCATTCTGGCGGGGGCTGGTTCCGGCAAAACGCGGGTGCTCACCACCCGCATCGCCTGGCTGCTGCAAAACGGCTACGTGTCGCCGGGTGGCATTCTGGCGGTGACGTTTACCAACAAAGCCGCCAAGGAAATGATGACGCGGCTCAGTGCCATGTTGCCGGTGAATGTGCGCGGCATGTGGATAGGTACCTTCCACGGCTTGTGCAACCGCTTCCTGCGTGCACATTACAAAAACGCCGGCCTGCCGCAGGCCTTCCAGATTCTGGATACGCAAGATCAGCTCTCCGCCATCAAGCGGCTGTGCAAGCAGTACAAGATCGACGACGAGCGCTTTCCCCCAAAGCAAATGGCCTGGTTCATTGGCAACTGCAAGGAAGAGGGCCTGCGCCCCAAGGACGTAGTGGCCAGCGATCCGGATACGCGCAAGAAGATCGAGATTTACCAGCTCTACGAAGACCAGTGCCAGCGCGAAGGCGTGGTGGACTTTGGCGAGCTGATGCTGCGCTCTTACGAGCTGCTGCGCGACAACGCGCCTATCCGCGAGCACTACCAGCGGCGCTTCCGCCACATCTTGATCGACGAGTTCCAGGACACCAACAAGCTGCAATACGCCTGGATCAAGATGATCGCTGGCGTGGGGCAGGGCGGTAGTTTTGAGGGCGGTGGTTCGGTGCTGGCGGTGGGCGATGACGACCAGAGCATTTACGCCTTCCGCGGCGCGCGCGTCGGCAATATGACGGACTTTGTGCGCGAGTTCGCGGTGCGCCAGCAGATCAAGCTGGAGCAGAACTACCGCAGCTACAGCAACATTCTGGACAGCGCCAACGCGCTCATCAGCAATAACAGCCGCCGCCTGGGCAAGAACTTGCGCACCGACCAAGGGGCGGGTGACCCGGTGCGGGTGTATGAGGCGCCCAGCGACTTTGCCGAGGCGCAGTGGATGGTGGACGAGATGAAGCAACTCATCCGCGACGATGTGCCGCGCTCGGAAATTGCCGTGCTCTACCGCAGCAACGCGCAAAGCCGGGTGATTGAAACCGGGCTGTTCAATGCCGGTATTCCCTACCGTGTGTATGGCGGACTGCGCTTTTTCGAGCGGGCTGAAATCAAGCACGCGCTGGCCTACCTGCGCCTGTTAGAGAACCCCAACGACGACACCAGTTTTCTGCGGGTCGTGAACTTCCCGGCGCGCGGCATCGGTGCGCGCAGCATCGAGCAGTTGCAGGACCTGGCCCGCGCCACGGGCTGCTCGCTGCACGATGCGGTGAGCACACTCACTGGCCGCCCCGGCGCCGTGATTGCCGGCTTTGTGGCCAAGCTGGACGTGATGCGCGAGCAGACGGCCAACCTGAATCTCAAAGACATCATCAAGCTCATGCTGGAACACAGCGGCCTGCTGGAGCACTACCGTAACGAGCGCGAAGGCGAAGACCGCGTCGAGAACTTGGACGAACTGGTCAATGCTGCCGAAAGCTTTGTCATGCAGGAAGGCTTCGGCCGCGAAGCCCCCGGCATGGCGCCGCTGGTCAGCAGTCCCGAGGCCTTGTTGAGCCAGAGCCCGGCCAGCCAGGGTTTGAGCGGCGATGCACTGGCAGCTACGCCAGATGAATTCGGCGACACCGGCGAAACCCTCTCGCCCCTGCAGGCCTTCCTGACCCACGCCGCGCTTGAAGCGGGCGACAACATGGCCGCCGCCGGGCAGGACGCCATTCAGCTCATGACGGTGCACTCCAGCAAGGGCCTGGAATTTGACTGCGTGTTCATCACCGGCATGGAAGAGGGCCTGTTCCCCCACGAAAACTCCATGAGCGACCACGACGGTCTGGAGGAAGAGCGCCGCCTGGCCTACGTGGCCATCACCCGCGCGCGCAAGCGCCTGTACCTCAGCCACTCGCAGACGCGCATGCTGCACGGGCAGACGCGCTACAACCTCAAAAGCCGCTTCTTCGACGAGCTGCCCGAGGAATGCCTCAAGTACCTCACGCCCAAGCAGCAGGCCATGCCCTCAGGTGCCGGTATGGGTGGTGGCATGGGCGGCGGTTTTGGCGGTGGAGGCTATGGCGGCTCCGGCAACAGCTGGGGTGGCGGGGGCTATGCTACAAATTCAGGAGCTGCTCGCGCATATTCCACGGGCGCAAGAAGCACTTTTGGCACTTATTCTGCCCCGCAGAAGGAAGTGGTGCGCAAAGAAGAACCCACCGGCCTGCGCAAGGGGCAAAAGGTGTTCCACGCCAAGTTCGGCGAGGGCACCGTGCTCACGCTGGAAGGCGCCGGCGACGACGCACGCGCGCAGATCAACTTCCCCCGCCACGGCACCAAGTGGCTCGCCCTGAGCGTGGCCAAACTCACGCCCCTACCGTGACACTTTCCTTGACTTTCTGGAGGCCCCGATGAGTCCGGACATTGCCAGCACCCCACCGGCGCCGTACTACGCTGTCATCTTCACCAGCCTGCGCACTGCTGTTGATGAGGGCTATGGCGACATGGCCGAGAAGATGGTGGCACTCGCCGCACAGCAGCCCGGCTTTCTGGGCGTGGAGTCCGCGCACGAAGGGCTGGGTATCACCGTGTCGTACTGGAAAAACCTCGAATCCATCCGCGCCTGGAAGGCCCATGCCGAGCACCAGGTCGCCCAGCAGCTGGGCCACGAAAAGTGGTACGCAGCCTTCAAGACCCGCATTGCCAAAGTCGAGCGGGATTACAGCTTTTAGCGATCTCTGCGCTGGAAATAAAAAAGGCCTGTCAAAGACAGGCCTCTCGCAACAAACAGCCGCTTCAGCGCTTAGCGGGCCTTGCGTCGACGCGCTACAGCACCCATCAGGCCTAGGCCTGCCAGCAGCAATGCATAAGTTTCTGGCTCGGGGACAGCGCTTACCGAAATGTTATCCAGTGCGGGGCCAGCCGCGCCGCTGGTCAGGCTGGCAAAGCTCAGGGTCGTGCTGGTGCTTACCGCAGCAAACTGGGTGGTGTAAGTGGTCCAGCCCATGTTGGCATAAGACTTCCCCGTGGTGTCAAAGGTGTAGGTGCCCGTGGGTCCCAAGTTGACCGACAGGCCTTTGATGGCTGGGCCAGCGGCAGCGTTGCCAGCTAAGTCAAAAGACAGGGAGTAGGTTTGGCCGATCACGGTATGCAGCACCTGCGAAATCACGCCTTTGCCGAGGCCGTTCAGATCCAGGCTGTTCCGGCCATTTGAAGCGGTCCACAAAGTGCTCACCAGGTCCACCGAGCGAAGATTCACTGTCCAGCCCGTAAGACCTTGTCCTGCAGATGTAAAGGTGTCAAAACCGTTGGCAGTGTTGACAACCGATTGGGCTTCAAAGCTGCCGTTCGCCACCAAATTGGTAGATTGAGCGTGGGCCGAACCGGCTACCAGCGCAACTGCCAGAGCGATCGAATGCAAATTTTTCATAGAGGTCCCTGAGTTTTTTAGAGGCGCTTAGAACGATGCAGCATTGCGCTTGCGGCGCACTGCGGCGCCGACCAGGCCCAAGCCTGCGAGCAACATGGCAAACGACTCTGGCTCTGGAACTGCGGAGACCGAGATGTTGTCTAGCGCCATGCCGTAAGGAGACTCTTGCAATCCAGTGAAATGCAAAGTGCTTTGACCGCTCACGGCTTGAAAGACAAAGGACTTGGTGGTCCAGCCCATGTTCGCGTGGTTTTTCCCTGTAGTGTCAAATTCGTAGATAGGCTGTTGGCTCATGCCCACTTGCAGATATTTGGTCGTGTCGGGGCCGTCCGGGTTGCCGGCCATGTCGAAAGACACCTTGTATGTTTGACCGACCACGGTCGCAAAACTCTGGGAGATCGTGCCATCGTCTGCACCGCTGAGATCCAGGCTGTAGTGGCCCTGGGAGGCAGTCCAGTACTTGTTGATCAGGTCCACGGAACCTGCAGCGATGGTCCATCCAGTCAAAGCATTGCTGCCAGCGGACAGCGTGCTGAAACTGCCTGTAAAGTTGAGGCTGTTCGACTCAAAACTGCCGTTGACAATGAGGTTAGGCGCTGCAGATGCAAAAGGTGCGAGAGCAACAAAGGCCACGCCAGCCAACCATTTTTTAGTACTGTTCATCGCTTATCCCTGAAAAGATGCGCGGCCGACGGCCACTTTTCTACCCCGTGATTGTCTCGCCAGTAACCCTCTATTGGCGATAGTCCGTCCGGACTACCTTTTGACGGGATGTGTCTGTAGGCACTGAAGATCTGCGTGTCTAGCTATAAAAAAATAGCGACCTGTCCGGGGGGAGGTCGCTATTTTGGAACGATGGGGCCGCTTGCAGCCCTGTGGACACGGTGGCTTAGCTGCCGATCACGCCGCCGTCCGCCTTGCGGATCACTACGGTGGCAGAGCGTGGGCGTCCGTTGGCCTTTTTCTCGGGCCAGTTGGACACGGCGCGCGGGTTCTTGGGGTCGCTCACTTCGTTGGCAGGCTCACCGGGGTGCTGGATGTTGACGAACATGGTTTTGCCGTCTGGTGTGCCGGTAGCACCGGTGATTTCGCAGCCTGCAGGGCCCACCAGGAAGCGGCGGGCTTCGCCAGTGCGCACGTCGGCGGCCAGCATCATGTTGTTGCCGAAGTTCTTCAGGTCGCCCTTGCCCATGGAGGAGGTGGACATGTCGCACTGGATCCACAGCACGCCACGGCCATCAACCCACAAACCATCCGGGCAGGAGAACATGTCGCCCTTGATGTTGCCCTTGGCATCTGCGCGCTCCAGGGAGGGGTCGCCAGCCATGATGAAGTGGTTCCAGGCGAAGGTGGTGCCAGCGAAGTCGCCATCTTCCTTCCAACGGATGATGTTGCCCTGGGTGTTGTTCACGCGGGGGTTGGCAGCGTCCACGCCGGGCTGTTTGTCGCCACCGCGGTTGCTGTTGTTGGTCAGCGTGGTGTAGACCCAGCCTTGCTTGTCGACGGCGATCCACTCGGGGCGGTCCATCTTGGTGGCGCCCAACAGGTCGCTGGCCTGGCGTGCCTTGATCAGCACTTCGCCCTGGTCGGCAAAGCCGTTGGCAGCTGTCAACGGGCCTTGGCCGTGGGTCAAAGCAATCCACTGACCCTTGCCGTCTGCATTGAACTTGGCCACGTACAGGGTGCCGTGGTCGAGCAGGGTGGCGTTGGCAGCAGCGCCGCCGGGTTTGATGGCGTCGCGGCTGACGAACTTGTAGATGTACTCAAAGCGGGAGTCTTCACCCATGTACACCACAGCACGGTTGTCCTTGGTGACAGCTACGGTGGCGCCTTCGTGGGCTGCGCGGCCCATGGCAGTGCGCTTCATGGGGGTGGAGCTGGGGTTGTAGGGGTCGATTTCCACGATCCAGCCGAAGCGGTTGGGTTCGTTCGGGGTCTTGGTGGCATCAAAGCGGGCGTCGTGCTGGTGCCAGTTGTAGCCGCCGCCACCTTTCTTCAGGCCCCAGCGCTTGTCGTGTTCAGTGAGGCTGTCGCCGCCGCTGAAATAGTTGATGAAGTTTTCTTCCGAGGTGAGGTAAGTGCCCCATGGCGTGATGCCGCTGGCGCAGTTGTTGATGGTGCCCAGCACCACACGACCGGAGGGGTCTGCCGCTGTCTTGAGCATGGCGTGACCGGCTGCAGGGCCGCTGAGTTCCATGCGGGTGTTGGAAGTGATGCGGCGTGCCCAGGGAGAGGGCTTGACCACTTCCCACTTGCCGCCTTTTTCTTCCACTTCAAAAATCGACACGCCATGGGCGGCCTGGGACTTGCGCACTTTTTCCAGGTTCCAGTTGTCGGTGCCGTCGGTGAACAGCAGGCCGTGGTCCACATACTCGTGGTTCATGGCCAGCAGGCCGCTCTTGGAGCCTTCTTGCACAAAGTAGTGGATACCGTCGTGGTTCATGCCGAACTGGGTTTCCTGGTGCGCGGCGGTGTTGCTGGCGTCGTCCTTGAACGCGTGGTTTTCGCCGGACATGCCGACCGGGTCGCCCCAAGGGGCAATCACTTGCACGGTGTAGCCCTCGGGCACGGTCACGGTGTCGGCCGTGGACACGGCCACGCTCTTGAAGCCCAGCACAGCGCCGCCGGCCATGCCGGTGGTGGCGCAGCCGGTCAGGGCCGCAGCGCCGCCAATGGCGCTCAAGGGGGCGAAAAAGCTGCCGGCCAATGCGCCCAGGCCACCGCGCAGGATGGTGCGGCGTGCTGGGTCAGACACTTCGTGAATGCTGGGGTTGGAAGAGCTGTTGCTGTCTTCCATCAAGGAAAAGTCTTTTGCCATCGTGGTGCTCACTGAAAGTGGAATAAACGGCTCTGCCGGATGGCAGGCTGCAGCCGAGTTTTTATCCGCGTCAGATGACGGTTCAGTGACAGACTTTTGACGTGCGCGCATCCGGATGCGGCACGTGCCTCACCCCAGAGGGGGTATTCAGGTGCCTGAGGAAACAGCCGCCGGGTGCATCTGCCCGGGCTTGTCTTCCATGTAGCCCTTGCCGTCTTTCACGCCCTTTTTGCCCATGCGTTGCCAGGCGGTTTGCTGGTTGACGAGTTGGGCCAGAAACTCCAGCTCCTCATCGGTGTGGTTGATGGCTTTGGCCGGGGTGAGCAGGCGGCCTTCTTTGGCTTGTACCTCGCCCCAGAAGGCCTGGTGGTAGTCCGAGCGGCTTGTGACGCGGTCGCGCCCGGCGCTCATATCTACCGTGCCATAGCAGTTGCAGAAGTAGCTGCGGTCGCCCTGGTCGGCAAACACCTCGGTGTACACCCCGGTGCCGCGAATGCCGGCGGTCAGGGTGGGGGTGATGATGCGGCGGTTGCTGCCGCTGCCCCACACACTGATGACGGCGCCGTTGATCAGGCGCAGCACGCTCACCAGATTGAGGCTGGCGCCGCGCTCGACCGACAAGGTGCTGTTTTGCCGCACATGGAACGAGGAGTTGCCGATCACAAAAATCAGGCTGGAACCCGGGCCGGTGGTGATCTCATCCCCGGTCTGGATGGCCTGCTCGGGCCGCAAGCGGCTGCCGTTCAGCAGGGCATCGCCTACCAGTTGCACGATGTTGCTGCGGTTTTGCGCGTGGGCTGCCGCAGCGCCCCCCATGGCGGTCCAGGCAGCAGCGGCCTGCAGAAAGCTGCGGCGCTGGAACCAGGTGACTTCCGCATCGCTGCGGCCGTGGAGGGTGTGCTGTGTCATGGGGTGTCTCCGGCAGGGGCTTGAAAGCAATCGCGGAAGGTGAAGTAAAACGAGGTGAAAAACATCGCCGCCATCGCCAGTCCGACGGGAAACAGTATCACGTTGATCAGCTCCACGTTGCCCAACAGGCTCACCAGCACCGCCACAGCGGTGGCTACGCCCAAAAAGGCCGCCATCCACACCAGGCCGAACACGGTGAACGCCCAGAAATTGCGCAAGCAGGCCACCGCGCTGAAAAACAAGCTTTTGACCGGCGAAATACCATGCCAGTGCACCAGGGCCGGTGCGTGCCAGAACAGCAGCGACAGCGGCAGGTACAGCACCATGGCCACCAAGGCGGCGGTTTGGAAGTCGCCTTGCATCACCACCTCGGGCGAGAGTTCGCCGCCCAGCAGGTACACCCGTGCGAACTGGCCCCCGTCTACCGTGGCAGAAATGCCCATCAGCAAAATAAAGCCCACGGCATACAGCACGCCCAGCACCACCATGGACTGCAGCCGCTCTTTGCCCGCCCGAAAGCCCGCCAGCAAGACTTGCGGCATGGGGAACTGGCCTTGCTCCGCAATCTCGGTCGCGGCCATGAGGCCCAGGGTGGCAGCCGGTAGCAGGGCGAGGGCGATGGGGGTACCGATAACCGGCAGCAGGCTCAACGCAGACACAGCGGCCATGAACATAAAAAACAGGCCGGTGAAGGCCAGCGGCTGCTTCAAGAAGGTGCGCACACCTTGCTGGAACCACACCACTCCTTGGCGGGCGGGAACAATCTGGAGTTTCATGCGCTCTGGGTTTCCGGGTTGAACAGGGTGTCCAGTGTCAGGGGATGTGCAATGCGCTGCTGCAGCACACGCTCAAAGTGGGTCGGGTCGTGGGGTTTGAGCATGCTGGCCTCGCGGGGTAAGTACCAGTCCCACAGGCGGGAGAGCCAGAAACGCAGCGCCCCGGCGCGCAGCATGGCGGGCAGCAGCTCACGCTCCTGGGCGCTGAGCTGGCGCACGCCTTCGTAGGCTTGCACAAAGGCGCGGCTGCGCTCCAGGTCCGCACGGCCGGTGGGCAGGTCGATGCACCAGTCGTTCAGGCACACCGCCAAATCAAACAGCCAAGTGTCGGTGCCGGCAAAGTAGAAGTCGAAGAAACCACTCAGGCGGGGCTCGCCAGCGATGGTTTCAAACATCACGTTGTCGCGGAACAGGTCGGCGTGGATGGCGCCACGGGGCAGGGCGGTGTAAGCGCTTTGAGCCGCCACGTGGTTTTGGTAGGCCAGCTCGCTCTGGATCAGTGCGGCTTGTGGCGCCTCCAAGTGGGGCAGCACCACGGGCACGGTGTCGTTCCACCAGGGGAGCGCCCGCAAGTTGGGCTGTTGCATGCCGAATTCCCGGCCGGCCAGGTGCATGCGCGCCAGCATGGCGCCGACCTGGCGACAGTGCTCCACGCCGGGTGCCAGTTCACTCTTGCCTTTGAGGCGGTTGACCACCGCTGCGGGCTTGCCATTGAGGCTATGGAGCACATCGCCATCGCGGTTGGCGGCCGGGTCCGGCACCGGAATGCCATGGAAGGCCAGGTGCTTCATCAGCCGCAGGTAGTAGGGCAGCTGCTCGGCCGTGAGCCGCTCAAACAGGGTCAGCACATAGGGCGCCTGGTCGGTGGTGACGAAGTAATTGGTGTTCTCAATGCCGCCGGAGCAGCCCTCCATGGTTTGGAGAGTGCCCAGTTGCAGGGAGGAGAGGAAAGTGCTGGCCTCGTCGAGCGAGACCTCTGTGTAAACCGCCATGCCGCTAATTGTAGGGTGCCGGGGCACTCCGGTTTGAGGGAGGCCTTGCCCTGCGCGGGGCACAATATCCGCCGCCGGGCCGCCCCAAGGCGGATGCGCCCCCTCGGGGGGCAGCGACCCGCGAAGTGGCGGAGCGTGGGGGCACAATACCTTTATGACCGAATCCAAGAAAACCCTGCTGCTGGTGGATGGCTCCAGCTACCTGTACCGTGCCTTTTTTGCTGGTGGCGACAGCATGAGCGTGACGCTGCCGGACGGCACTGCCCAGAAAACCGGTGCGGTGCGCATCATGATCAACATGATGAATAGCCTGCGCAAGGAATACCCGGCCGACTACGTGGCCTGTGTGTTCGATGCCAAAGGCCCCACCTTCCGGGACGAGATTTACCCCGAGTACAAAGCCCACCGCGACCCTATGCCCGACGACCTGCGCAGCCAGATCGCGCCCATCCACGAGATCGTGCGCCTGCTGGGTTGGAAGGTGCTGGATGTGCCCGGCGTGGAAGCCGATGACGTGATCGGCACGCTGGCGGCCACCGCCGCCTCGCAAGGCATTGAGGTGATTGTGAGCAGCGGCGACAAAGATTTGGCGCAGCTGGTGAACGAGCACATCACCATCATCGACACCATGAACGGCAAGCGCCGCGATCTGGCCGGGGTGGAAGCCGAGTTCGGCGTGCCCGCCCGCCTGATGTTGGACTACCAGACATTGGTGGGTGACACCGTGGACAACGTGCCTGGCGTGGCCAAGGTCGGCCCCAAGACGGCGGTGAAGTGGCTGCAGCAATACGGCTCGCTGCAAGGCGTGGTGGACAACGCCGCCAACATCGGCGGTGTGGTGGGCGAGAACCTGCGCAAGGCGCTGGACTGGCTACCCACTGGCCGCACGCTGCTCACCATCAAAACCGACTGCGACCTCACGGGTTGGGTCGAAGGTTTGCCTGCTATGGATTCGATAGCTGCTGGCGCACAGGATACGGGCGCTCTGCGTGCTTTTTATGAGAAATACGGCTTCAAGGGGCTGGCCAAGGCTGTGGGGGGCGGTGATACCGCTGCCGCACCCGTGGCAAGTGCAGCGGCGCCCCGCAATGCAGAGCCGGGTCTGTTTGACGAGCCTGTTGAGCCGGCAGGTGCCCCCACACCGCGTGCCAGTACGCTGGAATACGAAACCATCTTCACCTGGGAGGCGCTGGACGCTTTGCTGGCGCGATTGGGCAGTGCCGCACTGACCGCGCTGGATACCGAGACCACCTCGCTGGATGAAATGCGTGCCGAGATTGTGGGCATCAGCTTCAGCACCGAGCCCGGTAAAGGCGCTTACATCCCGGTGGCACACCGCTACCCTGGCGCGCCCGAGCAGTTGGACCGCAATGCGGTGCTGGCCAAGCTCAAGCCCTGGCTGGAGAATCCCGCTGCCCAGAAGCTGGGCCAGCACATCAAGTACGACCGCCACGTGTTTGCCAACCACGGCATCGAGGTGCAGGGCTACGCCCACGACACCATGCTGCAAAGCTATGTACTCGAAGCCGACAAACCGCACGGCCTGAGCAGCCTGGCCCAGCGCCACCTTGGCCGCAGCGGCATCAGCTTTGAAGACCTGTGCGGCAAAGGCGTGAACCAGATCAGCTTTGACCAGGTGGACATTGCCAAGGCCGCTGAATACGCTTGCGAAGACTCGGACCAGACGCTGGACGTGCACCTGGCACTCTGGCCGCAGATTGAGGCCAACGACAAGCTGAAATTCATTTACGAGCTGGAGATCGCCAGCAGCGAAGCCCTGTACCGCATTGAGCGCAATGGCGTGCTGATCGACGCGCCTACGCTGGCAGCCCAAAGCCACGAGTTGGGCCAGCGCATTCTGCAACTCGAGACCGAGGCCTACGAGATTGCCGGTCAGCCCTTCAACCTGAGCAGCCCCAAGCAGCTGGGCGAAATCTTCTTCGACAAGCTGGGCATGCCAGTGGTGAAGAAAACTGCCACCGGTGCGCGCAGCACTGATGAAGAGGTGCTGGAGAAGCTGGCCGAGGATTACCCCTTGCCCGCCAAGCTGCTGGAGCATCGCGGCTTGGCCAAACTCAAAGGCACGTACACCGACAAGCTCGCCCTACTCGCACTGCCGCGTACGGGGCGGGTGCACACCCATTACGCACAGGCGGTGGCGGTCACCGGGCGCTTAAGCAGCAACGACCCCAACCTGCAAAACATTCCGATCCGCACCGCAGAAGGCCGCCGCGTGCGCGAGGCCTTTGTGGCACCGGCAGGCTGCGTGATTGCCAGCGCCGATTACAGCCAGATCGAGCTGCGCATCATGGCGCACATCAGCGACGACCCGGCGCTCTTGCGTGCCTTCCATGATGGGCTGGACGTGCACCGTGCCACTGCGGCCGAGGTGTTCGGTGTGCCGGTGGACCAGGTCACCAGCGAGCAGCGTCGCTATGCTAAGGTCATCAACTTCGGCTTGATTTACGGCATGAGTGCGTTCGGACTGGCACGCAACCTAGGCATCGACAACACGGCCGCCAAAAACTACATCCAGCGCTACTTCGAGCGCTACCCGGGCGTGAAGACCTATATGGAAACCACCCGGGCGCTGGCCCGGCAGCAGGGCTATGTGGAAACCGTGTTCGGCCGGCGCTTGCAGTTGGCCGGCATCCAGTCGGCCAAGGGGGCGCAACTGGCGGGGCTGGAGCGGGCGGCGATCAATGCGCCCATGCAGGGCACGGCGGCTGACTTGATTAAGTTGAGCATGGTCAAGGTGCAGCAAGCTTTGGATGCACACAATCGGGGCATCAAGATGATCATGCAGGTGCATGACGAATTGGTGTTTGAAGTGCCGGAGGCGGAGGTGGACTGGTTGCGCACCAAAATTCCGCGTTTGATGGCGGGTGTGGCGGAGCTCAAGGTGCCTTTGTTGGCCGAAGTAGGGGTTGGCCCCAATTGGGACAAGGCCCATTAACGCCGAGTATGAGTTAAAGCACACTTTCAGCAAATATTTGTTGAAAGTGTTAAAAATTAGTAGATAATCGATGTATTCGATTTAATAGGGGTGTCGTATGAGACTCAGTGGAATGAAAATCGCGACCAAGCTCTGGTCGTTCATCGTGTTGACCATCGTGGCGATTTGCGCAGTGACCGTGGCAGGCCTGGCTCGTACTGCCACCAGCTTGACCGAGGCGCGTATCGAGCAGGGCAATGCGGAGAGCCTGGTGCAAATCACCACCGAGTGGAACGGCCTGACCATGACCAATGCGGCACGCACCACCGCGGTGCTCATGAGCCAGGGCACCACCATTCCCGACGCCTTCAAAGAGCCGATTGCCGCCACCACGGCCAAGGTGTCTGAGCTCCAAAAGAAGATCGAAGAAATGCCCTTGGGTGACGACGACAAGGCGCAGATGAAAAAAATCGCCGAGTTGCGCAAGGCCATGATTGCGGTGCGCGAAAAGGCCCGCGACGCCAAAAAGGCCGGCGACGAGGCCGGCGCAGCCCAAATGCTCAAAGCCGAGTTCGAGCCTGCCATGGCGGCCTACATTGCGGGGCAAGCGCAAATGGTGGAGCTGCAAAAGCAGCACCTGCAGCGCATCGACAAAGAGGTTCTGGAGCGCCGCACGGCCAACATCACCAGCATTTTGGTGAGCTTGGCGGTGATTGTGATTCTTGCCGTGGCGGCCACCGCGTGGCTGGTGCGCTCTATCCGCGAACCACTCGATTTGGCCAACAGCCTGGCTTCCCGCATTGCCGAGGGCGACCTGACCCACTCGGTGCACTCCGACCGTACCGACGAATTCGGCCAGCTGCTGCACTCCCTGGAGGCGATGAATATTTCTCTGGGCCGCATGGTGTCTGAAATCCGCGGTGGCACCGACAGCATCGCTATTGCCAGCGCCGAAATTGCCACCGGCAACAACGACCTGGCCCAGCGCACCGAGCAAACCTCCAGCAACCTGCAAGCCACCGCCTCCAGCATGGACGGTTTGACCAACACCGTGCAACACAGCGCTGAAAGCGCCCGCCAAGCCAGCTCACTGGCGGCCAACGCCTCCATGGTGGCGCAGCGTGGTAGCGAAGTGGTGACCCAAGTGGTGAGCACCATGCAAGAGATTGATGCCAGCAGCAAGAAGATTGCGGACATCATCAGCGTGATCGATGGCATCGCCTTCCAGACCAACATCCTCGCGCTGAATGCGGCGGTGGAAGCCGCCCGCGCAGGCGAACAGGGCCGTGGCTTTGCGGTGGTGGCATCGGAAGTGCGCTCGCTGGCCGGCCGCAGTGCTGAGGCTGCCAAGGAAATCAAGGCGCTGATCGGCACCTCGGTGGACAAGGTCGAGTCGGGCACTCTGTTGGTGAACGATGCCGGCTCCACCATGGAAGACATCATGCAATCCGTGCGCCGCGTGGCGGACGTGGTGGGTGAAATCACCGCCGCTGCCAATGAGCAGAGCAGTGGTATCTCTGGTGTGAACCAGGCCATCGGTAACCTCGACCAGATGACCCAGCAGAACGCTGCACTGGTGGAAGAGAGCGCCGCCGCTGCCGAGAGCCTGCGTGAACAGGCGGACCGCATGAAGCAGGCCGTCGCGGTGTTCAAGGTCAATGGCAGCATGGGAGGCCCCGTGATGGCGGCAGCGCCGGTGCGCTCCGGCAAGCCCAGCCCGGATTTCAAAGGCCCCGAGCGCCGCACTGGCCAGGCCAGCGGTCCCCAAGCCCGGGCCCCCAAAGCCACAGCACCGGCACCTGCCCCCAAAGCAGCCGTTGCACCAAGCTTGCAAAAACCTGTCGCCGTAGCCTCAAACCGCCCCACACCGGCTGGTGGAGACGACGATTGGGAAACCTTCTAATAGTGATTGCTCAAGTTTTCCTGTAGTCTGCATGAGGCCTCGCGAGTGCCTACACTCGCGGTTGGTTTTCTTAAAACATGGAGACACGCATGCTGGAAAATTTGAAGAGCGAATTGGATTCTTTGCGCCCCGGTCGCACCACAGAGGCCGGTGCGACACGCCGCACCGCCCTGAAGGCCGCACTCGGTGTGGGCTACGCAGCCACTGCGATGCCCATCATGGCGCAAACCGCCATCAAAACATCGGCAGATGGCCTCATCGCTGGCGAGCAAATTTACGATGTGGAGGGCTACACCGTGCCCTTCTACTACGCAGCACCCGCTGGCGGCACGGACTTGCCGGTAGTGCTGGTGGTGCAGGAAATCTTCGGCGTGCATGAGTACATTGCCGATACCTGCCGCCGCTTTGCCAAAGCTGGCTATCTGGCCATTGCTCCTGATCTGTATTCCCGCCAGGGCGATGCCTCCAAGTACACCGACATCGGCAAGTTGCTTGCAGAGGTCGTCTCCAAAGTGCCGGATGAGCAAGTCATGGCGGATCTGGATGGCGCGCTGGCTTGGGCTGCAGACAACGGCGGCAATTTGAAAAAATTGGCGATCACCGGCTTCTGCTGGGGCGGCCGCATCACCTGGCTCTACGCTGCGCACAACAAAGATGTGAAGGCCGGTGTGGCTTGGTACGGCCGCTTGGTGGGCACGCCCTCCGAGCTGACGCCCAAGAACCCCGTCGATATCGCCGCCTCGCTGCACGCACCGGTGCTGGGCTTGTACGGAGGTAAAGATACCGGTATCCCGCTGGACACCGTGAATGAAATGAAAAAGGCGCTGGCCGCAGCAGGCAAAAAGGGCAACAAAGCCGCCAAGGCTTCGCAGTTCGTGGTGTACCCCGATGCAGGCCATGCCTTCCACGCGGACTACCGCCCCAGCTACCGCGAAAAAGAAGCCGCCGATGGTTTCAAGCGCGCGCTGGCCTGGTTTAAAGCAAAGGGTGTTGTTTGATTCTTTTGGCTATTGTGGCCGGCACTTTGGTGGCCGGCATAGGGAGTGTGTGGCTGGCGGCGGCACTGAGTTTTGGTGCACTGGCCCGCTACACCCAGCATATGTTGAGCTTGGCGGCGGGGGCCTTGTTGGCCACCGCCTTCATGCATTTGCTGCCCGAAGCGTTCGAGAGCCAGGCTGGCGCCCATGATTTGTTTCTGGTGCTGCTGGTCGGGCTCGTGTTTTTCTTTTTGCTCGACAAGGCGGAGCTGTGGCATCACGGCCATGAGCACCACCATGGCGACCATGGTCATGGTCATGCGCACGAGGGCCATTCCCATGGGCATGCGCACGCGCATGACAAGCCCGCTGGCAGCTGGGCGGTCCTGACCGGTGACAGCGTGCACTGTTTTGGCGATGGAGTCTTGATTGCGTCTGCCTTTGTGGCGGATGTGCGCTTGGGAGCCATCGCGGCCTTGGCGGTATTGGCCCACGAGGTGCCGCACCACATGGGCGATTTGATCGTGCTGCGCGCGGGCTCAAGCAACAAGCGGGCGGCGCTGGTCAAGGTCACTCTGGCGGGTGCGGTGACTGCGCTGGGTGGCATCGTGGGCTACTGGCTGGTCGACCAGTTGCAAGACTATCTGCCCTACTTTTTGGCAGTGGCGTCCAGCAGCTTCATCTATGTGGCTTTGGCGGATTTGATTCCCCAGCTGCAAAAAAGGCTGACGGCCCGCGAAACGGCGGCGCAAATCGCGTGGCTGGGGGTGGGCATCGGGCTGGTCGCTTTGGTGAGCAGCCTCGGGCACGGCCACTAGGCCGCCTGCCTGCACATGGCACAGCCTGTGGTGTGGGAGATGGCGTTCGCGGACTCTGAGGTCCGCGCAGTGCAGCGCCATGGCGCCGATGTGCATCTGCTCCTTTCCGCCGCGTTTGCCACACAGCTGTTGCCCTCCGGCGAGCGCGTTTCCGGTTATTTGCAAGGCGTGAGTCTGGTGCTTCAGCAGTGTGAGCCCGTGCCGGCGCTGGATGGCTTGTTCGGCCGACTGCGGAGCGGTCGCGTGCGCCTTAATGCTGGTGAAAGCCTGGCCGTCATGGCGCTGCCGGGCACATGGCAACAGCCCCTGACCTTGGAGTTGGAGCCTGCGCAGGGCGGCTTGCGAGTAGTGCAAGCACAAGGCCTGGAATGCCGCATGGAGCCGGGCGGGGTGTTCCGCGAATCCTTGTTTTGTTGACCTGATATCCTGATGCGGGTCATAGTTTAATCAAACGTTTGATTTAACTGGTTAGAATCGGCGCATGTCGATTCCTTCTCCCGTGACCTCTGAGGCCCCCGCGCCCAAGCCCATGCGCAGCGATGGCGTGGAGGCGCGCAACCGCCTGCTGGATGCCGCGTTGGCTCTGTTTGCCGAGCACGGCTTTTCCAAAACGTCCATCCGTGAAATTGCCCAGGCCGCGCAGGCCAATGTGGCCGCCATCAGCTACTACTTTGGCGACAAAGCGGGTTTGTACCGTGCCGTGTTTTCCGATCCGCGCACCAACCCGCCGGTGCCTCCCGAGGCCCTGGAGGGCGAGGGCGTGTCGCTGGAGCAGGGCTTGCGCGGCATGTACCTCAGCTTTCTGGAGCCCTTGAAGCAAGGCCATGTGCGCCAGCAGCAGTACATGAAGCTGTGCTTTCGCGAAATGCTGGAGCCCACGGGCGCCTGGCAGCATGAAATCGAGGCCAACATTGCCCCGGCCCACCACGCGCTCACGCGCACGCTGTGCCGCCATGCAGGGGTTGCGGAGGTGGATGACGATATCCACCGCCTTGCCTTCACCCTCAGTGGCTTGGGGGTCATGCTGCATGTGGGCAATGACTTGTATGCGCAGATACGTCCCGGCCTGGTGAACACCCCCGAGGCACTCGATGTGTACCTGGACCGGCTCGTGTCCTACGCGCTGGTGCTGGCAGATGCCGAAGCTCTGCGTCGCCGCGCGGTAACCCCGGCTTCCCCCCATTCCCCTGTATCCACCTCATCCCACGCCCCATGAAACCCATGCACTTACGAACCCTCGCGACCGCATCCGTGGCACTGGCGCTCAGCGCTTGCGCCATCGTTATGCCGCCTGCCAAAGTAGACGCCGCGCCCGCCATGCAGTGGCAGGCCCCCTTGCCTCACCAAGGCGCCGTAGGCTCGCTGGCCCAGTGGTGGCAGCAGCAGGGCGATCCGCTCTTGGTGGAGCTGATTGATGCCGCACAAGCTGTCAGCCCCAATGTGGCCCAGGCACTGGCGCGGGTAGAGTCCGCCCGCGCGCAGCGCACCACCGCCAATGCCGCCTTGCTACCCAAGCTGGATGCGAGCGTCAGCGCCAGCCGTGGTGTGAGCCAGCCCGATGTGCCGGTGGCCACCAGCCAGTCAGTGGGCCTGCAAGCCAGCTGGGAGCTCGACCTGGTGGGCGCCAACCGCGCCGTCAGCAATGCGGCGGACGCGCAGTTTCAGGGCACCCAAGCCCAGTGGCACGATGCCCGCGTGTCGGTAGCCGCCGAGGTCGCCAACACCTATTACAGCTACGCCACCTGCACCCAGTTGCTCGGTGTGGCGCGCAAAGACGCAGCGTCCCGCCAGGAAACCGCACGTCTGACCGAGCTCAATGCCAAAGCCGGTTTTGCGGCACCTTCGGTAGCCGCCTTGGCTCGCGCCAGCGCTGCCGATGGCAGCAGCCGCGTGACCCAACAACAGGCTGCCTGCGACTTGGATGTGAAAGCCCTGGTGGCCCTGACCGGCTTGTCGGAGCAGGATTTGCGACAAAAATTGGCTGTGGCGCCCATGGAGCGTGCGCAAGCAGCTCCTGTTTCCATAGCAAGCGTGCCGGCGCAAACCCTGACCCAACGTCCCGATGTGTTTGCAGCTGAGCGCGACGTTATCGTCGCCAGCGCCCAAGTGGGCAGTGCCAAAGCCCAGCGTTACCCGCGCCTGACCCTGAGCGGTTCGGTGGGTGCGCTGCGCTACAGCAGCATGGGCCGCGAGACGAATCTGGACACCTGGTCCTTTGGCCCCTTGGCGGTCACACTGCCCTTGTTTGACGGCGGCCAGCGCAAGGCCAATGTGGTGTCTGCCGAAGCGGCCTATGCGCAAAGCGTCTCGGTTTACCGCGGCAAGGTGCGCCAGGCCGTGCGCGAGGTGGAAGAGGCACTGGTCAACCTGCAAAGCACCGATGCCCGCAAGCAAGATGCTGCTGTGGCCACCGCCGGCTACGCCGAGTCGCTCGCAGCCACCCAGGCCCGCTACGGCCAGGGCTTGGCCAGCTTGGTGGAGCTGGAAGATGCACGCCGCAATGCGCTGGCTGCGGAGTCGGCCCAGCTCTCACTGGGGCTGGAGCGCAACCGCGCTTGGGTGTCGCTCTATCGCGCTCTGGGGGGCGGCTTCGAGCCGGACCGCCTAAACGCGGACGCCACCTCAAGCGCCGCCGATCAGCCACGCCCCTAACCCCCACATAACTCGCGCACAGCTCCCGCATAACCCCCCGATTTTTTGTTGTCACCTCTTTGAGAGCAAAGCCATGAACCAACTTCACTTCAAACCCCTGACCCTGGGTCTCCTGACCGCCAGTGTGCTGACTCTTGCCGGCCTTGGCCTGTTTGCCACCCGCACGCAGGCGGCTGATGCCCCCAAGGCCGCTGCGGCGCCCAAAGCCGCGCTGACCGTATCCACGGTGCAGGCCAAGAGCAGCCAGCTGCCCGTCAAGCTGTCCGCCAACGGCGGTGTCGCCGCTTGGCAGGAAGCCAGCGTGGGCTCAGAGGCCAGCGGCCTGCGTGTGGCCGAGCTGCACGTGGGCGTGGGCGATAGCGTGAAGCGCGGCCAGGTGCTGGCGACCTTTGCCTCTGAAAGCGTGCAAGCCGATGTAGCACTGGCACGTGCCAGCCTCAACGAAGCGCAGGCCAATGCGGCGGAAGCGCTGGCCAACGGCGACCGTGCGCGTGCGGTGCAGGGCACCGGCGCCATCAGCGCCCAGCAAATCAACCAGTACCTCACGCAAGAGGCCACCGCCAAGGCGCGCGTGGCGTCTGCCCAGGCGCAGCTGGACGCCCAGCTGCTGCGCCTGAAGCAAACCCAATTGCTCGCGCCCGACAGCGGCATCATCTCTGCCCGCAGCGCCAGTGTGGGGGCAGTGGTGGGTGCTGGCACGGAGATGTTCAAGCTCATCCGCCAAGGGCGGCTGGAGTGGCGGGGTGAAGTGACCTCGGCGGAGTTTGCCCGCATCAAACCCGGCATGACGGTGCTGGTCACCTCTCCCGGTGGCGTGCAGGCCAAAGGCAAGGTGCGCATGCTGGCGCCTACCGTGGATGCTGCTACCCGCAACGGCCTGGTGTATGTGGACTTGTTGGCAGCATCGACGGCCGGCCAGTCGCTGGGTGGCGCATTCAAGCCCGGCATGTATGCCCGTGGTGAGTTTGAGTTGGGCAGCACCGGCGCATTGACGGTGCCACAAACCGCAGTCGTCGTTCGCGACGGTTTCAGCTACGTGTACCGCGTGGGCACTGACAGCAAAGTCAGCCAACTCAAGGTGCAGACCGGCCGCGTGGTGGGTGAGCAGATCGAAATCCAAAGCGGCGTGAAGCCCGAAGACAAGCTAGTGGTCAGCGGTGGCAGTTTCCTGAGTGAAGGCGACACCGTGAAGGTGGTGGACGCTGCAGATTCCAAGCCAAAAGCGGCTGTAGCGCCCGCAGCGCCTGCGCAAGCAGCTACGAAATAAGGAGCAAGCACATGAGCCCCCACATTCACTTGCGTTCATTGCCCCCCGAGGGGGCGCCCGCCTCCTTTGAGGCGGCTCGGCAGGAGGCGGTATGAACGTCTCCTCGTGGTCGATCAAAAACCCCATACCGGCGGTCATGCTCTTTGTGATGCTGACCTTCGCCGGCATGCTGGCTTTCAACAGCATGAAGGTGCAGCAGTTCCCGGATCTGGAGCTGCCCAACATCACGATCTCGGCCAGCCTGCCCGGCGTAGCGCCGGCCCAGCTGGAAACCGAAGTGGCCCGCAAGCTGGAAAACGCGATTGCGTCCATCCAGGGCCTGAAAAACATCTACACCAAGGTGCAGGACGGCGGGGTTTCCATCACCGCCGAATTCCGCTTGGAGAAGCCTACGCAAGAAGCGCTCGACGAAGTGCGTAGCGCCGTGCAGGGCGTGCGCAGTGAGCTCCCCAGCGATGTGCGCGATCCGGTGATCAACAAGGTGAACCTGTCGGGCGCGCCCATTCTGGCGCTCACCATCCGCTCGTCCAAGATGGATGACGAAGCGCTGAGCTGGTTTGTGGACAACACTGTTTCACGCCGCTTGCTGGGTGTGAAAGGCGTGGGCTCAGTGGTGCGCGTGGGCGGGGTGACCCGCGAGGTGGAGGTCGCCCTCGACCCCATGAAGCTGCAAGGTCTGGGCGCTACCGCTGCCGACATTTCGCGCCAACTCAAACAGGTGCAAACCGAGAGCGCAGGTGGCCGCGCTGACCTGGGTGGTAGCGAGCAGCCCATGCGCACACTGGCTACCGTCAAAACCGCTGAAGAGCTGGCCAATCTGGAGTTGACACTGTCCAACGGACAGCGTGTGCGCCTCGACCAAGTAGCCACCGTCAAAGACACGATTGCCGAGCCCCGCGCAGCCGCGCTGCTCAACGGTGTGCCGGTGGTGGGATTTGAGATCACCCGCAGCAAAGGTGCCAGCGAGGTGGAAGTCGGAGCCGCAGTGAATGCAGCTTTGGACGAACTCAAGGCCCAGCACCCCGACATCGAGCTGACCCAAGCCTTTGACTTTGTGAAGCCGGTGGCTGAAGAGTTTGATGCCTCCATGACCATGCTCTACGAAGGCGCTTTGCTGGCGGTGATTGTGGTGTGGCTGTTTTTGCGCAACGTCCGCGCAACCTTTGTGTCCGCCGTGGCCTTGCCGCTCTCGGCCATTCCGGCCTTCATCGGCATGGCGTACCTGGGCTTTTCCATCAACACCGTGACGCTGCTCGCGCTCTCATTGGTGATCGGCGTGCTGGTGGACGACGCGATTGTGGAGGTCGAAAACATCGAACGCCACCTGAACATGGGCAAGACGCCGTACCAAGCGGCCATGGAAGCGGCGGACGAGATCGGCTTGGCCGTGGTGGCGACGACCTTCACCCTGATTGCAGTGTTTTTGCCCACCGCCTTCATGAGTGGTATTCCGGGCAAGTTCTTCAAGCAGTTCGGCTGGACGGCCGCACTCGCGGTGTTTGCCTCGCTGGTGGTGGCCCGGGTGCTGACGCCCATGATGGCCGCTTACATCATGAAGCGCAGCCCGCGCGAACACAAAGACCCGTTCTGGATGGGCGCCTACATGCGTGCCAGCCGTTGGGCGCTGAGCCACCGATGGATCACCATGGGTGCAGCCGCAGCATTCTTTGTGGGCTCCATCATGCTGATCCCCCTGTTGCCCACCGGCTTCATTCCGCCGGACGACAACTCGCAGACGCAGGTCTATATCGAGTTGCCACCGGGCTCGACCTTGAAGCAAACGCGCGATGCGGCGGAGCATGCCCGCCAGTTGCTGGGCAAGGTTGATCACATCCAGAGCATTTACACCACCATCGGTGGTGGTGCAGCAGGCTCCGACCCTTTCGCGCCTCCGGGAACCACCGAGGTCCGCAAGGCCACGCTCACGGTGTTGCTGACAGAGCGCGGCAAGCGCCCGCGAAAACAAGGCATTGAAAACGCCATCCGCGCGGCCATGGCCGAAGTGCCCGGCATCCGCAGCAAGGTGGGCTTGGGCGGCAGTGGCGAGAAGTACCAGCTGGTGCTGACCGGCGAAGACCCTCTGGCCTTGGCCAGTGCTGCCGCTGCGGTGGAGCGCGATTTGCGCACCATTCCCGGCTTGGGCAGCATTACCTCCAGCGCGAGCTTGATCCGCTCTGAAATCGCAGTGCGCCCCGACTTCGCCAAGGCTGCGGACTTGGGTGTCACCAGTGCCTCTATTGGCGAGACCTTGCGCATTGCGACGGTGGGTGACTACGACACATCACTGGCCAAGCTCAACCTTAGCCAGCGGCAAGTGCCGATTGTGGTGAAGCTGGATGACTCCGCGCGACAGGATCTGGACTTGCTGGGCCGGCTCGCGGTGCCAGGCGTCAAAGGGCCTGTCATGCTGAGTCAGGTGGCGACGCTCGAAGTGGCCGGTGGCCCCGCGGTGATCGACCGCCTGAACCGCTCACGCAACATCACCTTTGAAGTCGAGCTCTCCGGCGCGCCGCTGGGCGATGTGACAGAGGCCGTGCAAAAGCTGCCCTCGATCACCAACCTGCCGCCCGGCGTGAAGCAGTTGGCGCTGGGTGATGCCGAAGTCATGGGCGAGCTGTTTGCCAGCTTCGGCCTGGCCATGCTGACCGGGGTGCTGTGCATTTACATCGTGCTGGTCTTGTTGTTCAAGGACTTCTTGCAACCCTTCACCATTCTGGCGGCGCTGCCACTGTCCTTGGGTGGCGCGTTTGTGGGCTTGCTGGTGGCCAATCAGAGCTTCTCCATGCCGTCCCTTATCGGGCTCATCATGCTCATGGGCATTGCGACCAAGAATTCCATCTTGTTGGTGGAGTACGCGATCCTGGCGCGCCGGGGTAGCGATGGCAGTGATGGTCACCCCGTTGCCGCGCCCATGAGCCGGTTTGACGCGCTCATTGACGCCTGCCACAAGCGTGCGCGGCCGATTGTGATGACCACCATCGCCATGGGCGCCGGCATGGTGCCCCTGGCCGTGGGCTGGGGTGCTGCAGACAGCAGCTTCCGCAGTCCAATGGCAGTTGCGGTGATCGGCGGACTGATCACGTCCACCGTGCTCAGCCTCTTGGTGATCCCATCGGTGTTCACGGTAGTGGACGATCTGGAGCACCTGCTGGGCCGCATCAAGCGCTGGGTGCTGCGCGAAAAGCCGGCGGCGGAAACGATGCCGCTACAATAGAGCCCTCGTCATTGGGGAGTAGCCTCTCTTGCACCGCAAGAGGCTCGCGTCAACATACTGGGTCCGCAGACCCTGGCGCCAGCAGTTCAGTCTTGGCAAGACCTTTGACCACCGCACATCCGCCTTGGCCGGTGATGTGCCGTGGTCATTTGTCTTTTACCGGCCTTGGAACTCGCTCTCATGGAATCCTTGCTCGTCTCTACCGGTGTGGTCGCTCTGGCCGAAATCGGTGACAAAACCCAACTCCTTGCCTTCATCCTCGCTGCGCGCTTCAAAAAGCCCTTGCCCATCGTGCTCGGCATTCTGGCGGCCACCATCGTCAACCACGGTTTGGCGGGCGCCCTGGGCGCCTGGATCACGTCAGCCATCAGCCCTGAGGTATTGCGCTGGGTGCTGGGCGCGTCTTTCCTCGGCATGGCTGTCTGGACAATGATTCCCGACAAAATTGAAGACGAAGAAACCCAGATCGCCAGCCGTTTCGGCGTGTTTGGTGCCACGCTGATCACTTTCTTCCTGGCCGAGATGGGCGACAAGACCCAAATTGCTACCGTGGCCATGGCCGCCCACTATGCTGCGCCGGTGATGGTGGTGATCGGCACGACCCTGGGCATGCTGATTGCCGATGTGCCTGCGGTGTTTGCGGGTGACAAGTTGGCCAACAAAATCCCGATGAAGCTGGTGCACTCGATTGCGGCCGGCATTTTCGCCTTGCTGGGTATTGCGACCTTGCTGGGAGCCGGCTCCCGTTTTGGTTTTTAAACACGACGGGGCATTGCAGCCATGAACCCTAACAACGCCGTGGGCCCCCTCCACGACCATGTGTTTGACGACAGCAATCCGGTCGCCGAGCGCAGCACCCGCATCGTGATGTGGATCACGCTGGCCATGATGGTCATCGAGATCGTGGCGGGCTGGTGGTACAACTCCATGGCTTTGCAAGCTGATGGCTGGCACATGAGCTCCCACGCGGTGGCCATTGGCCTGAGTGCCTTTGCCTATGCGGCCGCCCGGCGTTACGCCCGCGACCCGCGCTTTGCCTTCGGCACCTGGAAGATGGAGGTGCTGGGCGGCTTTGCCAGTGCCATCGCCCTGTTGGGGGTGGCCGGGGTGATGGTGGTGGGCTCGGTCCAGCGCTTGCTGGCGCCCGAGCCGATCCATTACCAGGAAGCGATAGTGGTGGCTGTGATCGGCTTGCTGGTGAACCTCGTTTGCGCGTGGATTCTGGGTCAGGCCCATCATCACGGGCACGAGCACGGGCATGGTGGCCATCACCACGGTCATCACGGACATGAGCACCTCCATGGACATGACCACGCCCACGGTGGATCGCATGCGGACCTGAATCTCCGGTCTGCCTACCTGCATGTGGTGGCGGACGCTGCGACCTCGGTATTGGCCATTGCAGCTTTGCTGGGGGGGCTGGATGTTCGGCTGGTCGTGGCTGGACCCGGTCATGGGTGTGGTGGGGGCAGTGCTTGTGGCGGTGTGGGCCAAGGGCCTGATTGCAGACACCGGCAAGGTGCTGCTGGACCGAGAGATGGACCACCCGGTGGTGGACGAAATCCGTGAAGTCATGGAGGCCGATGGCGGGCTCACCCGCGTTACCGACCTGCATGTGTGGCGCGTGGGTAAAAACGTTTACTCCTGTGCCGTGGCCGTTTACACGCAGGATGCGGGCTTGACGGTGGTGCAGCTGCGCGAGCGGCTGGCCGTGCATGAAGAAATCGTGCACAGCACGATTGAGATTCACCACCAGCCCGCCGCGACGGTGGCAGGGGCGAAGGCCTAGAGTTCGTCCACCCGGGGTTCGGGCGCCTGCAGGGGCAGGGTGATGGTGATGGTGGTGCCCTGACCCAGCACCGAGCTCACCTCCAGTTGCCCGCCCAGGGTGGTTTTGACGAGGTTTTCCACAATCGTCATGCCCAGGCCGGTGCCGCCGCGGCCGATGCGGGTGCTGAAAAAAGGCTGAAACATCTTCTCCAGCGTTTCCGGTGCAATGCCCCGCCCGTTGTCGGCACACACCAGCGTGACCCGGCTATCGGTGGCACTGGCGCTGACCTGCACCGTGCCTTGCTCCATGCCTTCAAATGCGTGGAGGTAGGCATTATTGATGAGGTTGATAAGCACCTGCCCCAGGGGACCGGGGTAGCTGTCCATGGCGATGCCTTCGGGCACGTCCAACTCCACCCGGTGGCGCTGGCGGCGCAGGCTGGGGGTGAGTGTGTCCATGATTTCACGCAGGCAGTCCTGCAAGTCGAAGCGGCGCCGCTGCTCGCTGGCCTGGTCGGCGGCCACTTGCCGGAAGTTCTTGAGCAGGGACACTGCACGCTCCAGGTTGCGCAGCAGCAGGGCGTTGCCATCGCGCACCTGGCTGACGAACTGGGTCAACTCCGAGCGCCGCAGGGTGCCGGCTTCCAGCTGTTGCTCAAACTGGGCGGCCTGCGCGCTCAGGGTGCTGGCCGTCATCATGCTGTTGCCCATGGGGGTGGCCATTTCGTGCGAAACGCTGGCGATCAGGGTGCCCAGGGTGGCACGTGCTTCGCTGCGGGCCAGGGCATCCTGCATCTGGGCTTCCAGCGAGGCGTTGAGCGCGTGGATGCGCATTTCTGCCTCTTTTTGTCGTGTGACCTCCAGGTTGATGCCGGCCACCTTGGTGGGGGTGCCGTCGGCATCCCGCTCCACCACATGGGCGCGGGAGTTCACCCACATCCAGGCGCCGTCTTTCTGGCGCATGCGGTATTCGTACTCGAACCGATCGCCTTGCAGTGCAGCCAGCCCGGCAAAAGTGGCCGAAATATGGTCGCGGTCGTCGGGGTGCACAAGCGCCATCCAGCTGGTGAGTACGTTGTCGCCCAACTCCTCGCGGCTGTAGCCGCTCACCACATGCCAGCGCTCGCCGACGCTCAAAAAGCGCTGCTGCAGGTTGTATTCCCAAATGGCGACGCCGGTGCTTTCCACCACCTCTTGCAGACGGTATTGCTCGGCCAGCAATTCGTCGCGCAGCGCCTGTTCGTGGGCGCGGGCCATTTCGGAGCGTCGGCGGCTGCTCTGGCTGCGCACCAGCAGCACCGTCAGCAGGAGAGTCATCACGAAGCCCAGCAGCAGTGCCAGCGTAGCCTGGCGCATGCCGGGTGTCTCGGCGGCATGGGCGCTGGGGTGGAGCAGGATGCTCCAGGTTCGCGAGCCGAAGCTCAACTCCATGAGGTAGTCCATCGCAGCCTTGTGGCCGCTTTCCTGGTCATGCCCGCGCACATGCTCCTGATGCTGCAAGGTGCTGAAGAGTGTGACGGGCTTGTCGCTCTGGCTTTCGTCGATCAGCAGCAGATCGCTGCCGGACGCCTGGGCCTGGTAGGCCGCGTTGCGGGTGAGGGCCGATACGTCGACCAGCGCATTGATAAAGCCGATGTGGCGGTTGATGCTGTCTGACCCGCTGCTGCGTTGGTACACCGGCACGGACAGCGCTACGGCCGCCTGGGCCGGTTCGGCCGGATTCAGGTCTGCGGGAAAGGGGGCGGTGGCCACCGGCATGCCGACTACACGGGCGTCTTTTTGCGCCTCTGCAATCTGGGGGCGGGCACTGTGGACCCACGTGTGCAGGGCCGGGGGGTGGATGAAGCCGGTTTCCCCGTCCTGTTTTTGCCACTGAATGGCGGCCAGCCCGGGGTGGGTAGTTTTCATGCGGCTGGCATACACCTCGAATTGCGCAGCACTCATGCCGGGTTGCATTTCCGCCATCAACGCCGCACCGCGAATGGCTTCAATGGTGCTGGTGGCATCGTGGTCCAGGGCCGCCACCACGGTTTCGGCCAGGGCGCTGCGCTGTTCGTAAATCCGCAGGGTCTGGGCCTCCCTCAGGTTGCTGAAAACTGCTGCCGTGCACAGCAAGCCAGCGCCCAATACCGCCAGCACCATGACCATGTCGGTGGCCAGGCGTTTGGCGTTGGAGCTGAGTGGCAACGGCGTCATGAGGCCGCAGTGTAAGCGGCTGCTCAGCCTTGCGCCACCGGGCAGTCAGGCCGGTTGCACCACTCGCTCCAGCTGCCGGCAAACAGGGCGCTGCCGTGCAATCCGGCAATCTCCATCGCCAGAATATTGGGCACCGCGCTCACACCGCTGCCGCAGTGGTGCACCACATGGCCGGGCTGGCGTGAGCCCAGCAGGGCCTCGAATTCGGTGCGCAACACCTCGGCAGGTTTGAAGAAGCCGTCTGCACCGAGGTTGCTGCTGAACACCCGGTTGAGGGCGCCGGGAATGTGGCCGGCCACTGGGTCGATGGGCTCTACCTCGCCCCGAAAGCGTGGTGCGCCGCGGGCATCGAGCACATGCTGGGTGGGTTGGCCTAGGTGGGCCAGCACCTGGTCGCTGCTCCGCAAAGCCACCAGCGGGTCGGCCACCGCAAAGGTGGTTGGCGCGCGCGCCGGTTCATCGCCACGGTGGACCGCACCACCAGCCGCTTGCCAGGCTTGGAAGCCACCATCCAGCACCGCCACGTGGGCATGGCCCAGCCACTTGAGCATCCACCACAGGCGGCCGCAGTAGTTGGCGCCTTGGCGGTCATACACCACCACTTGGTCGGTGTTGTGCACGCCGATGCTGCTCAGCCAGGCGGCGAATTTTCCCCGCGAAGGTAACGGGTGGCGCCCGCCGGACAGTGCGCCGGTGACGGCCGGGTCGCCTTTGGCGCTCAAGTTGTTGTCCAGATGGGCGTAGAGGGCGCCTGCAATATGGCTCTCAGCGTACTGTGCGGGGCCGATCTCCGGCTTCATCAAATCGCAGCTGCAATCAAACACCACCAGCGGGGCGCCACGTTGCTGGAGGGCCTGCAGTTCGGCCACAGAAATCAGGGTGGTAAAGGACATGGGTCAGTGTTCCTCGGCAGGAGTATTGGGGAGCAAGCGGGTGCGCAAAATGGTAGCCAGCACACCGCTGGATACGATAACCGCAATGCCCACCCAGCCGATGGTCGGGATCTGGTCGCCGAACAGCACCAGACTGAAGATCACCCCAAAGACAATGCCCGAGTACTGCATGCTGGCTACCACCAGGGTGGCGCCTTTGCGGTAGGCGCGGGTCATACACCACTGGCCCAGTGACGCCAGAATGCCGATGGGCACCACCCACGCACCATCTTGCCAGGCGACCTCGCTCCAGGGCGTCATGCCGGTGAAGGCCATGCCCACTGCGCCCACCACGGCACTGCCGACCGAGAAATAAAACACGGTGCGCTCTTCGGGCTCGCCGGCTTTGCCCAGCGCGGTCACCTGCATGTAGGCCAGTGCCGCGCCCAGCCCGGAGAGCAGGCCGATCAGCCCGGCAAACAGCTGGTTTTGGTCGATGGTGGGGCGCAGGGTCATCACCACGCCCACAAAGCCCATCAGCACCGTGCCCAAGAGTGCGCCCTGCGGTTGCTGCTTGCCGTAGAGCAAGGCGCCACCCACCACAAAGGCAGCCACCCAGACGCCGCTCATGTAGTTCAAGGTCATGGCGGTGGCCAGGGGCAGGTGGGCAATGCAATAGAACCAGCTGCCTAAAGACAACACGCCGATGGTGCTGCGCCACACATGCATCAGCGGCACTGGGGTACGCAGGCTGGAGCCACTGGCCCGCACCACAATGCCCATGAACACAATGCTCACCAGGCCCCGGTAAAACACCAGCTCAAAGGTGCCGAAGCTGTGGGAGGCGAACTTGATGCCCACCGCCATCAGCGCGAACCAGAACGAGGCCAGAACCATCCAGAGAGCTTGCATAGGTTTTTAGTAATAAAAATAGCTGCTAGCGCCCATGGAATGTGCGCGAGCAGCTATGGTTTTGATAGTGAGCTGTCCGGGTTACCGGCCTACTGCATGGCCCAGTTTGGCGCGGTACCACTCGTGGAAGTGCTGCATGCCGTCTTCCATGGGGCTTTGGTAGGGGCCCACTTCGTTGTCGCCGCGGTCAAACAAGGCGCGGCGGCCGGCGTCCATGCGCTCGCCAATCTCGTCGTCTTCGATGCAGGTTTCCATGTAGGCCGCCTGCTGGGCTTCGACGAATTCACGTTCGAAGGCCGCAATTTCTTCGGGGTAATAGAACTCCACCATGTTCATGGTTTTGTTCAGGCCCATGGGGAAGAGGGTGGACACGGTCAGCACATGGGGGTACCACTCCACCATGATGTGGGGGTAGTAGGTGAGCCAGATGGCGCCGTACTGCGGGGGCACGTTGTTGCGGTAGCCCAGCAGGGCCTTGTGCCAGCGCTCGTAGGTGGGGCTGCCGGCCTTGCCCAGGCGGTTGGCCACGCCCACGGTTTGCACCGAGTAGTTGTCCTTGAATTCCCAGCGCAGGTCGTCGCAGGTCACAAACTGGCCCAAGCCGGGGTGGAAGGGGCCTACGTGGTAGTCCTCCAGGTACACCTCGATAAAGGTCTTCCAGTTGTAATTGCACTCGTGCATCTCCACTTTGTCGAGCACATAGCCCTCAAAGCTCAGGTCGGCGCGCGGGCCCATGTTCGCCAGTTGGGCGGCCACGTCCACACCGCCGTTGCCGGATGCATCGCGGGTGTCTTCAAACAGCAAGCCATTCCATTCCTGCAACTTGTAGTTGTTGAGGTTCAGGCAGGGGTCGTGGGCGAAGTGGGGCGCGCCGATCAGCGTGCCGCTTTGGCTACCGTTCTGGCCGGCGTGGGCGCCGCTGTAGGTCCAGCGGTGCAGCGGGCACACAATGTTGCCGCTTTGCACGCTCGTGTTGTTGTGGGTCAGCGAACCGCGGCCCTTGAGCATCACGGCCTGGCGGTGGCGGCACACGTTGGAGATGAGTTCGATCCCGCCTGCATTGCGCACCAGTGCACGCCCCTCGTTTTCCTGCGGCAGGGCGTAGTAGTCCCCGACGTTGGGGACGCTCAAAGAGTGCCCCACGTAGCGGGGCCCTTGCTGAAAGATACTTTGCATCTCAAGCGCGTAGAGCGCCGGGTCAAAGTAGCTCGAAACTGGTAGTTGGCTGTTCGCCTGCTGCAGTCGAAGACTTAAATCAGACATGGGTGACCTGACCTAAAGACTCCCCACAGGGGGATGCACCAAAGTGCGCGGTAAATGGGAGCCGTCCAACCCAGAAGCGGGTGGCCGGAGGCGGGAGGGCGGATTGTACCCGTAGCCCGCCCGAACGCCCCACCCCCTGTGACCCGCGCACCACAGCGATGCGCCTAAAATCCGTCTTTACCTAACTTTTGCCTCTCCCATGCCCAAGGCCAGTGCCCCCACTCTTGATGCCGCCAACGCTGCACCCCCTCTGCCCAGTACGTATGAGGAGGCCATGGCCGAGTTGGAGCGCTTGGTGGCGCGCCTGGAGTCCGGGGATTTGCCCCTGGACCAGCTCCTGAGCGGCTACCAGCGTGGCGCAGCCCTGCTGCAGCACTGCCGCGAGAAGCTGCAGGCGGTGGAAGACCAGATCAAGGTGCTGGACGATGGCGTCCTCAAACCCTGGAAGTCCGCATGAGCGCGCTGCAGCCGCCAGAGGTGGCCTTTGACTTGAACACCTGGATGCAGGCCCGCCTGGACCGCGTGGAGCGTGCGCTGGAGCAATGGATTACCGCCGATGCGCCCCAGGGCGTGGACCACGGCGCCCCGGCCGCGCTGGTGGACGCCATGCGCTACGCCGTGCTCGACGGCGGCAAGCGCCTGCGCCCCCTGCTGGTGCTGGCAGCGCACGAAGCCGTGGCGGCCGAGGGCGGTGGCTGCGATGCGGCCGCCTTGCGGGCGGCCTGCGCAGTAGAGTTGATCCACGCCTACTCACTGGTGCACGACGATATGCCGTGTATGGACAACGATGTGCTGCGCCGGGGCAAGCCCACGGTGCATGTGCAATTTGGCGAGGCCAGCGCGCTGCTGGCAGGAGACGCCTTGCAGGCTTTGGCGTTTGAATTTTTGACCCCGCAGGATGACTCGGTGCCCTGCACCACGCAGGCCAAGCTGTGCGGGTTGTTGGCGCGGGCTGCCGGCAGCTCCGGCATGGCGGGTGGCCAGGCTATCGACTTGGCCAGCGTGGGCCTGCCGCTCACGGAGAACCAGCTGCGCGAAATGCACCAGCTCAAAACCGGCGCTCTTTTGCAAGGCAGCGTGGTCATGGGTGCGCAGTGCGCCTGCCCATCGCCCCGGGTGCTGACGGCGCTGGAGGCTTATGGTGCGGCCATCGGCCTGGCTTTTCAGGTGGTGGACGATATTCTGGACGTGACGGCCGACTCCGCGACCTTGGGCAAAACCGCCGGCAAAGATGCGGACAACGACAAACCCACCTATGTCTCGCTCATGGGGCTGGAGGCCAGCCGCGCCTACGCCATGCGCCTGTACCAACAAGCACTGGATGCGTTGGAGGCCAGCGGGTTGACCGACACCGCGGCCTTGCGCGCCCTGGCCGGCATGGTGGTGCACCGGGCTCACTAATTTTGATGAAATTGGCCTCTGGCGCTCACAGAATGTGCGCGAGCAGCTACTAAAAGAATAGCAAATGTCACACCCCACTCCCTCTGCAAATTCTCTGTTGTCCACCATTGACGACCCGGTGGCGCTGCGCCAGTTGCCGCGCGCGCAACTGCGCACCTTGGCTGACGAGCTGCGGACGTATCTGCTGGAGAGCGTGGCGAAAACCGGCGGCCATTTGAGCTCCAACCTCGGTACGGTGGAGCTGACGGTGGCACTGCACTATGTGTTCAATACGCCTGATGACCGCATCGTGTGGGACGTGGGCCACCAGACCTACCCCCACAAAATCCTGACCGGCCGGCGTGACCGCATGCACAGCCTGCGCCAGTTCGGTGGGCTCTCTGGCTTTCCTCGCCGGGACGAAAGCGAGTACGACACCTTTGGCACCGCGCACTCCAGCACCTCGATTTCGGCCGCGCTGGGCATGGCACTGGCGTCGCGCATCAAGGGTGAAGACCGCTACTCGGTGGCCGTGATCGGCGATGGCGCGATGACCGCCGGCATGGCCTTTGAGGCCCTGAACAATGCGGGCGTGGAAGACTGCCGTCTGCTTGTCATCCTGAACGACAACGACATGAGCATCAGCCCCCCCGTGGGTGCGCTCAACCGCTACCTGGCCCAACTCATGAGCGGCCAGTTTTATGCGGCGGCCAAAAGCGTGGGCAAAAGCGTGCTCAAGGGCGCGCCGCCCTTGTTTGAGCTGGCCAAGCGTCTGGAAGAGCAGGCCAAGGGCATGGTGGTGCCGGCCACGCTGTTTGAGAAATTCGGTTTCAACTACATTGGCCCTATCGACGGGCATGACCTGGATTCGCTGATCCCAACGCTGGAAAACATCAAGCACCTCAAAGGCCCACAGTTTTTGCACGTCGTCACCAAAAAAGGCCAGGGCTACAAGCTGGCCGAGGCCGACCCGGTGGCCTACCATGGCCCGGGCAAATTCGATCCGGCCGTGGGTCTGGTGAAATCCACCGCCGTGGCCAAGCCGACGTTTACCCAGGTCTTCGGCCAGTGGTTGTGCGACATGGCGGCCGCCGACCAGCGCCTAGTGGGTATCACGCCTGCCATGCGGGAAGGTTCGGGCATGGTGGAGTTTGAAAAGCGCTTTCCCCAGCGCTACTTTGACGTGGGCATTGCCGAGCAGCACGCTGTCACTTTTGCCGGTGGCTTGGCCACTGAGGGCTTGAAGCCGGTGGTGGCGATTTACTCCACCTTTTTGCAGCGCGCCTATGACCAGTTGATCCACGACGTGGCCTTGCAAAACCTGCCTGTGGTGTTTGCGCTGGACCGCGCAGGTTTGGTGGGCGCCGATGGCGCGACGCACGCGGGTGCTTACGACATTCCATTCCTGCGCTGCATTCCAAACATCAGCATTGCCTGCCCGGCGGACGAAAACGAGTGCCGCCAGTTGCTGAGCACCGCCTTTGCACAGAACCACTCGGTGGCGGTGCGCTACCCGCGTGGCAGTGGTGCTGGCGTGCCGGTGGGTACCTCGCTGGAGGGCTTGCCCTTTGGCAAGGGGGAGGTGCGCAAGCAAGGCCGTACGATCGCTATTTTGGCGTTCGGTACTTTGCTGTACCCGGCCATGGCTGCTGCCGAAGCACTGGGCGCCACTGTGGTGAACATGCGCTGGGCCAAGCCGCTGGACACCGAGTTGCTGCTGCAAGTGGCTGCCAGCCACAGCGCTTTGGTGACGGTGGAAGAGGGTGCCACCATGGGCGGTGCGGGCGGTGCAGTGATGGAGGCTTTGCAGGCCGCTGGTCGTGATATTCCGGTGCTGCAACTGGGCCTGGCCGACGAGTTCATTGAGCACGGTGATCCTGCGCATCTCTTGAAGCTGCAAGGGCTGGATGCGCAAGGCATCGAGGCCTCGATCATGCAGCGTTTTGGTGCATTGCTGCCCGGCGTCGCACAGGCCGCGTAAGACTGCCGTCAGATACGCAGACAGCTTCCTGCCGCTGGCTTGCAGGAAGCTGAATAGCTACGGGAATAGGCCCCTCTGTCGAGGGAAAACCCCCACGATTCAGGCCCCCTGCATTCCTACAATCGCGCTTGACTCATACAGTCCTTGCGGTACCGACTCCTCGTGCCGCGAGCTGGTTACAACACAATTACCGGAGTAAAGCGAATGGATCGTCGTTCAATTATCAAAAACGCAGGTATCGCCGGCGTCTTGGCTGCTGGTGCAGCTCCCGCAGTGCATGCCCAGGCGGCAGTGCGCTGGCGTCTGGCATCCAGCTTCCCCAAGGCGCTGGATACCATCTTCGGTGCGGCTGAAACTTTCGCCAAGCATGTGAAAGAAATGTCGGGCGGCAAGTTCGAAATCTCGGTGCATGCCGCCGGTGAAATCGCACCCGCGTTCGGCGTGGTCGATGCGGTGCAACAAGGCTCCCTGGAGTGCGCGCACACGGCTCCCTACTACTTCTTCGGCAAGAACGAAACTTTTGCTTTGGGTTGCGCGATTCCCTTCGGCCTGAACAGCCGCCAGATGACAGCCTGGATGTACCAAGGTAACGGCTTGAAGCTGATGCGCGAGTTTTACGGCAAGTACAACATCATCAACTTCCCCATGGGCAACACCGGCGCACAAATGGGCGGCTGGTACCGCAAGGAAATCAAGTCCTTGGCTGACTTGAAGGGTCTGAAGTTCCGTACCGGTGGTTTCCCCGGCCGCGTGATGGAAAAATTGGGCGTAGTGCCACAAAACATTCCTGGCGGTGAAATCTACACCGCGCTGGAAAAAGGCACGATTGACGCGGCCGAGTGGATCGGACCTTACGATGACCAGAAGCTGGGCTTCAACAAGGTGGCACCGTTCTACTACTACCCCGGCTGGTGGGAAGGCGGTCCCCAGTTGGACCTGTTCATCAACCAGAAGGCCTACGAGGCGCTGTCCCCCGAAAACAAGGCCATCGTGACCAACGCTGCGGCTTACGCCCACGTGGACATGCAAGCCAAGTACGACGCCCGCAACCCCGGCGCGTTGAAGCAATTGGTGGGCGGTGGTACCAAGCTGCGTCCCTTCCCCAACGATGTGTTGGTGGCGGCATTCAAGGCCTCGGAAGAGACCTATGCTGAGCTGAACGAGAAGAACGAAGACTGGAAGAAGATTTACGCGGATTACTCCAAGTTCCGCGCCGAGTCCAACCTGTGGTTCCGCTTTACCGAAGCGAAGTTCGATTCCTTCATGCAAGCCCAGAAGCTGTAAACAGGCTCTGTCCACAAAAAACCGCGCCTTGGCGCGGTTTTTTTATGGGGCTTTGGAAAGGCGGTCTTGGGCGTAGCGGGTGCTGGTAGCCAGTTCAGTGCGGGTTGCGCAGTGCGGCCAAGGCCAGCTCCAGGCGTTTGAATTCGTCCAGCATGGCGGGGTCTGCTGCATAGAAGATGAATAGTTTGCCGCCGAAATTCTTGGTGTAAAACCGTGGCGCAATCAGCCACTCCAGCCCGCGAATACGAATGACCTTGGCGTAGGCCAGGTTGTCCAGCTCGATGCGCTTGGTCCACATCCACGATTGCTCAATGGCCGTACTGCTCAACCGGGTGGTGCCGGTCAGCACAAACCACACGGTGTATGCCATCAAGCCCCAGGGTAGCCACAACCAGCTCACCACGGTGCTGCTGGCTTGCCCCTGCTGGGCGAGTTGGTGCATCTGGAAGGCCCAGAGGCCGGCTAAGCTCAACATAGCCAAAGCGATGCCTTTGAAGACGATGCTGTAGGCCGCCGCCTTCATGGCGCCGCCTTGTGGGGTGAATACCAGTTTGGCGGGGGGCGGGGGCGCGGTGGTCGCGTCGGTTTTCATGTCGGTGTCGTTCATCAATCTCTTCTCCAAATAAAAACCCCGACTCGGGAGTCGGGGTTGATGTCCCCGGGTGACGGGGAGTATCCGGCAAGTGCTGCGTTATTTTTTGAACAGCTCGTCCAGCTTTTTCTGCTCATCTTCCTCGGCTTTGGCAGCAGCTTTAGTCGCGTCTTCTGAGCCTGCTACAGGGGCTGTTTCGCCGGCTTTGAGTTCTGCCGTGGGCATGGGGTCTTCGACTGGCATTTCAATTACGACCTTGTCGATGTCGATTTCCACTTTTTCATCGAGGAACATGGTCACCGACTGGGGCACAAAGATCACCACCACCACCAGAATGATCTGCATGATCACCCAGGGAATGGAGCCGAGGTAGATGTCGTTGGACAGCACCGGTTTGGAGATACGTTTGTCTTTGAACAAGGTATCCGCAATGCCGCGCAGGTAGAACAGGGCGAAGCCGAATGGCGGGTGCATAAAGCTGGTTTGCAAGTTCACGCACAGCAGCACGCCGAACCAGATCAGGTCGATGCCCATCTTGTCCGCCACCGGTGCCAGCATGGGCACGATGATGAAGGCGATTTCAAAGAAGTCCAGGAAAAACGCCAGGAAGAACACAAACACGTTCACCACAATCAGGAAGCCCACCTGACCGCCAGGCAGGCCGGTCAACAGATGCTCGACCCACTTGGCACCGTCTACGCCCTGAAACACTTGGCTGAACACGCGCGAGCCGATCAGGATGAACACCACCATCGCCGTCAGGCGCATGGTGCCGGCCATGGCTTCCCAGATCAGGGCGGGGGTCAGGCGCTTGGACATGGCGGCCAGAATCAAGGCGCCCACCACGCCCATGGCACCGGCTTCGGTGGGTGTGGCAATCGCGGTGTTCTGGAAGGGCAGACCGCCCATGGAACCCAGCACCGCGAAGATCAGCAAGGCGGAGGGAATGATGCCGCGCAAGCACTTGGACCACAGGGCCCAGCCGTCCAATGTGCGCTCTGTCTTGGGGATGCCAGGCAGGTAGGAAGGCTTGATGCGGGACAGTGCAAAGGTGTAGGCCGCAAACATCAACACTTGCAGGATAGAGGGGCCCCAGGCGCCTTTGTACATATCACCCACGGGCTTGCCCAGTTGGTCTGCCAGTACCACCAGCACTAGCGATGGCGGTACCAGCTGCGTGATGGTGCCGGAGGCTGCCAGCACGCCGGTGGCGTAGCGCATGTTGTAGTTGTACTTCATCATCACCGGCAGCGAGATGAGTGCCATGGCAATCACCTGGCCCGCCACGGTACCGGTAATGGCACCCAGGATAAAGCCCACGATGATGACCGAGTAACCCACGCCACCGCGGACGGGGCCGAAGAGCTGGCCCATGGAGTCCAGCATGTCTTCTGCCAGACCGCACTTCTCCAAGATGGTGCCCATGAAGGTGAAGAAGGGAATGGCGAGTAACAACTCGTTGTTCAGAATCGAGAACAGCGAGATTGGCAGGTTGCCCATAAAGGCAGCGGGGAACCAGCCCATTTCAATGGCATAAAAGCCGCTGGCCAGGCCCAGCGCAGCCAGTGAGAAGGCGACCGGAAAGCCGATCAACATAATCACTACCAGGCCCGCGAACATCAGCGGGGGAAAGTGTTCCATTTGCATAAGTGAATCCAGTGTGTCTTGGGGGTACGAAGGTGCTTAAAGCGCTGGGTGTGCGACTTATTGCAATGGTTTTTCGTAGTGGGTGTCCATGGCGTATTTGCCTTGCAGGTAGCCCACGCGTTTGATGATTTCAGCCACCCCTTGCAGCCACACCATCGCAAAGCCAACGGGCATGGCCAACACGGCAGGCCAGCGGATCAAACCACCGGCGTTTTGGGACATTTCGCCCGAGACGTAAATGCCCCAGAAATACTGGGCCGTCAGGTAAGCCAGCAGCCCGATCACAGGCAACAGGAAAACCACCAGGCCGAACAGGTCCACATAGACCGGACGGTTGCCTTTGAGCTTGCCGTAAATCAGGTCCACCCGCACGTGCTCATTCACCTTGAGCACAAAGGGGGCACCCACCATCACCGTGTAGGCAAACAGGTACCACTGGATTTCAATCCACCCATTGGAGGTGAGGTCGAACCCGTATCGGATAAACGCATTGCCGGCACTGATCAGCGCGGCAAATAGCACGGTCCACGAGGCAAAAAGGCCCAGTTTGTTGCTGACCCAATCAATGCCTGAGGCGAATTTCAAAAGAGCATTCACAAGCAATCTCCAGTTGGTCTTGTTCGAGCGGAGATGCGGACAGCCATCCGCATTCAACCTTGGCATAGTGCCCTAAAACCCCTGTAAAAAGCCTGACGCAACTTCTTGGTGTTTACCCTTAAAACGGGCGGCCTCTAGCTTGTTGATCTAGGTCACACCGCTGGAAATCGCTTGGCTCTACATTCGCCAACAGGATTTGTTTCACGCAACTGTTGGAGACTTTATGTTCAAACACCTACTTTTGCCCACGGATGGTTCTGAGGCCTCTGCACGCGCATTGGCCAAGGGCGCGGAGCTGGCCCGGTCGCTGGGCGCAGCCGTCACCCTGGTGAGTGCGGTGGAGCCCAGTGCTTACCGTTTTGAAGACCTGGCCGGCCAGCAGGCCGCGCGTGATGCGGCGCAGTTCTGGCTGAATGCGGCCTCCGCGATTGTTCGCCCCTTCGGGATTGAGCCGCAGCAGCGCATCGTGCAAGAGCGCAGTGTCTGCCAGAGCATTCTGAAAGCTGCGCAGGCGTGTGGCGCTGATGTGATTGTCATGGGCACCCACGGTGCCGGTGCCTTGGAGCGTTTGCTGGTGGGAAGCCAGACACAAAAGGTGTTGGCACAAACGCATATACCGGTGCTGGTCCTGCGCTGAGTGGGTGTAGTATATAAAGAAATAAGCCGCTAGCGCACGTCCTTCATGCGCGGGTAGCTATAAAAAATGTAGCAGATCGCATGCCGGCGATGGTCAGCGCCAAGGAGCCCAGCAGGTGCACACTGGCCGTGCCCAGGGCGAGTGCATAGCGCTGTTGGCCCAGCATGGCCACCACTTCGGCGGAAAAGCTGGAGAAGGTGGTGAGCGCGCCCAGAAAACCGGTGACCAGTGCTAGGCGCCACGCCGGGTCGAGCTGCGGCAGGGCTTGAAACACCGCTACACACACACCGATCAGGTAACCGCCTATCAAGTTGGCTGCCAGCGTTCCCCAGGGCAGGACGGTGCCCGCAGTCGCCGCCGGGTTCAGCCACAAACCTAGTTGCCAGCGGGCCAGCGCGCCCGCGCAGGCGCCAAGGCAGATAGCGAGTACGGCCGGCACTATGGAGTCTCCGGGGCGTAGGGGGCGCCGTTCACAGTCAGCCCTTGAGCAGACAGCTTGGTCGCAGTCGCCGGTTTGATGCCTTTGACCCGCGCCATGAAGTCTGCCCAGTTCTGAAAAAAACCTGCTTCACGCGCTTGCAGAATCCGGGCAGTGCTGCTGGGGCCCAGCCCGCGCAAGCCATCCAACTGCGCTTCGGTAGCGGTGTTGAGCTCGGTGGCCTGCGCCAGGCTGCACGCCAGCAAAGCCATAACGCTGCCCGCACGGCGTAGCCACTGGCGCAGTGGCGAGAGGCTGAAAGTGGCGTGCTGCATACAGGCGCTCCGGTAGCGGGGGTCAGGCCTTGCGGCTGGCCAGCCAGTCCACATACTTGCTGACCCCGGTTTGCACATCGGCAAACGCGTGGTCGCAGCCTGTGGCGCGTAAAGCTGTCAGGTCGGCCTGGGTGTAGCACTGGTACTTGCCACGTAAGGCGTCGGGGAAGGGGATGTACTCCACCAGGCCTTGCTGGGCAATGTCGGGCAGCGGCAATGCAGATTCGCCGCGCAGGCGGCGCATGGCATTGACCACGGAGCTGGCGACGTCGTTGAAAGGTTGCGCACGGCCGGAGCCGAGGTTGAAAATGCCGCTTTGGTTGGGATGGTCGAAGAACCAGAGGTTGACGGCGACCACGTCATCAATGAACACAAAGTCGCGCATTTGGCCGCCTTGCGGGTAGCCACCGTATTCCCCAAAGAGCTTCACTTTTCCTTCGGCGTTGAACTGGTTGAATTGGTGGAAGGCCACGCTGGCCATGCGCCCCTTGTGCTGCTCACGCGGACCGTACACATTGAAATAGCGGAAGCCCACGACTTGGTGGGTGCGGCCGGCCAGGGTGCGCTCGAAGTTGTTGCCACACTCGCGGCGCATGCGCTGGTCGAACAGCAGTTTGGAGTAGCCATACACATTGAGCGGACCTTCAAACGCCGGGTCTTCGCGGAAGGTGTCCGAGCCGCCATAGGTGGCCGCGCTGGACGCGTAGAGCAGGCGGGCGCCTCGCTTCTGGCAGGCTTGGAAGAGGTGCCAGGACAGCGTGTAGTTGTTCGCCATCATGTACTTGCCGTCCTGCTCCATGGTGTCGCTGCAGGCGCCTTCATGGAACACGGCTTCGACCTGGCCGTAGTGGCCGGCGGCGAACTCGTCGTAGAAGGTGTCCATGTCGACATAGTCGGCAATCTTGAGATCGACGAGGTTGCGGAATTTGTCGCCTTGTTTGAGGTCGTCCACCGCAATGATGTCGGTCATGCCACGGGCGTTCAGCCCGGCAATGATGTTGCTGCCAATGAAACCGGCTGCGCCGGTCACTACGATGCGTGTCATACAAAAAGCTCCTCATAAGACACCGTGGCGGTGCCGAATTTCCCGACCACAATGCCGCCGGCGCGATTGGCCAAGGGCACTGCTTCGCGCAGCGTCATGCCGGCGCCCACCAGGCTGGCCATGGTGGCAATCACGGTGTCGCCAGCGCCGGTCACATCAAATACCTCGCGCGCTTGTGCGCTCACGTGCAGGTGGCCCTGCGCATCAAACAGGGTCATGCCTTCTTCGCTGCGGGTCAAAAGCACTGCATCCAGTTGCAGCTGCTGGCGCAGGGCATGGACCTTGGTGTGCAGCTCATCTTCACTATTCCACGCACCAATGACTTGCTGAAGCTCCGCCCGATTCGGTGTGATGACGGTCGCGCGTTGGTAGCGCGAGTAGTCGCTGCCTTTGGGGTCGATAAAGATGGGCTTGCTGGCGGCACGGGCCTGCTCGATCATGTCGCTCACGTGGGCGAGACCGCCTTTGCCATAGTCGGAAAACAGGATGGCATCATGCTCCGCCAAGAGGCGCGTGAAGGTGGCGGTTTGGGTGGCCAGCACTTCGCTCTTGGGGGTGTTTTCAAAATCCAGACGGATGAGTTGTTGCTGGCGCCCGATCACCCGCAGCTTGACGGTGGTCTTAAGGTCGGTATCGCGTCCGAAGTGGGTGCGTATGCCGGTTTTGGCGACCAAGGCTTCGAGCTTGTGGCTGGCCTCGTCGGCACCAACAACCGTCAATAGTGACGCCTGTGCGCCCAGTGTGGCCGCGTTGAATGCCACGTTGGCTGCACCGCCGCAACGCTCTTCTTCGTGGGTGATGCGCACCACGGGCACGGGTGCTTCCGGCGAGATGCGGTCGACCGCGCCATACCAGTAGCGATCCAGCATCACATCGCCCACGACCAACACGCGGGCTTGGGCCAATTGTTCTTTTGTCATCGTCATCGTCATCGTTGTCATATTAATGGCCGGAGAGGGTCACAACTCCTCGACGCGCCGCGCCGGGTAGCTGTCCCACGCCTGGCATCCCGGGCATTGCCAGAAGTGCACTTTGGCTTCAAAGCCGCAGGCGGCACAACGGTAGCGGGTCAGCGGCTTGACCGCGTGGTCCAGCGCACGCTGCACTTGGGGGTGAAAGGCTTCACGCTCCAGTTTTTCGCCGGCAATCCACTTGGTTGCGGCCACCAAGGAGGGCTCTTTTTCGAGGTGCCGTGCATACCAATCGCGCGCGGTGGGTGTGAGCTCGCTGGTGCTGGCTTCCAGGCTCACGATGGCGTCCAGCACATCCAGAGAAGGTAATTCTTGGTACGTGGCTTTTAGCAACTCCAGCGTGGGCGCAATCTGGCCGACTGCGATAGCGCTTTGCGCCAATAAGGGGGCAATCAGCGGAATGGCCGCAGGCGAGGCATGTAGCGCTTCGGTCAATACCGTGCAGCTTTCCGCGGCCTGTCCATTTTTGCTGAGCAGTGCCGCCAAGTCCATGCGGGGGCGGGGTACGTGGGGGGCGCTGGAGATGGCTTGTTGAAGCAGGCTCTGCGCTGCTGCAGCGTCGCCTTTGGCGAGCAGTGCGGCGGCTTGTTCGCACAGGTAGTGGGCCAAGCGGCCGGTAAAGCTGCCTTGGTCCGATGCTTCCAGTTTGCGGGCGATACCAGCGGCATGTTCCCAATCGCGTGAGCGCTCGTAATTGGCCAGCAGCGCCAAGCGTGCCTGGGCTTCAAACCGGGTGCCTTCGAGCTTGAGCAAAGCCTCTTCGGCACGGTCCAAGAGGCCGGCTTTCAAGTAGTCCAGCGCCAGAGCGTGTTGGGCGCGATGGCGATCGTCTTCGCTCAAGTCACCGCGGGACAGCAGGTGCTCATGGACGCGCACGGCGCGTTCGTATTCACCCCGCCGGCGGAACAGATTACCGAGTGCAAAGTGAAGCTCAGAGGTGTCCGGGTCGCTCTGGACGGCTTCGATGAAGGCATCGATGGCCTGGTCTTGCTGCTCGTTGAGCAAAAAGTTCAGGCCTTTGAAATAGGCCTTGGGGGCCTGGCGGTTCTCCAGACGCAGTTGCCGCAGGTCCAGCCGGGAGGCCAGCCAGCCGAGTACAAACGCAATCAGCAAGCTGATGAGCAAAAGGGAAATATCAAAGTCCATGCGGGGGCACTAAAGGCGAAGCGTTGGTTTCGGCTGCGAGTGTGGCGCGGGCTGAATCGGCATCGGAGCGGGCCCTGCGCGCCGCCTTGCGGTGTCTCCACCAGCGGGGCACCATGCCCAGCACGCCGATCAGCAGTCCGGTAGCAAATGCACTCAAGACCACCAGCACCATGGGCGCAGTCCAGCGGGTGCCGAAGAAAAAGTGCACCGTGACATCGCCCTGGTTATTCAAGGCGAACGCGAACAGGGTAAAAAAAATGGCCGCTTTAAGTAGCCACTTAAAGAGCCATGCGATCTGTTTCATTCATCTCCTCGTTGTCGAGGGATTCTACTCAGGGATTTGCTTTGCTTTCCAGCTCCGCTGTGCGTGTGTCCACCGCTTCACGTAAAGCTTTTCCCGGCTTGAAATGGGGAACGCGTTTTTCAGGAATGGCCACACTTTCGCCACTGCGGGGATTGCGGCCCATGCGGGGAGGGCGACGGTTGATGGAGAAGCTGCCAAAACCGCGAATTTCAATGCGGTGACCACGGACCAGGGCGTCATTCATGGCGTCCAGAATGGCTTTCACGGCGAACTCGGCGTCGCGGTGGGGCAGTTGGCTGAAACGGTTGGCCAGTTCTTCAACAAGGTCGGAGCGGGTCATGAAGTTTTGTAAAAGCGACAAGGAAGAAAAAACGACCGGTGCAGTCAAGCAACCGGTCGTTCAATCAGGCTAGCAACAATGGATTAGTTGTTGTCCAACTTGGCGCGCAGCAAGGCGCCCAGGCTGGTGGTACCGGCGCTACCGGTGTTCTGGTTCAGAGAAGCCATGGCTTCGTTCTGGTCAGCCATGTCCTTGGCCTTGATGGACAACTGGATGTTGCGGGTCTTGCGATCCACGTTCACCACCACAGCAGTCACTTCGTCGCCTTCTTTCAGCACGTTGCGTGCGTCTTCCACGCGGTCACGGCTGATTTCGGAAGCGCGCAGGTAACCGATGATGTCTTCACCCAGGTCGATTTCAGCGCCCTTGGCGTCCACAGTCTTGACCTTGCCGGTCACGGTCTGGCCCTTGTCATTCACAGACACGAAGGTCGTGAAGGGGTCGGAATCCAACTGCTTGATACCCAAGGAGATGCGCTCGCGGTCCACGTCCACGGCCAACACGATGGCTTCAACTTCTTGGCCCTTCTTGAATTCGCGCACGGCGGTTTCGCCGGATTCGTTCCAAGACAGGTCAGACAGGTGCACCAGGCCGTCGATACCGGCAGCCAGACCCACGAACACGCCGAAGTCGGTGATGGACTTGATCGGGCCCTTCACGCGGTCGCCGCGCTTGGTGTTCTGAGCAAATTCTTGCCAAGGATTGGCCTTGCACTGCTTCATGCCCAAGGAGATACGACGCTTGTCTTCGTCGATTTCCAGAACCATGACTTCGACTTCGTCACCCAGGGCAACGATCTTGGAAGGAGCCACATTCTTGTTGGTCCAGTCCATTTCGGACACGTGCACCAGACCTTCGATACCGGGTTCGAGTTCCACAAACGCGCCGTAGTCGGCGATGTTGGTGATCTTGCCGAACATGCGGGTACCTTGGGGGTAACGGCGGTTCACGCCCATCCATGGATCGTCGCCCATTTGCTTCAGACCCAGAGACACGCGGTTCTTTTCGGTGTCGAACTTCAGGATCTTGGCAGTGATTTCTTGACCGGCAGTCACTACTTCGGAAGGGTGACGGACGCGGCGCCATGCCATGTCAGTGATGTGCAACAGGCCGTCGATGCCGCCCAGGTCCACGAACGCACCGTATTCGGTGATGTTCTTGACCACGCCTTGCACCACAGAGCCTTCTTTGAGGGTGTGCATCAGCTTGGCGCGTTCTTCGCCCATGGAAGCTTCCACGACAGCGCGGCGGCTCAGCACCACGTTGTTGCGCTTGCGGTCCAGCTTGATAACCTTGAATTCCAAGGTCTTGTTTTCGTACGGAGACAGATCCTTGGTAGGACGTGTGTCAACCAGCGAACCGGGCAGGAATGCGCGGATGCCGTTGACCAGAACGGTCAGGCCGCCCTTGACCTTGCCGGAAGTAGTGCCGGTGACGAATTCGCCGGATTCCAGGGCCTTTTCCAGGCTCATCCAGGAAGCCAGACGCTTGGCCTTGTCGCGGGACAGGATGGTGTCGCCGTAGCCGTTTTCCACGGAGTCGATAGCCACAGACACGAAGTCGCCCACTTGGACTTCGATTTCGCCCTTGTCGCTCTTGAATTCTTCGATTGGCACGTAGGCTTCAGACTTGAGGCCGGCGTTGACAACGACGAAGCTGTGCTCGATGCGGACGACTTCAGCGGTGATGACTTCACCGGTGCGCATTTCCGAGCGTTGTAGCGATTCTTCAAATAGGGCTGCGAAAGATTCAGACATGAGTTTTGCGGTTGGTACCGCGGGGTTAAGTTGTTGAACCCCACAGCTTCTGGTGTGAACCGGTGCGCTGACGCGCGAGGGAAGCAATGGGGGCCAGGGTGCTTTTCAGGCCGGGGCTAGAAAGGCTGTTTGCTTTGCCACCAGTTTTGTACGGTTTCAACAGACGCATCGACTGTCAAATCCGAGTTGTCTAGCAGCAAGGCATCTTGTGCGGGCTTTAAAGGAGCGACGGTGCGGGAGGAATCCCGTGCGTCGCGCGCCTCTAGGTCTGCGCGAAGACTGTCAAGTGTAGCGGGAATGCCCTTTGAAATCAACTGCTTATAGCGGCGCTCCGCGCGGCAGGCGGCGCTGGCAGTCAGATAGACCTTGAGCGGTGCATCGGGAAAGATGACGGTGCCCATGTCCCGCCCGTCGGCTACCAAGCCGGGCAGCTTGCGAAAACCACGCTGCAAATCGATCAAAGCTGCGCGAACGGCCGGAAAGGCCGACACTTTGGATGCATTCATGCCCGCCTCCTCGGTGCGGATGGCTTCGCTGACATCCTCGTGGGCCAGCCAGATGTGGCTACCTTCAAAATGGATAGGCAGGCTGCGCAGCAGGTTGACGATGGCTTGTTCATGGGCCAGATCTAGCGCGATGCCGGCGCGCGTGGCCGCCAGCCCGGTGATGCGGTAAAGCGAGCCGGAGTCCAGAAAGTGGTAACCCAGCTTTTCTGCCAGCACGGCGGCCAAGGTGCCTTTGCCGGAGGCCGTAGGACCATCGACACAGATGACAGGAATAGCCTGTGTATCTGCCGTGGCCACCGAAAACAGCGCCTCAAAATAGTCGGGGAAGGTTTTGGCCACGCACTTGGGGTCTTCAATCCGCACGGGCAGTTGGGCGGGGTTGAACGCAGCCAGCGAGAAACACATGGCGACCCGGTGGTCGTCATAGGTGTGGATGCTGGCAGCCTTCCAGTCGGCTGTTATGGCGGGCGGCGTGACCTGGATGAAGTCCTGGCCTTCGACGACCGTGGCGCCCAGTTTGCGCAGCTCGGTGGCCATGGCGGCAATGCGGTCGGTTTCCTTGACGCGCCAGCTGGCAATGTTGCGCAGGGTGGTCGTGCCATCGGCATACAACGCCATCACCGCCAGGGTCATGGCGGCGTCGGGGATGTGGTTGCAGTCCAGGTCGATGGCCTTGAGGGGCCAGGCGCCGCGCTGGATGTGCAGCCAATTCGGGCCGCTTTCAATCTTGGCGCCCATGGCTTGGGCTGCTTCCATGAAGCGGATGTCGCCCTGGATGGAGTCGGCGCCTACACCTTGAACTTTGATGCCATTTTGACCGCTAGCGCCCGTAGACAGTGCGCCGAGTGCTATGAAATAGCTAGCGCTGGAGGCATCGGCCTCCACATGAATGTCACCCGGCGAGCGCAGCTTGGCACCTGCGGGAATGGTGAAGCGCTGCCATCCATCACGCTGCACCTGCACTCCGAAGCGGGCCAGCAGGTTCAGCGTGATTTCGATGTAGGGTTTGGAAATCAGTTCGCCCACCACCTCGATCACGATGTTCTTGGCCGCCACCAGAGGCAGGGCCATGAGCAGAGCGGTGAGGAACTGGCTGGACACATCGCCGCGTACCCGGATGGGGGCGTCGAGCTTCAGTTGGGCGGTGCCTATGCGCAGGGGGGGAAAGCCCTCGTTGCCCATGTAGTCAATGCCGCAGCCCAGCTGGCGCAAAGCGTCTACCAGGTCGCCAATGGGTCGCTCGTGCATGCGGGGAACTCCGCTGAGTTCGAAGTCGCCACCCAGTACCGCCAGCGCAGCAGTCAAGGGGCGCATGGCTGTGCCGGCGTTTCCGAGGAACAGCTTGGCAGAACCGTTCGGCAGCTTGCCACCCAAGCCGGTGATGCGCACGATGGCGCCCGACTCTTCGACTCCGCAGCCCAAGGTACGCAAGGCCACCAGCATGACGCGGGTGTCATCGGAGTCCAGCAGATCGTGGATGGTGGTGGTGCCCTCGCTCATGGCGGCCAGCAGCAGCACGCGGTTGGAAATGCTTTTGGAGCCGGGCAGGGTGACCGCGCCAGCGGCATGGGCCAAAGGGGGCAGGTCGAGGAATGCGGTGGAGAACATTATTTGTTGTGCTTGGTCGCCATGGTCCAGTTGGCGCGGGTGGAGCTGGCTTGCTCAATGAGGCCTTCCAGCGCATCGCCGTTGCCGCTGGAGATCATCAGCTCCATGGCTTGGAGGGTGCGTTGGAAAATTTTGCTTTGCTCCAACAGCTCTTCGCGGTTGGAGATCATGATGTCGCGCCAGATTTTGGGGTCACCCGCCGCGATGCGGGTGAAATCCCGGAAGCCCGGTCCGGCGAGCGACAGGTAGTCTTGACCCTGAGGCTGGCTGGTGATGCCGTTCATCAGTGCGAACGCAATCAGGTGCGGCAGGTGGCTGACGGCGGCAAAGGCCGCATCGTGCTGCTCAGGGGACATCTTGAGCACGCGGCAGCCCAAGGCGGTCCAGACATCGACCGCTTTTTGCAACTGGACGGTCAGGGTGCGCTCGATCGGAGTCAGGATGATCTGCTTGCCCGCATACAGGTCCGGATCGGCATGCTCGACGCCCGAGAGTTCTTTGCCTGCAATCGGGTGAGCCGGCACGAAGGAGCCGATGTGCTCCCGCAGGCCCCGGCGGCCAGCATCAATCACGTCGCGCTTGGTGGAGCCCACATCCATGATGAGCATGCTGGGCGTTACCAGGTGCTTGATAGCTTTGAAGGTGGATTCGGTGGCCGACACCGGCACGGCGATCAGCACAATGTCGGCGCCGGATACGGCCAGCAGCGCCGAAGGGGCTTCGATGTCAATCACGCCCATTTGGCGCGCGCGCTCGGTGGTGGAGGGTGATTTGCTGTAGCCGACAACGCGCTTCACCAACCCCGCGCGCTTGAGCGCCAGGGCAAAGGAGCCGCCCATCAAACCGCAACCAATCAGACCGAGTTGTTCAAACATAAGGGTGTCCTGCAGCCAGCTCAGTCTGCCAAGGGGTAGGTGCCCAGCACCTTGTAGAAGGCACAGAGACCGGCAAGATCTTTCAGCGCAGCCGCCACGTGGGGTTGCGAGGGGTGGCCTTGCAAATCAATGTAGAAGTAGTACTCCCACTGGCCGCTGCGGGCCGGGCGGGACTCGAACCGTGTCATGGACACGCCGTGTTGTTTCAGGGGCACTAACATGTCGTGGACTGCCCCAGGCTTGTTGGGCACGGACACCACCAAGCTGGTGCAGTCCTTGCCCGAGGCCTGTGGAGCCGGCAGCACGCTGGGCAGGCACACCACGACAAAACGGGTGCGGTTGAATGCTTCGTCCTGGATGGCGTGCGCAGCGGTATGCAGGCCGAACTCGGACCCCGCGCGCTCACTCGCAATGCCTGCCCACGCAGGGTTGGTGGCTGCCAGACGCGCGCCCTCGGCGTTGCTGGAGACGGCGCGCCGCTCGGCATGGGGCAAATGGGTGCTGAGCCACTGCTGGCATTGGGCCAAGGCCTGCGGGTGCGCGAGCACGACCTCGATACTTTCCAGCGATGGGGTGCTGCGCAGCAAGTGGTGGCGCACCAGCAGGCTGATTTCGCCCACGATGTGCAGCGGGGAGTTCAGCAGCAGATCGAGCGAGCGCGTGACCACGCCTTCGGTGCTGTTCTCCACTGGCACCACGCCAAACTCGGCCGAGCCTGCCGTCGCCGCATGGAACACTTCGTCAAAATTGGCGCAGGGCACATGGGTGATGCTGGAGCCAAAAAAGCGCAGTGCAGCCTCTTCGCTGAAGGTGCCTTTGGGGCCCAAGTAGGCCACGCGTTGCGGTGCTTCCAGTGCCCGGCAGGCGGACATGATTTCGCGCCAGATCACGGCCACACTGCTGTTTTTCAACGCACCGTCATTCGCGGTTTGCAGGGTCTGGATCACCTGGGCTTCGCGTTCGGGGCGGAAAACGGCGGAGCCTTCCACCTTTTTGATTTCGCCCACTTCATTGGCCAATGCCGCACGGCGGTTCAGCAGGGCGAGGAGTTCGAGGTCCAGCGCGTCAATCAGGACTCGGAGTTCAGGGAGGGTTCGTGCCATGGTGTGTCTCAGCCGTGGGTGCGCTCGAACTCGCGCATGTAGGCCACCAGCGCCTGCACGCCTTCCAGCGGAATGGCGTTGTAAATGCTGGCGCGCATGCCACCCACCGACTTGTGTCCTTTGAGTTGCAGCAAGCCCGCTTCTTTGGCGCCAGCCAGGAACGCGTCGTTCAGGCTCTCATTGCGCAGGAAAAAGGGCACATTCATACGCGAGCGCGCATTGCGCGCCACGCCGTTGATGTAGAAGCCGGTGGCGTCAATCGTCTCGTACAGCAGCTCGGCCTTGGCGATGTTGCGGGCCTCCATGGCCGCGACCCCTGTCAGCCCATTCTCGCCTTGGCGCTTGAGCCACTTAAACACCAGGCCGGCCATGTAGATCGAGTACGTGGGCGGGGTGTTGTACATGGAGCCGTTGTCGGCCACGGTTTTGTAGTCAAACGCGCTGGGGCAAATGCTTTGGGCATGGCCCAGCAGGTCTTCGCGCACTACCACTAAGGTCAGGCCTGCAGGCCCAAGGTTCTTCTGTGCACCGCCAAAGGCGAGACCCACGCGGCTCCAGTCCACGGGGCGGGACGCGACGTGAGAGGAAAAGTCGATTATCAATTCCGCTTGGGAGCCCAGCGCCTTCAGGTCGGGCAGGCTTTGGAACTCGATGCCATTGATCGTTTCGTTGCTGCAGATGTGCACATAGCTGGCCTCATCGCGCAGCTCCCAGCTCGCCGCAGGAGGAATGGCGGTAAAACCATCGGCCTTGCCCGTAGCGGCGAGGTGGGCGTTGCAATACTTGCCCGCTTCCTTGAGCGACTTTTCACTCCAGCTGCCGGTAACCACGAAGTCCGCGGCGCCGTTGCCACTGGTGGCGCGCAGGCGGCTCAGGTTCATGGGCACGATCGCGTTTTCAGCTAGGCCACCACCCTGCATGAACAGGATCTTGAAGTTCGCCGGCACCGCCAGCAGCTCGCGCAGGTCGGCTTCCGCTGCTTCGTAGATGCTCAGGAACTCTTTGCCACGGTGGCTCATTTCCATCACACCCATGCCGCTGAGGCGGCCGCTGGCGTCGGGCCAGTTGAGCATCTCGGCGGCGGCTTGTTCCAACACTTCGGCTGGCATGGCGGCCGGTCCGGCCGAGAAGTTGTAGGGTCGTTGCATCAGTGGCTTTTGGGATGAAATCGTGCTTTGGCGCCTATGGAGTGTGCGGGAGTAGCTATCAAAATGATAGTTACTCAGCGGCGGGCGCATCTCCTTCGGTACCGGCGGCTGTGTCGTCGCCTTCACCTGCATCGGTCGGGTTGGCGTCGTTTTCCACGATGCGCTGCAGACCGCTCAGCTTGGAGCCTTCGTCCAGGCCGATAAGCGTCACGCCTTGGGTCGCACGACCCATTTCACGGATCTCACTCACACGGGTGCGCACCAACACGCCCTTGTCGGTAATCAGCATGATTTCGTCTTCGGCGTGCACCAAGGTTGCGGCCACGACCTTGCCGTTGCGCTCGGATTGCTGGATGGCAATCATGCCCTTGGTACCGCGGCCATGGCGGGTGTATTCGGTGATGTTGGTGCGCTTGCCGTAGCCGTTTTCGGTGGCAGTGAGCACGCTTTGTTGCTCGTCTTCAGCGACCAGCATGGCGATCACGCTCTGGCCTTCATCGAGCATCATGCCGCGCACGCCGCGGGCGTTACGACCCATGGGGCGCACATCGTTTTCGTCGAAGCGCACAGCCTTGCCGCCGTCGCTGAACAACATCACGTCGTGCTTGCCGTCGGTCAGTGCTGCGCCGATCAGGAAGTCGCCTTCGTCGAGGTCCACGGCAATGATGCCGGCCTTGCGCGGGTTACTGAATTCGTCGAGCGCAGTCTTCTTAACCGTGCCCATGCTGGTGGACATGAACACATACTGGTCGGCAGGGAAGGTGCGCTTTTCGCCGGTGAGTGCCAGCACCACCGTGATTTTTTCGCCCTCTTGCAAGGGGAACATGTTGACGATGGGGCGGCCGCGGGAACCGCGCGAGCCCTGCGGCACTTCCCAGACCTTGAGCCAGTACAAGCGGCCGCGGTTGGAGAAGCACAGGATGTAGTCGTGGGTATTGGCTACAAAGAGCTGGTCCACCCAGTCATCTTCTTTGGTGGCGGTGGCCTGTTTGCCCCGGCCGCCGCGCTTCTGGGCACGGTACTCATGCAAGGGCTGGCTCTTGATGTAGCCGCTATGGCTCATCGTGACCACCATGTCGGTGGGGGTGATCAGGTCTTCGGTAGACAGGTCGAACGAGGAGTGTTCGACCAGGCTGCGGCGCGCGCCGATCTTGGTCTGGCCGAATTCCTGTTTCACATGGCCCAATTCTTCGCCAATGATCACCGCCACGCGTGCGGGCTTGGCCAGGATATCCAGCAGGTCTTCGATCTCTGCCATCACGTCTTTGTACTCGGCAACGATCTTGTCTTGCTCCAGGCCGGTCAGGCGTTGCAAGCGCATTTGCAGAATTTCCTGCGCTTGCGTTTCTGACAGGCGGTACAGGCCGTCGTTGCCCATGCCGAATTCTTTTTCCAGGCCTTCGGGACGGTAGTCATCCGCATTCACTACTCCACCGTCGGCACGGGTGCGGGTCAACATTTCGCGTACCAGCTTGCTGTCCCAAGGGCGGTTCATCAGTTCGGTTTTTGCCACCGGTGGGGTGGGCGATTCGCGGATGATGCGGATGAAGTCGTCGATGTTGGCCAGAGCCACCGCCAAGCCTTCCAGCACGTGGCCGCGCTCGCGGGCTTTGCGCAGGTTGAACACGGTGCGGCGTGTCACCACCTCACGGCGGTGGTTCAGGAAGACTTCGATCAGGTCCTTCAGGTTACACAGCTTGGGCTGGCCGTTCACCAATGCCACCATGTTGATGCCGAAGGTGTCTTGCAGCTGGGTTTGCTTGTACAGGTTGTTGAGCACCACCTCGGGCACTTCGCCGCGCTTGAGCTCGATCACTAGGCGCATGCCGGATTTGTCGGACTCGTCCTGGATGTGGCTGATGCCTTCGATCTTCTTCTCGTGCACCAGCTCGGCCATGCGCTCTTGCAAGGTCTTTTTGTTGACCTGGTAGGGCAGCTCGTCCACGATGATGGCTTGGCGCTGGCCCTTGTCGATGTCTTCAAAGTGGCAGCGTGCGCGCATGACCACGCGGCCACGACCGGTGCGGTAGCCGTCTTTCACACCCTGGATGCCGTAGATGATGCCGGCGGTGGGGAAGTCCGGTGCCGGAATGATGTCCATTAGGTCGTCGATGGAGGCTTCCGGGTTCTTCAGCAAATGGAGGCAAGCGTCCACCACCTCGTTGAGGTTGTGGGGGGGAATGTTGGTGGCCATACCCACCGCAATACCGCCCGAACCGTTGACCAACAGATTGGGGATGCGGGTGGGCATCACCAAGGGTTCTGTTTCGGAGCCGTCGTAGTTGGGCCCGAAGTCCACGGTTTCCTTGTCCAGATCGGCCAGCAATTCGTGGGCGATTTTTGCCAAGCGGATTTCGGTGTAACGCATCGCCGCAGCGCTGTCGCCGTCCACCGAGCCGAAGTTGCCCTGGCCGTCCACCAGCATGTGACGCATGGAAAAGTCCTGCGCCATACGGACGATGGTGTCGTACACCGATTGGTCGCCGTGCGGGTGGTATTTACCGATGACGTCGCCCACAATACGTGCGGACTTTTTGTAGGCACGGTTCCAGTCGTTGTTGAGCTCATGCATCGCATAAAGCACACGGCGGTGCACGGGCTTCAAGCCATCACGCGCATCGGGCAGGGCGCGGCCCACGATCACGCTCATGGCGTAATCGAGGTAGCTGCGGCGCATTTCCTCTTCAAGACTGATGGGCAGTGTTTCTTTGGCGAACTGGGTCATGGGTGGTGTCTGTCTATCAACGTCGAGGACAACCTGCGATTCTACGGCCGCACGCATGTCGCCTGATTGCAACAACTACTTCGGGCAAACCCAGATACCGGAACTAGTTGGCAGCGGTTCTTAGGCTCGAGTCTGTGCTATGGCACAATGTTGTGAACGTCTTTGGTGCATCAGCGTAAGGGCGTCACAAAATCATTCGCAGCTCGCTGCAGTCTCTGCCGTAAAAGGAAGGTCCCATGAAACAACTGAACAAAGTAGCAGCCCTGATCGCTACCGCCGTATTGGCTACTGCCGCTGGCGCCCAAGAAATCCACAACTGGCGCAACGCTTCCGGCGAAGTCTGGAAAAACGTTGATGGCCAATGCTGGCGTGATGCTAGCTGGACTCCAGCTACCGCTGCCGCTGGTTGCGATGGCGCTTTGGTTGCTCCTAAGGCTGCCGCTCCTGCTCCCGCAGCACCTGCTGCCGTAGCTCCCGCAGCTGCAGCGCCTGCCGCCGCAGCGCCTGCTGCTGCCGCAGCTGCCAGCAAAGTGACTTACGCTGCAGATGCATTCTTTGACTTCGACAAAGCAGTGTTGAAGGCCGAAGGCAAGGCTAAGTTGGATGACTTGGTTTCCAAGGTTAAAGCCATCAACCTGGAAGTCATCATCGCTGTGGGTCACACCGACGCAACTGGCGACGATGCTTACAACCAGAAATTGTCTGTTGCTCGTTCTGAAGCTGTGAAGGCCTACTTGGTGTCCAAGGGCATCGAAAAGAACCGCGTTTACACCGAAGGCAAGGGCGAGAAGCAACCTGTTGCTGACAACAAGACCAAAGAAGGTCGCGCCAAGAACCGCCGCGTGGAAATCGAAGTGGTTGGTACACGCGCCAAGTAATCTGTTCTCTTGAATAATTAGAAAGAACCCGCTCCGGCGGGTTTTTTCTTGTCCCTACACAATCCATGTATGCAAACCACACTCAACGCCGATCCTGCTGAACTTGCCAAATTTTCTGAGCTTGCCCATCGTTGGTGGGACACAGAAAGCGAGTTCAAGCCTTTGCACCAGATTAATCCTTTGCGTTTGGCATGGATTCAAACCTTTGTGCCATTGGCAGACAAGACCATGGTGGACGTCGGGTGCGGTGGCGGGATTCTGGCGGACTCAGCAGCCCGGCAAGGTGCCAAAGTGTTGGGTATTGATCTGTCCACCAAGGCCTTGAAGGTCGCTCAACTTCATGCTTTGGAAGCTGAAACGCCCAATGTCACCTATCGTGAAATTAGCGCAGAAGCGCTGGCCGCTGAAGCGGTCGGCAGCATGGATGTAGTGACTTGCATGGAAATGCTGGAGCATGTGCCCGACCCGGCCTCTGTGGTCGAGGCCTGTGCCCGTATGGTCAAACCCGGGGGGTGGGTGTTCTTTTCGACATTGAATCGCAACCCCATGTCGTTCCTTCAGGCCATCGTCGGGGCTGAGTACGTGTTGAATCTGCTGCCCAAAGGCACGCACGAGTACGCCAAGATGATCCGCCCGAGTGAGCTCGCACACTACTGCCGCGAGGCTGGCCTGGAGCTTCAAGCGACCAAGGGCCTGAGCTACAACCCCTTGACCCGTCGCTACTCCATGAACAACAACACGCAAGTCAATTATTTGTTTGCTACCCGGAAACCTGCGGCATGAGTTTGAAAACACCGGTGGGTGAAGTAAAAGCGGTGCTTTTTGACTTGGACGGCACGTTGATCGACAGTGCGCCGGATTTGGGGGCTGCTGCCGACAAAATGCGAACAGACCGCGGTTTGCCCTCCTTGCCGGATGCTGCTTACCGGCCCATGGCGGGTGCAGGTGCGCGCGGGATGTTGAGCGTAGCGTTTGGAATGACCCCGGATTCCCCCGAGTTCGAGGCGATGCGTGAAGAGTTTTTCGTGAACTATGAGCGCTGCATGACCGAACGCACCTATGTGTTCGAGGGCGTTCAAGACATGTTGGGCCAGCTGGAAACCCGCAGTGTTTTGTGGGGTGTAGTTACCAACAAGTCCAAGCGGTTCACCGAGCCTTTGGCTGCCCAGATGCCATTGTTCGCGAACGCTTCGGTTGTCATCAGCGGAGATACAACGCCCTACGCGAAGCCGCACCCCGAGCCTCTCTTGGAGGCCGCACGCCGCTTGGCGCTTGATCCGTCCCAATGTGTCTATGTCGGCGACGATGAACGTGACATCCTGGCGGCGCGTGCCGCGGGTATGTATTCTGTGGCCGCGTGCTACGGATACTTGGGTGCCAAGGCGGACACGGCTGAGTGGGGCGCTGACGTGGAAATTAAATCTCCTGCCCAGCTCTTGCAAAGTCTGACGAGCGCCTAAAATAGGGATTGAGGGGCTGCACTGGTTTCGACGTGGATTGGAATCGCTGTGGTGCATGTCGAGCTGAATGCGCTCGTAAAACAGATTCAAACAAACTAACTGCAAACGACGAACGTTTCGCACTCGCTGCTTAATAACCAGTGAGCCTTACAACGGCAGGCCGATGGGCCGGGCAAGGGTGGCGCAAGCTGTCCAGGCTGTAAGGTCATTTACATCGGCTGGCTTTTTACCGGGTACCTTGGTGAGAGGCGAGAAAGTAGGGTACTGGCGTCCGGCATAGCGTGCGACTGCGCGATTCCGGTGGCGAGACTCAAATCAGACCGCTAAACATGTAGATCTGCTCGAGGAAGTTTTGCGGACGGGGGTTCAAATCCCCCCAGCTCCACCATACCCCCTGATAAAGGCCGCTAGGAACATACACCTAGCGGCCTTTTTCTTTGGAAAATCAAGCACTTACAGTGCAGCACAGTACAAAGCGCTCTATTGACTGCTACTCCAAAGCGGGGGTACAAACGGGGGGAGATTCCAGAGAAACGGGGGGGATTTTGAGCCTGTACCCCCAAAAACTGTACCCCCACTAGGAGCCGTACCCCCATGCTGACTGATGCTCAGTGCAAAAACGCCGTGTGCCCGGCAGACAAAAAGCAAGCGCGGTTTGCCGATTCGGGCGGCATGTACCTACAGGTTAGCCCCACAGGGTCTAAGCGCTGGTTTTTGAAGTATCGGATTGACGGCAAAGAAAAGCAGCTCGCGCTGGGCAGCTACCCGGCAGTAACTCTTTCAGAGGCTCGCAAGGCCCGTGACGCGGCAAAGCTCAAAAAGTCTGAGGGCGTCGATCCTGTACAGGCGCGCAAGCTGGAAAAGCTGAAAAACACCCGCAGCACTGGTGACACGTTCAAGGCCATCGCACTGGAGTGGTACGCAAAGCAGGCACCACAATGGAGCGAAAGCCACGCCGGGCGCATGTTGCGGCAACTGGAGCGCGATCTGTTTCCGTGGATTGGTGAGCGGCCTATCGCTGAGATTCACGCCATGGAGCTATTGGCAGCGCTGCACAAGGTAGAGGAGCGGGGCGCTCTGGAAACGGCAGACCGTGCCCTGATGCTGGCCCGGCAGGTTTGGGACTACTGGCTACCCACGGCAGACGTGCAGCAACGCAATATCACTGAGGGATTGAAGGCCAGGCTAACCCCCTACCGTGGCAAGAGCTTTGCGGCCATCGTGGAGCCTCTGCGCATGGGCGAGCTACTGCGCGCAATCAAGAGCTACAAGGGCGGCCCTATCGTGCGCACAGCGCTGCAATTGGGCCCCATGCTGTACCAACGTCCCGGCAACCTGCGAGAGATGGAATGGACGGAGCTGGACCTAGAGGCGGGTCTGTGGACGATTCCCAGCATGAAGATGAAGCGCACCAAGCTGGAAAAGGAAAACGGAGAGGCGCACGTCGTGCCTTTGCCCATGCAAGCTGTGGCGCTGCTAAAGGCCATCCAGCCCCTGACAGGGCACGGGCGCTATGTGTTCCCCGGTGAGCGCAGTCATGACCGGCCTATCTCTGATAACTCTGTACGCAGTGGCCTGTACGCATTGGGCTTTGGGAAAGAACAGACTTGGCACGGCTTCCGAGCAAGCGCGCGCACGATGCTGGTGGACGAATTGAACCTAGACCCTTTGGCAATCGAGGCGAACCTAGCCCACGCAGTGAAAGACTCAAACGGACGCAGCTACAACCGGACGCAGTACCTTAAACAGCGGTTTGAAATGGTGCAGCAATGGGCTGACTACTTGGACAAGCTGGCACGGGGCGCTGATGTGTGGGCTGCTGCCGGTCCCGTGGACACCGACCTAAGCTTTTAAAGCTTCCTCAAACTGTATCGGACTTACGTACCCCAATGTGGAATGTCGACGCGTTGAGTTGTAGAACCGTTCAATGTAATCAAACACATCGGCGCGTGCCTGCTCTCGGGTTCGATAGACCTTCCTGGCTGTGCGTTCGGTCTTGAGCGAACTGAAGAAGCTCTCCATGGCCGAGTTATCCCAGACCTCGCCAGCCCGGCTCATGCTGCATGTGATGCCTTGTTCCTTGAGCAGTTGCTGGAAGTGCTCACTGGTGTACTGGGCGGATTCAACCGGTCGTCGCAACACCTTCAATCAGGAGGTGTTTATGGGGCGACCCGCAGGATGGATGAAGCAATTGACAGGGAGAGACGCGATGCGCTCTCCGGGGGCTCCTTCGCTTCGGCGA
>NZ_VAHD01000005.1 GCF_005876985.1 Rhodoferax bucti
TGACGACCATAGCGACTTGGTACCACTCCTTCCCATCCCGAACAGGACAGTGAAACGAGTCAGCGCCGATGATAGTGCGGATCCCCGTGTGAAAGTAGGTCATCGTCAGGCTATTTACAGTGAGAAAAGGTCCACCAGTTTTGGTGGGCCTTCTTCGTTTTGGCGTTCGCTTTACGATTGTTGATGGTCACAAGACATATCACGTATCCAAAGCGTTTCTCGTGTTTGAACGGTATCTAAAAACTGTTCAACACCATTGGATACTCGCGCAAGGTCGGCGAATGTATCAAAACCGATTTCCAAAAACGCCTGCAAATGCGCGAGCTTTGCCGCTTTGGCCGGGCCTCGCATGGCCCTCAGGGTGAATCGAATGCCCGGTAGGCGGACCGCAGACTGAAGACCTTGACCTAGCTCCAGCACACTATTCAACTGCTGCTGGCGTTTGTCGATTACGCCTACATGTTTCCAAGCTGTTCGGTAGAGCGCTTCAGACAGAGGAGCGTTGTCGAGAGACGCGACTTCTGAAGCCAAGGCTGCCGCCATTTGCATGTCCAAGTGTTCCGTGAGGAAGTGCAATTCTGCCAGCGCGACTGCGATCGCCACGATTGATTGCGGGAAGAGGCGTTCCATAGCACCAGCAATTCTCGAGAACTCCGCATCCCGTTGCTCAAAGTCTTTGGCGCTATACAACTCCTGCAAAAAGAAGGTACATGCGGGAGCAAAGACGGGCTGCGCCAAAAGATCTCCATAGCTGGATGCGAAACGCGCACATTGGAATGTTTTGATTTGATGTACTGCGACACGGAGCTCAGGTCGTTGCGCTGAAAGCTGCCGCAAAGCCTGTACTTCATCGATGGCTGCGCGAATTCTTGCAGCGCCAAGAGCGTGATTCATGTGCATCAGTGTAGAGAACGGCTTCCTTTCTGGATGGGCGGCGTTTGAATTAAAGCGGTTGGCCTACAAAAACCAAGGGAAAACCCTTATATTTGTAGCCATGCATGCCTTAAATGAACCGGTCGAATACGATGAGCCTCACGTCCCGCTACGTGGAGCTCCCGCCTATCTCGCGGGGTATTCTTCCTGGGTCAGTATCCGCAGCTTGGGAGCAAATCACCGCAATCGTGTTCTGACGCATTTGCGGAGTCTGGATAGTCAAGATCGGATGATGCGCTTCGGCTACGTGGCGAATGATGTGCAGATTGAGGCATACGTAGACCGGCTCGACTTCCATCACGATGCGGTGTTTGGGGTGTTCAACCGCAAGCTGCAGATCGTGGCGCTGGCGCATTTGGCGATATGTCGCTTGCCAGGCTCAGAGCCCGTGGGGGATTTCGGCGTGTCGGTGTTTCCTGCGTGGCGGGGGCGGGGACTTGGCGGTCGTTTGTACGAGCGGGCCGCATTGCACGCACGTAACGAAGGTGTGGAAGTACTGCAGATCCAAGCGCTCGCATCCAATGTGCCTATGCTCGCCATTGCCCGAAAGCATGGCGCTACGGTACAGCGCATGGGCAGTGAGTCTGAAGCCTGTTTGCGCTTGGCCAAACCGAGCTTGGAGTCCCGCCTGCAGGAAATACTGGAGGAGTACTGGGCCCATCTGCACTACACCGCCAAGGCGCAAGCGCGGGCTTGGTCGGATTGGCTTGCCATATTTCAGTCGATCCGGCAGCGCGCTATTTCAGCAACCACCATCTGCTCTCCGTGAATGCTACTGCCGCCAGGTAGTGTGAAATACAAATCCGCTATCCTAGAGGCTTTGCAACCATGGCCCTATCGGGCGCCTTCCTAGTGTCTGACCCGCATCCCGCGCGAAGCTTTGAAAAAGAAGACAAGCGCACCTTCCTCCAGAAACTCGCTGAATTTATCCATCCCGGCCCAGACTCCACGGCGGAGCTGATCGAGACTTTGGCAGAAGCAGAAGACAACAACATCATCGGCGCCGAGTCCCGGGTGATGTTGGAGGGCGTGATTCGCATGGCGGACATGACGGCGGGTGACGTGATGGTGCCCGCCACGCGCATGGATTTGCTCGACATTCAGTCTTCACCCGATGCGTTGATGCACGCGGTGATCGATACCGCGCACTCCCGCTTCCCGGTATTTGATGGCGAGCGGGAAAACATCATCGGCATTCTGATGGCGAAGGATCTGCTCAAACTGCAGCGCGCGCCAGAGCTCAATATTCGCGCTCTGCTGCGCCCCGCCGTCTTCGTGCCCGAGTCCAAGGGCTTGAACGACTTGCTGCGCGATTTCCGCGGTAATCGCAACCATTTGGCCATCGTGATCGATGAATTCGGCCGCGTGGCAGGCCTGATCACCATTGAAGACGTACTGGAGCAGATCGTCGGTGAGATCGAAGACGAGTTCGATATTGCCGAGGACGAAGGTGACATCTTCGCGTTGGCCGACAAAACATACCGTGTCAGCGGCGACACCCCTTTGGAGCGCATCAACGAGGCTTTCACGGTGCAGATGCAGGCGTCTGACCCGGAAGACAGCTTTGACACCATTGGCGGCCTGATTGCGCACGAGATGGGCCATGTTCCCAAACGCGGCGAGCGCCACTCCCTCTGCGGGCTGGACTTTGTGGTGCTGCACACCAAAGGCGGTGCGGTGAAATGGTTCAAGGTGTCCTACACGCCTGATACCGCTTTGCCGGCCTGATGCGGGGGGCGCTGTTCGGCCTGCTTGGTGGGCGTATCTCCGCCGGATGGTCGGTTGCTATAGTTTTCATAGCTGCTTGCGCACAAGCTACGGGCGCTGGATGGCCATTTAGCACTGTATTTTCGCAAGGGCAGACCTTTTGGTGGCTACAACTCATCAGTTTGTCGGTGTTCTTGGTCGTAGTGTCTGGCTCGACGACTCCACATCAAGCGGCGTGGCTCGCTTGGGGCTTTGCAACTGCATGGCTCGGTAGTACCTTTTGGTGGCTGTTCGTGGCCATGAACACCTACGGAGGCCTGCCTGCTTGGTTGGCCGCATTCGCGGTTCTGGCCTTGGCGGCGGCATTGGGTGGCTACTACGCACTGGCCATTTGGGCTTGGCGCCGCTACGTTCCGGCTGGCGGATGGCTATCTGTTTCAGCCTTTGCCGCGTTATGGCTGATGGCGGAAATGGCTCGCGGCACCTGGCTCACCGGTTTTGGGTGGGGCGCGATCGGGTATGCGCATGTAGACGGGCCGTTGGCGGCGTATCTGCCTTGGGTGGGCAGCTACGGCGTGTCTGCCATCGTGGCCGCGTGGGCCGCTGCGTGGGGTTTGGCGTGGGTGCGGGAGCGCTGGCTAGGTGCCGTCGCGCTGAGCGCGTTGTTGATGACGCCCTCAGTCATGCCCGCTGACTGGAATGCGTGGACCACGCCCACGGGTACCTTGCAGGTCACGCTGCTGCAAGGAAATATTCCGCAGGATGAGAAGTTCGAGGCGGGTAGTGGCGTGCCGCTGGCGTTGCAGTGGTACCGCGACGCCTTGCTGCAAACGACGGGCGATTTGGTGGTTGCGCCAGAAACCGCCATTCCGCTACTGCCCCAGCAATTGCCGGACGGCTACTGGAATGCGTTGGCCGCACGCTTTAGCCAAGGCCACCCCTCCGCGCTCATCGGCATACCGTTGGGGAGCTTTCAGGCGGGTTACACCAATTCCGTCATTGGCCTGAGCCCCAGCGCGCCCGGCGGCTGGCAGTATGACAAGCACCATCTGGTGCCGTTCGGGGAGTTCATTCCGCCGCTGTTCAAATGGTTCACGCGGCTGATGAATATCCCTTTGGGCGACTTCAATCGTGGCCCGCTGGGCCAAGCCTCTCTGCCTGTGCAAGGTGAGCGGGTGGCCCCCAATATTTGTTATGAAGATTTGTACGGTGAAGAGTTGGCCACACGGTTTGCCGACGCGGCGACCGCTCCCACGGTGTTCGCCAACGTCAGCAACATGGGTTGGTTTGGTGGCACGGTGGCTTTGCAGCAGCACCTCAACATCTCGCGGGTCCGCGCCTTGGAGTTTCAGCGCCCGTTTGTGCGGGCGACCAACACGGGCGCGACCGCATTTTTGTCCTATCGGGGAGAGGTGTTGCAGATGCTGCCGCCCCAGACCCGCGGCGTGCTGCAAGGCGAGGTGCAGGGTCGCACCGGCATGACGCCGTTTGCCTGGTGGGCCTCGCGGTTCGGCTTGTGGCCGCTGTGGATTGCGAGCCTGTTGCTGCTCGGGTGGGCTTGGCGCCGCCGCGAGCATCCTTAAAGCCGCCCCAGGTGCCTCAGGGTGCCGCCAGCCACGCGCTCGGCCCCGTAAAATGCCGGGTTTACTTGAACGCTTGCCCTGCACCGGCCGTTGCCGGAGATTGCTCTCACACCATGCTTACTTTTCAGCAAATTATTCTTCGCCTCCAGGACTACTGGGATCGCCAGGGTTGCGCACTCTTGCAGCCGTATGACATGGAAGTGGGCGCAGGCACTTCGCACACCGCGACCTTTTTGCGCGCTATCGGCCCGGAGCCTTGGAAGGCCGCGTATGTTCAGCCCAGCCGCCGTCCCAAGGATGGCCGCTATGGCGAGAACCCTAACCGCCTGCAGCACTACTACCAATACCAGGTGGTGCTCAAGCCCGCACCCGCCAACATCCTTGAGCTGTACCTCGGCTCCTTGGAAGCACTGGGTTTCGACCTCAAGAAAAACGACATCCGCTTTGTGGAAGACGACTGGGAAAACCCCACGCTGGGCGCATGGGGCCTCGGCTGGGAAGTCTGGCTCAACGGCATGGAAGTCACCCAGTTCACTTACTTCCAGCAGGTAGGCGGCATCGATTGCAAACCCGCCACTGGCGAGATTACCTACGGCCTTGAGCGCTTGGCCATGTACCTGCAAGGCGTGGACAACGTCTACAACCTGCAGTGGACAGAAACCATGAAGTACGGGGATGTGTACCACCAGAACGAAGTGGAGCAGTCCACCTACAACTTCGAGCACAGCGACGCCGATTTCCTTTTCACCGCCTTCAACGCGCACGAGAAGCAGGCCAAATACCTGATGGAGCAGCAACTTGCACTGCCCGCCTACGAGCAGGTACTGAAATGCGCCCACAGCTTCAACCTGCTGGACGCACGGGGCGCCATCAGCGTGACTGAGCGCGCCGCCTACATCGGCCGCATCCGCAATTTGGCGCGCAGTGTGGCGCAGGCCTACTACGAAAGTCGGGAGCGATTGGGCTTCCCCATGGCGCCGCGCGAGTGGATTGAACAGATGCCCAAGAAGGCCGCGTAAGCGCACGGAGAAACTAAGACATGACAACAAAAAACCTTCTGGTAGAACTGTTTGTAGAAGAGCTGCCCCCCAAGGCATTGAAGAAATTGGGCGAAGCGTTTGCCACGGTGCTGGCGGACTCTCTCAAGGCCCAGGGCCTGGTGGCAGCAGATGCGGCCGTGACGCACTTCGCATCGCCCCGTCGTTTGGCTGTGCACGTGGCTGCGGTCGCCCCCCAAGCTGCAGACAAAGCGGTCTCGCAAAAGCTGATGCCCGTGGCTGTGGGCCTGGACGCATCCGGTAACGCCACCCCCGCCTTGCTCAAAAAGCTGCAAGCCCTGGGCGCGGATGCCAGCGCCGTGCCAGCTCTCAAACGCGCCATGGATGGCAAGGCTGAAGCTTTGTTCTATGACAGCATGGTCAAGGGTGCCACTCTGGTGGATGGCCTGCAGAAGGCCTTACTGGAGACCATCGCCAAGTTGCCCATCCCCAAGGTCATGAGCTACCAGCTGCAAAGCGGTTGCGAGCTGCCCGGCTGGACCAGCGTGAGCTTTGTGCGCCCCGCGCACGGCCTGGTGGCTTTGCATGGCAGCGATGTGGTGCCGGTGCAAGCACTGGGCCTGCATGCCGCTAACAGCACCGAAGGCCACCGCTTTGAAGCGGCGGTGTCTCCCGTGGTGATCGCAGATGCCGATGCCTACGCCGCTACCTTGGCCAAAGACGGCGCCGTGATCGCCAGCTTCGCCGAGCGCCGCGCTGAGATTGCTCGCCAGTTGGACGCTGCAGCCGCCCATGTGGGCGGAGGATGCAAACCGATTGAAGACGACGCCCTGCTGGACGAAGTGACCGCATTGGTCGAGCGCCCGCATGTGCTGATTTGCGAGTTCGAGGCCCAGTTCCTTGAAGTGCCGCAAGAGTGCCTGATTCTCACCATGAAGGCCAACCAGAAGTACTTCCCGCTGCTGGATGCTGCAGGCAAGCTCACCAACAAGTTCCTGGTGGTGTCCAACATCAACCCGGAAGACGCCAGCTTCGTCATCGGCGGCAACGAGCGCGTAGTGCGCCCCCGTTTGGCCGACGCCAAGTTCTTCTTCGACCAAGACCGCAAAAAGACACTCGCTTCGCGTGTAGAAGGTCTGGGCAAGGTCGTGTACCACAACAAGCTCGGCACCCAAGGCGAGCGCGTGGAGCGCGTGCGTGCGATTGCCAAGGCCATTGCGGCCCAACTCGGCGACGCGACCTTGGTAGCGCAAGCCGACCAAGCGGCTCAGCTGGCCAAGACCGATCTCGTCACCGACATGGTGGGCGAGTTCCCTGAGCTGCAAGGCATCATGGGCGGCTACTACGCCCTGAACGATGGCCTGGGCGACACCGTGGCCCACGCGATTGAGGACCACTACAAGCCCCGCTTTGCCGGCGACGCTTTGCCCCGCAACACCGCCGGTCTGGTCGTCGCCTTGGCCGACAAGCTCGAAACCCTGGTGGGCATGTTCGGCATCGGCAACTTGCCCACCGGCGACAAAGACCCGTTTGCCCTGCGCCGCCACGCCCTGGGTGTGATTCGCATGCTGGTCGAGAAGGACTTGCCACTGGATGTGTCCGCACTGGTGCAAAGCGTGGTGCCCGCATTCGGCAGCTTGATCACGGATGCGTCCGGTGCGCTGGTCGACTTCATGTTTGACCGCCTGGCCGGTTCCCTGCGCGAGCAGGGTTACAGCGCGCAAGAAGTTGATGCCGTGTTGGCCCTGCGCCCGCAGCGTCTGGGCGATGTGGCCAAGCGACTTGCCGCGGTGCGCGCTTTTGCTGCATTGTCCGAAAGCCCTGCTTTGGCTGCCGCCAACAAGCGCATCAGCAACATCCTGAAAAAGACGGACGATGTGGATGCGCACGTGAGCGAAGTGTTGCTGCAAGAAGCGGCAGAAAAAGCCCTCTTCGCCGCCATGCAAACCGTGTTGCCTCAAGCCCAAAGCCAATGGCAGGCGGGGGACTACACCGCCTCGTTGCAATCGCTGGCCGCCTTGCGCGCGCCGGTGGACGCCTTCTTTGAAGATGTGATGGTCAACGCCGAGCAGATGGACCTGCGCCTCAATCGTTTGGGCCTGCTCAAGAGCCTGCACGTGGCCATGAACCGCGTGGCTGATTTGTCCAAATTGGCAGCTTGACCTGAAGTCTTCCCATGAAACTCTGCATTCTCGACCGCGACGGCACCATCAACGAAGACAGTGCGGAGTTCGTGAAGTCTCCCAACGAGTGGCGCCCTCTGCCCGGCGCGCTGGAAGCCATTGCCAAGCTCAACCACGCCGGCTGGCATGTGGTGGTGGCCACCAACCAGAGCGGCTTGGGGCGGGGCTTGTTTGATGTGGTGTCGCTTAACGCCATGCACGCCAAGATGCACACCATGCTCGCAGCAGTCGGCGGCAAGGTGGATGCGATTTTTTACTGCCCCCACGCCCCGGACGACAACTGCCACTGCCGCAAGCCCGAGCCGGGCTTGTTTGAGCAGATTGGCGAGCGTTTTGGGATCGACCTCAAGGGCACGCCCTGTACGGGCGACTCCCTGCGCGACTTGATCGCCGGCGCCGCAGTGGGCTGCGAGCCGCACCTGGTGCTTACCGGCAAGGCTTTGTCCCTGCGCGGCAAGCCCCTGCCCGACAACTATCCCCCCGGCACCCACGTCCACGAGGACTTGATGGCCTTTGCTGATTACCTGGTAACCCGATCATGAGCGGCATGCCCCCTTACACCGCAGTCCCCACCCAAAAGCGCCCCAACTGGTTCATGGCGGTGCTGCGCTCGTGCCTGCACATGCTGTGGATGCTGGTGACGGTGATTCCCTGGGGCATCATCATGTTGGTGGCGTCCATCCGCGTGCGCGGCAAGCCGCTGTGGTGGATGGCGGTGCGCTGGCTGAGCTGGGCCATTGGCGGCGCGCGCGTGCTGCTGGGCATACGCACCCACGTCATCGGCTGGGAGAACCTGCCTACCGGCGACACCGCACCCGCGATTCTGCTGGTCAAGCACCAGTCCACTTTTGAGACCTTTTTGATGCCCACGCTCATGCCGCATCCGCTGGCGTATGTATTCAAAAAGGAGCTGCTGTATGTGCCATTTTTCGGCTGGGCCATGGGGCGCTTGGACATGATCCACATCGACCGCAGTCAGCGGGCCGAGTCGTTCAGCAAGGTGGTGGCACAGGGCAAGCGGCTGTTGGCGCAAGGCATTTGGGTGATCATGTTCCCCGAGGGCACGCGCATTCCCCGTGGGCAGACGGGCACCTACAAACTGGGTGGCACCCGCTTGGCGGTGGCCACGGGCGCACCGGTGATTCCGGTGGCAGTGACCAGTGCCAAATGCTGGCCGCGCAAAGCCTTTATCAAAACGCCGGGGGTGGTAGAGGTGTCGATCGGCAAGCCCATTCCCAGCGAAGGTCGCGACCCCAAAGAGCTGATGGCCGAGGTGCAAGCCTGGATCGAAGCCGAAATGCGCCGCCTGGACCCTGAGGCCTACCCCGCCAAAGCCTAAGCCGCACGCGCCATGCACCCGCTGCTGCGCTTTACGCTCGATTTGTTTGAGCCTTTTGAGGCTCCAGCGCCCGTCGATAGTGCGCGAGCAGCTCCTAAAAAAGTAGCAAAAAGACGCGCCCCTCCTGCTCCCACTGGCGAGCTGGTGGTGCCCAAGCCTGCGCAGCCCCCGGTGCCAGCGGGCCCCTTCGAGCCCGGCCAACCCCTTCCCCACGCCATTGCGCCGGTGAGCTACAGCCATCCGCAAGCGACGCGCGAGGTGCGGCTGGACGGCGCCGTGGTGCGTTACGCCTTTGCCCGCGGCAAGCGCCGCACCATTGGCTTCATGGTGGGGCCGGATGGCTTGGCCGTCCGCGCGCCCCGCTGGACGCCGTTGATGGAAGTGGACGCCGCCCTGCAAGAAAAAGCCGGCTGGATTCTGCGCAAGCTGCATGAAACCCGCGAGCGCGTTGCCCGCCAGCAGCATGCCCAGGTGGACTGGGCGCAGGGGGCCGAGTTTCCGTTTCTGGGCGATACCGTGCGCATTGCTTTGGACGCCACCCACGGCTTCAGCGCCAAAGGTGCGGCGCTGGACGACGTTGCTGATGCCTCCGGTGTGCGCTGGCTGCGCGTCGCTTTGCCGCAAACGGCAAGCACCGCCCAAATCCGCGATGCGGTGCAAGCCTGGCTGATGCGCGAAGCCAAAGCCCTGTTTGTGCAGCGGCTGGAGCACTTCGCACCTTTGCTGCAGGTGCGCTGGACCAAGCTGAGCCTGAGCAATGCCGGCACCCGCTGGGGCAGCGCCAAAAGCGATGGCTCCATTCGCCTCAACTGGCGGCTGATCCACTTCCGGCCGGCGGTGGTGGACTACGTGGTGGCCCACGAACTGAGCCACCTGCGGGTGATGGACCACAGCCCCCGCTTTTGGGATACGGTGCGCACCGTGGTGCCCGACTACGCCACCCTGCGCCACAGCCTCAAAGACCCGGCCATTCCCAAGTGGTAGCCGCATGGCTACCTTTTGCACCTCTTGATTGGAACTCTCCATGCCGCCTGACGCCCACCTGCCCACACCCCCCGCCAGCCCGCCGGAGCCGGTGTCGTTCTGGCAGGCCTTGTTGTTTTGGTGGAAGTTGGGTTTCATCAGCTTTGGCGGGCCGGCCGGCCAGATTGCCATCATGCATACCGAGTTGGTGGAGCGCCGGCGCTGGATTTCAGAAAAGCGTTTTTTGCACGCGCTCAACTATTGCATGGTGCTGCCCGGCCCCGAGGCCCAGCAGCTGGCCACCTACATCGGTTGGCTGATGCACCGCACCTGGGGCGGCGTGGTAGCTGGTGCGCTGTTTGTGCTGCCGTCGCTGGCGATTTTGATTGGCTTGTCGTGGGTGTACATCGCCTTCGGGCAGGTGGCGTGGGTGGCGGGCTTGTTTTATGGCATCAAGCCGGCGGTGACGGCTATCGTGGTGCATGCGGCGCACCGCATCGGCTCGCGGGCGCTCAAGCACAACGCGCTGTGGCTGGTGGCGGTGGCATCGTTTGTGGCCATCTTTGCCTTGAATGTGCCATTTCCGGTGATCGTGCTGGCGGCTGCACTGGTGGGTTACGCCGGTGGCCGGTGGGCGCCGCAGTGGTTCCGGGCTGGTGGCGGGCATGGTGCGGCAGACAAGTCGTTTGGTGCTGCCCTGCTGGATGACCACACCCCCACGCCGCCCCATGCGCAGTTCCGCTGGAGCCGGCTGGCCTGCGTGTGCGCGGTGGGGCTGGCGCTGTGGGCGCTGCCCATGGCCGGCCTGGCGCTGGCGTATGGCTGGCAGCACACCCTGACACAAATGGGCTGGTTCTTCACCAAGGCCGCCTTGCTCACCTTTGGCGGTGCGTATGCGGTGCTGCCCTATGTGTACCAAGGGGCGGTGGAGAGCTTTGCCTGGCTCAACCCCACCCAAATGATGGACGGGCTGGCCCTCGGGGAAACCACCCCGGGGCCGCTGATCATGGTGGTGGCGTTTGTCGGCTTTGTGGGGGGCTATACCAAAGCGGTGTTCGGGCCGGACAGCCTGTTTCTGGCCGGTGCCATGGCTGCGTGCGTGGTGACCTGGTTCACGTTTTTGCCGTCGTTTGTATTCATCCTGGCCGGAGGCCCGGTGGTGGAGAGCACCCACAAGCAGCTCAAATTCACAGCGCCTCTCACGGCCATCACGGCAGCGGTGGTGGGGGTGATTGTCAATCTGACCCTGTTCTTCGGCTACCACGTGCTTTGGCCCCAGGGCTTTGCCGGGCGCTTTGACGCGGTGTCGGCGTTGATTGCGGTGGCAGCCGGCGTCGCCCTGTTCCGCTACAAGCGCAATGTGATGCACGTGATTGCCGCGTGCGCACTGCTGGGGCTGGCCAGCAGCATGGTGGCGCGCTAAGCCTTGGGGCTGGCGGCGTGCCGCCACATCCACAGTACGGCGCCGCCTATCAAGCCCATGCCCAGCACCAGCGCCGTGATCACGCCGCGCGCATCGGCACCCTGTGCGCCCAGGCCCACGGCCAGGCCGGCCAGGGGCTGGGTGAGGTTGTTAAGCAACACCACCACGCCGCTGGTTTTGCCGAAGTCTTGCGGCGGAATGATGCGTTGGCGCCCGGCACGGATGTAGACGCTGAACATCTTGTCAAACCCGATCACCAGCAAAAAGCCCAGCGCATAGATCCCGGGGTGCACGGCCCACGCCGTCATCAGACCGCCGGCAAACAGCAGGGTGTAGGACCACACGCCCAGCGCATGGCCGCGCCAGTGCACGCGCGCAACCCAGGCCAACACCAGCACGGTGACCACCGCGCCAGCGGTTTGCAGTTGTGCATACGCCGCATCGCTTTGGCCCAACATGCCGGTCACCATGGCCGCCACCGTGGCCTGCGTCACGCCGACCACGAGGTTCACCCCGGCGGCCAGGGCAATCAGGGGTTTGAGACCGGGGAGGTGGGCAATGTGTTGCAGTGCGGTCCCCAGCGGCACCCACCAAGACTCCCCCTGCGTGTGCTGCCCTTGGGGTAGAGGGCCCGTGTGCTGGCGCTGCCACCAGGCGAGCCCTGCATCTGCCGCCACAAACAGCAAGGCGCTGCAGCCCAGGACCCCTTGCCAGGGCCATAGCGCCAAAGCCGCTGCGGCCACGACCGGCCCTGCCACCATGCCGAGCTGGTCGGCGATTTGCGCATGGGCAAGCACCCGCTCAAACCGTTCGCCAGGAAAGATGTGGGGCAGTAGCACTTCGCGCGCCATCACGCCCTGGGTGGTGAACACGCCACAGGCGGCAGACACCAGCACCAGCGCCACTAAGGCCGCATGCTGCGCTAGCGCAAAACCTGCCGCCAGCCCTGCGATGCAGCTCAGCGCCCGCAAGGCCTGGCTCTGGCGCAGCAGGCGCATGGGCGGTCGCCGGTCGCTCAGCACCCCGCAAACGGGGAAGGCGACAAAGCGGGTCAATGTCTCCACAAAAAAGGCAACCCCGGTCCACGACGCGCTGCCTGTTTGCTGGTACACCACCAGCGGCACCAGAAACAGCAAGACCTGATCCGCCAAGCGGGAGAGTAGTAGCGAGCCGTAAAAACTGAGGTGGTGGGAGCGGGGCATGGCAGCACTCTAGCGCGGCAAAGGCCGTTTGGTGTGTGCCGGCGGGGCGCGGGAGCGGCGTTCTGGTTTAGTAACCCGCTTTTCTTTTGCTTCATAATTGACGTTTACGTAAACGTCAACTTTTCAGGCCTGCCAAGCCCCCGAATTCACCATGAGCACCACCTACAGCATCAGCGATCTGGCCAAAGAGTTTGACCTGACCACCCGCGCCATCCGCTTTTATGAAGATCTGGGGCTGCTGCAACCCGAGCGCACCGGCCCCGGCGGCCGCAACCGGGTGTACAGCGGGCGGGACCGCACCCGCCTCAAGCTCACGTTGCGGGCCAAGCGCCTGGGCCTGAGCCTGACGGAGGCCAAAGACATCATTGAGATGTACGACAGCCCGCGCGACACCGGCGCACAGTTGCAAAAGTTTCTGGACGTTCTGGCCGCCCACCGCAAGCAGGTGGAAGAACAAATGGCCGACCTGCAAGCCAACCTGGACGAGATCAAGGTGCACCAGCGTGAGGCCAAGGCCTTGCTCGCCAAGAGTGAACTCAAGATCAGCAAACCGGTCGCCAAGGCCCTGGCTACCAAGCCCGCAGCCAAAGCGGTCGGCAAAAAGGCGGCATAAGGGCTGCATAGAGGCCCTGCGCGTCACTGCGCTTTCACACAGACACACTACAACGAGGAGACCACCATGAGCAACCTGCCCGGACTGAACTACCAACTCGGCGAAGACATTGACGCCCTGCGCGATGCCGTGCGCGAGTTCGCCCAAGCCGAAATCGCCCCCCGTGCCGCTGAGATCGACCGCACTGACCAATTTCCCATGGACCTGTGGCGCAAGATGGGCGACCTGGGCGTGCTCGGCATCACCGTGGGCGAGGAATATGGTGGCGCCAACATGGGCTACCTGGCCCACATGGTGGCCATGGAAGAAATCAGCCGTGCCAGCGCCTCGGTGGGCCTGAGCTATGGTGCGCACAGCAACCTGTGCGTGAACCAGATCAAGCGCAACGGCACACCCGAACAGCGTGCTAAGTACCTGCCCAAACTCATCACCGGCGAGCACGTGGGTGCATTGGCCATGAGTGAGCCCGGCGCCGGCAGCGATGTGCTGAGCATGAAGCTCAAGGCCGAAGACAAAGGCGGCTACTACCTGCTCAACGGCAACAAGATGTGGATCACCAACGGTCCGGATGCGGATACCTTGGTGGTCTATGCCAAGAGCGAGCCCGAGCTGGGCGCGCGTGGAGTGACCGCTTTCCTGATCGAAAAGTCCATGCCCGGCTTCAGCATTGCGCAAAAGCTGGACAAACTGGGCATGCGCGGTAGCCACACCGGCGAGCTGGTGTTCAACAACGTGGAAGTGCCGCTGGCCAACGTGTTGGGGCAAGTCAATGGCGGCGCCAAGGTGCTGATGAGCGGCCTGGACTACGAGCGCGCGGTGCTCTCCGGCGGGCCGCTGGGCATCATGCAGGCGGTGATGGACAACGTGATTCCCTACATCCACGACCGCAAGCAGTTCGGCCAAAGCATCGGCGAGTTCCAGCTGATCCAGGGCAAGGTGGCAGATATGTACACCGTGCTGCAAGCCGGCCGGGCCTTTGCCTACACCGTGGCGAAGAATCTGGACTTGCTGGGCGCGGAGCATGTGCGCCAGGTCCGCAAGGATTGCGCTTCCGTGATTTTGTGGACGGCCGAGAAGGCCACCTGGATGGCGGGCGAGGGCGTGCAGATTTTCGGTGGCAATGGCTACATCAACGAGTACCCGCTGGGGCGCTTGTGGCGCGATGCCAAGTTGTATGAAATCGGGGCGGGTACCAGTGAGATCCGCCGCATGCTCATCGGACGGGAGCTGTTCGCTGAGACAATGTGAGGCTTATGAAACATGCCATTGCCCGCACCCTGACCACACTCCTCCATGGCGCCCTGCGCGGCCTGATGCGCGCGTGGGTGCTCATCGTGCCCCTGGTGGTGGCGCTGAGTGTGATTCGCTGGGGGCAACTGGCATATTTCTGGCCGCAGGGCTACCAAGCCCCTGGCAGCGATGTGGCAGCGGTGGCGCTGCAGGGTTTCCGGTTTGACCTGAAGGTCAGCGCGATCGCCGGCTTTCTGTTGCTTCTGGTGTTGCCCTGGGTTTCCGGCCGGGTGCAGGGGCGGGTGGTGGCAGGGCTGGCATTGCTGTATGTGATGCTCTCGCTGGTCAACCTGCATTACTTCGGGTTTTATAAAACGCCTATCGACTCCCTGGTTTTCGGGATCGCGGAGGACGACACCTCAGCTGTGCTCAAGACGATTTGGCACGACTTCCCGGTGGTGTGGACGCTGTTGCTGGCGGCGGCCCTGACCTGGGGCTCGGTGGCTTTGCACCGGGGGCTGGTGCGCCGTATCCAGCCGGACACGCTGCTGCACACTCGCCACGCTGTGGTCAAGCTGGTGGTGGTAATCGTGGCCTTGTTTGCGCTGCTGTTTGCGGGCAAAGGCACGGTGCGGCAGATGGCCTTGCAGCGCCAGCACTTGACGGTGACTACCTCCCAGTTCCTCAACGACATGGTGCCCAACGGCGTCATCGCCCTCAAATATGCGTGGGACAGCCGCTCGGAGTCCCAAAACCTGGCGGACCCGAACGTGGGCGTCAAAGCCATGGGCTTCCGCTCCCCGCTGGCCGCTGCCGAGGCGCTGGGCTTGCCGCACGACGACGATGCGCAAGTCAAGGCCGCGCTCTTCGCGCACGAGGCCTTGCCTGCGGGGGCTACCAAAAAGAACCTCGTGTTTTTTCTGATGGAGTCGTGGAGTGCCGAGCCACTGCTCTACCAGTCGCCCCAGTTTGATGTGATGGGCCGCTTGGCGCCCACGCTGGAGCGGGCTTGCCACTTCAAAAACTTTGACTCTGCGCACGCGGGCACCCACCCGTCGCTGGAAGCCATTTTGTATTCCACCCCCATCACGCCGCTCACGCTGGGCGATGCGGGGCGCCGGCCGATTCCGTGGGCGGTGGCGAATGTGGCCAAGCAGGCGGGTTACCAAACGCTGTTTCTCACTTCCGGCCGTGCCGGGTGGCGTGACCTGAACCGCGTGCTCAAGGTACAAGGCTTTGACGAGGTGGTGGACGCCAACAACCTCAAAGAGGCTTACCCCGAAGCCACGCTGGGCATCTGGGGCGTGTGGGACAGCTACATCTTCAAGTACCTGAAAAAGCGCATGGCCGCCCAGCCGGCGGACAAGCCCTTGATGGTGTTTGTGCTCACCATGACCAACCACCCGCCGTACGACCTGCCACCGGACTACCAGCGCGTGCCGCGCGACATGAGCCTGTGGAAAGGGGAAGCGAGTTCAGAAACCCTGATTCCCAACCTGGACACCTATCACTACGCCACTGACCAGCTGGGTGGATTTATCCAGGATTTTCAGAAAACTCCGCAGTTTGCCCACACCATTCTGGCTGCCACGGGCGACCACAATGTGCGCTCCTTCGGCGTGTATGCCGAGGCCAGTCGCCGCCACTTGGTACGCAAGGTACCGTTTGTGATCTGGGGCGACAAGTTGCAATGCGGCAACCAGCAAACCCTGCCCGCCAGCCACCGCGACATGTTCACCACCCTGTTCCCCTTGGCGGGTGTCGATGCCGGCTACATCAACGCCGGGCGCAATCTGCTCAAGCCGCTACCCGCGCAGCCTGACCCGATGAATGCGCCGCGCGCCATGTTTTTCACCGGCGAGGCGCGCAATGCGCAAGGCATGTGGCAGCTGGGCAACCCCAAGTCATTCGTGTGCACCTCGGCCACGCCGCAGACGCAATGCGAGTTCAATGCCCTGGACGACCAGCAGGAACGTGCCCGGTACGCACTGCTGGACTGGAATGTGCGCACCTCGCTTCATAAATAATCACGCCCTATGACTGACAAACTCAACGACCTTTTTTCCAGCAACCGCGCATGGGCCGCCGAGATGGAGCGCACCCGCCCCGGCTTCTTTACCGGGTTGGCCAACCAGCAAAAGCCCAAGTACATGTGGATCGGCTGCTCCGACAGCCGGGTGCCTGCCAACGAAATCATCGGCTTGGCGCCGGGGGAAATCTTTGTGCACCGTAACGTGGCCAACGTGGTGGTGCATTCGGACCTGAATGCTTTGTCCACCATCCAGTTCGCGGTGGAGCGGCTCAAGGTTAAGCACATCATGGTCGTGGGCCACTACGGTTGCTCGGGCGTGCAGGCCGCGCTGGAAGGCGCTCGCATCGGCCTGGCCGACAATTGGTTGCGCCATATCCAGGACGTGCGGGACCGCCACCGCGACATCCTGGACGCCATTCCCGACCACGGCAAAGCCGCTGCGCTGTGCGAGCTGAACGCGATTGAGCAAGTGATCAACGTGGCCCAAAGCACCGTGTTGCAAGACGCTTGGGCTGCGCAGCAGGAGGTCACGCTGCACGGCTGGGTGTACGGTGTGCACGACGGCTTGGTGCAAGACCTGCACATGACGGTGGGCCGGGGCGACGACCTGGAGCAGCTGTACCGCGAAGCCATCTCCGGCGTGCGCCTCATGCCGCGCATGCAGCGTTCTTGATCAAATAGGCCTCTGGCGCCCGTGAAATATGCGCGAGCAGCTATCAAAACCATAGTAACTGCCGCGCATGTTTCCCACCCGCCTCGACTCCTCGGTTGCCTACGACATTGCGCGGGCGCTGCTTGATGGCTTCAACCGCCACTACCAGCTCTTTCGCACCGAGAGTGCGCGCGCCAAGCACCGCTTTGAAACCCGCGACTGGCACGGCCAGCAGCGCGCCCAGCGCGAGCGCATCGAGTTTTACGGCCTGCGGGTGCAGGAGTGCTCGCGCCGGCTGGAGCGCGAGTTCAAAGCGGGCGAGCAGGGCGCGGAGGTGTGGCAGCAAATCAAGCTGCACTACATCGGGCTCTTGGTCAACCACCACCAGCCCGAGCTGGCCGAGACGTTTTTCAATTCGGTGACCACCCAGATCCTGCACCGCAGCTACTTTCAGAACGACTTCATCTTTGTACGGCCGGCGGTGAGCACCGAGTACATCGAAAACCTGGACGTGCCCGGCGGGCGGGCGCCCTCGACCTACCGCTGCTATTACCCCACGCCGGACGACGTACACCCCCAGCTGGTGCGCATGGTGCAGGACTTTGATTTGCGCGTGCCCTTTGAAGACCTGGAGCGCGATGCCCGCCATGTGCTGGCGGTGATGAACCGCCAGCTGGGCGATGCCAAGCTGCTCGCCAACTTTCAGGTGCAGGTGCTCTCCAATCTGTTTTTTCGCAACAAGGGTTGCTACATCATCGGCAAGCTCATCAATGGCTACACCGAGGCTGGTTTTGCCTTGCCGGTGCTGCACAGCAAAGAGGGCCGCTTGCGCATCGATGCGGCGTTGTTCGGGGAGCAGGACCTGCTGCGCCTCTTCAGCTTTGCGCGTGCTTACTTCATGGTGGATATGGAGATTCCCAGCGCCTACGTGCAGTTTTTGCGCAGCATGATGTCGCGCAAACCCCGCAACGAGCTCTACAACGCGCTGGGGCTGGCCAAGCAGGGCAAGACCCTGTTTTACCGCGACTTTGTGCACCACCTGCAGCACAGCACCGACAAGTTTCGCATCGCCGCCGGCATCAAGGGCATGGTGATGCTGGTGTTTGACTTGCCGAGCTACCCCTATGTGTTCAAGGTCATCAAAGACTTTTTTCCCCACCAGAAGGAAACTACCCGCGAGCAGGTCAAGGCCAAATACCAGCTGGTGAAGCAGCACGACCGGGTGGGCCGCATGGCCGATACCCTGGACTACGGCGATGTGGCCTTTCCGCGCGAGCGTTTTAGCGAGGAGCTGATTGCCGAGCTGCAGCAGTTTGCGCCCAGCCAGTTGGAAATCAGCGACCGCGATGGCGATGGCCACCTGGAGGTCATCCTCAAGCACGTGTACATCGAGCGGCGCATGATCCCGCTCAATATGTACCTGCAAGAGGCGTTTGATGCCGGGGGCGCCAACCCAGCCAACACCAGCCCGGCTGCCTTGCGCGCACGGGAGCAGATTGCCCGCGCCGTGATTGACTACGGCTACGCCATCAAGGACATGGTGGCCGCCAATATCTTCCCCGGCGACATGCTGTGGAAAAACTTCGGCATCACCCGCAACAGCCAGGTGGTGTTCTACGACTACGACGAGATCGAATACCTCACCGACTGCAACTTCCGCAAGGTGCCTGAGCCGCGCAACGAGGAAGAAGAAATGTCCGGCGAAGTCTGGTACGCCGTGGGCCCGCGCGATGTGTTTCCCGAAACCTTTGCCCCGTTTCTGCTGGGCAACCCGCTGGTGCGCGATGTGTTTTTGCAATACCACGCCAACCTGCTGGACCCGGCTTTTTGGCAAATGCAAAAAGAGCGCATTGCGGCGGGCTATGTGCATGATGTGTACCCGTATGAGAAGGACAAGCGGTTCTTGCGTTGAGGGGCGCAGAACTAGAAGGGGGACTTGATGAATACGATCATCCGCGTTTTGCTGGCCGGCAGCATTGCTATAGCTTCTTTGGGCGTTCTTGCGCGTCCACCCGATGGAGTTTGGCTTCCTGATTTAGCACTCACTCAAGAAAAACTGACTCGAAGTGACCCTGCCAGCTTGGCGAAGATATGCAGCAATATTCGGCGCGATGGCTTCTACTTACTGTCCCTGCTACTCATCGTGCAGATTGATGGGGATACATTGCAGGTCCGCAGTGTCGGGGGCGGCCCAAGCCAAACAGCTCATTTGCAGAGTGAGGATACGGAGTCCGGTCGTTTGCTGTACAGGAGTCTCCCTAATGCGTCTGAGGTGCTTGAGGTCGCGGTCTTGCCGTCCGCAACTGGTTTGATTCAAGTGCATGTCGCACAACGCAACAACCCTGAGCTGAACTTCCTGTACTGGGTGCCAAAGACCAAAGTGGAAGTTGCGCGGATGGATGCCGATCTGTTGGCGGGTCGTACAGGGATTCTGAGTAGCATGGCGACGGTATGTCCCTGATTTCTCTTCTCCATCAGCTCCATACAGGCGATGTCGTACCAGCTTCTGCACATGTCGTACACTCCGCCCTGCCCGGGGTGCGCAGTGGTTGCGCTGAGATGGATACCAAACCCGTGAACTTGATCTGGTTCATACCAGCGTAAGAAGTGCAGAGCAATGCCCCAGGCCGTGTGCCGTGCGGGCGGTCTCATTTTGAAGTTTGCGGGGCGGTGGCTTTCTCTGTCTTCGGGCGTTAACCCGGAGATTTCCCAGTGAACGCACCCGACAAACTCGCCCAGTTCATCCGCCTCACGCGCGAACCGCTTCCTGCTTCCACCAAACGCTATTTGCAAGGCAGCCGCCCTGACATTCAGGTGCCGTTGCGCGAAATCATGCAGAGCAATGGCGAGGCCGTGACGGTGTACGACACCTCTGGCCCCTACACCGATCCGCAAGCCCATATCGATGTACGCGCCGGCCTGCCTCTGGTGCGTCAGGCGTGGGTCGATGGACGTGGTGACACCGAGCTCTACGAAGGCCGCAAGCCCTTTGCGCTGGACGATGGCCTGAAGAACGGCGAGACAGACGCTTTGGCCGCCCTGCGTGCCCAAGCCGCCGGACTGCAGCGTCAGCCGCGCCGCGCCAAGAGTGGCGCCAACGTCACGCAAATGCACTACGCCCGCAAAGGCATCGTCACCCCCGAGATGGAATACGTCGCTCTGCGTGAGAACCAGAACCTCGAGTGGCAAGCGCAGTACCTCAGCAACGCCGACCGCGAGAAGCGTCTGGCGGGCAACAGCTTTGGGGCCAGCGTTCCCAAAATCGTCACCCCTGAGTTTGTGCGTGACGAAGTGGCCCGTGGCCGCGCCATCATCCCGGCCAACATCAACCACACCGAGCTGGAGCCCATGGCCATTGGCCGCAATTTCCTGGTGAAGATCAACGCCAACATCGGCAACTCGGCAGTGACCTCGAGCATCGAAGAGGAAGTGGAAAAACTGGTCTGGTCCATCCGCTGGGGTGCCGACACCGTGATGGACTTGTCCACCGGCAAAAACATCCACACCACACGCGACTGGATCGTGCGCAACTCGCCCGTGCCCATCGGCACCGTGCCGATTTACCAGGCGCTGGAAAAGGTGGGTGGCATTGCCGAAGACCTGACCTGGGAAATCTTCCGCGACACATTGATCGAGCAAGCTGAGCAGGGCGTGGACTACTTCACGGTGCACGCTGGCGTGCGCCTGCCCTTCATCCACCTCACGGCCAATCGTGTGACGGGCATCGTGTCCCGTGGTGGCTCCATCATGGCCAAGTGGTGCATTGCCCACCACAAAGAAAACTTCTTGTACACGCACTTCGACGAGATGACCGAGATCATGAAGGCGTACGACGTGAGCTACTCGCTGGGCGATGGCTTGCGCCCCGGCTCCGGTGCGGACGCCAACGACGAGGCGCAATTTGCAGAGTTGCGTACCTTGGGCGAGTTGACCAAAAAAGCCTGGCAGCAGGATGTGCAGGTGATGATCGAAGGCCCCGGCCACGTGCCCATGCACATGGTGCAGGCCAATATGACCGAGCAGTTGAAGCACTGCGACGAGGCCCCGTTCTACACCCTCGGGCCGTTGACCACCGACATCGCGCCGGGCTATGACCACATCACCAGCGGCATTGGTGCCGCCATGATCGGCTGGTTCGGTACCGCCATGCTGTGCTACGTGACACCCAAGGAACATCTGGGCCTGCCCGACCGCGAAGACGTGAAGACCGGCATCATCACCTACAAGATTGCTGCCCACGTGGCCGATGTGGCCAAGGGTCACCCCGGTGTACGGGCGCGGGATGATGCGCTCTCCAAAGCGCGCTTCGAGTTCCGCTGGATGGACCAGTTCAACTTGTCTCTGGACCCCGACACTGCACGCAACTTCCACGACGAAACCTTGCCTAAAGACTCGGCCAAGGTGGCGCATTTCTGCTCCATGTGCGGCCCCAAGTTCTGCTCCATGAAGATCACCCAAGAGGTGCGCGACTACGCCAAGAACCTGGGCGTGAGCGAGGAGCAGGCCCTGCAGTCGGGCATGGACGTCATGTCGGACGAGTTCAAAAAGGTGGGTGGGGAAATCTACATCCCCATCAGCAAAGCCGAAGACCTGAAGGGCTGACCATGGCGCTGCGCATAGGCATTGCCGGTGCGGGCGTGCTCGGGCGGCTGCTGGCGTACACGCTCAGCCGCGCGGGCCACGCGGTGCAGGTGTTCGACCCCGCCAGTGGGCCGGGTCCGCGTGCGGACTCGGGCTCGCTGGCCGCGGGCTGGACGGCTGCGGGCATGCTGAGCCCGGTGGCCGAACTGGAGCGCGCGGGCAACGAGGTGTTTGCACTGGGCCTGCGCTCCTGCCAGCTCTGGCCGCAGATCGTGCAGAGCCTGAGTCAGCCGGTGGCCTTGCACATGCAGGGCAGCCTGCTGTTGGCGCACCGCAGCGATGCAGGCGCAGCGCAGCGCGTGGTCGGGTTGCTGCAAGCCAAGGCCGATGCGCCCTACCAGCCGCAACCCTTGTCGCTGCCACAGCTGTGCGAGCTGGAGCCGAGCATCAGTGGCCCGGCGCTGGCCTGGCTGCTGCCCAGCGAAGGGCAGATCCACCCGATCCAAACCCTGCAAGCATTGGCCGCACAGGCCACAGCCCAGGGCACGCAATGGCACTGGGGCCGCACGGTGACGGCCGTGGACGTGGGTGTGATTGGTGTGGGCGAAGTGCAGCACCGCTTTGACCATGTGTTCGACGTGCGCGGCGCAGGCGCCAAGCCTGCGCTGCCGGTGCGCGGCGTGCGCGGCGAGGTGTTCTGGTTGCACGCGCCCGGTGTGCCCCTGCACCGCCCGGTGCGCTTGCTGCACCCGCGCCACTCCATCTACATGGTGCCGCGCCCGGACGATGTGATCGTGATCGGTGCCAGCGAAATCGAAAGCGAAGACCGCTCGCCCGTGTCGCTGCGCAGCACCGTGGAGCTGCTGAGCGCCGCACACAGCGCCATGCCCGCGCTGGCGGAGGCACGCGTGGTCCACACCGAGACCAACCTGCGCCCCGCGCTACCCGACAACCTGCCCGTGATCCGTCACCGCGCAGGCACCACCGAAATCAATGGCCTCTTCCGCCACGGCTGGCTCATCGCCCCCGCGCTGGTGGAGCAGGCCTTGCACGAGCTAAAGCTATGAGCACGATCGACAACGCCGCAGACGCCACGCTGCACACCATCACCGTGGTGGTGAACGGCCACCCGGAAAGCACTACCGCCACCACCCTGCACGCCTGGGTGGAAGCGCGCGGCGTGCAGCCCGCAGGCCTGGCCACCGCCGTCAATGGCAACTTCGTGCCCCGCAGCCTGCGCGCCCAGCAGCCGCTGGCCGAGGGCGACACCATTCTGACCTTCCAACCGATTGAAGGAGGTTGAATCATGAGCACCGCACAAAGTGACTGGGCGACTGGCCGTTCTGCGCAGGTCAAGGAGGAGCCCGCAAAGCGGGCGGGGGACACGGAGCAGAGCGGCCAGTCGGCCAGTCGCGCTGACCGAAGCGAATGGCACATAGGCGGCCGCACCCTCACTAGCCGCTTCTTCCTAGGCACCGCCAGCTACCCATCCCCCCAAGTCCTGCAAGACGCCATTGCAGCCTCCGGCGCCCAAGTCGTCACCATGGGCCTGCGCCGCCAACTCGCCCATGGAGCCGAGGCAGGCGACTTCTTTGCCCTCATCAAAGCCACCGGCGCCCACCTGCTGCCCAACACCGCCGGCTGTCACACCGCCCGCGAAGCCATCACCCTGGCCCACATGGCACGCGAGCTGTTCGACACGACGTGGATCAAACTCGAAGTCGTGGGTGACGCCCACACCCTACAGCCCGACCCGTTTGAGCTGCTGACTGCCGCCACGCAACTGGTGAAGGACGGCTTCGACGTCTTCCCCTACTGCATGGACGACCTCGTGAGCTGCCAGCGCTTGCTGGACGCGGGCTGCAACATCCTCATGCCTTGGGGGGCACCCATAGGCTCGGGGCAGGGACTGGTCAACCCCGGTGCACTGCGCACCTTGCGTGCGCGCTTGCCCGGCGTGCCCCTCATCGTGGATGCGGGCATAGGCTCGCCGGCCGACGCGGTGCAGGCCATGGAGCTGGGGCTGGACGCGGTGCTACTCAATAGCGCCGTGGCCCACGCGGTAGACCCGGTGCGCATGGCCCGCGCGTTCAAGCTGGGTATTGAATCTGGCCGCCTCGCGTTCGAGGCCGGTGTCATGGCGCGACAGGACATGGCGGTGGCGTCTACGCCGGTCGCGGGCCATCCCATTCTGTTGTGAGATTGCTATGAAAAAAGAAGCTGCTTGCGCACTACCTACAAAGGCTAGAAGCACTTTTGGTACTGAATTGGGTGTCGTGGCCGATGGCAAACGCCCCGTAGTCTGGAGCATTGCCGGTTCCGACTCCGGTGCCGGTGCCGGCCTGCAGGCCGACCTCAAAGCGCTGCAAGCTTTTGGCGTGCACGGCTGCACGGCTGTGGCCGCCATCACCGCCCAAAACTCGGTAGCCGTCACGCGGGTGGAGCCCATCGGCGCAGAACTACTGGATGCGCAACTGCATACGCTGGCGGCGGATATGCCGCCGCAGGCCATCAAAACCGGTTTGCTCGGCAGTGTGGACAACGTGCATGTCGTCTGCCAGTGGGTGGACCGCCTGCGCGCGCAGGGCCAGCCTGTGGCGCTGGTCGTCGACCCCGTGCTGGGGTCCACCACCGGCGCCGCCTTTGCTGACGACGCGGTGCGCCAGGCCTATGTCACCGAGCTGTTGCCCCGCGCCACACTCGTGACGCCCAACCAGGTCGAGGCACAACGCTTGGGGTTGACTGAACCTGCCGCGCAGCAAGCCTTTCTCCAAAAAGGTGTGTCCCTCTGCATCACCGGTGGCGATGCGGACGGTGCGCTGGCCAGCGACTGGTTTACTAGCCCGCAAGCCAGCGGTTGGCTCAGCCTGCCGCGTGTGGACACGCCCCACCACCATGGCACCGGCTGCACCTTCGCATCTACCGCCGCCGCCGCGCTGGCCAGCGGCTACTGCGTGGCCGATGCCGTGGTGCTGGCCAAGATGGCCACCACCCACGCCCTGCGCCACGCCTACGTCGCAGGGCAGGGCGCAGGCCCGGTGCAGGTGCTGCCGGACTTTGCGCAGCACATCGACAGCCTGCCCGCTTTCACTTTGCCGGGAGCCTCTGCTGCGCTGGATGTGCAAGCGTTGCCAACCTTCGCAGCACTCAGCAATCCCTCGTTGGGTGTCTATGCCGTGGTCGACAGCGCCGCCTGGGTGCGCCGCGTGCTGGAGAGTGGCATCCGCACCGTGCAACTGCGCATCAAAGACCCCGCTGAGCCCACGCTGTCGGCGCAGATAGCTGAGAGCATTGCCGTAGCCAAGGCCACTCCCGGTGCGCAACTCTTCATCAACGACCACTGGCAGCTCGCCCTGCAACACGGCGCTTACGGCGTGCATCTGGGGCAAGAAGATTTGGAGCAGGTGGACCTGCACGCGCTGCGCCAAGCCGGCGTGCGCTTGGGGCTCAGCACCCACAGCTACTGGGAAGTCGCCCGTGCCTGGGCGCTGCGGCCCAGCTACATCGCCTGCGGCCCCATCTTCGCCACGCAGAGCAAAGACATGCCTTGGATTCCCCAGGGGCTGGACAACCTGCGCTACTGGGCCGGTGTGCTGCCGCTGCCCGTGGTGGGTATCGCAGGCATTGACGCGAACAATGTGGCAGCGGTGGCCGCCACCGGCGCGGCAAGTGCGGCGGTGATTTCTGCCATCACCCGCGCAGCCGACCCGGAGGCGGCGTGCCGGGCCTTGATGGCGGGTTTCAGCCGCCCGTCTTGAGGGCCAGGGTCACAAAGCCCTTGATGCCCTCGTGTTGCACCAGCAGCGCCACGGTGCCTTTGGCTTGCACCAGCAGGGCGCGGGCTTGCTCTACCGAGGTCACGGGCACCTGGTTGATGGCCAGCAGGATGTCGCCGGGGGCGATGCCGGCCTTGTCGGCTGCGGGCTGCACGCCTTCCACCATCAAGCCGTAGCGCGCCCCGGCCACCCGCTGCTCCACGGGGAGCAGGGGCCGCACCGCCAGACCCAACTGGGGTAGCACCGGCACTTGGGGCTGGGCGTTGGCTGCGGGCTTGCGCTGCTCGGGGTCGTCCATGGTGGCGCGGGCATGCACGAGGCTGCCGTTGCGCACCACGTCGAGCTGCACTTGCTGGCCGGGCACGGCCATGGCAATCCACAGCGGCAGGTCGCTGGAGGCCTCGACCGGGTGGCCGTCCACCATCACGATTACATCGCCTAATTGCAAGCCGGCCTTGGCGGCAGCGCTGTCAGCATGCACCTCGGCAATCAGCGCGCCGCGCGGGCGTGGCAGCTTGAAGGCGTCGGCGAGCGCCTGGGTTACCTCTTGGGCCGAGACACCCAGCACCCCGTGCGAGGCATGGCCGGTCGCCACAATCTGGCGCGCGACCGATTGCGCCAGGTCGATCGGGATGGCAAAGCTCAGGCCCTGGTAGCCGCCGCTGCGGGTGTAAATCTGCGAGTTGATTCCGACTACTTCGCCGCGCGCATTGAACAGTGGGCCGCCAGAGTTGCCGGGGTTGATGGCCGCATCGGTCTGGATGAAGGGCACGGTGTAGTCCTCCGGCAGGCTGCGGCTCTTGGCGCTGACCACGCCGGTGGTGACCGTGTTGTCCAGCCCGAACGGCGAGCCAATGGCCAGCACCCACTCGCCCACGCTGAGCTCGGAAGGCTGGCCGATGGCCACGGTGGGCAGGTCATGGGCGTCGATTTGGAGCACGGCGATGTCGGTTTGGGTGTCACTGCCCAGGAGCTTGGCCTTGAACTCGCGCCGATCGGTGAGCTTGACGGTGATGTCGCTGGCGTGCGCCACCACATGGGCGTTGGTCAGCACCAGACCATCTGCACTCACTACGAAGCCCGAGCCCCTGGAGTTGACAGGAATCTGCATGCTCGCCCCCGTGGCGCCGAACTGCTCCTGGAATTTGCGCAAAAAGAGTTGCGTGGGGTCTTCGTTGTCCGCGCCCTTGGTGGCGTTGCTGCTGTCTTTGCCGTCGGCGGTGACCAAGCGGGTGCCGGTGACGCTGAAGTTGACCACTGCCGGGCCGTAGCGTTGCACGATCTGGGCAAAGTCGGGCGTGCCGATGTGGCGGATGGCGGGCGTTGCTACAGGGGTCTCCCCGGCGGCATGCGCCACCGGTGCGCAGAGCAGGGTGGTGGCAGACAGGGCCAGCAAGGTGGTGGCGAGGCGGAAACGGAGAGGGATGCTTCGGGTCAACATGGTGCCATCCTGTCACTCCGGAGTGAAGCCGCGGCGATTGCCGCGTGAAGCAGGGGTAAAGATGCCGCAAGCCTTCTTCTGGCAGAATTGACGTTTACGTAAACGTCAACAAGGATTGCCATGCCAGAAACCGTCGTAATCGTCAGCGCCGCCCGCACCCCCATGGGGGGCTTTCAAGGCGACTTCTCCAGCCTTGCCGCCCATGACCTGGGCGGTGCCGCCATCCAGGCCGCCGTGCAGCGCGCAGGTATTGCCCCTGAGTTGGTGACGGAAGTGATTTTTGGCAACTGTCTGATGGCCGGCCAGGGCCAGGCGCCTGCGCGGCAGGCGGCGTTCAAGGGCGGTCTGCCCAAGAGCGCGGGCGCTGTCACCCTGAGCAAGATGTGCGGTTCCGGCATGCGCGCGGCCATGTTCGCCCACGACATGCTGCTGGCCGGTAGCCACGATGTGCTGGTGGCGGGTGGCATGGAAAGCATGACCAACGCGCCCCACCTGCTCTTGAAGGGCCGCAGCGGCATACGCATCGGCCACGACCGTGTGATGGACCACATGATGCTCGACGGCCTGGAAGACGCCTACGAGGCCGGCCGCTCCATGGGTACCTTTGGCGAAGACTGTGCTGCCAAATACAGCTTCACCCGTGAACAACAAGACAATTTCGCAACAGCCAGCGTGCAGCGTGCGCAAGCAGCTATCCAATCAGGAGCATTTGAGGCGGAAATTACGCCTGTCACGGTCAAGACCCGTGCCGGCGAAGTGCAGGTAAGCATGGACGAAGGCCCTGGCAAGATCAAGCTGGACAAGATTCCCACGCTCAAGGCTGCGTTCAAAAAAGACGGCACCATCACCGCCGCCAGCAGCAGCTCCATCAACGACGGCGCGGCCGCCATGGTGTTGATGCGCGAAGGCACGGCCAAAGACCTCGGCTGCAAGCCGTTGGCCAAAATCGTGGCCCACGCCACCCACGCGCAAGAGCCCAACTGGTTTGCCACCGCACCGGTGGGCGCCACCCAAAAGGTGCTGGCCAAAGCCGGCTGGAAAGTGGAAGACGTAGACCTGTGGGAAATCAACGAAGCCTTTGCCGTGGTGCCCATGGCGCTGATGGCCGAGCTGAACATTCCGCACGACAAGGTGAACGTCAACGGCGGCGCCTGTGCGCTGGGCCATCCCATCGGCGCCTCCGGTGCGCGCATCATGGTGACGCTGATTCACGCGCTGAAGGCACGTGGGCTCAAGAAAGGTGTGGCTACGTTGTGCATTGGTGGTGGTGAGGCCACCGCGCTGGCGCTGGAACTGCTATAAATTCAGGAGCTGCTCGCGCATATTGGATGGGCGCTAGAGCGTCAAATGACCATGCGGGGGTGCAGAGTGCCGGGGGCCGATTTCTGCGCGTTTGGCAGTATGAGGCCCCCGGCACTCTGCATTCCTGCATAGCGAGAGCCACAAACTTGGAGTGAGCATGACTGTTTTTGTAATCGGCGCATCCCGCGGCATCGGCTTGGAGCTGGTGCGCCAGTACCTCGATGCAGGCGACCGCGTGATCGCCACAGCACGCGACGAGGCCGGTCTGCAGCGCCTGCGCGACCTGGGTGCGCAGGCCATGAAGCTGGATGTGACCAACCCCGCCAGCGTGAGTGGCCTGAGCTGGCAGCTCGATGGCGAGAAGATCGACGTGGCCTATTACGTGGCGGGCGTGTTTGCACAAGAAGACGCCAAGTCGCCCCCCACCCAGCAGGCCTTTGACGCCATGATGCACGCCAACGTGCTGGGCGCCATGCAGGCCCTGCCGCAGGTGGCACCCTGGGTGGAAGAGGCGCGCGGGCAGTTTGTGTTTTTGACCAGCGACTTCGCGCAGATCGGTGCGGTGCAGAGCAGCCGCGCCTGGGTCTACCACGTGAGCAAAGCCGCGCTCAATATGGCGGTGGTGGCCGCGCAACCCGACTATCCGAACGCACAGTTTCTGCTGATTCACCCTGGCTGGGTGCGCACCGACATGGGCACCGCCCACGCGCCCTTGCTGCCCGAAGAGAGTGTGGCGGCCATCCGTGCCACCGTAGCCGCCCGCAAAACCGAGACGACGGCTTTTGCCTGCGCCGATGTGCCCTACCTGCGCTGGGATGGCACGGCCTTCAGCAGCTGGTAGACCACGCAACACCGACCACAACGAGAGAGACAAGGAATTCCCATGCTGCTGACCCAAGACCAGGAAATGATCCGCGACGCCGTACGCGCCTTTGCCCAAGCCGAGCTGTGGCCGCATGCGGCGAAGTGGGACAAGGAGCACACCTTCCCCAAAGCCGCCCACCAGGGCCTTGCTGCGCTGGGCGCCTACGGCATTTGCGTGCCGGAGGACTTGGGTGGTGCGGGGCTGGACTATGTGACCCTGGCCTTGGTGCTGGAAGAAATTGCCGCGGGCGATGGCGGCACCAGCACGGTGATCAGCGTGACCAACTGCCCGGTTAACGCCATCCTCATGAAGTACGGCAACGCGCAGCAAAAGAAGCAGTGGCTGGAGCCGCTGGCGCAGGGCCAGCTGCTGGGCGCTTTTTGTCTGACCGAGCCGCATGTGGGCAGCGACGCCTCGTCCCTGCGCACCACAGCCGCGCGCGACGGCGACAGCTACGTCATCAACGGCGTCAAACAGTTCATCACCAGCGGCAAGAACGGCGATGTGGCCATCGTCATCGCGGTCACCGACAAGGGCGCCGGCAAGAAGGGCATGAGCGCCTTCCTGGTGCCCACCAATGCGCCGGGCTATGTGGTCGCGCGGCTGGAAGACAAGCTCGGCCAACACAGCAGCGACACCGCCCAGATCAACTTTGACAACTGCCGCATCCCTGCCGAGAACCTGATCGGCAAAGAAGGCGAGGGTTATGGCATCGCGCTGGGCGGGCTGGAGGGCGGGCGCATCGGCATTGCCGCGCAAAGCGTGGGCATGGCCCGCAGCGCGCTCGATGTGGCCATTGCCTATGCCAAAGACCGCCAGAGCTTTGGCCAGCCCATCTTCAACCACCAGGCAGTCGGCTTCCGGCTTGCGCAAGCTGCTACGGAAATAGAAGCAGCGCGCCAACTCATCTGGCATGCCGCTGCCCTGCGCGATGCGGGTCGCCCTTGCCTGAAAGAAGCCGCCATGGCCAAGCTGTTTGCCAGCGAGATGGCCGAGCGGGTGTGCAGCGCCGCCATCCAGACCCTGGGCGGCTACGGCTATGTGAGCGATTTTCCGGTGGAGCGCATTTACCGCGACGTGCGCGTGTGCCAGATTTACGAAGGCACCAGCGACGTGCAAAAAATCATCATCCAGCGGGCCTTGTAATGGCCGTCGCATTGCCTGCTGGCGTTACCGTTTTTGAGCGGGGCTGGCTGTCCAGCAACAACATCCTGATTCAGGGCGAAGACGACAGCGCCCTCATCGACAGTGGGTATTGCACGCATGCCGAGCAGACGCTTGCGCTGGTGGACTCTGCGCTGCAAGGCCGGCCGCTGGACTTGCTGCTCAACACCCATTTGCATAGCGACCACTGCGGCGGCAACGCTGCGCTGCAGGCGCGCTACCCCGCGCTGCAAACGCACATTCCCCCGGGTCACGCCGACTATGTGCGCGTGTGGGACGCCCATGCCCTGAGCTACACGCCCACCGGCCAGCAGTGCCCGCGTTTCCAGTTGAATGCCACGCTGCAGCCGGGCAGCGAGATGCGTCTGGGTGACCTGCAGTGGCAGGTGCACGCGGCCCCCGGCCACGACCCGCATTCCGTCATCTTGTTCGAGCCGCAAAGCCGCACCCTGGTGTCGGCCGATGCCTTGTGGGAAAGAGGCTTTGGCGTGGTGTTTCCCGAGCTGGATGGCGAGGACGCCTTCGACGAAGTCGCTGCCACGCTGGAGGTGATCGAGCGCCTGAACCCCGCCACGGTCATTCCTGGCCATGGTGCGCCGTTTACCGACGCACCGCAGGCCATTGCCTACGCCCGCCAGCGCCTCAACGGCTTTGTGCAAAACCCGGCCAAGCACTTGCAGTACGCGGCCAAGGTGCTACTCAAATTCAAGCTGCTCGAAGCCCGGCATTTGCCCCTGCCCGCGCTCATCGCGTGGGCGCGCAACACCAGCTATTTCAACCACACCTTCCAGAGCCACTTTGCCGGCGCCACCTTGGAAGAAGCCATCCGGCAACTGGTGCAGGACCTGGTGCGTTCTGGTGCTGCAAAGTTGCAAGATGGCGTGGTGTACAACCTCGGGTGAGTTGTTTGATTGGGGGCGCTGATGATGAAGCTTGTTTCTATCTTGCTGGTTTACTTGTTTGGTTTTTGGAGCTGGAATGCTTCGGCTCAGCCTGTAGAGTGGGTGGATGTGCATTTCCACTACACGATGGACGATGCCAGCAGCACCAAAGAGTTGGCCGAAAAGTCTCTCGCTTTGATGCAATCCGAAAACATGCGGACCATGGTGGTGTCATCGTCACCACGTCCCGCGCTCAATGGGCCGAATTTTCTGGAAGTCCAGAAGATCCTGGCTCAGCATGGCAAACGCTTTGCCGTGTTAGCGGGGGGGAATTCTCTCAATCCCATGATGCATCACCTGCACGAGGGCAAACTTCCGCCTGATGCAGCGGAGAAATTCCAGGCGCTGGCAGAGCGTTCTGCCCAGAGCGGCGTGAAAGGCTTTGGCGAAATCGCGTTGCATCACATTTCTCTGAATGAGCAACATGCATACGAGGTGATTCCTGCGGATGATGCCTTGGTCAAAATCCTGGTGGATACCGTGGCGAAGTACGACCTGGTGCTGGATGTTCACTTTGACCCTGTATTGGCCAAAATGGTGAAACCATCAACCCTGACATCGTCCCGCAACCCGGGGGAGTTTGAGCCGAACTTCGAGGCCTTTGAGCGCCTATTGGCGCATAACCGGAAAGCCAAAATCGTCTGGGCTCATGCCGGCGGTACCGACATGCTCGGCAACTTTACCCCGCAATTGGCCGCGACCATGTTGGCCAAGCATCCGAATCTGTATATGAGTTTGCGTCCGCGCGGACAGCAACCCAGTGTGATGTTGCCTGCTCGTGGCAAGCTCAACAGCGAGTGGGTGGCAGTGGTCGAGAAATACGCCGATCGATTTGTCATGGGAAGTGACAGCTTCCTGGTTGCAGACAGCTTTCAAGGGGGTGGTGCGGCGCGCATTTTTGCCGAACGTTCGGCCAACCAGCGGCAGGGTATCCAGATGGTGTTGGCGGCTTTGCGTCCTGAGGTTGCCCGAAAAGTGGGCTCGGAAAATGCCATACGCCTTTACAAACTTGAACCCTGAGGATACTTTTTGACATGCCCATTACCAAAGGATTCCGCGCACTCGTCGACGAGGCCATGGCGCAGGTCACCACCTACGGCGTGGCCGAAGTGCAAGCCCGGTTGCAAGACCCGCACGTACAGATCGTGGACATCCGCGATATCCGTGAGCTGAACGATGGCACGGTGCTGGGCGCCTTTCATGCGCCGCGCGGCATGCTGGAGTTCTGGGTGGACCCGGAGTCGCCGTACCACAAGCCCTTGTTTGCGGACGAGTCCAAAGAGTTCATTCTGTTTTGCGGCGCGGGCTGGCGCAGTGCGTTGGCTGCCAAAGCGCTGCAGGACATGGGCATGACCAACGTGGCCCACATCGATGGCGGCTGGGGTGCGTGGGTGAACGCCGGCGCGCCCACCGAAACCCTGGAAGCGCAAAAGGCGCGCCGACAGGCCAAGGGCTGATGCTCGTCAAACCCGAGGCATGATGGAGGGCATGAAGCCCTTTGTGATGACCGATGCCTGCCCCTGCGGCCGGCAACAGCAGAAAAAACCACTCCCCTACGGCCAGTGCTGTGGCCGATGGCTGGAGACCGACACTCCCGCCGCCGATGCCGAAAGCCTGATGCGCAGCCGCTACAGCGCCTTTGTGTTGGAGCGCGAGGCCTACCTGCTCAAGACTTGGCAAGCCGGCAAGCGGCCGGAGCGTATCGAGTTCGACCCTGGCGTCAAATGGCTGGGGCTGGAGGTGCGTAGCCATACGCTGCAGGACGCCACCCATGCGGAGGTCGAATTCGTCGCCCGCCAGAAGCCTGCCAGTGGCCCGGCGGTGCGGTTGCATGAGCGCAGCCGCTTTGTGCGGGAGGCTGGGGCGTGGTTGTATGTGGATGGAGACCAACAATGAAATTTGAAGCCGTATTGTTTGACTGCGATGGGGTGCTGGTGGACAGCGAGCCCATTACCAACGGCGTATTGCGCGACATGCTGGCCGAGCAGGGCTGGCAGCTCAGCGTGCAAGAGTGCATGGACATCTTTGTGGGCAAGGCCGTGATTGATGAGCGCGCCCTGATCGAGGCCAAAACCGGCAAGCCCCTCACGCCCGAGTGGATGGCCGATTTCCGCAGCCGGCGCAATGTGGCGCTGGATGCGCGCGTGCAAGCCATCGCGGGCGCGGTGCAGGCGGTGGCGGCGGTGCATGGCACGGCGCAAGGGCGCATTGCCTGTGCCTCGGGGGCCGATCGCATCAAGGTGGAAATGCAGCTGCGCAAAGTGGGCTTGTGGCCGTATTTCGAGGGCCGTGTGTTCAGCGGCCACGAAATGCCACGCTCCAAGCCTGCGCCGGATGTGTACCTTGCCGCTGCGGCTGCTCTGGGGGCTGACCCGGCGCGCTGCGCGGTGGTGGAAGACACGGTCACCGGCGTCACGGCCGGTGTGGCTGCGGGCGCCACGGTGTTTGCCTATGCGCCCACCGGGCAGGGCGACGCCTTGCTGCAAGCGGGTGCGCAGCAGGTGTTCACCCACATGGATGCGCTCCACGCCAGCTTGTTGGGCGCAGAGCCGCGCAGCCGTTAAGGGCGGATATCGGGCGAGGGCGTGGTGGGCACGCCTTGGTCCCGTGCTGCGTGGTGCTGCTTTTCCAGCGCGCGCTGGTAGGCCGGCCGGGCCTGCAGGCGCTGCCAGTAAGCGGCCACTGCGGGGGGGAACTGTGCCGACAAGCCCAAGTGCTGCGCCAGCAACAGGGCGTAGCCCACGGCCACGTCGGCCGCCGTAAACCGGTCAGCGCACAGGTAGTCCGCTGTTTGCAATGCGGTATCCACAGCGCGCAAGCGCGCCAAAAACCAGCGGGCGTAATCTGCTGCCACCTGGGGCTGCAGCCGCTCGGGAGGCTCGAAATAGGTGTAGCGCAGCACCAGGGTTTGCGGGAAGGTGAGGGTGGCGTCGCTCATCTGCAGCCAGTTGAGGTAGCTGCCATAGGCGGCATCGTCTACCGGCACATCCAGCTGCCCCGCGCTGTGGCGGGCCGCCAGGTACTGGCACATGGCGGCCGATTCGCTCATGCGCGTGGCGCCATCTTCCAGCCAAGGCACGGTGCCCAGCGGGTTGTCCTCCAAAAACTGCCGGGCATGCACGCGGGGCGGAAACGGCAGCATGCGCAGCTGGTAGGGCAGGCCCAGCTCTTCGAGCATCCACAAGGGGCGGAAGGAGCGGGCGCTGACGCAGTGGTGCAGGATGATCATGGCAATGCCTTGTCAGCGTTTTTTGAAGGCGCGCAGGTCATGCATGCCGGGCAAGGTGCGTGGGTCTGCGCCCTCGGGGAAGATGCGGTGCTTCTGGATCTTTTGCGTGCCGGTGGTGGGGATTTCTGCTGCAAACCAGAGCCAGCCCGGCGCCTTGTAGTAGGCCAGTTGCTGGTGGCAAAAGTCGAACAGCGCGCGTGCGGTGTCTGCCGTTTCCCCTTCGCGCCCGGGCTTGAGCACCACGCAGGCCAGCACCTCTTCCTCGCGCACCTCATCGGGCAGGGCCATGACGGCGGCGTTGGCCACCAGCGGGTGGGTGAGCAGCAATGCCTCCACCTCGGCGGCGGCAATGTTTTCGCCGGAGCGGCGGATGATGTTTTTGCGCCGGTCCATGAAGTGCAGCATGCCATCAGCCTCGCGCACCACCACATCACCGGTGTGGAACCAGCCACCGCGCCAGGCCTCGGCCGTGGCCTCCGGGTTGTCGAGATAGCCACTGAAAAAGTGCCGCCGGGGCGTGGCCTCCGAGTGGCGGATCACCAGCTCGCCGGGCGTGCCGTCGGGCACCACGTGGCCGGCCTCGTCCATCACGCAGGCGTCCAGCCCGGGGCGGGCGCGGCCGAAGGCGCGGGTGCCCACTTGCCGGGGCGCGTGGCAGTCGCACAGGGGGCGCACCATCTCGGTCATGCCCCACAGTTCCAGCAGGGGAAAGCCGTAGCGGGCTTCAAACTTGGCGTGCAGCTGGGGCTCTACCCCGGCGCCATAGCCAAAGCGCACGCAGTGCGCGCGCTCCAGCGGGCTCTCGGCTTGGTTGAGCAGCATGGGCACCACCACGCCCAGGTAATGCACGATGGTGGCGCGGCTTTGCACCACCTCGGCCCACCAGCGGCTGGGCTGGAAGCGGTCCGTCTGCACCTGGCAGCCGCCGCTGAGCAGCATGCAATAGAAGGACAGGATGGACGCATTCACATGGAACAGCGGCAGCGGGTTGTACAGCCGCTCCTGCCCCTCGCGCACCGCGCCCAGCCCGCCCTGTTGGGCGTACCAGTGGCCGGCCGCCAGCTCGTAGGTGTGTGAGAGCACGCAGCCCTTGGGCTGGCCCGTGGTGCCCGATGTGTAGAGGATGCTGGCCGGTGTGTCGCCCACCGGCTCGCCCGCTGGTGCGAGTGCGGCGGGGGCTGGCAGGGCCTCTTTCGCAAAGGCTTCCAGCAGACGCACGGGAGGCTGGTGTCGGGCCAAGGCCAGCGCGGCCTGCACGGCCTCCTGGCGGCTGCTGAGCACCACGACCAGGTCCACACGCGCATGGTCGATCAGGTAGGCGAGTTCACGCGGGCGGTAGTCGGGGTTGATGGGCACGCAGCACACGCCCAGGCTGTTGAGCGCCAGCTTGTGCAGCATGTGCTCCGGCCGGCTCTCCAGAAACAGGCCCACCCGGTGCCCCAGGCCGTAGCCGGCCGCACGGTAGTGCGCCATCAGCCCCCGCACCGTGTCGGCGGCGTCGGCATAGCTGATCTCGCGGCCCTCGGGGTCGTAGGCGCGCGCCGGGTTGGCCGGCACGGCCAAGAGGCTGTGGGTGGCATAGCGCGCGCAGGCAGCGAGGAAGGCCTGAGGGATGGTGGTGGTGTCGTCGATCTCGATCATGGACCCCTAGTCTATGAATGGCCGGGGCGCAGCATGTGCCAACAAGGCCACAAATCACGCCAGCGGCGTGGCGCCGCGCCGGAACTCGGCGGGGGACTGGCCGGTCCAGCCCTTAAAGGCGCGGATAAAACTTTTCTCGTTCTGAAAGCCCGCCGCCTCGGCCACCTGCTTGACGGGACGCTGGGTGCGCAGCAGCAGCTCGGTGGCGCGGCTGCGGCGCACCTCGTCCTTCAGGGCCTGCAGTGTGGCGCCTTCTTCTTTGAGTTGGCGGTGCAGGGTGCGCGGCGACAGGTGCAAGAGCGCGGCCAGCGCCTCGGCGCCATGCGTGTCCTGCGGCTGGGCGCTGAGCAGCTGGCGCACGCGTTGCACCAGCAGGCGGTCGCGGCGGTACTGCAGCACGGTCAGCGGCAGGGCGTGCTGCAGCATTTGCTGCAACGCTTTTTCGTCGCGCCGCAGCGGCAGTTGCAGGTACTGCGCATCAAAACTGATAGCAGCCTGCGCTTGTCCGAAGCGGGTGGGGCCTGAAAACAACACCTGGTAGGCCTCGGCATGCGGTGGCGCTTCAAACGGAAACTGCGCGTGCAAGAGCGGAATGCGCGAGTCCACCAACCAGCAGGCCAGGCCCAGGATGTTGCGCAACACCGAGACCAGGCAGAATTCGCGCAGCGCGCCTTCTTCACCCAACTCCCCGTGCTCGGCAATGCTGATGCTGGCCGTGGCGCCGCTCACCTGCAGCGTGAGGGTGATGTCGTCCGCAATCAGGCTGTGGTGGCGGCACCAGCGCTTGACGGCCAGCGCCAGCGTGGGCGCGCTGATGGAGGCGCGCGCCAGCATGCCGTAGCTGCCCCACGGCAGGCGGCGGCTGAACCAGCCCAGCGCTTCGTCGTCCAGCTCGCGCATGGCCAGCTCGGAGATACGCTCCATCTGCCAGGCGGTGATGCGGGCGCCGGCCTGCTGCAGCTGGTCTGGCGCGATCTGTGCCTGCGCCAGTGCGCCGGACGGGTCCTGTCCGTAGCGCGCATAGGCGCCCACAATCGCTTGGACAAAGGCCATGGGCGTGGCGGCAATGGGGGCGGAACGGGTCATGGCTGCAGTGTGCCAAAAAATGCCCTATCTGTGGCAGGATTTGCAACCTCGGTGGCTTTCCGTCTGCGGCACGGCGGACGCACAATGCCTGCTGACTGTCCAACCCCTGACCGGATGCGCCCATGACGATTCTGGAATCCCAGCTCAACCCCCGCTCGGCCGACTTTGCGGCCAACGCCAGCGCCATGCGCGTCCTGGTGGACGACCTGCAGGCCCAGGTGGCCCGCATTGCCGAAGGCGGTGGCGAGGCGGCCCGCGCCAAGCATGTGGCACGCGGCAAGTTGCTCCCGCGCGACCGCGTGGCCATGCTGCTGGACCCCGGCACCCCGTTTCTGGAGCTGGCGCCCCTGGCCGCGCTCAATGTGTACGACAACGCCGCGCCCGGCGCCGGCATCGTGGCGGGCATTGGCCGTGTGAGCGGGGTGGACTGCATGATTGTCTGCAACGACGCCACCGTGAAGGGCGGCACCTACTACCCGCTGTCGGTCAAAAAGCATTTGCGCGCGCAGGAGATCGCGGCGCAAAACAACCTGACCTGCATCTACCTGGTAGACAGCGGCGGCGCCAACCTGCCCAACCAAGACGAAGTCTTCCCCGACCGCGACCACTTTGGCCGCATCTTCTTCAACCAGGCCAACATGAGCGCGCAGGGCATTGCGCAGATCGCCGTGGTCATGGGCAGTTGCACGGCCGGTGGCGCCTATGTGCCGGCCATGAGCGACGAGACCATCATCGTCAAGAACCAGGGCACCATCTTCCTGGGCGGCCCGCCACTGGTGAAGGCGGCCACGGGCGAGGTGGTGACCGCCGAAGACCTGGGCGGTGGCGATGTGCACACGCGGCTTAGCGGTGTGGCCGACCATTTGGCGCAGAACGACCTGCACGCCATTGCCCTGGCCCGCCAGGCGGTCGCGCATTTGAATAAAAAGAAGCCTCCAGCGCTCGCCACGCTTGCGCCAGCAGCTCCTAAATATGTAGCGGAAGAGTTGTACGGCGTGATTCCCGCCGACACGCGCAAGCCCTTTGACGTGCGCGAGATCATTGCCCGCATCGTGGATGGCAGCGAGTTCCACGAGTTCAAGCCGCGTTACGGCGCCACGCTGGTCACCGGCTTTGCGCACATCGAGGGCATGGCGGTGGGCATCATTGCCAACAACGGCATCCTGTTCAGCGAATCGGCCCTCAAGGGCGCGCACTTCATCGAACTGTGCTGCCAGCGCAAGATTCCGCTGGTGTTTTTGCAGAACATCACCGGCTTCATGGTGGGCCGCAAGTACGAGAACGAGGGCATCGCGCGCAACGGCGCCAAGATGGTGACGGCCGTGGCCACGGCGAGTGTCCCTAAATTCACCATCATCATTGGCGGCAGCTTTGGTGCCGGCAACTACGGCATGTGCGGCCGCGCCTACAGCCCGCGTTTCCTGTGGATGTGGCCCAACGCGCGCATCAGCGTGATGGGCGGCGAGCAGGCGGCCAGCGTGCTGGCCACCGTCAAGCGCGATGGCATCGAGGGCAAGGGCGGCGCCTGGAGTGCCGACGAAGAAGAAGCCTTCAAGGCCCCCATCCGCCAGCAATACGAGGAGCAGGGCCACCCCTACTACGCCACCGCCCGCTTGTGGGACGACGGCATCATCGACCCGGCCGACACCCGCCGCGTGCTGGCCTTGGGCCTGAGTGCAGCATTGAACGCGCCGATTGAAGACACCAAGTTCGGTGTCTTCCGCATGTGAGGGGCTGGCCATGACCGCACTGACCCTGACCCACACCGGCGCGCTGCTCACCATCACGCTGAGCCGCCCCGAGGTGCGCAACGCCTTCAACGACGAGGTGATTGCCGAGCTGACCCAGGCCTTCCAGACCGCAGCAGCGAGTGCCGAGACGCGCGCGGTGGTGCTGGCCGCCGAAGGCCCGGCCTTCTGCGCCGGCGCCGACCTGAACTGGATGCGTCGCATGGCGGACTACACGCGCACCGAGAACCTCGCGGACGCCGCCAAGCTGGCCGAGATGCTGCGCGTGATGTACGCCTGCCCCAAACCCACCATCGCCCGCATCCAGGGCGATGTAGTGGCCGGTGGCATGGGCCTGGTGGCGGCCTGCGACATGGCGGTGGCGGCAGACAGCGCGGGCTTTTGCCTCAGCGAGGTGAAGCTGGGCCTGATCCCCGCCACCATCAGCCCCTATGTGATCCGCGCCATGGGCGCGCGTGCCGCGCACCGCTACTTTCTGACGGCCGAGCGCTTCAGCGCGCAGGAGGCGCACCGCATCGGCTTCGTGCACGAGGTGGTGCCGGCCGAGCAGCTGGATGCCAAGGTGGCCGAGCTGGTCAAAGCCCTGGTCAACGCCAGCCCGAATGCCGTGCGCAGCTGCAAGGAGCTGGTGCAGACCGTGGCAGCGCGCGAGATTGATGGGGCCCTGATTGCCCACACGGTGGAAGGCATTGCCGACATCCGCAGCAGCAGCGAAGGCAAGGAGGGCGTGCAGTCCTTCCTGCAAAAACGCAAGCCGAATTGGCTGGTCTGAGTTCCCGAGGAAAACAATATGTTCACCAAAATTCTGATCGCCAATCGTGGAGAAATTGCCTGCCGCGTCGCCGCCACCTGTGCGCGGCTAGCTATCAAAACCGTAGCGGTGTACTCCGATGCGGATGCCTCTGCCAAACACGTGGCCGCCTGTGACGAAGCCGTGCACATCGGCGGCAGCGCGCCCAGGGACAGCTACCTGCGCTGGGAAAAGATCATTGCTGCTGCCCAGGCTACCGGTGCACAGGCCATCCACCCCGGCTACGGTTTTTTGAGCGAGAACGAAGAGTTCGCCCAGGCCTGCGCCCAGGCGGGGCTGGTGTTCATCGGCCCGCCCGCATCGGCCATCCTGGCCATGGGGCTGAAGGCGGAGTCCAAACAGCTCATGGAAAAAGCGGGCGTGCCGCTGGTGCCGGGCTACCACGGCAAGGACCAGGACGCTGCGCTGTTGCAGCGCGAGGCAGACCGCATTGGCTACCCCGTGCTCATCAAGGCCAGCGCCGGTGGCGGTGGCAAGGGCATGCGTGCGGTGGACAAGGCCGAGGACTTTGCCGACGCCCTGGCATCGTGCAAGCGCGAGGCCATCAACAGCTTTGGCGACGACGCGGTGCTGGTGGAAAAGTATGTGCAGCGCCCGCGCCATATCGAGATTCAGGTATTTGGCGACACGCTGGGCAATTACGTCTACCTGTTCGAGCGCGACTGCTCGGTGCAGCGCCGCCACCAGAAGGTGCTGGAAGAGGCGCCTGCACCCGGCATGACGCCCGAGCTGCGCGCCCGCATGGGCCAGGCCGCGGTGGAGGCGGCGCGCGCGGTGAACTACGTGGGCGCCGGCACGGTGGAATTCATCGTGGAGCAGCCGGGTGGCTACGCCCATCCCGAGCAGATGAAGTTCTACTTCATGGAGATGAACACGCGTCTGCAGGTGGAGCACCCGGTGACCGAAGCCATCACCGGACTGGACCTGGTCGAGTGGCAACTGCGCGTGGCATCGGGTGAGCCACTGCCCTTGCAGCAGGACCAGCTGCAGATCCAGGGCCACGCCATTGAGGCACGCATCTGCGCCGAGAACCCCGACAACAACTTCCTGCCCGCCACCGGCACGCTGCAGGTCTACGGCCTGCCCGCGCATGTGACCTTTGAGCGCGCCAGCCATGGCACCCGGGTGGACTCCGGTGTGCGCCAGGGCGACACCATCAGCCCGTTTTACGACTCCATGGTGGCCAAGCTCATCGTGCACGGCTCCACGCGTGAAGAGGCTTTGGCACGCATGGATGCGGTGCTAGCGCAAACCCATATCGTGGGGCTGGCGACCAATGTGCAGTTCCTGCGCCATGTGACCACCAGCACTGCATTTGCCAAGGCCGAGCTGGACACGGCGCTGATTCCGCGCGAAGCCGCAGTGCTGTTCCACCGGGACAAGCTCGGCCTGCCGCTGGCCGCCGCCGCTTTGGTGGCGCACACGCTGCAGTCCGAGCTGGACCACGGCGCGCAGACAGATGCTGCGGGCTGGCGCGACCCTTGGGCGCAGCGCGATGGCTGGCGTTCGCACGGCCCCTCGGTGCGCAGCTTCGCGCTGGAGTACGCCGGAGAGCCTCACACCGCCGTGCTGACGACGGTGCGCGGTAACTACACGCTGGCCGTGGCGGGGCAGAGCCTGCCGCTGCAGTGGGCCGTGGGCGCCACAGGTGCGCTGGACCTGCAGCTGGGTGCGCAGCGTGTCGTGGCAAATATCTATCAAAATGCCGATGTGGCGCACGTATTCACTGCGCAAGGCGCTATACAAATCGTAGCAATTGACGCGCTGGCGCATGCTGGTGAAACCCATGCAGAGGGGGGGCGCCTGACCGCGCCCATGCCCGGCAAGGTGGTGTCCTTTGCGGTCAAGGCGGGTGACGCGGTGACCAAGGGCCAGGCCTTGGCTGTGATGGAAGCCATGAAAATGGAGCACACCATTGCCGCGCCTGCTGACGGTACCGTGGCCGAGCTGCTGTTTGCGCCAGGTGACCAGGTGACTGAAGGGGCTGAGCTGCTGCGCCTGGACGTGGCCGCCTGATCGCGGCACGGCCTGCCGTGCGGCGAGAATGCAGGCATGTCTTCTTTGCGCATTACCTATTACTCGGCCGATTTCGACGAAGCGGCCTGGATCCCCGGTCTGCAAGCCGCTCTACCCGGTGCAGACGTGACCCTGTGGACGCCCGGTGCCCCGGCGGCGGACTACGCTGTGGTGTGGAAGCCTCCGCAGCAAATGCTCGATGAGCAGCAGGCTCTCAAAGCCATCTTCAACACCGGTGCGGGGGTGGACGCTCTGATGAAGCTGCGCCTGCCCGCCGGCGTGCCGGTGATCCGGCTGGACGACGCCGGTATGTCGGTGCAAATGGCCGAATACGTTTGCCATGCGGTCATCCGCCACTTTCGCGAATTCGATGGCTACGAGGCGGACATGGGCAACGGCAAATGGTCTTTCCGCAAGCCGCGCAGCCGCTTGGACTACCCCGTGGGCATTCTGGGGCTGGGGGTGCTCGGCGAGCGTGTGGCCAAGGCGGTGGCGCAGTTTGACTTCCCGGTGAATGGCTGGAGCCGTTCCCCCAAGGAGTTGGAGGGCGTGCAGTGCTTCTATGGCGAGGCGCAGTTGCAAGATTTTCTGGCTGCGAGCCGCATCGTGGTGTGTTTGCTGCCGCTCACGCAGGAGACCGACAGCATTCTCAATGCACGCACCCTGGCCTGCATCCGCCCCGGCGGCTACCTGATCAACGTCGCCCGGGGTGCCCATGTGGTGGATGCGGATTTGCTGGCCGCCATCGATAGCGGCCACCTCGCCGGTGCCACGCTGGATGTGTTTCGTGTGGAGCCGCTGCCGCAAGGCCACGTGTTCTGGAACCACCCCCAAATCACCGTCACGCCCCACACCTCCGCCCGCACTTTGCGCAGCGAGAGCATTGCCCAGATCGCCCGCAAGATTGCGGCGTTGCAGAGCGGGCAGCGGGTGGCCGGCTTGGTGGATGCCGGGCGGGGTTACTGAGCCGCATGACAGCGCCTGACGCCTTCGCCACCCTGGCGCGCGCGCGCACCTCGGTGCGCGGTTTCACTGATCAACTCGTGCCGGACGACATGTTGCGCGAGCTGCTGGTGAGCGCGCGGCTGGCGCCCAGCGGCGCCAACCTGCAGCCGGGCAGCTTTATCCAGGTGCGTGGCGCGGTGCGCGAGGGGTTGTCCCAGGCCATGTCTGCGGCCTACCGGGATGGTAGTGCCGAGGCGGAGGACTACAGCTACTTCCCCGACCCCATGCCTGGCCACTTGCGTCGCCGGCAGGTGGCAGCGGCCCGTGCGCTGTACGACAGCATTGGCATTGCCCGCGAAGACCGCGGCGGGCGGGACCAGCAGTTTGAGCGCAACTTCCGCTTCTTCGACGCGCCGGTGGCGCTGGTGGTCACCATCGAACGGGGCTTGGGCAGTGGCAGTTTTATGGATTTGGGCATGGCGTTGTACGGCTTGTTGCTGGCTGCGCAGTCCCGCGGACTTGCGAGCTGCGCGATTGGCGCATTGGCGTCGTACCCCGGGCTGGTGCGGGCGCATCTGGGCCTGGGGCCGGAGGCGCATATCGTGTGTGGCGTGGCCCTGGGCTATGCGGATGCGGACGCGCCGGTGAACCGCACACGTACCAGCCGCGTTGATCTGGATGCTTTTTTCAGGGTGGTGGGCTAAGCCAACCTAAGCACGCCACCGCACCAGCGTGGCGGCACCTATGCCTCCCGCGCCGGCGATGGCGGCCAGGCCCCGTGCACCCGCGCGCCCGAGCTGCTGCAAATCCGCCAAGACGCGCACCAGCGCAATGGCGCCGGAAGCCCCGATGGGGTGCCCCCGCGCGATGCCGCCGCCCCGGCGATTGAGGCGGGTGACATCGAGATGCAGCGCCTCACAAAACGCCAAGCCTTGCACGGCAAACGCGTCGTGCAGCTCCACCACCTCGCAGGCCTGCAGGGCTAGCCCTCCGGCGCGTTGCAGCACGGCCCGCGTGGCTGCCTCTGCCGCGAGCAAGGGCATGGCCGGGTCGCTGCCCACCGACGCACTGGCCTGCCATTGCGCCACCGGGCGAATGCCCCGTTGGCGGGCTGCCGCTTCCGTCATCATCAGCACCATGCCCGCACCATCGGCGCGGGTCGAAATGGCCAGCGTGCTCACGGCGCAGCCCACAGGCGTTGCCGCTGTATCGCCCGCTGCGCCTACCGCTTGCACTGGCAGCCTTGCCGCCATGGCAGGGCGCAGGGCGCGCGGGTAGGCATCGTGCTGCAGCCCTGCAATGGGCACGATCTCGCCGGCCAATGCATCGCGCTGGGCCAGCGCCTGCGTGTGGCTGTGCAGGGCGTAGGCATCTTGTTGTGCCCGGCTGATCTGGTGTGCGGCTGCGTAGTCGGCAGCAGCTTGCAGCAAGTCGGGGTCGCGCGCCGGGTCGGGGGCGAATGCGGGGCGTTCATACGCCACCGGTGCTTCGTCAAGGGTCAGTGGGCGGTGTTGGCGGATGGGCGCGCGGCTCCAGGCTTCGACGCCACCGGCCACCACCACCTGCGCTTGCCCGCTGGCGAGCAGGCCTGCAGCCATGGCGACGGCGTCCAGCCCGGCGCAGCATTGGGTGTCCACCGAGTAGGCTGCGCAGCGGTCCGGCAAGCCGGCCGCCAACGCCACCATGCGTGCCGGGTTGCCGCCAGCGCCCAAGGCGTTACCCAGGACCACGGCATCCACATCGCCGGCTTGCAGGCCAGCGCGCTGCAGCAGGGCGTGCAACACAGGGGCCCCGATATCGTGGACATGCAGTGCCCGGAATGCACCGCCATGCGGGGCTATCGCGCTGCGGGCCCATGCGGCGATCAGTGCAGGGCGGTCAGGCATGGCGAGGTCTCTTGGGCGTGCGCAATCAGGGCCCGGCCCAGCGCAGGGTGGTCTGTCTTGCCGCTGGCGGTCCAGACCCAGTGGGGGTGGACCCAGATCTGGCGCGGCACCTTGAAGGCCTCCAGCCGTGCGCGGCACCAGTCTTGCAGCGCCTGCAAGGACGGGTGCCCGGAGGGGGCGGCCCATTGAAGGATGGCGACGATGTGTACACCCCGCTGGGCATCCGGTACCCCGTGCACGGATGCCCGTGCGACGGCCGGGTGCGCTTCGAGCACGGCCTCCAGCTCTTCGGGAAACAGCTTTTTGGCCTTGGTGACCAGCATGCGGCTCTCACGGCCGGCGACCCACAAGCGGCCTTGGGCGTCTTGGTGCCCGAGGTCGCGCACGCAAACCCAGTCGCCATCGCGCAGCGCGGCGGTGTGGTCGTGGGGGGCGCCCACGTAATCCATGAACACCATGGGGCTGCGCACAAAAATCAGTCCGTCCGGGCTGTCGGGCGTGGCGCCACGTACCTCCAGGTCCACGGTGTCAAACGGCTGCCCTACCATCGCATCTGGCAGGTCGGGGTGCGATTCGGTCCAGGCGATGAAGCTGGTTTCAGAAGCGCCATAAAACTCGATGATGCGTGCGTCTGGAAACAGCGCCTGCAACTCCGGCGTGCGGCTGCGCGACCAGCGTGCGCCGCTGATCAGGATGAGGCGCACGCCACGCACCGGAGGCAATTGGCGGTGCTGGGCCCACTCCAGCATGAGCAACAGCTGGCTGGGTACGGCCACCAGGCAAGGCGTTTGCCCGGATGCCAGGGTGCCCAGTGCGGCGGGCGCCGAAAACTGCTCTTGCACCACCACGCCGGCACCCGTCCACAGGCCCAGTAGCATGCCGAACAGAAACAGGGAGTGCGAGTCGCGCCCGGGCGCAAGAATGCGCGCCGAAGCCGCTTCTCCGAAGGTGCGCAGGCACACGTCAAAGCTCTCCGTCCAGGAGCGGTGGTGCCGCCGGAAGCCTTTGGGCAGGCCGGTGCTGCCGGAGGTGAAGCCGGTGTAAAACGGGCTCAGGGGTGTGGGGGGCGCGCTGTCGCAAGGGGCGCGGGACAGCGTGGCCTGCACGGCGTCCAGCACCTGAGGGGGCCACGCCGGGTCACTGACCGCGGCGCAGCGGCCACTGGTGATGGTGCCCAAAAAAGCGACCAGGCGTTGCAGCAGGGTCTGGTGCGCATCCAGCAGCACGGTGGCCGGTGCCCGTGCTGCATGCAGGGCCTGGGCATGGGCCCGCACTTGCTGGGCGAGTGCTTCAAAAGTGAGGTTGCCGGCCTCACTCTGGATGGCCAAGGCGGCGCCCCGGTCGTGGGCCCAGTGGTCCAGCCGGCTATGCACCAGCTCCGGGGCGGCTGTGGGCATCAGGCGCCTTGTTTGCCGAACTTCCAGTCGGGCAGGCCGCGCGCCACGGTATGGCACACCACGGCGGTGAGCACGCACTTGATCAGGTCACCGGGTACAAAGGCGCTGGTGCCGATCAGGGCTTGGGTGAGGCTCATGCCGGCAATCTTCATCAGGCCGACCACACCGCAAGCGTGGATCACCAGCAGACCGCCCAGCGCCGAGGCCACAAAGGCACTCAGCGCCACGCGGTGGGGGGAGCCGGCGGGCATGGTGTGCATGACCAGGCCGGTGACGAAGGCGCCCAACGGCCAAGCCAGCAGGTAGCCAGCAGAGGGTGTCATGAACACGCCAAAACCGCCGCGTCCACCGGATAGCAAGGGCAGGCCGATGGCCACGGCCGCCAGAAACAGCAGCAAGGCCTGCACGGCGAGGCGAGGCCCCAGCAGGCAGCCCGCCAGCATCACGCCTAGCGTTTGCAGGGTGATGGGCACGCCCAGAGGCAGGTCAATTTTGGGGATCAGGCCCAACACCGCCATCAGGGCGGCAAACAGGGAAACGAGTGCGAAAGAGTGGTTGCGTTGCATGGTCTCTGACTTTCTTGTTATAGAGGAAGGGGCTTACTCGCCCAAGCGGACGTCGAGTGTATCGGCTACGCGGCGCGCGGTTTGCAGCATCTGGATGGTCAAGGGCGCCAGCAATTTGAAGCCTCCGCCTTTACCGGTGCGCAGGCGGTGGGAGTCGTCCAGCCGCTTCCACACCACAAAGAAATGCTCAATGAATCGCAGCATCAAGGCCACTTGCAGGGCAAAGCGGTCGGTGCGCACGCCCAGGCGCTGCAAGGGGGTGAGCAGCCGCTCCAGCACGTCTTGCAACTCGCTGCTGCGGGTGGTCAGGGTCAGGGCCATGCTCAGCAGCGAGGCGCCCACCATGCGCAGCACACTCACCACGCCGATCAGGGGTTGCTGCATCACGGCGTGGAAGGCCAGCACCAGCGCGGCCGCAATCAGTAGTGCACGCAGCAGCCTGCGGCCCTGCGCCATGGCCTTGCCGAGTGACAGGTACAGGCCGGTGCAGAGGGCGCAGGCCAAGCCCAGCCAAGCGGGGGCGCTGATCCAGAATATGCCGGTGCTCAGCAGCACCAGTAGGCCCAGCTTCCAGCCGGCTGGCACCTTGTGCAGCCAGGTGCGGTGTTCGCTGTAAAGGCTGCCCATGGCTCAGCGGGGGGCTGCCGTGCGGTTGGCGATGCGGGCGGCAACGTCTGCGCGGTAGGCCGCACACACGGCATCGGCAGGGCCATCGGCACGCACCCGGCCTTGGTCCAGCCAGATCACCCGGTCAAAGCCGCGCAGGTGCTCCAGCACGTGGGTGGAGACGATGATGTGCTGCGGCGCTCTGGCCATGTCGTCGTGCAGCAGGGCCTGGCCCGGCAGGTCCAGGCTGGCAAAGGGCTCGTCCATCAGGATGAGCGCGGGTTGGCTGAGCAGAATGGCCAGCCAGCACACATGCTGGCGTTGCCCTTGGCTCAGGCTGCTGATGGCGCGCTCTGCCCAGGCATCCAGGCCCCGGCTTGCCAGAAACACGCGCGCTTGCGCAATGGCATCGCGACGCGGCATGCCGGTGGCGGTCAGCCCCAGCGCAAGTTCCTCTTGCACAGTGGGAAATACGATCTGGTCGTCGGGGTTCTGAAACATCATGCCCACGAGGTTGGGGCGCTGTGCGTTGATGCGGAATGCCGGCAGGCCTTGCACAGTGACGGCGCCGGTGTGCGGAGCCTCCAGCCCGCAGGCCATGCGAAACAGGCTGCTTTTGCCGGCGCCGTTGTCGCCGATGAGCCCGATGCGCGGCTCATGCAGTTGCAGGGTCAGGCCGTCAAACACCGGGGTGGTGCCCCGTGTCAGGCCGGCGTTGGAGATGCTTAGCAAAACGGGCGCCTCATAGGAGTCCGGGCAGGTGCCCCGGGAAAAGCCTGCCACTATAACAACGCCCATATCGCTGCCCCTACCACTGCCCTCCTGTGGGGCTTGCGGGTTCGCGGTTTAATACGAAGCTCTGCGTTTGAACTTGCGAGCACGCTTTATGAACACTCCTTCCCGCGTCAAGATTGTCGACGTCGGCCCGCGTGACGGGCTGCAAAACGAAAAGCAACCCGTGCCGGCCGCCATCAAGGTGGAGTTGGTGCACCGCCTGCAGGATGCCGGCCTGAAAGAGATTGAAGTCACCAGCTTTGTTTCCCCGAAGTGGGTGCCGCAGATGGGCGATAACGCCGAGGTCATGGCCGGGGTGCAACGCCGTGCGGGCGTGCGTTACTCGGTGTTGACACCCAATATGAAAGGCTACGAGGCAGCGGCATTGACGCAGCCCGACGAAATCGTGGTCTTCGGCGCGGCCAGCGAGGCGTTCAGCCAGAAAAACATCAATTGCTCTATCGAAGAAAGCATTGAGCGCTTCCGCCCGGTGGCAGAGGCGGCCAAGGCGGCGGGCATTGCGGTGCGCGGTGCCATCTCTTGCGCGGTGGGGTGCCCCTATGAGGGCGACATTGCGCCGGAGCGCGTGGCGCTGGTCGCGCGGCTGATGCGCGATATCGGCGTGGAGCATGTGGGGGTGGCGGACACCATCGGCGTGGGCACGCCGGTCAAAGTGCAGCGCGCTCTGGAGGCTACCTTGCAGTATTACGGCGTGGACCAGGTGTCCGGCCATTTTCACGATACCTACGGCATGGCGCTGGCCAATACCCTGGCCACGCTGGAAATGGGCATCTGGCACTTTGACACCTCGGTGGCCGGTCTGGGCGGCTGCCCCTATGCCAAAGGAGCTACCGGCAACGTGGCAACCGAAGACGTGGTCTACATGCTGCACGGCATGGGCATCGAAACGGGGATTGATCTCGACAAATTGATCGACGCCGGCCAGTTCATCAGCGACTTTTTGGGCCGCAAGCCGCATTCGCGGGCTGCCAATGCGCTGCTGACGAAACGCTTGGGTTGATTGCAAAAAAATGTGTGGAGCTGAATTGACTGAATTACCCGAAGGCGTGCAGCGCGTAGCTGCCGCGTTGCAAGCTAATAACCATCCCCATGGCCCCGTGATGCTCGATGGCGCTGCACGCACCGCCCAGCAGGCCGCAGACGCACTGGGCGTGGCCGTGGGGCAGATTGCCAAGAGCATCATCTTCAAGCGGGTGGCCGACGAGGCCGCAGTGCTGGTGGTGACCTCCGGTGACCGGCGTGTGGACGAAGCCAAGGTCGCAGCACTCGTGGGCCCCCTGGCGCGCGCCAATGCGGCTTTTGTGAAGGAGCGCACCGGCTTCTCAATTGGCGGGGTGAGCCCGGTGGCGCATGCCATGCCGGGCGTCACGCTGATTGACCGCGAACTCTTCCGCTTTGAGCAGGTGTGGGCGGCGGCGGGGCACCCGCATGGCGTGTTCCAACTGCAGCCGCAAGACCTGGTGGCGCTGACGGGCGCGCCTGTGGCGGATGTGGTGGAGGCGCCTGCGGATGAAAATGCCCTGGACGCGCTGGCTCGCGAGAATGCTATCAAAACGCTAGCTGCTCGCGCAGTATCGGTGGGCGCTATGGCCGAAAACATTCCAAGCCCTTGCGTGAATGTGTGCCGCATGGACACGGGCAGCGGCCTGTGCGAAGGCTGCTTTCGCACCATCGAAGACATCCGTGAATGGGGGCGCAGCGATGACGCCGCCAAGAAGGTCATGTGGGGGCAGATTACCGAGCGCCTGCGCCAGACGCACCCCGGGGCCTTTGCCTGACGCCGCCGGATAGAGCCGCCTTTTCCCCGGAGCCCGCATGAAGCAAATCACTTTTTATCTGGATTTCATCTCCCCCTATGCCTATCTGGCGTTTGAGGAGTTGCCGCGTGCCTTGCAGGGCCTGAGCTACAGCGTGCGCTACAAGCCGGTGTTTCTGGGCGGCTTGCTCAAGCACAACGCGGTGCTGGGCCCGGCTGAGGTGCCGCCCAAGCGCCATTGGATTTACCGCCATGTGCAGTGGCTGGCGCAGCGCCAGGGCGTGGCGCTGGAGTTTCCGGCCACGCACCCCTTCAACCCGCTGGGGCTGCTGCGGCTGGCCATTGCGACCCAGAGTGAAGGTCTGCCCAACCGCTATGTGTGCGAGACCCTGTTCCAGCATGTGTGGCAGGGTGGGGCAGATGCCGCGGATGCCGCCCGCCTTCACGCCGTGACGACATCGCTGGCGCCCGGCCGTAACCCCGGTGATGACAGCGTCAAAGCCCAGCTCAAGGCCCACAGCGATGAGGCGATTGCGCAGGGGGTGTTCGGCGTGCCGAGCTTTGAAGTGGATGGCAAGGTGTTTTGGGGTCTGGATGCCTTGCCCATGCTGCGCGCCTGTCTGGAAGGTGATGCCTGGTTTACGGACCACGACGCTGACATGCGCTGGAATGCAGTGCAAACCCTGCCCTCGGGAATACCCTTGCGAAAGCCCTGATTTGTCATCATGTGAAAGCGCCTCGCAGGGTTAGACCTTAATCTGTCAGAGACGAGTCAGTTCCGCGTCAGAGCAGGGTCAGTGGGGACTCCAAGAATACGTTCAAGCCTTCATGTCGAGGGCTGAACATAATGAATGGAGACACACATGGCAAACGCAGCCCCACGGCCGATGTCTGCGGAAGAGAAGAAAGTTATCTTCGCTTCCTCACTCGGCACTGTTTTCGAGTGGTACGACTTTTACCTGTACGGTTCTTTGGCAGCCATCATTGCCAAGCAGTTCTTCAGCGGTTTGGATGAAGGCTCGGCTTTCATCTTCGCGTTGTTGGCGTTTGCTGCGGGCTTCATCGTGCGTCCCTTCGGCGCACTGGTGTTCGGTCGTTTGGGCGACATGATCGGCCGCAAGTACACCTTCCTGGTGACCATCCTGATCATGGGCTTGTCCACGTTCATCGTGGGTATCTTGCCTAACTACGCCTCCATCGGCGTGGCGGCTCCCGTCATCCTGATCGGTCTGCGCTTGTTGCAAGGCTTGGCGCTCGGTGGTGAGTACGGTGGTGCGGCTACCTACGTGGCTGAGCACGCTCCTCAAGGTAAGCGTGGCGCTTACACCGCCTGGATCCAGACCACAGCGACCTTGGGCTTGTTCCTGTCGCTGATGGTGATCTTGGGTACCCGTACCGTGATCGGTGAAGACGCCTTCGCTGAGTGGGGCTGGCGTGTTCCGTTCATCGTCTCCATCCTGTTGTTGGGCGTGTCCGTCTACATCCGTTTGAGCATGAACGAATCCCCTGCTTTCACCAAGATGAAGGCAGAAGGCAAGACCTCCAAGGCGCCTCTGTCTGAGTCTTTCGGCCAGTGGAAAAATCTGAAGATCGTGATCTTGGCCCTGATCGGTTTGACCGCCGGCCAAGCCGTGGTCTGGTACACCGGCCAGTTCTACGCTTTGTTCTTCTTGACCCAAGCGTTGAAAGTGGACGGCCCTACCGCCAACATCATGGTGGCCATGTCGCTGATCATCGGCACCCCGTTCTTCATCGTGTTCGGCTCTTTGTCTGACAAGATCGGCCGCAAGCCCATCATCTTGGCAGGCTGCTTGTTGGGTGCTTTGACCTATTTCCCCGTGTTCGAAGCGCTGACCAAGGCTGCCAACCCAGACCTGCACGCTGCCCAACAGGCTGCCAAGGTCACTGTGACTGCGGATCCTGCCGAGTGCTCGTTCCAGTTCAACCCAACCGGTACCAAGAAGTTCACATCCAGCTGCGACATTGCCAAGCAACGTCTGGCCGGTGCTTCTGTCTCCTATGACAACGCAGTGGCGCCAGCTGGCACACCTGCAGTGATCAAAGTGGGCGAAACCGTGGTGAACGTGAAGTACAGCCCTGAAGACATCGCTGCTGCCAAGGCCAAGGCCGAAGCCAAGCTGGCTGAAGTGTCTGCAGCCAACCCTGTGGATGAGAAAGCGGTTGCTGCTGCCAAGAAGTCTGTGGCTGACCTGAGCAACGAAAAGACTGCTGGTGCTACCTTGCTCGGCGCTAACCTGAGTGCTGCGTTGAAGGCTGCCGGCTACCCCGCCAAGGCTGACATGGCCAAGTTCGACAAGGTCAAGGTCGTGATCATCCTCACCTACCTGGTGATCCTGGTGACCATGGTGTACGGCCCCATTGCTGCCATGTTGGTGGAAATGTTCCCGACCCGCATCCGTTACACCTCCATGAGCTTGCCTTACCACATCGGTAACGGCTGGTTCGGTGGCTTGTTGCCGACCACTGCATTCGCTATCGTGGCGCAGACCGGTAACATGTACAACGGCTTGTGGTACCCCATCATCATCGCGGGTGCAACCGTGGTGATCGGTGGCCTGTTCATCAAGGAAACCAAAGACGTTGACATCTACGCCAACGACTGATTTTTGCGAGTGAAGTGAGTTAACGCCCCGGCTGAAAATGTCGGGGCAATTTCCAGGCTCTCCGCTCCGGGGGGCTTTTTTTTTGAAAGAAATGGTATGTGGAAAATTGCTGTGGGTTTTGCGTTGTTTGCCGGCTTGGCCTTGTTCATCCTGAGCAAGGGTGGCGATATTGATATGAGTGGTGAGAAGCATGGCGGGGACGCGACACACACCGAAGCTCCTGCTGCCGCTGCACCGGCTTCTGCCGCTGCGCCCGCCGCACCGGCGGCCAGCGAAGCCAAATAATTCGCTTCGTAATAGGGAAAACGAGGGGGCCTGAGGGCCCCCTTTCTTCTGCGCTGGCGGGGGTGCGGTCCTAAAATCTTCGTCATGAAATTAACAAAAACAGACGTTGGACAAAAAGCGTTCAAAGAGCGGTCGGCCTTGTTTTCGGCTCGCCAGCGCTCGGCGTTCATTCTGTTTGACGGTCAGAAAACCGTAGCGCAGGTGCTCGCTGCTACCGCCGGCATGGGGCTGGTCCAAGCCGATGTGGATTACATGCAGGAGCAGGGCTTTTTGGCCCCCGCGCTCGACCAGGCACCGGCACCTGTGGCGCGGCTGGCTTCTGCAGAGCTGGTGGAGCACGCGGAGCAAACCGCTGCCCCGCCCGAACCGCCTAGCAACCGCACACCGCAAGAGCGCTACAGCGATGCCAAACCCCTCGCCACCAAGCTCACCGCAGGTCTGGGGCTGCGCGGTTTCATGCTGAACCTGTCGGTGGAATCTGCCGTCGGGTTTGACGACCTTTTGACGCTGTTCCCCAAGATTCAAGACGCCGTAGGCGCCAAGGCCTGCCGCGAATTGGAGCGCGCCCTGAAAGGGTAATCAAGCGTGCCTAGAATGTCTCTCCCCACTGCAGAGAGCATTCACCATGACCCAGGGCACCATCCGCATTCGCGGGGCGCGACAGCACAATCTCAAGAACCTTGATCTGGACATCCGCACGGGTGAGCTGACCGTGGTTACCGGGCCCAGCGGCTCGGGTAAATCCAGTCTGGTGTTCGACACGCTGTACGCCGAGGGTCAGCGCCGCTACGTGGAGACCTTCAGCGCCTATGCGCGCCAGTTTCTGGACCGCATGGACAAACCGGCGGTGGACAAGGTGGAGGGTGTGCCCCCCGCGATTGCGATTGACCAGACCAACCCGGTGCGCTCCAGCCGCTCCACCGTGGGCACGATGACGGAGCTCAACGACCACCTCAAGCTCCTGTTTTCCCGTGCGGGTAGCCTGTTTGACAAAGACACCGCGCTTCCGGTGCAGCACGATACCCCCGAGACGATTTACAGCACGCTGCTGCAGCGCGCCGCGGCCGAAGGCAATCCCCGCTTGGTGCTAACCTTTCCGGTCGAGCTGCCTGGCAACGCCACCCCGGATGAAGTAACCCAGTGGCTGAGCGCTAGCGGCTTCACCCGGGTACAGGCGGAGCGGGAGGTGTCGACTGTCAATGGCGTGCGCAAGGTGTTGGACGTCGTGGCCGACCGCTTCCGTATCGAGGGTGTGGAGAAAGTGCGGGCCCTGGAAGCCATTGAGACCTCGCTCAAGCGCGGTAGCGGGCGTTTGAATGTTTACGTGTCCAAAGAGGCGGTGGCGCAGGTGGAGTATGCGCAAGCAGCTCCTGAAATCATAGCAAACGCAGCCCCGGAGGTTTGGTGCTTCTCCACGGGCCTGCATTGCCCGCAGAGCGATATCCGCTACACCGACCCGATTGCGTCCATGTTCAGCTTCAACTCGGCGGTGGGCGCCTGCGATGCCTGCCGCGGGTTCGGGCGCGTGGTCGGGGTGGACTATGGCTTGGTCATCCCCAACGACAAACTCACCCTGCGCGCTGGCGCAGTCAAGCCCATGCAGACGCCGGCTTGGCAAGAGTGCCAGGACGACCTGATGCGCCACGCCGAGGCCAGCGGCATACCGCGCGACACGCCTTGGTACAAGCTCACCCAGGAGCAAAAGCACTGGGTGCTCAAGGGCTCACCGAACTGGAACGGCAAGTGGAACCAGCACTGGTTCGGTGTGGACCGCTTCTTTGAGTACCTGGAGACCAAGGCTTACAAGATGCACATCCGTGTGCTCTTGTCCAAGTACCGCAGTTACACGACTTGCCCGACCTGCAATGGCTCGCGCCTGAAGACCGAGAGTCTGCTCTGGCGCATTGGCACCAAGGACCAGGCCGATATGGCGCTGGACCCGACCAAGCGCTTCATGCCTAAGGGCGTGAAGTGGTCTCGTGAGCAACTGGAAGCGCTGCCCGGCTTGTCGCTGCACGATTTGATGCTGATGCCATTGGATCGACTCAAGAGGTTTTTTGATGCGCTGCAATCCGATTTGGGCATTTTTGGGGGGGCGGAGTCCGGGGTGCCGGCAGTGGCCTCATCAACTCGCTTTGCGAGTAGCAAATCGGCCACCGCCGGCACCCCGGACTCCGCGTTGCGTTCGGAAGATGCCGCGCCGGATGCGGTGTCTGCGGTAGTTCTCTCCACTGATGGCGAAGCCGAAGGCAGGGAAGCGCCGGGTGACGATTTGGCAGTTGCGCAGCAAATGCATGAGGAGCTCGGCGCTTCCCTGCCTGCGGCCCCCTCGGAGAAAGCCGCCAACGCACCCACCGCATCTGAAGCCGAGCACAAAACCCTCAAGCTCTTGTTTGAAGAGGTCGGCACCCGCCTCAAATACCTGTGCGATGTAGGCATTGGCTACCTCACGCTGGACCGCCAGAGCCGCACCCTCAGTGGCGGTGAGGTGCAGCGCATCAACCTCACTACCGCGCTGGGCACCTCGTTGGTGAACACCCTGTTCGTGCTGGACGAGCCCAGCATCGGCCTGCACCCGCGTGACATGAACCGCATCATCGTGGCCATGCAGCGCTTGCGCGATGCGGGCAATACGCTGGTGGTGGTGGAGCATGACCCGGCCGTGATGCTGGCGGCCGACCGCATGATTGACATGGGCCCCGGCCCGGGCGAGAAGGGCGGCCAGATCGTGTTTGACGGCACCACCGAGGCCCTCAAGGGCGCAGACACCATGACCGGCGCTTACCTGGGCGGTCGCAAGCAGGTGGGCATGGGGTTCAAGCGCATGGTCGCACCCAACAACCCGCGCCTGATTCTGGAGGGCGTGACCGAGCACAACCTCAAAAATGTCTCGGTGGAAATTCCGCTGCAGCGTTTGGTCTGCGTGACAGGTGTGTCCGGTTCCGGCAAGTCCACGCTGATTCAGGATGTGCTGGCCCCCGCCTTGTTGCGTCACTTCGGCAAAGCCACCGAAACACCGGGCGCCCACACCAGCCTGTTGGGTGCGGAGCAGCTCAGCGACATGGTGTTTGTGGACCAGTCGCCCATTGGTAAAACGGCGCGATCCAACCCGGTGAGCTACGTCGGCGCGTGGGACGCGATCCGCGAGTTGTTTGCTGGCGCCGCCTTGTCCAGGGAGCGCAGCTATACCGCCGCCAAGTTCAGCTTCAACAGTGGTGATGGCCGTTGCCCCACTTGCGGTGGTTCGGGTTTTGAACACGTGGAAATGCAGTTCCTGAGCGACGTGTATTTGCGCTGCCCGGACTGCGATGGCAAGCGTTACCGCCCCGAGATTCTGGAAGTGACGATTGAGCGCAAGGGCCGCAATGTGAATGTGGCTGATGTGCTTGGCTTGACGGTGAGTGAGGCTGCCGATTTGTTTAGTGCGGACCGCGAAGTCATTCGCGTGTTGCAACCTATCGTGGATGTCGGGTTGGAGTATGTGAAGCTGGGGCAGCCGGTGCCTACGCTCTCGGGTGGCGAGGCGCAGCGCCTCAAGCTCGCAGGCTTTCTGGCCGAAGCGGCCAAGAGTTCGAGTGCGAGCAAGCAGTTGCTGGCGCGCAAGGGTTCGCTGTTCATGCTGGACGAGCCGACCACGGGACTGCACTTTGAAGACATCGCCAAGCTGATGCGGGCCTTGCGCAAGTTGCTGGACGCCGGGCATTCGCTGGTGGTGATTGAGCACAACCTGGATGTAATTCGTGCGTCTGATTGGCTGATCGATCTGGGGCCTGAGGGGGGCGATGCGGGCGGGCAGGTGGTGGCCTACGGTACGCCGGAAGACCTGTTGCTGCATGCCACTTCGCACACGGGTAAGGCGTTGCGGGAATACGCAGCGGCCATGGGTGTGGTGCATGAGGTGGCGGAGTCGTCGGCCACCTTCACTTCGTTCGCTGCGGCTGATGGACTTGCGCCCGAAGCCTCATCAACTCGCTTCGCGAGTAGCAAATCGGCCTCGGGCGCAAGCCCATCCACCTCCGGCCCTTTGCTGGCGGACACGTCGAATTCCATTCGTATCGTGAATGCGAAAGAGCACAACCTCAAGTCGCTGTCTGTGGATATTCCGCGAGGCAAATTCAGTGTGGTGACTGGTGTGTCGGGGTCCGGTAAGTCGACCTTGGCGTTTGACATTCTGTTCAACGAAGGGCAGCGGCGTTACCTCGAATCCTTGAATGCCTATGCGCGCTCCATCGTGCAACCTGCTGGCCGCCCCGAGGTTGATGCGGTGTATGGCATTCCGCCCACGGTGGCCATCGAGCAGCGCCTCTCGCGCGGGGGGCGCAAGTCCACGGTGGGCACCACCACTGAGGTGTGGCACTTTCTGCGCTTGTTGTACGTGAAGCTGGGCACCCAGCATTGTTTTAAGGACGGCGCGGCGGTGGAGCCGCAGTCGGCAGACAGCATTGCGGCCCAGTTGCTTAAGAACTACCGTGGTCAGCACATTGGATTGCTGGCGCCGCTGGTCCAGGGGCGCAAGGGCGTGTACACCGAGCTGGCCGACTGGGCGCGGCCCAAGGGTTTCACGCACCTGCGGGTGGACGGCAACTTCCTGCCCACCAGTGGCTTCCCGCGGATTGATCGTTTCAAGGAGCACAACATCGAGCTGCCCGTGGCCAGCCTCGATGTAACGCCTGCCAACGAGTCCGCGCTGCGCACTGCGCTGGCTGACGCGCTCACCCACGGCAAGGGTGTGGTCTATGTGCTCAGCGATATTGGCAGTTTGCGTGAGGTGATGGCCGCAGGCGAGTCTGCGGCTGGTGTGGGCAAGGTGCAGGTGTTTTCTACCAAGCGCGCTTGCCCGGTGTGCGCGACTTCGTATGCCGAGTTGGACCCGCGTTTGTTCTCGTACAACAGCAAACACGGCTGGTGCCCGGACTGCGTGGGCACGGGCGTGGCGCTCACCAAAGAGCAGCGCAAGGTGTTTGATGACTCGGTCAAGGACGACGACAACAAGGGCCGCGAGCAGACCTTTGCCGAAGCCGACATCGAAGACCTCCACGACAAAGCCTGCCCCACCTGCAGTGGCACGCGCTTGAATGCCACGGCGCGCAACGTGAAGTTTGCGGGTGTGGGCATTACCGACATTGCACGCCTCTCCGTGACCGATGTGCGCCAGTGGGTGCAGACCCTGCAAGTGGCCGGCGGCATGACGACCCGCGAGGCCGACATCGCCCGCGATCTGGTGCCCGAGATCCGTAGCCGCCTCGAGTTCTTGGAGGAGGTGGGCTTGGGCTACCTCACGTTGGACCGTGGCGCGCCCACGCTGAGTGGCGGCGAGGCGCAACGCATCCGTTTGGCTGCGCAGCTGGGTAGCAACCTGCAAGGTGTGTGCTACGTTCTGGACGAGCCGACCATTGGCTTGCACGCACGCGACAACAAAATCCTGTTGGGTGCCTTGCAAAGCCTGAGCGACAAGGGCAATACGCTGGTGGTGGTGGAGCACGACGAAGACACCATCCGCCATGCGGACCACATCATCGACATCGGGCCGAGTGCGGGCAAGCGCGGCGGGCGGCTGGTGGCGCAGGGGTCGATTGCCGATGTGCAGAATGCTGCGGAATCGCAGACCGGGCGGTATCTGTTGCATGCGATGAAGCATCCCTTGGCGCTGCGGCGGGGGATGGTTTCGTTTGCGGAGACATTGGTGCTGGACGCGGCGGAGGCGCTTACGCCGGGCGCCTCATACGCTCGCGCTGCGAGCTCCAAATCGGCTTCCGGCGCAAGCACCTCCACCGCGGGTGCGGGTAAACCTGCGAAGAAACTCAGTGCCAAAGCGCAGAAAGCCGCTGTGGAGGCGGCACGCATTCTGGACAGCGCAGCCGCCAACACGGAGCTAGCAGAACGCACCAAAGTAGCCGCCGAGTACGCCGCGCTGGCAGACCGCCGCACCGCCCAAATGTCCATCGCAGCCACGGGCAGCCCGGCAGGGGGCGACGATTTGGAGCTCGCAAAGCGAGCGTATGAGGAGCCCACTGTCGGGCTGCCTGTGGCGGGCTCAGAAGAAGCGAAGGCATTCAAACCGAAAATCGACTGGCTCACAGTAAGCAACGCCACCATGCACAACCTGCAAAGCGTTACCGCCCATGTGCCGCTCAAGCGCCTGGTCGCCATCACCGGCGTTAGTGGCTCCGGCAAGTCCACCCTGGCGCGCGACGTATTGCTGGCCAACGTGCAAACCGCCGTGCAAAAGCGCAGCACCAAAGCGGGCCGCGATGCCTTGGAGGCCGGTGAAAAAATCGACTGGCTGGGCTGCGAAGGTGTGACGGGTTACGAGTCCATCGACCGCGTGCTCGAAGTGGACCAAACGCCCATCGGCAAAACACCGCGCTCTTGCCCGGCGACCTATATTGGCTTCTGGGACACCATCCGCAAACTGTTTGCCGACACGCTGGAAGCCAAGGCGCGCGGCTATGCGTCCAACCGCTTCAGCTTCAACACCGGCGAAGGCCGCTGCCCCAGCTGCGAAGGGCAGGGCATGCGCACCATCGGCATGAGCTTCCTGCCGGATGTGAAAGTGGTGTGCGAAACCTGCAAGGGCGCCCGCTTCAACCCCGAAACGCTGGCCGTCACCTGGCGGGGCAAAAACATCGGCGATGTGCTGCAAATGGAAGTGGACGAAGCGGTCGACTTCTTCGCGGCCATGCCCGTCATCGCCCATCCATTGCAGTTGCTGAAAGACGTGGGCTTGGGCTACCTCACTTTAGGCCAGCCTTCTCCAACGCTTAGCGGCGGCGAGGCCCAGCGCATCAAGTTGGTCACCGAACTCAGCAAGGTGCGCGACGACGTGGGCAAGCGCGGCAACAAGGTGCCGCACACGCTCTACGTACTGGACGAACCTACCGTGGGCCTGCATATGGCCGATGTGGAAAAGCTCATCCATGTGCTGCACCGCCTGGTGAACGGCGGCCACAGTGTGGTGGTGATTGAGCACGACCTCGATGTGATTGCCGAAGCCGACTGGGTGCTCGACCTTGGGCCTGAGGGCGGCAACGGCGGTGGCCGCGTGGTAGCGGCCACCACGCCGGAAGATGTGGTCAAGTTGGGTACCCACACCGGCAAGGCGCTAGAGGCGGTGCTGGCGCGGTAAGGACGAGAGCCAGGATGCGACGGACTGGCACTAGGCCTGAAATAAAGCGAAACAAAGCGATACGGTCATGACACCTTGGGTTGCGTGCCATCCCGCACCATTGACATTTATTTTTTTGAAAGTTCTTGTGATGTATCTCCGTGTATCTGCTGCGTCTCTTTCTGTGCTGGCTGTTGCCGGCGCCGCATTCATGGGTTCCGCCCACGCCCAACAGGCTTCCAAAGACGGTGGCCGCGTCGGTCTGGTGGCTTTGGGTGGCTATGAATACCAAGGCTCCGATGAAGCCCGCACCCAGGTGCTGCCAGCGCTGGACTACACCTGGGCCAATGGCTGGTTCGCCGGAGTCAGTGGTGTGGGGCGCCAGTGGTCCTCCGGCGAAGGCCTGCAGTACGGCGTCAGACTCGGCGTGGACATGGGGCGGGAAGAGAGCCGCAGCAGTGCATTGCGCGGTTTGGGGAATGTGGATGCCAGTGCGGAAGTCGGAGGCTTTGCCCGGTATGTGCTGGGCAACGGCTTTGCCGCCAAGACCAGCCTGCGGGCAGGCTCCGGCGTGGACAGCAAGGGCGCGCTCTGGGACCTGGGCCTGGAGTACGGCCACGCCCTGGGAGCTAGCTGGCGCCTGGGTAGCGAACTTACGGCGACCTATGCCAATGCCGACTACCTGCAGTCCTACTTTGGCGTAACGGCCAAGCAGGCGCAGGCCAGTGGCTACGCGGTGTACACCCCCTCTGCCGGAATGCGTGATGTGAGCGCACGGGTGTCGCTCACCTATCTGATCAGCCCGCAGTGGTCGTTGACGGGTGGGCTGCGCCATACCCAGTTACTGGGCGATGCCAAGGATGCTCCCATGGTGCGCAAGACCAGCGCCAACACGGCACTGCTGGCGCTCAACTACGCCTTCTGATCGACATAAACCGAAACAAAGCGAAACCGCCCTGACACCCTGTGTCAGGGGCACTTCGGCACCATCACGGTCATCTTCCAACTACCCGCAAAGGGTTCAGAAAGGCCGTGATGACCAACTTCTTCCTTCGCAGCCATGCCAAACGTACGCTCATCGGTGCCGTGACCGCCCTGGTGCTGGTCGGTGGCCTCGCCGCCTGCGGCCACCGCCCGCATGACTTTGGCTCCAGCATGAGCGCCGAGCAATATGCGTCCAAGCGCGATAAGGTGGTGGACAAAGTGGCGGACAAACTCGATCTGAACGCCGACCAGAAGAAGCTGCTGGCCGTTGTGGGTGACAAGATGTTCGAGCAGCGTGCGGCCCTGATAGGCCAGACCCAAGACCCGCGTGCTGAAGTGAAGGCACTGGTGGCAGGCGACAAATTTGACGCCGCCCGCGCCCAGAACCTGATCAACGACAAAACCGCCACCATCCAGACCAAGAGCCCCGAAGTCATTGCTGCCATGGCCAACTTCTACAACAGCCTGAACCCCGCCCAGCAACAGAAGGTGCGCGAGTACCTGGATGGGCGCGGTCGCTGGTTCAGCCGGGGTTGATCGTCATGGCGTCCGCAACCCTGAGCGCCATTACGGCACCCCTGCGCGCCTACGGGGCCGTGGTGCTGGAGGGCTATGAAGAGCCTCACGCCGAAGTCATGGCCCTGGTGTGGGGCCCGCGCTTTGACCGGGAGCACGCCCTGCGCCTGCTGGAACGCCGCCCGGGCTACGTGCCGCAGGTGCTGCACGATGTGCAAAAAGCCGCTGACATGTTTGACCGGCTGGCCGATGCGGAGCGCGACCGCCTGCGGGCTCTGATTCAACGCCACCGCAGCCGGTGGGACAATGTGCCCGCAACCCACTGACGCCCATGCACCGCATTCTGCTCATCGACGACGACACCCAGCTCGGCGGCCCCCTGGCTGCCTACTTTGCGCGCTTCGACATGGCGCTGGAGCACTGCCTGCGCCCCAGCGACGGGCTGGCGCGGCTGGCGCAGGGCGGCATTGATGCGGCCATTCTGGATGTGATGCTGCCCGAGATGGATGGCTTTGCCCTGTGCCGCGCCATTCGCAAAGACAGCGACCTGCCCATCGTCATGCTCACCGCGCGCGGCGAGGTGATGGACCGCGTGGTGGGCCTGGAGCTGGGGGCTGACGACTATGTGCCCAAACCCTTCGAGCCGCGGGAGCTGGTAGCCCGTGTACAGACCGTGCTGCGCCGCCGCGCACCCGCTGCGCCCAAAGCGGCGGCTGCCGACCCCAACCAGCTGCACTTTCAGGGCCTGCGCATCGACGTGGCGACTCGCACCGTGCAGCGCAGTGGCGAGGCGGTGGACCTCACCGGGACCGAGTTCGATTTGCTGCTACTGCTGGCCCGAGCGCCGGGCAAGGTGTTCAGCCGCGACGACATCCTTAACCAGCTGCGCGGCCATGAGGCCGAACTCTACACCCGCGCGGTAGACATTGTGGTCAGCCGCCTGCGCAAGAAGCTGGAGCCGCTGGATTGCATCAAAACCCTGCGCAATGCCGGATACACGTTGGCACTTGCGCCCTTGGTGGCCCCTGCGGCAGGCAGCGCCCCATGAGCGCGGGCACCCAGTGGTTGCGAGCCTGCCAGGGCTGGCCCGCGTTCAAGGCCTGCATTCGCGTGCAGCGCCAGGCCAAGCACGCGCTGGCGCACTCGCTGCGGGTGCGCCTGATGTGCATGTTCGTGTTGCTGGCGTTGGCCATGACCACCACCTTCATGTTCGGCATGCAAGCGGCCCTGGGCATCGGCTGGCGCGATGCAGCCAAGCCGCTGGTAGCGGACTACATCGACAAACTGGCCGCAGAGATCGGCGACCCGCCCGACATTGAGCGCGCCCGCGCCATCACCCAGCGCCTGCCGTTGAGCGTGCGTATCAGTGGCCCGCAGATCAACTGGCGCAGCAACCCCGACCAGCCCGACAACCCCCATGGCTGGATGGACGACAGGCCGGCTGACACCGAGAGCCCCCGTTTTTATGTGCGCACCACGGCGGATGGCCACCGCATCCAGTTCGGGGTGAGCGTGCAGGCCTGGCACGACCGGCCCCGCTTCATCGGCTGGGTCACCTTGTTCAGCTTGCTGGTGCTCACCACGCTGGCGTATGTGCGCGTGCGCCTGCTGCTGCGCCCGTTGGACGATATCCGCGCCGGTGCCCTGCGTTTTGGCGCGGGCGACTTTGCGCAGGCTATTCCCGTGCGCCGCTCGCACCACCCGGACGAGCTGGGTGAGCTGGCCGCCACCATCAACACCATGGGCGCCGACATTCACCAGATGCTGGAGGCCAAACGCACGCTGCTGCTGGCCATCAGCCACGAGCTGCGCAGCCCGCTCACCCGCGCCCGCCTGAACACCGAGCTGCTGCCCGAGACAGCGGATGTGCAGCCCGGCCGTGATGCCCTTTTGCGTGACTTGGCCCTCATGCGCGACCTGGTCACCGATCTGCTGGAAAGCGAGCGCCTCGCCAGCCCGCACGCCGCATTGCACCGCGAGGCGGTGGATGTGCGCGCGCTGGTGGAAGACGTGGTGTGCGAACTGCAAACCGCGCATGCCACGGCAGAGTCTGAGTTTGGCCCCGCTATCGACATGCAGTTGCCCCCGGCCTTGCCCCGCCTGCAACTGGATCCGATCCGCATCCGCCTGCTGGTGCGCAACCTGCTCGACAACGCCTTGCGCCACAGCGCAGGTGCGGCTGCGGCACCGCAAATCACGGTGCAGTGGGACCAAAGGCAGTTGCTGATCGCCGTGCGCGACTTCGGCCGCGGTGTCGAAGAAAACCAGCTGCCGAACTTGGGCCAGTCTTTCTTCCGGCCCGATGCCGCCCGCACCCGCGAGGGCGGCGGCGTAGGGCTGGGCCTGTACCTGTGCCGCCTGGTGGCGCAGGCGCATGGCGGCAGCTTTGCTGTACGCAATGCCCAGCCGGGCTTGGCGATTGAAATCCACCTGCCAGCCGCTACAGTGTGAGCTGCATCGCCGGGCAGGCAAGTTTTGCTCCGGCGCTCTCATGAATTCACTATATTTTTGATAGCTGCTCGCGCATATTCTGCGAGCGCTGGAGCCTGATTTGACCACCAAAAACCTCGTTTTGCTTCCCGGCCTGATGTGCGACGCCGCTGTCTGGGCGCCGCAGGTGCAGGCCTTGTCCGCCACCCACCACTGCATGGTGATGGACTGGGGCCTGACCGACTCGCTCACCGCCATGGCGCAGCAGGTGCTGGCCGCGGCCCCCGCCACTTTTGCCCTGGCCGGCCACAGCATGGGCGGGCGCGTGGCCCTGGAGGTGATGCGCCTCGCCCCCGAGCGGGTGGAGCGCCTGGCCTTGCTGGACACCGGCGTGCACCCCTTGGCAGAGGGCGAAGCCGGCGCCAAAGAAAAAGCCGGCCGCATGGCCCTGCTGTCGCACGCACAGCGCGCCGGCATGCGGGCCATGGGCGCCATGTGGGCGCGCCCCATGGTGCACCCCGCCGTGGTGGGCGGCCCGGTGTTCGAACAAGTACTGGCCATGCTGGAGCGCAGCAGCCCCGCCCAGTTTGCGGCGCAAATCAACGCGCTGCTCACCCGGCCCGACGCCGCGCCGGTGCTGGCCGGCATCACCTGCCCGACGCTGGTGCTCACCGGCCGGCAAGACGCCTGGAGCCCGCCCGAGCAGCACCAGGCCATGGTGGACGCCATGCACGCAGTGCGCGCCGAGCTGGTGGTGCTGGAGGACTGCGGCCACATGGCCACCCTGGAGCAGCCCGACGCCGTCAACACCGCCTTCGCCCGCTGGCTGGCCGCCTGAAAAGTGCCAACTACGTCGCGGTTCCTGTAACCGTTACAGCACAAAGTTACATGAATGGTGCCCGGAGCGGTAACAATCTCCCCCTCGGCCGGAAAACCCCGGCCTCCCAACACTGAATCTCACCATGTCGACATTTGAAATTGAAGGCGGCGTGCCCCTGCGAGGCACCATTCGCGCTTCCGGCAACAAAAACGCCATCCTGCCCATGATTGCGGCCTGCATCCTGACGGACCAGGAAGTCATCCTCGACAACGTGCCCGACATCATCGACGTGCGCCACATGCTGGACGTGATCGTCGAGATCGGCGGCAAGGTCGAACGCAGCGGCGAGCGCGTCAGCATCCATGTGGCCAGCGTGCGCACCAGCGAAATCGGCCAGGCCCTGTGCAACAAGGTGCGCACCTCCATCCTGTGTGTGGCCGGCCTCTTGCACCGCACCGGCTCTGCGCGCCTGTTCCCGCCGGGGGGCGACGTCATCGGCCGCCGCCGCTTGGACACGCACTTTTACGGCCTGCAAAAGCTGGGCGCCAAGGTGAGCATCAATGGCGTGTACGACTTCACCATGCCCGGCCCGCTGACCGGCGCCGAGCTGTTTTTTGACGAGCCCTCCGTCACCGGCACCGAGCACATCCTGATGGCTGCTGCCGTGAGCCGGGGTCACACCCTGATCCGCAACGCCGCCTGCGAGCCGCACGTACAAGACCTGGCCCACCTGCTCAACGCCATGGGCGCCAAGATCAGTGGCATCGGCACCAACCAGCTCAGCGTGGAAGGCGTGGAGTCGCTGCACGGCACCACTTACACCGTGTGCCACGACCACATCGAGGCCGCGTCCTACCTGGCGCTGGCCGCTGCCACCGGTGGCGAAATCACGGTCGAGGGCACCGACAAGCATGCCTACGGCATGTGCCACCGCGTGTTCGAGACCCTGGGCGTGAAGATTGATTTGCACGACAAGCATATCTTCCTGTCCGGCAACCAGCGCATGCAGGTCACCCGCGACTTTGATGGCGCTATGCCGGTGATTGGCGACGGCCCCTGGCCCCAGTTCGCCACCGACCAGATGAGCTGCATGATTACGCTCGCCACGCAGGTGGAAGGCAATGTGCTGTTCTTCGAGAAGATGTTTGAGTCGCGCTTGTATTTTGTGGACAAGCTCATCGGCATGGGCGCCGCCGCCGTGGTATGCGACCCGCACCGCGTAGTCATCAGCGGCAAGAGCCGCCTGCGCGGCACCACCTTGCCAAGCCCCGACATCCGCGCCGGCATGGCCCTCTTGGGCGCTGCCCTGTGCGCCAGCGGCAAGTCCACGGTGCAGAACGCCAACATGATCCAGCGCGGCTACGAAAAGCTGGACGAAAAGCTGCTCGCCCTGGGCGCACGCATTACCCACAAGCCCAACTGAAGGCAACACGCGAAAGCGTGCTTGCTATCAAATAAAGAGCTGCTCGCGCATATTCCATAAGCGCTGGCGGCTCTTTTTGTTTGTCACCTAGAATGCTGGCAAGGGGAGGAAGATGGGCATGACGCCAGAGCAAAAAGCCAGAGTCAGCATCGACGCGCTACTGCAGCAAGCGGGCTGGCACGTTTGCGACGTCTCAAGCGCCAACATCCATGCCGCTATGGGTGTGGCCATCCGCGAATTCCCCCTCAACTCCGGCTTTGGTTTTGCCGACTACCTGCTCTATGTGAACGGCAAAGCCTGCGGCGTCATCGAAGCCAAGAAAGAAGGGGCGACGCTGACCGGCGTAGAGCTGCAAAGCGGCCGCTACGCCCAAGGCCTGCCCACCGCCTTGCCTGCCTGGCGCCGCCCGCTGCCCTTTGTGTGGGAGAGCACCGGCATAGAAACCCACTTTACCAACGGCCTGGACCCCGAGCCGCGCGCCAGAGCCGTGTTTGCCTTCTTCCGGCCCGAGCTGTTGGTGCAGTGGCTCGCGCTGCTGCCCCCGGCCGCTGCAGGGCAGGGCGTGAGCGAAGCGCCCGGCACCTTTCTGGCCCGCATGCGCAGCATGCCGCAGCTCGTTACCCAGTGGGGCAGCGGTGGCGCCAGCTACCAGCTGTGGCCCGCGCAGATTGGCGCCATCACCAACCTGGAGAAAAGCCTCGCCGCCAACAAGCCCAAGGCCCTCATACAGATGGCCACCGGCAGCGGCAAGACGTTCACCAGCATCGGCTTCATCTACCGCCTCATCAAGTTCGGCGGAGCGCGCCGCGTGCTGTTTTTGGTGGACCGGGGTAACCTGGCCCGCCAGACCAAGAAAGAGTTTGACGCCTACGCATCGCCCTACAACAACTACAAGTTTGGCGAGGAATACATCGTCCAGCATTTGCAAGGCAACCAGCTCGACACCAGCGCCCGCGTGGTCATTTGCACCATCCAGCGCATGTTCAGCATGCTCAAAGGGCGCGAGCTGGCCGAGGAGGCCGACGAAGAATCCACCGAGAAGATTGAGACCCTGTTCAAAGACCCCGAGCCCATTGGCTACAACCCGGCCATCCCCATTGAGAGCTTTGACATTGTGGTCACCGACGAGGCCCACCGCAGCATCTACAACCTGTGGCGCCAGGTGCTGGAGTACTTTGACGCGTACCTCATTGGCCTGACCGCCACGCCCAACAAACAGACCTTTGGCTTCTTCAACCAAAACCTGGTCATGGAATACGGCCACGCCCAGGCTGTGGCCGATGGCGTGAACGTCAACTACGACGTCTACCGCATCAAAACCGAGGTGAGCGAGCAGGGCGCCAAGGTGGACAAAGGCTTCTGGCTGGAAACGCAAGACAAAGCCACCCGCCGCAAAACCGCCTGGCAGCTGGACGACGACTTTGAATACCAGCCCGAAGAGCTGGACCGCGCCGTGCAAACGCCCGACCAGATCCGCACCGTGGTCCGCACCCTGCGCGACCGCTGGCAGGCGGACATGTTCCCCGCCCGCACCGAGTTGCCCAAGACCCTGATCTTTGCCAAAGACGACAACCACGCTGAAAAGATTGTGGAAATCCTGCGCGAAGAGTTTGGCCGTGGCAACGAGTTTGCGCAGAAGATCACCTACCGCAGCGCCCAGGGCGGCGGCACCAGCCCCGAGCAGCTCATCAAAGACTTCCGCACCGGCTACTACCCCCGCGTGGCGGTGACGGTGGACATGATCGCCACCGGCACCGACATCAAGCCGGTGGAAATCGTCGTCTTCATGCGCAGTGTGAAAAGCCGCAGCTTCTTTGAGCAGATGAAAGGCCGTGGCGTGCGCGTGTGCAACCCCACCGACCTGGCCGCCGTGAACCCCGGCGAACACATCAAGAAAGACCACTTCGTCATCGTCGATTGCGTGGGCGTGTGCGAACGCGACAAAACCGACAGCCGCCCCATGGACGCCAAAAAGAGCGTGCCCCTGGACAAACTGCTGCAAGCCGTGAGCCTGGGCAACGTGGAAGACGAAGTGCTGAGCAGCATCGCCGCTAGGTTGGCCCGGCTGGACAAAGACGCCAGCGACGCCGACCGCGCCAAGGTGGTGGAGCTGAGTGGCGGCAAAACCCTGCGCGACCTGGCGCGCGGCATTGTGGAGGCGCTGAACATAGACGCCACCCAAGACATGCCGCCCGCCGAGGCAGACCAGCGCTTGAGGGACGCAACCAAGCCATTTGCCGCACCCGCCCTGCGCGAGCAGCTATTAAAAATGAAGCAAAAGGCAGACTTGGTCATCGACACGGTCACCCAAGACAGCCTGCTGCACGCCGGCTTTAGCGAAGGCAGCGACCGTGCCACCGCGCTGGTGCAAAGCTTTGAAGATTTCATCGCCCAGCACAAAGACGAAATCACCGCCCTGCAAATCTTGTACAGCCGCCCCACACGTGCGCCGCTCAAGTTTGAAGACGTGAAAGCCTTGGCCGACGCACTGCACGCCCCGCCGCTCAACATTGACGAGGGCGCCCTGTGGCAGGCCTATGCCACCCTGCGCAAAGACAAGGTCAAAGGCGCCACGCAGCGCCGCCTGCTCACCGATCTGGTCAGCCTGGTGCGCTTTGCCATGCAGCAGACCAACGAGCTAGTGCCCTACCCCGAGCGCGTGCAGGCCAACTTCAAAGCCTGGCTGGCCCAGCACCAACAGACAGACAACAAACCGTTCACCACTGAACAACAACACTGGCTAGAAATGATCCGCGACCACATCGCCGCCAACCTCGGCATTGAGATAGACGACTTTGAATACGCCCCCTTCAACGCCCAAGGCGGCCTGGGCAAGGTGCACCAGCTCTTTGGCGCGGAACTGCCCAAGGTGATTGAGGAGCTGAATCGGGAGTTGGCGGCGTGAGTGAAGTGACAACTGAAAACCGCATTCGCGGAACACTTGGCGAGTTGCTGCCGCTGAAGTACGGGAAGAGCTTGCCAGCCGCTGCACGGGATGCGACTGGCTCCGTTCCCGTTTTCGGCTCAAGCGGCGTCGTGGGTCAACACTCTGCCGCATTGACCAGCGGTCCCACGATCATTGTTGGCCGAAAAGGAAATGTCGGTGCAGTCCATTTCTCACCTGTTCCTTGCTGGCCCATTGATACGACCTACTTTGTTGAGCCGCCAAATGGACACTCAGCTAACTACTACCGCTATTTGCTCACATCGCTCAACCTCGTCAGGTTGGACAAGTCCACAGCTATTCCTGGATTGAGCCGTGATGATTACAACGCTGTCGAAGTAGCAGTTCACGCGCCGGCGCAGCAACTCGAGATCGTCGCCGAACTCGAAAAACAGTTCTCCGGCCTCGACGAAGCCGTCTCCAACCTCCAACGCGTCAAAGCCAACCTCAAGCGCTACAAAGCCTCCGTCCTCAAAGCCGCCGTCGAAGGCCGCCTCGCAGAAACCGAAGCCTCCCTGGCCCACCGCGAGGGCCGCACCTACGAAACCGGCGAACAGCTTTTGCAGCGGATTCTTGAGGAGCGGCGGGTGAAGTGGGCCGGGCGTGGAAAGTACAAGCTAACAGCCGCGCCATTGAAAGATGGGCTGCCCTCATTGCCGGTGGGGTGGACTTGGGCAAATGCGGATCAATTGACGCACCTCATCACAAGCGGTTCACGCGGCTGGGGCGATTTTTATTCAAACACCGGTGTCCTGTTCATTCGTGCCCAAGACATCAAAACGGATGCGCTGAACTTGCCTGATGCCGCGCGAGTGGACGTACCTGTCGATGCTGAAGGCACGCGGAGTAGTGTGTCGGGAGGAGACATCCTCGTCACCATCACTGGCGCAAACGTAACCAAGTCCGCTTTGGTGCCCGCGTTGGGTGAACTGGCATTTGTGAGTCAGCACGTTGCGCTTATGAAGCTCTCCATGCCTGAGACAGCATCGTTTGTTTTCAATTGGATTGTTTCGCCTGCGAATGGCCGCAAGACATTGGAGTCTTGGGCTTACGGAGCAGGGAAACCCGGATTGAGTCTTGAGCAAGTGCGGGCATTGCCAATTGCCCTGCCGCCGCTCGCAGAGCAAGCCCGAATCGTCGCCGAAGTCGACCGCCACCTATCCATCATCCGCGAAGTCGAAGCCGAGGTCGACGCCAACCTCCAGCGCGCGCAGGTGCTGAGGCAGGCAACACTTCAGCGTGCATTCGTGAATGGCTAGAGGGGAATCTATATGTATTTGAGATCTATTCAGTTGAAGAACACTGGGCCCATTCGAGACCTGAATCTTGTGCTTCCCTTTGAAGGAGAGAATCCGAAGCCATTGCTTTTGGTGGGACGGAATGGCAGTGGCAAGTCAACTGTGATTTCCTTCGTCGTCAATGCGCTCGTCGCGTTGAAGCAGCAAATCTATGAAGACGTTGAAGTTGACAAAGGTAAGGTGTACCGAATTCGGTCGCCACTGGGCATTCATGGCGATGCGCAGTTTTACTTCGCAAAAATCGAATTTGAAAAAGGTGTTTCATTGATTGAGTGGCAACTCAACAATGCTCGCGAAACCATTACAGATTTGACGGAGCTTCAGACCCTAGATACCAGTTGCCACGAGATACCTGTCACTGAAACTAGCCACTTCAAATTGCCACTTGGAGAGCTCGCTGCTCCCCATTTACTTGAAGCAACCTTGCAGAAAACAAGCCTATTGTTTTTCCCTGCTGATCGTTTCGAACCTCCAGACTGGCTCAACACTGAGAGTTTATCGACCGATTTGCAATTGCCAGAGCAAGTCCGGATGAAAGGGAGAACGGCTAGGCGAATTCTTTCAAGGAACAGGCTGAAGCCGACGCTGGAATGGTTGCATGCAGTGATATTTGACATGATGGTTTCTGAGTATCAGCCGGTCGCTGTGCCCTTGGCTGCAGGTGCGCCTCCTGTCAATGCGCGAATTGCAATGCCAGGTAAGGCGCATGCTGTTTTTTTGGCAGTGCAAGCGGTTTTACAAAAAGTACTTTGTCGTGGGCCTGATGAACAATTGCAATTGGGGATAGGGCACAGGAATCAACGAATCATTACGGCAACGATCAGAAAAAATGGCGAAATCGTTCGTGTCGTGAAGGATATGTTGAGTTTGTCCGCAGGCGAAAGTGCATTGTTTTGCCTGTTTGCATCCATCATTCGCGATGCTGATATGTCGGCAATGGATTTTCAAGCAACAGGAGATATTGCTGGGATAGTGCTCATCGATGAGGCGGACTTGCATCTCCACATGGGACTTCAGTTTGAGGTGCTTCCGCAGTTGATGCAGCTTTTCCCTAAGGTGCAGTTCATAGTTAGCGTACATGCCCCTCTTGTTGCGCTAGGTATGGACCGGGTTTTCGGCACTAGCGGTTTCGAACTGCGTGAAATGCCGACTGGCGCAGTAATCACCCCAGAGAGTTACTCTGAGTTTCAAACGGCGCTAAACACTTTCGCTGAGACACGAGCTTTTCAGAATGCTGTTCTGAATCAAGTGAATGCAGGCACTTTGCCAGCTTTGCTTGTTGAGGGAAAGACTGATGCAACCCTAATTTCAGTTGCATGGGGAAAACTGAACCCAGGTATTCCAATGCCTTTTGAAATTATTCCTTGCGGGATTGATCCTGAGCCGGAAAAGCGCGACGGTGGCGCTGAAATGCTGAGGCGCTGTACCGAATTCTTATCCATAGTTTCTGATCGGAAAATCACAGCGATTTTTGATAACGATGCGGCTGGCTGCAATGCGTTTAATTCGTTGCAAGCAAAGGCTGGATTCAACGTCAGTGCAGACCAAGCTCACAAAAAGCATGTCTCTAAGCCCATACAGGCGATTGTTCTTCCAGTTCCGATGCATCGCGCAGATTTCGCTTCATCTGTAAGAGCAGATCGACGGCACTTTTCGATTGAGCACTATTTCTCCGATGCGCTTTTGGCCACTCATGGCCTAAAGGGGGAGCCAGTTGCTGTCGGTTCTATGGTTTTTGACATTGATGCAACAGCAAAACAAAAAGTAGCATTTACAGAAGCGTCAACTGGTTTTGATGGTCTGGAATTTGTGGACTTCAAGACGCTGTTTGAGCGCATTGCTGCATTGCCTTTGTGAGCGGCGTTATGAATCAAACCCCTTTCTCCCTCCGCATCATCGTCGCCGACGGCGACCCCGACGGCCTGCGCATCGTCGACAAGTCCAACTGGATCGGCAAGCCGCTGGTATTCCCGCGTGCGCTGCTGCCGAAGGTGAAGGCCCGGCCCGAGCTGGCGCAAACCGGGGTGTACCTGCTGCTGGGGCCGCGCATCGGCTTCACCACCATGGCTAGGCAAAGATTTGCTTCTGTTTTGATAGCTGCTCGCGCTGTATCCATGGGCGCAAGAACCTGATTTGGCATAGAGACTATGAAGACGCTTCCCATCCGTCTGCCCCCCGGCCAAGACCTGCGCGCAGCGCTGGAAGCCGCTGTCCAGGCCCAGAACTGCCGCGCAGCGTTTGTGTTGTCCGGCATCGGCAGCCTGTCCACGGCGGGCATCCGGCTGGCGGGGGCCGCGCAGCCTACGCGGTTGACCGAGAGCATGGAGATCCTCACCCTCTCGGGTACCGTGGCCGCCGGTGGCGACAAAACGGCTTCGCACATGCACATGGCCATTTCCACCGCCACGGGGCAGGTGCTGGGCGGGCATGTGGCGCCGGGCTGCATCGTGCTCACCACGGCCGAGGTGCTGCTGGCCCTGCTGCCCGACTGGCAGTTCACCCGTGAGCCGGATGCAGCCACCGGCTATGACGAGCTGGTGATACGGGCGCGGAGTGGACTGGAATAGCATAAATACCCATTTTGGGTATTAAAATGCCCAAAATGGGTACTCAGCCTTCCGCCAACACCACCATGCCACGCACCAGCCTTGCCGCCGCCTTGTTTTCTGGCACGCAGCAGCGCGTGCTGGGCTTGCTGTTCGGCCAGCCGGAGCGGAGCTTTTACGCCACCGAGCTGATCAGTCTGGCCGGGGTGGGCTCTGGGGCGGTACAACGCGAATTGGCGCGGCTGGCCCAAAGTGGTTTGGTCACGGTCAAGCCGGTAGGCAACCAAAAGCATTACCAAGCCAACCCGGCTTCGCCCATCTATGCTGAGCTGTGCGGCGTGGTGCGCAAGACGGTGGGCTTGGCGGAGCCTTTGCGCTCAGCGCTGGCTCCGCTGGCAACGCAGATCAAAGCGGCTTTTGTCTATGGCTCGATTGCCAAAAAAGAAGACACGGCCAGCAGTGACATTGACTTGATGCTGCTCAGCGACACATTGACGTTTGCCGACGTTATCCTGGCGCTGCAAGCAGCGACCGAAGAGTTGGGTCGCGAGGTCAACCCCAACATCTACACGCCACAAGACTTTGCCAAAAGGCTGAGCGAAGGTGGATCTTTTGTGTCGCGTGTGATGGCGCAGCCCAAGATCTGGCTGATAGGAGGACCTGATGACCTCGCCCTTTGAAAACCTGGCTGGCCCGGGCAAGGCACTGCGTGCCGAACCGCCGGATGCCAACGAATTTGCCGGCCTGCAGCGCATGGGTTTGGCGCGCTTGCACGATGCGCAGAAGCCGGGCTTGGCGCTGGAAAGCCAGTTTGACCTGGCCTACAACGCCGCCCATGCGCTGTGTCTGGCGGCATTGCGCTGGCACGGCTACCGCTCGGGTAACCGCTTTATCGTTTTCCAACTGTTGCCACACACACTGGGCCTGGGGCCGGAGGTGTGGCGTGTATTGTCCAAATGCCACGACGCGCGCAACCTGGGCGAGTACGAGGGCATGCTCGAGGTGGACTCCCGCCTTGTGGCAGACCTCATTACCGCTTGCGGCCAAGTGGCAGCCAAATTGGGCGCCTTGCCTCCCATCCAAAAACCATGAACACCACGACCAATTCCCTCGTCCAGAAGCTCTGGAACTACTGCAACGTGCTGCGCGACGATGGCATGAGCTATGGCGACTATGTGGAGCAGCTCACCTACCTGCTGTTCCTCAAAATGGCCGACGAGCGCAGCGCGCCGCCTTACAACCAAGCCAGCATCGTGCCCGCCGCCTACGCCTGGCCCACGCTGCTGGCTAAGGACGGCGACGAGCTGTTTGACCACTACCGCCACCTGTTGGAGAAGCTGGGACAAGAGAAAGGCACGCTGGGCCTGATTTTCGGCAAGGCGCAAAACAAGTTCCAGGACCCGGCCAAGCTGCGCCGCGTGATCGTCGATTTGATTGGTGCTGAGACCTGGACGGTGCTGGGCGCAGACGTGAAGGGCGATGCTTATGAGGGCTTGCTGGAAAAGAACGCGCAAGACACCAAGAGTGGCGCAGGCCAGTACTTCACGCCCCGCGCGTTGATTCAGGCCATGGTGGACTGCATGGCCCCGCAACCGGGAGAGCGCATTACCGACCCGGCTTGCGGCACCGGTGGCTTTTTGTTTACAGCGCACAACTACATCACCAGCCACAACAAGAGCCTCACGCGCGAGCAGCTCAAGCACCTGAAGGAAAAAGCCTTCACCGGCTACGAGCTGGTGCAGGGCACGGCCCGTGTGTGCGCCATGAACATGATGCTGCACGGCATTGGTTCTGAGAAGCAGGTGCCCGTGGTGGTGGGTGACGCGCTGGCCGCCGACCCCGGCGAACGCTTTGAGGTGGTGCTGGCCAACCCGCCGTTTGGCAAGAAGAGCAGCACCGTCATCGTGGGCGAAGACGGCCGCACCAGCACCGAAAAAGACACCATCGAGCGCGACGACTTTTGGGCGACCACCAGCAATAAGCAGCTCAACTTTGTGCAGCACATCAAAACCCTGCTTGCCACCCATGGTCGCGCAGCGGTGGTGTTGCCCGACAACGTGCTGTTTGAAGGCGGCGCAGGCGAGACCATTCGCAAAAAGCTGCTGCACGAATGCGATGTGCACACGCTGCTGCGCCTGCCTACCGGCCTGTTCTACGCTCAGGGGGTCAAGGCGAATGTGCTCTTCTTTGAGAAGAAGGGCGCGAGTGAAACGCCGTGGACCAAGCAGCTCTGGATCTACGACCTGCGCACCAACAAACACTTCACCCTCAAGACCAACCCGCTGACTCGTGCGGACCTGGACGAGTTTGTAGACCTGTATCAGGTGGGCAACCGCCACCAACGCGCCGCCACGTGGTCGCCCGAGAACCCGGACGGCCGCTGGCGCGCCTACAGCTATGACGAGCTGGTGGCCCGTGACAAGACCAGCTTGGACATCTTCTGGCTCAAAGATGATTCATTGGCCGACAGCGACAACCTGCCGGCACCCGGCGTGATTGCGCTGGAAATTGTGGAAGATCTACAAGCCGCTCTAGAACAGTTCAAGCTGATTGCGGCAGACATGACAGAGGACGCTATCGAATGAAAACCTTTTACAACCACCTCCACGCCCAACACCAGGGCAAAGTCGAAATGTTCCGCGGCGCGCTGGTGCCGTGCTTTGAGGTGCCGGCCCGTGCCGACCATGTGCTGGCAGAGCTGCAGCGCCGCCAGTTGGGCGCCGTGCTGGAGCCGCAGGCCTTTGACGAGGCGGCGCTCACCGCCATCCACAGCCCGCGCTACCTGAACTTTTTGGCCACCGCCTGGGACCAGTGGGTGGCGCTGGACGCAGCCAATGCGGACAAGGACATCCTGCCCTCCGTCTGGCCCACGCGCACCTTCCGCACCGACATTGAGCCTGACAACTTCGCGGCCAAAGTGGGTCTGTATTCGTACGACGCAGGCACGCCCTTCACCAGCGGCACTTGGGTGGCCGCCCGCGCCGGTGCGAACTGCGCTCTGAGCGCCGCTCAAGTGGTGGTGGCCGGCGACCGCGCCGCCTTCGCCCTGAGCCGCCCGCCCGGGCACCATGCAGGTGCGGACTTTTTTGGTGGCTACTGCTTCCTGAACAACGCAGCGCTGGCCGCCCAGCACCTGCGCCATGCAGGCATGAAAAAGGTGGCGGTGCTGGATGTGGACTACCACCACGGCAACGGCACGCAGGCCATCTTTTTCGACCGGCCCGATGTGTACTTCGCCAGCATTCACGGCGACCCGCGCACCGAGTACCCGTTCTATCTGGGCCATGCGGATGAAACTGGCTCCGGCGCTGGATTGGGTGCCAACCTCAACCTGCCGCTGCCTCGCGGTACCGACTACGCCACCTGGGCCCAGGCCCTGGAGACTGCCTTGGCGGGCATTGCACGCTTTGGTGCGGACGCGCTGGTGGTGTCGCTGGGCATGGATACCTTTGAGGGCGACCCGATTTCCGGCTTCAAGCTCAAGACGGACGACTACCTGCGCATCGGCGAGCGCCTGGCGAAAGCCGGCTTGCCCACCGTGTTCATCTTTGAAGGCGGTTACGCCGTGCAAGAGGTGGGGGTGAATGCGGTGAATGTGTTGCAGGGCTTTACCAATCCGTAACACGCACCGGGGCGGGTAGCCCGCCCGGAGCAGCTAAGCTTGCGTTTATGACTTCGATTTTTCAAATCTGCAGCCCCGTGTGGCTGCGGCGCGGTGTGCGTGCCACCGTTGTGGCCATGGCTTGTGCCGTGGCTACCCCCGCACTGGTGCTGGCCCAGGGCGTGACAGCCACCCTCGACAACGCAGCTTCCACAGAGCGGCTTATCTCCGAGTTCGGCGGCTGGATCGGCAACCGCCACGATGCGGATCAACTGGTCACCACCTTGCGCAGCGGCCGCCCGACGGCTACCGAAGGTGCGGCCAGCAAAGAACCAGCGACAGGACCTTTGGGTTACGGCGAAGTACGCCTGGCGCTCAAGCTCGCGCAAGGCGCACTGGCGCAGCAGGGCGTGGCCTACCCCAATCCGGATCAGCTGCAGGCGGCGTTGCATGGCGGTGTGTTGCGCACTCCGCAGGGCGAACAGGTGATGGATGGGGTCTTGCCCCAAAAGGCAAGGGGCACCGGCTGGGCCAACATGGCCGAGCGCTATGGCCTGACCACTGAAGATTTGCTGCCCCCGCCGGGCAAGGCCGTGACGGTAAAGAGCGTCAAGCAGTCGGCCGCCAAGGGCAAAGCCAAAGCGGGTGCCAAGAGCAAAGCATCTGCAAAAGCATCGGCTAAGGGTAAGGCCAAGGCTTCGGCGAAAAAACCGGTATCCAAGTCTGCCAGGCCAGCGGCCAAAGTCGTCAAAAAATCGACCTCGGGCAAATAAGCGTTTCGGGCCGCAAGGCCGCGTGGCGGTGGATCAGGCCGGGTTACGGCGGGCGCGCAGCAGGGCGGCCAGACCCACGGCCGCCACCAGGATCAACACCGCCGGAAAAGCCACCGTGGCCGACCAGTCAATCAGCGCGCCGCTGATGCCGGAGGCCACCAGCCCGCCCAAGGTGTAGTTCAGCACCAGCACCGCGGTGCAGTTGACCAGGGCAATCCCTTTTTCGCGTGCGCCTATGTCGGTCATGCACAGGGTGTAGAGGCTGCTGCCGGCGGCGCCGAGCAAAAACACCACCGGCCACGCGACCCAGATGGCGTGCTCCACCAAAGGCAGGGCTGCAGCACACGCTAAGGCGACGGCGGCCACGGCCACCATCAGGCTGCGGCGGCCACGCACCGGGTCTGCAAACCGGTCTGCCGCCATGCCCACCGGAATGGCTGCCAGCGTGCTGCCCAGGCCGCTCACAGAAATCAACAACGCAGCTGCACTGGCGCCCAGACCCATGCTCAGGCCGTAGAGCGGCAGGATGGAGGCCAGGCCCAGCTCAAAGAAGCCGCCGATAAATCCGGCCAGCATCAGGATAGGGTGCTGCTGCACCGCCTGCCACAGGCCGCGCGGTCCGACGCTGGTGTTGCCGGCCTCTGCAGGAGTGGGGATGGGCGGTATGAACATGGTCCATACCAGGCCCAGGGTCAGCAGTGCGATCACCAGACCCAGCGCCACATGCCCTGTGCTGCCGGCCCAGGCCAAGAGGCTGGGGCCGATGATGAAGGTCGCGCCCACCATGGTGGCGTACATGCCCATGGTGCGCCCTAGGCGCTCGGGCGGCGAGAACTCGGCAATCAAGGCCTCGGCCAGCACCCAGCGCATGCCGCCTGCAATGCCTGCCAGAAGCTCCAACACAAACCACACCGCTATGGAGTCGGTACTCAAGAAGCCTACTGCCGCTGCCAGCGGCACGCCGGAGGCAAACCACATGGCGCTCCGGCGGCCCCATCGCCGCGTGAGCGCTGATGCAAAGGGCGTCACGATAAATATGCCCAACCAGGTGGTCGCCGCAAACAGGCCGGCGATGGTGGTGGACACCTCCCGCTCTGTGAGCAGCACCAGCATCAGCGGCGACAACATAAAGACGCCCGAGAGCTGAAACAGCGTGGAGCCGAACACGGCCAGCAAGCCTGTGCGGGAGCCGGGGTGCGCAGTGGCGCCGGTGGTGGGGTCGTTATGCAAAAGAACGTGCTTCCAGAATGGCGCGGGCGACCTCGGCAAAACCTGCGCCTCGCGCAGAAGGCGTGAGGTAGGTCGGCAGGTGGCTGAGCTGTGGCACAAAGCGCGCAATGTTGGCCACGCCCGCGCTGTGGGTGAAGTGCTGGAACATGGCCTGGTCATTGCCCGAGTCGCCCACAAACACCCACTGGTCCAACTCGGTGCTCAGGTCACGATCCAACAACTCGCGGACGATCCAACAGGCGCCGGTCCATTTGTTGAAGTCCCCGAAGCAGCCGTGGATGTGGATGCTGCTCACCGTGGTTTGCATGCCGTGGTTTTGCAGCAGGGCCAGCACGCGTTGCACCGTTTCGGCGGAGTGATGGGCGAATTCTGCGTAGTCGAACGCGAGGTCAGTTTCGCGGCCCGCGCTGTCGCGGCTGAGCTCCACGCCCGGCACTTCGGCGCAGACTTGGGCGGCAATGGCGTCCATGCGCAGCCGGTTGGCGGTGCGCACTTCAGCACTTTGTTGATATCGTTTTGATAGCGCCCCGCGCATATCCGACGGGCGCTGGAGGTCAATTTGGCTCGTAATCGCGTAGGCAGGGCCGGGTACAAAAGCCACGGCCCCGTTCTCCGCCACCATGGCATCCACCGGCCAGGCCGGGCCGTTGGTGCCCGCCATGAAGGGCTCGCACCAGCCGATGGGCCGCCCGGTGATGGGAATAACCGTGAGCCCCGCAGCCTTCAAATCGCCCAGCGCTTGCAGCGCCTCAGGGGCGATGTGGCCGTCGTGGGTGAGGGTGTCGTCGATATCGGTGAACACCCCGCGGATGGCACGGCGGCTGTCCACCGGCCATTGCGCCAGGGGTTTCACGTGGGGGCCTTTTGTTTAGCCTGCTGTTTGCAGTGCCAAACCCGCATGTTCGCGCAGCGGGTGGAAGTGGATCTTCGGAAAGCGCTCTTGCGCCAGGCGCACGTCGTAGGGGCTGGTACACAGGTAGGCCAGGGTGTCTGCCGCGTCCTTGGCCATGCGCATGGGGTAGGCGTTCACAAACTCCTGCAGTTCCTTCGGGCTATCGGCCGTAATCCAGCGCGCACCGGTGTATTGGCTGCTTTCCAGGCGGATGTCGGCGTCGTACTCGCCCTTGAGGCGGTGCTGCACCACTTCAAACTGCAGTTGACCCACAGCGCCCAGCAGCATGTTGCCGCCCATTTCGGGCTTGAACACCTGGATGGCGCCTTCCTCGCCCAACTGGGCCAGGCCCTGCTGCAGCTGCTTGGTGCGCAAGGGGTTTTTGAGCACTACGGTCATGAACATTTCGGGTGCGAAGAAGGGCAGGCCGGTGTACATGAGGTTGACGCTGCCATCGGTGATGGTGTCGCCCAGCTGGACGCCGCCGTGGGTGGTAAAGCCCACGATGTCGCCGGCGTAAGCTTCTTCGACCGCTTCACGGCGCTGGCTCATGAAGGTCACCACCGAGGTGGGGCGCAGCTCTTTGGCGGTGCGCATGACTTTGAGCTTCATGCCCGGCGTGTACTTGCCGCTGGCCATGCGCACGAAGGCGATGCGGTCGCGGTGGTTGGCGTCCATATTGGCCTGCACCTTGAAGACCACGCCGCTGAAGGCTTCGTCTTCGGGCTGAATCTCTTTAACCACCGGCTGGCGGTTCACCAGCGTGGTGCTGATGCGCTTCTGGGGTGCGGGGGCCAGGTCCACCAGCGCGTCCAGCACTTCCATCACACCGAAGTTGTTCACCCCGGAGCCGAAGAACACGGGCGTTTGCTTGCCGGCCAAAAAGGCTTCGTGGTCCCAGGCGGGGGAGGCTCCGGTGGCGAGCTCCATGCTCTCCACCGCTGTGTCCCACTCGTGGCCGAAGCGGGCTTGCAACGCCGCCGGGTCGCTCAGGGGCATGGCATCAAAGTCTTGCGGGCGGCGCTCGCTGCCGGACTCAAACACGGTCATGGCCTGGGTGCGCAAATTGATGATGCCGCCGAACAGCTTGCCCTGGCCCACGGGCCATGTCATGGGCACGCAGGGCATGCCCAGCTCGCGCTCGATTTCGTCCAGGATGTCCAGGGGCTCGCGCACTTCGCGGTCCATCTTGTTGACAAACGTGATGATGGGCGTATCGCGCTGGCGGCACACTTCGATCAGGCGGCGGGTCTGGGCTTCCACACCGTTGGCCGCGTCAATCACCATCAGCGCCGAGTCCACGGCGGTCAGCACGCGGTAGGTGTCTTCCGAGAAGTCTTTGTGGCCGGGGGTGTCGAGCAGGTTGACCACATGGTCGCGGTACGACATCTGCATGACCGAGGAGGCCACCGAGATGCCGCGCTGCTTTTCGATTTCCATCCAGTCGGAGGTGGCGTGGCGGCTGGCTTTGCGGGCCTTCACCGAGCCGGCGATCTGGATTGCGCCCGAGAACAGCAAGAGCTTTTCGGTGAGCGTGGTTTTACCGGCGTCCGGGTGGGAAATGATCGCAAAAGTGCGGCGGCGCTTGGTCTCGGGTGCGTAGGTCACAGGGGGGGTCCAGGGTCGGGTGGGCCGCGCATCACAGGCGGGCCGCACGAGAAGAGGGCGTATTTTACAGAGCTGCCCCGACAGCCGCGCGCGGGGCAAGGCTTAAACTTGCCGCCACAACTAACGAGCATTCCCGGAGACACGCGTGAGCATCAAGCAGTTGGCCCAGGCATTGGGTCTGTCCACTTCCACGGTCAGCAGGGCCTTGAACGGGTACACCGACGTCAACGCCCTGACCCGCACCCGTGTGCAAGAAATGGCAGACGCCATGGGCTACCGCCCTGACGCGGGCGCGCGCCGGCTGGTGCGCGGCAATACCGATGCGATCGGCATTGTGTATTCCGCAGCGGTCGAAAACCTGGGGAACCCGCAGTTTCTGGACATGGCCGATGGCCTAGGCGAGCGCCTGGAGCGTGAGCACCAGGACTTGCTGCTGGCGGTGGCCAAGAACGAAACCGAGCTCGAAATTTACGAGCGCCTGTTCCGGGGCGGCCGGGTGGATGCGGTCATCGTGCCCAACACCCGCGTGCAGGACCCGCGCGTGGATTTCTTGCTGGAGAACAACTACCCCTTTGTGGGCTACGGTCGCACCGCAGAGTGCGCGCACTACTCGTGGCTGGACTTTGACAATGACTTGGGCAGCAAACTGGCCGTGGAGCATTTGCTGGTCTTGGGCCACACCCGCATTGCGTATGTGCATGCGCCGCTGGAGTTGAACTTTGCTTTTCAGCGGCACCGTGGCTATGTCAGCACCCTGCAGGCTGCCGGTGTGGAGTGCCCGCCCGGCTATTGCATCGGGGGTGTGAACGACCGGCGTAGCGGGTTGAATGCGGTAGCGCAGGTCTTGGCCTTGTCCCCGCGCCCGACGGCGGTGCTGGTGGATAACAACCTGGGCGGCGTCGGCTTGATCCGGGGGCTGATGGATGCGGGGCTGCGGGTGGGGCAGGACATTTCGGTGGTGGTGCATGGCGATATTCCGCAGGACACTTTGCTTACCGGTTTGGATGTGACTACCGTGACCCAGCCCACGCCGCAAACCACCGGTTTCGCCTTGGCAGAGATGGTGATGAAGGTGCTGCGTGACCCCGAGGGAGGCCCTTACCAGCTGCTGCGCCAGCCGGCATTGCAGGTGGGCACCAGCACCGGCCCGGTAGCCTGAAGTCTGGACTCAGTCGGGTGACTTTGACCTAGTGACTTGATGCGGCAATCGACACGAGGTTAAAATCCGCAGCTTCCGAGGAGCGTTGCAGCCCGCCAAGTGCCCATACCGGCACCGCGAGTGAGGCTCGGAACCCACGATGCGCCCTGCATCGTGTCCCCCAACGGCGCTCACCCACTGGAAATGTGTGCGGTGAGTGGCCTCAAAATCCCCCGTGTGCGCCAGTGGCAATGCAAATCAACGTTTGGAGCACACCATGAGCGCTGTATTGAAACTGGTTAAGAACGCCAAGACCCCTAAAGCTGTGAAGGCCACTAAAGCGGTATCCGCTGCCAAGGCCGTCGTGGCCCAATTTGAAGACTACAAAGTCGCCGACCTGAGCCTGGCCGATTGGGGCCGCAAAGAACTGACCATCGCCGAAACCGAAATGCCCGGCCTGATGGCCATCCGTGAAGAGTTCGCCAAGAGCCAGCCTCTGAAGGGCGCACGCATCACCGGTTCATTGCACATGACCATTCAGACCGGCGTGCTGGTCGAAACTCTGCAAGCCTTGGGCGCAGATGTGCGTTGGGCTTCTTGCAACATCTTCTCCACCCAGGATCACGCAGCCGCTGCTCTGGTGGCCAAGGGCACTCCCGTGTTCGCTCACAAGGGTGAGTCGCTGGAAGAGTACTGGGACTTCACCCACCGCATTTTTGAATTCGGTGGCAAGAAGGGCACTGCGGCCGAAGGCCCCAACATGATTCTGGACGACGGCGGCGATGCCACCTTGCTGATGCACTTGGGCGCTCGCGCTGAGAAAGACATCAAGGTGCTGGCCAAGCCTGGCAGCGAAGAAGAAGTGTGCCTGTTCAATGCCATCAAGGCCAAGCTGAAGGTGGACCCCACCTGGTACAGCCGTCGCTTGAAGAACATCATCGGCGTGACCGAAGAAACCACCACCGGTGTGATGCGTCTGGAAGAAATGTCCGCCAAGGGCACTCTGGCTCTGCGCGCCATCAACGTGAACGACTCGGTGACCAAGAGCAAGTTCGACAACCTGTACGGTTGCCGCGAATCCTTGGTCGACGGTATCAAGCGCGCGACCGACGTGATGATCGCCGGCAAGGTGGCTGTGGTGGCGGGTTACGGTGACGTGGGCAAGGGTTCTGCCCAAGCGCTGCGTGCTTTGTCCGCCCAAGTGTGGGTGACCGAAATCGACCCGATCAACGCCCTGCAAGCCGCCATGGAAGGCTACAAGGTCGTGACCATGGAATACGCTGCTGACAAGGCCGACATTTTCGTGACCACCACCGGCAACAAGAACGTGATCACCTACGCGCACATGGATGCGATGAAGGACCAGGCCATCGTCTGCAACATCGGTCACTTCGACAACGAAATCGATGTGGCTTCCCTGTCCAAGTGCAAGTGGGAAGAGATCAAGCCCCAGGTGGACCACGTGATCTTCCCCGCCAAGGGCAAGAAGGCTTCCAAGCGCATCATCCTGTTGGCCAAGGGCCGCTTGGTGAACCTGGGTTGTGGTACCGGTCACCCCAGCTTTGTGATGTCTTCCAGCTTTGCGAACCAGACGATCGCTCAGATCGAACTGTTCACCAAGCCCAAGGATTACAAGGCCGGCAAGGTCTATGTGTTGCCCAAGCACCTGGACGAAAAAGTGGCACGTTTGCACCTGAAGAAGGTCGGCGCCATGCTGACCGAACTGACCGACGAGCAGGCTTCGTACATCGGCGTGAGCAAAGCCGGTCCGTACAAGAAAGACACCTACCGCTATTAATAGCACCCCCGAGGCGCCTGTGGCGCCTCCCCCTCAAGGGGGCGACACCTGCGGTCCGGCGAAGCCGGTCCCGCGGTGTCCCTGATGAGGGACAGATAACTTTGGATAACGATGCGAATTGATCAACTTTTGGTGCAGCGCGGGCTGGCCAGCACCCGCTCGCAGGCTCAGCGCCTGATTGCGGATGGCGTGGAGTGGCTGAAGATGGAGCTTTCGGGCGAAGTCTGGAAGCGTGTGGCCAAAAATGGTGACGAAGTGCCCGATGGCGCCAAGATCCGTTTGCTCGATGATTCCGAAGCGCGTTATGTGTCCCGCGGTGGCCTCAAGCTCGAGGCGGCCCTGAAGCACGTCGGCTTGACTGTCACCGGACTGCGTTGTCTGGATGTGGGGCAGAGCACCGGGGGCTTCACGGATTGCCTGCTGCAGGCTGGAGCGCAATCGGTGGTGGGTGTGGATGTGGGCAGTGCCCAGCTGCACCCTTCGCTGCGTGACGATACCCGCGTGCTGTGTGTGGAGAGTGTCAATGCCCGCACCTTTTCTGCTGCAGATTTGATAGCTGCTTACGCAGACAGCACGGGCGCTGGCGGCCAATTCGACGTTGATTCCGATGGCGATGACGGCTGGGATGATGGGGACGACTTCGACGACGAAGACGACGCCCGCCCGCCCGTGGATGCGACGGACGATGTTGAAGAAGACGCCGTGGAGTTGCCTCCGGAGTTCGCGCCGCCGTTTGACCTCTTGGTCGCTGACCTGTCCTTCATTTCGCAGACTTTGGTGTTGCCTGCCGCAGTGCCATTGTTGAAAGAGGGCGGCATCATGCTGACCTTGGTGAAGCCGCAGTTTGAGTTGCAGCCGGGTCAGGTGGGCAAGGGCGGTATCGTGAAAGACGTTGCCATGTACCCCATCGTGGAGCAGCGCCTGCGCGATACCTGCGCCGATCTGGGGCTGACCGTGACGCATTGGTTCGACTCCGCCATTGAAGGCGGTGACGGAAACCGCGAATTCTTTATTTGTGCCCGCAAGGCGGGCTGAACCCGGTGCCTGCTCTGCAGGCAAGGGAAGCGGAGAGCATTAGGAGATGACCATGTCTACCAACCCACGGATTCCACTGAGCCTGGAGTTCTTTCCGCCCAAAACGCCGGAAGGCGCCGAAAAGCTGCGCACCGTGCGCCAGCAACTCTATGGACTGAAGCCTGAGTTTTGCTCGGTCACCTTCGGTGCTGGCGGCTCTACCCAGGAAGGCACGTTCAACACTGTGCGTGACATTCTGTCGGAAGGCGTGAGCGCGGCATCCCACTTTTCGTGTGTGGGTGCGACCAAGTCCACCGTGCGCGAGCAGTTGGCGACCTTGAAGGCCATGGGCGTAAAGCGCTTGGTAGCCTTGCGGGGCGACTTGCCCAGCGGCTATGGCATCGGCGGTGAGTTCCATTACGCCAGTGACCTGGTGGCATTTATCCGTGCCGAGACGGGCGATGACTTTCACATTGAGGTGGCGGCGTACCCGGAAGTGCACCCGCAGGCCAAGTCGCCGGCAAGCGATTTGCAGGCGTTTGCCACCAAGGTGAAGGCGGGTGCCAATTCGGCCATCACCCAGTATTTCTACAACTCCGACGCCTACTTTCGCTTCCAGGAAGAGGTGGATGCGCTCGGCATCACCGTGCCCGTGGTGCCCGGCATCATGCCGATCACCAGCTCTACCCAGTTGATGCGCTTCTCGGATGCGTGTGGTGCAGAGATTCCGCGTTGGATCCGTTTGCGTCTGCAGAGCTACGGGGATGATGTGGCCTCCATCAAGGCCTTCGGGCTGGAGGTGGTGACGGACTTGTGCGAACAGCTGCGTGCCGGTGGCGCGCCCGCGCTGCACTTCTACACCATGAACCAGAGTGCTCCCACACTGGCTTTGTGCGAAAACTTGGGCTTGGGCGTCTAAAGCGCCCTAGTCCTTTTCGTTGCTTTAACCGCCGGAATCGAGGGTGGACGTCGCGTTGGTGTCCTGACCCAGCAGTTCCACCATCTGGGGCAGCGCATCTTTGAGCGCAGCCTTGAGGGTGTGGGGTGGGTTGATCAGAAACATGCCGCTGGCGGGCAAGCCTGGGCGAACGACCTCACCCTCGGCATCTTGCGTGAGCTTGCTGGACTTGACGGTCAGCGTAGCATGCAGCCAAGATTTGCCGGCCTTGTTCGCCATAGTCTTGAGCTTTTTAGGGACGTCGTGGGCTTCCGGGCGAGGGATGATGGGGTACCACACCGCATACGTGCCGGTTGCAAAGCGTTGCATGGCATCTGCCACCATGCCGACCACGCGGGCGTAGTCGTTTTTGACTTCGTAGCTCGGGTCGCACAGTACCAGCGCACGGCGTGACGGTGGGGGCAAAAACTTCTTGAGCCCTTCAAACCCGTCTTCCCGCAAAACAGTCACTTGACGACCAGCTTCCAGCTGGGCCACGTTGGCGATCAGTGTTTTGGTGTCGGTGGGGTGCAGCTCGAAAAGCTTGAGCTTGTCGCGACCGCTCAGCAGGCTTTGGATGATGAAGGGCGAGCCGGGGTACACCGACCAGTGGTTGCCGGCGTTAAAGCCCGCCACCATGTCGATGTAATCCTGCAGGGCCGGAGCAAAAGGCTTTTCAGGCTTGGTGGCGACCAGTTTCAAAAAGCCCTCTGCGGCTTCCTCGCTGGTCTTGGCAAAGTCGCCATCCAGTCGGTACAAGCCCGCTCCGGCATGGGTGTCAAAGACGTTGAGGGCGGTTTCTTTTTGCGTCATATGACGCAACACAGCCAGCAAAGTGGTGTGTTTCAAGACGTCGGCATGGTTGCCGGCGTGGAAGGCGTGGCGATAACTAAACATCCCCTATGATACCTAGCGACCCGGGATGCCACGATGCATCCAGATTGGAACAGCGCTTAACGGCAGCGCTTTCGGGCATAAAAAAGATAGATTCCACCTCACACCATGGCTGACACCACGACACCGACCAATGCGCCCCGGCCTGTGGCTGCCGGGCACTTGGACGCCCTGGCGCCGGGAACGCGCTTGGCTGAGTTTGAGGTTGAAGGCTTGTTGGGCGTGGGTGGGTTCGGCATGGTGTACCGCGGATACGACCACTCCCTGCACCGCGCGGTGGCCATCAAGGAGTACATGCCGACCAGCCTGGTCGGGCGGGACAACACGCTGGCAGTCACCGTCAAGTCTGCCGCCGATGTGGGGTCGTTTGAGTCCGGCCTGCGTTCCTTTATGGCAGAAGCGCGCTTGCTGGCACGTTTTGACCATCCTTCCTTGGTGAAGGTGTATCGCTTTTGGGAAGCGAACAATACCGCGTACATGGCCATGCCTTTGTACGAGGGCATTACCCTCAAGGAAGCGCGTCGCCGCATGAGCGGGCCGCCTCCCCAAGCGTGGCTGCAAACGGTGTTGTGGTCGGTCTTGGCCGGCTTGAAGGTGCTGCACGACAACAATACCTTGCACCGGGATGTGTCGCCCGACAACATCTTTTTGCAAAACATCGGGCCGCCCGTGTTGCTGGATCTGGGCGCTGCACGCCGCGCGATTTTGGACACCAGCCACAAGCACACAGCGGTTCTGAAGGTGAATTACGCACCGATCGAGCAATACGCCGACGCCAAAGACATGCAGGAAGGGCCGTGGACGGACTTGTACGCAGTGGCCGCAGTGGTGCATGGCTGTGTTTGCAATGAACCGCCATTGCCCGCCACGTTCCGGGCGGTGCGCGACCGGATGCCGCCCTTTGCGCAAGTGGCCCAAACAGCACGTAACCATTTCAACCAAACCTATACCGATGGCTTCGTCAGGGCGGTGGAGCATGGCTTGACCATCGAACCCACCGCGCGCACGGCCAGTGTGGACGCATTCGCCCAGGAGATGGGGCTGAAAGCGCCGCCTGACCTGGTGCGCTTTGATTGGCGCAAAGCTCTGGGCGATGCGGTCACGCTAACCGAAACGGGCGATGACCCGGAGCCCATCCGCACCAAACTCTTGACCACGCAGTCGCCGCCGGATTTTGCCGATACGGTTTTCCAGCCGACAACCTACGACCAATCCAAAACCGTCAAGGTGGCATCCAAGCCCCACAAAGCTGAAAAAATCCGTGTCGCACAGCCGCCGCGCGCTGCCAAAACACGAGCCCCTGCGTGGGTGTGGTTGTTACCGGTTGCTGCCCTATTGGGCCTGGCCGTCTGGTTTTTGAAGCCGTCGCCAGCGGTGCTGCCAGTGGTTCCTGTTTCCGTTGCACTTCCTGCGGAGGCCTTGATCACGGAGCCTGCTGCGTCCGCATCCGCCGCGGAGGGGACCGTCAGCAAGCCTGTGAGCGTAGATGCGTCGGTGATGCCTCGGGCACCGTCTACTACAAGGGTGGCCCCAGTGCCGGTGCCAGCTGACAAAAATGCAGCGGCCAAACCAGCCCACCGCGGTGAGGGCAAGCCTGTCGAGGAAAAACCGGCAGCCCCAGCCAAAGACCCGACCAGCATCTGCGCGGAAGCATCGGTGTGGACGCGCACCATGTGCGTATTCCGCGAATGCCAGAAGCCGGAGTTTTACAGCCTGCCGGTGTGTGTGGCGGATCGCAAACACTGGGAAGAGCAAAACAAGAGCCGCAACTGACGGTTGCTGCCATCTATTTGGCGAATTCGCCCGCTCTTTGTATAATCGAAGGCTTCGCAGCGCTTTTGTGGCTCCGCGGCGAAGAATTCAACCTACCTAAGAGATTCCCATCAGAGGAACGCCGACCGTGGAAAAGAGCCCTCCCAAACCTTCTTTGTAAAGAGAAATCTCATGTCTACATTCAGCGCAAAACCCGCTGAGGTCGTGCACGAGTGGTTTGTGGTTGACGCGACCGACAAGGTCCTCGGACGAGTAGCCAGCGAAGTTGCTCTCCGTTTGCGCGGCAAACACAAGGCCATTTACACGCCTCACGTCGATACCGGTGACTTCATCGTCGTCATCAACGCAGCCCAACTCAAAGTGACTGGCACCAAGTCCCTGGACAAGGTGTACTACCGCCACTCCGGTTACCCCGGCGGTATCACAGCCACTAACTTCCGAGACATGCAATCCAAGCATCCCGGCCGCGCTTTGGAAAAAGCCGTCAAGGGCATGCTGCCCAAGGGTCCCCTGGGCTACGCCATGATCAAGAAGCTCAAGGTGTACGGTGGTGCTGAGCACCCCCACACTGCCCAGCAACCCAAAGTGTTGGAACTGTAAGGAGCTCTCATGATTGGTGAATGGAACAATGGAACCGGCCGTCGCAAATCCAGCGTCGCCCGCGTTTTCCTGAAAAAAGGCACTGGCAAGATCACCGTGAACGGTAAAGACATCGAAAACTTTTTCGGTCGTCAAACCTCCATCATGATCTGCAAGCAACCCCTGATGCTGACAAACCACGCAGAATCGTTCGACATCATGGTCAACGTTGCTGGCGGCGGTGAGTCTGGCCAAGCGGGTGCTACCCGTCACGGCATCACACGTGCATTGATCGATTACGACGCGAGCCTCAAGCCCGCCCTGAGCCAAGCCGGCTTCGTAACTCGTGACGCACGTGAAGTGGAACGTAAGAAGGTCGGCTTCCACGGCGCACGTCGTCGTAAGCAGTTCTCCAAGCGTTAATCACGCTGCAACATTACGTTGCAAACAAAAAGCCGCCCAAGTGCAAACTCAGGCGGCTTTTTTTATTCTGGCTGCTAGACTCCGCCCTCCATGAGATTCCGACTATTACGCCGCCGCCTCACCATCAGCGCGCCCCGCATGGCGGTGCGCAGTGCATTGCCTTGGCCGTTCCGCTGGGCCATGCTTGCCATCGTGCTGGGGTTTTGTGCCGCCATCGGTCTGTGGGCCTTTGAATTCGGCAAAGACATCGCCGGTCTGGAGAAGGGTTCCAAAGATGAGCTGATGCAGTTGCGTGCCAATGCAGCAGCACTGCAGGCCGAAATGGCAACGCTGAAGGCGGAGCGGGACAAGGCGCAGTCGATTGCGAATACGGCCGATACGCTGGTAACCGCCGAAAAAGCATCACAAGAAAAACTCATCGCACAGGTGAAGCAGCTGGAGGCGGACAACCGCACGCTACGCGATGATCTGGGCTTTTTTGAGAAGCTGATTCCCTCCGGCGGAACTGAAGGCGTGGCGATCCGCGGGCTCCAGGCGGAGTTGATTTCTCCGACCACACTAAAATGGCAGGCGCTGGTCATGCAGGCCGGCCGGAACACCCAAGAGTTTGCAGGTCGTTTGGAAATAACTCTGGTAGGAACGGCCAACGGTAAAGCCTGGACTGCTTCGTTGCCTGATGGGGCTATGTCCATCAAGCTCAAGCAATACGGGCGTTTGGAAGGAGAGTTTCAACTCCCCCCACAAACCGTGGTGAAAAGTGTGTCAGCGCGTGTACTTGAGGGAGCTACGGTCCGTGCGACCCAAACCCTCAAGCTCTAGGTCATCACGAGGTACGCCATGTTTAACAAGAATAAGCAGCCCCCCATCAAGAGCCTGATCGCCGACGGCACCGAAATCCAGGGCAATCTGTCTTTCTCCGACGGCTTGCGTGTGGATGGAAGCATTGTCGGCAACGTGTTGGCGGCAGATGCGGTGGCCAGTATTTTGGTGATTTCCGACTCCGCGAGCATCACCGGTGCCATCACGGCGGATCACATCATCATCAACGGGACGGTCAAGGGGCCTATCCATGCCCGCCGCATGCTGGAGCTGCAGCCCAAGGCGCGTATTGAAGGGGATGTGGAGTACGCCGCTTTGGAGATGCACCAAGGGGCGTTGATCGCGGGCCAACTCCGCCCCATGCTGGCTGGCGAAGAAAAACCCACACTGAAACTAGCGGCAAATAACCAGTAAGAGAATTCCCGAGCGAATTCCTGTAGTATTTGCCTATTCCTGAATTTGAATGGAGTCGCCATGAGCGCCGTCGCCGAAAACATCCAAACTGATATGCCCGCCCCCATCCTGTTTACCGACAGTGCTGCGGCCAAGGTGGCAGACCTGATTGCCGAAGAGGGGAACCCTGATCTGAAACTGCGCGTTTTTGTGCAGGGCGGTGGTTGCTCCGGCTTCCAATATGGTTTCACGTTTGACGAGATCACCAACGAAGACGACACGACCATGACCAAGAACGGTGTGTCTTTGCTGATCGATGCTATGAGCTACCAATACCTGGTGGGTGCAGAAATCGACTACAAAGAAGACTTGCAAGGCGCCCAGTTCGTCATCAAGAACCCCAATGCCACCACGACTTGTGGCTGCGGTTCGTCTTTCTCGACCTGACGTATTAGCCCTGCCGCCCGCACAGGGTCAAGCAGGGTAAATTGCTCCCAGTACGCGGGCGCCTCGGGCGCCCGTTACTTTTGGCAGGTTCCCAGTTTGCCGGAGTACGGTTTGGCGGGCCAGCCATGCAAATGCTGCTGCCTCCACTTGCAGTGGTGGCAAGCCCAGTGCGTCCGAGCTGGTGACCTTGCAGCCCGGTAAAAGTGCTTGCAAGCGTTGCATCAAGTGCTGGTTGTAGGCGCCGCCACCGCAGACTACCAAACGCTCGCAATCCGGCATGTTTTGCAGAAGTGCCTCCGCGCAGGCGCGCGCGGTGAGTTCGGTGAGTGTGGTTTGCACATCTGCAGCATGGGGTGTGCCGTGCGCGCTTTCGTAGGCCTGCAGATACTGGGCAAGCCAAGGGGTATTGAACAGGTCGCGCCCGGTGCTTTTCGGGGGCGTTTTCTGCAAGAAAGGCTCGGCAAGCATCCGGTCAAGCAACGCAGGCAAGACCGTGCCTGTGGCGGCCCAAGCGCCGTCTTCGTCGTAATGTTGGCCGGTGTGTGTGTGGCACCAGGCGTCCATCAAGGCATTGCCGGGACCGCAGTCAAAGCCCAGCACGGGCGTATCGGGGCTGGCATGCAACAGGGTGAGGTTCGAGATGCCGCCGATGTTGAGTACAGCCAGCCGATCCCCCTTCGGGCTGAAAAACGCTTGGTGAAAAGGCGGCACCAATGGGGCACCTTGGCCCCCAGCGGCCACATCGCGACTGCGGAAGTCGGCCACGACATCGATGCCGGTGAGCTCCGCCAGCAATGCGGGTTGGTTCAGCTGGGTGGTGTAGCCTGTGCCATCGAATTCACCTGGCCGGTGGCGCACGGTTTGGCCATGTGCCCCGATGGCGCGGATGGACGCTGCAGCGTTCCCCGTGTCGTGGAGCAGGCGCTCGACCACCTCGGCATACAGGCGCGCCAAACCGTTGGCGGCCAAGGCTCCACGGTGAATTTCATCGGGGCCAGACGTGTTGAGTGCCAAAAACTCGGCGCGCAGCGACTCCGAAAAGCCTGTGGCCCGGTGGGCCACGACGTGCATGGCGCCGTCGGCGAAGTCGGCCAGTACGCCGTCCACGCCATCCAGCGAGGTGCCGGACATTAGCCCGATATAGAGTTCAGACACGCGTTGCGCAGCTTATTCGGCGCTACCGGGGGTGAGTTGGGCTGCGGTGGCCAGCTGTGCCCGCATGGCCTGGGCCGCCTTGTCGAACACTGGTTTGGCGGCCAGGGACACGGGCACGGCCTCGCTCTGCCGCGCGATGGTTGCGGGGTCTTTGTGTGCGCCGTTGACCCGGAACTCAAAATGCAGGTGCGGGCCGGTGGCCCAACCAGTGGCGCCCACGGCGCCAATGTTCTGGCCCTGCGACACGCTTTGGCCTTTTTTCACATTGATGCGGCTCAGGTGGGCGTACACCGTGGTCTGGTTGCTCCGGTGCTTGACGATTACCACGTTGCCGAAGCCGTTTTGCACACCTGCAAAGTCCACGGTGCCATCTCCCACCGAGCGCACGGGGGTGCCGGTAGCGGCGGCATAGTCCAAGCCGAGGTGGGCGCGCCAGGTTTGCAAAATGGGGTGGAAGCGCATTTTGAAACCGCTGGTCACGCGGGAAAACTCCAGCGGAGAAGCCAGAAATGCCCGGCGCAGGCTCTCTCCGGCCAAGGTGTAGTAGCCGCCTTTGCCTGCAGCCACCGGGTCTTTGAACCACATGGCCTGGAATGGCTTGCCCGCATTCACAAACTCGGCGCTCAGTACCCGCCCGGCGCGCAAAGGCTCGCCATCGCCCTCCAAGGTTTCGTAGACCACCGAGAAGCGGTCGCCCTTGCGCAGTGCGCGATGGAAGTCGATATCTCCCGAAAAAATCTCGGCTACCTGGGTCGCGATCGAATCCGGCAGGCGCGCATCGTCCGTGGCAGCAAACAGGGAGCTGTTGATCACGCCGCTGGCCAAGCGGGTGTTGGCGACCAGGGGCAATGTTTCCACGGTGGAGCGGAATCCGCTGACTGTTTTTTCTACGGTCAGGCGCTTGAAGGTGCCGTCGTCATTCGGGCTCCAGCGGGCAACCAGCTTGTCCAGACCCTGGCGCTCATTGACTTCGGCAGTCACATTGCGGCCCGCCCGGCCCAGCAGGGCGGTTTGCACGGAGTTGTCTGCTCGCAAAAATGCGGCGGCTTGAGGGTCTATAACCCCTAAGCGCTTGAGCAGGGTGTCTGCGGTGTCGCTGGAGCGCGTAGCGTCGGATCGGTACAAGCGCATGGCTTGCGCGGCCACATCGTCGCTGCGTGCGGCAAGCAAGTCGCTTTGTACGGTTTCTACGACCGTGCGCACGGGCAAATCCGAGGCGTCGGGTGCCAGATTGGCCACGGCGAAGGTGGCGCCCGTGCCGCCCACCAAGAGGGCAGCAATCGCGGCGGTAATCTGTTTGGGATAGAGCTGAATGAATGCCGTGGCACGCGCCACGCACAACTCAACAGCCTGGTTCAGTCCATGCTTCAAATCAAAGACTCCGGTGTGGGGGATGCGGCCCGACTAAAATCCTGCCGCAGGCAACGAAAGCGTTGCAGAAAGGAGCCGGCAGTATAGCCGTCGCTCCATTCCCGGCCACAAGAAAAACCCTTATGAATCAAGCCTCAAGCCCCCAGTTAGTTGTAAGCGATCGTGTGCGCGAGGCCCTTGCGGTCACCCTGCGCGGTGTGGAAGAGCTTTTGCCCCAGGACGAGTGGATCAAGAAGCTCGTGAAATCCGAAGTCACCGGCAAGCCGCTGCGTATCAAGCTGGGGCTGGACCCGACAGCGCCGGACATCCACATTGGCCACACCGTGGTGCTCAACAAGATGCGGCAGCTGCAAGATTTGGGCCATACGGTGATCTTTTTGATCGGTGACTTCACCAGCATGATTGGCGACCCTTCTGGCCGCAACAGCACCCGTCCGCCGCTGACTGCCGAGCAAATCAAGGTGAACGCCGAGACCTACTACCGCCAGGCCAGCCTGGTGCTGGACCCTGCCAAAACCGAGATCCGCTACAACAGCGAGTGGAGCGACCCGCTGGGCGCGCGCGGCATGATTCAGCTTGCCAGCCGCTACACCGTCGCCCGCATGATGGAGCGCAACGATTTCCATGACCGCTTTAAGGCCGGCACCCCGATTGCGGTGCACGAATTCCTCTACCCGCTGATGCAGGGCTACGACTCTGTGGCGCTGGAATGCGACCTGGAGCTGGGCGGCACCGATCAGAAGTTCAATCTGCTCATGGGCCGCACCCTGCAGGCCGAATACGGCCAGGAGCCCCAGTGCATCTTGACCATGCCGTTGCTCGAAGGGTTGGACGGCGTGGAGAAGATGTCCAAGAGCAAGAACAACTATATCGGCATCTCTGAAGAGCCCAACACCATGTTCGCCAAGGTGCTGTCCATCTCCGACGTGCTGATGTGGAAGTGGTACACCCTGCTCAGCTTCAAGAGCGAGGCAGAGATTGCTGCGCTGAAGGCCGAAGTCGAGGGCGGGCGCAACCCCAAAGATGCCAAGGTGGCGCTTGCCAAAGAAATCACAGCGCGCTTTCACAGCGCTGCTGCGGCCGATGCGGCAGAGCAGGACTTCATCAACCGCAGCAAGGGCGGTATTCCGGACCAGATCGACGAAATCACCTTGCCGCTGGGTGAGGGCGGTGCGGCGGTGGGTATTGCTGCGCTGCTGAAGTCTGCGAACCTGGCCGCCTCCAGTGGTGAAGGCAACCGCCTGATTGACGGTGGCGGTGTGCGGGTGGACAGTAATGTGGTGAGCGACAAGGGCTTGAAGCTCGGCGCGGGCACCTACGTGCTGCAAGTGGGCAAGCGCAAGTTTGCCCGCGTGACGCTGGCGTAATTGCTCCTGTTTTTAAAGCTGCTTGCGCATGTTCCACAAGGGCTAGAGGCCGAAAACACCATGATTTCAGTCGTGCAACGTGTGCGTCAGGCCCGTGTCCGCGTGGCGGGGCAGACGGTTGGGGAGATCGGTCAGGGCCTGCTGGTGCTGGTCTGTGCCGAGCAGGGCGATACCGAAGCGCAGGGCGACAAGCTGCTGGCCAAACTGCTCAAGTTGCGCATCTTTAGCGACGCGGACGGCAAGATGAATCGCAGCGTGCAAGACCTGGATGGTGCGGGGCTGCACGGCGGCTTGCTGATCGTGAGCCAGTTCACGCTGGCGGCGGACACGTCTGGTGGCAACCGGCCCAGCTTCAAAGCGGCTGCTGCGCCCGACGAGGGGCGGCGTTTGTACGACTACTTTGTGGCCCAGGCCCGCACAGTGCACCCCATCGTGCAGACCGGAATCTTTGCGGCAGACATGCAGGTGGAGCTGGTCAATGACGGGCCGGTGACGATTCCGATGCGGGTGGCGCCTGGCGTCTGATTGCTACTGTTTTTGTAGCTGGTAGCGCTTGTTGCATGGGCGCTGGGGCTGAAAAGGCTTGGGGTTTGGTTTGTCCTTGCACGCGAGGGGAAGGGGTGTACGTTTTGCTTCGTGTCCCCCGCCCGCTATGCGGGCTCCTCCTTGACCTACGCAAAACGCACACCCCTTCCCCTCGCTGGACGCATCGGAATACCAACATCGCTGTATTCAGCGTCGCCTTTCAACTTCCGCTTAGGCGCACATCGAAAAATTACCCGCAGGAGTAGCTGCCTAGGGCGTTTTGCGCAGGTCAAGGAGGAGCGCGAAGCGCGGGGGACACGGAGCAAAGCGCCCTAGGCAGCTGCTCCGGAGCGAAAGCAAAAGCGTTGAAGTAATGAGTACCCAGAACGCGAAACACCCAGCTCAATACGGGTTCTTAAACCCCAACCGCGCCATGATCTCACTCTCACGCAGCTCCATCACTTCGGCGTCTTCGTCCAACTCATGGTCCCAGCCCTGGGCGTGCAGGGTGCCGTGGACGATCATGTGGGCGTAATGGGCTTCCAGCGTTTTCTTTTGCTCTTTGGCTTCTTTGGCAATCACCGGCGCGCACAGCACCAAATCGGCGGTCACCGGCTCCTGGGTGTAGTCAAACGTCAGCACGTTGGTGGCGTAGTCTTTCTGGCGGTACTCGCGGTTGAGCGTTTGGCCTTCTTCGGCGTCCACGATACGCACGGTGATTTCGCCATCCACCTCCAGGGTGTTGCGGATCCAGCGGATGACTTTGTGGCGCTTGAGTGCGTCGCGGTGTTTGTCTGCGTCTTGGATCTTGCCGAATTGCAGGGAGAGGCTGAGTTCTTGGAGCATGGGTTTCGTCATCGAAAAAAGGGTTTAGCCGCGACGTGGGCTGCGGGTCTTGGGCAGGCCTACGCGGGGGAGTTCGGGCTCCGGCTCAGGAATGGCGATCTGCGGCAGGTCTTCCAGCCGCGCGGCCTCGTAGGCATCCACGATGCGGGCGACCAGTGGGTGGCGCACGATGTCGGCGCTGGTGAGGCGGGTGATGGCAATGCCCGGCGTACGGCGCAGCACGCGTTCGGCTTCCACCAAGCCGCTCATCTGCGCCTTGGGCAAATCGATCTGGGTCAGGTCGCCGGTGATCACCGTCTTGGTGCCGAAGCCCACGCGCGTCAAAAACATCTTCATCTGTTCGGGCGTGGTGTTCTGGGCCTCGTCCAGGATCACAAACGCGTTGTTCAGCGTGCGCCCGCGCATGAAGGCCAGGGGCGCAATTTCCAGCTGCTGGCGCTCAAAGGCCTTGTGCACTTGGTCGTAGCCCATCAGGTCATACAGCGCGTCGTACAGAGGGCGCAGATAGGGGTCCACCTTCTGATTCAGGTCGCCGGGCAGAAAGCCCAAGCGCTCGCCGGCTTCCACAGCGGGGCGGGTCAGCACAATACGCTGCACCGAGCTGCGTTGCAGCGCGTCCACCGCCGCAGCCACGGCGAGATAGGTCTTGCCCGTGCCAGCGGGGCCGATGCCAAAGGTAATGTCGAACTCGGCAATGTTGTCCAGGTACAGCGCCTGGTTCTGGCTGCGGGGTTTGAGGTCCGCACGGCGGGTGGAGAGGCTGGGGCCATCGGCGCCCAATTCGCCATCGCCGCTGAGCATGAGCTGCACGGTGGAGGCGGCAATCGGCCGGCCGGCAATCTCATATAGCGCTTGGATCATTTCCATCGCACGCTGGGCTTTGGCCTTGGCGCCCTCTACCTTGAACTGCTCATGCCGGTGGGCAATTTTGACTTCCAGCTCGCGCTCAATGGTGCGCAGGTGTTCGTCGGTCGGCCCGCACAGGTGCGAGAGACGCGTGTTGTTCAGCGGGGTGAAGATGTGTTTGAGAATCAAGCTGATAATCCGGCAAAGCAGGGGACTGCGAGGGGGCGCTACAGAGGCACCCGTAGCGTGTAATACCCTGCATTGTCCCCAATTTGATCCGAACCGTGGCCTTGCTGGCCATCCACCACTCCAGAACCCCGGACTCCGCACCATGATCGGCAAACTCACAGGTATCGTCAGCGACAAAAATCCACCGCAAGTCATCATCGATTGCGGCGGCGTGGGCTACGAGGTGCAGGTGCCCATGAGCACCTTTTACAACCTGCCGGCTGACGGCCACAAGGTCACGCTGCTCACGCACTTTGTGGTGCGCGAAGACGCGCAAATCCTCTACGGTTTTGCCACCAGCACCGAGCGCGAGGCCTTCCGGGAATTGATCAAGATCTCCGGCGTGGGGCCGCGCACTGCTTTGTCGGTGCTGTCGGGCATGGACGTGGGTGACTTGGCACAGGCGGTGACCTTGCAAGAGGCCGGCCGCCTGATCAAGGTACCGGGCATCGGCAAAAAGACTGCCGAGCGCTTGCTGCTGGAGCTCAAGGGCAAGTTGGGGGCAGACCTCGGGGCACCTCTGGGCGCCGTGGGCGATGCGCAGAGCGACATCCTGCAGGCGCTGCTGGCCCTGGGCTACAGCGACAAGGAGGCGGCAGCCGCACTCAAGGCCCTGCCCAAGGATGTGGGTGTCAGCGATGGTATCAAGCTGGCCTTGAAGTCTTTAGCGAAATAAGCCTCTGGCGCCCGCCGTGCCTGCGCAGGCAGCTCTTTTTTTAGTAGCAAGCAGATGCCGTGAGCCTGCGGGTTTGCGATAGGTCTGGCCTCCCGCCGCTTGGCTACGATGCAGGCAGGCCCGCAGAGGCCGTGTCTGTTGACGTATCCACATAGAGAGGACCCGCCCCATGAAAATCGTATTGACCTTGAGCGCTGTTGCACTCGCCTTGTTCACCGGCAGCGCCTGGGCTGCCAAAGACTGCGAGCAACTCAAAACGGAAGTGGCTGCCAAAGCCGAATCGCACGGGGCCAAGAACTTCACCCTGGACGTGGTGGACCGCGATGCGGACTCCGGCAAAAAGCGGGTCGTCGGCACCTGCGAGGCCGGTAAAAAGAAGATCGTTTACACCCGCAACTGAGACAGCGTCGCCCGGTGATTAATCACTGGGCTTCGCGTACCGGCCGGCCGTTGATGGGCTGCACCGGCCGGGCATTGGCCGGGTACAACTGGGTGAACAAGCGCAGTTGGTTGCGGGCGATAGGCACTGGTTGTTTCAGCACCATCCACAGCACGCCCTCCGTGCAAGGGGGCGTGGTCAGCGAGCCGATGAACTGGTAGTAGCGCTGGTCGGCAGGCAACAGCTCATTCATGTTTAACAGCTCGCGCGGCATGCGCACCCGGTCGCCGGCGTCCAACGGCATATAGGTCCACACCTTGTCGATCAGCGGGTTGGGCGCGGCACCCGGGTCGAGCAGCACCGCCACCACGGCCAACTGGCCCTCGTCGTTTTTGTGCACCAAGTGGGCCACCATGGCAAAGCGCTTGTAGTTCACCGATTCTTCCGACGGTGTGTGGAAGTGGAACTGCAGCAGCCGGTAGCGTGAGCCGCGCACGCTGATGCTGTTTTCGCCTTGCACATCCACCTGGATGGTGTGGCCGTTGTTCACCACCGTGCCGTTGCTGGGCGTGTAGTTGAACTGCACCGGCTCGGCCGGGCCTTGCAAGGTGTTGCCGTCTTCGATGTTGATGGGCGACTGGCGCTTGCCGATGGCGCAGAGGTTGAACTCGGGCTTGAGCTTGCCCCAGGCCTGCGGGCCGGTTTCCCCCTCGTAGGCCCAGTGCACCTCGCCACCATGGGCATCTGCGCCCGCCGCAGCGTGTGCGGCTGGTGCGTCACCTTGTCCGGCCAGCGCAGCGGCGCGGGCCTGGATGTACTGGCGGCTGTTCAGCCCTGATGTCGCCGGGGCAGCTACGCGGCCGTTGCCAGCAGCAGCGGGTGCGGCGCCGCCATGCCCGCCCGAGACGGTGATGGTGAGTTTCTTTTTGGGGACGACTTCTTTGCCCAGTGCGTCCCGCAATTGGTCGCCGACATCTTTGGGGTTGGAGGCGCTGGTGGCGGTGATTTCGCCCACGGCCTCTTTTTTGGTGGTCTTGGCCGGAGCTTTTTCCAGCGGCTTCTTGGCGGGCTCTGCGTCGTTGGCCCAAGCGGCAGCGCAGCACAGCGTGGCGGCCAGCAAGGCGACGAGCGCTTTGGCAGGGCGGGGCTGCGGGGAGAACAGGGGGCGAATGGCCATGGCGGGCGCTGCCTTTCAAGCAAACACAGGTGCAAACGTCGGGCACGCCACGCGGCACGCCAGAGGGGGATAAGGTGCTTATCGGCAGTCTGCCGCCTTCTCTTGAGCGCGGCAAGCTGCGCGCTATAGTGGGCACCCCGCTGGAGTTTCTTGTTTTTTCTGCTTGGATAGGCCGCTGCTGTGAGCATTCAGACCGACGATTTTGCTGTTCCCCCACCGCCCGCACCCCGCGTGGTGTCGGCCGCGCCCGTGTCCAACAGCGAAGAGGCCATCGAACGCGCCCTGCGCCCCAAGTTGCTCGACGAATATGTGGGCCAGGCCAAGGTGCGCGAGCAGCTGGAAATCTTTATCGGTGCCGCCAAAAAACGCGATGAGGCGCTGGACCACGTGCTGCTGTTCGGCCCGCCCGGCTTGGGCAAGACGACGCTCTCCCACATCATTGCCCACGAGCTGGGTGTGAACCTGCGCCAGACCTCGGGCCCGGTGCTGGAAAAGCCCAAGGACCTGGCCGCGCTGTTGACCAATCTTGAAAAGAACGACGTTCTGTTCATCGATGAAATCCACCGCCTCTCTGCGGTGGTGGAAGAAATCTTGTACCCGGCGCTGGAGGACTACAAGATCGACATCATGATTGGCGAAGGCCCGGCGGCCCGCTCCATCAAGCTCGATTTGCAGCCCTTCACGCTGGTGGGCGCTACCACGCGCGCCGGCATGCTGACCAACCCGCTGCGCGACCGCTTCGGCATCGTGGCGCGGCTGGAGTTTTATACGAATGAAGAGCTGGCCCGTATCGTCAAGCGCAGTGCGGGCCTCTTGGGTGTGCCTATGGATGAGGACGGCGGTTTCGAGATCGCCCGCCGCTCACGCGGCACACCGCGGATTGCCAACCGCCTGCTGCGCCGCGTGCGCGACTTTGCCGAGGTCAAAGGCGACGGCAAGATCACTCTGGACATTGCCAACCGCGCACTGGCTATGCTGGATGTGGACCCGCAAGGCTTCGACCTGATGGACCGCAAGCTGTTGGAGGCCGTGATTCACCGCTTCGACGGTGGCCCTGTGGGGCTGGACAACATTGCCGCTAGCATCGGCGAAGAGCGCGAAACCATTGAAGACGTGATCGAGCCCTATCTCATCCAGCAGGGCTACCTGCAGCGCACCCCGCGTGGCCGCATTGCCACGCTGGCGGCCTACCGTCACCTCGGGGTGACGGCACCGGCGGGGCCGGTGGTGGATTTGTTGGGCGATTAAACGGCCGACTAAGACGCCGTTTTTTCGGCCGGCGTGTCGGCAACGCGTGCGAAGTGCACGATCAACAACTGCGCAGCAAAGTAAGTCACCAAAATCCAGAAAGAAGCCAGCGGCACCGGCGTGAGGAATTTGTTGATCGCGATCAGCGCATCACTCGCCATGAAGATGCAGGCACCCAAAGCCACGCGCACTGCAGCCGCATCGCCCAATGTGCTGGCCCGGCCCAGGGCTTGGGACGTCATCAAGCAAATTACCGCGATGTAGGCTGCTACGGCGATTTGCAGGCCCATGTCGGGCAAGTGGCTCCACAGCACGGCATAGACCGTAGCGCCGAAGGCGAGCACCACGTGTAAAGCGCGGCGGTTGGCAAACCACGGGGCATCCTGCCGGAACAGGGCGATGTAGAACGCGTGCGCCACCAGAAACGCTGCCAGCCCGGGGATGAAGAAGTCGCCCGGCAGCATCAAGAACACATCACCCGCTAACGAAAACACCAGCGAGGCCAACAGCAGGACTGTAGGTTTTGAGTGTTTTTGGCCAGTAGCGCTCGTGGAATATGCGCGAGCAGCTATGAAAAGAATAGCAATCGTCATGACCAGCGGTTTGGCCAGCAGGTGGCCGGGCAGCAGGTCTACCGCACTTAGGCTGGCCCAGGCGGCAGCCTCCACCGCCAACACCTCCAGCATTCCCAGGCCATGCTGCATAAAGCGGCCCACCGCCCATACCGAAGCAAACAGCCCTGCCGCATACAGCGCTGCATCGGCAAAGCTCAGGCTGTCCGCGACCCACAAAAAAGCAGCCACGGCGCCCAGCAGCCCCAAAAACTGCAGGCCTGCGAACCACTGTTGGGCGGTGGTCAGGGGCGGGTTGAAGGTCTGCACCTGTTCAAGCCGGAAGGCGGGTTTGGGGTGGGCGGCGGCCAGGTCTGCCGGTTGCCAGCCGGGCGGCATGACCCAGACACGCAGCTTGTCCATCCAGCGGCGGGTGGCCCAGCTGTCTTGGACCAGGCCCCAGTACACCTCGGCATTGGCCCAGACCGGGTCCCAGCTGTTGAGCGCGCCGCGGGTGCCGTACACGCAGGGCTCCTCTTCCTCGCGGAAGGTGCCAAACATGCGGTCCCACACCATCAGGATACCGCCGTAGTTTTTGTCGATGTACGGGTCGTTCACCGCATGGTGCACCCGGTGGTTGCTGGGTGAGCAAAACACGCGGTCAAACCAGCCCAGCTTGCCGACCTGCTCGGTGTGCACCCAAAACTGATAAAGCAGGTCGATGAGCGCCACGATGCCGAAAATCAGCGGTGGCACCCCGGCTATGGCCATAGGGATGTAGAAGATCCAGCCGAAAAACGCTCCGCTGCTGGTTTGGCGCAGGGCGGTCGAGAGGTTGTAGTGCTGGCTCTGGTGGTGCACCACATGGGCCGCCCAGAACAGCGCTACCACGTGGCCTGCACGGTGCAGCCAGTAGTAGCAGAAATCGTAAAACACCAAAGCCAGCACTACGCCGTACCAGGTGCTCCAGAAAGCGAGGTCGGGGTACCAGGCCACTGCGTTGAACACGGCGGCATAGATGCCCACGGTGAGCACTTTGGTCAGCACGCCTGCTACCTGGCTCAGGATGCCGAGGCTGATGCTGTTGATGGCGTCGTTCAGCCGGTAGGCCCGGCTGCCGGGTACGCGGGCATTGGCGCGCCGGCTCCAGGCGAACTCCAAGGCGATGAGGAGAAAGAAAACCGGGGTAGCGAAAACGATGATTTTGCTCATGCGGCATTTTTGCCGAGCAAGCGCTTGGTGCCGATCGGGGGAACCCTAGGCCGGGCTGGAGGGGGGCGTCTATTTCCGCCCGCGGAAGTCCCGCCACTGCACGCGCGTGAACCAGCCGGTGACGCCGCCAAGTACCGTGTAAAAAGCCAGCAGACTCCAATCCACGACGGGGAAATCCCATGCAAACCCGATAACGGCAGATACGCTGATCAAACAAAGCAGCCCGGAGAGCAGCGACCAGATCAGCGCGAGGAAGCGCTCCACGCCGGTCTTGACGTTCTCCATGGTGTGCCGGGTTTCCTGCCAGGCATCAGCCGCATCGGCCAGCGGGCTTTGGGCTTGGGCTTCCAGCGCTTCAGCCACGTTGCCTTGTTGGACCAGCGCTGCAAAGTCACCTTGTTGCGGGCGACTGGCCCGTTTGCGCCACCACAGGCCGAAGAACACTGCGGCGATGACCGCGACGATGAGGCCGGCATACAGCAGTTGGTCTTGCCAAGGGACGGAGCCGGCGTGCAGCACGTAATGGAGCATGGCAGGTTCCGGTCGGGCTTCAGGCGGTGGTTTCGTCCAGCGCGTCGTCTTCCAGATGGCGCGCATCGCCCCAGCCGACCAGGCTCAGGCCGTCCGGTGTCCACAGTAGCCGGTTGATCGCCGCGTTGCCCAGGTGCCAGGTGCGCGGGGCATGCAGCTCCTGCCGGGTGGCCAGGCGGTAGAGCATGTCCATCACGCCACCATGGGCCACCAGCACGATGTGCTCGCCCGGGTGGCGCGCCGCAATGTCGTCCACGGTGGCTTGCACGCGGGCCAGCAGCTGGGTGGGCGTTTCGCCACCGGGCGGGGCGAAGTGGGGGTCGCGCTGCTTCCAGCGGCGGGACTCGTCGGGCCACTTTTCGGCAATGTCGGCCCAGGTCTCGCCTTCAAAGGTGCCGAAGCCTCGTTCACGCAAGCCGGTGTGCAATTGCACCTCGCGCGCGCTCGCTTGGGCGGCGTAGCGGGCAATGGCCTGGGCGGTGGTGTGGGCGCGTTGCAGGTCGCTGCTGTAAATGCGGTCTATGGATTCGTCGGCCAGTGCCTGGCCCACGCGCTCGGCTTGCCAGAGACCGCGGTCGTTCAGGCCGATGTCGAGTTGACCCTGAATGCGGGTGTCCACATTCCAGGCGGTTTCGCCGTGGCGCACGGCAATGATGCGGGTGACGGACATTCAGCGGGCCTCTTGTCCGGGGGCGGGCAGCTCTACCACCACGCGGCGGGTGCCGGGGTTGGGGTAGTCCTTGAGTGCGGCTTCCAGCATGGGCGGCACGAGGTTTAGGGTGTCGCGCCAAGGGCCGTCGAACACGGCGGTGGTCTCGTAGGCGACCTGGCTGGTGCTGCTGTCGCGCAGGGTCAGGTGTACGCGGTGGCGGTACCAGGGCACTTCGATGTCCGGGGTCATGGGCCACTCCTCGTACCAGCGTCCGTCAGCACCCTTCACCAAGCGGGGGCGGGGCGGGCGGTAGTGCGGGTTGCGGATGTTGTCTACACCCAGGCCGACCTGGGCCAGGTAGCGGCCCGATGTGTCATTGCGGGTGAGGCCGATGCGCTCCAGGGCCTCCTGCGCCATGCTCTCCAGGGTGTCTTGCAAACCCAGGTTTTGCTGCTGCGAGGGCAGGCGCTCGAAGCGGAAGTCTGCTGTGCTGGCGGGCAGTACGTTGCCCGCAAAACTTTGCACATCGCTGTCGATCATGCGGGGCAGGGAACACGCGCCCAGCAAAGCGACCGATATCAAGGCAAAAAACCGTTGTAGCGCCCGCAGAATCATCGCAATATGCTCCTGAATTTATAGCGATACCACTTGCACGCCCGGCAAGCCGGAAAGGCTGGGCAGTGCGGGCGCGGGCAGGTCTTCCGCGTCGAAGGCTTTGTCGCCGTTCTCGTCAGCGATGCCGGTGGGGCGGATGTTCTTGAAGTCGTGCTTGGTGTGGTCCATGAGGTGCGAGGGCACCACGTTTTGCAGCGCAGTGAACATGGTCTCGGCGCGACCGGGGTATTGCTTCTCCCAGTCGCGCAGCATGTTGCCAATCTGCACGCGCTGCAGGTTGGTCTGGCTGCCGCAGAGTGAGCAGGGAATGATGGGGAACTCGCGGTGCGCGGCCCAGCGGATCAGGTCTTTCTCGGCCACATAGGCTAGCGGGCGGATCACGACGAATTCGCCGTTGTCGCTGGTGAGTTTGGGCGGCATGCCTTTGAGCTTGCCGCCGAAAAACATGTTCAGGAAGAAGGTTTGCAACATGTCGTCGCGGTGGTGACCCAGTGCGAGTTTGTTGCACTTGAGCTTGCGCGCCACGTTGTACAAAATGCCCCGGCGCAGGCGGCTGCACAGGCTGCACATGGTCTTGCCTTCGGGGATGTTGCGCTTGACGATGGAGTAGGTGTCTTGCGTTTCGATGTGGAATTCCACCCCCAAATTGGCCAGGTACTCAGGCAGGATGTGGTCGGGGAAGCCGGGTTGCTTCTGGTCGAGGTTGACCGCCACGATTTCGAAGTTGATGGGCGCGCGCTGCTGCATCTTGAGCAGGATGTCGAGCATGCCGTAGCTGTCTTTGCCGCCGGACATGCAGACCATGACGCGGTCGCCTTCTTCAATCATGTTGAAGTCCACAATGGCTTGGCCCATCTGGCGGCACAGTCGCTTTTCCAGCTTGTGGGTTTCGCGCTCGATCTTGAGTTCTTTGTTGCGGTTTGCAGCAGCTTCCGCCGCTTCCGCCGCTTCGGTGGTGGTGTCTTCTTCAACCCATGTAGCGTTCATGCTTCTCTCCTTGTTGCGTTGGTGCAATGGCGGGGTGGATCACTGTCCTTGTCAATTGAATATGCAAATTAGTCCCAAAGAAATCAATCATTTGGGTGATCTTGGGACTATTTGATTTGATGTCTGAGTATGCAAATTGGATTGCAATCCAATTGTCCAGAAGCAATTTCGACAATTGAAGGGCACTGAAGGAGCACCGCTACCGATGTCCAATGATATTTCAAAGTAAAAAAACGGTGAAATCTTGGGCAAAACGGGCCAATATTCCGAATCCAAGTCCTGAAGAATGACCGATTCCTGCGGTTGTGATTTGTGCAGGAGCGGCGGTAGCATTCCTGCATTTATCCCCTGCTGTATCCCATGATCCGCTTTGCACCGCTCTGATTTAGCCTCATGGTCATCATCTGAGGGCTGATATTGAACTCGTTTGCAGCGGCATGTGGATGTGTTGCCGCCGACCGAAAGTTGACAGTGTGAGATCGAGAGTGCCGATCCAAAATTGACAGGGGTGTTCCACTGCCCTGCTGAAACTTTCAGCAGGGATGTAAAAGGTGATCACCATGGACATGATTGGCAAGGTGCGGCGCATGAAGTTGCGCGACCAACTCTCTGACGGAGAGATTTGCAGACGAACGGGACTGGCCAGAAACACGGTCAAGAAGTGGCTCAAGGCTCCCGGCGACATAACCCCGAAGTACGAACGCAAGAAGCTTGAGGGCAAGCTCACGCCATTTGAGCCTGTGCTGGAGCAAGCGCTGCGCACGGACGCACACCGGGCTAAGCATGCACGGCGCACTGGCAAGGCGCTATTTGCGCAGATACAGGCCCAGGGATACCGGGGTGGCTACAGCGCAGTGACTGACTTCATTCGATCATGGCGTGAAGAAAGAGCCAAGGACCCCACCAAGGCCTTTGTGCCACTGAGCTTCGAGCTCGGTGAGGCCTTCCAGTTCGACTGGAGTGAGGAGGGGCTGCTGGTTGGCGGTGTGTTTTACAAGATGCAGGTGGCCCATTTGAAGCTATGCGCCAGTCGTGCCTTCTGGCTTGTGGCCTACCCTGGGCAGGGCCACGAGATGCTGTTCGATGCGCACACCCGGTCATTCCATGCGCTGGGTGGTGTTGCCAGGCGTGGCATCTACGACAACATGAAGACTGCAGTGGACAAGGTCAAGAAGGGCAAGGGGCGCATTGTTAACGCGCGCTTCTCGGCGATGTGCAGCCACTACCTGTTTGATCCCGACTTCTGCAATGTGGCATCGGGCTGGGAGAAAGGGGTAGTGGAGAAGAACGTGCAGGACAGTCGCAGGCGCATCTGGATTGAGGCTGGTACGCGACGCTTTGGATCGTTCGCTGAACTCAACACCTGGCTCGGGGAGCGGTGCCACTCGATCTGGGCTGACACGGCGCATCCCATTCACAAGCAGTTCACCGTAGCGGAGATGCTGGAGTTGGAGCGTCCCCATCTCATGTCCATGCCTGTTCTGTTTGATGGCTACGTGGAGAAGCCTGCACGGGTCAGCAGCACTTGTCTGGTTGCTGTGGCGCGCAACCGTTACTCCGTGCCATGTGAGTGGGCTGGGCATCTGGTGAGCACACGGTTGTATCCCAACCGCGTGGATGTTGCATGTGCGGAAACCATCATCGCCAGTCACGCCCGAACTCCGGGCAGCGGCCAAACGACATACGACTGGCAACACTACATTGAACTAATACAGCGCAAGCCTGGTGCGTTGCGAAACGGGGCGCCGTTCCTGGATCTGCCCGCGCCTTTGCAGCGCTTGCGCAAATCCCTACTGCGACACGCAGGAGGAGATCGCACGATGGCACAGGTGTTGGCCACTGTACCGCAGGCTGGATTGGACGCCGTGTTGGTGGCGGTTGATCTGGTGCTTGAAGGGGCCACGCCCAATGGCAGCGTCAGTGCTGAGCATGTGCGCAATGTGCTGGCACGGCTGAATGCACCGCCCAGGCCCGAGCATGCACAGACCGCTTTGCAACTAACCCACCTTCCCATAGCTGATACCGCACGCTACGACCGCCTGCGGCCCACCCATAACGATGACCAGGGAGTCTTCCATGCATGATGCAGAACGCAACGTTCAAAGCGAGCTCAAGGCCTTGCGACTCAATGGCATGGCCAATGCCTGGGGCGACCTGATGGAGCAAGACGGCGGCGCAACAATCCAGAGCTCACGCTGGCTGATTGAACACTTGCTCCAGGCCGAGGATGTGGACAGGCACATGCGCTCCATTGCCCATCAGATGAAGGCAGCACGCTTCCCGATTCATCGGGACCTGGCAGGCTTCGACTTCGAAGTCTCACCAGTGGACAAAGCGCTCATCAAAAAGTTGGCGGACCTCACGTTCACGGAGGATGCACAGAACGTTGTTCTGATTGGTGGTCCTGGCACCGGTAAGACCCATCTGGCGACTGCGCTGGGAATCTCTGGTCTGACACACCATTCAAAGCGTGTGCGCTTCTATTCCACGGTTGACCTAGTCAATGCGTTGGAGCAGGAGAAGGCCAAGGGAAATCCAGGTCGAATCGCCCTGAGCTTGATGCGCATGGACTTGGTCATTCTGGACGAACTGGGCTACTTGCCATTCAGCCAGGCCGGGGGAGCATTGCTGTTCCATCTGCTGTCCAAGCTCTATGAACACACCAGCGTTCTGATCACTACCAACCTGACGTTTGCAGAGTGGTCAGCCGTGTTCGGGGATGCCAAGATGACCACGGCATTACTGGATCGACTCACCCATCACTGCCACATCGTTGAGACTGGCAATGAGTCCTACCGGTTCCGGCACAGCTCAAAGGAGGCCAAGGGAAAGATCAAATCAAGGGAGCAATACCGCCGGGCCGAAGCCAGTCAGGAGGTGACAAACCCCTAAAGGACTATAGTTATCCACAGTCAGCAGCCTAACTGCTGGCTACAAGCCCCCTATCAAAATTGAATCGGCACGCACTGTCAAGATTCAATCGGCGCCAACAGCTGAACTTCTAAATAGGCACTTCGCATCACCTAAACGCGCCATATTCACTTCCCCGAAGCAGTCATTCACCGATGGCAGCAGCTGGCCCACAGTTGACGACGACCCGAAGTGGTCTTCCAATTCTCAAATGTCACAGCCACGAACTCAGACATTCGTGGGTAGCCCTGATCTGCGAGATCTGCAGACCGGATAAGGCCAGTTGCAGTCAATGGCGGTAGCCGATAACTAGAAGCCGATATTGGCGTAAGTCGCCAGCTTAGTAAGTTATTTTGAATTTCTGTTTGGTCTGAAAGTTCTGAGGCAAATGCTACTGAAACTGGAGGGAGGGGGGGGGGAGTCGACATTGCTTCAATCAAACCGCAACCCTCATGTTGATTTCTATAATAAACTTATACCTACAAATCCATATATTTTAAAATCCAGATCGATTCCGCAACGAACTTAAATATTTATATTCAATTTCGAACGGCGGCTCACTGACATACATTTCCTCCATAATCCGCTCATCCATATGAGATTTGTCTTGCAATTGGCTTAAATTAAGATCGCGCAATTTCGAATTAATAATTCGACATTCTTCATTCTTCTTCTTTTTTAAAAAAGCACTTGGACCTCGACCTTCCTTGATTGTAGGTATGTCGAATATCCCCCTTTCGAAATGAGAACGATGATCCACTCGTAACTCTATGAACTGGCGACTTAATGCTTCGTTTACAAGCACCGCCCATTTTTGTCGCCAAGCACGAATTTCTAAAGGTCCTTCAGTTTGACTGTCGAGCTCTCTGGATTTTTCTGCGACCCCATTGGGTGAGAGACGACGACCTGAGAATAGAAAATGGACATGAATATTTCGGTTATCACTTTCTGAAACTGGCCTGTGCATGGCCCAGTCGACCGCTACACGGTGTCGGCCCGAAATCCACTGACCCATTTCATCCGCTAAATGCATTTGCTCTGACAACGAACACTCAAAAGGAAGTGCAGCTACGCAATCCCGGGCGGGACAGGAATTCACCCGTTTCTCAGCAGCCTCTATCTGATTCCACAACTCAAATCGATTCCAGTCTGGTGCGCCCTCAGGCAGAATTAAATTCGAGAAAAGAACTCCTCTTTTTTTTCGAAAGTCATGGGTCAGTCCGGTTCTCTCATCTAACAGCACTGTGCCTGTCCTGTAGGCGGAGGCTGCGACACTTGATTGCCCGCGAGCGCGTGAAACACGACGAATAGATAGATGAAAGATTGCCATTTTTTATCCAAGAAAAGTAGCACTTTGCGTAAGTGCGCTATTGGTAAAGTAATTTCCTTCTGAAATTTTTACAACTTCCATAAGCAAATGCAAATGCATCACTTTTAAAGCCAATCTGCATAGCCCACGCACGTTCAGCCAACCGTTGCCTCAGGTAGAAGTTGATCAGCCACAGCTCCCCGAATAAATGTGACGCATGCTCGACATAGCGCTGTTTAGATACTTCACAGTTCTGAAGCGGCTGGGATGGGCGGTGTGCACGTTGAGACCTCCATCGAGGACATTGGACCGTGCTGTGGCAAGACAGATTGGGTATCCAAGCGCTCAATCACCAACGATCCACTAGGTAATTTAGACCTTATCCTGAGTCCAAGCACTGCGTTAGGCATCACGCTAATCATTGGGCCGATTTTGTCCAAGAACTCTGTCTGCGAACTCGAGCGACTGTGCTTTATTCAGGACATCCCCGCACCCCAAGCGGCAGTGGAGTCAATTCCATAAGCTTAGCGATTTGCAATTCGTAGTTTGCATCAGCAAAATATGGGGATGAATACAAAACTGAATCAAATTGATGCTCGGATTGAGAAACTTAAGGCCCAAAGAGCGGCTGCCTTAGCACGCGAAACGCAAAAGGAGCAAAAAAAGTTTTTCCGCGAAGCTATTGCCATTGGTACTTGGTTAAAAAACCAACATCCCGACCAGTGGGAACGTATACTCTTGACCATAAAAAAACAAGAGTCGAGTAAAAAACCACCACCCATCTAAATATGAACAAATCTTGGCTTACCCAACGTAATTTTGTCCAATATTGAGAATGTAGTCCTTCTGTCGCGTCATTGGCATCACCCATGCTTTGTGTGATTACCAATTCTGGAGTCCAATCACATTGACTGCTGATTGGACGAATAAATACAGCTTACCGAATGAAAGATCATTAAACGGTATATCGATGAAGCATTTCAACTTGGTCTATACGCGGCCGCAGACATTAGCCTTCATTGCAATGCAATGATTGATTTCGACACATTCTCGAGGTTACCTTTCATCAGGAGTGAATCAACTAGTTGATATTTTTGCTGGAAATCAGGCTGAAGGACAATGATGTTATGCCCGTACTCGGGACGATTCAATTTATGTAATAAAGCTACAGTATCGCCAAGCACCGTGAACCACTACCAAGGAGCATAAGTGATCACTCGGGAAGATCTGTACGAACTGATTTGGACTACACCGATGACCAAGGTCGCGGCACAGTTCGAGGTGTCTGGAAGCTTCTTGGCACGTATCTGCTCAATTCTTCGGGTACCGCGTCCAGAGAGGGGATACTGGGCTAAATTGGCGGTCGGCAAAGCTCCGGGGCGCCCCCCACTGCCGGAGGCACAACCCGGCGATCAAGTTAGTTGGTCGAAGGACGGCGACTTCCACTTTGCAAAGAAACCTCGCCGTACAGCACTGCCCGAGTCCAAAGCCAATAAACCACGGCTACCGGTTACTGGCATGCACAGTTTGGTGCGAGGAGCGAACGCTCATTTCCAAGCTAGTCGCAAAGTTGAAGAGGGTCAACATCTCAAACCTTACAAGAATCTCCTGCTGGACGTCACCACATCGATGGCCGGCCTGGATAAAGCGCTTGCTTTTGCCAACGATTTTTTCAATGCATTGGAATCTGCAGGGCATCGAGTCGTGCTCTCGCCCCAGGATGAGCCTGTTGATTTCGCTCACAATGGGGTTCAACATTGGGGCAATTTGGCTCGCTCATACGAAAGGTGCAAGCTGCTTGTCCATATTCACTCAAGCAGGACACTCTTCAGGCGCAAACCACGTTTTCATGACGCCCTTTAGAGCCGACGTAACGGTGTAATTTGATGCTGTTCCAACAGTCGGCCGATCTCAAAAACGGCGCCCATCTTCGGATCGTGCATTTTGCAGATCGGTTTCCCAGTTTCGATTTCAACATAGTGAATTCCGTCACAGCGGACCTTGGCCAGCAAGCCGCTCATATCCCATGCTTCACATGGAGTGACTACGCCTTCACCGGCGAGGATCCCAGCAGCAATCGAGTGGTTTCCACCGAACACACAAGCGATTCCCCACGGAAGAATTGCAGCAACCGAATGATTCCCGTCTTGTTCCCAAGCACCGGACTTCTTTCCACTGCCTACCTCTGAGAGTGCCTTGGCATATCGCTCCCGATACCAGGGGCCTGGCAAGATGGGATCCTTGGCCAAATCAACTTCGAATTGAGTCTCATCCAGTTGCGGATAGTGCGAGTGGCTTGTAAGCACCAGACGTGCACTAGGCATAAATAACTGATGAGGGGCTATTTCAGCCTTGCCCTCATGAGGTGGTCTCTTGGCGCAAGACAGAAGAAGCTCTGTCTGGATAGGCCTTGTGTAGAGCCGCACAAGATCCAGCAAACCGCGGGGATCGCGGGCTGCAACATCCTGCGCGAGTTCCATTAAATTGGTGAACTCTGCTTGCCGCTCAAGGCTTGCTTTTGATGGTTTATTGCTGAATGGCCAGATGCTTTTGATCATCTGTTTCAAACGGTCGATCTGACACCTCCGTTGACGCTTTGGTCAGATTCCGCCTTCAGGAGGAAAACGCTGAAGGCAAATGGGAGGGTAGAGCAATGCGGCAAACATGTCGCCACAGGTGACTTTCAGTCGCGCAAAGAAAAAGCCCGCTTGCGCGGGCTTCCTCATTCATATATCCCTAAGGGGGCTTACACCCGGTCCCTAGCGGCTCTGAACGCATTTTACCAATGGCTAAGCAGCCAAGGCAAAGCGCTCATCATTTTCGATATTGTTCACAGTGGATGAGGTCCACTTGTGCTTCTTCTCGCGAGCCACGATTTGCTGGTTGCAAATACGTTCAACCGTATTGATGCGATCGATGACTTCGGAGACTTTGCTGTTCCCATTGAGATTTTCAGACAAGATCAATCGCATGAGACTGTCTGCGTACTGTGGAACTTTGCCAGTACGCTCCCAAAGGCTGACTGACTGTTCAGATGCGCCAACGCATTTTCCTAGTCCTTCTTGGGACATGCCAAGTACGGTACGCATGAAACGCAGCTCTTTGCCAGTAATTCTGCCCTTTTTCTGCGCAAGTTCCATCGCAAGAACTTTGTGCAAGCTGATTGCGTCATCAACAGACGTCGCTTTCCCATAGGCCGTCTTTTTGACGATGTACCCGTTCTCCAGCCAAACATTGTCCAATCCACACTCTTTGTAGTGATACATGATGTGCCCCTACTTTCAAACACTCAAGAAATCTCAAACACAGTCACAACGACTACATCAGGATCTTCGTCGCAAAGTGCAACGATGACACCGAGATGGCGGCCCGAAACATAGCGTTCCATACGGCACTCCAAGCTCTCTTTTTCCTGATTTTCTTCCGGCTCTCGAACTATCGAACCAAGCTGCAGGCACTCGTACACCTCTTGGGAAGTGACTTTGCGTTTCTTCATCCTGCTTTTCGCGTGGTCGGTAATAAATACCGAAACCGTGTTCTTTGCGATTGCTCGGATGTGCTTCGCTAGCTGCGCATGACTTTTACGCCGAAAGGTCTCGTAACCCATAAAAATTATGGCCTCACTGTACACGAAATTCTATTTTTTGAGCAACTTTAGAACATTGCCCCTTCATGTTGAAACTATAAACTTGATCGAGACGCTAGAAAGGAACAAGCTGCATGTTCACATGCCAGCATAGAGTCGAGTGACTATTTCAGTAGTCACTTTCTCCAGTGCGAACATCAAAATGGTCCTTGTGACCACTGCAGCAGTCACTTTTTGACTGCTTGGCTCTAGTTTTGGCGTAATGACTACTACGACAGTCACTTGCACGATATCTTGATGGCTGATATGCTTTAGTGACTACTATGGCAGTCACTTTATGAAGCGCATCATTCATTCAGCGGAAGACCTTGGGTTCGCGCTACGGGCCGTTCGCAAGAGCGCCAAGGTGCGCCTTGACGACCTGGCACTAACCGCACGTGTGAGTAAGCAGACCGCTGTAAACCTCGAAAAAGGGATGCCTACCGTCCAATTGGGTAAGGTTCTTCAGCTTTTGAAGGAGGTAGGCCTTACTCTTAGCGTCGATTTGCCGGAATCAGCCGTGCCGGCCTTGCATCGTGTTCAAAGAGAAGCTCTTGAGCGAGCGATGGGTGCGACTGAGGCTAACCCCGTCAAGCGAAGCTCTGTGGACTCAGCAAACATTGTTGATGCTGGGGAGGGTCATGCGTAGCCTAAACGTTTTCGTGGACGTTGCGCTTGTTGGCACGCTTAGCGAAGGGAACAACCTTTGGGTTTTTGAGTACGACCCGGTGTGGGCCACAAGTGAGGGTAGTTTTGATTTGTCGCCAGCGCTTGCGCGCAGTACCCTGCGACATGAAGACGGAGGCACGCTGCGTCCGGTGCAGTGGTATTTCGACAACCTGCTGCCTGAAGAGTTACTTAGAAAAGCAGTCGCCAAAGAAGCTGGCATCAAAGACCATGAAGACGCTTTTGCATTGTTGACCTACCTGGGCGCAGAGTCTGCCGGGTCGTTGACATTGCTTGCGCCAGGGGTCTCGCTGCCTGTTGAATTTACATTGAGCGAGCTTACTAACCAGTCATTAAGCTTGCGTATCCGGGACCTTCCAAAGCAAACGCTTTCAAAGGGGGCGCCCAAGCGTATGTCACTGGCTGGTGCGCAGCATAAGATGCTTGTTGTCATCAAAAAGTCTGCGCTCTTTGAGCCTGTCGGCGCCACTCCCTCCACGTACATCCTTAAGCCCGACCATCCAGACAGTTCGACATATCCGGCCTCTGTTTTCAACGAATTCGTAACAATGCGGCTTGCGAAAGCGGCTCGCTTAAATGTTCCGTTTGTTGATATGCGATATGTGCCTGAGCCGGTTTACCTCATCGAACGGTTTGACCGGGTCGTCGAGAAAACAGCACTAAGCGCTGCGGACCCCTTGACGGCTCCAAGTGTCAAACGATTGCACATAATCGATGCTTGCCAGCTGCTGAATAAGGACCGTACGTTCAAGCACTCTGGCGCAAGCCTAGAGGCGCTCTCGCAAGTCATTGACCGGACAACCAACAAGCTGGCAACTCGCAACGGTGTTTTTCGATGGCTGGTTTTCAACATCTTGGTGGGCAACGATGACTGCCACCTAAAAAACCTCTCCTTCCATGTGGGCCCTGACGGCATTTCGTTGGCACCGCACTACGACCTGCTTTGTACAGGAAGCTACCACACCAAAACATTTGCAGACGAACATGCCACTTGGAATCAAGTGCCAATGGCCTTCCCGCTACCCGGTGCGCATACCTTTGGGGACGTGACATTGGGTGCTGTATTGGCCGCGGCGCAGCAGCTAGGGATGCCGGAACTTGCCGCCAGACGTATCGTGCAAGAAGTTACTTCCCGCGTGGAAAAGGCTTTGGCAATCATCGTGGCAGAACACGAAGCCAGCACAAAAAACACGCCGCCTGAACGTGCTGTTTACACGGCTGTGGAAGCTCGCTTGCTCCGAGTGGTCCAGCACATCACGCTCAAGGATATGTTGCAGCGTTTGAGGGACATACCGACCTAGTGCGGGTGGTCTGCGTTAGAGGGTTGGGATTTTCGGAACCGCCTGAGGTCTAAGACGGGCTTGCTTGCAGGCGGGGTTTTAACAGTCGGTAAGTGACAATGTCGCCAATCACAGTCATAAGCACATGCCGGCGACTTGGGTATTTCAACAAGTACCGTCATTTGCATGCTTTTAAAACAGACCACATACAGTACGTCGGCAGTGTTGCTGCAATATGCCGAGAGCGACTCGTTGACGACGGGCATGCCCTTGCCAGTCAATACTTCCGACCCTGATCAGTTGATCAAATTCATGTCACGTGCAGGCGGCATTCTGTTCTTGCATGGGGATCCGAATCTTGACAACCAGAAACGCAATATTGCCATTCAGGTATTCGTGTCCTTTCAGCCCAACCAGATTTTTGATTTTTGTCGATCTTGGCTAAGAAAATGGAGCCAGAACAAGGGTGCCCTCTGGTACCAGGAGTGGCAGTCAATTACCGATCGAGCTGATCCAACAGAACTGGCCGACATTCTCCTATCGCACGATGAACATCGAGTGCGCCAACGCTTGTCCAGCCCGGTTGGAGAAATGCTCGACTTCGAAACCATTCTAAAAATCAAGAGAGCAACGCAGGATGAAGCAGCCTGAAGTTTGTGTTTGAGGATGCAGTATGTCTATGTGACGTTCATTGGCAGCCGGATCCAATTGCGGCGATCAAGTTTCGTATGGATCAGTCAGGGATGACGTCCTCATCACGTTCAAGCAGAATGTTTAATATTCTGAACAATATGCACTATATTTGTCCAGAATATTAAACACGCCGAGCAAATCACCAATCATCTTTCCTCGCGAGCAACGCGAACTTATTGCATTGGGCCAGCGGATTAATCTTGCCAGGCTGCGACGAAAAATGACAACGATCACCGTCGCTAAGCGGTCCGCGATCTCCAGAACAACTCTCTACAAAGTAGAAGCCGGTGATCCAGGGGTGACGCTGGGGACTTACTTTCGCGTGCTTGCGGCTCTATCTCTCGATGCAGATTTTGGAAAGTTGGCCCAAGACGATGAACTAGGTCGGAAACTACAAGATTTGGCTATACCTCCAGGGCCAAAGCCAAGAAAGAAACGAGTTCTAGGCAAAGCTGAAGCAGCAAAGTAGCACCTATATGCCTAGTAGCTACTTTGCACCATCGCCAACACCTTCTAGCGATCTCTACGATGGAGTCTGGATCAGCAGGAGCTGGGGATAGGTTTGAGCCAGGCTGGAAAACCAACCCGATTGGCTAATTGCCGACGGTACTTTTCTTCATCACCTCAGCGGCGTGCACAAGCCTCGCAGGAAGCTCAAGCAAAGCGTCGTCATCCTCCGCGCCCGTGAATGCAGATATCAGAACATGGTTTCGCGGTTGGCGAACGATCTTTTCCGGCGAATCATCGACTATGAGAATGCCCTCCACGGCATAACCCTGGCCTTGAACTTTTCGCAAATCCTTGATGTAAACGTACCCATTCGAGTTAGGTTCAACACGCTGCACGCATCGGTCGATTGACCAAGCAAACTTCAACTCGGCGACATCGCCAAACAGTTGCTTTACTGCGGATTCCACGTAGATCTTCGTTGCCGAAGACCAGACAGCGATATCAAACCTCGGGGCAATCGCTTCGAGCATAAATCTCAGGTGCGGTCGAATGAACACACCATAGTCCTCGAATCGAAAATCAGGTTTGCGATCGAGCCTTTCTTTCGTTGCATGAACGAGCGTCTCGTCGAGATCAAAGATGACTACCCCTGTTGATCATTGAAGAAGGCAGAACATCCGGGATCCTGGAGCCCGGTGGGCTCCAAACAGCCTGGGCGTCGAAGAGGGGGTCATGGCATGCGCTGCGCTGACCTGGCTGCCGCCAGACCGCATATCAAACATCCAAGAGCAACTTTTCGTTAGAAATCTCTTTAGCAAATTGTGCTTTGATCTCACTCTTCCAATGCCTTCTCTTTCAGCATCGAGGCAGTCTCCAGAATCTTAATGATTTCCGCCACCTGCCGCGCATTTTTTGGGTTCTCTGACTGAATCCAATCCGCCAAATCGACGTTTGTTTCTCTCGCAACCCATGCGGACATCAGCACTTTTGTCCAAAAATCATCGTACGCAGCATCTCTTCTTTTGAGATTTTGCTGAACATGTTTGATTGTGCTCATGAGGTCGTGGGGCCTTTGCGTCTTTGGCACCCACTCATGAAACAGTCGAACATCTTCAAGGCGCAGTATCAATTCCATTCTCTCCATACGCCCTTCTTGTGAGTCTCTGTTCTGCACAATCTGTTGAGCCGCATTAGTCTCCTGCTTTCGCATTTTGGCGATCCTCACCTGACCCACAACTTCTTCGGTTCCTTTGTTGGACTCCAAGCGAGATCTCAGGCGTGGATAAAGCAATACCAGGGCGTTCTCGTACCGGCGTGTGCGCGTATAGGTGTGCTCTGCATTGCCGATGGATTCCTTCACGATTTGTCGCAAATCGGCTAACTGCAAGAGTTCATCATCAGTCATTGGGGGTTCGTATTCCACGATTGCAGCGCCCAATGCAATGACATATTTCTGGAGATTGATCCTGCCGGCGCCGTTTACAGCTCTTTCAAAAAGCAGGGCTGGGTTCACATGTGGGTCTCGCTGGACTATCTTCTCCAATGCCCATAGGAGACCATCCGGACTGACGATGACTTCTGCTCCCATGCCTTTGAAACCGCGTTTTTCAAGCAGAGGCAGCAACCTGTCTGGCGGACACGCACGGTGATGATCTTGGCTTCCTGCTCATCGATCCATTCCCTTGCCGCTACCTCCATGGTCAGACCATCGCAGTGTGACGTTCCGGTGTAAATCTGACCGCTTGCACCTACAACTGGGAAACTGACCGTCTGGGGGGGAAGGTAAATCGCTTTCTCTTGCAAGAGCAATTGCAAGGCGACGATCTGCGACATTTTGATAAGGCAGCTCTCGTATTGCTGGCCCACGTCATGCCGGAAGTGGGGGCGTTTGGTTTTGCCAGCTGGCACGGTGGGGATCGGGTTTCCCGCATTGATCGCCTGCAACCGACCGCCACAGGCCGGGCACACGCAGTCGCACTTCAAGCCTGTTTTCTCACGCTGAAGGCTCCCGATGTAGGTAGCCCTGCGCTCCTGGCTCGTGGCCTTGGTCGAGTTGACCAAGACGGCCGCTTCTGTGGATGACTTGGTTCAGGCAGCTGAGCGGTGGCTGTTTGATCGCCGCTATCTCCTCCCTGCAGACCGGATTTTGCGGGATGTCGCCCGCGAGGCATTCGCTTCGACGGAGGCTTTGGCCATGGAGGGGATCAAGAAGGAGATCCCAGCTTCAGTGCGCAAGCGCATGATTTCTGGAGCGTTCTCACCGCGCCGTGGGCGTGCTGGCGGGACGATGCTGGAGTGGCTGAAGACCCCGCCAGGCAAGCACAGCCCCACAACGCTGACTGAAGTCTCAGAAAAGATCACCTATCTCAAGACGCTTGAAGTAGACAAGTGGCCGTTGAGTCACATTTCTACCGCGCGCATGCGCGCCTATGCCCAAGCTGTAGCAAACCGTTCTCCGTTTGACTCTAGGCGGTTGAGTGAGGATACACAGATGCTGGAGGTCATTTGCTTCTTGCGGGTCACCTTGTTGGATCTCACCGATGCCTTGATGTATTTGACTGGGCGTCGGGTCAACGACCTTTATCGGCATGCCTCGGGGCGCGTCCTCTCCAAGCAAGCACGAACTGCTGTTGAGTATCGGAAGCAGCATGATGAGATGCGCTTGATCATCCATGCCGAGGACACGACTGCTGACGAGAAGATCGAGGCCCTCAAGAAGCTCATCCCCAATGATGAACCCATCGCTGCAATAGGTCATGCAGCACTGGTGCGGCAGTCCCTGACCGAGGACGCCACCAAAGTGACATCCCTGCTCAATGTGTTCTCTGATTTGGAGATCAAGGGCGATGCTACACAGCGGCCATTGAGACAGGTCGTTGCACTTCGGGAGCTTGATGCCAAGGGCATCAAGGAGCTTCCCGTGGACTTTGACGTGAGCATTGTCGATCCGATTTGGCACGAAATGCTCAATGACAAGGACCGGGGCAAAGCGCTCGATGCATTGAAGGCGGCCACCATGATGTCGGTGCGTCATGGTTTTCGGAGTTCTCGGCTTTGGATCGACCACAGCTGGGACTACCGCAACCGCGAAGACTTGCTCATCCCTCCGGCGCAATGGAAGAAAAACCGGCTGCGCTTGATCAGCGCATTGAGCCTGAATGCCGACCCGGAGAAATTCCTGACCCGGCTGAATGCTCACCTGGAAGCGGGTCTGCAAGCCCTGTCAGAGGCAGTAGAGGCCGGTGAAATCAGTATTGACGAGAGTGGCTTGGTGCACTTGCCCCAGATAGAGGCCCTGGCACAGGACAAGGCCATTGACGCCAGCCGAAACATGATGTTTTCCAGCATTGGGGAGGTACAGATCGGTGACATCATTGTCGAAACGGATGCCGCGGCTGGATTTAGCGAAGTTCTGCTGGGACGGCGAGCGAAGTCCACCCAGGAATTGGTCTCATGCTATGCGGCACTACTGGCCCATGGAACCGAAAACGACGCCAAAGGGGTGGCCGCGATGATTCCTGGCGTCGAGGTCGCCCATATTTCTGCTGCAATGCGTTCCTTGGAAGCCCACGGGCGCCTACGCCGCGCCAACGACCGCGTGGTGGAGTTTCAGCGCCAACACTCCATCACGGCAAATTGGGGCTCCGGTACCAAGGCGTCTTCAGACATGATGGCGCTCGATGCGTCCCGGCACCTCTATAACTCCCGAACCGACCCCAGGCGCAGGACCAGGGCGATTGGCCTATACACGCACGTCCTGGATGTCTACGGAGTTGCCCACGACGAACCCATCGTCCACAACGAGCGGCAGGGGTCGGTGGCGGTCAGCGGGGTTGAGGAGTACAACGCAGCACAGTCCGACGAAAATATGCGGCTGTCCATGCTGGCGGTAGATACCCATGGGTATACCTTTGTCGCGATGACCATGAGCAAGCTGCTGGGGTTTGACCTGTGCCCCCAAATGCGAGATCTCGCGGAACGCCGGCTGTACCTCCCTCGATCTGTGAAGCTGCCCGAGAACCTGGAACGCATCGCGCTTACCAATGTGTCGGAACGGGCAATTCATAAAGGGTGGGATGAGTTGCTGCGTCTGATTGCTTCCATTCGCAGCGGTCGGCTGACGCCCAAGGAAGCGCTGGAGAAGATGGGGACGTCAGCCCAGGGTGATCCCTTGCACAAGGCGGCTGACCAGTTGGGGCGCTCGTTGCGGACCTTGTTTTTGTGTGACTACTTCAGCAATCCTGAGTTTCGCCGCGAAATGCACACCCTACTGAACCGCGGGGAGTCAGTCCACCAACTGCAGCGGGCCATCTATTTCGGCCGGTTGGCCGCAGAGCGCGGACGCCGGCGAGACGAGATCCGGGCGATTTCTGGTTCACACGCGCTCTTGACCAATCTGGTCATAGCCTGGAACACCATGAAGATGCAGCATGTCGTGGATCGCTGGCGCAAAGAAAAACACCCGATTGAGGATGCCTGGCTGCGCCGCATGGGGCCGGTGCATTTTGGGCACATCAATTTCCGAGGTTTGATGGCCTTTGGTGTGGAGCGGTATGCGGATGCTTTGCTGGATCAGCCGCCCCAAAAACGCAGGGCTGGTGGTGGTGCTTAATTTTTAGGCGTTTCTGATTTGCGTGCTATTTGTAGCGGTTTGAAAAATAAAATTCATATAAATCAATAACTTACGAAATCAATGGATTTTGGGTGTTTCTGATTTGCGTGCTATTTGTAGCGGTTAGCTTTTTTCGACCGCCTTTTGCGGATCTGGATTTTTTGGCTAATTCGAGCTTTTCTGGCCCAGATGCAAGAGGGCATGTACAAGCCCGCTCCGGAAGTATTTGTCTATTTTTTAGCATATGAACTTTGGACTCAACATCCTTCATAGGGACTATTTCTTGCAACAGTGAGCTGTATGTGCGCGTTAAATTTAATGCGCACATAAAGTTTGGCCGCCGGTGCAGCACCAACGACAGCACACGGACCGCTTGGTTGCAACAGCAGCGTTGCTATTCCTTTGTAGTTCCGTCCAGAAACGGAAAAGCCGCCAAGGTTGCGCATTGTGAAGAGGCGTGGCGGCTATGTTGAGCCAGATTTTACTTTACGCGGGGCAATGCGCCCACCATGCTCTGTCTGATAAGAGCTTTAATTCGATCCTTTAACAACCAAAACAATGATTAACGGTTGTATTTGCACCCGTTACAGGAATCCAGTTTTTTAGTTTGAGAGGCTTCATCTGGAGCCACCCCGAATGTGCTTTTTTGATAGCCCTCAGACAATGACGGGGACGCGCACCGGCAAGGAATGTTGAACCCAGTTGCTGGCCTGCAGTGCTTGAAGGCCCTGGGTGTGCACCCTGGTATCACCATCGGTGGCACGCAAGGTCACCACAATGTAGGCGCGCAACGCCTGCTGCAAAGGTGGCTCAAAGGCGCGTAGCATCAATTTCGCGTTCAGTGCCCATGCGTCACCTGATATTCCGTTCGGAAATGTGCGCCGGTGCACCTTGACCGGCGCCCATTTGCCGCCATATTCCACCTGCTCGGCTTCGTATCCCGCCGTACCTTCCTCGCCCAGGAGCGGTACCTTCCCTGTGAAGCCGTCTTCATCTTCCACACCAAAGCCCAGTTCCAGGTTGGCCCGGACATACTCCGCACCATAGGCGGCGTTGAGTGGTGGTGCATAGGCCGCGGTAATGATGACTTCCGCGCGTAGCTTTCCGTTGTGCCGAAGTGCTGCGGGGATGGGGTAGTCCGACTTTCTCCAGCGCCATGCCCCGGGAATAAGGCTGGCCTCAAATACCAAGGTGAAGCTATCGTCACGGTCAAACAGCACGCTCAGAGCATCTTGGGGAAGACCGGCCCCAAAGTATCTGCGTTCCCATCCGGCATAGGCAGGGCTCGACAGCTGGCTCGCATGGACCATCAATGCTTTCACCAATGCTGGATTGGCTTGCAAGTTTGGGTGACCGTTCAACGACTGCCAAACATGGGCAGTCACGGCCGATGCCAACGGAGCCGCGAAGCTGGTACCGAAACTTGCGTAAGTAGCCCCATTTGGCGCGAGCACGTTAGTAGAGGTGGTGCCACCGCTCCATGGTGCATGCACGTTGCCGCCATGGTGAACGATGTCTGGTTTGGGAGTGAACACCGGTCCAGGTCCACGACGGGAATATGGTGCAGGCTCTCCGGCTCGGCTCAGGGTATCGGGTGCTTCGGCGTGGCTGATGGAGCCCACGGTCAACGCTCGCACCGCATCGCCTGGTGTTGAAAGTCGGTCTTGCGTCATGGCCGCATCCGGTGGCCATGTGCGGCGCGGAGCGTCCAAATAGTTCCCTGCGGCCACCACAAAAAGCACGTCATGTTGGTCAGACAACATGTCCAGAACCTGTGCCAATTCGCCAAACTGATCGGGATCACAGGGTGCATTCACTCCGAGCGAGAGGTTCCAGACTTTGATGTCGGGGCGCTTGGTGACAGCGTCTCTCAATCGCTCAACGATGTCAGACAGTCGGCTGCCACCGGTCTCCAAGGCTGCAACGTCATGGACGACGCAAGGCGGGCAGGAAAAAACGGGATTCAGTGCCGTCCCACCCGCGACCAGAGATGCCACAGCATTGCCGTGCGCGTGATCGGTATCCGGCGGCAAAACATAAATATCGCGACTGGCGATCCAGGGGGTCAAAGCCGCATTGCCTGCGCCCGTACCGGAGTCGAAGACGGCAACTGTAGGCAGCGGGCCTTGTGGGAGGCCAAGCACAGGGGCCACCGGCATGGGAATGCCAGGCACACCGGTCGCCACGGGTTCGACCAAGGGTTCGGCATACACAGAGCGTATTCCGGGATGATCCAGAATCATCTCTAACACAGGCTCGGGGAGCGCATCCAAGTCTTCCAGTTTCAACACAACGTCCGGCCCGGTTGCGCTCAAAGCGCTGAATCGCACATCCAGCAGTTGAAGCAACGCTCTTAAATCGGTCTGTGCCGCATTGGTTGCTTGATCATCCCAAAAGCGGACCAATCGGACCAGTGCTTGGCCACTCTGGCGCAACACCAAAGTCCCCTCCGGGTTGCGCCGTTGGCGTGACCAGGGCTCTATCCGGAGGATGGCACTGATATTCGCTTTGAGGACTTTGGTATTGCCTTGGCTGATCAACTGTTCCAGCTGCTGAAAACCTGCTGCCGAACACCCCACCAGCATTTCGTCCAGATGTGCATGACCGGCGGAACCGAGGCCTGCTCGCTCCATGAGATGGATGGGGCGGTGTGATTTGGCGATGCCTTTTTCCCGCAGCCGGAACACCAAGGTGCTGTTCAGATTGGGATAGCGTTGCAGATGGTCCGCGAGTTCCGCGCGGGTGTTGTGCAACGTTTGAATCAATTCCTGGCGCAGGGCTGGAGTGACGGGGACAAGCTCTTTGGCACCACCACCACTGGCCTCGTAATTCTGCAGGTCCGCTGCAGCGTGCGGAATCAGTACAAATGGATTCGATTCATTGGACCTGGGTATTGCGGCCGCGACTTCACCTGCGGCGAGCCCCTTTCTTGTTGCCATTGTTCTCTCCCTTTTCCGCTTGGATGATACTGGTGATCTTGCGGGTCGAGTGGCTGTACATGGCGCCAAGTACTCGCAGTGAGAAACGGTCTGGTGCCCATTGGCGCAGCCACGCGATCTCTTGCTCCGACGTGCTCAGGCGCTCCCCCAAGGCCAGGGCCTGAGCCAGGCCCAGGCGCCGATACAAGTCACTTTCTTCAATGAGGGGTTGGCCAGCCAATATCGCTGTGCGTTTGGCATCCATGCAGACATGTTCAATGACAGCCCCCGTCGTTCCTGCCGACAGATGACTCAGCTCGTCCCAATCAAGACCGTCGGGGGCAAACGAATTCAGCCATCGTTGCCATAGGGCCGTCCGCAGCCCCGCGTCTGGTAAAGGCATTGGCAGATGAAACGCGAACCGTCTGCCGATGGCCGCGTCCAGGAGCTGATCATGGTTAGTGGCCGCCACAAGAATGGTGCTGTCGGGCAAGGCATCGATGTTTTGCAGCAACGCGATCACTACGCGTTGGAGTTCCCCAACGTCGCGCTCGTTACCACGCGCGCCCGCCAAGGCGTCAAACTCATCCAAAAACAGAATGCTGGGATTCTGCTCTGCGAAATCAAAAACCCTGCGTAGATTACGGCTGGTTTGCCCCAGCAAGCTGCTGACCAGAGTGTCACAGCGCACGGTCAGTAGCGGCAACTCTAATTGAGCGGCTAGCCAGCGAGCCGTCTGCGTTTTGCCAGTACCTGGTGGACCATAGATCAATAGCCGGCTGGGTACGGCGGCGCCAGCCCTGGCCAATTCGTCGAAATGGCGGACGCATTGCAAGAACTCGTTCAGGCGTCCCTGTATGGCGCTGGGCAAAACCAGTTCAATATCCAGACTGCGCGGTCGACTCACATCGACGGTATTCAAGCGGCTCTCGTTGTCGGTAGGAAGTTGTCCCAGACTGACACCGTGGCCCGCGTCTTGGGCGGAGACCAACGCCACTGGGGCTCGTGCCAAGCGCTCACGCAATTGGCGGGCTTGCTGGCGCTCGCCGTCTTGCTCAAGCTTGTCGGCCAGCAAGCCTGCGTAGCTGCTGGCCATGCTGGCGTTGGCTTTGAGCGCGCCGTCTAGAATTTTGAGAACTTCGGAGAGGTGTTGCACTGCTTGAAACGGAAATTTGTATTTCTGTTTCAGTTTATCGTATTTCTGTTTCAGTTTATCGTATATCTGTTGCGCAAAATAGCATTTCTGTTTCGCGTTCTATGCATTTTGTTTCGGCTGAAATTTATCCGCATTGGCTTGGTGGCTACACAGCTCCGTCAGGTATGGCGCCCTCTGAAGGAGGTGTTGTGGCACTCAAGCGCTGCAGCATGCTCGCCACCACTCCCTCTTGAGCCAATGCGGCGGCTTTGGCTGCAGCCAGTTCCAACCCCAGAGTTTGATTCGCCCCTTGCAAGACCAGGAGTTTGGTCTGCATCTCGCCGGCGTTGTCCATCAGGGTTTGATTGGCCGCTGTCTCCGTCACCAGTTTTTGCCCCAATTCCTCGGTTCGCCGTTGTTCGAATGCCAAGGCGTCTTTCAGTGGCCTGAGCTTTCGCACCTCTTCCTGGACCTGATGCAGTTCAGCCTGGACGCGAGACAGATCTCCCACCAGTCGGACGCCGTCCTGCTGGGTCCGCATGAGTTCTTGCTGCTTGCCCGTCAGGTTGTCATTGACCTTGCGAAGTTCGGCTTGCAGGTACTGGACTTGCTGTTCATGTTGGCGTTGCTCCTGCTCTCGCTGTTCTTTGGCCGCGACACGGAAGTGCTCCAAAGCCTCCCGGGCATGTTGGTGCTTTTCCTCCAGCGACTGGCGGTGCTGCTCTTCGGCTCCCAGGCGCTCCTGCAGGTCCGCAACGCGCTGGTTGAGTTGCGCGACCTCATGAGTCTTGTTTGACAGAGCCTCTTGGGTCTTGGCGTGATCAGCTTTTTCTGTACTCAGGCTACGCTGGGTCTGTTCCAACTGAGCTCGAACTGCCTGCCCCTCTGACTTCAGCGCGGCATTTTCTTTGTTGGCCCAGGCAAGACTCGCTGCACTCACGGCTAAGGCATCGGCTGAACGTGCATCTGCTTCTTCGTTCAAGCGGGCAGCAAGGCGACCGACCAAGTCTTGGATGGCTTCACTGACCGCTACTTTGGTGCCCGTGGTGCCACCTTCTTCCTCTTCAATCTCCTTCAAATACCGGTGAATGGTGGTCTTGGAGCCGGTACCCAATTCCGCACGTATGGCGTCAATGGACGGGTTGAGCCCCTTGGTCAGCAGCTTGTCGCGCGCCCGCAGCACCTCAGACTTGTATATTCCTGATCTGGCCATACTCCACCTTTATTTGATACTAATTACATACCACGATATTACATACCAAACATAAAGGAATTAAGGTTTAAAATTCTTTAAATTTGAGATTTGATAATGGTGGATTATCAAATGTGATTGTCAAAAAACTATTTCCAGTCTCAATTGTGGATGTGGCCTATCGAGCGGGATTTTTTTGACACAGATGTGCCCCGAATCGCCATACGCGGCGGTGAATGTCCAAGTCTCTATAAAGCAGAAACAGCCTCTCCGGTGTGCGACAAGGTATTGAGAATTCCGCACTCCTTCGATGTTCGGGCACTGCTGCACGATCTGCGCAATTCCATCAACTCTCGTTCCAATTCACGCAGTTCTTTGACTTTGGCCTGGACTTGGGCGATATGTGAGTCGACCAAGGCATTGACGTCGCTGCAGTCGAGGTTTGGGTGGTCGCGAAAGCTCAACAGCTTCCGGATTTCGTCCAGCGTCATATCTTTGGTCCGACAGCGCCGAATGAATAGCAAGCGCTGCAGGTGCGTATCGCTATACAACCTGAAATTGCCATCGCTGCGCACGGGCTCTGGGAGCAACCCTTCCGACTCATAGAACCGCACGGTTTGCACCAAACAGTCAGCCTTCTTAGCCAATTTACCTATCCGCAGCATGATCTCCGCCTCACAAAAGACTTGACTCTATACCTACTAGAGAGTTTTCAATAGGGGCATCCGGAATAACCCTCCCAATCGAGAGCGAACCTATGAACAAAGAATCCTCAAACACATGCGGCTGTTCCAGCGGGCAACAGACTGGCTGCACGAAGGCACAGGCTGATACCGAATCCACTGTTTTCCATGTGAGTAACATGGACTGCCGCAACGAGGAAGCACTGGTGCGGCGCACGCTTGATGGCATGCCCGGTGTCGAAAGGCTGGACTTTGATCTTCCGCAACGCAAGCTGACGGTTCTGCACAGCGTGGTTTCGTCCGATGCCTTGGCGCAGGCGCTGAATGCGGTCGGTATGAAGGCACAGGCAGTGCTGGACACCTCCGTGCTAACCACCTACCGCATCGAAAACATGGACTGCACGAGCGAGGAAAAACTAATCCGTTCGCACCTGGGCGCGGTCGAAGGGATTCAGAGCCTGGACTTTGACTTGGCCGCGCACACGTTGTCGGTGAAACACCGTGCTGAGACACGCGCGCAAGTGGAGCAGATTTTGGCCTCAATCGGAATGCATGCCAAGGAGCAAGGCGCAAGCACTGGGGAGGCGGCCGAAACTGCTGCACTGGCCAAATCCCCGACGGTCCAACCCCAGCACACCCAGCCGTCCGAATCGGCTTCTCCGAAATCGGCCGGAGAGCGCGTGACGTACCGGATCGACAACATGGATTGCCCAACCGAAGAAGCGTTGATCCGTGATCGTCTGGGCAAGGTACCGGGCGTTGCCGCGCTCGACTTCAATTTGATGCAGCGCATGCTAGGTGTCCAGCACACCTTGCCGACCACAGAGTCCATCGAGAAGGCGCTGGCATCCATTGGGATGCGGGCAGAACGGCAAGGCGATCCGGTAGATACCACCGTCCTGCGTATTGCCAAGATGGATTGCCCAACCGAAGAAAGCCTCATCCGCAGCAAGCTGCAAGGCATGCCGGGCGTGCAGGGTCTGGACTTCAACCTCATGCAACGTACCTTGACGGTGCGCCACACAACAGATGCCCTCAAGCCCGTAGTGGACGCGATCGAATCGCTTGGCATGGAAACCGAGGTACAGAAAACCGACGACCCACGTGATACCCAGCCTCCTGCGCACAAAACCAACTGGTGGCCGATGGCAGTCTCCGGCATCACGGCGGTGCTCGCTGAGGGTGTGTACTGGGTCAACGACGGATTGCATTGGGCGGTCGTCGCGCTTGCCCTGGTATCGATCTTCACTGGCGGACTCAGCACCTACAAAAAGGGCTGGATTGCATTGAAGAACCTCAACCTGAACATGAATGCCCTGATGTCCATTGCCGTGACTGGCGGTATGGCAATCGGTCACTGGCCTGAGGCCGCCATGGTCATGTTCCTCTTTGCACTGGCCGAAGTTATCGAGGCGAAGTCTCTGGACCGGGCTCGCAATGCCATTCGTGGCCTGATGGACCTGACGCCTGAGACTGCGACCGTGCGGCAGGTTGACGGTTCTTGGAAAGAAGTCCCGTCCAAGGAGGCAGCTAAAGGCGTAATAGTCCGGGTAAGACCCGGAGAGCGCATTGCGCTGGATGGTCTGATAACCGCCGGTCGCTCGACCATCAACCAAGCGCCCATCACAGGCGAAAGTCTACCGGTCGAAAAAACCGAAGGTGATCAGGTGTTCGCCGGTACTATTAATGAGACTGGTTCCTTCGAGTACCAGGTGACTGCTGGTGCCAATGACTCGACGCTCTCGCGCATCATCCACGCGGTGGAATCAGCTCAAGGCAGCCGAGCGCCCACGCAGCGCTTCGTGGATCAGTTTGCCCGTATCTATACCCCAGCTGTGTTTGTTGTGGCGGTGCTGGTGGCAATTGTTCCGCCCCTCGCTTTCGGCGGCATTTGGTTCGACTGGATTTACAAGGCTATGGTGCTGTTGGTGATCGCTTGCCCGTGCGCGCTGGTCATCTCTACGCCTGTCACTATCGTCAGTGGCTTGGCTGCCGCCGCCAGACGCGGCATCCTGATCAAAGGCGGTGTTTACTTGGAAGGTGGGCGCAAGCTCAAGGTGCTGGCCCTGGACAAGACAGGGACGCTGACCCACGGTAAGCCAGAGCAAACCGACTTTGTGCCCTTGTTGGGCGACGCGCGAGACGTTGCCAGTTGGGCCTCCAGCTTGGCCGCTCGCTCAGATCACCCGGTGTCCCAGGCTATCGCCCGCAAGGCGAACCGGGATGGCATCACCTTGCACGAAGTAGATGATTTCGCCGCTTTGCCCGGACGCGGCGTGCGTGGTCGTATCGCCGGCCGCATTCTGCACATGGGAAATCACCGACTCGCGCAGGAGCTTGGCTTGAGTGAAGCGTCCCTTCAGTCGCGACTGGAAGCTCTGGAGCGCCAGGGCAAGACAGCAATCTTGCTGATGGACGATGGCACCGTACTTGGCATCTTCGCCGTTGCTGACACGGTGAAGGAAACCAGCCGCGAAGCCGTGGCGGACCTGCAGGCGCTGGGTGTGCGCACGCTGATGCTGACCGGCGATAACCAACACACGGCAACTGCGATAGCCGGCCAGGTCGGAATATCCGAAGCCCGAGGAGATCAACTGCCTGAGGACAAGCTCAAAACCATTGAGAGTCTGATTGGCGGCGACGGTCAGGTGGGCATGGTGGGCGACGGCATCAACGATTCTCCCGCGCTGGCGCGTGCAGATATTGGTTTTGCCATGGGGGCGGCTGGCACCGATACCGCCATCGAAACGGCCGACGTGGCCCTGATGGACGATGACTTGCGCAAGATTCCCGCTTTCATTCGGTTATCACGCACCACGGCGGCGATTCTGACGCAGAACATCGTTCTGGCCCTTGGCATCAAAGCGGTTTTTCTCGCACTGACGTTCACGGGGCATGCCACGATGTGGATGGCCGTGTTCGCGGACATGGGGGCGAGCCTGCTGGTCGTCTTCAACGGTCTGCGGCTACTAAAGCTCAAGTCAGTTTGAAAAAGCATGCTGACATCCGAGACCGCAAGACGCTGGTTGTATGACTGGGGCGGCGCCAATGTAGAAATCTTTCTGGCCATCCAGCGCAGCTTGCCGGAGGGCTGGAATTGGCTGCCCGAGCTCCTAAGCGCGATCGGTAGCTACTGGGGCGCACCGGCAGTCGTGGTGCTGTTACTGGTTTGGCAACGGCTGAAAATTCGACAGAAAGCAACTCCGCTGAGTGTGCCCATGTGGAGGTTTGTACTGGCGTTCCCGCTTGCGATGGCCACTGGCGCTCTCGCCAAAGCATTTTTCGCCCTGCCGCGCCCGTTTGTCCTGCTTGGCGACTCGGTCTACCGCGCCGCATCTGCTCCCGACAGTCGCTACACCTTGCCCAGTGGCCATTCAGTCTACGTCGGCGTCCTGGTGGCGGCCCTGTGGCCAGAATTGGGCCGGACCGGCAGGACAAGCCTGTTGCTTTTTGCAGCAGCGGTGGGCTGGTCGCGCATCGTGCTGGGTGCACATTATCCGGCGGACGTTATCGCCGGCTTTGCGCTGGGTTGGTCGTGTGTCGCTGCGGTGGGTCCATGGGCCCAGCGCTTCGTGCGGGGTCAGTTATTCACGGGAGCTAACCGGTGAAGGGAGCCTTCCAAGCTGCGCTGTGCGCAGCCGACGCTATCGATTGGGCTAACCGGCGGATGGCCTTCATCGTTCGTTGGGGCTTGCTGGCCAACGCCGTTCTGATCGCCGGTAATGCGATCAGCCGCAAATTCCTTGGTGTCGCGTCTTCCACCATGTACGACGTGCAACCGCACCTGTTCGCTGCGGCGGTGCTACTGATGGCCGCCTACACCTTCAAGCGCGATGAGCATGTACGTATCGACATCTTTTCGGGCTTCCTCGGGCCGCGCGGCATGGCATGGCTCGATCTGGTCGGGATCTTGGTGGTGGTGGTGCCGCTGTGCTTGGTTGCTGTGTGGGTGACTTGGCCGGACTTCGTCACCTCGTTCATTACCGGCGAGAGCCGCGCTAGCCGCGAAAGCCTGAGTAATTTTCCGGCCTGGATCATGAAAGGCATGATCCCGCTCGGTTTCCTGAGTCTGGCTGCCCAGGGCGCAGCCGAGGCGGTGCGCTGCCTCAGTTTCTTGACCGGCGCCGCGCCGCGTCCGCGCCCAGCCGAACATCTGGACCGGCAAGGATTGACATGAGCCCGGACCTTCTCGCTCCGTTGATGTTCGCTACGTTGGTCATCGTGCTGCTGGCCGGATTCCCGGTGGCCTTCTCACTGGCCGCCGTGGCGATGACTTTTGGCGCGCTTGGCGTGGCGCTTGGGCACTTCCACGCGTCCTTCCTGCTTGTCATGCCACTACGTGTACAGGGCGTCTTCAACAGCGACAACTTCTTGGCGGTGCCTCTATTCGTACTCATGGGGCTGATCTTGGAGCGAACGGGCGTTGCCGAAAACACTCTGGTAGCACTCGGCCGGTTGTTCGGGAGTACCCCGGGCGGACTGCTCTACGCCACCATCATCGTTGGTGCAGCGCTATCCGCAATCACGGGCTTCGTATCGGCGTCGGTAATCGCCATGGGTTTGATCGCACTGCCGGCAATGCTCAAGGCAGGCTACGACGCGCGCATGGCAACCGGTGCGATCGCCGCCGCAGGCACTCTGGCCCAGATGCTCCCCCCCAGTCTGGTGCTGATCGTGTTGGCCGAGCAGGTGGAAGTGCCGCTGATCGACATCTTTCACGCCACGCTGCTGCCCAGCGCGATCCTGGTTGGGCTGTACCTTCTTTTCGTACTGATCGCGACAAAACTGCGACCGTCACTGGCACCACCGATCGCCACTTTGGAGGTCACCTCTCGCAAGCGGATGTGGCTCGATGCGGGAGTTGCCGCCGGCGTGCCGCTTGGCCTGATTTGCACCATCCTCGTTTCGGTCTACTTTGGGATAGCCACGCCAACCGAGGGCGGAGCGATCGGCGTCTGTGGAGCGCTTTTGATAGGCGCCGCGCGTAGGCGACTTGCGGGTGGGCGACTCAGCCAGGCCCTGACAAATACGGGTGTCCTATGCTCCAGCGTGATTTTTTTGCTGCTCGGGGCCTCGTTTTTCACACTCGTCTTCCGGGGATTTGACGGCCAGGTGTGGATCGAGGGCCTCTTCCAACACCTGCCGGAGGGGCAAACGCCATTTCTTCTCGCAGTCATCCTGGGAATTTTCCTGCTCGGCTTCTTCCTTGACTTCTTCGAGATCGCATTTATTGCTATCCCGCTTATCACGCCAGTAGCACGCAAACTCGGGGTCGATATGGTGTGGCTGACCGTGATGATCGCGGTCGTCCTGCAGACTTCCTTCATGCATCCGCCGTTCGGCATTGCGCTGTACAACCTGCGCAGCATTGCCCCTGCCACTGTCCGTACAGCCCAGATCTACATGGGTGCAATCCCATTCTTGGCAATACAGCTGTTGATGGTGGGAATCCTGGTGGCCTTTCCCGGTCTAGCGACCATCGAGCAAGTGCAGGTTCAGGCAACTGAGCAGGAAATTGAAGACGCCTTACACCCTGCTTCCACCGATACAGTGGCCGAGCCGGATACTCTTGAATTGGAAAAAAGTAGATGAACCATCCCCCAAGCAGAATGCAGTGGTATTCACTTGCCGTGGGTATATTCGCCGCCGACCAAGCCACCAAGACCTATGTCGATATGACAACCCCTTTGGGATGGTCGCATTATGTGACGTCTTTTTTCAATCTAGTCCATGTTCTTAATCCAGGTGCGGCATTCAGCTTCCTTGCCAGCGCTGGTGGATGGCAGCGTTGGTTTTTCCTTGCGCTCGCACTTGCCGCGGCGACATGGCTTGTTTGGACTTTGTGGCGCCCACTACGCGGGCTGGAGGGTATCTCATACAGCCTTATCTTGGGTGGTGCCCTTGGTAACGGATTGGACCGTGCCGTCCGCGGGCAAGTCGTCGACTACCTCGATTTCCACGTGCGCGGCATGCACTGGCCCGCATTCAATTTGGCTGACACAGCCATTGTCGGAGGTGTAATGGTGATGGTCGTTCGGTTGCTGATGGGTGAGAAGAAGTCATAAACACCGGATGAAAACGGCCAAAATTACACCAACGTATCCACTTGGATTCCCTATCAAAATGGACGCTACCATCCTCAAATCCGTACTCGCTTGCCCGCACTGCCGCTTGTGAGCGACAGTCATACCCACCGATGCGTGCCAGTTTTTTTACGAATGTTCAAAGCGCAAATCAACGCTACACCCGAAACCAGGATGTTGCTGCGTGTACTGGGCAACACTGAGGAATAACGCTCACGCTCCATGGTGACCGATCCCAATGCTGCGTAACCTCATCAATATCTGCTTTGAGTTCCATGCTCAGGAATGCCCGTGACGATGGTGGATATCAGGAAAATGCCTGTGATGATGGTGCAGGAAGCCATGCGTGTGGAGGTGCACATGGGCCTTATCACCCGTCCACTCAAAGTCATGTGTGTGCTGGTGGTGGGCATCGTGTGAATGCGAGTGCGTATGCGCCATGGGCTCATGGTCATGCATATGGTCATGGACTTCCGTCAAATGCAGCCATACACCTACGCCCATAAGTGCAGCTGCCACCCAGAATGCAAGCCCCGTGGGTTCTCCCAACATTAGCAGTGCCACGGCGGCTCCAATGAATGGAGCGGTCGAGAAATAGGCGCCTGTGCGCGCAGTCCCCAGCCCACGCAGGGCTAGGACAAACATGACCAAACTGAAACCGTAGCCTAGTAGGCCCACGGTCATCGTCCCGGCAATGGTTGCGAAGCCAGGCAGCGGAACATCCAAAACCACAGCCATCGAAGTGTTCACCAAGCCTGCCACCACTCCTTTGCTGCAGGCAATGAATAGCGCGTCCGACGCGGAGACCTTACGGGTCAGGTTGTTGTCGATAGCCCAACACAGGCAGGCGATCCCGACCAACACCGGCCCGGCCCAGTCTGAGAAGTTGGAGCTCTGACTGGGCCACGACAGCACGACACCGCCCGCCACGATGGCCACCATGCCCCATACCAAACGCTTATCAGCGCTTTCCTTGAAAACCAGCCAGGCAATGGTGGCAGTCAAAACAGCTTCGAGATTCAGCAAGAGAGAGGCGCTTGATCCACTGGTGCTGGTGAGACCAAACATCAAGGCCAAGGGCCCCAGTACCCCACCAAACAGAATGGCTCCGAGCAGCCAAGGCCATTCCCCAGGCGGCAACTGAGATGCTCGCCACCCACGATCCCGAATCAAGCGGACCAGGCCCAAACCGACACCACTGCCCAAGTACAGCAATCCCGCAAGCAAGAGGGGCGACATGTCGCCAACCAGTAATTTGGCAAACGGGGTACTGGCGCCAAACAATATGGCGGCGCCCAAAGCAAAAAGCGCAGCTCGGTTTGAAAAGATCATTTGAAGATGCTCTATGGATGTGATCGGGGCAGCTGGAACTGAGAGTTCAGCCCAGATGGGTGTGACGTTCGATCTTGGCCTCTATCTCCATGGACGCAACACCTTGCAAAATTCCACAGGAATCGACGGCCTGTTCTGACGCGCAGCGTTCGCGTAGCTCCCGAAGCTGCTTTTTGAGATGTGTGAGCTCCTGAATTCGCTCATTCACATGGGAGATGTGCTGGTCAAAGACATCGTTGATGGCGCCGCAACCGTCTGCAGGCTGATCCGCCAGATCCAACAAAGTGTGGATTTCCTCTTGGCTCATATCCAGTGCCCGGCAATTGCGGATAAACCGCAGGCGCTCAAGGTGTTCAGGACCGTAAATCCGGAAATTTCCCTGTGTACGCGCCGGCTCAGGAAGCAGGCCCGCCTTTTCGTAGTACCGAACCGTCTCCACGGTGCACTGCGCCACTTGGGCCAATTCGCCGATTTTCATGAAGGTCTCCATAAATGTCTTGACTCTATAGTAACTACAGGTTGTGTAATTTGGACATATTCAATGAAAAGCCCCTATGTCCACCTCCCCCAATCACGATTCACACGGTAACGATCACAAAGACGATCATGGCCACGGGCATGCCCATTCCCATGACGGTGACGCTTGCTGCGCCGCCCCATCCGCCAAGCCGGAACAACCGAGCAAGGCCAGTTCTTGCGCGACTGATTGCTGCAGCAGTGAGGCGTCGGCTACTCAACCATTAGTGCCACTGGCAAAGCCTGTCCGCAGTGATGGGGGCATTCAGACGCCGATTCGCATCATGCAGATGGACTGTCCCACCGAGGAGGGATTGCTGCGCAAAAAGCTGGGCGGCATGGCCGGCGTAAGCGGTATGGAGTTCAACCTAATGCAGCGGGTCTTGACGGTCACCCACGCGCCTAAAGAACTGGAACCCATTTTGGCGGCCGTGCGCTCCCTGGGCTTTACCCCAGAAATCGCCACAGAAAACGCTGCATTGGAAGAGCCAACACCGGAACCTGCCAAGCCTTGGTGGCCCTTGGCGTTGGCCGGCGTTGCAGCGATCGCCTCGGAAGCGGTTGAGTGGGCCAGTTTGCCCACCTGGATGGCTGCTGTGCTGGCGTTGGTCGCTGTATTCGCATGCGGCATCACGACCTATAAAAAAGGTTGGATTGCGATCCGCAATGGAAATCTCAACATCAATGCACTGATGAGCATTGCGGTCACGGGAGCGCTCTTCCTAGGACAGTGGCCAGAGGCAGCCATGGTGATGGTGCTGTTCACGATTGCAGAACTGATAGAAGCCAAGTCACTCGACCGGGCCCGCAATGCCATCCGCGGCTTGATGCAACTGACGCCGGAAACGGCAACGGTGTTGCAAGCCGATGGCTCTTGGAAAGACATGGCGGCCAAATCGGTTGCTGTGGACGCTCACGTCCGTATCAAGCCGGGCGAGCGCATCGCCTTGGACGGAAAAATCGTCAGCGGCCGTTCGACCATCAACCAGGCACCCATCACCGGGGAAAGCCTCCCTGTGGAAAAAACCGAAGGCGACCAGGTGTTTGCCGGCACGATCAACGAGTCAGGTTCGTTTGAGTACGTGGTGACCGCTGCCGCCAATGACAGCACCCTGGCGCGCATCATCCACGCAGTGGAAGAAGCACAAGGCGCGCGTGCACCTACCCAACGCTTCGTGGACCAATTTGCCCGCGTCTATACCCCCGTGGTGTTCGCCATTGCCCTGGCGGTCGCCATCTTGCCGCCGCTTCTTTTGGGTGGGCTCTGGTTTGCTTGGATTTACAAGGCACTGGTGTTGCTGGTGATTGCCTGCCCCTGCGCTTTGGTGATTTCTACACCAGTCACCATCGTCAGCGGCCTGGCCGCCGCAGCTCGGCAGGGCATTCTGGTCAAAGGTGGCGTCTATCTGGAAGATGGCCGCAAGCTCAAAAGCATTGCCTTGGACAAAACCGGCACCATTACCCACGGCAAGCCTGCGCAAACTGACTTTGTGACGCTCAGCGCAATGAATGAAACCGAGTTGCGCAGTCTTGCTGCCAGCCTTGCCGGCCGCTCAGACCATCCTGTATCCAAAGCCATCACCGAGGCGGCCAAGCGTGACAACGTTGTGCTGCGCAACGTGGACGGGTTCGAAGCTTTGCCCGGACGCGGAACCAAGGGCTCCATAGACGGCAAGCTCTTCTACTTGGGCAATCACCGCCTCATTCACGAACAAGGACGCTGCTCTGACGCGCTGGAAGCCCGTTTGTCTGCGTTGGAAAAGCAAGGCAAGACGGTTATTCTGCTGGCCGACGAACAGGAAGTACATGGCATGTTTGCAGTGGCCGACACGGTCAAGGACAGCAGTCGCCAAGCCATCGCTGAACTGCATGAATTGGGTATCAAGACGATCATGCTGACCGGCGACAACGCCCATACCGCCAAAGCCATTGCCGACCAAGTCGGTATCGATGAAGCCAGGGGCGATCTGTTGCCCGAAGACAAGCTCAAGGTGATCGAAAGCAAGATCGGCGAAGGCGGCGCTGTCGGCATGGTGGGTGATGGCATCAACGATGCTCCCGCCCTGGCACGGGCAGACATCGGGTTTGCCATGGGCGCCGCTGGTACGGGCACCGCGATTGAGACTGCTGACGTGGCCTTGATGGACGATGACCTGCGCAAACTGCCCCGTTTTGTTCGCCTCTCCCGTAGCACCCACGCGCTGCTGGTGCAGAACATTGTTCTGGCCCTTGGCATCAAGGCCGTGTTTCTGGTCTTGACCCTCACTGGGGCGGGCACGATGTGGATGGCTGTTTTTGCGGATGTGGGAGCGAGCTTGCTAGTGGTTGGCAACGGGCTACGTCTACTTCGCAAGTGAGATTTGAACAACCTGACTCAGTGATTACCTAAGCAATAACAGGAACTAGTGCGATGAGCTTTTTTGACAGACTATTTGGCGGTCATGGCGGAGGCCATAGAGGTGGCCACCACGGTCACCATCGGGAGGAGCACCACGCGCCACGTCACGATGGCCATGGTGACAGCTATGGAAATAGGCCGCCGAGCCTTGGTGCAGTGGCCTGCACGGCCTGCAATACCTTGAATGCAGCAGATGCCAAGTTCTGCCAATCCTGCGGGAAGGCTACGCAGCCAGCGCATTGCACCCAGTGTGCTGCCACGCTCGTTGGGGGTACGCGGTACTGCGGCCAGTGTGGCAAACAGGCAGTTTAGTTATAGACACGACATACCGACCCCGCACAAGACATCTCCCTAAAAATTCCGATGCATTCACTCTTCAAGTCTCTCGCAGCATTTGTTATGGTGCTGCTCTTCGTATCTACTAGTTTTGCTTTGAACCAGTCAGGGCCTACCATGAGCGAAATTTATTCCACTGCCCAAGCGGGAAAGCTGGAAGAGGCGCAAGTAATGGTTCAGCAGGTTCTGATCTCTCATCCCAAGAGTGCAAAAGCTTTTTTTGTGCAAGCGGAGTTGCATGCTCAGCAAGGTAATTTGGAGCGTGCCCGTGGATCACTCTCTACGGCAGAAAAATATGCTCCCGGATTGCCCTTTGCAAAGCCTGAAGCTGTGCAGACACTGAGAGCGCAGCTTGCGTATAAGGGTTCGTCGAAACCGACTGCAGATGCCCCCGTTGGTTATGCCGTTTCAAAGCCAGCAAGCTCTTCATCCTCCACGTGGATACTTCCGCTTCTACTCGCAGGAGGTGTGACGGCCGCCGCATATTTCTTTTTCCGACGGCGAAAGGTGGAGTCATGCCAAGTGCCATCTACACATGCAATGCAGAATGGCTTGAGTGGCCCCCAAACGTTTGGATCAAACGTAGGAGCGATGCAATCTGGCTACCCTCAATCGGGTAATTCGGGCTACCAACAACCGCATGCAGAGCCTGGGTTGGGCAGTCGTATCGCCGGAGGGGTCGCTACCGGGCTGGCTGTCGGCGCTGGCGTTATGGCCGCCGAGGCGATCGGGCGCAATCTGATGGGTTCTTCAAATCGTCCATCAAACCAAACAGATATGTTCAACAACAGTAATAAGCAGGAGCAGATTCCAGCCAATACTGATATGGGTGGGCAAACCTTTGGAATCAATGAAACCGCGTGGGACGGCGGCGGCCCTGATATCGGAGTTGGCAACGACTGGGATGACTGATAGATCCGATGATTGAGGAGTTGAAGCTAGAATTCCCTAAATGTCTGGGAAATACCGCGCTCTTTTCCTATTGGCTGTCATTTTTTGGCAGTCACTGGCGGTCCTTAGCTCCTTGAGTTTGGTGCAGCACGCGCGGGAAGACTCCCATCAGACACCAGGTGAGCCACATGCGTTTTATCAGCACCACCTTGATCAAACGGCTCACAAAACAGGTGAGGCGGATACCCCTTCTCATGCCCATGTCGGCGCTGTTGCCGATATCGCCGCGGTCATCGGCGATGAACCCGTAAAACTGTCCGAGTTTCGCCTTCAGCACGCAGTAGGTGCGCTTGCGGTCGCGAGGCAAACGCCGGTTTTGGCTGTGCTTCTCCGACCTCCACGAGCCATCTCCTGACATCAAGCTCCATCGCCACCTGAGTGGCCTTGGACCTTGATTCATCCCCTTAGACACAGCGCAGGTCGCCTGTTTCCGTGTCTCCCTATTGTCACAGATGAATTGCCCTGCAACGAGGGTCACTGTGCATTCCTGCATTGCCCAAGCGGCGCGTTTCGCGCCTTTCTCCACGGACAGAGTCCGCACTCCGGCCCCGCTGCCACCACTTGCTCCAGACTAGGAATTTGAAATGTTTGTAATCGTCGGATGGCTTATCTGCATCGCCTGCGTGTTTGGCGTGTTCATTATTCACGGTGGCAACATCAGCGTTGTGCTCAAGGCATTGCCGTTTGAGCTGATAACGATTGGCGGGGCCACGGTGGGCGCGTTTGTGGCCAACAACCAGATGAAGGTCATCAAAGCCACGCTCAGAGGTTTGGGCTCTTGCTTCAAAGGTAGCAAGTACACCAAGGACCGCTACATGGAGCTGATGGCACTCCTGTTTGACCTTCTCCAGAAGGCCCGAAAGGAAGGCTTGATGGCAATCGAAAAGGACGTTGAAGAACCCGAGCAGTCAGAGATTTTCAAGAAACATCCCAATGTGGGCTCCGACCACCACGTCGTGGAGTTCGTTACCGACTACTTGCGCATGATGGTGTCGGGCAACCTGAATGCCCACGAGATCGAAAACATCATGGATGGCGCCATTGAAGCGCACCACGTGGAAGCCCACGCGGCCGTCGCTGCCATCCAGCGCATTGCGGGCGGACTGCCTGCATTCGGGATTGTGGCTGCGGTGTTGGGGGTTGTGAACACCATGGGCTCAGTGGGCCAGCCGCCCGCGGTGCTGGGAGGCATGATTGGTTCTGCCCTGGTCGGTACATTCCTCGGGATTTTGCTGGCGTATGCCTTCGCTGAGCCCTTGGCAGGCCTGCTGGAGCAGAAGGTTGAGGAAGGCGGCAAAGAGCTGCAATGCATCAAGACCATTCTGCTGGCCAGCATGCAAGGCTACAACCCATCGACCGCAGTCGAGTTTGGTCGCCAAATCTTGTTCTCCACCGAACGTCCCACATTTTCGGAGCTGGAGGCACATGTCAAGAAGAAGTAAGGCGGTTGGCGCGCACGTGCCATCAGCGGATAAATCCACGTTTCGGGAGGCAGCCATTCAAATGGGTGGTCGTCTCCTGTTGGTGCTGATCGGGGTTCTGCAATTGGTGGCCATCGTTCAATCTGAATCCACCGCAGACACTGCGCTTCACGGTGGCTTTCTGCTGGTGCTCATCGTGGTGGGAACACGAAAGGCAAAGAGCCAGAAGGATCTGCCTGGAAGACATTGAAGCAGACGGCGTGCGTTTGCCACCCCAGCGCGCACTACTTCGGTTTGGTCAATGACACGGGGGCGTGAACGTACACGACCTCGCGCGTGCCATCTGCACTCTGAAAAATAAGAGTGATCTGCACCTCAAAACCTGCACGGATCGGTTTCTTGATGTCCGTGAGGGCCAAATGGTATCCATCCGGCTTGAACTCCAGAGGTTTGCCGGCAAGCAGTTTCAGATCGACCACCGGGTGTATCGTCTTGCCTCCCTTGTCCTGGGCCACTCCATGCACTTCTACAACCTCTGCAACCGTTGAACGCGCAGAGATAAGCCGGGTGTCTTTGGAGGACACCAAGCTCATGTAGACCGGCGTCGAACTTTCATTGGAAATGCCGGGACGAACCCACGCGTCGGTAGCGACGACTTGAGCCCGGGCCGTCACAAAGCAGGCCTCGACCAACACCAGCAAAGTAACTTTGCGAATCAGCTTCATCGATTTGGACCTGCCTGTGAAGTACGACATACCAAGCCCGTTATCGAGAAAGATTGACGGATTTAGCCGCCGCAATGACTTGGAGGATCTCAGTAGAAGGGGCCATTGCCTTGAAAGCACTGATATCTGCGCGACCAGAGTTTCCAATGGGCAGGCGTTTCAGTAGATAGCCCAAAGGAACCAAGGCAAGCCTGAAGAGCTGTCCCAGTACTTCCTTGGGCATGCGCTTCTCCCAGGCCAGTAAGAGCATCAAAGTATGGACTTTCAGATGCGGTAAGAAGCGTGTTTGCCCCACAACGTGTGCAGCCTCCAAGATCAGCCATCGTTGGCGATCCTGCGCAGAATCTGTCCCACGATAACGCTGTACCAAGTGCGAGTAAATGTCTGGACTGTAGAAATTGCTATTGGCTGGTATCGGCATAAATGAAGAGTTCCGTGTCGTGTTGAAGTCAACTTTTCAGATTGTTAAGCCTGTAGCAACTACAGAGTCAATCACCTGATTTCCCTATCCGATCACCCCCTCGTAGATGATCTTCCAGGCGTTGCTTCTCCATTGCCAATACTGGCGAACCGTGCGCCCGGTCTTTTCTCCTGCAGGCAGTTCATCAAAGGTGGCGATCATGGTGTCCGCATCGTCTGTCCAGCGGATCAATGAAACGTCTTTGAGCTCTACGGAGCGGGCTCCCAGTTGCACGATCTCCGAGCGGAGTGAGGCACTGAAGCGAGCCAAGTCCTTCCCCTCGGAATTGAAGTCATTGGCGTAAAACCGCATCAAATCGGCCTCACGCCCTGGTCTTTTGGCCTGAGCCCAGGACTGGAGCGTGTCTGTAAATGACTTTCGCTCTGCGCCCAAATTGGAGGGTTGGACCCAGCGAAAGTTGCTGCCGATCAACACGGGTGTGGTGCGAATCTCGACGGTGTTGATGATCCGCAGCAGATCGGGATTGGCCACCGCCACACAACCATCCGTCGCCTGTGGGGCGCGGGTGAACTGGGTAGATGGGGTTCCATGCAGCCAGATTCCTCCTCCAGTCTTCCCACGGCGCAGATCCAGCACATTGGGGTAGTTCACCGGAAGTGCACCGGACCCATACAAATCCTTCAGGCTTGTGGGGTCCAGATTGCTGGTGATGAAGTACGCCCCCAGTGGGGTGCGCTGATCGCCTTCCACGTTCTTCCCAACGCCCGCTTTACCCACGGATATGTAGTAATTGGCCAGCAATCGAGGTCCGGCCTCATTGTTCTCGAACAGATATAGCCGTGCTTTGGCGGTGTCCACAGCGATCGCATGCTTGTTGCGTTTGGCCAGTGCGACGAACTGCGCTGGAATGCGATCTTCGGGAGGCGGCTCCTTGATGGCCGCGATGCGCAGCTGGGATTCCGCGCGGAGTGCCTGCAGATTCTGTGCACCGGCCTGAGCAAGCTCTGGGGGGACGTCGCCTACGCCCTGAATGGGGCGAGCCCGTGCAGAGAGCAAATCACCCAGCACCAGCTGTGCCAACTGGAAATGCGGATAGTCAGCCACCAGCGCGGATGCCAATCTCAGTGCCTCTTGCGTATTGGCACTCCCGATCTGGCGATATACCTCAATCAAGCGGGCCTCAGCCAGGCCATCACGCGGCAGTACAGCCCGTGCAGCTGCTCTCGGCTTGGTCTTGGGTTTCACCTTCTTGTCAGTCGCGCCGACAGCGCCTGTGCAGAAGCCCAGTGCCAGACAAAACGCTGCGAACCAATGGAGCAGCCGAGTCCGGTCCAGGCCGGCCACGGATCGTTCTTTCGGATTCATCCTCATCTCTGGCATCACTGGTACGTGAGAAGCTTCTTGATATCACTGGCGATAACCTTGGCCTCTGTGCCGTAGCTGGAAAAGAGGCGAACCTTGCCCGTGGCATCGAATATGTACTTCCCGGCCGAATGGTCCATGGTGTACGAGGTAGGCGTTTTGCCAGGAACCTTGCGGTAGTACACCTTGAAGGAGTCAGCCACCCCCTGAAGTTGGGCTGGTTCTGGCCGCAGTGCCAGGAAGGTTGGATCAAAATTGCGCATGTACTCGCTGAGCAGACGCGGCGTATCCCGTTCAGGGTCTACGGTGATGAACAGAACCTGCAACTTGTTGCCCAGATCTCCCAGAAGCTCTTTGACACCAGACATCGTGCTCATGGAGGTCGGACAAACATCCGGGCATTGGGTGAAGCCAAAGAAGATCACGACGATCTTTCCACTGAAGTCAGCCAGGCTTCTCACGTTCCCGCCGTGATCCATCAGGCGAAAGTCATTGGCATAGTCCGCACCGGTGATGTCGGCGCTCTGAAATTTTGGTGCAGGGGGGGAGCAGCCGTTCAGGGTTACTCCGGCCACGAGGCCGAGCCCCGCAGTAGCGCAGAACTTCCGGCGCGTGGGGCTGCTGTCTGGAATTGACGATTGCTTGTTCATGGTGTCTGGGGCCGCTTACTTCTTGGTTTTGGCGACTTCTTCTGCCACCAAAGACTCCAACTGAGCAGCACCAAAACTGGGCAAGCTCCTGCCATTCACAAAAAACGTGGGCGTCTTAGTCACCTCCAGCGCGGTCAAGTCTTCAACATCCTGTGTGAGCGCTGCGACCACCGCAGAGGATTGGGCATCAAACAGGGCTTTATTGAGGTCTACGCCTACCCGGACAGCAGACTGATATGCAACGTACAAATTGGGTTCCCCATGGGATGCCCACAGAGGTTGGTCAGCCAAAACAGCATCCAGGACTTCCCAGTACTTACCTTGGGCCTTGGATGCCTCCAGCATCTTGACCACGAGGTCTGAATTCCTATGAAACGGCGCATAGCGCAACACCAAACGCACGTCGTTGGGGTACTTTTTTAACAGCCCTTTGACGATGGGATAAAACTCCCGACAGGTTTCGCAGGCCGGGTCAAAGAACTCGACGATCGTGACTGGCGCATTGACCGGCCCCGTGACTGGGGAATGCACGCGGACCAAACGCTGCGCCGCCTGGTTGACTTTGTCTTGCTGTGAGTTGTTAACCCGCTGCTGGTAGGAGTACATACCGAAGGCGAAGAAGCTCAGTACGACGGCCACCAAGACGGCGACAGTGATTTTTTTGGAATTCATTTGGATGTTTTCTTGAGATAGTGAGTGAGCAAGACCAAGATGGTCAGAAAGGCTGCGAGGGAAAGCCATGGGATCGGCAGTCCCCCGAGGATGGACAGTTCCTGGTTGGCACACGAGACGCCAGCACTGCAAGGAACCCAATGCCTGGGCACCAAGTCGGCAACGAGCAGGCAGTGGTAGGCAGCAAAGACGCTTCCGGCGGCGGCGAATGGCATCGCATAAACCGCACTACGACGGTCATCAATGAAGCAACCCATGCCGAGGATGATGGCCATGGGGAACATCAGAATCCGTTGGTACCAACATAGGGTGCATGGCGTCATCAACATGACCTCTCCAATGAAGAGCGCCCCCAGCGTCGCTATGACAGATACCATCCAGGCCAGAACAAGTACACGCCATGGCGCCTTCATGCCCCAGTCTCCGGCAACTGGTTCTTGGATGTCGCTTGAAGCTGCAACTTGAGACTCAAAAGCAACCAGGCCAATACCGCAGCCACGACAAAGATGTCAGCGAGGTTGAAGGCCGGCCAATGCAGCGCCCTCCAATGCAAATCCAGGTAGTCCACCACCGCACCCGACTGGATGCGATCGATGAGATTTCCACCCCCGCCGGCAACGACAAGCGCCCCTACCTTGCGTTCAAAGGGATCAGTTCTGCGCATCAGCGAGGCAAATGTGACACCGATGACTACGACGACCCCAATGGCAATGAAGACGTACCGCGGCCAGCCACCGGCATCCGCCAGGATGGAGAAGGCAGCCCCGGTGTTGAGGACGTGGACGAGGTTGAACCAGCTGGTGACTTCGATCCCAGATCCGAGGGCAATGGTGTTGGCAAAGTAGGTTTTGGCAAATTGATCTGCCGCTACCAATAACGCGACAAACAAGAGCCAAACCAGGCGCGGGTATCGGAATAGCCCGATTGAAGACATAGCAACGATTCCATGAATGTTGGTATTCCCAGCCTTGTGAGCTGGGCCAATGCATTCGGCGTGCCTGGATGGAAGTACGCCAACCAGCAGTGCAAGGAAGCACTGTGGGGGGGTATTGAATGCGCTTTGCGACGATCGCTAGCCGGTGCCAACAGGCGATCGACTAAGCACCGGAACGAAAGCTAACCCCCGGTTAAGACCGGGAGAGCCACTGAGGGCGATCAGGAACTTTAAGCGGAGGAGAAACCAAAACAGCATCAGGGCTTGGTTCAATGCCCCCCATGCCGGGAAGCACGGTGTGGCCCAGTGCAGATGCCACGGCCAAGGAGCAACCCGCATGGCAGTTACCGCAGTCCAAATCAAAACCACTGGACTTGGTTTTGTCTGGCTGAGAGAGGTCTCCTAGCTGCGCTTGATGCTTGTGGCCATGGTGCCCAAGATGCTTGGTAGCTACACCTGTTTCGTGCTGACAATAACCAGCCGTTGCAGCCAAAGCGAACTGCATCGGAATCACTACCAGCAAAAAAATAACAAGCCATTTGCGCACGGTCAACATTGTAGTAGCTTCAAGTTTTGCGTGAACCACAAGGAATAGCGATCAGCAGCGGCGAGTACTTGGCCTGAATAAAAAAAGAGCCCCGAGGGGCTCTGAACTTGATTGCCAAAAACTGCTGTCAACATTTCGGCAGCATTTATTTTAGACTCTTGACGGCAACTCACTTGACCGGACGACCATAGTGGTCGCGAATCACGGAAGCAAGCAGCGCCACTTCGTCACTGTTCATCGTGATCGTTGTCCCGTCGGCCGCAGTCATGGTTTCACCCACATTCATCCGGGTGGGACGACCGTACTTGTCCTCCATGGCCATCTTGCCGTTCTTGAACTGATGAACGACCGAACCGTCCTTCAACGGGATCGATTTGTCGATGGCAATATCCATGGAGAAGGCGGAGGCAAAGGGAACGGCCAAGGCCAGAGCGATGACAGACTTGCGGATAGACATGATTGAAACTCCTTCAATGTGAGTAAACCCCACGAGGTATTTCGTGGGCACGATGCAATCGCTGCACCGTTGACTCCAATGTAGAAATTTGCCCCCAACACAAGCATGACCTACGCATTACAAGTACGTCATGTTTTGGTCAAGCAATGCCGTGGTCTTGTCGGTCCGAATCAGACCGGCACGTTTGTATTTGCTGTCAGGCCGCTGGCTTTGGGAAACCGTAATGTGAAGCGCGTCATGCCAGCCTCTGACGAGACCGTAATCCCACCACCATGTGCATCCATGATGGCGCGTGTGATGGCCAGGCCCAACCCCGCGCCATCACTCTCGGGATGGGTTCGAGATTTGTCCACCCGGAAAAAGCGGTCAAACAGACGCGGTTGCATGTCCGGGCTGATGGTGTTCCCCGGATTGGTGATGCTTACCTCCGTCCAGTCATGCGTAGATTCAATGTGGATGGTGACCGTGGAGTCCGGCGAAGCGTGGCGTATCGCATTGGAAAGCAGATTGCTCAGTGCGCGCCTCAGCATTAAACGGTCACCATTGATGGCACCATTGCCGTCCAGCTCCAGGCGAATGCCCTTGTCTGTGGCCAGTGCCTCATAGAAGTCGAACAAGGCTTGCGCCTCGACCTCCACCTCAACAGTCTCTTGGCTTGGCAGCGCCAATCCGTGCTCCGTTTTAGCGAGGAAGAGCATGTCCGACACCATTCGGGCCAGACGTTGCAGCTCCTCTGAATTGGAGGCCAGTACGTCCTGATAGTCCTCGTTGCTTCTCTTTGTCGAAAGCGTGACTTGGGTTTCCGTCAGCAGATTGCTGATCGGCGTTCTGAGCTCATGTGCCAGATCTGACGAAAACTCGGAAAGACGACGAAAGTCCTCTTGCAGGCGGTCCAGCATGTCGTTCAAGGTGCTGGCCAGGTCCGCCATTTCTACCGGGACGGCCTCTACCGGCATGCGCTCTTCGAACTTGTTCGAGGTCACGGCTTGGGCACGCGTTCGCATGATCCGCAGTGGCGCCAACCCACGGTTTGCGGCAAGCCACCCCAGCAATCCGCTGAACAGTGTGGCGAGAGTCACATAAAACACCAACGTCGTCTGAAAATGGGCCTGGAAATGGTCGTGGGACTTGGTGTCCAAGGCTACCCACACGGCCAAAGGCTCATCCCGTTGGAAATCTGAGGCGATCAGCGTGCCTAAAGCGCGGTACTGATGCCCTGTGTCTTGCCAGTTCGATACGCTTTGCGTGCGCAAATCCCGCCCGATTTGGCTTGCGTACCTGTCAGGTATCTTGAGCGGGGCCGTCTCATACAAAATCTTCCCACTGGCCTGGACCGCAACGATGAGTCCTTCATGGCTGTGTAGTACGTCGTTCAGGCGATCCTCAAAATCCTTGCGCGACGTTGCCTTCGATGCGACTTCCTGGACGAGGTGGATTTTGTCCTCCAGAAGGCTGCGGTCCAGGTCCTCGAAGTGCTGATTCATCGCCAGCGAAGTCACCCCTCCCAGGCCCAGCAGAACGGTAGCTGATGCCAGTGTGTAGAACAGGGTTAGACGGGTGGTGAGTGAGAAGCGCTGCGTCATGGCGTGGTCAGCGGATTTTCCAGAACATAGCCCATGCCGCGTACGGTTTGGAGCAGCTTGGGCTCGAACGCGTCGTCAATCTTGCTACGCAAACGCCGTACCGCCACTTCGATCACATTGGTATCACTGTCAAAGTTCATGTCCCAGACCTGCGAGGCGATGAGGGAGCGTGGCAAAACCTCACCTTGCCGACGCATCAATAGCTCCAGCAAACCGAACTCCTTGGAGGTCAAATCGATGCGTTTTCCCGCACGTGTCACACGACGACGCAGCAAGTCCAGCTCCAGATCAGCCACTTTCAGTGAGGTGGCTTCGACACCGGACTTGCCGCGCCGCAAGATGGTGCGAACACGGGCGAGTAGCTCTGCAAAGGAAAACGGCTTGACCAGGTAGTCGTCAGCGCCCAACTCCAGACCTTTGATCCGGTCCTCCACCTGGTCTCTGGCTGTCAAAAACAGCACCGGAACTTCATTACCTTTGCGACGCAGATTGCGCATCACCTCCCAGCCATCCATGCCGGGGAGCATCACGTCAAGAATGATGAGATCGTGCTCACCTTCGAGGGCAGCGTGCAATCCGTCGTTTCCGTTGTGGAGCAAGTCCACGATAAAGCTGGCCTCCTTGAGGCCTTGGCGCAAGTATTCGCCCGTCTTGGGCTCATCTTCAATGATCAGTATCTTCACAGTCGGTGTCCTTTTCCCGAGTGTGCACCGACGGGCCTAGTCACTGCCAAAGATTACAAATTTGTAATCTGAACGACAGGTTGGCGTTGGGACTGCCTCGATAGAGTTCAGCCAGTTTCACACAACCCCAAAGGACTCTCATGCACCGTGTTCCGAACCAGCGACGCAAACCGCTACGGTTGGCAACGCTCGCTTTGTGCGCACTGGCTGGTGTTGCATCCGCCCAGCCAACCACCCAGGAGCCTGTGGAGCAAGGCTCCACGGATTGGCGTAAAGCCAACGAAGCGGTCTCCCAATTCAAGCGGGGGCATGCCGATGTCCTCAAGTGGGAGCAAGCCAACGACACCGCATCCAAGGACGCTCCCGCGGTAGCGCCTGACTTTTGGCTCAAGACGGCCGATGCCGCTGTTCGACAAGCATGGCGTGCACGCCCTGAACTTGGATCTTCCCTGTCCCAACTGGGCGCTGCCAACCAAGAGCATATTGCCCAAGGGCGCTGGTTGGAGGTCGATCCTGCCGTACGCCGCCACGTGGACGAATTTGACGCGATTCTCGACACCGCAGTGGACGCGCGCAAAGCCTGGTGGGGGGCCGTGGCCGCCCAAGCCAGCTTGAAGTCGCAGCGCGACATGCAAGAAGCGTCTGGCGCTGCTGCTGAACTGGCCCGTCGTATGGCGCGCGTCGGCAATTGGAGCCGCATGGAACAGGCCCAGTCGCAGTCGAGGCTGGGTGGCGTCAAGCTGCAAACCCTGAAGGCAGAGGCTGAAGCCAAGCAGGCCCACATTGCCTTGCTCAAAGCCCTCCGACTGCAGGGAACGGCATCGAGCGTGGGCTTGCCGGATGGTTTGCCAGACGTAAGCGCGCCAATGATCACCGCAGACGCCATTCAAAAAGGGCTGAAGGCCCTGCGTCCCGTGCTCCCGCGTGCCGAGGGCATGCGCGTTCAAGCAACCGCAAAGCAGGCTTTTGACATCTATGAGGCCAGCTACGCAGCTGCCCGTCTGTCGCAAGAAGAGCAGACATTGCGCCAGTTCGTCTACGACGAAACCGTGCTTCGGTACAACGGAATGTTGCTCAGTGTCTGGGATCTCCTGGCAGAGACCGGTGCCCAGCTGCAGGCCAATGTGTCCGCGATCAATGCCAAGCGCGACCTCCTGATTGCCGAAGCTGATTTGCAACTGGTTTTGCAAGGCGGAGCCCCGGCCAGCTTCGTGGGCGTGGGCTCTGGCGCCACGGCTGAGAAATAACTAGGAAACACCATGGATCAAACCAATTCCCGTCGCCGATTTTTTGCAGGTGCTGCTACTGCTGTAGCGGGTATGGCGGTGGCTCGCTCTGCGCTGGCCACCTTGCCGGAACCGGTCATTCAGACTTCCGTGAATACAGCGCCACCGCTCATTCCTACGACCGGGCGTCCCTACAACCCTGTTGTGACTCTGAATGGCTGGACGCTGCCATGGCGTATGAACAACGGCGTCAAGGAGTTTCACTTGGTCGCCGAGCCCGTTGAACGGGAAGTCTCACCCGGCTTCAAAGTCAATATGTGGGGCTACAACGGCCAAAGCCCAGGTCCCACCATCGAGGTGGTGGAAGGCGACCGGGTACGAATCTTCGTCACCAACAAGCTTCCTGAGCACACAACCATCCACTGGCACGGTCAGCGACTGCCCAGCGGCATGGACGGTGTGGGTGGCCTCAACCAAAAGGCTATTCCCGTTGGCAAGACCTATATGTACGAGTTTGTCGCGCGCCGGCCGGGGACATTCATGTACCACCCGCACGCCGACGAAATGGTGCAAATGGCCATGGGCATGATGGGCTTCTGGGTCACGCATCCCAAGGAAAAACACCCCCATATCAGTGATGTGGATCGGGACTTCTGCTTCCTGCTGAACGCCTTTGACGTGGAAGCTGGGACCAAGACGCCCAAGATCAACACGATGACCGACTTCAACATCTGGTCTTGGAACAGCCGCGTATTCCCGGGCATCGACACCCTCAATGTGCGCCACAACGACCGGGTCCGCATCCGCGTGGGAAACCTGACGATGACCAACCACCCCATCCACGTCCATGGACACGAGTTCCTGGTGACCGGTACCGATGGCGGGCCCACACCGCCGTCCTCTCGCTGGTACGAAGTCACCACCGATGTGGCGGTGGGGCAAATGCGCCAGATTGAGTTTGTTGCGGACGAGGAAGGCGACTGGGCCATGCATTGCCACAAGAGCCACCACACCATGAACGCCATGGGGCATACCGTGCCCACCATGGTGGGGGTGGACCACCGGGGATTGATCAAGAAGATCCAGAAAGTCACGCCCGATTACATGCTCATGGGCGAGCGCGGTATGGCCGACATGGGCGAAATGGAAATGCCTATTCCAGAAAACACTGCCCCCATGATGACCGGGCAAGCCCAGTTTGGTCCCGTCGAAATGGGTGGCATGTTCACTGTGCTCAAGGTGCGCAAGGACCAAAAGCCGGGGGACTACAGCGACCCGGGCCCGTACCAATTCCCTGCGGGCACTGTGGCCCAGGAATTTACGGGTGTGCTCCCTGAACCTGCGCGGCTGCGCTCAGAAATCGCCTCGGGCAAGCCCGCGAACGACAAACCAACCCCCACCACCGTACTGAATGCGCGCAAACCGTCGTCGCACTCCGGTCACTGATCTTGTACACCACTGTTTTTTAACCCAAGGAACCCACCATGAAGTTTGCAAAATTCGTCTCTTCCATCATCGCTGTCGCCAGCATTGCGGCTATTTCCACTGGAGCCCTGGCCAGCGGCAATCACGCCGGCGGCCATGATGAAGAGTCCGCCATCGGAAAAGCTGGCGTTGCCGCCAAGGCCACTCGCACAGTGACCGTGGAGATGGCTGACAACATGCGCTACACCCCCTCTGAGATCCAGGTCAAGAAGGGTGAGACGATCCGCTTTGTGGTGAAGAACGTGGGCAAGGTCCGGCACGAGCTGAGCCTGGGCACCGAGAAAGAGCTGCTGGAACACTTGGAACAAATGAAGAAGTTCCCCGGCATGGAACACGATGAGCCCAGCAAGATCACGCTGGACTCCGGCAAACAAGGTGAAATCGTCTGGCAATTCACCAAAGCAGGAACCGTCAACTTCGCCTGTTTGATGCCCGGTCACTATGAGGCCGGCATGAAAGGTCAAGTGAAGGTCGGTGCCAAGTAAGCCGTACAGCTACTTCTAAAAATTTCGTTCTCTTAAGTACAGGATTTTTCAATATGAAACCCATCAAACGCGCTCTTACAGCTATCGCCGTCGTCGCGGCGACCATGGTCGGCGTGCCTAGCATTGCCAACGCACAGATGGACCATTCCAAAATGGATGCAACGCAGATGGCATCCATGACGGACGGTGAAGTCCGCAAAGTTGACAAGGAAGCTGGCAAGGTCACCATCAAGCATGGAGACATCAAAAACCTGGACATGCCCGGTATGACCATGATTTTTACGGCAAAGGACAAAGCAATGTTGGACAAGGTGCAAGCCGGTGACAAGGTGAAGTTTGCCGTGATCAACGACGGCGGCAAGCTGGTGGTCACCGAGATCCAACCCGTCAAGTAAGACTACCTGTACGCAAGTGAGGCTTGCAGGCAGTTTCCGGAAATAACAAGGCGCCGTTATGGCGCCTTGTTATTTGTCAAAGCGGAAATGGTGTTTTGTCGTCAAACTACAAAGGAGCAAACCATGGGCACTCAATTCAAGACCAGACTACAACGCCGAATGCTGCTCGGATCTGTGCTGATACTGGCACTGCCTTGTGTACATGCCGCCAGCCATGGCGCCTCTATTGAGGTGTGGAAAGACCCCAACTGTGGATGCTGCAAGGACTGGGTGACGCACCTGGAGAAATCCGGCTTCACAGTGAAGGTCAACCAAAACGGCAACGATGTGGTCCGCGAGCGCTTGGGCATGCCACGGCAATTGGGATCCTGCCATACTGCTGTGGTCGGTGGATATGTCATTGAAGGACATGTGCCGGCGAATGACATCAAGCGGCTGCTTAAGGAGAAGCCCGCAGCCCTCGGTTTGTCGGTACCGGGTATGCCGGTGGGCTCGCCCGGTATGGACGGGGCGTTCTACGGCGGACGCAAAGATGCCTATGACGTCCTGCTGGTAGCCAAGGATGGCAGCTCGCGCATCTTTCAGGGTTATCGCTGACTTGGAAAGTTCGTCTATACGGTGCTCCTAAGTTTGGTCCCCCAATCGCCGCTTGGACAGTGTCCAAAATACCGACATAGGGATCAATAACCATTGCAATATGGGAGACAGTCCGACTCCCCAAAGCGTTGGCATCCATGACGAATAGGCCCAGGCACGGGTCACGACGGTGTTATTCCATTCGCTAAATACCGTATAGCAAACCCCGAAAAAGACAGCCAGTAGAGCAATCCGCCAGTAGCGCTCCAGGGGCCAAGTCTTTCCGTTGGACAAAGCCAACGCGGCAAAAAAAGATAGCGACGCGATAAGAATGTCCCCGAGCGTGCAATGCACCACCGCAAACGCAATTTCTGTGGGTGGACTTTCGTACCAGAGTGTGTACAGGGGGAGTTGAAGTATTTCCCATGCGAAATTCAACATTCCAACCCAGGCGATATAGCGAAAAAACAGTTTTCGCTTAAGGAGATGTGTTGGCGGTAGAGTTTGATTGCTCATGTTGATGTGGGTCAATATCCAAATCCTAGAGGGACCTACAGTACAGACATTGCAATAGCAATTTTGTAACTCGCATTAAGCCCATGAAGTCATTCTTCAGTCATCGGAACACACGATACACCGCTGTCGTGATGTTGATGGTGTGGCTGATGACTTTGGGTGTTGGAATTGCCAATGCATGCTTGGTAAGTGAAGCACACGGCCACTTAGGGTCTGTGGAGCACGCTCAGGCGGCACACCATTCTGAGGCAGACGAGCACACACCGGAGCCAGACAAAGCGCTTTGCCTTACTGTGTGCGCTGCAGAACAAACAGCCGCGATCAAAGTAAAGCACCTGGACAGCCAAGCCGAATTACTGTGGGCACCTGTTGCGTGGGCAGCAGCACTCACGATTGCAGTTGACGATCTCAATGATCGATCAGAATCTCTAGCCGTTGCGAACTGGCGCGAGCCGCCAGTGTCAATCCGCTTCCTGCGGCTGACCATTTAAAACATTTTCCACGGGTGAGGTGTTTCGACGCACAGACGTCGGGATTCTTGTCTGTTTCATTGGTTCTGACGCCTTGCTGGGCTCTTTCAGAACGTCTCCCCATCCAGCCTTGTTTTGTAATTTTGGAGTTCACTATGACCACGCTTCGCCACACTGTTTTAACCCTTGCCATCGCCACAGCATCCCTGGGCGCCATTGCCCAGACCGATGCCGAACACACGCAACACCACGCAGCCGAACCAGCCAAGAAGACCCTGAAGGCGCCTGCTTCCAAATCATCCTCCAAGCCCTCAGAAGCTTTGGTCGCCATGGACGTAAAGATCAAAGCCATGCGCGAGATGCACGAAAAAATGATGACTGCAAAGACGCCCGAAGAACGCAAGGCATTGATGGTCGATCACATGAAAACCATGCAAGACAGCATGTCCATGATGGAAAAAATGGATTCCATGGGCGGCATGTCGATGATGGGTGACATGAAAGGCATGAGCAGTAAAGGAGCAGATGGCAAGCAAGGTGGCATGTCGATGGACATGGTGACGCACCACGAGGCCATGCAAAAGCGCATGGAAATGATGACCACCATGATGCAAATGATGATGGATCGAATGCCAGCATCACCCGCTCAATAGTCCCAACTTCCACCTAACCCTGAACACCAAAGTACCACTTTTAAGAGCTTGATAGCAAGGAAAATGACTATGTTGAAGAGAAGAGAGTTGTTTCATTTTGTGGGTGCCGCAACCCTGATGGCATCAGGCGTGGGAAACGCCATAGCGGCCGCGACCAAAAGATTCCAGCACTATCCGTTTGATCCCATAGCTGCCGAGAATTTTCAGCAAAATTTGTTCATTCCAGTAGACAGTGGGCCGTTTGGCATCTTGGACGTTACAGGACCACTCACCATGCGTGCTACACCGGGCAGTTTGTCGCTTCTGCCTGGCAAACCATCTCCCTTTCTGCTGTACCAAACGGAACAGTCTGGCAAGAGCTACCAGAACCCCATATTGCGCATGAACAGTGGTGACAAGCTCAAGCTCACGCTTCGCAATGAGCTTACAGAACCAACCATCATCCATTGGCATGGCTTGCAGACACCATCCAAGATGGACGGACATCCTGCCAGCACGATCGATGCGGGAAAAACCTTTGACTATGAGTTCAAAGTGTTGAGCCGGGGTGGTACCTATTGGTATCACACCCACGCCCACAACCTGACCGCCAAGCAGGCCTACAACGGCTTGGCCAGCTTCTTCCTGGTCGATGACGAAGATCAGCGTAAGCTGAACCAAACGCTTGATCTCAAACTGGGCGAGACGGATCTCCCGCTGGTGATCCAGGATAAGCAATTCAATGCGCAAGGGCAGTTGCGCTACCAGCCCAATGGACAGGAAGCCATGATGGGCTGGCTGGGCGATGTGATCCTGGCCAACCTGACACCCAATGCAGCCCTCAAGGTGCTTCCTCGCACCTACCGACTGCGCATTCTCAACGGCTCAAACGCCCGGATCTACCGGCTGGCATTTGTAAAAGACAAGGAACGCTTGGGATTTACCGTCATCGGTACCGATGGCGGCTTGATAGAAAGTCCTCAGTCTGCAACCGAAGCTTTTGTTGCACCTGGTGAGCGCTTGGACATTCTGTTTGACGCAGGGCAAGCCCAAGCGGGCGAAGAGGTATTCCTCAAGAGCCTGTCCTTTGATCCCATGGAGAACGAGGGGGACGCAGGCAGCATGCCCGGCATGGGCAGCAGCACGTCCCGGCTGGAGATTGGTGCTGATTTCAACATCCTGAAACTGACGGTCGGTGCCGGTGAGCGTGTCATTAATAAGCTGCCAAGTGCGCTTTCACGCATCGCCACCATTCCTCTGAAGGGCGCCAACCAGCGCAGTATCAAGCTGTCTCTGAGAGGCATGGACTTCTTGATCAATGGGCGCAAGTTCAACATGGACGAAAACGCCTTTGATGTGAAGCGCGGCACCAGAGAGGTTTGGACCATCAGCAATCCCAAGGTGGGAATGCCACACCCCATCCATCTTCATGGTTTTTCGTTTCAAGTGCTGGAGCGCATGAACAGTCCCCGACAGATCAGAGCCTTGGCAAAGTTTGGAAAGGGACTCACCGTCAGCGATTTGGGCTGGAAAGACACCGTATTGATTTGGCCCGGCGAGTCTGTACGTATCGTGATTGACTTCAGCCATGACTTCCCAGGAGATCAGGTGTTCATGGTCCATTGTCACAACCTGGAGCATGAGGATGCCGGGATGATGATCAACTACCGAGTCACAGGCTGAGCGATTGGCCTTCACTTTCTACAAAGGAGTTTCAAATGAACGATACGCATGGGATTGAGCAGCGGCATGAGCACTCGCCATCCCCAAAGTCATTCTGGCGAACCCGCTACGGCATCGGATTCTTGGTGTTGGGTGCTATCGCCACGTACTTTTTGCTGACCGAACATCTGGCACATGTGGTGGGAGCGCTCCCGCTACTGCTGTTACTTGCCTGTCCGTTTATGCATATCTTCATGCATCACGGCCATGGACACCACCACCATGGAGATGATCCGTCTCGTTCTGATGCCAGCAAGTCAACGTCATCCCGAAATGGAGATACGCCATGAACCATGATCAACCTGCCTACGGGCTGTGGACGCTGGTGATATTCAATTCAGCGATTTTCATCATGTTTGCCTACAGCTTCTTCAAGCCAGCCACAGCCCGGGACTGGCGAACTTTCGGTGCATTTTCGGCTTTCATCGTCGCCTTATTTGTGGAGATGTATGGCTTTCCGCTCACCATCTATTTGCTGTCCGGATGGTTGCAATCGAAGTATCCGGGCTTGGACATCTTGACCCATGATGCAGGTCACCTGTGGAGTACGCTGTTGGGTGAGAAAGGCGATCCCCACTTCGGCGCCTTGCATATTGCAAGCTACATCTTCTTGGGTTTGGGTTTCTATCTGCTCTCCAATGCATGGAATGTGCTTTACCACGCACAACGCCGCCATACCTTGGCAACTGCCGGGCCGTATGCTCGAATCCGGCATCCACAGTACGTGGCGTTTGTCTTGATCCTTTTGGGCTTTCTATTTCAATGGCCCACCTTGCTGACTTTGTTGATGTTTCCAATTCTGTTGGTGATGTACGGGCGCCTGGCGGTGACGGAAGAGGCAGAAATGCGCTATCAATTCGGGGCGGAATTCGAGGAATATGCGAAACATACGCCGCGTTTCTTTCCACGTTTCGGTCAGCAACCTTTGTCTACTTGAGTGGCGTTCTGCATTAGCAGCTAACAAGGGTTTTGAATCTACATCAAGGAGCTTTCAATGGAAATCTTAGAACTTAACGTCCAAGGCATGCGCTGTGGCGCTTGCGTGAAACATGTCACCAAAGCCCTGATGTCCGTTCCCGGAGTAGCCCACGTGGATGTGGACTTGGAGAACGGGCGTGCCAAGGTTAGAGCTGATCTACAAGCGGGGTCTGAATCGTTGATTGCTGCGTTGGCCAGTGAAGACTATCCTGCAACAGTCGTATCTATTGATGACGCGGCCGCACCACCGAAAGCGGGAGGCTGCGACTCTGGATCTGGCTCCAACAGCGGCTGCTGCTGCCGTTAGTCGTATCTCACATGAAAAGTTGACCATGAATTCCAGCCCTCAGCCAAGCCATTCGCACACGCATGCCCATGGGAATGGGCATCCCCCCGCAGATTCAACTCGCCACCATGTAGCTGCAGATGTCGAGTTGAAGGATCCTGTTTGCGGTATGGCAGTCACCCCCCAGTCAGTTCACCACTCGGAACACATGGGGAAAGAGTTCTTTTTTTGTGGCCCCAAGTGCAAAACGAAGTTTGATGCCAGCCCGATGCAGTACATGGGGGCGCCAAATGACGGGCCTCCCGTAAAACCTGTGTTGGCGGGTACTGTGTACACATGCCCCATGCATCCGGAGATACGGCAAGATCACCCTGGCAACTGCCCCAAGTGCGGGATGACGCTGGAGCCTGTGATGCCGTCGTTGGAGGACGAGCAGAACCCGGAGCTGGCTGATTTTGAACGCCGTTTTTGGTGGACTTTGCCCCTCACCGGAGTTGTTTTTGTACTGGCGATGTTTGGCCATCGATTGCAGTGGATGGACATGGCGGTGCAGAGCTGGGTTGAGTTCGCATTGGCCACTCCCATCGTGGTCTGGGCTGGATGGCCGTTTTTTGTTCGCGGCGCACAATCCATCGCTCATCGCAGTCCCAATATGTGGACGCTGATAGGTCTAGGTACAGGCGCCGCCTACGTCTATAGCGTGGTGGCAACCGTTGCTCCGGGGGTGTTTCCCGACTCCTTTGTGTCCATGGGCCGGGTGGCGGTCTACTTTGAAGCGGCGGCCGTCATCATTTCATTGACCCTGTTGGGGCAGATGTTGGAACTCAAGGCGCGTTCCCAAACTTCGGCCGCCATCAAATCCTTGCTGGGTCTGGCCCCCAAGACCGCTCGACGCATCAGGCCCGACGGGACAGAAGAGGACATTGAACTTAGCCACGTTCATCTTGGCGATCTGCTACGTGTACGTCCTGGCGAGAAGGTACCCGTGGATGGGGTGGTCACGGAAGGCAGTAGCGCGGTTGACGAGTCCATGCTGACCGGTGAGCCCCTGCCAGTCACCAAACGGGTGGGCGACAAGGTCATCGGTGCAACCCTCAACACCAGCGGTTCCCTGGTCATGCAGTCCGAAAAAGTCGGTTCCGACACAGTGCTGTCTCAAATCGTGCAAATGGTCGCCCAGGCGCAACGCTCCAGAGCCCCCATGCAACGCATGGCCGATGTGGTGGCGGGCTACTTCGTGGTTGCCGTGGTGGGCATTGCCGTTCTGACGCTTCTGGGTTGGGGGCTGTTCGGGCCCCAACCTAGCTGGGTGTATGGCCTGATCAATGCGGTCGCCGTGCTGATCATCGCCTGCCCGTGCGCGCTCGGCCTTGCGACGCCCGTGTCCATCATGGTCGCTACGGGCAAAGGCGCAGTCAACGGGGTGTTGTTCCGTGACGCGGCCGCCATTGAGAACCTGCGCAAGGTGGACACCCTCATCATTGACAAAACCGGGACCTTGACGGAAGGACGCCCCACGTTTGAGAAAGCGATCCCCTGTGACGGGCTGGATGCCGACGAGGTTCTGCGCTTGGCGGCCAGCCTGGACCAAGGTAGTGAGCATCCGTTGGCTGCGGCCATTGTGGCGGCGGCGCGCGAACGGAAATTGGTATTGGAGAAACCCGAGAACTTCGAATCTGGGTCTGGTATTGGTGTGCAGGGCCATGTGGCCGGCCGCCACCTGGTGCTGGGCAATACAGCGCTAATGCAACAAATCAACGTCTCTGTGGACGCCCTGACAACCCAGGCCGAAACCTTGCGTGCTGAGGGTGCCAGCGTGATGCACCTTGCCATTGACGGAAAACTGGCCGGTCTGCTGGCCGTGTCAGACCCGATCAAGGCCAGCACGATGGAGGCCTTGGCTTCCCTCAAAGCCTCTGGCATGCGTATCGTGATGGCCACCGGTGATGGCGTCACCACCGCCAAAGCCGTGGGTGCCAAGCTTGGGATCGAGGACGTGCATGGCGAAGTCAAGCCTCAAGACAAACTGGCGCTGGTAGACCTGCTGCAAAAGCAAGGCCGCATCGTGGCCATGGCGGGTGATGGGATCAACGACGCGCCAGCCCTGGCCAAGGCCAACGTGGGGATTGCCATGGGAACAGGCACGGACGTGGCCATGAACAGCGCACAAGTTACTTTGGTCAAAGGTGACTTGCGTGGGATTTCCCTAGCACTGGCGTTGTCCAATGCCACAGTGGGCAATATGAAGCAAAACCTGATGTTTGCATTCCTGTACAACGCCCTGGGGATCCCTCTGGCTGCGGGGCTGCTCTTCCCCTTCACCGGTTGGTTATTGTCCCCTATGGTTGCGGCCCTGGCGATGAGCTTCAGTTCGGCATCCGTTATTGGGAATGCCTTGCGCTTGCGCGGCAAAGCGCTGTAGCCGACTGCGTGTTTGGCATAGGAGGTCCACTTCGGGTTTAATTACAGCGTGCGCACCGTCCGCTTTTTACTTCTGATGCTGCTGAGCCTGGCAATCCCTCTGGCGGGATATGCGGGCTTGGGCGTGCCCAAGATGCCTTGCCCCATGGAAATGGCCGCAATGGCAGAGCAGCAGCTCAGTGGCGAAATGAAAGAAGCATCAGCCACCCCAATGGGCGAGTGCTGCAATGACATGGAAACCTTGCTCAAAACGGGCAAGACCTGCAAAGTAGGCCAGGACTGCAAGATCGGCAGTTTGGGACTGTCTGTCCATCTCCCCAGCATCCCGGAAGTCTTCAGCAAAGACACTTTCCTGGCCCGTCTGAACGACCGGGCCATAGAGCCTCAACCCATCCCAATCTGGCGACCGCCAGCCTGACCCCAACCCCTTGAATCCGTGCCTTGCCGTCCTTAAACGGCCAGGTCGTCGCGCGCAAGCGCAGTTTTTCAGGAGTTGGGACATGCCTTGTTCCGTTCAACCCATTGGGCATCGCTTCAGCCGCAAGCTGATTGCTTTTGCCTTCCCGCTCGCAGTGGCTGTGCCGCTGGGAGCCACGCCTTTGTCTTTTGAGCAGGCACTGTCCCTATCCACCCAGGGTGCACCGACCCTGGCAAGTGCTCAGGCCAAAGTGGATGCTGCCCGCGCCGCCACCGCACCGGCTGGCGAACTCCCAGATCCCAAGCTGGCACTCGGTGTGGAGAACCTGCCCATAGGTGGACCGGATCGGTACAGCCTGACCGGTGACTTCATGACGATGCAACGCATCGCATACATGCAGGACGTCCCCAACCGCGGCAAGCGGGACGCCCGCGTTGCCGTGGCCCAGGCCAAGGTCAAGCAGGCCGAATCCGCGCAGCAGCTCTCCATGGTGTCCGTGCGCAGAGAAACTGCCATGGCCTGGATACGCCGCTACGCCTTGGAACAGCAAATCGCACTGTTTGACGGTCTTTTCAGGCAAAACAAGCTCCTGGAATCAGCCGTTCAGGCACAGTTGGCCAGCGGGCGCGGCTCCATCACAGACGTATTGATGCCCAGGCAGGAGGCCGCCATGCTGAGCGAGCGCCTGGATGAACTGCAGGCTCAACGTGCACAGGCCATTGCCACATTGCAGCGCTGGATTGGAACTGCCGCCGGTGAAGCACTGGACGGAGCGCCACCCAGTTGGTCTCTGGACCGCGAGGCTCTGACCCACCGTGTCCAAGGCCATCCCGATGTCAACCTGCTCAGTAGCATGGGCCTTGTGCTGGATGCCGAGCTGCGGGAGGCGCAGGCCGCTAAAAAGCCAGACTGGGGGGTGGAACTCGCTTACCAGCGCCGCGGAGAGCAGTTTGGCGACATGGTCTCGGTCAAAGTTACTTTTGATCTACCTACGGCACCCACGAAACGCCAGGATCCGCTTATCGCCGCCAAGCAGTTGGAGCGCTTGGGCCTGGATGCAGAGCTGGAACTTTTGCGACGCGAACACCTGCAGGAACTCAACACCCAATGGGCGGAGTTGGAACGCCTGAACCTGGCCGTAGAGCGCAACCAGACTGTTCTGCAGCCCCTCATGCGCGACAAAGTTGCCTTGACACTCTCCGCCTACCAGGCCGGCAAAGGCAGCTTGGTAGAGCACCTGGCAGCACGCCGGGAATTCCTGGAAACCCAGCTGCGATTCCTTTCCTTGCAGGGAGAACGCCAGGCCATCAGCGCAAGCCTGTTCTTCATCAACGATGCCCCACTGACCGGAGGTGCGCAATGAACTCTTCATCCATAAAAAAGAATGTCACTCTTACCGCGATCGGCGTGCTGATCCTGGCTCTGGGCGCTGCCGGTGGTGCTTGGTGGACCAAGCGCAACTCCGTCATGCCACCAGCCTCCGCTGAATCTTCCAAGTCTGAGCGCAAAGTGCTGTACTGGTACGACCCCATGAAACCCGATGCCAAGTTCGACAAACCTGGCCCATCGCCGTTCATGGACATGCAACTGGTGCCGCGCTATGCCGACGAAGGCGGAGCGGACACGGGGGCACTGGCCGTCTCCACACGCGCCAGCCAAAGTTTGGGAATGCGCCTGGCCACCGTGGTGCAACAGGCCCTGTCCAACACGGTCGAAGTCACCGGAACCCTGCAACTCAGCGAGCGGGATGTCAGCATCGTCCAGGCCCGCACGGGTGGGTTCGTGGAGCGGGTCTACTCCCGCGCGCCAGGCGATGTCATTGCCGCAGGCAGCCCTCTGGTCGATGTCACCAATCCGGAATGGGTGGGCGCCCAGCAGGAATTTCTGGCCGTCAAAGCCATGGGGGATGCCGCATTGACCCAGGCAGCCCGCCAGCGACTGGCACTGCTGGGCATGTCTTCCGCCTTGATCCAGCGCGTGGACAGCAGCAATCGCACCGCCTCGGTGACCACCATCACGGCGCCAGGTTCAGGTGTGATTTCGGAATTGGCAGTGCGCCAAGGCATGAGCCTGAGTCCGGGCATGACCCTGGCGCGCATCACCGGATTGGGTACGGTTTGGCTGGAGTTGGCCGTGCCACAGGCCCAGGCATCCACGCTGGAAGTCGGGCAAGCGGTGCAGGCCCGCCTCACTGCCGCACCAGAGACCGTCCTCAAGGGCAAAGTGACATCGGTGTTGGCAGAAACCAACCCGGACACGCGAACCGTGCGCGTCAGGGTCGAACTTCCTAATCCGGGCCAGAGACTGCGTGCCGGCATGCTGGCCACAGCGACCTTGCAAGGACCCACGGAATCTGTCCTGCTGGTCCCTTCCGATGCCGTGATCCGCACCGGCAAGCGCGCCTTGGTCTATCTGGCCGAGGACGGGGGCCAATACCGACCGGTTGATGTACAGCTTGGCGCGGAGCGCGATGGGCAGTTGGTCATCCGCCAAGGCCTCAACGTTGGCCAAAAAGTGGTGGCATCGGGTCAGTTCCTGTTGGACTCGGAAGCCAGCATGCGAGGGGTCGTTCCCTCATCGAGCCCGCCTTCCACCCCGATGAGTCCTGTTGCCCTCAGCATGGAGAAGGTTTCCGCCTTTGAAACGCAGGGGGTGATCGAGGAACTGGACGCCTCCAACATCAAGCTGCGCCACCAACCCGTGCCGGCCCTCAAATGGCCGGCCATGACCATGGGCTTCAAGCGCGCCAAGGAGTTGCAGTCGTCTGGCTTCAAAGTTGGGGACACCGTGCAGTTCCAGTTCAGGGCTGTCGGTGACGAATACGAAGTGGTGGCACTCAAAGGGGTGAAACCATGATCGCTCGCATCATCCGCTGGTCGGTGTCCAATCGCTTTCTGGTACTGTTGGCCACGGTGTTTCTGGCGGGTGCCGGCCTGTGGGCGGTGCGTTCCACTCCCATTGATGCGCTGCCGGACCTGTCCGATGTACAGGTCATCATCCGCACCAGCTACCCCGGCCAAGCGCCGCAGATTGTGGAAAACCAGGTGACCTATCCCTTGGCCACCACCATGCTGTCCGTGCCGGGTGCCAAGACGGTGCGGGGTTTCTCCTTCTTTGGGGACTCCTTCGTCTACATCCTGTTCGATGACGCCACCGACCTCTACTGGGCCCGCTCCCGTGTCCTGGAATACCTCAACCAGGTACAGGGGCGCTTGCCCGTCGGTGCCAAATCGGCACTGGGGCCCGATGCCACTGGTGTGGGCTGGATTTACCAGTACGCCCTGGTGGACCGCACGGGCGGGCATGACCTGTCGCAACTGCGTGCCTTGCAGGACTGGTTCCTGAAGTTCGAGCTCAAGACCCTGCCCAATGTCGCCGAGGTGGCCAGCGTGGGCGGCATGGTCAAGCAGTACCAGGTCGTGCTGGACCCGCTCAAGCTCAATGGCTATGGCATCACGTACGAGCAAGTGCGTCAGGCGTTGACCAATGGCAACCAGGAAACGGGTGGCTCGGTGCTGGAACTGGCCGAGGCCGAGTACATGGTGCGGGTCAATGGTTACCTGCGAACCCTGGAGGACTTCCGGGCCATTCCGCTCTCCAGCCGGGGCGGTACTGCCGTTCGACTGGGAGATGTGGCGACGGTGCAAGTCGGGCCAGAAATGCGCCGCGGCGTGGCCGAACTCGATGGTCAGGGCGAAGTAGCCGGTGGCGTCGTGTTGCTGCGCTCAGGCAAAAATGCCCAGGAAACCATACGTGCCGTCAAAACCAAGCTGGCCGAACTGCAAAAAAGCCTGCCACCGGGGGTGGAGGTGGTCACCACGTACGACCGCAGTGCACTGATTGCGCGGGCCATCGACAACCTGTCCGCCAAGCTGCTGGAAGAGTTCGTTGTGGTGGCGCTGGTGTGCGTGCTGTTTCTGGGGCACCTGCGCTCCGCACTGGTGGCCATCATCTCGTTGCCTTTGGGCATCGTGGCGGCCTTTGTGGTGATGCATGTCCAGGGGATCAATGCCAACATCATGTCCCTGGGCGGTATCGCCATTGCCATCGGTGCCATGGTGGATGCGGCCGTGGTGATGATCGAGAACGCCCACAAGAAGCTGGAGGCCTGGCAGCATGCCCATCCTGAACAGGTGTTGGAAGGCCAGGAACGGTGGAGCGTGATCACTGAAGCTGCCGTCGAGGTGGGGCCGGCACTGTTCTTCTCCTTGCTGATCATCACCTTGTCCTTCATCCCGGTGTTTACGCTGGAAGCCCAGGAAGGTCGCCTGTTTGGCCCTCTGGCCTTCACCAAGACCTACGCCATGGCCGCCGCTGCAGGGCTCTCGATCACCTTGATCCCCATCCTGATGGGGTACTGGATCCGGGGTCGCATCCCCGATGAGCAGCGCAACCCCATCACACGCGCCTTGATCGCGGTGTACCGCCCCGCGCTGGAATGGGTACTGCTGCGCCCCAAATCGACATTGGCCATCGCGGTCCTTGCCTTTGCCACCACGCTGTGGCCCGTGAGCCAGTTGGGTGGGGAGTTCCTGCCGCCCCTGGACGAAGGGGATTTGCTGTACATGCCGTCGGCCCTGCCAGGGCTGTCCGCGCAGAAAGCATCGGAGCTGCTGCAGATCACCAACCGGATGATCAGGACCGTGCCCGAGGTGGAGCGTGTCTTTGGCAAGGCGGGTCGTGCAGAGACCGCCACCGACCCAGCACCCATGGAAATGTTCGAGACCACGGTGCAGCTCAAACCACGGGAGCAGTGGCGCGTCGGCATGACGCCGGAGAAGCTGATCGAGACGCTGGACCAGGCCGTCAAGGTGCCGGGACTGTCCAACATCTGGATTCCACCCATCCGCAATCGCATCGACATGCTCGCCACCGGCGTCAAAAGCCTCATAGGCGTCAAAGTCAACGGCACCGACTTGGCCACCATCGACCGCATCGCCAGCCAAATCGAACAAGTGGCCAAAAGCGTTCCCGGTGTGTCCAGCGCCTTGGCAGAGCGCTTGACCGGGGGACGCTACGTCGATGTCCAGATTGATCGGGTGGCAGCCGGGCGCTATGGGCTGAACATCAATGACGTGCAGGCGCTGGTGTCAGGGGCCATTGGCGGCGAGAACGTGGCGGAGACGATCGAAGGCCTGGCGCGCTTCCCCATCAATCTGCGCTACCCCCGGGAATGGCGTGACACCCCAGAAAAGTTGGCCCAGCTTCCCATCCTGACACCCATGGGGCAACAGATCACCCTGGGAACGGTCGCCAAAGTTCGCATCACCGATGGCCCGCCCATGCTCAAAACCGAGAATGCACGCCCCTCCAACTGGGTCTATGTGGACGTACGTGGGCGTGATCTGGCCTCAGTCGCCAACGATTTGCGCCAGGCGGTAAGCCAGCAGGTCAAGCTCGAACCGGGGGTCAGCATCACCTATTCGGGCCAGTTCGAGTTCCTGGAACGGGCCAATGCCCGGCTCAAGGTGGTGGTACCGGCGACCTTGCTGATCATCTTCGTCTTGCTGTACCTGACATTCAGCCGTCTGGACGAAGCAGCCTTGATCATGGCCACGTTGCCATTTGCACTTACAGGCGGAGTCTGGTTTTTGTACCTGATGGGCTACCACCTGTCGGTGGCCACCGGCATCGGGTTTATCGCGCTGGCAGGAGTAGCGGCAGAGTTCGGAGTCGTGATGCTGCTCTACCTCAAGCAGGCCCTGGCGGATCGCGAGAGTCAAGGGGCTGCGCCGGGCGTGGCCATGGTTCTGGATGCCATCCGCGAGGGGGCCGTACTGCGGGTGCGCCCCAAGGCCATGACTGTAGCCGTGATCCTGGCCGGCTTGTTTCCCATTGTGTGGGGCAGTGGTACCGGCTCGGAAGTGATGAGCCGGATTGCAGCCCCCATGCTGGGAGGCATGATCACGGCGCCATTGCTGTCGCTCTTCATCATCCCGGCTGCCTATCGGATGATGCGTGTGCGAACCTCACGCAGACTCAACTAGTTCAGGGGAATCACCAGCGCCTTGTCAAAGAGAGGGTTTTCAAACTGAAAATCCTATCTTGAGAATGCGGAGGCTCGGTTTCTGACGTACCCCGCTGGGGTGGTCACCACGCGGCACCAGCCCATCTGGGTCTGCACATGGCCATGCAGGTATAGGTCCACGGAACCAGTCTGTATAGACTTACGGGGTCGCCAAACAGAACCACCGCCATGTTCTATTCAAGCCCGAGCCACAGGGCAACTTCAGTCGTACAAGTTCTTTTTCTGGATTTCGACGGTGTGATGCATCCTGAGTTTTGCCACGAGTCCAAGCACTTCATGCACCTGGAGACTTTTGAGACGGTGATGCGGGCAGTTCCCCATGTCGATCTGGTGATTTCCAGCACATGGCGCTACAAACGCTCCTTGGAACAACTCAAAGCCTTGTTTTCGGGCGATGTAGCGGCGCGCATAGTTGGCGTTACACGACCATACGGACAGCTAGAGGATGTTCCCGATGTACTTGTCGACTATGAACGCGAGGCCGAGTGCAGGAGTTGGTTGGGACAACATGGACGCACTACGCAAGAGTGGCTGGCCGTGGACGACCGGTCCTGGAACTTCCGTCCCTTCAATCCCCATGTTTTCCTGGTGAACGGAGAGGTGGGGTTGAATGCGAACGCTGCGACGAAACTTGCAGCCCGCATCCAAGGCGTATTGGCCTGATCATTGCTGTTATGGTCACTGTAATGTCTGCCACAAGCGCTACCAGCTGATGCCATGAGCAACGTTGACGACTATCTCAAAGCCGCCGAGCGCCAGAACACGCTGTCGAGCTACGCCTCAGCGATCCGACACTTTGAGGAGGAATGGAAAGGCTTGCTGCCAGCCAGCAGCGATGCCATTGCCCGCTACCTGGCGGACTATGCGTCCTCGCTGTCAGGCAACACACTGCGCCACAGACTGGCCGCGCTGTCACGGTGGCATCTGGACCAAGGCTTTGCCGATCCGACCAAAACCACCACCATCCGACAGCTGCTCAAGGGCATCCGCACCGTACACAACACCCCTGAAAACCGCGCAAAGCCCCTGGATCTGGATGTCTTGGAGCAGGTGGACCTCTGGCTGGCAGAGGGTATTGACCGGTCTCTGCGTCAGGGTGACGACGCATCGGCGCTGAGATTTACCCGTGACCGCAGTCTGATCCTGTTGGGATTCTGGCGCGGCTTTCGGTCAGAAGAACTGGCTCGTCTCTCAGTTGAGAACGTCCAAATCGTGTCCACTGAGGGAATGACCTGCTACCTGGACCGCAGCAAGGGAGACCGTCAGACACTGGGCAAAACCTACAAATGCCCATCCTTGTCCAGACTGTGCCCGGTAGCGGCATTTGCCCAATGGACCGCGCTGGCCAAGCTGCATGATGGTCCGGTGTACAGAGGCATAGATCGTTGGGGGAACGTATCGCGCAAAGCCATGCATCCCAACAGCATGATTCCATTGCTGCGCAATATGTTGTCCCTGGCGGGAGTACCAGACGTGAAGGAGTACAGCAGTCACTCTTTGCGGCGTGGCTTTGCCGGCTGGGCCCGTGCCAGTGGCTGGGATATCAAGGAGTTGATGGAGTACGTGGGTTGGCAGGACATCAAGTCAGCCATGCGCTATCTGGATACCCCAGACGCCGAACTGCAAAACAGGTTTGAGCAAAGCCTGCAGAAGGGACGCACCAGGAATGAATAAAAAAATTCCCTCCAAGCTGCTTCAGCAACTCTATCAAGCGCTCAATGGAAAAAATCGACACTTTGGCGGTTTCGCCCATTACACGCCCGTTGATGACACCATCATCGCACGCGGATGGATCTACAGCATTGAGTTGGAGGAACTGCTTCTTTCGACAGATTCACGGCTTGCGTATCTGGACTTGGACCGGTTGACGGAATACCTTGAGATCCCTTGGCGCGCGGTTTACAAACGCCCAAGGTACCTGTCCGCTGGCGCGATGGCTACCAACGCACTCACTCTGGCCGATGCAGCATGCCTGCTTGTTCGCATGGAGGAGATGGGTTTTGACAGCCATCCCGAACGCTTGGTAGAGCATGGGCTCCGTGCCCAAAAGGATCTGACTCATGTCACGGGTAGCGAATGGACCTTGCTGTCCTACCCAAAGCGGCGCCTGAAGGAAGAGTTTTCTGCCTATTCTGATGAGCAGAACGATGATGGGGAGTGGACACCCCACAACTGGAAAGACGCCCAGGGACGCCGCATCAAATTCACGCTGGTAGGGAAGCTGCCTCACATATTGACGGTCAGAGGGCCCAAGTACAGAAGGCCTGCAGCACAGGGAATGGTCACTTGTCCTGACTGTGGGTGGCGGTATACCAAGGGAGACCCGGAAAGTGCGATGTCCCATCGGTCAGAACACGCCCGGGTGATGCGGTTCATGAATCCGCGCCCGATTGCGGCGTTCAACGCCAGACTGGAAAAGCATGCCGATCCAGAGCTGGTAATTGGCGATTCACCCATATGGATGCACCGGGAAGTCCATCAACGTGCGCTCCAGTTCAAGTGTGAATTTCAGTACGACTTCCTTCAATGGGAAGGTTCGCTAAGGAAAAAGAACCTGCGCGCCGAAAGCCATGGCTACTTGTTTGCGGATCACACCGACACACATGGACCTGGCGCGGCTATCGGTGCCTGTGCCTTTTGGCAGGACGGTGAGAAATGGCGGTTGCGTTGGATATGGGTGTGTCTATCCATGCGTCGCTCTGGAGTCCTGGCCCGGCGGTGGGCGGAGTTTCTGCGGCGGTACGGGGATTTTGAAATTGACACACCGCTGTCAGAAGCCATGGTGGCATTTGTGAACAGGCGTGGGACTGCGAAGCAAAAGCAGTGTTTGCAGGCCCAGCCATCAGCCGAATCCCCAGATTTGTAGCCATTCCAATATGCAACTGCCACTCGCCCCCAGTCACGAGGAAATCGTCACCAAGTTCAATTTGGAGATTCTGAAAACTCCTGGTGATCTAGTGCTGAAAAACGGCGATATCGCGTTGACCAAGAGTGGCGATCTGATGCTGAACAACGAGCACTACAGCGCCATGCGTCGATTTGTCAGCGCGTGGCGTTTCAACGCGCCCATGCTCAAGTCACTTTTGGACCTGGCCATGGCCGTCAGTTCGCGGTCCGAGGACTTGAAAAGAAGCCTGGACCAGGTTGCTGACCATCACCTGGATTCAAACCCAAAACCGTTCCTACCCGGCCCGACAGCTTTCGAGCGCCGATTTGCATTGAACGAAGAAATCGCGGCAAATATGTTGGGTTCCGAGTCCTGTTCCGGCGCAATTCTGCTGAATTTGACGAGTCTCCTTCAGGCTTTGAGGGATGACATGAATGCAGCTCGCCTCGATTGGGAGGGCACAGCGCCGTTGATCCACGGACATTCAGTGGGAGTCATTTTGGTAGCGACCTCAAATTACTTTCGGCATTGGGACGAGTGGAGAAAAACCTCGCCGCCGACAACCAGACAGGCAACGTCGATGGATGTTCTGAACGCCGTTTTAGACAGTGCCGGGTTGAAGCAGCGCAACCATCGACTCATGGGGGTCGAGGGGATATGCACAAAGATACTGGATGTTCTGAGCGATGGTGATTTCGAAATACTCTCCGAGCGGGTCTTCGCATTCGCCAATGGGTTGAAGCCCGGCCCATAGGCGGTGGCTTAGAGCGATCTGCAGAATCAGGGTTTACCCTTGACTTAAACCGCTACAAATAGCACCTAAACCGAGATCACCCCATTAGGGTGTGGTTACGTTCGATCCTTCCTGCGGCTTTTTCTTGGTGTGCTTGCATTTGCCCATTGACGACGACTGTCGTCACTCCCTAATCAACCTCAGGAGATTGTGACGCTCAACCGCTGCGCGCCCAAAATGCATGCGCTTCCTTGATGAGCCGCATCAATCGCTCGTCGAGCTGGTGCACTGGCACACCACGGGCCGACTCGCTGGCGCGGAAGATCACAACGCTTGCATCGTCCGTATCCAGATTGGTGATTCCATCACCCGCCACCACCAGCACTTTGTAGCCACTGGTGTGGATCAGGTGGCCAGACAGATATATAAGGCTCCCGCCCGTTCGAGGGGTGGTAAGCGCGTGTTTCTTACATTGAAGAGGTGTAGCCGGCCTGCTGTGCCCAGTCCTTGCCGGTTGTCCTTGGGCTTCTTAAATACTTTCCACCGGATATGCGCAAATTACAGCGTATCCGGTGGAAAGCTCCAAGTAAATGCGTCCGTATCCACATTCCACATTAAGCCACCGCCTAGCCCTTGTGGAGGCTTTTCGCTTTCTGAGGCGTCCCAACGCCCTCCCCACTGCCCTCCTCCATTTATTGCGATCTGACTACGTCATGATTATCCTTATAATCACGACGCTGAATTAATTGTTCTAAGTCGGCATTCTTTAAAAGTACGAGGTCGCTTGCATGGCCGATTTGCCCGGTTTTCCCTCGGTAGACCCGCTGTTTCACCGCCCGGCGCCCAAGCGCCGCGGCCGCCCGCCCGGCTCCAAGTCCCAGGTGGTCAAAGATCCCCGCTCCCTGGGGCTGCACCACTTCGCCTTTGTGCGCTCCGCACTGCTGGGTTTGGACCTGCGCCAGTCCTTTGACCGCTACCTGGCCTGGGCGGAGAGCACCACCGATCTGCGCTACGTCCAGAACCGCAAGGATGCCTTGTTGCAGCAGATCATCGAGGCCGGACGCAACCTGGACCCCGGACTGCCCAAACACGCAGGCCTGCATGCCTCCCTGGACCTGCTGCGCAGCCAGGCCAAACCGGTGGCGGCCGTACAGCTTCCCACCCTGGAGGAATGGGTGGAGCAAGAAGGCCTGGACCCCGACATGTACTCGGAAGCCGAGCTGTTGGACGAATACAAGGCGGCCTTCGGACTGGACAATGCCGATGCCCTGGAAGCCGGCGCCCACCTCAAAGACCCCTCGGCCGAACGTGTCCGTGCCCTCAACCATCTGGAATCCTTGCTGGCCATTCAACCCACGGCCGAGGACAAGCTGGAACTCTGGTTCGCCCGCCCGGTGGTCAAACGCCTGCGCAATGTAGGACTGCTGTTCCTCAAAGACCTGGTGAACTTCATCAATGTCTATGGCTACCGCTGGCATGGTCGGATCCAGGGATTCGGGGCTTTGCGGGCGGGGCAGGTGGTTTTCTGGCTGCAGCTGCAACAAGAGCAGCTGCGCATGGCTATCCAGTCCACGGCGCTTCAACCCAAGGCCCTGAGCGCCCTGCATACACCCCGCGTCATCCCCGCCGGTGCGCCCTCCCCTGCCCTCCCCTACCCTTTTGGCAGCGTTTCCGGCTTTCCTTCTGGTGGTGCCGCCGGCACCCTCACCCTGATCGACCGCGAACTCCAGCGCATCGCCCTCACCCCGACCCTTACGGGAGAAAACGGGGTGTTTCGCAGCCACATGCCCAACACCCTGGGTGCTGGCAACGATAGCGAAGCGATTGCTGCCTGGCTCAGCCGCTACAACGAAAAGCCTTCTACCCAGCGCAGCTACCGCAAAGAGATTGAGCGCTTCGTTCTCTGGTGCGCCCAGGAACTACGCAAGCCGCTGAGCTCCGTTACTGCTCCCGATTGCCAGCGTTACCGGGAGTTTCTGAAAGCGGTCCCGGCGAGCTGGATCCACTCCCTGCCCGTGCCGCGATCCGATCCCCAGTGGCGCGCATTCCGAGGACAGCCCTCCCCTGCTTCCCAGAAACAAGCCCTGGTCATTTTGCAGACGCTGTTCACCGGACTGATGGATGCCGGCTACCTGGTGGCCAACCCTTTTCGAGCTTTGATGAAGTCCTTCGACTTGCCGGTATCCAAGGTCGACATTCGTCGCAGCTTCACGGCGGCGGAATGGGAGTTTGTGCTGCACGGTGTGGCCGCCCTCCCCTCCTCTCCTGAAGCCCATCGGCTGCGCTGCATCCTGGAATTGCTGGTGACCAGCGGCGTGCGCCTGGACGAACTGGCCCGCGCACGCTACAAGAACCTGCGGGTGGAAACACTGCCCGACCATCCCCCCACCTGGATCCTGAGTGTCACTGGCAAGCGCAACAAAACCCGTGACATCCCGCTGCAGGACTCCATCGTTGCGCTCATAACCCAACACGCTAAGGAATTCTTGGCTGACGACAAGCAATTGTTAGAAGCGGATGAACTGCCCCTGATCCGCACTTTGCACGCATCGGTACCCCAGTGGCGTCAAACCAGCACAGGTGCCACCGAAGTCAGCCCTGTCTCAGAGAAGCCTGGCTTGCCCCTGTCGGCCTCCGGGATCTACGCAGTTCTCAAACGCTTCTTTACCAAGATCTCGTTCGGCTGCAACGAGGCCGGATTAGACCAAGCCAGGTTCCTGAAAGCCTCCACACATTGGATGCGCCACACCTTTGTTCGACAGGCTTTGGTGGATGGCTTGCCGATCGAAGTGGTGAGCGAACTGGCTGGGCACGCGTCTATCGACACCACCTCCATTTACTCGACGCAGGAATTGGCGCGGAAGATCGATGCGATAAAAAGGATGAAGCGGCGGAGTGTTGAGGCGTAAAAAAAAGGGGGTTGTTTCAAACAACCCCCCTTTTTGGGTTTGATTGACTTGCTAGACCTACTTGGTCAAAAACTCTTTAATGACCGCTTCTAGTTCTGCTGCTCGGGACTTATCAACGCCAGAAAGCTGAACAGCAAATCGGTTTTTCAAAGGATCAAACTTGATCACGGCCTCTTGGTCGGCGTTGCCTTTTACGACTGCCTTGAGGGGGTTGTTTGAAACAACCCCTCCTCGTTCAAGATACTCCATGACATGTTTTGCTGTCAGGGAAGAAAGTGATTTAACTTCCTTTGCACGGCTCAGCAAGACGTCAGCACCTGAATCAAGAAGCTGATTCAATTTGGTAGACCATCCAAGCTGGATGTCTAACGGGGATGGGAATGCATTGAGAACGGCTTCAGGTAAACGGGCAAGAGCCACCGCTTTACCCAAGTTGCCGAGATCGACACCTGCAGCTTCAGCCAACTTTCGCTGAGATGGGAACAACCCTTCGTCGAGTGCTCTTTTGTACATCAGTCCCTGCTCATAAGGGCGAAGGTCAGCACGTGAACGGTTTTCACGATCCATCTCCAAAAACAACGCTTGCTCGGAGATGGATTCGATGACGGCCAGAACGGACAAGCCCAGTTCGAGACAGGCACGATGGCGACGATGGCCATAAACAATTTCGTACTCAACAGGAGAAGAGCCGATTACAGGGCGAACTTTGATTGCCTGGACATTGCCGCCCTCAGACTCGATCTCTTTTTTAAGGTCGTCAAAAGCTTTAGCTTTAAAGCTGTCGTCATGGCGATTGGCCCACTTGCTCGGACGAATTGACTTTGGATCGAGCTTTTTCGCAGGCAGCGAATCACGATGAAACTCACGCTCCGCAGACAGCGCCTGTTTGACATCAGCGAGTTCCTTTTTGACTTCGATTAGTTGACCGCCCTGCCCAGCCATTCCAAGACCAATTGCGATTGAGCTTGTGCGAGTGACATCAGCCTGCGCCCCCTTAGCGACAGGCGCAGCAGCCATGCTTTGAGTTGCCAAAGCGGCCTTTTCACGTGGAGTAAGTTTTCCTGTAGACATCAGATTTCTCCGTTAGCGATCATTGAATCAGTTTTGCGAACTGCTTCTGCATTCGCTTCCCAGACACCCCAAATCTGTTTCTCTACGTAGTCAACGAGCAGCTCATATGCATCGTGGGCGCGCTTCAAGGTTTTGGCTTGAACACTGCCGACATCCATGTCGTAGACAGTACCGAACTCCGCACTAGCGCTGGCTGCAATAGATGTCTTTGGAATCTCTACTGGCAGAACTTTCGGGCCGTAAGCACTAACAATCCAATTGCGGATGTCGTTGCTGATCAGGTCTGCCTTATCCACTCGACTGAGCAGGATGTCTACAAACGCATATTGTTTGTTCTCACCACGCGCAGCAAACAATGACTTGCACACGCCTGTGAACAACCCCCAGAATTGCGCGGAGCTGGCGAAATCCAGAGCGTTTGGTGGCAATGGCATCAACACGCCATCTGCGGCAATAAGTGCGTTTATGGTGATGTAGGAGAGGGAAGGGGGGGTGTCAATGATGATGACGTCGTATTCATTGCGAGCCTCTTCAAGGCCAGCATCCAAAACGCGCCAGAACGCAAAATTTGGATCTTTAGCCTGACGCGAGGGGAGCAAAAATTCTGCGTTAAAGAGGATTGGAGCCGCAGCAACAAGATCGATGCCGTCCCAGTATGTCTTTTGGATGGCTGGGATGATCGAAGACTCTTCACCTGTACACAAGTCGAGAATCGTGTGATTCTCATCAACCTCCGTGTCGGGCAGAACACCAAACAAAGTGGTCAAAGATCCCTGCGGGTCAGTATCTACAACCAGAACGCGGTGACCGCGCAAGCTAAGTCCTTGTGCCAATGCAGCCGCACTTGTAGTTTTGGACACACCGCCCTTGTAGTTAGCAACGGCAATAGTAGTTCCGCTTGCCAGGTAGGGGTCTCGCAGTACATCCTTCCGGAAAGTGCGAACCCATACACGAGCCTCTTCAAGAGTCCACTCACGTTTAGAACTTCCTTCACGCTCACCACTAGGCAAATCACCTTTCTTGGCGTGATACATCACACGATTTCTATCCAAGCCGCAAAGCTCTGCCAATTGACTAGAGCTAAATACTGGTGCTGACTTCCGTGATTCAGGTGCAAGCATGGATGACCGTGCTTGTTGAATCACATTGCTTGCATTCACAGCTAGGCTGTTCAGTGCCTCTATGTCAATTGAGTGACGAATGGGTTTTTGCTTTGTTTGCATAAAAGTCCTTTTCACGAAATTTTAGCTGAACATCGAAAAAAACGTAAATTTTCAGAATTGCGATGAATCACGCGTATCGCGCTGAAATTGGAAACGAGTGAAGGTTGTCCATCAAGAATGCGCCACATGAGCGATGTCTTAGGCTGTTGGCTGTTCGCGGTTGTTGGGATTTTCACAAGAGTCCTGCAGTCTTCATAAGAGAACTTCAGAAAAGTCTTCAATAATTCAGAGAAAGAATATCGTTAAAAATCAACAACTTACAGCCGTTTTTGTCCAAGAATCTACCGGTAATGTCCAAGAATCTACCGGTAAGCGTCCAGGAATCTACCGGCAGATGTCCAAGTTTTTACCGGTAGTGTCCAAGAATCTACCGGTGCTCAAAATGCAATGTTTTTCGTAGGAATACACACTTACAAAGCGCGTTTGATCATAAATTGAACAGAAAAAGCAGCTCTGGAGTGCCAAAAAATGTCCAAAAAACAGAGCGAGAAATCCGGAATGGGTCTCAAGGAAGCCAAAATGTCCAAGAATCTACCGGTAAAAGAAACGCTTGGAACGCTGGGAAATTGCATTTTGTCCAAATTCGATTAGAATATTTTGGACATCCTAAGGCGATCAATGGCTGAAAAAAAAGTCCCAGAAGTTAAGCTGCGCAAACCAGTACGCGCGTTGGTCATGCTGCCACGTGCAGGCAAGATCAGTGTCAACGCTCGCAAGATTTACAACGTCATCCTCCACACATCGGCCGATCAAATTGTGGAATACGAGACGGAGCACGGCACTCAGATGCCAAAGGGGCATTATTTCGAGTCAAGACTTGTTGACCTTTTGCTACCTATTCAAGCAGGGCAATCGGATCTCCGGGCGTCTGCCAAGGAGTTCCTGAATGAAATGGCAAATATTCGGATCGACTGGGAAGCACCAGATCACAGGGAAGAGGGCGAAGTCTTCGAAGACGAGGACGACTGGGTAAATCTCGGCCTGCTCTCCGAAGTTCGGTTTAAAAAGTCAAAACCCTCGAACAAGAACTCGGAAGTGATTGTTAAGTGGGAACTACCACCAGGAATTTTTAACCAGCTTCGAAGTCCTCAGGACTACAAGTACGCCCAGATCAGTCTTTATCAGCTGACCAAGTTGTCAACCTACGAGTCAGTTGCGTTGTACGAAATTTGCGCTCGGTATCGAACCAATCCAAATGGAGTGACGTGTAAGCAGGAACCAATCTGGTGGACGCAGGCGTTGTCATCAAAGGTTCCAGAAGTCGATCCAAGCACGGGCTTGCCGAAGTGGCGTGAGTGGAGAAAGTTCAAAGGCGAAAAAGTCCAAAAAGCTGTTCAAGAGATTTGCGAGAACACTGATCTGGACATTCAGATGATTGAGAAGGGCGGGCTGGTCCAATTCACTGTGATGCGCAAAGCTGCTGAGTTCTCAGCATTGCCAAACAAGTTGAATCCTGAGATCGCTGATAAGGCTCTTGCACTGGGGTTGAGGCTCACAGACATTTCCACTCTCATTAGAAATGGGCAGTCGGAGATGGCTCTCAAAGAAGCTTTCGTTCGGATGGGACAACAAGATCCAACGAAGATTGATCGAAAGCTTGCCTACTTGAACAAAATCCTGGAAGAGGTAAATCCATTCTTTGCTGCAGGCGGTCTGCCAAAGAAAGCACCGGTTCAGCAAGAACTTCTCCCGAAAACAAACACACCTTCTGGTGTGGTGCCTCAGGTCGCAATGACCTACAAGGATGAACGACGTGCCGAGATCAGGAAGGAGTTCTCTGAACTTGTCTTAGAAGAACAGCAACCATACGCATACCTTGCCTTTGCTGATCTTAAAAACAAGAACATGGCGAACCCAAACCTCAGCATGAAAATTGAGTCAAAGGCATGGGAGTCTGCGCCAATTCTGTTTGCCAAGATGGTTGATATCTATGCAGTGCAGACCTACGGCGACGATTGGGCAGTTGAGAAAGACGATTGAGGCGCATTAAGCGATATCGTTTATTTTTTGCGCCACAGTTTTTCTAACGCGAAGGTCGAAAAATTTTGCCAACTTCGAGTCCTACTGATACTCTTCAAGCCATGGCAACCCGCTCTGCAGAATCCAACAAAACTACCGTCATATGCATGGCCGTAGTGGATCAAGGGCGGGTGCTAGAAAGCCTCAATTAGAGTTTTTCAAAGCCGGCCCCTCAAGCAAGGGAGCCGACATCAAAAACATCGGCTCCAGAAAAATGGAGTGATGTGAACTCGAACCGGACAGTTTTATTCCTTGACTTCGATGGTGTAACCCACCCGGAGCCATGCACTACGGAGCATGCTTTTAGTCAGCTCCCGCTCGTTGAGTCGATTCTCCGAGAGTTCGCTGATGTCGAAGTCGTTATCAGCTCATCCTGGCGAAATCAATTCACACTCGAAGGCCTCCAGTGCAACTTCTCTGACGACATAGCCGGTCGTGTGGTTGGCGTCACGCCGAGCATTACTGATTCCAGCTGGAATCCAGGTGTGCCGGAATTTGATCGTCAATTTGAGATCGAATGCTGGATTGAAGAGCACCGACCAGGAGCAAATTGGATCGCAATCGATGACCGGGCTGAATGGTTCCAGCCCGGATGTCCACAGCTGCTTCTGACAGAAAAATCTACCGGATTTGTTGAGCAGGACGCGGAAAAACTGCGAAAACTACTGAGGCATACCCAACTGAAGAACGCGCTTCAGAAAATCTGGTTTTTGGGCGATGTTCATGGTTCATTTCTTCACATCGCACAGGCCATCCTGGCCGCCAGCATCAAGCCCACCTGGCTCGTATTCCTGGGGGATATTGATATTGATCACATGCCCCTTGTGCAGGTGTTAGCGCCTCTGAGCAGGACCTTCCCAACCATTAAAGTTGGTTTCATCCATGGAAACCACGACGCAGACACCTATGAACATTGGGACTGCCTTCACCATGCAGGGGAGGCCGTAGCACTTCATGGCCAAGTCCTGGATCTCGATGGTGTGAAAGTAGCCGGTCTGGGAGGAACCTTTCTGGACCGAGTGTGGATGCCACCAAAGCATCCGCATTTCGGAAGCAAATCAGCAGCGATGAACCGCGGTGCTTTCCAATTTCGGGATGGCCAGCGTCCGAACCCGTCATACCTTGGCGCGATTTACCCAGATGACTTTGATCAATTGGCCAGGGAGCGCGCCGACATTCTGATTACGCACGAGGCGCCCAGTTGTCATCCATTTGGATTTCAAAAGATTGATGAGCTGGCTCGCGCTATGGGTGTGCTGCGTTCCTTCCACGGGCATACGCATGACGACATGACGGAGACATACAAAACCCAATGGGACACCCTCGGATTCGAGTCGATCGGAGTTAACTACTGCTCCATCAAAAACGGCCTGGGAGACAGGATCGAATGTCTCACTTGAGCACTTTTATATGAAAAATCCAAATGAATTGAAGGCGCGGTTCCCTTACATGTTTGATGAGGCAAACCTAGGGATCTCAATCGCTAGGGGTTGGTTTCCAATGTTTGCAAAGCTGTGCGAGGACATTGATGAGTTGCTGGGCTCTGACAAGAAGAACTTCCGATGGATTCAAGCAAAAGAAAAGTTCGGTGTCGCACGTTGGCACTACAGGATCGATGGCTTGTCACCGTCTATAAAAGTCCGCCTGGTTGATCATTCAAGCGTGGTGACAGTTTTGAGAGATTCGAGCGAGGAAAAGCCGGCTGCAAAAGTTCAAGAATTAGTGGCCGAGTTGATCGCTTCCGCGGAAAACAAGACACATACAACATGCATTGTCTGTGGTGATGCAGGTCATCCTGACAGCCACACGGGCTACGTATTGGTGCTTTGTGCACAGCATGCACACCAGCGCAAGAACGAAGGTAACCAGAGTATGCGAGCGTTATGGTTCAACGATGATGAGGACAGTTTGTGATGAAAATTCAAATTGCCTCCGATCTGCATCTTGACCTCTTGCCCAAACTAGCAGGAGCAGAACTTTCCATCATTGAGCCTACAGACGCGGATGTGCTGGTGCTCGCCGGCGACATTCACGATGGATGCCAGGGTATCGACCGTTTCAAAAATTGGAAGCATGGCACAGAAATCATTTATGTGGCTGGCAACCATGAGTTCTATGGTCACGTCCATGGAACAAAACAAGGCCAGATGCGTGCGCGGGCGGCTGATGCCGGTGTCCATTTTTTGGAGCGGAATTCAGTCGTCATTCAGGGTGTCCGCTTCCTGGGGGCAACACTTTGGACGGATTACAGACTCTTTGAGCCGATGCACTCACAGCAAATCGCCATGCTCGATGCCAAGCGCCGATTGAACGATCACCGACTCATCCTGACGGGAAAAGGGACCTTCTCTCCGTGGGATGCCGTACAGATTCACGCTTCAACGTGTCTCTGGCTGAAGGAAGAGCTGGCGAAACCATTTGACGGCAAAACAGTGGTCGTCACGCACCATGGACCCCATCCCAATTCAGTTCACCAAAAGTACAAGGACGACTTGCTGAGCGCAGCTTTTGTGAGCGATCTTGGCGAGCTACTTGATGGAGTTGACCTTTGGATACATGGGCACGTCCATGACGGGTTTGACTACAAGGTGGGGCACTGCAGGATTGTTGCGAACCCTGCTGGGTACGTCTTAAATCGGAGATCTATCAAGAGCATGGAAGAAGCTCAGTTTGAGAATTCCGACTTCAATCCGCGACTGATAGTGGAGGTTTGAATGACTCGTATCTTGCCACCACAAGGGTTCGCTGATTGGCTTGACTACGCAGTTGCAACTTTTGATGCGCGAAGTGTGTATTTACAAGAACTTCTTACCGGAGGAAATCTCACGACGGAAGAGATTCGTGAAGCAGCTCAAAACGAACTGACTGATCTGCGATTGAGATGCGCTTCGAGCAGCCGCGGAGTGCTTGCGCGCTGGGCCCGCAAACTCTCTCAAAAGTTGGGGCGCCCGGAAGCACACATTTCTGAAAATGGGCTCCTTGATAGTGACTTTGGCTATGGCGTAGTCCGAATCCGGTTTGAAGACGGCAGCAGCCTTGAATTTAATCAAGCATTTTTGATGGGCGATCCCAAACAAGACGGCGCTATCCACGCGGTTGCAGTTTTCACTTCGAACAATGGGTATCACCAGTTCTGGATAGGACCGAACGACCGTGTTGAAGTCAAACCAAGAGCTGACCGAATCACGAGCTGGACCGCTGTATTTGACAAGGACCCAGAAACAGGTGATGTGATCCTGCCCTTGGATGACGCTTTTCTCAAACAAGAGGATTGGCGTATGAACGACCGAATTCGATTCGACGATGTGAAGCAGGGGAGCATGAACTTGGTCAATGTTTCGAAGGAGGAGCGCGAGAAGTCCATTGGGGGTGCGGAATGAAGATGCTCGTCTACTCCGATCTGCACTTGGACCATGGACCTTTTAATCCAGTTTTGGAAGATGGTGCCCGTGTTGATGACCAGGCAGACCTAGTGGTACTTGCAGGCGATATCAATAACGGCCTCACTGGGATCAGGTGGGGGAGGGAGACCTTCCCGCACAAGCCGGTTGTATTTGTCCTAGGCAACCACGAGTATTACGGTGGGCATTGGGATCGAACCTTGGAAAGAGCTCGCGAACTCGCTATACAGCACGAGGTGCACCTGCTTGAAAACGATGCTTTTAGGGTGGGAGAAATCACTATTCTGGGTGCATCACTCTGGACGGATTTCCGACTTTTCGGCGACGACCGCTTCGCTGCATTCTCAGAGGCCAGAGAGCGGATGAACGATTACAGGCAGATCAAGATCAGCCGGAGTGCTGAGATGTACTGGGTCAAGGGTAAGCACCTGATTCCTGACCTGACCTCTCGCCGCCACCGAAATTCACTGGAGTGGCTGGATAGCCAATTGGATGGCGCCGACCCGGCAAAGACAGTGATCATTTCTCATCATGCGCCGCACCTGAATTCAATTCCTGAGGAATACAAAGAGGACATCCTCTCTTGCTGTTATGCCAGCGACCTAACCAACTACATGGGGAAATCGAAGCTCTGGATTCACGGACACGTTCATGAGTCAGTTGACTATGAATTAAATGGAACCAGGGTGCTCAGCAACCCGCGGGGATACAAACTCAGGAGTGGAAAAGACCAGAATCCCGACTTTGAAATGCGGTGCTTGATAGATGTTTGAATGTGTCTTGCACCGGTGCAAGATTTGAGCCCCACTTGATGATTAAGCGAAGCTCCAGGCAAGAATTCAACTCCGGCACGGCGCATTAACTCAGCATAGCTGTTTCGCACCTCAGGCATGAGCGCTGAAAGCCTGGTCACTTGAAATCCGGGACATCAGACCGGGAATTAGAAATCTATCTCTCCGTACTTATCAGCGTTACGCATTTTCGTTCTTGTGACTAGGTGTCATCACAGCTTGTGGATCAAGCCACACGTGGTCAACGATTGGATGAATGGGCGACAGGTCAATGGTCACTCCCTCAGCAATTGCACGTCCGATTGCTGCAGATAGGGTGTCTGCTTGCAATTGCTCTCCTGCATTGAGGAGCTCTTGAACAGCGGGTGATTCAAGTCGCAACTTCGGATAAAGCAACCTAGCAGCGATCACTGGGGCCCCGGAGGGGATGAGCCGAGAAGTGCCTTTGAAGCCGTCGCCAGATTGAATTTTTGCGCTCAGTGTCTGGTCCTCTGCGAGCATGGCCAATCGTGCGTTTTGTGCCTTTGCCTTCGGGTTATCCAAATGGGATTGCACCTTCTGAATCATCGCGTGAGTCTTGGGGTGTGCTGGAAGACGACTCAGGTAGTCGGCCACCTCAGTGAGTAAATGCAACGTCGTTTGGTGAGCATCTGCCTCTATCTGCCCGTAGCGAACGTTATCGAAGATGGCCATCACATGGGTTCCTTTGATGCGGAAGTGCATTCTGTCTTGAATGCTCACAATCCGAAATACCGGGCTCAAACAACTGGCAGTTGTTTTGCTGACTTGTGAAATGTATTACGGCCCCTTGGGCTCTGCGTTGACCAGGATGTATTGCCCCGCCTGAAAATCAATGGGCAACGCTGGTTTTCCAGAGGTCCAATCTGTTGCCGCCGACCGAAAGTTGACAGTGTGAGATCGAGAGTGCCGATCCAAAATTGACAGGGGTGTTCCACTGCCCTGCTGAAACTTTCAGCAGGGATGTAAAAGGTGATCACCATGGACATGATTGGCAAGGTGCGGCGCATGAAGTTGCGCGACCAACTCTCTGACGGAGAGATTTGCAGACGAACGGGACTGGCCAGAAACACGGTCAAGAAGTGGCTCAAGGCTCCCGGCGACATAACCCCGAAGTACGAACGCAAGAAGCTTGAGGGCAAGCTCACGCCATTTGAGCCTGTGCTGGAGCAAGCGCTGCGCACGGACGCACACCGGGCTAAGCATGCACGGCGCACTGGCAAGGCGCTATTTGCGCAGATACAGGCCCAGGGATACCGGGGTGGCTACAGCGCAGTGACTGACTTCATTCGATCATGGCGTGAAGAAAGAGCCAAGGACCCCACCAAGGCCTTTGTGCCACTGAGCTTCGAGCTCGGTGAGGCCTTCCAGTTCGACTGGAGTGAGGAGGGGCTGCTGGTTGGCGGTGTGTTTTACAAGATGCAGGTGGCCCATTTGAAGCTATGCGCCAGTCGTGCCTTCTGGCTTGTGGCCTACCCTGGGCAGGGCCACGAGATGCTGTTCGATGCGCACACCCGGTCATTCCATGCGCTGGGTGGTGTTGCCAGGCGTGGCATCTACGACAACATGAAGACTGCAGTGGACAAGGTCAAGAAGGGCAAGGGGCGCATTGTTAACGCGCGCTTCTCGGCGATGTGCAGCCACTACCTGTTTGATCCCGACTTCTGCAATGTGGCATCGGGCTGGGAGAAAGGGGTAGTGGAGAAGAACGTGCAGGACAGTCGCAGGCGCATCTGGATTGAGGCTGGTACGCGACGCTTTGGATCGTTCGCTGAACTCAACACCTGGCTCGGGGAGCGGTGCCACTCGATCTGGGCTGACACGGCGCATCCCATTCACAAGCAGTTCACCGTAGCGGAGATGCTGGAGTTGGAGCGTCCCCATCTCATGTCCATGCCTGTTCTGTTTGATGGCTACGTGGAGAAGCCTGCACGGGTCAGCAGCACTTGTCTGGTTGCTGTGGCGCGCAACCGTTACTCCGTGCCATGTGAGTGGGCTGGGCATCTGGTGAGCACACGGTTGTATCCCAACCGCGTGGATGTTGCATGTGCGGAAACCATCATCGCCAGTCACGCCCGAACTCCGGGCAGCGGCCAAACGACATACGACTGGCAACACTACATTGAACTAATACAGCGCAAGCCTGGTGCGTTGCGAAACGGGGCGCCGTTCCTGGATCTGCCCGCGCCTTTGCAGCGCTTGCGCAAATCCCTACTGCGACACGCAGGAGGAGATCGCACGATGGCACAGGTGTTGGCCACTGTACCGCAGGCTGGATTGGACGCCGTGTTGGTGGCGGTTGATCTGGTGCTTGAAGGGGCCACGCCCAATGGCAGCGTCAGTGCTGAGCATGTGCGCAATGTGCTGGCACGGCTGAATGCACCGCCCAGGCCCGAGCATGCACAGACCGCTTTGCAACTAACCCACCTTCCCATAGCTGATACCGCACGCTACGACCGCCTGCGGCCCACCCATAACGATGACCAGGGAGTCTTCCATGCATGATGCAGAACGCAACGTTCAAAGCGAGCTCAAGGCCTTGCGACTCAATGGCATGGCCAATGCCTGGGGCGACCTGATGGAGCAAGACGGCGGCGCAACAATCCAGAGCTCACGCTGGCTGATTGAACACTTGCTCCAGGCCGAGGATGTGGACAGGCACATGCGCTCCATTGCCCATCAGATGAAGGCAGCACGCTTCCCGATTCATCGGGACCTGGCAGGCTTCGACTTCGAAGTCTCACCAGTGGACAAAGCGCTCATCAAAAAGTTGGCGGACCTCACGTTCACGGAGGATGCACAGAACGTTGTTCTGATTGGTGGTCCTGGCACCGGTAAGACCCATCTGGCGACTGCGCTGGGAATCTCTGGTCTGACACACCATTCAAAGCGTGTGCGCTTCTATTCCACGGTTGACCTAGTCAATGCGTTGGAGCAGGAGAAGGCCAAGGGAAATCCAGGTCGAATCGCCCTGAGCTTGATGCGCATGGACTTGGTCATTCTGGACGAACTGGGCTACTTGCCATTCAGCCAGGCCGGGGGAGCATTGCTGTTCCATCTGCTGTCCAAGCTCTATGAACACACCAGCGTTCTGATCACTACCAACCTGACGTTTGCAGAGTGGTCAGCCGTGTTCGGGGATGCCAAGATGACCACGGCATTACTGGATCGACTCACCCATCACTGCCACATCGTTGAGACTGGCAATGAGTCCTACCGGTTCCGGCACAGCTCAAAGGAGGCCAAGGGAAAGATCAAATCAAGGGAGCAATACCGCCGGGCCGAAGCCAGTCAGGAGGTGACAAACCCCTAAAGGACTATAGTTATCCACAGTCAGCAGCCTAACTGCTGGCTACAAGCCCCCTATCAAAATTGAATCGGCACGCACTGTCAAGATTCAATCGGCGCCAACAGCCCATGACCTCATCGGTTTGGCTGCGTAGGCTCTTGGGTCTGCTCAACCATGCGTAAAAGCCGCTGCGTGAGACACCGAGCGTCTCGCATATCAAACCCACTGGCCAAGCCACTCGGTGCTTCGCT
>NZ_VAHD01000006.1 GCF_005876985.1 Rhodoferax bucti
GCGTTCAGTTACCAGCTTTACAGCTTCAACCTTGAACTCCCGGCTGAATTGCCTTCTCGTTGCCATTTGCAATCTCCTGTTTCATCGACAACCTTAACAAAGTGTCTTTGAAACCGGCAGCAGCCCAGTAGCCATCCAAATTGGGGTCTGGCCCTCGTTGGATCTGCGCAAGCTGCTCATATAAAGATAGCGGAAGATCATCTTAAAGTCACACGAAATTCGTGCAACACGAATTTCGTGTAAACTGCATTCAAGATGAAAAACGTTACCATCACCGTCGAAGACGCCACCCTGGAATGGGTGCGGATCGAGGCGGCGCGCCGCAACACCAGCGTGTCGCGCCTGGTGGGCGAGATGCTGGCCGACAAGATGCAGCACGACGACGCCTACGCCCGCGCCCAGCGCGATTGGGTGGCGGATACGTCCAGCTTCAGCTCGGGTGGCAAGGCCTATCCGGCGCGGGACGCCGGTTTCGCCGCCGGGCCGCCCCAAGGGGAAACGCGTCCCCTTGGGGGGCAGCGAATGACGCGCAGCGCAGAGCGTGGGGGCCAACAACACCATGGCTAGCCCACTCGACACCTCCGGCGCCATCGTCTTTGTGGATACCAACGTGCTGTTGGCCGCGGATGATGCGTTTGACCCCGCTCGCCAAACTCGCGTACGCGAATGGCTGCAGGCCTTGTGGCAACGCAGGGCAGGGCGCTTGAGCACGCAGGTGCTTAACGCCTATTACGTGGGCGCCACCCGCCATTTCGCCATGCCACAGGGCGACGCACGCGCCAAGCTGCGCCGCTACCAGCTTTGGCAGCCCTGGCAGATTGATCACCAGACGGTGGAAACCGCCTGGGGCGTAGAAGCCCGCTTCGGCCTGCCGTATTGGGATGCGCTCATCGTTGCCGCTGCTGCGCAGAGTGGCGCGAGCCATGTGCTGTCCTTCGACCTGCAGCACGGCCAGCAAATCGACGGCATCACCATCCTGAACCCTTTGCAAGCCACGCCTGCCGATCTGGCGCTGGCCGACTAGTTACTTTGAAAGCCCCGCATGACAAACTCTGCCGACATTGCTGCTGACGTTCAGGCGCTCATTGCGCGCCGCATCCGCCAGGACGTGCAGGGCATGCATGCCTACGCGGTGCAGGACTCTAAAGGCATGGTCAAGCTCGACGCCATGGAGAACCCGTTTTCTTTGCCACCCCACCTGCAAGTCGCGCTGGGCCAACGCCTGGGCGCGTTGGCGCTGAACCGCTACCCCGATGGCCGGGTCAACGACTTGCGCACCGCCTTGGCGCAGTACGTGGGCATGCCCGCAGGTCACGACATTATGCTGGGCAATGGCTCGGATGAGCTGATTTCGCTGCTCTCCATGGCCTGCGACGTACCCGCCCAGCCCGGTGAGGCCCGCCCCGTGGTGCTGGCGCCTACGCCCGGCTTTGTGATGTACGCCATGAGCGCCCAGCTGCAGGGGCTGGACTTTGTGGGCGTGCCGCTGACCGAAGACTTCGCCCTCGATGTGCCCGCCATGGTGCATGCCATTGCCGAGAAGCAGCCCGCCATCGTGTACTTGGCCTACCCCAATAACCCCACCGCCAATTTGTGGGATGCCGACGCCATGGCCACTGTGATAGCTGCGGCCAAGCAAGCGGGCAGCATCGTGGCGGTGGACGAGGCTTACCAGCCGTTTTCCAGCCGCACCTACATGGATGTAATCCGCGCCAACCCGGCCGCCTACCCCCATGTGGTGCTGATGCGCACCCTCAGCAAGTTCGGCCTGGCCGGTGTGCGCTTGGGCTACATGACCGGTCCCGCTGCCCTGATTGCCCAGATCGACAAAGTGCGCCCGCCGTACAACATCAGCGTGCTGAACTACGAGTGCGCCTTGTTTGCCTTGGAGCACCAGGATGCATTCGCCGTGCAAGCGCAGGAAATATGTGCGCAACGCGCTATTCTTTTGGGAGCATTGCGTGCCATGCCCGGCGTGAAAGCCTGGGACAGCGATGCCAACATGGTGCTGGTGCGTTTCCCCGGCGAGGATGATGCGGCGCAAAAAATATTCGACGGATTGAAGGCCCGAGGGGTGCTGGTCAAGAACGTTTCTAAAATGCACCCATTGCTGGCCCGTTGTTTGCGTTTGACCGTCGGCACCGCCGAAGAAAACGCCCGACTGATTCAGGCCTTGCAGGAAGTTTTATGAGCACCAACTATCCCGTTACCGAAATCCCCGCAGCCATGCCTGCGCGCATTGCCGAAGTGTCCCGCAATACCGCGGAAACCAAGATCCGCGTGCGCGTGAACCTGGACGGCACGGGCGTGAGCCGCCTGTCCACCGGCATCGGCTTTTTCGACCACATGCTCGACCAGATCGCGCGCCACGGGTTGATTGACCTCGACATCGAAGCCGAAGGCGACTTGCACATCGACGGGCACCACACGGTGGAAGATGTGGGCATCACCCTGGGTCAGGCCTTTGCCAAGGCGGTGGGCGACAAGAAAGGCATCCGCCGTTATGGCCACGCTTATGTGCCCTTGGACGAAGCGCTGAGCCGCGTAGTGATCGACTTTTCCGGCCGCCCGCAGTTGGAAATGCATGTGCCCTTCAAGAGCGGCATGATCGGCGCGTTTGACACCCAGCTCACGCACGAGTTCTTCCAAGGCTTTGTGAACCACGCCTCGGTGACCCTGCACATTGACAACCTCAAGGGCGAAAACGCCCACCACCAGGCCGAGACCGTGTTCAAGGCCTTTGCCCGCGCCCTGCGCTCCGCGCTGGAGTTCGACCCGCGCGCATTGGGTGTGATTCCCTCCACCAAAGGTTCGCTCTGATGAAAAAGGTCGCTGTCGTTGACTACGGCATGGGCAACTTGCGCTCCGTCACCCAGGCGGTGATGCATGTGGCCGAGGGCACCGGTGTCGAGGTCGTCTGGGCCCGCACCCCGCAAGAAGTGATGGACGCGGAGCGCGTGGTGCTGCCCGGCCAGGGTGGCATGCGTGACTGCATGCGCGAGCTGCATGATTCCGGCATGTTCGATGCCGTGATGCACGCTGCAGCGCACAAACCCTTGATGGGGGTGTGCGTGGGCATGCAAATGCTGCTGGATCACTCGGAAGAGCTGGACACGCCTTGCCTGGGCTTGATTCCTGGAGAAGTGGTCAAGTTCGACCTTGCCGGTCAGCTGCAAGCCGACGGCAGCCGCTTCAAGGTACCCCAAATGGGCTGGAACCGCGTGTGGCAAACCGGCGGCCAAGATGCGGCCACGCGCCATCCGGTGTGGGGCGATGTGCCGGATGGCAGCTACTTCTACTTTGTGCACAGCTACTACGCCCAACCGTCAGATGCGCGCCACAGCGCGGGCGAGACCGACTATGGCCAACGCTTCTCCTGTGCGATTGCGCGCGATAATATTTTCGCAACACAATTCCACCCCGAGAAAAGCGCTGAACACGGTTTGGCCCTGTACCGCAACTTCCTGCACTGGAACCCTTGAATCTTTATCCTTGCCGCATCTCTGCACCTGGCAAAGCGACTCTCTTTTCCCTCCAACCCTGAAGCACCATGCTTTTAATTCCTGCGATTGACCTCAAAGACGGCCACTGCGTTCGCCTCAAACAAGGCGATATGGACCAATCCACTACCTTCGGCGAAGACCCTGCGGTCATGGCCCGGAGCTGGGTCGACAAGGGCGCGCGCCGCCTCCATCTGGTGGATTTGAACGGCGCCTTTGCCGGTCACCCCAAGAACGAGCAGGCCATCCGCAAGATCCTCAAGGAAGTGGGAAGCGAAATCGACGTGCAGCTGGGCGGCGGTATACGCGATCTGGACACCATCGAGCGCTACTTGGACGCCGGGTTGCGCTACGTCATCATCGGCACCGCAGCGGTCAAAAACCCCGGCTTTTTGCAGGACGCCTGCACCGCATTCGGCGGCCACATCATCGTGGGCCTGGACGCACGTGACGGCAAAGTAGCCACCGACGGCTGGAGCAAGCTCACCCGCCACGATGTGGTGGACTTGGGCAAGAAGTTTGAAGACTACGGTGTCGAGTCCATCATCTACACCGACATCGGCCGCGACGGCATGCTCTCGGGCATCAACATCGACGCCACGGTCAAGCTTGCCCAAGCGCTGACCATCCCCGTGATCGCATCCGGTGGCCTGTCCAACATGGCTGATATCGAAGCTTTGTGCGAAGTAGAGGACGAAGGCGTGGAAGGTGTGATCTGTGGCCGCGCGATTTATAGCGGCGATCTCGACTTCGAGAAAGCACAGCAACGCGCTGACGAGTTGAACGGCTAAACAGTGTTAGCCAAAAGAATCATTCCTTGCTTGGACGTGACCGGCGGTCGCGTCGTCAAAGGCGTCAACTTTGTCGAGCTGCGGGACGCCGGGGACCCGGTGGAAATTGCCGCCCGTTACAACGACCAGGGCGCTGACGAACTCACGTTTCTCGACATCACCGCGACCAGTGATGGCCGCGACCTGATCCTGCACATCATCGAGGCGGTGGCCTCCCAGGTGTTCATTCCGCTTACCGTCGGTGGCGGAGTGCGTACTGTGGACGATGTACGCCGTCTGCTGAATGCTGGCGCTGACAAAACCAGCTTCAACTCCGCGGCCATAGCCAACCCGCAAGTCATTGAAGACGCCTCGCTCAAGTATGGCGCGCAGTGCATTGTGGTGGCCATAGATGCCAAGCGCCGCTCCGAAGAAGATGCCTTGGTCCGTGGCCCCGGTTGGGATGTGTACAGCCATGGCGGCCGCAAGAACACCGGCCTCGATGCCGTGGCCTGGGCGACTGAGATGGCCCGGCGTGGAGCTGGCGAAATCCTGCTCACTAGCATGGACCGCGACGGCACCAAGAGCGGTTTCGATCTGGCACTGACCCGCGCAGTGGCCGATGCCATCAGCGTGCCGGTGATTGCCAGCGGCGGTGTGGGTAACCTTGACCACTTGGCGGACGGCGTGCAGCAGGGCGGTGCCGATGCGGTGCTGGCCGCCAGCATCTTCCACTACGGTGAATACACCGTGGGCCAAGCCAAAGCGCGTATGGCGGAGCGGGGCATCCCGGTCAGGATTTAAGCCTTTTGGGGCTCTGGCGCCCGTCAATGCTGCGCGAGCAGCTATCAAAGAAATAGCAAAATGGAATCACCAAACACCCCTCCCGTGAGCTGGATCAAGCACATCCGCTGGGACTCCAAGGGCCTGGTGCCCGTCATTGCCCAGGAGCAAAGCACCGGCGATGTGCTCATGTTCGCGTGGATGAACCGCGAAGCGCTGCAGAAGACGGTGGAGCTGGGGCAGGCGGTGTATTTCAGCCGTTCGCGCGACAAGCTTTGGTTCAAGGGCGAGGAGTCCGGCCATGTGCAGAAAGTCCATGAGATTCGCATGGACTGTGACAGTGACGTTATCTTGCTCAAAGTGACCCAGCTTGGCCATGAACCTGGCATCGCCTGCCACACCGGTCGCCACAGCTGTTTCTTCAGCGTGTTGAAAGACGGTGTCTGGCAAGCGGTAGACCCGGTGCTCAAAGACCCTGAATCCATTTACAAATAAAGCGCGTACCACCACCATGCAAGACAAGCCCACATCGCAAGACGCGCTGGCTCATTTGGCTGCCGTCATCGAGAGCCGCAAAGCCGCGAACGGGGGGGACCCCGAAGCCAGCTATGTGGCTCGCCTGCTGCACAAAGGCCCCGATGCCTTTTTGAAGAAAATTGGCGAAGAAGCCACCGAAGTGGTGCTCGCCGCCAAAGATGCCGACCATGGCGGCGACAAGTCCAAGATCGTTTACGAAATGGCCGACCTGTGGTTCCACAGCATGGTGGCTTTGGCCCACTACGGCCTGAGCCCTGCTGACGTCATCAGCGAGCTGGAGCGCCGCTTGGGTACCAGTGGCCTGGAAGAAAAGGCCTTGCGCAAGGCCGTCGCCCGCGAAGCCGAATCCAACTAAGGAGTCGCCATGAGCCAGGACTTCACCACCCCCGCCACGCCGGACCAGGCCCTGTTGCTCAAGTTGCAGGGGCTCAATACGGTAGGCACCATCAGCTACGTGCTGCACCTTATCGTGGCAGTGGCCGCGTTCATTCCCGGCGGGCAGTTCGGCATGACGCTGCTGGTCGTGGCGTTGATTCTGGACATGGTCAAGCGCGATGACGCAGCCGGCACCTGGCATGCATCGCATTTCCGGTGGCGGATCCGTTCTGTCATTTTTGCGGGGCTGGCTTACCTGCTGACATTCCCGTTGTTTTTGTTGTTCTACTTTCCCGGAGCGATTGCCTGGGCTGTCATCTCTGTGTGGTTTCTCTACCGTATCGTGACGGGCTTTGTGGCAATGAATAAAGGTCAGGAGATTGGTGCATGAGCGAGCACACCCACAGCGCCCACGATCCGAACTGCATTTTTTGCAAAATCGTGGCCAAGCAGATTCCATCCAAGGCGGTGTACGAGGACGAGCATGTGTACGCCTTCCACGACATCAACCCCTGGGCGCCGGTGCATTTCTTGCTGATACCCAAGGCCCACATTCCGAGCATGGCGCACATCGGGTCGGAGCATGGTGCCCTCATGGGCCACATGATGGCGCTGGTTCCCAAACTGGCGTTGCAGGAAGGGTGCAACCCCTACCCCGAAGGCGGCTACCGTCTGGTGACCAACACCGGTGTGGAAGGCGGGCAGGAAGTCCATCACTTGCATTTCCATGTCATGGGCGGTCCGCGCCCTTGGCTGCGGGGTTGAGACCGCCGGGCGGCGACTAGAATTCACTTATTCGTTAGGAGTACATCATGGGTTCATTTTCTATCTGGCACTGGTTGATCGTTCTGTTGATCGTCGTCATGGTCTTCGGCACCAAGAAACTCAAAAACATCGGTTCTGATCTGGGCGGTGCGGTCAAGGGTTTCAAAGACGGTATGAAAGACGGCTCTACGCCGGACGACAAGCCTGCAGCCCCTGCACAGCAAGTGGCCAACGCCTCTGAAAAAACCACGATCGACGTGGAAGCCAAGCAAAAGAACTGAGCTAGTCCTGCGTGATTGATCTCGGAATCTCCAAGATGGCGCTGATCGGCGCGGTGGCGCTGGTCGTCATCGGGCCGGAAAAGTTGCCGCGTGTCGCGCGCACGGTGGGTGCTTTGCTCGGCAAGGCCCAGCGCTATGTGGCTGATGTGAAAGCCGAGGTCAACCGCTCCATGGATCTGGAGGAGTTGAAAAAGATGCGTGAAACCGTGGAAGACGCGGCGCGCAACGTGGAAAACTCCATCCAGACCTCGGCCAGCGACTTTGAAAAGTCTTGGACCGATGCGACGGACGCCGCGCTGGAGCCCGAATTCCCCAGCTACAAGCACCCCAACAAAAACTGGCGCCTCAAGCAGGGCGCCATGCCGCACTGGTACAAGGCCCGCAACGGCGTGCGGACGCGTGCGCTGTCGGGTGCTGCCCGGGTCGCCCGCTTCCGTCCACCTCGCGTCCGCTAACGCGGCGCCCACTTTCCTCCTCATGTCTACTGAAAATCAACCGCAAGACGAGCTTGCCGGCACCGAGCAGCCTTTCGTCCAGCATTTGATAGAGTTGCGTGACCGCTTGGTCAAAGCCCTGCTCGCCGTGGGCGTGGCGCTGGCGGTGTTGGCGGTGTTTCCCGGCCCAGCTGCGCTCTATGACATCCTGGCGCAACCCTTGGTGGCTTCGCTGCCTGCCGGTGGCAAGCTGATTGCTACCTCGGTGATCTCCCCGTTTCTCGTGCCTCTGAAGATCATGCTGATGGCGGCGTTTCTGCTGGCGCTGCCAGTGGTGCTGTGGCAGCTTTGGGCCTTTGTGGCGCCCGGTCTTTACAGCCACGAAAAGAAATTGGTCTTGCCTCTGGTGATCTCCAGCACCGTGCTGTTTTTCATAGGTGTGGCCTTTTGTTATTTCTTCGTGTTTGGTCAGGTATTCAAGTTCATCCAGGGGTTTGCGCCTAAGAGCATTTCTGCGACGCCGGATATCGAGTCTTATCTCGACTTTGTGCTGTCCATGTTTCTGGCGTTCGGGCTGGCGTTTGAGGTGCCGGTCGTGGTCGTCGTGTTGGCCCGCATGGGCTTGGTCAGCATCGAGAAACTCAAGGCTTTCCGTAGCTATTTCATCGTGCTGGCTTTTGTGGTGGCAGCTATCGTGACGCCGCCGGATGTAGTGTCGCAGTTGGCATTGGCAATACCCATGTGCATCTTGTACGAAATTGGTATCTGGGCCGCCCAAGTATTTATCAAGCACACCAAGGCGCCTGAAGAAGAAAGCGCCTCCGCCGGATAAATAAAAATGCCCTCCTTGGAGGGCATTTTGTTGTCAGCGCTTGACCGCTTTAGGCTTGGGGCGCACGCCCGGACTAACTTGGAGCTGTAGTTGCTCTGATTTGCGCTGCACCACAAAAGCTGCTTCCACGCCCGGCTTCAAAGAGGACACCAGAGACAGCAGTTGCGTCACATCACGCACCGGCTTGCCTGCAATGCTCACAATCACATCCCCTGGCTTGATGCCGGCTTGGGCAGCCGGGCCGTTTTGCAGCACGCCGGTGATGATGACGCCCTCTTTGGTTTTCACGTCAAAGGTTTCGGCCAGCTCGGCAGACAAGTCGTTGGGCTCTACCCCAATCCAGCCTCTGGTAACTTTGCCATCTTTCACTATGTCTTCCAGCACCTGCTTGGCAGTGGCAACTGGAATGGCAAAACCGATGCCCATGCTGCCGCCCGAGCGCGAGTAAATGGCAGTGTTGATGCCCAGCAGGTTGCCATTCGTGTCCACCAAGGCGCCGCCGGAGTTGCCGGGATTGATGGCCGCATCGGTCTGGATGAAGTTCTCAAAGGTATTGATGCCCAGCTGATTGCGCCCCAGTGCACTCACGATACCGCTGGTGACTGTTTGGCCCACACCAAAGGGGTTGCCGATGGCCAATACCTGGTCGCCCACTTGCAGCGCATCGGAGTCACCCAGCACGATGGTGGGAAGCTTGTCGAGTTCCACTTTCAGCACCGCGAGGTCGCTGTCGGGGTCGGTGCCGATGACTTTGGCCGTGGCTTTGCGCCCGTCGTTGAAGAACACTTCAATCTCGTCTGCCTCTTCCACCACATGGTTGTTGGTCAGGATGTAGCCTTGGGGGCTCACGATGACGCCGCTGCCCAAGCCACCCTGGGGCTCATCGCCCTGGTCGCCATAAAAAAAGCGGAACCAGGGGTCGTTGGCATTGGGGTTTTTACTGGCCACTTTGCTGGTGTTGATGCTCACCACGGCAGAGGATGCCTTTTGTGCCGCCACCCGCAGGCTGCCAGCCGGGACTTCGCCTGCTTGCGGGGCTGGCGCCTCCAGCATGGCGATGCTGCCGCGCACGCTGTTGCCCGGGCTCACCCATTGCGGCTTGAGCGTGGCCACCACAAAGTAGGCCGCCAACAGCACGGTGCAGGATTGGGAAAACAGCAACCAGAATTTTTTCATGAGTTCAGTGAGCAAGTCGCGCGCACCAGTGCACGCTGTGCGGCAAATTGTAGGCTGCTAAGCTTGGTTGCAAGCTTAGCCACCACGCCGTACACCGCCCCATGTCCCTGCGCACGATCCACATCCATCCGGCTGCGCCACCCAAGCCCGTGGTGGGCGCTGTTTGCAATGGCTGCGGAGTTTGTTGCCTGGCGGAGCCTTGTCCGGTGGGCATGCTCATCAGCCGCCGACGGCGCGGCGCGTGTGATGCTCTGCTGTGGGTGGACGGTGAGCGCCATTACCGCTGCGGGGTATTGGTGGCACCTTATGCGGTGTGGGTTCAGGCATTGCCCGCTGCACTGCGATGGATGCGCTGGCCGCTGGGCGCCGTGCTCCGGGTCTTGGGCCTGCGTTGGATTGCAGCGGGCACCGGGTGCGACAGCTCGCTGGAGGTACCCGTACAGTCTGGGACAATGCAAGCCCCTCCCCAAAGCCCTCCTCACCATGATGGACCGTGACGAACTGCTCCGCCGTTTCAACACTCTGCTGCAGCCCGAGCGCTTCAAGGACTATTGCCACAACGGCTTGCAGGTGGAAGGGCGTGCTTCGGTGCAGCGCATCGTGTCGGGCGTCACCGCCAGCGAAGCGCTGATCCGTGCCGCGATTGCCCAGGGCGCGGACACCATTTTTGTGCACCATGGCTTGTTCTGGAAAGGCTTTGATGGCCGCATCCAAGGGTGGATGCGCCAGCGTTTGCAGCTGCTGCTGGCTCACGAGATCAACCTGTTTGCCTACCACTTGCCCCTGGATGCACATCCCTCGCTGGGCAACAACGCCCAGTTGGGCGCGCTGCTGGGGCTGGTAACGGAGTCCACCTTCGGGGATCAGCAGTTGGGCCATCTGGGTAACAAGGCAGAAGGCGAGTGGGCGTCGGACCGGGCGCTGCAAAACCATATAGAAGCAGTGCTGGGCCGCTCTGCCACGCTGGTGCAAGGCCATGCCGGGCCCGTGCGGCGAGTCGCTTGGTGCACCGGCGGTGCGCAGGGTTACTTTGAGGCGGCGATTGCTGCGGGCGCGCAGGTGTTTGTGACGGGTGAAATTTCCGAGCCGCAGGCCCATTACGCGCGGGAATGTGGTGTGTCTTACATCGCCTGCGGGCACCATGCCAGTGAACGGTATGGCGCCCCGGCCGTCGTGGCTCAGATCGCCGCAGAGTGCGGAATAGCCCACACGTTTATTGATATCGAGAATCCCGCATGAGCACCCCAGTTATCGCCATCACCATGGGAGATGCCGCAGGCATCGGCCCGGAAATCATTGCCGATGCGTATCGCTTGGCGCCGGACGTCATGCGTCATTGTTTTGTGGCCGGCGACGTTGCGGCCATGCGGCGTGCCGCGCAAGTAGCCGCACGCGGAGGCATTGCGTGGCCGGTGGCGCAACTGGACAGCCCGTCTGAGGTCTTGAATCTGCCGGCCGTCTGCTTACCGGTGTTGCAAATCGGGACGCCGCTGGAGCCTGTGGCGTATGGTCAGGTCAATGCCACAGCGGGGGAGTTTGCTGGCCGGTGTGTGTCGTGGGCTGCGGATGCCGCTTTGGCGGGCGACATTGCCGCGCTGGTCACTGCGCCCATCCACAAAGAGGCCTTGAGTGCCGCAGGTGCGCCTTACAGCGGCTTCCCTGGCCACACCGAGTTGCTGCAGGCCCGTGCGGCGCTTGCGCAGGGTGTGGATGTTGCGCAAGTCCCGGTGCGCATGATGTTGGCCAACGAGGAGTTGCGCACCGTGTTGGTGAGTATCCATGTGTCGCTGCGGGCGGCTATTGAGGCGGTCATGTTTGACAATGTGTTGCAAACACTGGCGATCACCCGCACATCCCTGCGCACCGTGCTCGGGCGTGAGCCCCGGATAGCGGTTGCCGGATTGAACCCACACGCCGGGGAGGGCGGACTGTTCGGCTCGGAAGAGTTGGAAGTGATTGTCCCGGCGATAGAGGCGGCACGGCTGCAGGGAGCGGATGTGCAAGGCCCCATTGCACCCGACACCGTATTCATGCGTGCGCGGAATGCGGACGACCACCCGGGCGAGTTCGATGTGGTGGTGGCCATGTACCACGACCAGGGCTTGATACCGGTGAAATACCTCGGCGTGGAGCAGGGGGTGAACGTAACCTTGGGCTTGCCCCTGATCCGTACCAGCCCGGATCACGGTACCGCGTTTGATATCGCTGGCAAGGGCATCGCCAGCGCGCACAGCCTGCTGGAAGCTGTGCGCATGGCCAAGGCAATGGCCGGTTTGGCATGAATAAGCCGCTAGCGCCCGTGTAGATTGCGCGAGTGGCTATGAAAAATATAGCAACTCGCGCGGGAGGCTGGCTTATTTTTTCAGGCTGTCGCGAATTTCGCGGAGCAACAGCACGTCTTCCGGAGTCACTGCGGGCGCTGCTTCTGGTGCGGGGGCTTCTTTCTTCAGGCGGTTGATCTGCTTGACCATCAAAAAGATGATGAACGCCAGAATGGCGAAGTTCACGGCCACCGTGATGAAGCTGCCGTAAGCAAAAACAGGTACGCCAGCCTTCTTCAGGGCATCCAGCGTTTGAACCGTGCCTTCGGGCACGGTACCCAACACCAAAAACAAATTGGAAAAATCCAGTTTGCCGATCACTGCGCCCACCAACGGCATGATCAGGTCGCCTACCACGGAGTCCACAATCTTGCCGAATGCGCCACCGATGATCACACCCACAGCCAGATCGATCACATTGCCTTTGACAGCAAATTCCTTGAATTCTTTCAACATGCCCATGACGCGGATCTCCTCAAAATATTAAAACCGCAAGTATCCCCGATCTCGGAGGGGGCAAAGGCAAGCAAGCTTGCAGTGGCGCGTTGAATAGCCCTACACCTCTCAGCTACAATCCCGCTCTACCCTACTAGCGATGTTCATTGAGGATTCTCATGAGTGAAACCCCTGTCGACAGCAAAAAGATCGACTCCAGCAAACGGACTTGGCTCATTGCCTCCAGCTGCGCTGGTGCAGTAGGCGGTGTTGCTACCGCCATACCTTTCGTGAGTACCTTCCAGCCTTCCGAGCGCGCCAAGGCCGCCGGTGCTGCGGTGGAAGTGGACATCGCGGGGATCAAACCCGGTGAAAAAATCACTGTGGAGTGGCGAGGCAAGCCCGTGTGGATTGTGCGTCGCACGCCCGAGCAGGTGGCTGCATTGCCCGGCAACGATGCGCAGTTGGCGGACCCCAAGTCCGAGCGCAAGCCCTCCGAGCTGACCCCCGAGTACGCCCGTAACGAAGGTCGCTCCATCAAGCCCGAGTTTTTTGTGGCGGTTGGCATTTGCTCCCACTTGGGTTGCTCGCCTTCCGATAAGTTCCAGACCGGCGCGCAACCTTCGTTGCCCGACAACTGGGCTGGCGGCTTCTTGTGCCCTTGCCATGGTTCTACCTTTGATATGGCGGGTCGTGTGTTCAAGAACAAGCCTGCGCCTGACAACTTGGAAGTCCCTCCCCATATGTTCCTGTCCGACAGCAAGCTGCTGATCGGTGAAGACAAGAAAGCCTGAGGAATAGCACATGGCTCGCGAATTCACAGAGATTTCTCCTAACGCTTCTGCCGGCGAAAAGGTGACAAACTGGTTTGAAAACCGTTTCCCCACCGCTTTCGACGCGTACAAGGTTCATATGTCGGAGTACTACGCTCCGAAGAACTTCAACTTTTGGTACATCTTCGGCTCGCTGGCACTGTTGGTGCTGGTGATTCAGATCGTGACCGGTATTTTTCTGGTCATGCACTACAAGCCAGACGCGAACCTGGCGTTCGGCTCTGTGGAATACATCATGCGTGATGTGCCATGGGGTTGGCTGATCCGCTATATGCACTCCACAGGCGCCTCCGCGTTTTTTGTGGTGGTGTACCTGCACATGTTCCGTGGCCTGATTTACGGTAGCTACCGTAAGCCCCGCGAGCTGGTCTGGATCTTCGGTTGCGCCATTTTCTTGTGTTTGATGGCCGAGGCATTCATGGGCTACTTGCTGCCATGGGGCCAGATGTCTTACTGGGGCGCACAGGTGATCGTGAACTTGTTTGCTGCTGTACCCTTGGTGGGCCCGGACTTGGCTTTGCTGATCCGCGGTGACTTCGTGGTGGGCGATGCCACCTTGAACCGCTTCTTCAGCTTCCACGTGATTGCCGTGCCTTTGGTGCTGCTGGGCTTGGTGGTGGCGCACTTGCTGGCCTTGCATGATGTGGGCTCCAACAACCCGGACGGCGTAGAAATCAAAGGCCCGAACGCACCACGCGATGCGCAAGGGCATCCGCTGGATGGCGTGCCTTTCCACCCCTACTACACCGTGCATGACATTTTTGCAGTCAGCATGTTCTTGATGGTGTTTACTGCCATCATCTTCTTCGCGCCGGAGTTTGGTGGTTACTTCTTGGAGTACAACAACTTCATTCCCGCCGACCCGTTGAAGACGCCTGCACACATCGCGCCCGTCTGGTATTTCACGCCCTTCTATTCGATGTTGCGTGCCATCACCAGCGAAATGATGTACGCCTTGATTGCCTGTGTGGTGGGTGCCGCCGCATTCGGAGCGTTGAAAACCAAGCTGCCGGTTATTTTCAAGGGTGCCGCTGTGGGGGCTGCATTGGTGGTTTCCGCTGCCATGCTGTCGATTGACGCCAAGTTCTGGGGTGTGGTCGTGATGGGTGGCGCAGTTGTGATTCTGTTTTTCTTGCCATGGTTGGACAACAGCCCGGTCAAGTCGATTCGCTACCGCCCTGACTGGCACAAATACCTGTACGGTATTTTTGTGATCAACTTTGTGATCCTTGCCTACCTGGGTGTACAGCCGCCGTCCCCTGTGGGTGAGCGCGTGTCTCAAGTGGGAACCTTGTTCTACTTCGGTTTCTTCTTGTTGATGCCTTGGTGGAGCACCGTGGGCAAGAGCAAACCGGTTCCCTCCCGCGTGACTTTTGAAGCCCACTGAGTGCCGGAGAAACAATTTATGAAGAAACTTCTTTTGACTTTCGCAATGGCATTCGGGCTGTTGTCTGGTGTGCACGCGAATACGGGCGGTATCGCATGGGACAAGGCGCCTGCGAAAACCAACGATTTGGCTTCCTTGCAGAATGGTGCCAAGGTATTCGTGAACTACTGCTTGAACTGTCATTCGGCAGCATTCATGCGTTTTAACCGCTTGAAGGACATTGGTCTGACCGACCAGCAGATCAAAGACAACCTCTTGTTCACCACCGACAAGGTCGGCGAGACGATGAAGGCTGCCATTGATCCGCGTCAGGCGAAAGAGTGGTTTGGTGCTAACCCGCCTGACTTGACTGTGATTGCCCGCTCCCGTGCGGGTGCACAAGGTACCGGTGCGGATTACCTCTATACCTACTTGCGTACCTATTACGCAGACGACACCAAGGCAACCGGCTGGAACAATCTGGCTTTCCCCAATGTAGGTATGCCGCATGTGTTGTGGGAGTTGCAAGGTAAACGTGTTCCGGTTTACGACACGGTCGTCAATCACGGCCACGAAGAACATGTGTTCAAAGGCTGGGAGCAGGTGACGCCTGGAGCCATGTCGCCAGAGCAATATGACCAGACGATTGGTGATCTGGTGAATTACTTGCAGTGGATGGCTGAACCAGCCCAAAACACCCGTGTGCGCATCGGTGTGTGGGTGTTGCTGTTCTTGTCGGTATTGACACTGTTTGCATGGCGATTGAATGCCGCGTTCTGGAAAGACGTGAAGTAATTCGTTAACTGTTTTTCCGCTCTCTGCGAGGGCGGTAATAGGTCCAGAGTGGGTCCGCCGAAGCGTCCCACTCTTTTTCATTTTTTAGGAGTCTCTCGCCATGATGGTGCTGTATTCAGGAACAACCTGCCCTTTTTCCCACCGCTGCCGTTTTGTTTTGTTTGAAAAAGGTATGGATTTCGAGATCCGCGATGTGGATCTGTACAACAAGCCTGAAGACATCAGTGTCATGAACCCTTACGGCCAAGTGCCTATCTTGGTTGAGCGCGATCTGATTCTGTATGAATCCAACATCATCAATGAGTACATTGACGAGCGCTTTCCGCATCCTCAGTTGATGCCCGGAGATCCGGTGGATCGTGCGCGCGTTCGCCTGTTCCTGTTGAACTTTGAAAAAGAACTTTTTGTTCACGTCAGTACTTTGGAAGCTCGGGCTTCCAAAGGTAACGAAAAAGCGCTGGACAAAGCACGAGCCCATATTCGCGACCGCTTAACCCAATTGGCTCCCGTATTTTTGAAGAACAAATACATGTTGGGCGAGAACTTCTCCATGTTGGACGTGGCTATTGCTCCGCTGCTGTGGCGTTTGGATTACTACGGCATTGATCTGAGTAAAAATGCCGCGCCATTGCTGAAATATGCTGAGCGTATTTTTTCGCGCCCCGCTTACATCGAAGCATTGACGCCCTCCGAAAAGGTGATGCGCAAGTAATTGCGACAACGGTTGCCCGATGATGGACTCTCAAGACACTCCCTCCACCCGTCCCTATCTCATTCGTGCTTTGTATGAATGGTGTACTGACAATGGCTTTACTCCCTTTTTGGCTGTGCGAGTGGATGACTCCGTTCGTGTGCCCATGGAGTTTGTGAAAGACGGAGAGATTGTCTTGAACGTCAGCTTTGATGCCACCAGTGCATTGAAGTTGGGGAATGACTACATTGAGTTCAAAGGTCGGTTTGGGGGTGTGGCGCGCGACATTTTGGTCCCGGTTCGCCAGGTCCTTGCGATCTATGCTCGCGAAAACGGGCAGGGCATGGCGTTCCCTGTCGGGGTCGGTACGTCCTCGCCGGTAATGCATTCGGTAGATGGTGATGTGACCGAAGGTGATACGCCGCCACCGCCCAAGCCCCCGGTGCCAGGAAAGCCCTCTCTGACCCGAATAAAGTAAGCAATTCTCGAAAACCCGGTGCAATGCTGGGTTAGAATTCGCCCCGTGCCGGTTTAGCTCAGTTGGTAGAGCAACCGCCTTGTAAGCGGTAGGTCATCAGTTCGAATCCGATAACCGGCACCATTTCCCCTCTCATCGCATGCTTTTATAGCGATGGCGACATTTGTACCTTGAGTCGAATTGAGGTAACCTCCCACCCCTTGGTACGCAGATGGGCTTGCACAGCGGGCATAAGTTGCCTGAGCTTTGCGGCGACCGCATTGTTCTCAAGAATCAGGCACCAAGTTCCCCCTTCGATCGGGCCGGCTTGGATGCTTTTCATCAGAGTGCGTGGCAGCAGACCTTCCAAGCTTTGAAGGCGCGCGCGGGACTCTGCTGCCAACTGCGCCAAATGTGCCAGGGCTGGCGATTCATGAGCAGCTTGTAGTGCGCTCAAAGAACGGTGGTTTTTCATGATGGCTGCTTATTGAATGCGAAGGGCTGGCTGAATGCAAGTGATTATCACGGACGCTTGGATGGCAAAAACACGTGCCTTCCATCTGAGTGGGGCGAAGTTGATAGCAGCCTTGTTGGCGCTGTCGGTAGCCTTGATGTTGGTTTCTGCAGGTCTTTACCACTGGGTGTTTCTTAAAGGTGCCCGAGAGGGCTGGCCGATTGTGGGTTCCCTGGTGCGGTTGGTGGTCAAAGACGAGGTCGCGCAGCGTGACCGGTACGTCAAGGAAAACATTGAAGTGCTTGCGAAAAGGCTGGGAGAGATGCAAGCCAAGATGCTCCAGTTGGAATCCTTGGGCGAACGTGTTTCCGGGCTGGCAGGTATCAACCCTGCAGACATCAAAGTTCGGCCTGGCCAAGGCGGCGTCTTGGTAAGCGGCAGGGATCTCACGATGGAGGAGCTCGACGCGACCCTGAGTGAATTGGATGCACTCGCCGGGCAACGCACCGACGTCATGACGGTGATTGAATCCCGCCTGTTCGAACAAAAAATCAAAAAAATGATGGTGCCAACCCAAATTCCGGTTCCGGATGCCAGCTTGGGTTCTATTTTTGGCTGGCGCATCGACCCGATTACCGGCCGGTCTGCCTTGCACACGGGCTTGGACTTTCCCGCAACGCCAGGGACCGCGATCTATGCCGCTGCCGGTGGCATGGTGGTAACCCAAGAGTTTCACGCGCAGTACGGCAACATGATTGAAGTGGACCACGGCAATAATCTGATTACGCGGTACGCCCATGCCTCCAAAATATGGGTGAAAAAAGGCGACCTCATCAAACGGGGGCAAAAGATTGCTGAAGTTGGGAACACGGGCCGCTCAACAGGGCCGCACTTGCACTTTGAGGTGCTGGTTCAGGGAGTGCCGCAGGACCCGCAGAAGTTTCTGACCGCCGGAAAGAACTTGGGAGACTCTTCCAAGCACGCGGTCCATAGCGAGATACCGCAACGCTAAAATGCAGCGTTTGGTTTTACCCCGGCAGCAAGTGCTAAGCGCTACTTGACTTCAGCGGTATCGCCACCATTTCATCCAGACTTATAAAAGGACTGCGCCGTAGCAGGCGCCCATGGTGGGCGCGTGTGCGGGCTTGCATTGATGGCTATTAACATCCTCACCAAAATTTTTGGCAGTCGCAATGACCGCTTGCTCAAGCAATACAAGGCTGTAGTCACCAAAATCAATGCACTGGAGCCGCAGCTCGAAGGTTTAAGCGACGAGGCTTTGAGGGCCAAAACCCAGGAGTTCAAGGACCGTGTCGTCGGCGGTGAGAGCCTGGATGCGATATTGCCCGAGGCATTTGCCGTGGTTCGCGAGGGGTCCAAGCGCATCATGAAGATGCGCCATTTCGATGTGCAAATGCTTGGCGGCATGGCGCTGCACTACGGAAAAATTGCGGAGATGCGTACCGGCGAGGGTAAAACGCTCACCGCCACATTGCCGGTATACTTGAATGCGCTCAGCGGCAAAGGCGTGCACGTGGTGACGGTCAATGATTACCTTGCCAGCCGGGATGCACGCTGGATGGGGCGTCTCTACAACTTCCTGGGTTTGACCGTGGGGATTAACTTGCCCCAAGCCCCTCGGGACGAGAAGCAGCAGGCCTACGCCTCGGACATCACTTACGGCACCAACAACGAATACGGGTTCGACTACCTGCGCGACAACATGGTGTACGAGGCATCGGACCGTGTACAGCGCGGTTTGAACTACGCCATCGTGGATGAGGTGGACTCGATTTTGATCGACGAGGCCCGCACACCGCTGATCATCAGCGGCCAGGCGGAAGATCACACAGAGCTGTATATCGCGATCAATAAAGCTATCCCCCGGCTTACCAAGCAAGAGGGCGAGGCGGACCCCCATACCGGGCAGGGCATTACCAAGCCCGGCGACTTCACCCTGGATGAAAAAAGTCACCAGGTGTTCCTGACGGAGCAGGGCCACGAGGCGGCTGAGGCCATATTCGCAGAGCTGGGCCTGATTCCCGCCGGCTCCTCGTTGTACGACCCGGCCAACATCACGCTCATGCACCACTTGTACGCTGCCTTGCGTGCTAACCACCTGTACCACCGCGATCAGCACTATGTGGTGCAAAACGGCGAAATCGTCATTGTTGACGAGTTCACCGGCCGCCTGATGACCGGGCGCCGTTGGAGCGATGGTTTGCACCAAGCGGTAGAAGCCAAAGAAGGCGTTCAGATTCAGGCAGAAAACCAGACGCTTGCGTCCATCACGTTCCAGAACTACTTCCGCCTCTACGGCAAATTGGCTGGTATGACCGGCACAGCCGACACAGAGGCCTACGAGTTCCAGGAAATTTATGGCCTGGAAACCGTCGTTATTCCCCCCAACCGCATCAGCCGCCGCGATGACCAGTTGGACCGCGTGTACAAAACTACGCGTGAAAAATACGAAGCGGCCATCAAGGACATTCGCGAATGTTATGAGCGCGGGCAGCCGGTGCTGGTGGGCACCACGTCTATTGAGAACTCGGAAATCATTGCCCAACTGCTAGAGAAAGAGAAGCTGCCCCATCAGGTGCTCAACGCCAAGCAGCATGCCCGCGAAGCCGACATCGTGGCCCAGGCCGGACGCGCCAAGATGATCACCATTGCCACCAACATGGCTGGCCGTGGAACGGACATTGTGTTGGGCGGCAACATGGACAAGGCGATTGAAGCCGTGGAGGCCGATGAGTCTTTGGATGAGGCAAGCAAGCAGGCGCGCATCCAGGAGTTGCGTGCGCAATGGCAAAAAGACCACGATGCCATCAAGGCGCTCGGCGGGTTGCGCATCATCGCGACCGAGCGGCACGAGTCACGCCGTATCGACAACCAGTTGCGTGGCCGCTCGGGCCGCCAGGGCGACCCTGGTTCTTCCCGCTTCTACCTGAGCCTGGATGATTCTTTGATGCGCATTTTTGCCGGTGATCGCGTGAAGTCCATCATGGACCGCTTGAAGATGCCCGATGGCGAAGCGATTGAGGCCGGCATTGTGACCCGCAGCATCGAAAGCGCGCAGCGCAAGGTAGAGGCGCGCAACTTTGATATGCGCAAGCAATTGTTGGAATACGACGATGTATCTAACGATCAGCGCAAAGTCATTTACCAACAACGCAACGCCATTTTGGATGCGACAGATCTGACCGCTCAAATTACCGGTTTGCGGGAAGGTGCTGTCCATGACGTCGTGCGCCAGTATGTGCCTGCAGAGTCGGTGGAGGAGCAGTGGGACATTCCGGTGCTGCAAAAAGCGCTGGTTGATGACTGGCAGCTCGAGCTCGATTTACAAAAGCAAGTCACCGAATCCAGCTCCATCACCGATGAAGAAATCGTGGAAACAGTGACCGCAGCCGCCAACGCCGCGTTTGAGGCCAAAGTGCAGCTGGTCGGCCAAGAAAATTTCACCCAGTTTGAACGCATGGTGCTCTTGCAGAGCCTGGACACCCATTGGCGCGACCACTTGAGCGCACTGGATTATTTGCGCCAAGGTATTCATCTGCGTGGCTATGCCCAGAAGCAGCCCAAGCAAGAGTACAAGCGCGAGGCCTTTGAACTCTTCGGCCAGTTGCTGGATTCGGTGAAAAACGAAGTCACCAAGATTCTGATGACCGTCAAAATCCAATCGAATGAGCAGCTCGAGCAGGCTGCCGATGCGATTGAAACCAAAGGCGAGTCCATCGCCAATGTGACCTACACCGCCCCCACCGAAAGCGGCGAAGTAGAAACGACTGTCGACTCCAGCACCGTCGCCCCTTCAGCGTCTGATGTGCCGCGGGTGGGGCGAAACGATCCTTGCCCTTGCGGCAGTGGCAAAAAGTACAAGCAGTGCCACGGCAAACTCTCTTGAAAGTAGCGCCATGCCAGTAAATCTCCCTATTCCAGCCGCCAGTTCTTTGCATGCCGTGAATGGTGTGCGTATTGGGGTGGTCGAGGCCGGTATCCGCAAGGCCGGACGCAAAGACCTCACCGTGATGCTTTTGGATGACGGCTGCAGTGTGGGCGGCGTGTTCACTACTAACCGCTTCCGCGCAGCTCCCGTGCAAATTTGTCGCAACCACTTGGTCGCAGGCAACACCCGTGCCGTAGTGATCAACACCGGCAACGCCAATGCGGGTACTGGTGCGGATGGGCTTGCCCGTGCCACCCAAAGCTGTGCGGCGCTGGCAAAGCGTTTGAACTTGGACGCCACACAGGTGCTGCCGTTTTCAACCGGCGTCATCATGGAGCAACTGCCCGTAGACCGCATTGAAGCCGGTCTGGATGCCGCGATTGCAGACGCTCGGGCAGACCATTGGCTCAAGGCAGCCGAAGGCATCATGACCACCGATACCCAGCCCAAGGCTTACAGCACCCAAGTGGTGGTGGAAGGCCGCACGGTCACGGTCACGGGTATCAGCAAAGGGGCCGGCATGATCCGTCCCAACATGGCGACCATGCTCGGCTTTATTGCCACGGACGCCTGTGTGGCCCCGTCGTTGATGGCCGCCTTGGCGCGCGAATTGGCCGAGGGTTCATTCAACCGCGTCACCGTGGATGGCGATACCTCCACCAACGACTCCCTGTTGGTCATTGCGACCAACAAGGCAGGGCATGCACCTATCGTGGATCTGCAATCCCCAGCTGCCCTCGTGCTCAAAGCGGCCATGTTGGAGGTGGCGCGCCTGCTTGCGCAGGCCATCGTCCGGGACGGCGAAGGAGCCACCAAATTCATCACCGTGCAGATTGACGGTGGCCGCACCGAAGAGGAGTGCCGCAAAGTTGCCTATGCAATCGCCCACTCGCCGTTGGTGAAAACAGCCTTTTTTGCCAGTGACCCTAATTTGGGTCGCATCCTGGCCGCGGTGGGTTATGCCGGCATTGACGATCTGGACCAAGGCCTGATCGAGCTGCATCTGGATGATGTGCACGTCGCCACCCAAGGTGGGCGTCATACCGCCTACCGGGAAGAAGACGGCCAGCGGGTGATGAAGCAAAGTGAAATTACCGTGCGCGTGGGCCTGGGGCGCGGCACCGCATCGCAAACGGTGTGGACTTGTGATTTCAGCCACGACTACGTCACCATCAATGCTGACTACCGCTCCTAAGAAAGACGGCGCTGTGGCTGATACGATGGAGCGCTTCATGGCGCGGGTGGAACTGTTTATGGCCCGCGTGGAGGCCTCGTTGCCCCACACCCTGACCGCTCCGGATTGGGCTGCGTCCATCGCGTTTCGCTACCGCCGCCGTAGTTCGGGCCAAGGCGTCATTTCGCCGGTCGCCCATGTCGGCGCCATGGCGCTGGACGATTTGCGCGAAATTGATGACCAAAAGGAAAAAATCCAGCGCAACACGGCTCAGTTTGTTGCCGGGCGCACTGCCAACAACGTGCTGCTGACCGGGGCGCGTGGCACCGGCAAATCGTCGCTGATCCGGGCTTGCTTGCACACCTACGCAGCCCAAGGCCTGCGTCTGATCGAGGTGGACAAAGCGGATCTGATCGACCTGCAAGACATCATCGAGCTAGTAGCCCAGCGGCCCGAGAAATTCATCATTTTTTGCGATGACTTGAGTTTTGACGACGGCGAGCCTGGCTACAAAGCCCTCAAATCAGTGCTGGATGGCTCGGTAGCAGCATCCACCCCCAATGTGCTGATCTACGCGACCAGCAATCGTCGCCACCTGTTGCCCGAGTACATGTCGGACAACCAAACCTACAAGCACACAGAAGATGGTGAAGTGCACCCCGGCGAAGGAGTGGAAGAAAAAATCTCCCTCTCCGAGCGCTTTGGCTTGTGGATCAGTTTCTACCCTTTCAGCCAGGACGAGTACTTGGCGATTGTGGGCCAGTGGCTGGCCCACGCGGGTTTCGCGCCGGAGCAGATCGCGGCTGCCCGCGCCGAGGCCTTGCTGTGGTCTTTGGAGCGTGGTGCGCGCAGTGGTCGTGTGGCCTTCCAGTTCGCCCGTGATTTTGCAGGCCGGACCGCCCCGCTATGACCTCTCCCTTGATTGCTGATCCGCAAGCCCTGCGCGCGGGGGGGCCAGACCGTAAAGTTGTGGAAGTGGCGGTGGGGGTGCTGATTCGGGAGGATGGTGCTTTTCTGCTCACTTCCCGCCCTGAGGGCAAAGCCTACGCGGGGTATTGGGAGTTTCCGGGCGGCAAGGTGGAAGCCGGTGAAACGGTAGAGCAGGCCCTGCGCCGGGAGTTGATGGAAGAAATCGGCCTGCACATCGGCCCCGCCATTCCGTGGCGGGTGGAGATGGTGGATTATCCCCATGCCTTGGTCCGGCTGAACTTCTGCAAAGTGTTCACATGGCAGGGTGAGCTGGAGATGCGGGAATCGCAAACCTGCGCGTGGCAGCAATTGCCGGTTGCCGTAGCGCCGGTGTTGCCCGGCACAGTGCCGGTGTTGGGCTGGTTTGCGGAGGAGCGAGTTTTTGATGCTGCTCCTATTTTAGGAGCTGCTCCCGCACAATCTACGCGCGCTAGCGCCTGATTTTATTGCAAACGTGGGTCGCCGAAGAGCTGGTCTTCAGGCGGCGCCTCGGTAGGCACCCGAAAGGATTCGCTGGCCCAAGCTCCCAGGTCCATCTGCTTGCAGCGCTCGCTGCAAAACGGGCGATAGACATTGCGGGCGCTGTAAATGCTGTCGCCACCACAAGCCGGGCAGCGCACAATTTTTTCAATCTCGTTCACGAGCACAAGGTCAGTTCAAACGCGCCATCCTGGCCGCTGGCGTGCAGGCGGTCATCCGCTTCGTGGCGCATGAGGCGGATGGATACCATCAGACGGTTTCCGCTGATTTCCGGAATCACGCCGTCTTCCGGATCCAAAGCCAAGCGCAGCAGCTGGAAGGTGCGCCCTTGGGGCAGGTTTTGCTGGAACTGGCCGCCGACCGCCATGACTTTTTGCGGCGCACCGGAGTCACGCAGCATTTTGAGAAGCAGGTGAATGGATTCCGCCAAAGGCGCCAAAGTGGCCGCCCAGCGCTGCAAATCCTGCTGCCGGGTTTCTGCGTCGCGGTGCTGCCAAGCGTAATAGGCCGGCAGATCAAATTCACAAGTGCCGCCGGGAATACCGACGCGGCTGCGAATGCTCATGAGCCAGTCGTTTTCTGTCAAAGACTGGCCTGCTTTACCCGCCAAGCCGTTCAGGCCATTAAAACAATGGTCCAACTGCGCAATGACTTGGTCCAATACCGCTTCTGAAATGGCGGGATTACCACGGTAGCCGTTGAGGATTTGCTTTTGCTTGTCGAGGTCTTTGAGGACGTCGGATTTCAAGTCAGCGCGTGCACCGACATCCATCACTTCAAAAATAGTGGTGAGCGCAAAATGGTGATCCAGCGGCTCGGTGCGAGCCATCAACTCCGCCAGCCGGAGAAACAAATGCTCCAGTCGCAAGTAGGTGCGAATGCGTTCGTTGAAAGGGTATTCGTAGAGGATCACGCTGTATTTTCCGGTCGCTGAATCATAGCCCGAACTGTGTGCTTATTTGCTGCACAAGCCACTCAAGTTCAAGCAAGGTCACACCATCGTTGAAGATGACGGAATCTGCCGCTGCCAGGCGGGTTTTGCGGCTGGCTTGTGCTGCCATGATGGCCTCCACCTCGTGCTGTGCCAGCTGGTTGCGCTGCATGACACGGGTGATTTGCGTGTGCTCCTCGCAGTCCACGACCAGAACCGTGTCCAAGCTACGCCGCCAATGCGCGGACTCCACCAGCAGCGGAATGTCATACACCACGCAGCGGGCCTGTTGTGCCTCGGCCTCTCGGCTTGCTTTGTCGATGGCAGCGCCTACGAGCGGGTGGATGATTCTTTCGAGCTGGCTGCGCGCTCCGGGGTCTTTAAAAATCAAGGCACGCATGGCCTGCCGGTCCAGCGCACCGTGGGGGGTGATCAAGCTCGGGCCGAACGCGTGCTCAATCTGTGGAATGGCGGCTCCGCCACTGGCGGTGACGGCGCGTGAGATGGCATCCGCGTCAATGCAGTGGGCCCCCAACCGGGCCAGCATCGCTGCCACGGTGGATTTGCCACTGCCAATGCCACCGGTGAGCCCGACACGCATGCATTTCGCCATGGTGCTAGAGGTTTACAAGGGCGCGCAGGGTGTTCGGGCCGAGCAGCAGAGCAGCAAACCCCGCGCCTGCCAGAAACGGGCCGAAAGGCACATAGCCACCTTCCCGCAGGCCGGTGGTGAACTTCATGGCAATGCCCACCACCGCGCCGATGATGGACGCGATCAAAATCATCGGAATCAGCACCGGCCAGCCGAACCACGCCCCCAGTGCCGCAAACAGCTTGAAGTCGCCATAGCCCATGCCTTCTTTGCCGGTCACGATTTTGAAGAGCCAGTACACCGACCACAGCGACAAATACCCCGCCACAGCGCCCCAGAACGCGGTGCTGAGGCTCACAGGTGTCCACTGCATTGCGGCAGCTACCAGGCCCAACCAAAGCAGGGGCAGCGTCACATCATCGGGGAGCAGGGTCGTGTCCCAATCGATCATGGCTAGCGCCACCAGCGCTGCGCTGAATGCACACCATGCCAGCGCGGTGGGGGTGGCGCCCCATTGCGAGGCGCAAAAGTAAAACAGGCCGCCGGTCACCAACTCCACGAGGGGATAGCGCGCGCTGATAGGCCTTTTGCAATCGGCACACCGGCCGCGCAAGGCCAGGTAGCTGATGACGGGTATGTTTTCGTACCAGGCAATCAAGTGCCCGCAGTGGGGGCACCGGGAGCGTGGCACCAGCAGGTTGAAGGCTTCTTGTTCTGGGGCAGGCTTGCCACTCAGCTCCGCACACTCTGCGGCCCACTGCCGCTCCATCATTTGGGGCAGTCGGTGGATCACCACATTGAGAAAACTGCCAATCAAGAGCCCCAATACGCCAATCAGGGCGGCGTCCAGCCACGGTAGACCAGAGAGCATCAAACCACTTGCCCCAGCTTGAAGATAGGCAGGTACATGGACACCACGATGCCACCAATCACCGTACCCAGCACCACAATAATGATGGGCTCCATCAGGCTGGAAATACCGGCCACCATATCGTCCACTTCGGCTTCAAAGAAGTCCGCGGCTTTGCCCAGCATGTGGTCGATAGAGCCGGACTCTTCACCAATGGCACACATCTGCAGCACCATCGAAGGAAACAGATTGACGTTGCTCATGGCGGCCGTCAGGGAAGTGCCGGTGGACACTTCCTGTTGAATGCGTTGGGTGGCGTTTTGGTACACGATGTTGCCCGAGGCGCCGCCCACAGAGTCCAGAGCCTCCACCAAAGGCACACCGGCTGCAAACATGGTCGATAGGGTACGCGTCCAGCGGGCCACACAGCTTTTGTCCACCATGACGCCGAAAATCGGTAATTTCAGCATCAAGCGGTCCATGAACGCCTGCACCTTCTCATTGCGCCTCCACGCTTGCATGAAGAAATACAGCCCGCCGCCAATGCCACCAAATATCAGCCACCAGTAGGAAATAAAGATTTCACTCAGCCAGATGACAAATAACGTGGGTGCCGGTAACTCGCCCCCAAAGGACGTAAACACCTGCTTGAAGGACGGGATCACAAAAATCATGATCACCGACACCACCACAAACGCCACCACCAGCACCGCAATCGGGTACATCAAGGCAGATTTGATCTTGGACTTGATGGCCTCAGTTTTTTCCATGTACACCGCCAGCCGGTCCAGCAGCTGATCCAAGATACCGGCGGACTCGCCTGCTTCGACCAGGTTGCAGTACAGGTTGTCGAAATACAGCGGATATTTGCGGAACGCTGCACTCAGGGATGTACCGGTTTCCACGTCCGAGCGGATGTCACTGAGCAACTTGGTCACACTGGGGTTGGGGTTGCCGCGGCCCACAATGTCAAAGGCTTGCAGCAAGGGAACGCCCGCCTTCATCATGGTTGCGAGTTGGCGGGTGAAAATCGCCATGTCTTTGGGCTTGATGGATTTGCCCGAGCGCATACGGCGCTTTTTGATCTTGGTGGGTGTGACGCCCTGGCGGCGCAGCATGGACTTGACCTGGTTTTCACCCACGGCCCGAGTCTCCCCCCGGACTTGCTTGCCGTTGCGGTCCTTGCCTTCCCACTCAAACACTGCGTCTTTGGTTTCCGCAGATTTTGCTGTTGCCATAGTTCCCCCGGGTTGCTTTTTATTCGTTGGTCACTGCAAGCACTTCTTCCAACGAAGTCAGCCCTTGTTTCACTTTGTGGAGGCCGGATTGGCGCAAAGACCGCACACCCTCCGCCTCCGCTTGCGCGGCAATATCCATGGCGCTGCCGTCACGCAGAATGATGCGTTGAATTTCATCGCTGATCGGCATCACTTGGTAAATGCCAACACGCCCCTTGTAGCCGTTGTTGCACGCCGAGCAACCCACTGCCCGGTAGGGCTTCCAGCTGCCATCGAGGTCAGCCGGCTTGAAGCCGGCGTCTAGCAAGGCCTTTTCTGGTACATCAACGACCTGTTTGCAGTTGGTGCATAGCCTGCGGGCCAGCCGCTGCGCCGTAATCAGGATCACGCTGGACGCAATGTTGAAGGGCTGTATGCCCATGTTGCGCATCCGTGTGAGTGTCGTCGGTGCGTCGTTGGTGTGCAACGTAGATAGTACCAAGTGACCGGTTTGTGCCGCTTTGATGGAGATGTCCGCCGTTTCCAGGTCGCGGATTTCCCCCACCATGATGATGTCCGGATCTTGGCGCAGAAAGGACTTGAGCGCAGCCGCAAAGGTTAGGCCTGCCTTTTCGTTCACGTTGACTTGGTTCACCCCGGGCAGGTTGATTTCCGAGGGATCTTCCGCCGTGGCGATATTCACCCCCGGCTGGTTGAGCATATTCAGGCAGGTGTACAGCGATACGGTTTTGCCCGAGCCGGTAGGGCCTGTGACCAAAATCATGCCGTAGGGGCGGCCAATCGCCTTGAGCAGGCGCTCTTTTTCCTCTACCTCATAGCCCAGCGCATCAATACCCAGCTTGGCACTGCTGGGGTCCAAGATACGGATCACGATCTTTTCGCCAAACAAGGTGGGCAGTGTGCTCACCCGGAAGTCGATGACACGGTCCGCGCCGACCTTCAGTTTCATGCGGCCGTCTTGCGGCACCCGCTTTTCTGAAATGTCCATGCGCGAAATCACCTTGATCCGCGAGGCCAGCTTGTCTTTGATGGCAATCGGCGGGCTGGCAATTTCGCGCAACTCGCCATCGATGCGGAAGCGCACCCGGTATTGGTGCTCGTAGGGCTCAAAGTGCAAGTCCGAGGCCCGCATGCTGAAAGCATCCATCAGCATTTTGTGCAAAAAACGCACAACCGGAGCATCGTCTACTTCGGCAGTAGCGCTTTGGGTTGTATCCACCGCGGCTTCAGCTGCCGTCTCATCAAACTCAAAATCGCCGCCGATGATTTCTTCCATCGCCTCGCTGGCGGTGACGGTGGCGGCCTCGACGATTTTGGAGAGCTTGTCGTACTCTGCAATCACCCAGTCAAAACCCATTTGGGTCGAGAACTTGATGCGCTCTGCCGCTTGCTGGTCCGATGGGTCGGCGGTGGCAATGATGAGGCGGTTATTGCGTTTGCTTAGCACCACTACCCGGAAGTCGGTGCAAATTTTGGCGTCCAGCAGCCCTTTGGGTAGGCGTTGCAGATCGACTGCATCCAAGTCGATCAGCGGCGCTGCAAATGCGTTGGAAAGGGTGTTGGCCAAATCTGCCGAAGACACCGCAGCCGACCCCACCAGTTCGGCAATGAAATTGTTTTTGCCGGTAACTGCTTTTCGGTAAATATCTTCCGCCGTTTTTTGCGGAATTTTGCCAGCGGCAACCAACGCCCGACCGATACCTGGCAGGGCAATCGTCGCGGAATCTCGGGTCGAGGTGTCAACTGAAGCCATAAGCCGATAAGGATAGCCGATGCTGCCCGCAAACAGACCGGCAGATTCAACACGTTACCAAATTTACCTTGCCAAATCGGCTAGTTATTCCGCTCAGGCCGTGCAGCTCACCGTCCTGTTTGCGCGTCCGCGAAGCGACTGCCCGCCATATCTTTGGCTGATAGCTTGGGCGCAATGGTCAACTCAGGCCACTCAATGGCTAAGGTCGGGTCATTCCAGGCAATGCAGCGCTCATGCTCGGGGGCGTAATAGTCGGTGGTTTTGTACAAAAACTCGGCGGTTTCAGAAATCACCAAGAACCCGTGCGCCAGGCCCGGTGGCACCCACAGCTGGCGCTTGTTGTCCGCAGACAGCACCTCCCCCACCCACTTGCCGTACGTTGGGGACTCAGGGCGGATATCCACAGCCACGTCAAACACGGCCCCTTGCACCACCCGCACCAGCTTGCCTTGCGCTTGCTTGAGCTGGTAGTGCAGGCCACGCAACACCCCGTAGCCGGATTTGGAATGGTTGTCCTGCACAAAGGGCAGCGTTACACCCGTGGCCTCACGGAATACGCGTTCGTTGAAGCTTTCAAAAAAGAAGCCGCGCTCGTCACCGAATACTTTGGGCTCCAGCAGCAGCACATCGGCAATCGCCGTTTTAGTCACTTGCATCAGTACACCTTCTCTTTCAGCAAGCGCAGCAGGTATTGCCCGTAGCCGGATTTGGCCAGCGGCTGTGCCAGCGTTTGCAGTTGGGCATCGTCAATCCAGCCACTGCGCCACGCAATTTCCTCGGGGCAAGCCACTTTCAGGCCTTGGCGGTTCTCGATGGTGTGGATGAACTGGCTGGCTTCCAGCATCGACTCGTGCGTACCCGTGTCCAGCCAGGCGTAGCCCCGGCCCATGGTTTGCACATCCAGCGCACCTTGCTCCAAGTACATGCGGTTGAGGTCCGTAATCTCCAATTCACCCCGCGCGGAAGGTTTGACCTGCTTGGCCATCTCCACCACGTTGGCGTCGTAGAAATACAGGCCTGTCACTGCATAGCGCGATTTGGGGGCTTTGGGTTTTTCTTCCAGGCTGATAGCTTTGCCCTGGGGGTCAAACTCCACCACGCCGTAGCGCTCAGGGTCATTCACTGCGTAGGCAAATACGGTGGCACCGCTCGCTTGCTGTGTGGCGTTTCGCAGCAGTCCCGCAAAGTCGTGCCCGTAAAAAATGTTGTCCCCCAATACCAAAGCGCTGGGTGCACCATCCAGAAACTTCTCGCCAATCAAAAAGGCTTGTGCAAGCCCGTCTGGTGACGGTTGCACCGCGTATTCAATCTGAATGCCCCACTGGCTGCCGTTGCCCAGCAATTGCTCAAACCGCGGGGTGTCTTGCGGGGTACTGATCACCAGTACCTCCTTGATGCCCGCCAGCAGCAGCACGCTCAAGGGGTAGTAAATCATCGGCTTGTCGTAGATGGGCAGCAGTTGCTTGCTGACCGCCTGGGTGGCCGGGTACAGGCGGGTGCCGGAGCCGCCGGCCAAGATGATGCCTTTGCGCTGCTTGGTGCCAGATGTGTTGGTCATGTTATTTCCCTGAAATTTCAGTCAGCATCCGGGTGACACCGGTTTGCCAGTGCGGCAAGGTCAAGCCGAAGGCGGCTTGCAGTTTGGTCGTGTCCAAGCGCGAATTCAGTGGGCGCTGGGCGGGGGTGGGGTAGCTGCTGGTGGCTGTGGGGGCTGCCTTGTCTGCGGTGGCCTTAAGCGGCAACCCCAGGGCTGCTGCCTGCTCCAGCACAAACTGGGCATAGCCATGCCAAGTGGTCTCACCCGCAGCAATGCAGTGGTAGAGCCCAGCGAGTTCCGGCTGGGTTTGCAAGTTGCGGATGGCGTGCGCGGTCACATCCGCCAGCAACTCGGCCGAGGTGGGGGCGCCAAACTGGTCGTTGATGACGGTGAGGCTGTCCCGTTCACCTGCCAGGCGCAACATGGTTTTGGCAAAGTTGCCGCCCCGGGTGGCATACACCCAGCTGGTGCGCAAAATCAGGTGTTTGGGGTTCTGCGCCACTGCTTGCTCACCTTCGAGCTTGGTTTGGCCGTACACGCTCAAAGGGCCGGTGGCGTCTTGTTCGGTCCAAGGCTTGCTGCCACTGCCGTCAAACACATAGTCGGTGCTGTAGTGAATCAGCCACGCTCCTGTTTTGATAGCTGCTCGCGCAAGTGCGGCGGGCGCCAGGGCATTAATGGTTCGTGCAAGCTCGGGCTCGCTCTCGGCCTTGTCCACCGCAGTGTGAGCCGCGGCATTGACGATCACGTCCGCTTGCACGGTCTCGACGGTGCGTTCCAAGCCGGGCAAGTCGGTGAAGTCGCCGCACAGGCCTTGGGGGTTCTGGCTGGCATCAAAGTCCAGTGCCACTACCTCACCCAGTACGCTCAAGGAGCGTTGCAGCTCCCAGCCGACTTGGCCACCACGGCCGAACAACAGGATTTTCATGCGGGGGCCTTCTCAGCGCTTTTGTCACCATATTGTTTGCTGACCCAGTCGCGATAGCCGCCACTCAGCACGTTGTCCACCCATTGCGGGTTGTCCAAGTACCACTGTACGGTTTTGCGGATGCCGGTTTCAAAAGTCTCGGCAGGCTTCCAACCCAGTTGTTGCTCAATCTTGCGGGCGTCAATCGCGTAGCGGCGGTCGTGGCCAGGCCGGTCGGTCACATAGGTAATTTGCTCTTTGTAGGGCTTACCGTCTGCACGGGGCTTGAGCTCGTCCAGCAGGGCACACACGGTGTGCACGATCTCCAGGTTGGGTTTCTCGTTCCAGCCACCTACGTTGTAGGTTTCGCCCAGCACGCCAGCTTCCAGAACACGGCGGATGGCGCTGCAATGGTCTTTGACGTACAGCCAATCGCGGATCTGCTGGCCGTCGCCATACACCGGCAGGGGTTTGCCGGCTTGGGCGTTGACGATCATCAGCGGGATGAGCTTCTCGGGGAAATGGTAAGGGCCGTAGTTGTTGCTGCAGTTGGTGGTGAGCACCGGCAGGCCGTAGGTGTGGTGGTAAGCGCGCACCAGGTGGTCGCTGGCCGCTTTGCTGGCCGAATACGGGCTGTTGGGCTCGTAGCGGTTGGTTTCTGCAAAGGCCGGGTCGGTTTTAGACAAGGAGCCGTAAACCTCGTCAGTAGAGACGTGCAAGAAGCGGAAGGCAGCTTTGGCCTCAGTTGGCAAGGCGCCCCAGTAGGCGCGTACGCTTTCGAGCAAATGGAAGGTGCCGACGATATTGGTCTGGATGAACTCGCCAGGGCCGTGGATAGAGCGGTCTACATGGCTCTCAGCGGCGAAGTTCAATACCGCCCGTGGCTGGTGTTCTTGCAGCAGGCGTGTGATTAATGCGGCGTCCCCAATGTCACCCTGCACGAATACATGGGCGGGGTTGTCGGCCAAGGGAGTCAAGTTCTGCAAATTCCCGGCATAGGTGAGCTTGTCCAGGTTCACCACGGTTTCTGACAAGCCAGCCAGCCAGTCCAGTACGAAGTTGCTACCGATGAAGCCGGCTCCGCCGGTTACCAAAATTGTCATTGCTTTATTCCCTTAAGGCCCGTAAGGCGCAGTCAATTATCTACGCGGAGCGTGACAGTTTTAGGGGCGTTTGGTCTCGTTAGTCCTTATGGACCAATCAATTGGACTATTTCCAGCCAGCACCGACTTCACTATGATGCTGTAACAACTCGTTACGTCCTGGTGCATGCGCAACTACTCAGCCATTCCCAATGCTCAAGCCGGCTTCACGCTCATCGAACTCGTCATGGTGATCGTGATTTTGGGTATTTTGTCTGCCGTGGCGATTCCCAAATTCGTCGATTTGCGGGGCGACGCGCAAACTGCCGCTACGCAGGCCGTTGCCGGGGCCGTATCGACCGGTGCAGTCATCAATGTGAGTATCCGTAAGGTGAACAGCAGCAAGGGAGAGGCAGTGACGGATTGTGCGCATGGCACTCGACTTATTCAGGGGGGGTTGCCCACGGGTTACAGCATGGGAGGCGCTTTGCCATTGCCCATACCAGATGGCAGCACAGTCAATTGCACGTTGACCGGGCCTAACGGCACTTCTGCGAACGCCACCTTGATCGGCATTCCTTGATAAACGAGAAAATTTGGGAGAACAAAATGTTTCACTACCGTTATCTCCGTTCTAGCTTAGCGGCAGCTGTATTGAGTTACTGCGCTGTAGCGCAGGCGCAAAACATCACGCTGGCGTTTGATGACATGGCTTCTGCCCAAGGCGCATTACCTTACGGTTTTCAACTCAGCCATACCAGCGAAAATCACTTCATTCTTGAAGGCAACTCCTATCTCAGCGCCCCGGTTCCCAGCGGCAAGTTTTTGGCCTACTACTCTCTGGAGTCGCAAAGCGAGTCGATTTTTCTTGCCTCAGGTGCTGCGGGCACATTTGCTCTGAATAGTCTGGACCTAGCCGGTCTTATTGGTGGCGGTGGATTTCAGTCCCAAGAAAATCTATCGATACAAATTACGGGTGTCAAAGCCAATGGTGGCACGGTAACGGCCAGCCAAAGCTTTGGTTTGACGGCGGGCCAATTCACCACCTACGGCAGCCAATATTTCAACGGTTTTACGGGCCTGACATCTATCAAGCTCAGTGGCACCGGCACTAACAACGCTCGCTATGTCGGTGTGGATAACGTGTCCCTCACCATCACCCCCGTGCCTGAGCCAGAAACGTATGCACTCTTGTTGGCGGGGTTAGGCGTAGTGGCTGCTGTAGCCCGCAAGCGCAAAACAGCCTGATTTTCCGGCTCTGGCCGGTGAGGTAATAAAAAAGGGACTGTGAAGACAGTCCCTTTTTCGTGGAGGCAAGCCTCGCTAATTAGGCGGCAGTCTTGCTGCGGCGGCGGGCAATAGCGCCCATCACGCCCAAGCCAGCCAGCAGCATGGCGTAAGTCTCGGGTTCTGGCACGGGGGTCACGGTGTAGCTGGTGATCAAAACATTGAAGCCACCGTTGGCCACGGTGCCAGAGGCCTTTAGGGTGTAAGTGCCGCTCAGCAAATTGCTGAAGCTGTAGTTCAAGCCTGTGGAAGTGCCCTTCAGCGCATTACCGAGGTAAAGCGATGTTGTCAGGCCTGTAACCGCAGAGCCAACATACGAAGCGCCAGAAGCACCAGTCGCGCTCACCAGATAATCAAAAGAGCCAGTCACGTTTGACAGGCCGGTCACGATCACATTCGTAACCTCTTGGTTTGTGAAGCTGCCTACGACAGAAGTTACGCCGTTACCGGTGATGACGGACGCCTGAGCGCCCAAAGACGCTGCCGCTACGGCAACGGCTGCAATTGCAGTTTTGAATTTCATATCCATCCCTTATTTCAGTTGTGAGCTGAAACTACTTCAGCTGAATTCATATTAGGGTTAGCCCTTGGGCTTGTACATAGCCCGTTCGGGCCCAAAAGCTTATGCCGTAGTGCCTAATTGGATCAAAGCCGTTGATGCTCTTTAGAGATGGTCAAAGCGTTGAAAATCTAAATATGCAGCCGCAATGCCTGATGAGAGAGCTGTCTGAGCTTTCCACCCAATACTGTTAAGCAAGCTCACGTTCATTAACTTACGCGGCGTACCATCCGGTTTGCTGGTATCGAAGGCGATCGAGCCTGTGTAGGCTACCGTGGTACTCACTGTTTGAGCTAACTCGCTGATGCTCACATCGTGTCCCACCCCGATATTGATCAACGGCGGCTCAAACTTGCCTGTTTTTGACTCATCGCTGCCCAGCAAGCTTTGGTATTTGTCATCCGGCAAATTCATCAAGAACACACAAGCATCTGCCATGTCATCGCTGTACAAAAACTCGCGCTTCGGTGTACCAGTGCCCCATACGGTCACTGTGTTTGCACCGTTAACTTTGGCTTCGTGAAACTTGCGGATCAGCGCCGGTATCACGTGGCTGTTTTGAGGGTGGTAGTTGTCGCCCGGGCCATACAGGTTGGTGGGCATGGCTGCCAAATATTTGGTGCCGTATTGGCGGTTATAGCTCCAGCACATTTCTACGCCGGCAATCTTGGCCAGGGCATACGGGCGGTTGGTCGGCTCCAAGGGGCCGGTTAGCAAGTGCTCCTCGCGCATGGGCTGGGGCGCCAGCTTGGGGTAAATGCAGCTGGAGCCCAAAAACAGCAGCCGCTTGACCTGGTTCACATAGGCCGAATGGATGATGTTGCTCTGGATGAGCAAGTTGTCGCGTATGAACTCAGCCGGGTAGGTGTTGTTGGCGACAATGCCACCCACTTTGGCGGCTGCCAAAAACACGTACTCTGGTTTCTCCGTTTCAAAGAAAGCGGCAGTAGCCACCTGATTGGTCAGGTCCAGCTCCGCGTGGGTGCGCAATAGCAGATTGGTGTAACCCGCAGCCTGCAAGTTGCGCACAATGGCCGAGCCTACCAAGCCACGGTGGCCCGCCACATAGATTTTTGCGTTCTTGTCCATGGCGGATTGACTTACTCGTGATGGTCGTAGGTTTGGAAACCGGCCAGCTTGACCAGCGCATCGCGCTTGGCGGCTGTAAAGTCGGCTTGCACCATTTCAGCCACCAACTCTTGCAGGCTGGTGGTGGGCACCCAGCCCAATTTTTCTTTGGCCTTGGTGGGGTCGCCCAAAAGGGTTTCTACTTCGGTGGGGCGGTAGTAGCGGGGGTCTACCTTCACAATCACATCACCCACTTTGCATTTGGCCTCGGTGCCAGTTACGCCCACTACGGTGCCAATTTCAGTTTCAGCTTCACCAGTCCATGCGAGCTGAATGCCCAGCTCAGCAGCTGCAAACTCCACAAACTGGCGCACGCTGTATTGCACGCCAGTGGCAATCACAAAGTCTTCTGCCTTGTCTTGCTGCAGCATCAGCCACTGCATTTCCACATAGTCGCGGGCGTGGCCCCAATCGCGCAGGGCACTCATGTTGCCCAGGTACAGGCAGTCTTGCAGGCCCAGCACAATGCGGCTGATGGCGCGGGTGATTTTGCGGGTAACGAATGTTTCGCCACGCAGCGGGCTTTCGTGGTTAAACAAGATGCCGTTGCAGGCATACATGCCATAGGCCTCGCGGTAGTTCACCGTGATCCAGTAAGCGTACATCTTGGCCACCGCATAAGGGCTGCGGGGGTAGAAGGGTGTGGTTTCCTTTTGTGGAGTTTCTTGCACCAAGCCATATAGCTCTGAGGTTGAGGCTTGGTAAAAGCGGGTCTTCTTTTCCAGGCCGAGGATGCGGATGGCTTCCAGAATGCGCAGGGTGCCCATGCCGTCCGCGTCCGCGGTGTACTCGGGGCTCTCAAAGCTCACTGCCACATGGCTCATGGCGCCCAAGTTGTAAATCTCATCTGGCTGCACCTGCTGGATGATGCGGATCAGGTTGCTGCTGTCGGTCAGGTCGCCATAGTGCAGCACAAAATTGCGGGTAGACACATGCGGGTCTTGGTAGAGGTGGTCGATGCGATCAGTGTTAAAGCTTGAGGCCCGACGTTTGATGCCATGCACTTCGTAACCTTTGTTGAGCAAGAGCTCTGCCAAATAAGAACCGTCTTGGCCAGTTACGCCCGTAATCAGTGCTACTTTTTTCATTCGTTTAAATTGCTTGTTTGAAAACTCCCCACATTATCAACGGTGGCATCCCTGATCATCGGCGGCCTGCGTACATCGTTGCTGCCGCAATATTCGTGCGGCGCTATCGCAGCTTTATGCTGCAGCTTTTATTACCCGCAGCAAACAGTCGTCACACAGCTGCTTGGCGCTGCGCACGCTGGTGCTCTCGGCGTAGCAGCGCAGCTCGGGGGCGTTGCCGCTGGGGCGCAGGTGGACGATGTCGCCGGAGGCAAAGTGCACCCGCAAGCCGTCAGTTTCGTCGATTTGCTCCACCGGGCCGGCCTGCGGGGCCAGTAGCTTGCGTAGCAGCATATGGTCTTCGCGCAGGCGGGCAATAAGCGCACGGCTGGCGGTGGTGGCAAAGTTTTGAATGCGGTCGCTCGCGGTGTAGCGCTTGGGCAAGCGGTAGCCCACTTCGGACATCTTCAGCGCCTGCGCCTTGGCGCCGCACAGCAGCGCCAGCATGGGCAGCATGGCATCGCGAGTGGGCAAGGGGCCCAGGCGCTGGCCGTTGCGCAGCACCTGGCTGCCCAGCAAAAAGCCGCCATTGGCTTCATAGCCCACTACCAGCCCGGCACCTGCATCGGCGGCTTGCCGCATGCCTTCAATCACATACGGCGAGCCAATGCGGGTGCGGATCACCTGCGTGAACGACTGGCTGCGCTCCAGCGCCGTGTTGCTGCTCACCGGCGTGACCACCGCAGTGGCTTGCAGCAGCTGGGCGGTCAGTACACCCACCACATCGCCGCGCAGCCACTCGCCGGTTTCGTCGCCAATCAGGGGGCGGTCGGCATCGCCGTCGGTGGAGACGATGGCATCAAAGTCATACAGCTCGGCCCACTCGCGGGCTTGCTCAATGTCTTCATGGCGCACCGCCTCTGTGTCTATAGGCACAAAGGTGTCGGTGCGGCCCAGCGAGATCACCTCGGCGCCCAAGGCTTCCAAAATCTGGCGAATCACGTCGCGCGCCACGCTGCTGTGCTCATAGACCGCAATGGTTTCGCCCTGCAAGGCCTCTTTGCCAAAGAAATGGATGTAGCGGTCCAGGTAGGCCTGCTGCACGCGCGGGTCGGGGGCAGGCAGGGCGGGCAGGGCCAGCTGCTTGGGTAGACCCACCAAAAAGTTCAGCATGGCCTGCTCGTCAGGCTTGCTGATTTCGCCGTTTTCTTTATAGAACTTGATGCCGTTGCGGTCAAACGGAATGTGGCTGCCAGTGACCACAATGGCGGGCGAGCCGGTTTGGGCGGCGTACAGCGCCAGTGCCGGGGTGGGCAGGGCGCCGCCATACACCACTTCAATACCCAGGCTCTGCATGGCGGCCATGCAAGCCGCTGCAATCTCGGGGCTGCTGGGGCGCAGGTCGTGACCCAGCACGATGGTGGTGGCCTTGGGCACCACGGCGTTGATGAACGCGGTGGTGTAGGCGTGGCACAGGTCGGGCGTCATGTCGGCCACTTTGCCGCGCGCGCCGCTGGTGCCAAAGGCCACGCCCGATTGGGTGGCCATGTCTTGGAGGGTGAGTACTGTCATAGAGGTATTTAGCGATTGGCGGGCATCGTAAACGCCTGATATTAACCAGTCTATAGCTCCTTTGGGCGCCTCGCGGTTACATGCCAAAATGGGCTGTAGCGCACACCCAATATGCGCAAGCAGCTCCTTTTTTTATAGCAAATTTACTTGCGACGCTGTCTATCGCCCAATCGCTTGGTACTCAATCCCCATGCCGCGCACCAGCTTCGGGTCGTAAAGGTTGCGGCCATCAAAAATTAGCGGATGCTTGAGCTTGGCTTTGATGGTGTCAAAGTCCGGGCTGCGGAACTCGCGCCACTCGGTCACGATGATCAGCGCATCCGCTCCCTCCAACGCCGCAGTCTGGTTGTCGGCGTAGGTCAAGCGGGTCTCGTTCGGGAAGCAGTGTTGTGCCTCCTTGGTTGCTACTGGGTCATAGGCCGTGACGGTGGCGCCTGCATCCAGCAAATCCTGAATCACCTCGCGGCTGCTGGCCTTGCGCATGTCGTCTGTGTTGGCCTTGAAAGCCAGGCCCCACAAGGCAAAGTGTTTGCCGGTCAGGTCTGTGCCGAAGCGCTTCAGCACCTTGCGGCCCAGTACCCGCTTTTGCGCGTCGTTGGCTTCTTCCACCGCATGCAGCACCTTGAGCTCTATGCCCGCATCAGCTTGAGCAGTCTTGATCAGTGCCTGCACATCTTTGGGAAAGCATGAGCCACCGTAGCCCGCACCGGCATACAAAAAGTCGTAGCCAATGCGTGGGTCTGAGCCAATGCCCTTGCGCACGTTTTCAATGTCGGCCCCCAGCTTCTCGGCCAGGTTGGCCAGCTCGTTCATAAAGCTGATGCGGGTGGCCAGCATGGCGTTGGCGGCGTATTTGGTCAGCTCCGCACTGCGCACATCCATCACCATCAGGCGGTCGTGGTTGCGCTGGATGGCCGCGTAAATGGCACGCATATAGGCAATGCCTTGTTCTTCGTCGCAGCCCACCACAATGCGGTCCGGCCGCATGAAGTCTTCAATGGCGGCGCCTTCCTTTAAAAACTCGGGGTTGCTCACCACGCTGAAAGGGGCCGTTACACCCCGTGCATCGCGCTGTGTGGCAATCGCTTCTTTGACCCGGCTGGCAGTGCCCACTGGCACTGTACTTTTGTTGACCACCACCTTGTAGTCGGTCATGTAGCGGCCAATGTTGCTGGCTGCTGCAATCACATATTGCATGTCGGCAGAGCCGTCTTCGTCGGGCGGGGTGCCTACGGCAATGAACTGCACCGTGCCAAAGTGCACGGCTTTTTCTACATCGGTCGTAAAGTGCAGCCGGCCTGCCGCCACATTGCGCTTGACCATCTCTTGTAGGCCCGGCTCGTAGATCGGAATGCCGCCTTCTTCCAGGATTTTGATCTTGGCCGGATCCACATCGAGGCAGAGCACATCGTTGCCGACGTCTGCAAAACAAGCGCCAGACACCAAGCCCACATAGCCGGTGCCGATTACCGTAATTTTCATAAGTGCCGCATCAAAATGTCACAGACCACCGCCAGCCCGGCCGCGTTGTGCAGGCAGGGTGACGGGCTGGTGACAGATTTAATGCGGCAAATATTTCAGCAGTAAGTCTTCATATTGCTGCAACACATGGGGCCACGTGAAGTCCGCTCGGTAGCGCGCCTGGCCTTGTTCGCGCAGGCGTTGCAGCAGTGCAGGGTCGGCTGTCACCTGGTCCATGCATGCAGCAAAACCTTCAACCCCAGTGAAGTACAAAGCCCCTTCACCCACCACCCAGCGGTTAAAGCGGTTGTCTTGCGCAATCACCGCGTTGCCTGCGCCCAGTGCCTCCACCAGCGAAGGATTGGTGCCCCCCACCTGGTGGCCATGCACATAGGCCGCGCTGTGGAAGCGCAGCGCCTGCACCACTGTTTTGTCGTAAATGGCGCCCACGAACTTCACCTCAGGGCCAGCGGCTTCTTTCACAGCACGGTGGTAAACGTTGGCATCGGAATAGTTGCCCAGCACCACCAGTTGCATGCCGCGTGGCTTGGCAGAAAAGCCCTTCACGATCTCCAGCAACGAGTTTTCAGGCTCCGGGCGTGCAATCACGGTCATGAATCGGCCAGGCTGCAAGCCCAGCGCCTCGACAGGCTCCACCGGTGCGCTTGTAACGGCATCCGCGCCGTAGGGAATGGTGGTGATCTTGTCTGCCCGCACGCGGCTGGTCAGGTGCACCTTGATCTGCGGGTGGTCTGCCACCAAGTGGTTGCCCAGCCAGCAGCCCGCCCAATCGTTCATCCAAAACCAGGTTTTGGCGACAGGCCCCCACTTCATGCGAGACCACTCAATGCCATCCATGTTGATGACGTTGGGTATGCCCTTGATGCGCAGCAGACTGCAAAACACGGCGGTGTTGTAGCCCAAGGTCAGGCACAAGTCACGGTGCGTGGCTGCGTGTGCGGTGGCCAACCAGTCAAACACAATGGTGCCCTTGGGCCCTTCTTGCTCTACCGGAATGCGCACACGCTCCACACCTTGCCAGGTGTCCTCAAACACGGGGCCGGTGCCGTCTTCCTGGCAGTACACCACCACGCGCCAGCCTTGGGCAACGAGGTAGAGCGACAGGTACTCGGCAAAGGTTTCAAAGCCGCCGTGGGCAGCAGGCACGCCGCGGGTGCCGAGAATGCGCAGAGTCTTTTGCGTCATGGAGTACCAAATACTTTCTTTACTTTTTCGAGGTAGCTGAATCCGTCCTTCTTGGTCGGTTCGATGTACGAGCCCTCGCCAAACTCGTTCCAGCAGCAAATGACCCCCATCTTGGGGGCATCGGTTTTGATGGAATCCATCGTCGCCTTTGCTGCCCTGAGGTGGCCCTCAAACAAACCGGGCTCGCCGAAAGACATGTCATGCAAAGGGTCCTTGCTGCCACCCCAAGGCCGCTTGTCCCAGCCTGAGGTCATGGGAACTACCAGTGGCAGATTGCCTTTGCTGACGAATCGGGACCAATGCTCTCTGTAGGCCTTGTCTAGTTGCTCGTAGTTGTGCGATTGAATCGGCGAATACAGGCCTTGGTGATAGTTGTAGGCAGACAGGGCTGAGTACCCTGCATCTTTGGCAAAGCTATCGATCATGGGACTCGCAGCGCCCGTGCCAGCAACAAAGTAAATGCCTGGTAAGCCGTTTTGTTTGGCGATGTTTTGGGCTGACTCCAACAGCGCTTTGGTACTTGAACCAAACTTTGCCGCGTCTGCTTGCAAGAAATCAGCATAGAAAACAAATACAACAGGCTTACCTTCTATGCGCAAGAACTCCGGGCGCTGAAAGTAGTACTTTGCCCAATAAGTCACCATGCGCTCAAAGTTATCTTTGCTCGCGAGCATGCCATCGTGGTTGGCCCAGAGTAAGGAAATCTTTACTTTCTCTCGATTGGGCGCCCGCATATGTGCAGCCAATGCATGTTCAAGGAAAACCTTGTTGTCCTTGCCCCAGTACCAGTCATAGGCCACAAAGTTAATGCCGTATTCCGCCATCCAGTCGATATGCTGGCGTGTTACCTCATCGCTGCCTTCTTTGTACCAGCCCAGCTTGGGCTCCCGCTCAGGGAACGGTTTGATTTTTTCCCAGGGTTGGGGAAAAACCGCGCCTTTTTGGTTGTCAGCCCAGCCGGGAAAGTAATACACGCCTATGTTGTATTTGTCTGTCTGCGCTTGCGCCAACAAACTACAAAGGGCCAAGCCCAAAGCCCCGATAAGTTTTTTCATGTGAGCCCCTTAGCCAAGACGGCTCTGTATTGAGCAGCAACTCTGTGTGCAGCCTCATTCCACTGATACTTTTCAACTTGTGCCAGCCCCTTGGCCGCCAAGGCTTGGCGTAACGCTATGTCGCTTGTTACAGCCGCCAGAGCGTCGCGCAAACCGGCCACGTTGGTGGACTCGACCAACAAGCCTGCGCTACCCACAACTTCGGTCAGTGCTGTGTTGTCGGCTGCGATCACGGGTACCCCGCTGGCCATTGCCTCCAAGGGTGGCATGCCAAAACCTTCAGCCAGAGACGGGTAGGCAAAAGCAAGGCAGTGGCGGTAAAGCGCAGGCAACTCTTTGTCTCCCACGTTCTCCAAGAAATGGACCTTTTGTGCCAAGCCAGCTTGCCTTATTACTTCAAACATGGCTTCAAAACCAAAGTCCTTTTGCCCTACTACCACCAGTGGCGGTGCGTCAGCACCAAGTGCTGCATACGCCTTAAAGAGCGTTACATGGTTTTTGCGTGGTTCCAGGCGGCCAACTGTCAACAAGTACTTGCCGGGCTCCAGCCCTCTGCCAGCGACTAGTTCTGCACCTTCTGTACCTGGGTAAAAGCGGGTTTTGTCTGCAGCATTGGTCGTTACCGTAAGGCGCTCTGCGGCCACTCCATAGCGTGCACTGATCTCGCGTTTTGAGAACTCACTCACCGTAAACACGTGCTCTGCGGCAAATGCCGCCCACCGCATCAAAACGCGCGAGCGCAAGCGAAAAATTGGTTGAAAGTACTGTGGGTGGCTCTCAAACAGTACGTCATGGATCGTGACCATCGTTTTGGATAGCGATGGCAATGGAATGATGTATTGGGTGTGCAGCAAATCCAGCTTCAAGCGGCGCTGCATCTTGGGCAGCTCCCACATCAGCCTGCGCACCGCGCCGGTATGGGCGAGCCGTTCCAAGTGCACATTGGGCAAATCAAAAGCCGGGTAGTTTTTCAGGAACGCGTCGGTGTCATCCAGCAAGCAAACAAATTCAATTTCCGGGCAAAGCTTTGCCACTCTTGAAAAAAGCTCAATCACATGGGTCCGAGAGCCTTGAAAAAGGCCGTCGACCACGTGCAGGTCAAAACCTACTCTCATTGCTGTGTACCTTTATCTTGAACCGCAGCCTGTTGGTGTTTGGATACGCTGGCATCCAACAGGCCATTGAGGGAGGCCCATTTGGCCTGCCATGAAAAACGTTTTGCTATCAATGCTTTCGCATTGCTGCCCAAGCGCTGGCTCTGTACCGGATCAGACAACAAAGAGTTGATGTGCATGGCAAATGCAATCGGCGTGTCCGCAATCAGCATGTGCTCGCCCGATATGGCACCAGTTTCTTCTGCGCCAATGCTGGTTGCCACAATCGGACACCCGGTGGCCATGGCCTCCAGGGTTTTGATCTTGATTCCACCACCGCTCAGGACGGGTACCACCACCACCGCAGCAGAACGCACAAATGCGTAAGCATCCGGCACAACCCCTGCAAACACCAAATTTTTGCCCGCCCGTACCTTTAAGTCAGCAGGTACTCCTTTGCCGGCAACCTCAAATACCGCATCGGGGTGGGCCTGCAAAACGAGTGGCCAAACAGAGTCTAAAAAGAAACGCAATGCAGCCACGTTTGGCAAATGAGTAAATGAACCGATGAATGCAACGCGCTTGCTGTCAGACGGTGCCCATTTCAGATCGGGTAAGCCCACGGCTGCCGGGCTTGTAGTCGCGCCTAGCCCCGGGCTAAAGACCTCAAGGCCCAGCCTGTCCTGCTCAGTTATGGCAGCCACCGCAGTAAACCGCGGATACCACTTGGCTTCGTAGCGCAGCCATCCCAGCCAGTTCAAAAAAGCTTGTATACGCTTGAGCCAGCCGCGTGTGGACTTGAACTGCCGGAACGATGAAACTGAATAGGCATCCTGCACATCCATCAGGGTTGGCAGGTCAGTGGCATCTTTCACGTACTGCGCCATCTGAGGAAACTGCATGAGTACCGCATCAGGGCGCATGTTCTTTTTAAGCTGAAGAAGCGCCGAATGCATGGCTGCAACATTGCATATGGATGCGCCCACAGGCTTCAGCGCCAGTTGTGCAACCTTGGCACGAAGGATGGTGAGCTTGCCCAGCGGCTGATGCACCGTGGTTACCGAGGCGCAAATGCGCTCTAAATGCGGCAGTGCAGCGGTAAGCTCCGCTGAGCCATCTTGCGCAAAGGCCAAGAAGTGGACTTCGTGCTTCTCCGCCAAGCCCTCCAACTGCCCCCAGCACAAAGCCCCACCACCATGGGGCACTCCCGGGTAGACCACAAAAGGCGACACAACCAAAAGTTTCATGACTGTCACCCCGGTACCTTGGTAAGGGCTTGGCGTGCCGCCGCCGCATAGGCCTTGGCCTTATCGCCAGCGATGGCGTTGCCCCGCAGCTTGTTCAACGCAAAGTACACAGGCACCCGCAGCCAAAGCACTGCAGCCAGCAGCGCACCGGTCAGGCGGGCTACCAAGGCGCCATAGTGTTTGGCCAAATACAGCTTGTAGGAGCGCACAGTGCGTGTCAGTGCGGCCTGGCCAATCCATGCCTTGCCCGCACCTTCGTAGTGGCACACGCACACCTCTGGCAGGTAGGCAACCTTGAACCCATGCAACTGCACATGCTTGCAATAGTCCACGTCCTCTACGTACATGAAGTAGCGCTCGTCCAGACCGCCAATTGCATTCCAAAGCGTGCGGCGTGTGAGCAAAAAGGCGCCCGACACCCAAGCCACATCGGCATGCGCCCGGTCATAAAAAGCGCTGTCGGTTTCCGTACGGCGAAACACATTGGGCAACGCGGCCACAGAGGCCAAGCCCAACCACGACAGCACAATGCGCGCAGGTGTGTGCTCATACCCCACCGAGGGCTGGTTGCGCCCATCTCCGTAAAACAGGTGCACGCCCAAAGCGCCCAAACTGGCGTCTTCAAATGCTGCCACAGCAGCATCTATCGGGGTGAGGAGCTTGGTGTCGTTATTCAACAGCAGCACAAGCTCACCCTTGACTGCACGCACTCCGATGTTGTTGCCACCGGTGAAGCCCGTGTTTACTGCGCTTGCTATCAGGCGCACTTGCGGGAAGTTGCGCTCAATGTAGGCCACGCTGTCGTCTGCTGATGCATTGTCCACAATGATGACCTCGTGGCTGCAATGCACGTGGGCGGTGATGGACGCAATGCATTCGTCCAGAAAACGCAGGCCGTTGTAATTGACGATAACAATGGAAAGCAAAGGCTCAAGCTGCATAGTGCCCTCCGGTATGGCGCATGGCCATCAGGCCGTTAAGCGTGGCCCGCAGGGCTACGCGCAGGGTCTTGAACTGCTTGCGCTTGGTCAGCACCAGCATTTCAAAAGCAACGCGCACCATGCTGCTTGCAAAGTTGGCGCGGTTGTAGCGCCAGTTGAAGATCACGCGGTTGCGATAAAGGTATTTAGTGGACGTGGCAGATGGCTCTTTGGTGCTGCTGGAGCCAATGGAGCCCCCCTCTTTGTGCCAGACCACGCTTGCATCTGCATAGGCCAGCTTGAACTTGCCCTTAGCGCGGAAGGCCCAGTCGATCTCTTCAAAATACAAAAAGTAGTCTTCGCACATCAGCCCCACGGTCTGCAAAAACGGTGTACTGACCAGCATGGACGCACCCACTATATAAGCCGTTTGGGCCTCTACCGCCGCCACGTCGCAAGCCGCCTCTACGGGCGCAAACTGCCCTATAGGCACCACCACGCCACGTCGCGCATCAAACGCCGAGCCGCCATAGGCCTGCACCTGGCCGCGCTGGTGGTAGAACACCAACTTGGAGCCACACATGCCAATTTTCGGGTCCTGCTGCATGCGGGCTACCAAATGCTGCAGTGCATCGGGGGCGACAACGGTGTCATTGTTGAGCACCCACACATAGTCAAAACCGCCATGGGCCAGGCAATAGCGCAAGCCCACGTTGTTACCACCTGCAAAACCTAGGTTGGCACCAGTTTGAATCAGCACAAGGGGAGCTTCCTCGTCCGCCATGCCCCCGCTCTCTGCCTGTGCGCGGTCATAAAGGACAAACGGCGTGCCGTTGGCATTGGCCCAAGTTGCTATTTTTTCTAGAGAGTTGTCTTGAGAGCCGTTGTCGCAAACCACGATACGGAATTGCACCGCCGTGCTCTTTAAAACGCTTTCCAAGCATTCAACGGAATCCGATGAGCCGTTCCAGTTCAAAAGTAACACGGCGCATGACGGATGAGCGTTCAGTTCGGGTTGGTTTGTGGGTGCCATCACTTGATAGCTCCTGCAGAAATCTGAGTTTTGTCGGATGACCAAAAGAAACTGACTCGCTTGCCAAATGCAATGGATGGAAGCTCTACGAACCGGTAGCCAATCCAAGCGAGCAAAAAAGAAAAAGCAAGCATGAGCGGAATGGCAAGTAATCCCCAATCACGCAGGTATGGGGTCAACACAAATTGCACTAGAACGTGCAGCAAATATGCTGAGTAACTTATTTGGCCGACCCAGCTCAACCATTTGGGCCAGAACAGAGACCGCCGAAATGACACCGCCAGAAGAAAAACCAACAACCCAAACAACCAAGCGCTAAGCATTGGCGTTAGGGTAAGTGCGCCGCCAGCAGCCGAAGCATCTCGCCCATTGAAGGAAGTGAATGCAGTCAAAATAGCCACCATTACGCCAACACCGATGACGACTCCTGTTTGTTTCTGACTGCTGGATCTCTCTTGAGCTTCGCTAACGACCCACCCAATTAGCATCAACTGAATATGAAAGAGGCCATACGCAAAGTACTTGCCCTGGACGAAATACATCCAAAAGGCAACAAGGGCGATACCGACTGAGTAGGCCAAACAAATGTAGAACGAGTGTTTCATTAACCGAGCAAAAGCTATGGCGGTCATCAAGAAGTAGAAGACTAGCTCGAACTTTAGACTCCAAAAAACACCTATAACGTTTTTGGAGCCCACGAAACCTTGCAGCATTGAGAAATTCACAAAAATCTCAGAAACCTTGAGATTTTGTGGGAGACGCATCAATCCAAAGTACGCAAGAGCACAAGCAAGAAGAATCGAGCACCAGTAAATTGGAAATAAGCGAAAAAATCTATGTATCCAAAATACCTTCAACGATCTAGCGGAGGAGATTGATCTCGGGATAATATACCCACTAATTAGAAAGAAAATCGATACACCCGCCTGCCCTAACTGAACGTATGAATTATTGACTGTGTAAAAAAAAGGAATGCGACCTTCTGCGAAATGGGTAAGCATTACCATTAGGACTGCAGCGCCACGCATGCAGTCCAAAAAAGATAATCGCGGCACCAAATGAACGGTGGTGCGAGATTCTTTCACATGTTTTCCAATTTTCAATCTCGACCCCGATGATTCAAATGTCGGTGGATTGAATGACGTTTGCTTCGGGCGTCTGCTTTAATTGAAGGGTCGGCACTATGTTGTCCATATCTCGGGGTATGCTTTAAAAAGTGAGCAGCTGCAAGTAAAAAAGAAGTGTATGCAATGAAGGCGGGACTTAGAATTTCAGGCTGTGTAACTGCGAGAAGCAACACACCCAAAAGTGTACCGGCGGCTGCACCGAGAAATATTCTCTCTTCTTCTGTATTCTTTTTGCTATAAGCAGTAAAAATAGATATAAATACGGAGGCAATAAATACAGCAAAAGATACTAGCCCAATAGTGCCGAATTTCAGTGGGATGAAGTAGTAGCTATTATGAATATAGCTCGTCTGATTTGGAAATAATTCAGTTGCGACAAGCGGGGGTTTATATTCCCCACCTAAACCAATACCCAAGAGTGGATTTTTGACAATTGATTGGGCGGCGAACGCATTTTCACTCAAGCGCCAACCAAACGAGGAAGATGAACGTCCCTCCAAAGTGACACTTAATGCTCTATCTATGACTGCATCGTAGACAGCAGGGCTGACTATGGCCAATAGAGATAGCCCAGTGAAGCTCAAGAAAATCACTATCGTTGTTAACTTGACAGAGTGCCTTAAGCCTAAAAAAAGTGCAGATATAAATATGCCAAAAGCCGCACTTGCCCAAAGTGCTCTCCCGAAGCTCACAAGTAGCGCAAAGGCTAATATGCAAATGCATATAAATTGAACGCTAATGGTAAGAATTCCACCATCTCGCCTAATCACTATGGGGATAAGAATGAATAAGCAAAAAAGCAGAAAAAGCTTACCAGGGATCGTGGCTCGAATAATATTACCATCGATGTTTCCTAGTGTTTCTAGTTGTTCGACTCTGCCGCCAAGCGAGACTCCAGTCGCATACTGAAAAATCGATGCTATGCCAATAAGTAAACCGATGGCTGCTGTGAGTCTTATTAATTTATTAAAGGCAGTTTTCTCGTCGAAGCAGACTAGTAGTGATGGGAATATAAGAAAAGCAAGTGTCTGCTGAAATTCACCTAATGCAAATACTGAATTATTATTCAGATATTTGACTCCATAAAAATACCCCCATAGCATGGTTATTGAGTATATTCCTACGGGGTACCATGCCCGGCTGCTAACGCGAGGAGCGCCATTTCTCTTGGCCAGAGAAAGGGCAATGCTTAATATGCAACTGGCAACAATAAGTACAGGATATAGTCTTCCTCCCTTGGGGATAGGTATTACATCGCAAATAACAAGTACAATAAAAACAATCGGAAGAAATGTATATTTTTTAGAGGCGAGTAGTCCGATAACTAACGCTCCACCTGCAAGTGCTAGAAATGGACTGAAGGTAGTGATTGTGATTGCAGTGAAAAATGCTACAAAAATAGTAGCAATAGCCGCCACGACATAAAGGGCTAACTGTCTATTCGATGCATTCACTAAGCTATCCACCTTCTGGGCCTAGAAAAACAGCCTGATAAATGGGGAAGTGCGTCATTTTCCCGAGTTGTTCGGCCGTTTTTCTCAATTGAATTGAAATACGTCCATGTTCGGAAAGCAACCTATCTAGTCCAACGTTTAGTCGATCAGAAGACGAATTCTTCACGTCGACACAGTAACTCTCCATTCTGGTGTAACGGCAGGCTTCATTCATCTTGCTTTCGTAGCTGATGGCATAAAAAGGAACACCATTTTTCGCAGCCAAAATTACGCCGTGATAGCGCATAGTAATTACGACATGACAGCTGGCAATTGCTATGTCATATTCATCAGACGACTGAACCCAGTCTGCAATGACCGTTCGTTCGGCTGGCATTCCTTTTTCAATTAATGCCGTGCGGATTTTTTCTAGTAATGTTCGCTCATCCAAATGTCCGTAGAGATGTGGAATGATATGGAGCACTAGATTCTCATTTGCTGTGAAGCGCTTTATGAATCCATCGTCTAGTTGATCGACGATAAACAGAGATTTATTCGATTGATGGTCGGGGTGCCAATTCAACCCTGTTGGTACCAAGCCGATTATTTCTTGCGTATAAGTTGTCGGCTGTGGTGCCGGAAGCGCAAATGCGCTGTCTGGTCCAAACCTTGAATGTAGCCCCCAAGTTTTGAGTTCTTCAAGGCATCGTGCCTCCCTTACAAACACCATAGACCGACTGAGTGCAAATCGTGCCAGTAAATCGAATGCACGATTTCCAGATTTGCCGACAGTGTTTAAGTGAAAGATCAATGTCTTGCCATGGATCGCAACTTGTAGAGCAACCTTTAAGGCGTTCCAGTCTTGATAAATTCCAATATTGGCCCCCGAAGGGGAAACGAGCACGTGGTCACACCAGTCAAGGTCATTGCTTAACGCATCAAACTCCACATTCTTGTATTTGGGTTTTATGCCTAGTTTTCGCTTTAAATATGTACGTGCGAGGTCGATGTATGCAGTCTTCCCACCCATCCCACCCATCACCCGATGGCTAATTTCCGTTCCCAATACTGGCACCGTGCCAGACCACGCGCGAGGACCGTATAGGAATCGAATTTGAGACTTGGTGTCAACTGAGCGAATGATGTGGGCTAACGCTTGCGCAGCGATATCGTCGCCATAGTTATCTGTGTTTTGATTCAGGATTAGGTATTTCATTTCTTTTTCCACTCGCGGGATTTAATTGCTATATATCCGCTTGTCGTGTAGCCGACTAAAAGAAGAACTTCAGCGGCTAAGCAAGCATAGGCGGCGGCAATCCCACCCAGGCTTGCTCCAGCTATGGCCGTGGTGCTGATTCCTACTGCCGCACTCAGCATCTGTAATTGGAGTCGCTTTTGCTGTAACCCCAAGGAGGTAAGAATTGCCGCAGGAATGAAGCAAAGCGAATGTAAGAAATAAACTATAGCCATCAGGCTGAGTACTGATGCGCTGGAACGGTACTTTTCACCGAGCAACAAATGAACGATCAATGAGTCCCATATAACCATCGTAAGAGAAATTGGGAAAACAATTGAAGCAATTTGGATTGCTGATTTTTTTGCCTTTGTCAGGTATGTTTCTTTAGACGAGAGGGACTCCGCTAGAAGCGGGAGAGTCCATTGGTATATCACCCCTGGGATTATATAGCCGGCGGTAATTAATGATGCGATAACGGAATATCGTGCGACTTCAGCACTTGTTGTGACAGAAATAAGGACAATCGCGCTACCTTGTGTGTAGGCGAAGGCCATCACGTCTGACAGCAAGTATGACGAGTTCTTGAGTACTGCTGCGCGAATGCCTATTTTAAATTGCCGAATGGTAGGTAGCCTAGGCCATGTTGCTGCCCCATTATTGAGGTAAATCTTGTATGCATTTGTCCCAATGCAATACATCAGTAGCGATGCAATTAGGCTGGTAGACAAATAGCCGAGCTTTTCGAGATTAAATGCATACAACGCGACTAAGCTTAGAATCGCAGCGGTTGAAAAAACAAGTTGCGAGTCAACAAACTTTTGATTGTTGCCATTGGTTTGAAGGGTTGCTGAGATCACGCCAACTCGCTGTGAATCAATATATCCCCGTGCATACACTAAAAAAAATATCCAAATGACGGTTACTGATGCGATTTCCCTTGGAATCAACAGTAGCGCTAATGCTAAACCTGGCACAAACATCAAAAGCACTGTACTGTTTTGAAGCTTGTCCATCAAAGTGATGTAGGCTCTTTTCGTACTGTGTGTCCTTGCTTTTGCTGCACGCACGATTGAGTATTCATTCAAACCCAATCTAGAGACCGTTAAAAAGAATGCGGCGATAGTGGCGATTGAGACAATAAGACCATAGTCATCCTTGCTCAGATGTCGGGCGATGAGTATTCCGGATATGCCAACGATTGCCCTGGCGAGCACGCCTTTGATGAGTGCGAATAACTTCATGCACTGTAACTATTAGAGTCGAATTTGTTTAAGACGTGGACTTTCCGAGCAGATACGCGCGCGTATCTTCTGGAACTGACTTCAGTAGGTCGTCAATAAACTGCTGTTGCGTTGCATAGGCCTTGCCGTTGTCGGTAGCGATACTCGATACACGAAACAAGATTCCGTCAGCCACGACGCCATTCAAGCCATACTGCATGCGCGCAAAGCCTTGCTCCAGGTTGCCTCGCACGACTTTTTCACCAATCCGAACCCAATAGGTGATGGGCTCATTGCGCTGGCCGAGTTTGGCGACTAATTGCATTGCCGGTACGCTTCCTGAGGTGGTGGTTAGGCTCGTCTTGTTCGTGCTGATGATCTGAAAGCCCTGCGCGGAATAGCACACTTCAGGGCGATGAATTTGCAGATCCCTAGATTGGTTTGCTCCATAGGCGAGCGAAAGCATGATGGCGGCGCCGTTGGAATTCACATACACGCGCGAAAGCGTTTCGGAATAGATTTCTTCCAGTATGGCTGTTTGCTGCGGGTTAACGATCTGCCCGCCGGATTGGGGCAGTTCTTTCCAGTCGCCAAAACTGGTAGGAATGAGCGTGGCCAAAGGGGTTTTTGCACGTTGCTCAGACATGAGCGTCCGCGGGTGCATGGCCCATGCAGCTACGGCAGCTCCCAGCATCAGCAGACCGAGAGTGAAGCCAATGAAATTGCTTTTGGTAGTTTTCATTTCAGCTTTGTGCTCGGATTTTTTGTTGGCGGAAGTTTTCGAATGTCTGGAGTGCGGTGTCGAACGCAATGATCAGTAGCAGTGCACTCAAGAACAGCACCATGCCGGCAAAGCCGTGCAAGAAGCCTTGGCCGGCTTCGTCGCCAAAGTGGTAAGTGATCAGGCTCAGGGCCATCACGCGGATGACGTTGGCGGTAAACGAGATGGGCACGATCAAAACGGCCAGGCCCACGTTGCGGAATAGTGAGTCGCGGCGCACAAGGTTGAGGTACAGCAGGCCCAGTGCTTCGAGGGTCAGCAAGGTGTGCAGCCCGGCGCAAGCGTCTGCCACCAGCAGCATGTATTGCCCGATTTGCAAAATCACGCCGTTGCGGCCTATGGGGTAACCCACCCAAAACAGTACATGCTCCGCTACATAAGACACGGCCATCTTCATGGGCATGGTCACGGTGTCCACTACCACGCCGGGGAGAGGCACCATAAATAGCATGAAGAACAAGGCAAACCATTGCGCCTTGAGCGCTTTGGGGCCCAGATTCAGCAGTGCAATGCCAATCAGCAGCCAGATGACCGAGCCGATTTCAAATAGCAAGATGTCTTGCGAACGGCCCAGTGTGTACAAAAGCAAGCCGATCACAAAAAACAACCATCCCCAAGTGCTGCTGTGTTCGCCATGGCTGGCCTCCAGCATGGCGGGCCAGTTGCGGTAAATCAGCCAGCAGGATATGCCCAGCACGATGGGGCCGTGCATTTGGGCGTCTTCCGCCCAGATACCGTGAAACAAGTCCCATAAGCTGGGCAAGTACAAAACGGCAAGGCCCACCACAACAGGAAGCCACTGCAGGGCCACGGCGGTAAGGCCGGGTTTGCCAAGGTACACGCGGGGCATGGGGGTGCTCATGTGTCGTTCAGCACAGAGCCCACCAGGGCCACGCCGCTGTCTTGCAGGCGGCGGGCCAGTTGGCTGGCTTGGGGCACCAAGCTGGTGTTTTGCCGCGCCACAAGCAGCGCGGCACCTGCGCGTGCCGCGGTAATTTCCGCATCCGCAAATTCGGCACCGGCGGGGGTGTCGATGATGATCACATCAAACTGTTGGCTGGCAATGCGCAGCAGGTCGCCAAAAGCGGGGCGCCCCAGCAGCTCTTGCGGGTTGGGGGGCGTGGCACCTGCGGGCAACACAGCTAGGCCGGGCAGGCCGGGAATGAGCTGTGCCACCTCCAGCCCGGCACGGTTGGCCAATATGGCCGACAAGCCTGCGCTTTTGCCTAGTTTGAACAAGGTGTTTTGGCTACGCTCGGGTTTGGAGCGCATGTCAGCATCAATGAGCAGGGTGCGCTCACCTTGCTGGGCAAACACAATGGCCAAGTTGGCGGCCACAAAGCTGCGGCCTTCGCCGTTGCCCGGGCTCACAATCGCCATGACTTTGCGGGCAGGGTCCGTGTTAAACCAGCGCAGCATGAGCTGGCTGCGTACAGCGCGCAGGTTTTCGCCCACGCGGCTGAAGGGCTTGTAGGCCGCTACTAGCTCGGTGCTGACGCTCTGGTCTTGGTCGCTCAGGTACGAGTAGTCAAACTGCTTGCTCAGCGCAAAGTCAATGTCGTCTTTGCTGAGCACCTTCAGGGCCAATGCAGCTTCGCCGAACTGCACTTTGTCTTGGTGCTGGCGCTCTACGATGCGGGCCGCATCTTCTTGGCTCAGACGGCCGGTGGCCACCAAGATGTCGCCAATGGTTTTGGTGTTGTTGCTCATGCCCGTACTCCAATGGCGGTGCGTTTAAACATGCCGGATGCCGAGCTGATGGTGCCCAACACGGGTAACTCAAGGGCTTCAACCAAGTCGTCGGTGGACCGGACGCGACGGTTCATCAGCTCAAGTACCAACGCAAGGCCCACCGCCAAGATGCCGCCTAAAAAGATGGATACCAAGGTGTTCAGCAGCACTTTGGGTTTGGACGGGTCTGGCGGCGGGCTCGCGGGGTTGAGCACCGCGATATTGGTTTGGTTGGTTTGGCTCTCAATATTGGTTTGCGAGGCCCGCTGGCTCACGATCTCGAAAGCGCGCTGGGCAGATTCAATGTCGCGGCGCAGCACGTTGAGTTCATCGCGCTGTTTGTTCAGCAGCAGCACGCGGGCCTTCTGGCTAGCCAAGGCGCCTTGCAGTTGGGCCTCGCGCTGTTTGCCTACCTGGTAGGTGGTGTCGATCGACGCGGTGATTTTTCTAGTCTCTGCATCCAGTTGCGCCTTAAGGGCGGCTAGCTCTGCTTCTGTGCGCTGGATTTGCGGGTGGTTTTTGCCCAGGTTGCCGCTGGCTTCAATCAGCTTGGCTTCCAGGCGGGCAATGTCGGCCTTCAGGCCGTTGACCAGGGGGCTTTGCATGACTTCTGCAATGGTGTCTGCCTTGGTGCTTTGGCGTTTGCTCTGGCTATCGGTAGTCAACGCTTGCACGCCGGTGAGCTGGCTGCTGGTTTCGTTGAGCTTGGCGGTTTCAAAGTCCATGCGCTCGTCGGCAGAGGTAATGCCGTTGGCCTGCTGGTAGTCAGACAAGGCTTGCTGGGCCGCTTCCAGCTTGCTGCGGGCAGCCTTAGTTTGCTCATCAAAAAATGCAGCAAATTGGCGGGCGGGGGCTACGCGCAGCTCCAGGTTCACGTCCATATAGGCCTGCGCGAATGCGTTGGCTACTGCGGCGGCAAACTCGGGGTCGGTGCCGGTGTAGTTGACGTTGATGACGTTGCTTTCGCGGCTGGGTTTGACATCCAGGTTTTTTTGCAACAGCGTGGCCAGCCAGTCGCGCAACTGGCCTTTGCCTTGGGTGGCTTCTTGCCACTGGGCTTGAATGGCGGGGCTGGTTTCCATGCGCAGATTTTTCACCACGGCTTGGGCAACACGGTCACTGTTGATGATGTCCACTTGGGTGGCCATGTAGCCGGGGGCCATCATGCCTTGCAGCATCATGCCGCTGACCGGGTCGGGGGACTTGACGTCCACCACCACTGCGGCGCTGGCGGTGTATTGCTTGGGGAGCAGCAGGCTCACAGTGACGGTGGTGGCTACGGTCAATACAAAAGCCAGTAGGGCTACTTTCCAGCGGGCGCGCAATATGAGTAGGAATTGTTGGAGTGTCATGGCGGGGCCCGGTTTAGAAAATGCTTTCTTTGACGTAGAGCACGTCGTTGGCCTGCACGGTGTCAGTCAACTGGGGTTCAATTTGTTGCACCGAGCCGTTGGGCAGTTTGCGGTGCAGGCGCAGGCGCTTCTCCGACCCGCGGGCGTTGGGGCCGCCGCCTTGGGCCAGAGCTTGCATGATGGTCATGTCGCGCTCAATGCGGAAGGAGCCGGGGCGCTGCACTTCGCCATAGATAAAAAACACGGGCGCGCGGTGCACATAAATGGTGTCGCCACCCTGCAGCAGCAGGTTGTCCTGGGCTTTGTCGTTCAAAAAGATGGACGGAATGTCGATCTCTTTGCGAAAGACCTTGCCATCGCGCACGCCGGTAACTATCACCACGTCGTCTCCCGCGTTGGTCGCACCGCCGGCGTTAGCCAGCATGTCGCTCAGGCGGGTGTTCACAGTTTCCAGCGGAAAGCGGCCGGGGCGTGCTACCTGGCCCAACACAGACACTTGGTTGCCACGGATTTGAATGAGAGCAATGTTGACCTGCGGTTTTTGGATAAAGCCACCGGCTTGCAGGGCATCGGCAATCTTCTTTTCAGCGGCGGCTACCGACAGGCCACCCAGCGGCACGGCGCCTATGAGCGGGTAGGTGATGATGCCGCTTTCAGACACGCGGGTTTCAATGGTGAGGTCCGGGTTTTGGAAGACTTGCACCTTGATGGTGTCGCCCGCGCCCAGCGGGTAGTCGGCTTTGCCGTCTTGCGCCTGGGCTATCAGGCTACTGAGACCGAGTAAGCCGATAGCGAATAGTTGTGTGAGTTTTTTCATGGTTGTGGTGCTGGCTTACTTCAGGCCGGAGACGCCTTTTTCGATAACGGACTTGGTTTTGTCTTCGCTTGCGGCAGATGTGGGCTCTGCTGGGGTAGGCGTGGGGGCGGGAGCCGTAAGAGCTGCGGCGGCGTTGCCTTCAAACTCTCCCATGTAGGTGATTTTGGTGGTGCTGCGCAGTTGCTTGATGTTGGCTGCCACGGCTTCGCCCGCGCGCTGATTGATCAAAAACTGCTCAATGCGTGGCAACGCTGCGGCTTCGGCCACGGGCGCTTGCTGCGAAGACACCACGCGCACCACGGTGTTGCCTTGGGGGTTGTCGATGACAGTGGATTGACCATCTTTGAGTGCGTGGATTTTGGGCAGAGCCTCCAGCGGGATTTGCTCTGCGGCGCGGGTGGCGCTGCCGCCGTTGAACGGAATATTTTTAGCCTTGAGCGCAGCAGCAATGTCTTCCAGGCTTTTGCCTGTGGCTACCAGGGCTTTGAGCTGGTCTGCAACGCCCGGGGTGGCGGGGGCCACGATTTCTTGCACATTGAAAATGCGGCGCTCGCTGAACAACTGAGGGTGCTCAGTGAAGTATTTTTTGGTTTCTTCGGCGGTGGGCTTGGCGGTGCTCGCGGTGATTTGCTGAATGTAGGCACGGGCCAGAATGTCGCGCCGGGCGGCTTCAATTTGTGCCACCACATCGGGGGAGCGGTGCAGCTTGTTTTCGGTGGCTTGGTCGACAGCGAGTTGCTGGTCGATGAGCTTTTCGAGCACTTCTTTGCTCATGGCCTTCAAGGCTTCAGGACTCGCACCACCGGTGTTGGCACGGCTGAGCACCTGGTTGATTTGGTGGACAGAGATTTCTTCGCTACCCACTTTGGCGGCTACTTGGGTGGCGACTTTTTTGCCTTCTTTGTCTCCGCAGGCAACCAGCGCAGCGGCCAGGGCAACGGCCAGCAGGGTGGTAGAGAGGCGTGTGTGTTTCATGATCATGGGCTTGCTCAGTAAGTCAGTTGTGCGGATAAGAAAAGCATGGTGCTGTCGTAGTCCAACCCGGCTTGGTTGACGCCACGCGAAGCTGATTGCAGCGATGCGCTCAAGGCCAGTTTTTGGTGGGGTTGCCAGTTCACAGACACGCTGGTGTCGCGGGTTATGTCGCGGCGGGTACTGCTTTGGCCAGCGGTGGGGCTGCCCGCGTAGTCGCGTTGGGCCCATTCGTGTTTGAGGCGCAGGCCTACCTTGGGGCTGATTTGCCACACCGGGCCGATGCTGATGCGATCGGTGCTGGAGTAGTTGGTGTTAGTAGTGGCATACGCGTCTAGCGCGTGGGTGAAGCCTAAGCTGAGGCTGGATTTGCCGCTAATGGCCCAGTTGACGCCCGTGCCGAAGTTAAACCCGCTGTAGTCTCGCTGCCCATAGGTGGGGTGGGTGCGGTTGATGTGGGTGATGTTGGCGTTGGCCGAGTTGCCGCCGCCCAAGTCCCAGCGCAGGCGCAGGTCGTTGTCGATTTGGGTGTACTGGCTGTCTTGAGAGCCGGTGTTAGGCACCACGCGGTTGAGGTAACTGCCTTTGCCGGCCCGCATTTGGTAGCTGATGTTGCTACCGGAGCCGAATACGTAGCGCACTCCAGCGTCCACGGAGTTGGTGGTGAAGTCGCTTCCAGTAACTTGAGCAAGCTGGTTTTCCTGGCGGGTGGTGCTGGCGCCGCCAATCAAACGCCAGGGGCCATCGAGTTGCGCTGTGGCGTCAAAGCGGGTGGTGGTGTCTATGCGCTGGTTGCGCTGGCGGTAGCCGGTAAAGTCTGCAAAGCTGTTGAGTGTTTCTTTGCGGTCTGTGCTCAGTGTGCCGGTCACGCTGGGCGTGATGGCCCATTGCCATGCTGCGTCGTAGTTAGTTGCAGCAAAGCTCAAGTAGTTGAAGTTTTGGTACTGGTAGTCCACCACGTTGAGGTTGACGGCCAGTGTTTGCAGGCTTTGTTGGGTGTTAAAGCCCAAGCCGAGGGTGGTGACACCAATAGTTTCTGCGGCGCTGCTTTTGCCGATCAGGTTTTGCGTGTTGGCGCTGGAGGGCAGGCGAAACAGGTTGCTATCGGTTTGCACCGTGTAGCCCGCTGTAAGCGTGAGCGGGTCTTGCTGGGCGTGTGATGCACCAGCGGCTACCAAGGCCACTAGGGCCGGGAGTGTGTGGGAGATACGCATGGGTCCTGTACGCCTGGGCTCAGTACGCCTGTTGGTCTTTGGCCACCAGACGCACCGTGCGCAAGATGATGTGAATGTCCAGGCGCAAAGACCAGTTGCGCAGATAGTCGAGGTCGTAGTCAATGCGGCCTTGCATTTTGTCCAAGGTGTCGGTTTCGCCGCGGTAGCCGTTGACTTGGGCCCAGCCGGTAATGCCGGGTTTGACTTTGTGGCGCACCATGTAGCCTTTGATGAGCTTGCGGTACAGCTCGTTGTGGGCCACGGCGTGCGGGCGGGGGCCGACGATGCTCATGCGGCCTTGCAGCACATTGATGAACTGGGGCAGCTCATCGAGCGATGTTTTGCGCAAAAAGGCACCCAGTGGGGTGATGCGGCTGTCGTTCTTTTTGGCTTGGGTGACCACACCGCCGTCTTCGGTGACGGTCATGGAGCGGAATTTGTAGACCAATATTTCTTCACCATCCAGCCCGTAGCGCCGTTGCTTGAAGATGATGGGGCCGGGGGACGTGAACTTGACGGCTGCGGCAATGGCGAGCAGCACAGGGGCAATCAGGGTGAGGATGCCAAGCGAAAACACAATGTCGCTCAAGCGCTTGACCGCACCATTGGCACCACGGAAAGGGGTTTCACACACCGAGATCACCGGCATGCCGCAGACGGCGCTGGGGTGGCCCTGAATCAGATCGGTGACGAACATATCGGGCACAAAGTAAATGGAGGCCGTGGTGTCTTTGAGCTCGTCCAGGATGTGCAGGATGCGCGGCTGCGAGGCCATGGGCAGGGAGAGGTAGATCACCTGGATGCGGCTTTGCTGTGCAATGGTGGCGAGTTGGTCCAGCTTGCCGAGCAGGGGGTAGGAGGCGTCGGAAGCCAAGCGCTCGGTGTTGCGGCTGTCTACAAAGCCCACCAATTCCATGCGGGAGTAAGGGGAGCTTTTGAGTTTGTCGGCCAGGGCAAGGCCTTGCTCGTTCATACCCACAATCAAAGCCCGCTGTTTGCCGCCGTTGAGGCGCATCAACGTGGGGGCGGCCAGGCGCAGGCCCAGGGTGAGGGTGATTTCGGTGGCGGGGGCCGCCCAGAGCCAGGCGATGAGTGCGTCGCGGTCAAACTGTTTGACGTAGCCGGTGGCGTAGCCGGTGATGCCGAGCAAGCCCGCAATCCACACCCAGTTCAGGCCGATATCGAGCAGGCTGCCGGCCTTGGAGGCTTGCAACCGCGGCTCCCCCGGAAAAGTGAGCGCAAAGGTGAGCACTGCCAGTAGCAGGTAGGCGGGGGGAATATCGCCTTCGTAAATATATGCAATGACCCATAGCGAGCCCACGAGTGCAGCCGCGCAGAGGCAGGACTCGAGCATGCCGAGCAGGTTGTCCCGGCCCATGGAGGCTTGCTCGACACCGCGGTTGAACTCCGCCGCTGAAACCGTGACGTGCGCCTTAGACATGGCTGACCCAAGCGCGGAATTTGCCAACGGCTTGGGCGCGGTTGGATACGTCGAGCTTGCGGAAGACGCGCTGCATATGGTTTTTGACGGTGAATGCACTGATATCCAGGATGGACCCGATTTCGGGGTTGGTTTTGCCGAGTGCGACCCATTTCAGGATCTCGGCTTCGCGTTCGGTTAGCACGTCGGCCTCGGCGGGCAAGGCGGGTGTATCTGCCGTGGCAGGAGCAGCACCGATGTTGGCTTGGTGGGGCAGGTGCTCCACTTGGCGCAAGGCTGTGTCGATGTAGGGCAGCACAACCGCCATGGCGTTGCGTTCTTTCTCTGAAAACAGCTCTTGGGTGCTGAACACGACATAGAGGCAATCGTGGCTGCCGCGTTCGTCGGTGATGCCATGCACCGTGGCAGAGCGCATTTTTAACAAGGCCCCGCCCAAAGCACTTTTCAGGCCAGCATCGTCCATCGAAAAGCCGGATTGCCCGGCGTTGAGGCTGAAAGGCCGCTTGCCGAAGCTGGTCCAGCGCTCAAATAGGCTCACCAGCAGTGGTGTGAGCGGCTCGGTGTGGGAGGCGTGGGAGCGCACGCCGGCCATCGCGGAGAGGATGTCGTGCTGCACCGCACCGTTGGCAAAGTCACCCCACGAGGCAATCAGGATGTCGTGCGGCAGGTACTTTTGCATGTCGCCCTGCAACCAGATCAGCATGTCGAAGTGGCTGCGCACATCCACCGAGTGGGTAACCACGCGGTGGTAGTGATGAAGTTCCTCGGTACTGAGCGAGGGCAGAAAGGACATGGTGTGCACCGCGAGGTCTAAGGGTTAATGCTGATGTTTGAGCAAGTGCGCGATGGTACGTAGTCCATTCGGACCCGCCTATCCCCCAAATGGGTGAATTTGATCGGTGTAGTGCTATCCGCCACAGTTAATGTGAATTTGTTCACATTTCAAAAAGAAATCTTCTGTCTAATGCAGCGCTGGAATCTCACACGATGTTGTGACGGAACAGTGAATTCGCCCCTGAGGCAACCGGATATGTGTGGTGTTGTAGTCCGATTGGACTAAAGGGCAAACGCTAAACTTCTCACCAGAAAAAACGGGAGTAAACAATGATTTTTGTCACCGGCGGTGCGGGCTACATTGGTTCGCACACCTGTGTAGAGCTGTTGAATGCGGGCTTGGATGTGACCGTGTTTGATAACTTTTCCAATAGCCAACCAGAAGCCTTAAGTCGGGTGCAATCCATCGCCGGCAAGCAATTGCGGGTGGTTGAGGGTGATATTCGCGATGGCGTGGCGCTGCAACAAGCGCTGGCTGACAGCGGTGCAAAGGCGGTCATTCACTTTGCAGGGTTGAAGGCCGTGGGCGAGTCCGAGGCCGAGCCCTTGCGCTACTACGACAACAACGTGGTCGGCACCATGCGTTTGCTGGAGGCCATGAAGGCCACGGGCGTGAAGCAGATGGTGTTTAGCTCGTCTGCGACGGTGTATGGAGTACCCCAGTTTTTGCCCTACACCGAGCAGCACCCCTTGTCGGCAACCAATACCTACGGGCAGACCAAACTGGCGGTTGAGAGCATGTTGCGCGATGTGCATCGCAGCGACCCCGAGTGGCGTTTTGCCATCTTGCGCTATTTCAACCCGGTGGGGGCGCATCCGTCTGGCCGAATCGGTGAGGATCCGCAGGGCGTGCCCAACAACCTGATGCCTTTTGTGGCGCAAGTTGCGGTGGGGCGCCGAGAGTTTTTGAATGTGTGGGGTAACGATTACCCGACGCCGGATGGAACAGGGGTGCGGGATTACATCCACGTGGTGGATTTGGCGCTGGGACATGTGAAAGCCGTGCAGTTTTTGGAGCGGGAAGCAGGCTGCAATGCCATCAACTTGGGCTCGGGCGTGGGGCACAGTGTGTTGGATTTGGTGCGCGCTTTCGAGCGTGTGAGTAATCGGCCGGTTCCGTTTAAGGTTGGGCCTAGGCGTAGCGGTGATATCGCCGAGTCGTGGGCCAACCCCGCCTTGGCAAAGAATTTGCTGGGATGGTCTGCGATGTCTGATTTAAATAAGTTGTGCGCAGACACTTGGAATTGGCAAACACGCAATCCGAATGGATACACGGGATAAAAATAAATGACAAAAGGAATGATTCTGGCCGCTGGCCAAGGAACCCGCGTGCGGCCGCTGACCAAGGATTTGCCCAAGCCCATGGTGCCGATTTTGGGTAAGCCGGTGATGGAATACCTGATTGAGCACCTGGCCCGGCATGGCATACGCGAAATCATCATCAACGTGGCCTACCACCATCACCGGATTGAGCAGTATTTCGGGGATGGCAGCCGTTGGGGCGTGGAGATTGCCTACTCCTACGAAGGCGTGCGCGAGCATGGCGACATCTTGCCGCGGCCTATGGGCTCGGCAGGGGGCATGCGCAGGATTCAGGACTTCAGCGGTTTCTTTGACGAAACCACGCTGGTGTTGTGTGGCGATGCCCTGATTGACTTGGACATTACTGCCGCGATTGCAGAGCACAACGCCAAAGGCGCGCTCGCCAGCGTGGTGGCTTTGGAGGTGCCTCTGGAAGAGGTGCAAAACTACGGCATGGTGGTGGCAGACGATGACGGACGCATTCGCTCGTTCCAGGAAAAGCCGAAGCCTGAGGATGCTAAGTCCACCTTGGCCAGTACGGGTATTTACATTTTTGAGCCGGAAGTGCTCAACAAGGTGCCGGCTGGCAAGGTGTACGACATCGGCTCGGAGTTGTTTCCGCAGTTGGTGGCTGATGGGTCGCCCTTCTTTGTCCAAAACCGCCCTTTCCACTGGATCGACATTGGTCGGGTGAGCGACTATTGGACGGTGCTGCAGCGTGTGCTCAAGGGCGAGGTCGAGAACATGCCGATGCCGGGCAAGGAAGTGAAGCCCGGTGTGTGGGTGGGCTTAAACACGCAGATTCCGTGGGACAAAGTGAAGATTGAAGGCCCGGTGTACATCGGCTCCAGCGTGAAGATGGAGCCGGGTGCCACCATCATCGGCCCCGCTTGGATCGGGCATGGCAGCGTGATCCGCTCGGGGGCCCGTATTACGCGTGGCATTTTGTTTGAGTACACCCGCATTGCGCCGGACATGCATTTCCACGAGATGATTGTGTCACGCCTCTATTGCGTGAACCGCCATGGTGAAACCCTGTATGCAGGGGACGATACCTCCCGCTTGCGTTGGGGCGATGCGCGCGCTTGATTTTTTGACTATTCGAGAACTTTGATGTTGATTCAACCTGTTGTTTTGTCTGGCGGCTCCGGCACCCGTTTGTGGCCCTTGTCCCGCGAAAAGTACCCCAAGCAGTTATTGCCTTTGATCGGGAATGACTCGCTGCTGCAAGCCACGGTGCGTCGTGTGGAGGGTATTGCGGGCGTGGAGTTGGCTGCGCCTTTGGTAGTGTGCAACGAGGAGTACCGCTTTGTCATCGCGGAGCAGATGCGCTTGATGGGCAAGCCGGGCACCGTGGTGCTGGAGCCTTTAGGAAGAAATACGGCTCCAGCGCTTACTATTGCTGCGCGAGCAGCTATGAAAAACGGAGCGGACCCGGTTTTGCTGGTGATGCCTGCAGACCATGTCATTATGGACAAACCAGCGTTTCAGGCTGCCGTGGTGCAGGGTGCTGCGCTGGCTGAAAGCGGTGCTGTGGTGACGTTTGGCATCACACCGGATGCGCCCGAAACGGGTTATGGCTACATCCAGTCCGGGGCGGCATTTGGCGCGGACGGCGCCAAACAAATCGCTCGCTTTGTGGAAAAGCCGAACCTCGAAACCGCCCAAGCGTATTTGCGCGAGGGCACCTACTCTTGGAACAGCGGCTTGTTCATGATGAAGGCGTCGGTGTGGTTGGCGGCCCTGGAGCTTTGCCGCCCCGATATCGCCGGTGCATGTAAAACAGCGTGGGACCAGGGTAGCACCGACGGCGAGTTTGTGCGCGTGGGCAAAGACGCTTTTACTGCGTGCCCCAGTGACTCGATTGACTATGCGGTCATGGAGCGTTTGGCCGGTCAAACTGGCGCTGCATCTGTTGGCTTGCCGGTGGGCGTGGTGATTCCATTGTCTGCAGGCTGGTCCGACGTAGGGGCCTGGGAGGCCTTGTGGAATGTGTTGCCCAAAGATGCCGACGGCAATGTGGCGCAGGGCGATGTGCTCATGCAAGACAGTCGCAATACCTTGGCCTTGTCTGAAGGTCGCCTGATTGCGTGTGTGGGCGTGGATGATTTGATCGTGGTGGAAACTGCGGACGCGATTCTGGTGGCTCACAAAAACAAGACGCAGGACGTCAAGAAAATTGTGGATCGCTTGAAGCAAGCGGGACGCAGTGAAGGCCAGGCGCACCGTAAAGTATTCCGCCCTTGGGGCTGGTACGACAGCATCGACCATGGTGATCGCTTCCAGGTAAAGCGTATCGTGGTGAAGCCGGGCGCTGCGCTGTCGTTGCAGATGCACCACCATCGCGCGGAGCATTGGATTGTGGTGAGCGGTACCGCCAAGGTTACGGTGGGTGACAAAGCCGTACTGCTGTCAGAAAACGAGTCGACTTACATTCCGCTGGGTACGACACACCGTCTGGAAAACCCTGGCAAGTTGGCGCTGGAGATGATCGAAGTGCAGTCTGGCAGCTACCTGGGCGAGGACGATATCGTCCGCTTTGAGGATGTGTACGGACGCCAAGTGTGATTTTTTACACATTTTTGCCTTATGCCTAGTCCGTTGAGACTATGTCTTTTGACTTGGATGAGCGAGAAAATCGTGTTGTCTTTAGTTGATGTAACAAGATGTTTTTTCTTGTATCAATATTTGGGGGATTTATGAAGATAAAAAACTTGTTGATGGCAGTCCTGATTGCCGCCGCGAGCACTGCGGGTTTTGCTGGCGTGCTGACCTTTGCGGATGGCGAGGCTAAGATCGATGTCCAAGTCGCGAGCCCAACATTCCACGACGTATACAACCTCAAGGGATTGGGTGCGGGCACTTATGACTTCTCTGGTACGTTGAGCGGTAGTTATGTATCGTTCACTTCTGTAACCTTGAATGGTCAAGCTTGGACTGTTACCCCAAACGGAGGCTTCAGCTTTGCCTCTATCGAGTATTCTGGGAGCGGCCCATTCCAGCTGATCGTCGATGGTGTTAAGTTGACTGCGCCCAAAAAGTTCACATCTGGATACACCGGAACTATTTTTGCTGTGTCTGCAGTGCCCGAACCAGAAACCTATGCCATGCTGTTGGCCGGTCTGGGTGTGATGGGTGCTATCGCCCGTCGCCGCAAGCAGGCTGCTTAAGTAAGCGTCGCTCCATGTAAAAAGGGCTTGCCAGACGGCAAGCCCTTTTTACATGGAGCGACCGCTTGGTGCGCGCGAACTTGCGCGCTGTCTATTCAGTGATTCCGCTCCAAAAGCTGCGTTGCTAGCTGGATCAGGCAAGCGGAGTGATCATTCTCGGGCAGGCGTTTGGCGGCCTTAACGGCGCGTGCGGCTTCTGCGCGTGCGGAGGCTTTGGCAACATCCAGCGCCCCTGTCTTGCGCACGATAGAGACCACGGCGTCCAACATGCTCAGGTCGCCAGTTTCAATGGCGGTTTGGATCGTTGCTCGCTCGTCTTCGGTGCCGCGTTGCATGGCGGCAATCAGCGGGAGGGTGGTTTTGCCTTCGCGCAAATCATCACCTAAATTTTTGCCCATGACCGCCGCGTCTCCGGCGTAGTCCAGCACGTCGTCGATTACCTGGAACGCGGTGCCCATGGCTTGACCGAACTCGGCGCATGCCTCTTCTTGCTCGGAGCTTGCACCGGACAGAATCGCACCCACGCGGGCACTGGCTTCGAACAATTTGGCAGTTTTGGAGCGAATGACTTGCAGATAGCCTGCTTCGTCGAGCGCCGCGTTGTGCATGTTCATCAGCTGCATCACCTCACCCTCCGAGATGATGTTGGTAGCGTCCGCCAAAACTTGCATGATGCGCATGCTTTGAGCGTCCACCATCATCTGAAAAGCGCGGGAATACAAAAAGTCTCCCACCAAGACGCTGGCCGGATTGCCAAAGCGTGCGTTGGCGGTGGGTGCCCCGCGGCGCAGGTCGGAATCATCTACCACGTCATCATGCAGCAGGGTTGCCGTGTGGATGAACTCCACCACGGCAGCCATGTTGAAGCGTTGCTCGCCTTTGAACCCCAATGCGCCGCAGCACAAGAGCAATAGGGCGGGACGCAAGCGCTTGCCGCCAGCGGAAATGATGTATTGGGATACGCTGCCGACCAGGGGAACGCCGGAGTCCAATCTCTGGGCGATGACCCTGTCAACTTCGCGCATGTCGGGCTCGACGATAGAGAGACTCGTCGAAGAAGCAGGAGTGGAGACTTGCAAGGCGTTAGACCGGTTTGTTTTGCTGAATTATAGAGAGCCGTAAGCGTCGATGCGGTGGCTATGCCTCGAGGCTTTGACGTTTTTCCACGAAATGCTATACTCCAAGGCTCTGTAAAAATTCATTTGCAGAATTTCCTAGTCGAAGAGGTCAACATGTACGCGGTCATAAAAACCGGCGGCAAGCAATATCGCGTTGCTGCTGGCGAAAAAATTAAAGTAGAACAGATTGCTGCGGACGTAGGCCAAGAGATCGTGATCGACCAGGTTCTGGCAGTCGGAAACGGCGCCGAACTGAAGGTTGGCACACCCTTGGTGTCCGGTGCGACCGTTACGGTCACAGTAATTTCCCACGGCAAGCACGACAAAGTGCGCATTTTCAAAATGCGTCGTCGTAAGCACTACCAAAAACGTCAAGGTCACCGTCAGCAGTTCACCGAACTGCAAATCGGCGCGATCAAGGCTTAAAGGAATAGGTCATGGCACAGAAAAAAGGCGGCGGCTCTACGCGCAACGGACGTGACTCCAAGCCAAAGATGCTCGGTGTGAAGGCTTTCGGCGGTGAATTGATCAGCGCTGGCTCCATCATCGTGCGTCAACGCGGCACCAAGTTCCACGCTGGCGACAACGTCGGCATGGGCGTGGACCACACCCTGTTTGCACTGGTGGACGGCAAAGTGTCGTTTGCAGTGAAGGGTGCGTTGAACAAGCACACAGTGAGCATTACTGCAGCGTAAACTGCATAGGCTCCCCCGAGAAACCCTGCGCCCTTCGCGCGGGGTTTTTCATTTTTAACCTCGGTGTACGACCATGAAGTTTGTTGACGAAGCCTACATTGATATCTCCGCGGGAGATGGTGGCGCGGGTTGCGTCTCCTTCCGGCATGAGAAGTACAAAGAATTCGGTGGCCCCAATGGCGGCGACGGTGGCCGTGGCGGCCACGTGTTTGCGGTGGCCGACTCCAACTTGAATACGTTGGTGGACTACCGCTTTGCGCGTCGTTATGACGCCAAGCGCGGCGAGCACGGAATGGGTTCCGATATGTTCGGCGCCGCGGGCGATGACATCACTTTGAAGATGCCTGTGGGCACCATCATTTCCGATGCAGAAACCGGCGAAGTGTTGTTCGAATTGTTGCAGCCCGGTGAGGTGATCACTATCGCCAAAGGCGGTGACGGTGGCTTCGGCAACCTGCGTTTCAAAAGTGCAATCAACCGTGCGCCACGCCAGAAAACACCGGGCTGGCCCGGCGAAAAGCGCAACCTCAAGCTGGAGCTGAAAGTGCTGGCAGATGTGGGCTTACTGGGTATGCCGAATGCCGGTAAATCCACGTTTATTTCGGCAGTGTCCAACGCACGCCCTCGGATTGCTGACTACCCGTTCACCACCCTGCACCCCAACTTGGGTGTGGTGCGCGTAGGCCCGGAGCAGAGTTTTGTGGTGGCGGATTTGCCTGGCTTGATCGAAGGTGCCGCCGAAGGTGCGGGCCTGGGTCACCAGTTTTTGCGGCACTTGCAGCGCACCCGCTTGTTGTTGCACGTGGTCGATATGGCGCCTTTTGATGAAGGCGTGGACACCGTGGCGCAGGCCAAAGCCATCGTGAATGAGCTCAAAAAGTACGACGAAGAGTTGTACAAAAAGCCGCGCTGGCTGGTGTTGAACAAGCTGGATATGGTGCCCACCGATGAGCGCGCGGCACTGATCAAAGACTTTGTGAAGCGCTACAAGTTCAAAGGCCCGGTGTTTGAAATCTCGGCCTTGACCCGTGAGGGTTGCGAGCCGCTGATCAAGGAGATTTACAAGCACATCAAGGCGCAGCAGATTGCTGAGATGCCGCATGTGGAAGTAGACCCACGCTTTGCGCCCGGTTCGGCAGAGCCTGATGCGAATCCTGCAGCGTAATTTGCTCCTATTTTCATAGCTGCTCGCGCATGTAAAACGGGCGCTACAAGCCAAAATGAATCAAAAATTCAGTTCAACCGTGTTGCGTGATGCCCGGCGCGTGGTGGTCAAAGTGGGCTCCAGTTTGGTCACCAATGATGGGCGCGGCTTGGACGAGCAGGCCATTGGGGAGTGGTGCCGGCAATTGGCGCATCTGATTCGTGATGGGCGTGAAGTCATCATGGTGTCCAGCGGCGCGATTGCCGAGGGCATGAAGCGTTTGGGCTGGACGACACGTCCCAAAGCGGTGCAGGAGTTGCAAGCGGCTGCGGCGGTGGGCCAGATGGGCTTGGCCCAGATGTATGAAACCAAGCTGCGTGCCAATGACCTGGGCAGCGCCCAAGTGCTGTTAACGCACGCCGACTTGGCGGACCGCGAACGGTACCTGAACGCCCGCTCCACGTTGTTAACCCTCTTGAAACTGGGCGTGGTGCCCGTGATCAACGAGAACGACACCGTCGTCAACGATGAAATCAAGTTTGGTGACAACGACACCTTGGGCGCCTTGGTGGCGAACCTGGTAGAAGCTGATGCTTTGGTGATTCTCACCGATCAAAAAGGCCTGTTTACCGCCGACCCACGCAAAGACCCGACGGCCACATTCGTGAGCGAGGCCTTGGCCGGCGATCCCAAGCTGGAACTGATGGCTGGCGGCGCGGGCAGCAGCATCGGTCGCGGAGGCATGCTCACCAAAATCTTGGCTGCCAAGCGGGCCGCGGGTTCTGGCGCCTCCACCGTCATCGCTTGGGGGCGGGAGCCAGACGCTCTGATCCGCTTGACCCAAGGCGATGCCATTGGCACGTTGTTGACGGCGCAAACCCAAAAGAACCAGGCCCGCAAACAGTGGATGGCAGACCATCTGCAGATGCGTGGCGCTGTGGTGGTAGATGCCGGTGCGGCGGCCAAGGTGCGTGACGAGGGCAAGAGCTTGTTGCCCATCGGCATGGTGCAAGTAGAGGGCGATTTTTCCCGTGGCGATGTGATTGCAGTGCGGGATGAAGCAGGGCAGGAAATCGCGCGCGGTCTGGCCAACTACGCCAGCGCCGAGGCCCGCTTGCTATGCCGTAAGCCTTCTGCTGAGTTCGAGCGCTTGCTCGGGTATGCGGCAGAACCGGAAATGTTGCACCGGGATAACTTGGTGCTCACACGCTAAGCCTTTTGACCTGGTGGCACACCGGGTTAGCGTTTCAATCTCCGCCCAGTTTGGGCGATTTCTTGCCAAATTGCAGTGCTTTGAGAATGTCTGCTTTGGAGCTCGCAACGCGTGCGTCGCAAGCGGCTTGCTTGGCAAACACGCGGGCATGCTGCGAACCCATGTTGTCCATCACATCCCGCCACACGGGTGTAGATACTGTAGACCAGCTGCCGCTCGAGCCTGCGCGTGCGTAGGTTTTCACTTCACCCGTGAGGCAGCGAATGCCTTCGTACACGGCATTGGTGGTGCCGGTGCTGTTGGTCATGACTGCCACATAGCGCACGATGCCATCCCCGCCGGTGTACAGCGTGTTGGGGTCAATGCCCACTTTCACCGTCACGAAGTTGGGCATGTCCAGCATGAGCAATTTGCTAGTGGAAAAGGCGGGAGGTGGTGCTTCTTTCTCCTCCGCCCAGTCCGGGTTGTCCAGCGTGTTTTGGGCCGTGGCAAGTGTGGCCCACAGCGACAAGGCCAGCAGGCCCAGCGTCTGTTGCAATTTATTCATGGTGAGGCGGCAGGTTGGTGCCCGGGTCCGGCTCAAAGGATGCGCCGGGCGGGAGTTCCATGATGTTGGGCTGCAGGCGGTCAAAGCCGCTGTCCGGGTCCCGGTGGCGACCTCCGCCATGCCGCAAAAAGCGGTTGCGAGATTCGTTGCGGGGCAAGTAGCGGGCCAACTCGGTCAGCGCCATTTCATACACCCCGCGTTTGAACTCCACGACGGCGTCCAAGGGCACCCAGTAGTCATTCCAGCGCCAAGCGTCAAACTCCGGATGGTCGGTGGCACGCAGGTTCAAATCCCAGTCGTGCCCCACCAGTTGCAGCAGAAACCAAATCTGCTTTTGTCCTTTGTAATGGCCTCGCGCGTCTCGGCGGACATACCTGTCCGGCACCTCGTAGCGCAACCAGTCCCGGGTACGGGCCACAATGCTTACATGCTCCGGGTGGAGCCCCACTTCTTCGTGCAATTCGCGGAACATGGCTTGCTCGGGAGTCTCCCCCCGGTCAATGCCACCTTGCGGAAATTGCCACGAATGGGTCCGTATGCGCTTGCCCCAAAATACCTGATTTTTCTGGTTGAGCAGGACGATGCCGACGTTGGGCCGAAATCCGTCCCGGTCAAGCATAATCAAACCCCAATTTTTAAACTTCATTCATTATGCACAGCGAAAGCGGTGCATCAAGGTCTGGAGTTCCCTGTAGTTCACTGAGCGACCCATGAAAGCCTCCCAATTCCTGATTTCCACCCTCAAAGAAGCACCCACCGATGCCGAAGTGGTGAGCCACAAGCTCATGATGCGTGCGGGCATGATCAAAAAACTGGGTGCCGGCATTTACAACTACATGCCCATGGGCCTGCGGGTGATCCGCAAGGTGGAGGCCATCGTCCGCGAGGAAATGAACCGCGCAGGCGCGGTGGAACTGACCATGCCGGTGGTGCAGCCTGCCGAGCTGTGGCAGGAAACAGGCCGCTTTGACAAGATGGGCCCTGAGCTGCTCCGCATCAAAGACCGGCATGAGCGCGATTACGTGGTGCAGCCCACCAGCGAAGAAGTAGTGACCGACATCGCCCGTCAAGAAATCAAAAGCTACAAACAGCTGCCCAAAAATTTCTACCAGATTCAGACCAAGTTCCGCGACGAGCGCCGCCCCCGCTTTGGCCTGATGCGCGGCCGCGAGTTCATCATGAAAGATGCCTACAGCTTCGACCGTGATCAGGATGCGGCAAAAGCCAGCTACCAGGTCATGGCCAAGGCCTACCGCCGCATCTTCGACCGCTTTGGCCTGACCTACCGCGCAGTAGCGGCGGACAGTGGCGCAATTGGCGGCGATTTGAGCGAAGAGTTCCAAGTAATTGCAGCGACGGGTGAGGACGCTATCGTCTACTGCCCTACCAGCGACTACGCCGCCAACATGGAAAAAGCAGAGGCTTTAGCGCCTGTGGCGCCCAGAGCGCCTGCGCAAGCTGCTATGGAAAAGGTAGCAACCCCGGGCAAGAGCACCTGCGCCGATGTGGCTGCGCTGCTGAGCGTGCCGCTGACGACCACAGTGAAGTCACTGGTGCTCGCCACTGATACGCTGGATGAGCACGGCGCGGTTCAAAAGACCCAGGTCTGGCTGTTGTTGCTGCGCGGCGACCACGACATGAACGAAGTCAAGGTCGGCAAGCTGCCCGGTTTGGCGGACTTCCGCTTTGCCACCGTGCCCGAAATCGAGGCGCACTTCGGAGCCAAGCCCGGCTACTTAGGCCCGATAGGTTTGAAGCTGCCGGTGAAGATCGTGGCGGACCGCGATGTGGCTGTCATGGCGGACTGGATTTGCGGTGCCAATGAGGAGGACTTCCACATCCGTGGTGTGAATTGGGGGCGTGATTTGCCCGAGCCTGCACTGGTGGCAGATATCCGCAATGTGGTGGAGGGCGATGCCTCGCCAGACGGCAAGGGCGTGCTGGCCATCGAGCGCGGTATTGAAGTGGGCCATGTGTTCTACCTCGGCACCAAGTACAGCAAGGCCATGAACGCCACCTTCCTCGACGTGAATGGCAAACCCCAGTTCATGGAAATGGGCTGCTACGGCATTGGTGTCACGCGCCTGCCGGCGGCTGCGATTGAGCAGAACCATGACGACAAAGGCATCATCTGGCCCGACGCCTTGGCGCCGTTTACCGTGGTGCTGTGCCCGATCAACCCCGATCGTTTCCCGGACGTAAAAGCCGCGGCCGACAAGCTCTATGAAGAATTGCTGGCTGCGGGTGTTGACGTGATTCTGGACGACCGCAACGAGCGCCCCGGCGCCATGTTTGCGGACTGGGAGCTGATTGGTGTGCCGCACCGCGTCAACATCGGCGATCGTGGTTTGAAAGACGGTGTGGTGGAGTACCAGCACCGCCGGGATGCTGCCGCTATCAGCGTGCCCGTGGCGGACATCGCCTCTTTGCTGCTTAACCGTCTCAAGGCATGAGTCTGCCGGTAGCCGGTTCGCTGATTTCAAGGCGAATCGGGCTGCAGCGCTTGACTGCTCTGTGCGGGCTGCTCTGTTTTTCGCAGCAAAGAGCATGGGCGGGCGCCCAGGTGGAAGAGCCATTGGTGGACTCGGTGCGTACCGCGCTGTCGTCGGCCATTACCAACTCGGCCCCGCCGATTCCGGAGTTTCAGGATACGGAGTCGCGCCTCAAATACCTGCGCTGGCTGGGTGCCATGAGCGAGCGCTTGAAGAAGAAAAAGCCCGAGTGGGATGTGCGCCGCGAGTTTTTGCAAACGGTCTGGTACGAGAGCAGGCGCGCCGGGCTGGATGTGTCATTGGTGCTCGGTCTGATCCAAGTGGAGAGCAACTTCCGCAAATTTGCCGTGAGCAGTGTGGGCGCTCGGGGCTATATGCAGGTCATGCCGTTCTGGACGCGGGTGCTGGGCGATGGGGATGCCGGCAAGCTGTTCCATATGCAAACCAATCTGCGTTTCGGTTGCGTGATCTTGCGCCATTATCTGGAGCGTGAGCGGGGCGATGTGTTCATGGCCTTGGGCCGCTACAACGGCTCCCGGGGCAAGGCGCCGTACCCCAACGCGGTGCTGGGCGCGCGCCGCAACTGGGAGTGGGCGGGCTAAGCCGCCTGGGTTGCCAGCGCCTGCGAGCGCATACTGGGGCGGGAGCGCCAATAAGCCTCAAAATCCCGTGCCGGCATGGGGCGGGCAAACAAGTAGCCTTGCGCCTGGTCGCAGCCCATGCGGGCCAAGGCGTCGCGTGTGGCCTCGTCCTCGACGCCTTCTGCGGTGACTGTCAGCCCCAAGCTCTTCGCCAGGTGGATGATGGCGCTGACCATGGCTACATCCTGCGCCCCTTGGAGCAAGCGGCGCACAAAAGACTGGTCGATCTTGAGCTTGTTGACGGAAAAGCGCTGCAGGTATGACAGGTTGGAGTAGCCGGTGCCGAAGTCGTCAATCGCCAGTCGTATGCCCATGTCCTGAATACGCTGGAGCGTGGAAATGAACTTCTCGGTGTCCCGGATCAGGGTGGACTCGGTCACCTCCAGCTCCAGCGCATGCGGGTCCAGACCAGTGTCTTGAAGCGCTTTGGCGATCACGGCCTCCACATTGCCCCGGCTGAATTGCACGGGGGAGAGGTTGACGGACACCGTCATGGGCGGCGCGCCAGCCTCACGCCACACCTGCATTTGCCGGCAGGCCTCGGTCAGCACCCATTGGCCGATATCCACAATCAGCCCCGACTTTTCTGCTGCAGGAATGAACAGCCCCGGCGACACCATACCCAGTTTGGGGTTTTGCCAGCGCACCAGGGCTTCGGCGCCTACGAGCTCGCCACTGTGCATATCAAACACCGGCTGATAGTGCAGCACAAACTCCTGCTGGGCCACCGCTTGCCGCATGCTGGAGACCAGTTGCAGGCTCTCGTTCATGCTGCTGCGGATGTCCTCGGAGAAGATGCGGAAGGTGTTGCGCCCGGCCTCTTTGGCCTGGTACATGGCTTGGTCGGCATGGCGCAAGAGCTCGTCAAACGTAGTACCGTGCTCCGGGTAGATGGCAATGCCGATGGAGCACGAGGCCAATACGTCCAACCCGCGCAGGTGAAAGGGCGCGTGCATGCGCTGCAGAATTTGCTCGCTGACCAGTACGATGTCCTCCACCCCGTGCAGGTCCGTCAGGCCGATCAAAAACTCATCACCTCCCTGACGGCAGACGATGTCCGTCTGCCGCACGGATTCGCGCAGGCGCTCGGCCACCTGGGTCAAAAAATTGTCGCCGGCGGAGTGGCCGACCGAGTCGTTCACGTCTTTGAAATTGTCCAAGTCCACAAACAACAGGGCGACCAGCGTGTGGTTGGTGGCAGCAACGCGCATGGCCTCGGTCAGCAACTCGTTGCCGAGCATGCGGTTGGGCAGGCGTGTCAGGCCGTCATGCTGGGCCAGGTAAGTCAGGTTTTTTTCAGACGCATGAAAACGGGCAATCTGGGCGCGCAGCCGGCTCAGCGCGTTGTGCATGTCGTAGGTGAGGAACCAGATCAAAAACCCATTCACCAGCAGAATGCTCAGGCTGTCGGTGAGCCGGTCCAGCTCGGTGCCCGGCGTGACCCCGGTGCGCCAGTTATTCAGCGTGCCCAAGCCCAGCAGCAACACGCAGCCGAGCATGAACATCAGCAGCATCCAGAAACGCCGCGGTTTGAGCAACTGGCCCGCCCCGATCAGGATGACGGGGTATCCCAAGAGCGACGAGTCCCGCAACCCGTCGCTGAACCACATGATGCTGAAAAGGGAGAGGGTGGCCGTGCCCAGAATCAGCCCGGCGGCAGCCTCGTAGTGGCCTTTGTAGTTCCACCACTGCCCGGGCAACATCATCGCGGCACCCAGGCCCAGGCTGATCACTACGTCCCAGCGGGATTGCATTCCGTACTGGATGGCAGTGCCGGTGAAGGCGATAAACACCAACAAGCCGAACTGAAAAATACGCCGGCTGCGGATGGCGGCGTCCTCTGTATCGTGGGCGAGGGGGGTGAACACAGCAGACTCCCTGCAAGGTTCTGACATGCTGGCGGGGCCGGTCTTGTGTGCCAGCTTGCTCGCCGGGTGGGTTTAACCGGCTTGGGTACCGAGCACTTGGACCAGCTCGCCGGATTCGTACATTTCCATCATGATGTCCGAGCCACCGATGAACTCGCCCTTGATGTAGAGCTGGGGGATGGTGGGCCAGCTGCTGTATTCCTTGATGCCTTGGCGGATGCCGTCGTCTTCGAGCACGTTGACCGTCTTGATGGTCTTGGTGTCCACGCCGCAGGCCTTCAGGATCTGGACGGCGCGGCCGGAGAAGCCGCACTGGGGAAAGCTGGCCGTGCCCTTCATGAACAGCAGGATCTCGTTGGATTTCACCAGTTCGTCAATGCGTTGTTGTGCGTCGCTCATGTCAAAAATTCCGAGTAGATAGATACCCTAATTATTTCACCTTCGCCCCGGCTTGTCGCCGCTCAGTGGCCTAGGCGCACGGCGGACAAGGCTTTTTACGATAATCGGGGGCATGAACATCACCAAAAACACCGCAGTCACCCTGCAATTCAAGATTTCCGACGCCACCGGCAAGTTGCTGGACCAGAGCCAGGAACCCATCGCCTACCTGCATGGCGGCTACGGCAACACCTTCCCCAAGATTGAAGAAGCGCTTGAAGGCCAGGCGGCCGGCTACGCCACTACCGTGGAGCTGGCCCCAGTCGACGCGTTTGGCGAGTACAAAGAAGCGTTGCTGCAAACCATTCCCAAAACCCAGTTTCCCCCGGGCGTGAAGGTGGGCGGCCAGCTTGAAGGCCGTGCTGAAGACGGCCAGACCATCGTGTTCAACGTGGTCAAGATCAAAGGCCCCGTGGTGCACCTGGACGGCAACCATCCCTTGGCGGGCAAGACCCTGCGCTTTGCGCTCAAGGTGCTGGAAGTGCGTGCTGCCAGCGAAGAGGAAATTGCGCACGGACACGTGCATGGTGCCCACGGCCATCACCATTGATTGCTTGGCAATTCGTCCGAACTAGGATGGATTGCTGATTTCTTGAAAATATCGGCATAAATTGCCGATATTTTTTCTAACGTGGCAAATAACGCAATCGGCTGCCCGGCCTGCGGGGCTACGATACCAGTCTAGAAATTGGTTTTGTGCCCTTCAGGAGTTTTTGCCGTGTTGTCCAACCCCGCTACCAAATACCGCGCCTTCCCTGCCATTGACCTGCCTAACCGGCAGTGGCCCACGCGCAGCATCACCCAGCCACCTATTTGGATGAGCACGGACCTGCGGGACGGCAACCAATCCCTGTTTGAGCCCATGAATGCGGAGCGCAAGATGCGCATGTTCCGCACGCTGCTGCAAGTGGGATTCAAAGAGATCGAGGTCGGCTTCCCCAGCGCCTCGCAAACCGACTTTGACTTTGTGCGCGAATTGATCGAAGGCGGCCATGTGCCGGACGATGTCACCATCGAGGTGCTCACCCAGTCCCGCGAGCACCTGATCCGCCGCACCATTGAATCGCTCCAAGGCGCCCGCCGCGCCATCGTGCACGTGTACAACGCCACCGCCCCCGTCTTCCGCGACGTGGTGTTTGGCATGAGCAAGCCGGAGGTCAAAGAGTTGGCCGTGTCTTCGGTGCGCTTGATCAAAGAGATCACCGCCACCATGCCGGAGACCGAGTGGGTGCTGCAGTACAGCCCCGAGGTATTCACCAGCACCGAACTCGAGTTTGCCTGCGAAGTGTGTGATGCTGTCACCGCAGAGTGGGGCGCCACACCCGCTAATAAGGTGATCCTCAACTTGCCTGCCACCGTGGAAGTGTCCACCCCCAACATTTATGCTGACCAGATCGAGTGGATGCACACCCATTTGGCCCGCCGCGACAGCGTCATCTTGAGCCTGCACCCGCACAACGACCGCGGCACCGGCGTGGCGGCTGCCGAGCTGGGCATGATGGCCGGCGCCGACCGCGTGGAAGGCTGCTTGTTCGGCAACGGCGAGCGCACCGGCAATGTGGACCTGGTCACCCTCGCCCTCAACCTGTATACCCAAGGCGTGAGCCCCGGTCTCGATTTCTCCGACATCAACGCCATTGCCCGCACCGTCGAGCATTGCAATCAGTTGCCCATCCACCCGCGCCACCCGTATGTGGGCGACCTGGTGTTCACCGCGTTCAGTGGCTCCCACCAGGATGCCATCAAGAAAGGCTTTGCCGCCCAAAAGGCGGCCGGCCCGGATGCGATGTGGAATGTGCCCTACATGCCCATTGACCCCGCCGACGTGGGCCGTAGCTACGATTCGGTGATCCGCGTGAACAGCCAGTCCGGCAAGGGGGGCGTGGCCTATCTGATGGAAGCCGAGTTCGGTGTGGTGATGCCGCGCCGCTTGCAGGTGGAGTTCTCCGGCGAGGTGCAAAACTACACCGACAGCCACGGCGGCGAGATGAGCGCGCAAGACATTTGGAACCTGTTTGACGCCACCTACCTGAACGCGGCAGACGCCAAAGTGCGCTATGTGGAGCATCACCTGTTCGACCACCCCGGCCAGACCGGCAAAGCGCATGTGCAAGGCATTCGCATTGGTGTGGAAGTGGACGGTCAGCCTATGCTGCTGAGCGGCGAAGGCAACGGCCCCATCGACGCGGCAGTTCATGCCTTGCAAACCATTGGCGTGAAGGTGCAGGTGCGCAGCTATGAAGAGCGCAGCACCAAAGCCAGTACGGATGCCGCGAATTCAGAGGGCAGCACAGGCGCTGCGGCCCAAGCCTGCGCTTTCCTGGAGTTGGTGGCGACGAATGGCGATACCGGCAAGGGCGGCGAGCGCTTTGGCGTGGGCATGGACACCAACATCGTGACCGCTTCGGTCAAAGCCTTGATCAGTGGTGTGAACCGCCTGGGGCTGGTGGATGTGGATGCCGTAGAGCCTGTCGCGGCTTAACGCAAGGCGGCACGCAGATGCGGAATCTGTGTGTCGAACGTGTTTTCAAGTCGTTGAATATGCTCGACAAGCCAAGCAATCATGGCGGGCCAGCTCTCGCGGTTGTGCCCGTCGAAAGTTTGGCTGTATTCGATGATGGAAACTTTCTTGTCGTCCATGCGTCGCCATGAAAGCGGGCCGCCAAAGGATTGATCGATCTCTCCGGCGCGGGAAGCCAACACATCAAAAAGCATTTTGTTTTGTTCTTTGAGGGTTCGGCTTAATACAAAGTTCACCCGGACTTCGTCGCGGTTGAAGATCATGGCGTAATGCACTCCGCCGATACCGGCGCCTGCATTGAGCCAGTGGTCTTTGGAGGGGCCTACGTTGCCGTACAGCTTGACCTTGGCCTGCTCCAAGGCCTCCAGGGTTTGATGCCAAAAGTCTGTCCGCAGCTTGTGGCGATTGGCCTGGCCACGTTCCAGCGACTGCTCTTCGACTTCTTTCTCTGAAATGCCAATCATCAACTCTTCTGCTTCGGGTAGCGGAATTAGTTGTTCAACGGTAAGAAAAAGGTCGTTGCCATCTTGGAAAGGCGTCGCTTTGAAACACTTGAGGAGGACACGATGCTTGAGAAGCCACAGCACGGTAGAGGTGACTTCTTTCCGGAATTCGGCAGCGACCATGATGATGCGTTGATCCATGCCGGGGTTGAGCACCACATCATCAAAATCTTCCTTCCCCAAAAATTCACAGATCAGGGTTTTGGCGTCTTGTCCCGGCTGATGCTTGTCCAGATAACGCTGAAAAATGTCGGCGATTTTTTGTTGTGACAAGGTGGAGCAGTAAGAGGCGTACTTCAGCGACTGCCACACCACGTTTCGGCCGGAGTCATCCAGCTTGTTTTCGATGATGACCAGCCCGCCTGCCTTGTCGATGGCTAACAAATCCAGCCGCTCTTTGGTGTCATCGAAGCCGTCGAACTCTTTTTGAATGATGAGCAGGTCTTCACCCAAAGCGTCTGGTTGATTGGCGAGCCACTCTTGAAGGTGGTTGCGCTCGGAGAAGCCCAAATCGGCAAACCGAACCTGTTGAAGTTTGCTGATGCGATTGGTGCCGTGATTGATTCTGTACATGAATGCCTCCTTGTTTTGCAGGGCTTGCACCGTGCGTCCATGTCACCCGGTTTTCCAACTGTAACGCTGGCACACGCTCACACATTTGCAATGACAGCCGCTCACGCCTTCTTCAGGTAGCAGGCTTTGAGCATGAAGCTGCCGCCGTCCATCTTGCAGTCCACCTCGTGGTCGCCGCCCACCAGGCGGATGCTTTTGACCTTGGTGCCTTGCTTGAGCACGGTGGAGCTGCCTTTAACTTTCAGGTCTTTGATCAGCACCACCGCATCGCCGTCCTGCAGCACCTGGCCGTTGGAGTCTTTGACGACTGCGGAGTCTTCGTCATCTTCCGCCGTCGCGGTTTGGGGCCATTCAAAGCCGCAGTCGGCGCAGACGAAGTTGCTGCCGTCGGGATAGGTGTTTTCTAAAGTGCATTGGGGGCAGGCGGGGGTAGTGGACATGGTGTCTTTATCTTTGCTATGAATTCAGGAGCTGCTCGCGCAATATGTACGAGCGCTAGAGGCATATTTTTTTTTTTAATTTTGGGCGGGCCACTGGCCGCCGCTGCAGCGTTCGATGCAGGCCAGATCCCGGCGGCTTTGCACATGACCGAAGCCGGCGGCTTCCAACAGCCCCCGCACCTCACCCGCCTGGTCGTAGCCGTGCTCCAGCAGCAGCCAGCCGCTAGGCAGCAGGCGGCTTCTCGCCTGGTCGATGATGGTGCGGATGTCGTCCAGTCCGTCATCGCCGGCGGTGAGTGCCTGGCGCGGCTCAAAGCGCAGGGCGGGCAGGTGTTCGTCGTTCTCGCGGATATAGGGCGGGTTGGACACAATGGCCTGAAACTGCCCCTGTGTGCCGCTAAGCCAAGAGCCTTGGCAGAACGCCACCGCCAAGCCCAGCCGCTGTGCATTGGCCTGTGCCACAGCCAGTGCGGCGTGGCTGTAGTCCACGGCCTCCACCTGCAGGCTGGGTTGCGTGGCTTTCAGTGCCAGCGCAATCGCGCCGCTGCCGGTGCCCAAATCCACCACCCGGGCGGTGGGGGTGGGGCTCAGCACCTCCAGGGCCCACTCCACCAGGGTTTCGGTGTCGGGGCGGGGCACCAGCACGTCGGAGGTGACGTGCAAGCTAAGTCCGAAAAACTCCTTGTATCCCAGCAGGTAAGCCACCGGCTCGCCGGCCAGGCGGCGGGCAGCCAGCGTTTGCAGGCGAGTGTGTGCGTCTGTGTTCAGTTCGTCCGCATCGTGTGCCAGCAACCAGGCGCGAGCGTGGGTAGGCTGGTCCAAGGCATGTAGCAGCAGGTGCCGGGCATCTGTGGGTTCAAGGCCTTGTCGTTGCAGGTCGGCAAGGGTGTGGGCAATCGTCGGCATCCCTTGATTGTCGTTGACCGCACAGTCGCTCGGGGGATAGGGCTAGGGGCTTTCCTGCTTGACCGCGCAGGGTAATAAAACTCTACTCGGCCCATAGGGCTACAACAAGGGGCTTGTATGTTGAAAAATCTGTCAATCGCCAAGCGCTTGGGTCTGGGCTTTGCGCTGATTCTGGCGATGTTGTTGCTCACCATTTTGGTCAGTATTGTGCGGCTCAACCAAGGGGCTGCCGCAACCCAGACGATGGTGAATGACCCGATTAAAACCGAGCGCTTGGTGAGCGACTGGTACCGAAATATTCACACCGGTGTACGGCGGACTGCGGCGATTGCGCGCAGCTCAGACCCGGCGCTGGCGGAGTTTTTTGCGGAAGACCAGGCCGCCTCCACCAAAAGCTCGGGAGAGTTGCAAAAAACCTTGCAAGACCTGATGGTGTCGGACGAGGAGAAAGTGCTTTTTAAAGAGATTGGCGAGCAACGCAAGATCTACATCGCGGCGCGCGACCAAATTGTGGCGTTGAAGAAAGAAGGCAAGACAGATGAGGCGGTGAAAGCCTTGGACGACAAGTTCATGCCGGCTTCCAAGCTGTACCTGGCCAAGATGGATGCTTTGCTGCATCAACAGCGTGATGCCGTGGATGTGTTGGCCAAACAAATCCAGGAAAACCACGAGAGCAGCCGCCTGCTGTTGGTGGCTTTGGGGGTGGTGAGTTTGTTGTTCGGTGTGGTTTGCGCGTTGCTCATGTCCCGCTCGATCACGGTACCGCTAGCACAGGCCAGCACCATGGCGCAAAAGGTGGCTTCGGGTGATTTGACAGGCCATGTGCAGGTGGACCGGGGCGACGAAGTTGGCCAGCTGTTGGTCAATTTGCGCGATATGCAATCGGGTCTGGTGAGGGTGGTAACCAATGTGCGCCAGGGCTCAGAGAGTGTGTCTACCGCCAGCGCCGAAATCGCCCAAGGTAACAACGACCTCAGCGCTCGCACCGAGCACCAGGCTAGCGCGTTGGAGCAAACCGCTGCAAGCATGGAAGAGCTCAACGCCACCGTCAAACAAAACGCCGACAACGCCCGGCAAGCCAATCAGCTGGCTATGAGTGCCTCCACGGTTGCAGTGCAAGGCGGTGAAGTGGTGAGCCAAGTGGTGGACACCATGAAGGGCATCAACGAGTCCAGCCGCAAGATCAGCGACATCATCAGTGTGATTGACGGCATCGCCTTCCAGACCAATATCCTGGCGCTGAACGCAGCTGTAGAGGCGGCTCGGGCGGGAGAACAGGGGCGTGGCTTTGCGGTGGTGGCTTCAGAAGTTCGATCGCTGGCAGGACGATCTGCCGAAGCCGCTAAAGAAATCAAAACCCTCATCAACACCAGCGTGGAGCGCGTGGAGCAGGGCACGGCCTTGGTCGACAAGGCGGGTGACACCATGACCGAAGTCGTCAGCAGCATCCGCCGGGTGACGGACATCATGGGCGAGATCAGCGCGGCCAGCAACGAGCAAAGTGCCGGTGTGGCGCAAGTCGGTGAGGCCGTCACGTCCATGGACCAGGCGACGCAGCAAAACGCCGCGTTGGTGGAAGAAATGGCGGCAGCCGCCAGCAGCTTGAAGAGTCAGGCCAACGACTTGGTGCAAGTGGTGGGCGTGTTCAAGCTCTGACAGAGCCTTAGTTCAGATTGTTTTCCAGCGCAGCCAGTTGCTGCGCGGCTTCGTAGGCCTGCAGGGCATCCACCACGTCGTCCAGGTCGCCTTCCATTGCGCGGTCCAGCTTGTAGAGCGTGAGGTTGATGCGGTGGTCGGTGAGCCGGCCTTGCGGGTAGTTGTAGGTGCGGATGCGGTCGCTGCGGTCGCCGCTGCCCACCAGGCTCTTGCGCTCGGCGGCGTCTTTGGCGGCGCGCTCAGAGCGCTCTTTCTCGTGGATGCGCGCCGTCAGCACCTTCAGGGCCTGGGCCTTGTTGCTGTGCTGGCTGCGGCCGTCTTGGCACTCGGCCACGATGCCGGTGGGGATGTGCGTGATGCGCACCGCCGAGTCGGTTTTGTTGATGTGCTGACCGCCGGCGCCGCTGGCGCGGTAGGTGTCGATACGCAGGTCCGACGGATTGATCTTGGCGGCCTCTACCTCGTCCTGCTCCGCCAGCACGGCGATGGTGCAGGCGCTGGTGTGGATGCGGCCCTGCGTCTCGGTGGCGGGCACGCGTTGCACCCGATGACCACCGGACTCGAACTTCAACATGCCGTAAGCACCACAGCTGCCGCTACCGGTTTGTGTGCTGCCTTCCACCCGCAGCACCACTTCCTTGTAGCCGCCCAGCTCGCTCTCGGAGGCGTTCATGATTTCGGTGCGCAGGCCTTTGGCGTCGCAGTAGCGGGTGTACATGCGGGCGAGGTCGGCGGCAAACAGGGCGGACTCGTCGCCCCCTGTGCCTGCGCGGATTTCCACAAACGCGGGGCGTGCGTCGTCGGGGTCCTTGGGCAGCAGCATGCGCTGCAGCTCGGTCTCCAGCTGTGCTAGCTCAGCGGTGGCGCTGGCAATTTCTTCCTCGGCCATCTCCGCCATGTCGGGGTCGGCCTTCATCTCCTCCGCACCTGCCAGATCAGCCTCGCGTTGCTGGAATCGCGTCCAGCGGCCGGCGACTGCCGCCACATCGGTGTGCTCGCGTGAGAGTTTGAGGAACTGCTCCATGTCTTTCATGATGTCTTCGCGGGAGAGCAAAAACTCCAGCTCTCCCTGGCGGTCGACGTAGCGGGCAAGTTGTTGGCGGAGAAACGGTTTCATGGGTAAGAAATTCTGCTGGTTAACGTCGCAACGCCGGTAAGGCCCGAGTCGAAGCGAAAAAACAAAATGTGGCTGTTTAGCTCCCCTCTCGCCCGGCGGGGCGAGAGGGGTTGGGGAAGAGGGGGGTGAACCCCGAAGCTTCACCCCAGCTAACGGCTATTCCGCAAGAAGAAGTGCTGGATGGCATTGCCGGCCCGCTCACGCGCAGCCGCGTCGCCGGCATGGAGCTCAGCCATCGCGCCGTGCAGCATTTTTTGGCTCAGGCCTCGGGCCAGCGCTTCCAGCACCGCGTCTACGTCTTCGCCCTTGGCCAGCAGCTTGCGGGCACGGGCGAGTTCGGCGGCGCGCCATTCTTCGGCTTGCGCGTTGAGTTGCTGGATCAGCGGGACCGCACTGCGCTGGTCCACCCAGTGCATAAAGCTTTGTACGCCGGCATCCACAATGGCCTCGGCCTGGGCCACGGCGGCCTGGCGGTTGGCCTGGGCGGTTTGCACCACGCCGGCTAGGTCGTCCACGGTGTAGAGGTACACATCGCCCAAAGCTTTGACTTCGGGCTCGATGTCGCGCGGCACGGCCAGGTCCACCATGAACATGGGGCGGTGTTTGCGCTTTTTGAGTGCGCGCTCCACCGCCCCCAGGCCGATGATGGGCAGGGTGCTGGCGGTGCAGCTGATGACCGCATCAAACTCGTGCAGCCGCTCGGGCAGGTCGGCCAGGCGCATCACCTCGCCGCCGAAGCGGCTGGCCAGCTTTTCGCCCCGCTCCAGCGTGCGGTTGGCAATGGCGATGGCCTTGGGGTTCTTGGCAGCAAAGTGCGTGGCGCAAAGCTCAATCATTTCGCCCGCACCCACAAACAGCACCTTGACCTTGGCTAGGTCTTCAAACAAATTGCCCGCCAAGCGCACGGCCGCGGCGGCCATGCTGATGCTGTGTGCGCCGATTTCGGTAGAGGTGCGCACCTCTTTGGCCACGGCAAACGAGCGTTGGAAGAGCTGCGAGAGCGTGGTGCCCAAGGCGCCAGCCTCGTCGGCCGCACGCACAGCGTCTTTGAGTTGACCCAATATTTGCGGCTCGCCCAGCACCATGCTGTCGAGCCCGCTGGCTACGCGGAACGCGTGGCGGGCGGCTTCTTGGTCGGTCAGGCGGTAGGTGTGGGAGTGCAGCTCGCTGGCAGATACCCCGCCGCTTTGGGCCAGCCAGTTCAGGGTGTGGTCCAGCGCGGCCTCATCGCCAGCGCAGTAGATTTCGGTGCGGTTGCAGGTGGAGACAATGGCCGCCTCCGGGGGGCGGGCCATGCTTTGGCGCAGCCCGTGGAGCTGCGGGGCGATCTGGTCACTGGCGAACGCAAACCGGCCCCGCATATCCAGCGGTGCGGTGGTGTGGTTAATGCCTAATGCCCAGACTGCCATATGTTTAGACCGCGATTATAAAATCCAGCGACCTCCACCCCCCGCATTGGCTTGATTGGCCTTCGCAATGACCGCCATGGGCCCACTCGATCTCCTGAACCACCTGCTGAACTTTGCAGCCCCCGCCTTGGTAGTCGGGCTGCTGCTGGCGATTCTGGCTCCAGTTTTATATAGAAAAGTGCCGATAGCGCACAGCCTGCGTGCGCAAGCAGCTATTAATTTTATAGCGGGCCTGGTGTCGCTGCTGGCCGGACTCGTGTTTTTCGGGCGTGACGGCAAGATGGGCACCTATGCCGCCATGGTGCTGGCGTGTGCTGCAAGCCAGTGGTGGAGCATGCGGCGTTGAGCGGCTGCGCTCCGATTATTTGATTTTCTTTTGATTTTTCGCAGGAGTTGCATGTCTTCACGTTTCAAAGCGGTTTTGTTTGACCATGACGGCACCTTGGTCGATTCCGAGGCGGTGCACCACGCGCTGTGGAACCAGGTGTTGCAACCCTATGGCGTGGAGATTCCGCTGGACGTGTACATGCAGCATTACTCCGGCGTACCTGCTCTGGCCAATGGCGAAGATGTGCGCCAGCGCTACGGTTTGGCCCCCAGCGCGGAGGCACTGGCAGAGGCCAAGAACACGGCCGCCGAGCACTACCTGCAGACCAACGCCTTCCCCTTGATGCCCGAGGTGCGTGCGTGCCTGGCGCGTTTGAACGCGGCCGGCCTGCGCAAAGGCGTGGTCACGGGGGCACGCATGTTTGCGATTGCGGCCACCCTGCGCTCGCACGTCATGGCGGCGGAATTTGAGGTGGTGGTTTCTGCCGACGAGGTGGTGCACAGCAAGCCCGCGCCCGATTGCTACCTGCTGGCTTTGCAGCAAATGGACCTGCAAGCCCACGAAGCCGTGGCCTTTGAGGACACCGAGCATGGGGTGGCGGCGGCTGTGGCGGCGGGCATTGCCTGTGTGGCGATTCCGACCCCGATGTCGGCGGGACAAGACTTCAGTGCCGCTACTGTGCTGCTGCCGGATATGCAGTCGGCGGTGGATTGGGTACTGGGCCGCTAAGCCCCGGCACGGCTCAGGGCTTGCGTAAGCGGGCCACCGTGCCGTCTTTGCGCATGGCGCGGATCGTTTCGTCGATCTCGCGCATGCGCCCGACCAGGGGGGAGCGCTTGCCAATGCAAACCTTCACATCATCCATTGCGAGCACTAACGGGATGGCTTTGATGTCATCGTCCAGCCCGAGGGCCTTGAGTGCGGGCTCCGCGAGATCCTCGACTTCCACAAACACATCGAACCGGCCGGCCAGCAGCATGCGAAAGGCCAGCTCCCGGTCCCGCACGTATTCCACGTGTCGAGAGCCCAGGGTGGCTTTGGTCCAGTTGTTGCCCAATATGCTGCCGAGTTTGAGGCCTGCGAGGTCGGTATTCGTTTGGAACTTGAGGTACTTGGCAAACTGAGGGTGGTCCGCGCGTGCGTAGGCGCTCAACCTGGCTTGCAGCAGCGGCTCGGTGCTCGCCACGGTGTATTCCAGACGCGCCGGAGTGGCTGCGCTCACAAATCCGTCTGCCTCCCCGTGTTCCACCATGGATTGCGCCCGCGCCCACGGGTACGCATGGTGAGTAACGCCCAGTTGGAGCCGCTTGTTGAACAGCTCCTCGACGATGCGGGGCGAGGTGCCGCGCAGCACGCCGTTGTCCAGGTAGGAGAGGGGCGGGAAGTTGTCGGCATACACAAACTTGAAAGCCCGCGTGTCTTTGGCCCGGCTCGTTGTGCTGCCCGCCGCAATAGCCAGTGTGGCTGCCGATAGCAGCCATGTGCGCCTGCCGGGAGGGCTGGGGCTGGCGGATTCGTCTGTCGTCATCGGGTCAGTGTAGAACCCGGCAGCCCGCGCGCAAGAGGGCATTCCTGTAGCGCGCTCGCGGCAGGGGCGTGTTTACACCGGGCTGAACAGGTCCACCCGGTCGGTGATGATGCCGTCGGTATGCAGGTCGATCAGGCGCTGGGCGGCCCATTCGTCGTTCACGGTGTAGCTCAGCGTGCGCATGCCGGCAGCCTTGGCCTGGGTCACGGTGCGGCTGTCCCACAGGGCGTGATTACACACAATGGCCTGGCAGCCCAGGCGCAGTGCGGTTTCCAGCCAGCCGGTCCATAAGGTGTCGAGCAGCAGGCCACGCGGCAATTCGGGTTGGGTGTCCAAGGCGCCTTCCAGCGCTTCGGCGCTGAACGAGGTGAGCAGCGGCGGCACGGCCTGGCCTGCCCACAGGCGGGCAGCGTGCTGCGCGACCACTTCGCCTGTGTGACGCTCGGTGCCGGGGGTGGGCTTGATTTCGATGTTCAGCAAGTAGCCGTTGCGCAGGCAGTAGGCGGCGATGCCGTCCAGCGTGGGAATCGTCTCGCCCGCGTAGGCACGGCTGTGCCAAGCGCCGGCATCGAGCTGGCTTAGGGTGTGCCAAGCGTGGTTGCCTGCAATGGTGTGGTTTGCTACATCTTTGATAGCTACTTGCGCTTGCTCTATGGGCGCTAGCGCCTTGTAGGATGCATTGGTGGTGCGGGTGAGGGTGGCGTCGTGCAGCAAAAAGGGCACGCCGTCGGCGCTGAGTTTCACATCGCACTCGAACATGCGGTAGCCATGGCCGGCCCCGAGGCGAAAGGCAGCCAACGTGTTCTCCGGCGCCAGCTTGCCGGCACCGCGGTGGGCGACCCAGCGGGGGTAGGGCCAGGCGGGGAGGTCGAACACGTTTTCCGCAGTCATACCGACTCCACGCGCTTGCCGGTGGCCGCGTCGAAATGGTGCAGGCGGTCCGCGCGCGGGGTGACGTGCAGGGTGCTGCCCAGGGCGGGCACAGCGGCCGACTCTTCGATGCGGATGATGACGGTCTCATCCGCGTCCGCGGCGTTCAATTTGTGCGCCCACTTGCCGTAGATCAGGCGCTCGGCACCCAGCATTTCCACCGCTTCCACTTGCAGGGCCCATCCGCCAGACGTGATGTCCAGGTGCTCGGGGCGGATGCCGGTGATGACGCCGGGTTTGGCATCCGGTGCGTTTTTGAGCAGGTTCATGGGCGGCGAGCCGATAAAGCTGGCCACAAAGGTGCTGGCCGGGCGGGTGTAGACCTCTTCGGGCGTGCCGAACTGCTCCATCACCCCACCATTCATCACGATCATGCGCTGGGCCAGGGTCATGGCTTCGACCTGGTCGTGCGTCACAAACAGGCTGGTGATGCCCAGCTCGCGGTGCAGCTTCTGGATTTCCAGCCGGGTTTGGGCGCGCAGCTTGGCGTCCAGGTTGGAGAGGGGTTCGTCAAACAAAAACACCTGGGGCTGGCGCACGATGGCGCGGCCCATGGCCACACGCTGGCGCTGGCCGCCGGACAGGGCCTTGGGCTTGCGCTCGAGGTAGGGGGCCAGCTCCAGAATTTTGGCGGCCTTGTCAACGCGCGCCTTGATCTCGTCCATGGGCACGTTGGCGATCTTGAGGCCATAGGCCATGTTCTCAAACACGCTCATGTGCGGGTAAAGCGCGTAGTTCTGGAACACCATGGCGATGTCGCGGTCGCTGGGCTCCAGGTCGTTCACCACGCGCCCGCCAATGGAGATCTGGCCGTAGCTCACTTCTTCCAGTCCTGCCACCATGCGCAAGAGCGTGGATTTGCCGCAGCCGCTGGGCCCGACGATGACGATGAATTCACCATCCTGAATCTGGGCGTTCACGCCATGGATGACCTGGTTGGCCGTTTTGCCGCTGCCGTAGCGCTTGATGACGTTTTTGAGTTCGATGGAAGCCATAAATTCTGAGTCCTATTACTTTTCGGTGTCCACGAGGCCTTTGACAAACCACTTTTGCATGAGCATGACCACCAGCGCGGGCGGCAGCATGGCCAGCATGGCGGTGGCCATGACGATGTTCCATTCGGTTTGTGCGTCGCCGCCGGAGATCATTTGCTTGATGCCGATGACCACCGGGTACATGTCTTCCTTGGTGGTGACGAGCAGCGGCCAGAGGTACTGGTTCCAGCCGTAAATGAACTGAATAACAAACAGTGCTGCCATGCTGGTGGCCGACAACGGCACCAAGATGTCTTTGAAGAAGCGCATGGGGCCCGCACCGTCCACCCGCGCGGCTTCTACCAGTTCATCCGGCACGGTCAGGAAAAACTGGCGGAACAAAAAGGTGGCCGTAGCCGACGCAATGAGCGGCACGGTCAGCCCGGCATAGCTGTTGAGCATGCCCAGATCCGCCACCACTTGGTAAGTGGGGCCGATGCGCACTTCTACAGGAAGCATCAATGTGATGAAGATGGCCCAAAAGAAAAACATGCGGGCCGGAAAGCGGAAGTACACGATGGCAAAGGCCGACAGCAGCGAAATGGCGATCTTGCCGATGGAGATGACCAGGGCAGTAATCAGGCTGACCATCATCATGCGGCCCACGGAGGCGTGGCTGCCGCTGCCTTCGCGCCCACCGGTGAGGGCCGTGACGTAGTTGTCCCACATGTGGGCGCCGGGCCACAGAGGCATGGGCGACTGCACCACGGCGTCAGCCGTGTGGGTGGAAGCCACAAAGGTGATGTAAATGGGGAATGCCACGATGAGCACCCCGATGATGAGGATGGCGTGCGACAAAAAGTCCAGCCAGGGGCGACGTTCGACCATCAGTAGTTCACCTTTTTCTCAACAAAGCGGAATTGCACGACCGTCAACGCGACAACGATCACCATCAGCACCACCGACTGGGCTGCCGAGCCGCCCAAGTCCATGGCCTTGAAGCCGTCGAAATACACCTTGTAGACCAGAATGGCCGTGTCTTTGCCCGGGCCGCCTTTGGTGGCCGCATCGACGATGGCGAAGGTGTCAAAGAAGGCGTACACCACGTTGATCACCAGCAGGAAGAAAGTGGTGGGGGAGAGCAGCGGGAACTGGATGGTCCAGAACCGGCGCCAGGGGCGTGCACCGTCCATGGACGCGGCCTCGATCAGCGATTTGGGGATGCTCTGCAAGCCGGCTAGAAAGAACAAAAAGTTGTAGGACAGTTGCTTCCAAACTGCGGCCATGACGATCAGCGCCATGGCGTGGTTGCTGTTGAGCAGCGGATCCCAACTCGCACCCAGCGCGCGGATGCCGTAGCTCACGATGCCGATGCTAGGGGCAAACATGAACAGCCATAGCACGCCCGCCACCGCAGGCGCTACGGCGTAGGGCCAGATCAGGAAGGTGCGGTAGATGCCGGAGCCTTTGACCACGCGGTCGGCAAATACAGCCAGCATCAGAGAGATGCTCAAGCCGCATACGGCGACCAGTGCAGAAAACACCGCCGTGGTTTTGAAGGAGGCGAGGTACGACGCATCGTTCCACAGGTTGCGGAAGTTCTCCAGCCCGACGAACTGTACCGAGGTGCCGAAGGCATCGCTTTGCTGCACGGATTGCAGCAGGGCTTGTGCTGCCGGCCAGAAGAAGAAGACCGAGATGACGACCACCTGCGGTGCGATCAGCACCCAGGGCAGCCATGCCGACTTGAATACCACCCGTTTTTCAGTTGCCATAGTGGGGGAACAAAGGGTTGTTGTTATGGGGGGTGCAGAAATAGAAAAACGGAGTGGCCGCCTGAGCGGTCACTCCGTCGTTCCGGGGCGGGAATTTACTTGTTGGCTTTTTCGAAGCGTGCCAGCAGTTCGTCACCACGGGTCACGATGGCATCCAGCGCTTCTTTGGCGGTCTTTTTGCCAGCCCAGACGTTTTCGAGTTCTTCGTCCTCGATGGCGCGGATCTGCACGTAATTGCCCAAGCGGATACCGCGGGACTTGTCTGTCACCTTGCGGATCATCTGGTTCACGGCCACATCGGTACCGGGGTTCTCTTTGTAGAAGCCGGACTTTTCGGTCAACTCAAACGCAGCAGTGGTGATGGGCAGGTAGCCGGTGCGCTTGTGGCTGGCCGACTGCACTTCGGGCTTGGAGATGTAGTCGAAGAACTTGGCAATGCCTTTGTATTCTTCGGCTTTCTTGCCGGCCATGACCCACAGGCTGGCACCGCCGATGACGGTGTTTTGGGGTGCGCCGGGTACGTCCTTGTAGTAGGGCAGGGGCGCAATGCCGTAGGCGAACTTGGCGTTCTTCTTCACGTTGCCGTAGAAGCCGCTCGATGTCGTCATCATGGCGCACTCGCCGGAGACGAAGCTGGCTTCCGGCACGTTGCCACGGCCCTTGTAGACGAACAGGCCCTGCTTGGCCATGTTGGCCAAGTTTTCAATGTGGCGCACGTGCAGGGGGGAGTTGATCTTCAGGCGGGCGTCCATGCCGGCCAGGCCGTTTTGCTTGGAGGCGAACTCCACGTTGTGCCAGGCAGAGAAGCTCTCCAGCTGTGTCCAGCCTTGCCATGCCAGGGAAATGGGGCACTTGTGGCCGCTGGCCTTTAGCTTGGCGGCTGCCAAAGCCACGTCACCCCAGGTGGAGGGGGCTTGGTCGGGGTTGAGGCCCGCAGCTTTGAAGGCGTCCTTGTTGTAATAGAAGATGGTGGTAGAGCTGTTGAACGGGAAGCTCAGCATCTGGCCGTTAGGCGCGGTGTAGTAACCGGCCACAGCAGGCACGTACACCTTGGGGTCGAACTTGTAGCCGGCATCGGCCATGACCTTGCCTACAGGCACGACCGCGCCCTTGCTGGCCATCATGGTGGCGGTACCCACTTCAAACACCTGCAGGATGTGAGGGGCGTTGCCGGCGCGGAATGCGGCCACGGCAGCGGTCATGGATTCGTCGTACGTACCCTTGAAGGTGGGTACGATTTTGTAGTCTTTCTGGCTGGCGTTGAAATCTTTGGCCAGGTCGTTCACCCATTCGCCGTTCACAGCGGTCATGGAGTGCCACCACTGGATTTCGGTTTGCGCTTGGGCTTGGGTGGGAATGGCAAAGGCAGCCGCGGAAACGGCGGCAATAGAGAGAGCTCTGCGGGTGATGGACATGGGTGCCTCCTGAATGTCGAATGCGGCGATGCTAGGTGCGCCGCATGTCAAATATGTGTCACTCTCATTACAACCTGAGAATTTTGACTGATTGGTCAGGGGTTTCCATTAGAAAAGCCCGTGTATAGGCGGTGCGGTACCATCGCAGACCTACCAAAAAAAGGCCGTGTTGGGGCCTTTGGCAGCTACTACACACCCTGATGAACGCTCCCACCTCGCTCAATCACCTTCTCAGCGCCGCAAATCCGGGCGCTCATGCGCAAGAGCGCATCCGCGAAATTCCGTACAACTACACGTCTTTCTCCGACCGGGAAATCGTGATTCGCTTGTTGGGCTCCCACAGCTGGGAGTTGCTCAACCAGTTGCGTGGCGAGCGCCAGACCGGCCGCTCCGCCCGCATGCTGTACGAAGTGCTGGGCGATGTCTGGGTGGTGCAGCGCAACCCCTATTTGCAGGACGACCTGCTGGACAATCCCAAGCGCCGCGGCCAGTTGGTGGACGCCCTGAACCACCGCCTGTCTGAGGTGGAGAAGCGCCGCACCCCTGACACCGACCCCGAGCGCGACGCCATGGTTGGCCAGCTGCTGGTGGCGGCCCGCGCCGCCGTCAAGGCATTTGACGCCGCGTTTGTCGAAGTGGCGGCCCTGCGTAAAAAGACCCAAAAGCTGCTCTACAAGCTCACCGCCAAAGACAACGTCAAGTTCGACGGTCTGAGCCGCGTGAGTCACGTGACCGACGCGACCGATTGGCGCGTGGAATATCCTTTTGTGGTGCTGTGCCCGGACTCGGAAGAGGAAATGGCCGGTCTGGTGAAGGGCTGTATCGAACTCGGGCTGACCATCATTCCCCGGGGGGGCGGCACCGGCTACACCGGCGGCGCGATTCCACTGACCTGGAAGAGCGTGGTCATCAACACCGAAAAGCTCGAAGCCATGACCGAGGTGGAGATGAAGCGTCTCCCCGGTTTGGACCGCGATGTGGCCACCGTGTGGTCCGAAGCTGGTGTGGTCACCCAGCGGGTGGCGGATGCGGCCGAGCGCGGCGGCTATGTGTTTGCAGTGGACCCGACGTCTGCCGAGGCCTCGTGCATAGGCGGCAACATCGCCATGAATGCGGGCGGCAAAAAGGCCGTGCTTTGGGGCACGGCGCTGGACAACCTGGCCAGCTGGCGCATGGTGACCCCGCAGGCCGAGTGGCTGGAAGTGACCCGCATCAACCACAACATGGGCAAGATCCATGATGTGGAGGTGGCCAGCTTCGAGCTGCAGTACTACAAGGCCGATGGCAAAACGCCCATCCGCACAGAGCGGCTGGACATTCCCGGCACCACCTTCCGCAAGGAAGGCCTGGGCAAGGACGTGACCGACAAGTTCCTGAGCGGCCTGCCCGGCATCCAGAAAGAAGGCACCGACGGCCTGATCACCAGCGCGCGCTGGGTGGTGCACAAGATGCCGGCTCACACCCGTACGGTGTGCCTGGAGTTTTTCGGCAATGCCAAGGACGCGGTGCCCAGCATCGTGGACATCAAGGACTTCATGTTCGCCGAGCAAAAGCGCAGCGGCGTGTTGCTGGCCGGCTTGGAGCACCTGGACGACCGTTACCTGAAAGCCGTGGGCTATGCCACCAAGAGCAAGCGTGGCGGTTTCCCCAAGATGGTGTTGTTCGGCGATATTGCCGGCGACAACGCCGACGATGTGGCCCGCGTCACCAGCGAAGTGGTGCGCTTGGCCAATGGCCGCAGTGGCGAAGGCTTTGTGGCCATCAGCCCAGAAGCCCGCAAGAAGTTCTGGCTGGACCGCAAACGCACCGCGGCCATCAGCAAGCACACCAACGCCTTCAAGATTAATGAAGACGTGGTGATCCCGTTGCCCCGCATGGCGGAGTACACGGACGGCATCGAGCGCATCAACATCGAGCTGAGCCTGCAAAACAAGCTGGCCCTGTGCGATGCCTTGACCGAATTCTTTGAGCGCAGCGACCTGCCTTTGGGCAAGACGGACGATGCCAACGACATTCCATCGGCTGAGCTGCTGGAAGACCGCGTGGCGCAGGCCCTGGAGCTGGTGGCGCAGGTGCGTGGCCAGTGGCAGGGCTGGTTGGAGCAGGTGGAGAGCCTGTTCCCCCAGCTGCAAGACCACACGCTGCGCGCCAGCTGGAAGACCCAGTTGCGCGCGCCGCTGCAAGCCATCTTCACGGGTGCGGCGTTTGACGCCATCCTGGCCGAGTGCACCGCCATTCACAAGCGCGTGCTCAAAGGCCGCGTCTGGGTGGCGCTGCACATGCACGCCGGTGACGGCAATGTGCACACCAACATTCCCGTCAACAGCGATGACTACGACATGCTGCAAGCCGCCCATGGCGCGGTCAAACGCATCATGGCGCTGGCCCGTAGTCTGGACGGCGTGATCTCCGGCGAGCACGGCATCGGTATCACCAAGCTGGAGTTTTTGAGCGAAGCCGAGCTGGCGCCGTTCATTGCCTACAAAGCCAAGGTGGACCCCGAAGGCCGCTTCAACAAAGGTAAGTTGCTACGGAATCAGGAGCTGCCTGCGCTAGATGGGCAAGGGTTCGCGCCGCATTTGACTGCGGATGGTTCCACCATCTACGCCGATTTGACCAATGCCTACACGCCGTCCTTCGGCCTCATGGGGCACGAGTCGCTCATCATGCAGCAGAGCGATATTGGCGCGATTGCCGATAGCGTGAAAGACTGCCTGCGCTGCGGCAAGTGCAAACCGGTGTGCGCCACCCACGTGCCGCGTGCCAACCTGCTCTACAGCCCGCGCAACAAAATTTTGGCGACCTCGCTGCTGGTCGAAGCCTTCCTCTATGAGGAGCAGACCCGCCGCGGCATCAGCGTGAAGCACTGGGAAGAGTTTGAAGACGTGGCCGACCACTGCACGGTCTGCCACAAGTGCGAATCGCCCTGCCCGGTGAAGATCGACTTTGGCGACGTGACCATGAACATGCGCAACTTGTTGCGCAAGATGGGGCAGAAGTCCTTCCGCCCCGGCAACGCGGCGGCCATGTTCTTCCTCAACGCGACCAACCCGGAAACCATCAAGCTGATGCGCACCGCCATGGTGGGCGTGGGCTTCAAGGCCCAGCGCTTGGCTAACCAGGTCTTGCGCCTGGCGGCGAAGAAGCAGACCAACAAACCCCCGGCCTCGGTGGGCACTGCGCCTATCAAGGAGCAGGTGATCCACTTCATCAACAAGAAGATGCCCGGCGGCTTGCCCAAGAAAACGGCGCGCGCCTTGCTGGACATTGAAGATGCGGATTACGTGCCCATCATCCGCAACCCGAAGTCCACCACTTCGGAAACGGAGGCGGTGTTTTACTTCCCCGGCTGCGGCTCGGAGCGCCTGTTCAGCCAGGTGGGCTTGGCAACCCAAGCCATGCTCTGGCATGCGGGTGTGCAAACCGTGTTGCCGCCCGGCTACCTGTGCTGCGGCTACCCCCAGCGTGGCTCCGGTCAGGCAGACAAGGCCGAGAAAATCATTACCGACAACCGGGTGCTGTTCCACCGTGTGGCTAACACGCTGAACTACCTGGACATCAAGACGGTGGTAGTGAGCTGCGGTACCTGCTACGACCAGTTGCAGGGCTACGAGTTCGACAAAATCTTCCCCGGCAGCCGCATCATCGACATCCACGAGTACCTGCTGGAAAAAGGCATTACGCTGGTGCCCGAGGGCGGTGCGGGTGCGGGTTACCTGTACCACGACCCTTGCCACAGTCCCATGAAGTTGCAAGACCCGATGAAGACGGTCAAGGCGCTCGTGGGCGATGCGGTGTTGAAGAATGACCGCTGCTGCGGCGAGTCCGGCACGCTGGGCGTGACCCGCCCCGACATCTCCACCCAAATCCGCTTCCGCAAGGAAGAAGAGTTGCGCAAGGGAGAAACCGCTTTGCGTGCCCTGACGGCGCCCGAGGGACAGGCGCCCAAGGCGGAAGGCAATGTGAAGATATTGACCAGTTGCCCGAGCTGCTTGCAAGGCCTGAGCCGCTACGGCAACGACCTGAACAACGGCTTGCTGGAGGCCGACTACATCGTGGTGGAGATGGCCAACCAGATTCTGGGCAAAGAATGGTTGCCCGAGTACGTGCAAACCGCCAATGCCGGTGGCATTGAGCGCGTGCTGGTCTAAGGGGGCGCCATGGCTGGTTTGACCGCTGGAGCGCCCACACCGCAAGACATCACCGTCCACGGCCAGAGCCGCGTACTGGAAGTGGGCTTCTCGGATGGGGCGCGCTTTCGCATTCCGTTTGAGTTGATGCGGGTCTACTCGCCCTCTGCGGAGGTGCAGGGCCATGGCCCGGGGCAAGAAACCCTGCAAACCGGCAAGCGCGATGTGGAGCTGGAAGCACTGGACCCGGTAGGCAACTACGCGGTGCAGCCCCGCTTCTCAGACGGCCATGACACCGGCATCTATACCTGGGACTACCTGTACTTTTTGGGTTCCCAGCAGGCGCGCCTGTGGCAGGATTACGAAAACAAGCTGAAAGCTGCGGGCGTGGAGCGCGATGCGGTGATGGCGCCCAAGGGTGGTCATAGCTGCGCGAGCCATTGATTTTCCAGCATCGGATTGCTATTGTTTCAGGAGCTGCTGGCGCACATTCCACAAGCGCTAGAGCCCAATTTGACTAAAAAATATGAGCACTACCCATTTCGGTTTCAAGTCGGTTGATGAGGCGGAGAAGGCGCGCCACGTACGCGGCGTGTTTGACTCGGTCGCCCCCAAGTACGACTTGATGAACGACCTGATGTCGGCCGGCCTGCACCGCGCCTGGAAGGCTTACACCGTGTTGGTGGCCAACCTCAAAGAGGGCGACAAGGCCCTGGACATCGCCGGTGGCACGGGCGACTTGGCCATGGCGTTCTCCAAAAAAGTCGGCAAATCCGGCCAGGTGGTGCACACCGATATCAATGAGGCCATGCTCTCCACCGGCCGCAACCGCCTGCTGGATGCCGGCATTGTGTTGCCAACCCTGGTGTGCGATGCGGAGAAGCTGCCTTTCCCTGACAACTACTTCAACGTGGTCAGCGTGGCCTTCGGCCTGCGCAACATGACGCACAAAGACGTGGCGTTGGCAGAAATGCAACGGGTCTTGAAGCCCGGCGGCAAGCTGCTGGTGCTGGAGTTTTCCAAGGTGGCGCCACCCCTGGAGAAGGTGTACGACTGGTATTCCTTCAAGGTGTTGCCGCGTTTGGGCAAGCTGATCGCCGGAGATGACGCCAGTTACCGCTATCTGGCCGAGTCCATCCGCATGCACCCGGGTCAACAAGAGCTAAAGACCCTCATGCACAAAGTGGGCTTTGGTCATGTGGACTATCACAATTTGACTGGCGGCATTGCCGCCTTGCATGTTGGAATCAAGTGCTGAGATCACAAAAAACTTGGAGACGCACATGAAAATTTGGGCATTGGCTTTGACACTGGCGCTGACCCTGACGGGTTTTGACGCAGAGGCTGCCCGTCGCCTGGGCGGGGGCAAGTCGTTCGGCAAGCAGTCGAGCAATGTGACGCAGCGCGAAGCCGCGACCCCTGCGGCGCCCGGCGCTCCTGCGCAAAGCGTCAACAACACGGCGGCCAAACCCGCACCGGCGGCTGCGCCTGCCGCAGCCCAGGCGCCCAAGCGCCCGTGGGGCGCGATGTTGGGTGGTTTGGCAGCCGGCCTGGGCCTGGCCTGGCTGGCCCACTCGCTCGGCATGGGCGAAGCGTTCGGCAATATGTTGATGTTCGGCTTGCTGGCACTGGGTGTGATGATGCTGATTGGCATGTTCATGCGCAGCCGCAAGCCGGTAGCGCAAGCCCCCTCGCCATTCGCCTTTCAGGGCGCTGGCCCGGCACCCGTGCAGGATGTGAAGCAGTACCGTGCGGAAAATGTGGGCAACGATGCGTCGGCCCGTCCGTGGGAGCGTGGCAGCATGGCCTTTGAGGCGCCTCAGCCGCCTGCCAATGGCGGCTCCATCATCGGCTCCGCCTTGATGGGTTCGCAAACCTGGGGCGTGCCTGCCGGTTTTGACACCGAAGGCTTCCTCAAGTCGGCCAAAACTAATTTTGTGACCCTGCAAGCGGCGTGGGACCGTGCGGATGTGGCCGCCCTGCGCGCCATGATGACCGACGACATGACCCGCGAAATCCAGACCCAACTGGCGGAGCGCGAGGCCCACACTGGTGCAGGCGCCAACCAGACGGATGTGGTGATGATCGAAGCCCGTTTGCTGGGCATTGAAGAGCTGCCTGATGAGTACATGGCCAGCGTGGAGTTCTCCGGCATGATCCGCGAAGAGCCCTCGGCCGGGCCCAGCCCGTTCCGCGAGGTCTGGAACATGACCAAAGCCAAAAACGGCAGCAGCGGTTGGTTGGTGGCGGGTGTGCAGGCCCTGCAATAAAGCCGGTCATTTTTCAGGAAGATAATGGGGGACTATGGCAACACAGTCCCCCTTTTCCATGCTGGAAGGCCTCTTCCAGAACCTCCCTCTCCCTTTAACGCCTCCCGCTTGGGCGGTAGAAGAAAGCCACCGTCGAGTCGTGCTTCTGCTCAACCACGTGTTGCAGCAAGAGCCGCAAGCCACCGAGCGCTTGGCACGTCAGAAGGGCCGTGTGATTCATACCCAGTGGCGTGAGTTCAGCTTCCGGGTACAGGCCACACCTGCCGGTTTGCTGGACCTGGCCGGTGCGGATGCCACGCCGGACCTGACACTCACCGTGACCGAAGAATCTCCTTTTGCGATTGCGCAAGCCGTCATGCAGGGCGCCAAGCCCTCGGTGCGGATTGAGGGCGATGTCCAGCTGGCGGCCGAAGTGAATTGGCTGGCCGACCATGTGCGCTGGGATGTGGAGGAAGACCTCTCCAAAATCATGGGGGATGCGCCCGCGCACATGCTGATGCAAACCTGCCGTACTGTGGGCCAGGCCTTGCAACAGTTTGTGGGCAGCAAGCGCCCGGCAGCGGCGGAATCCAGCGCCAAAGCCCCATGAGCCGCCTCGGCCGCGGCCTGTTCATTGTCTGGGTCGTCCTGCGCTACGGGCTGGACGAGCTGGTGCTCACCAGCTTCCAGAAGCCCTGGTTGCGTTTGATTGCGCGCATCGTATCCATAGGCCGCTCTCTGGATGAGCCGCGCGGTCAGCGTTTGCGCGAAGCGCTGGAGCGGCTGGGGCCGATTTTTGTGAAGTTCGGGCAGGTGCTCTCCACCCGCCGCGATTTGCTGCCGCTGGACATCGCCAACGAGCTGGCGAAGCTGCAAGATCGTGTGCCACCGTTTGACTCTGCCGTGGCCGTAGCCACTATTGAGCGCGCTTTGGGCAAGCCGGTGGCTGAAATTTTTGTGTCCTTCGAGCGCACGCCGGTGGCCAGTGCGTCGATTGCGCAGGTGCACTTTGCGGTGTTGCGCGACCGGAACGGGCGTGAGCGGGAGGTGGCCGTCAAAGTGCTGCGCCCTGACATGCTGGGCGTGATCGACAAAGATTTGGCGCTCATGCGCATGATGGCCGGCTGGGTCGAAGGGCTGTCCACCGACGGCAAGCGCCTCAAACCCCGCGAGGTGGTGGCCGAGTTTGACAAATACCTGCACGACGAGCTGGACCTGGTGCGCGAAGCCTCCAGTGCCGCGCAACTGCGCCGCAACATGGAGGGGCTCGATCTGGTGCTCATTCCCGAGATGTTGTGGGACTACTGCACTACCGAAGTGCTGGTCATGGAGCGCATGCATGGTGTGCCCATCAGCCAGATTGGCAAGCTCCGCGCGGCTGGGGTGGATGTGCCCAAGCTGGCGCGCGATGGCGTGACCCTGTTTTTTACCCAGGTGTTCCGCGACGGGTTTTTCCATGCCGATATGCACCCGGGCAACATCCAGGTCAGTCTGGCGCCGGAGACGTTTGGTCGCTACATCTCCTTGGATTTCGGCATCGTCGGCACCTTGACCGAGGTGGACAAGGAGTACCTGGCACAGAACTTTGTGGCCTTCTTCCGCCGTGACTACAAGCGCGTGGCCGAGCTGCACATCGAGTCCGGCTGGGTGCCTGCGGCCACCCGGGTGGATGAGCTGGAAGCCGCCGTTCGCGCCGTGTGTGAGCCTTACTTTGACCGGCCGCTCAAGGAAATCTCGCTGGGCATGGTGCTCATGCGCCTGTTCCAGACCTCGCGCCGTTTCCAGGTGGAAATCCAGCCGCAACTCGTGTTGCTGCAAAAAACGCTGCTCAATATCGAAGGCCTGGGCCGTGATCTGGACCCCGATCTTGATCTCTGGGCGACCGCCAAACCCTTCCTAGAGCAGTGGATGCTGCAGCAAGTGGGTCCCCAGCGTTTGATTCACGACCTCAAGGCGCAGGCTCCGCGCTACGCCAAGTTGCTGCCCGAGTTGCCCGGTTTGCTGCACCAGTATTTGCAGCGCCGCAACGGAGGTAGTGACGATGTGATGCGTGAGCTGCTGCAAGAGCAAAAGCGCACCAACCGCTTGTTGCAAACGCTGGTAGCGGTCGTCATCGGCTTCTCGGTGGGTTTGGTGCTGGTGCAGCTCTGGGCGCGTATCCGCTGGTTTTGATCGCACACCTATAATTGAGGGTTTTGCAACTTCAGGTCTGAGCACTACTTCCATGCCCATTTACGCCTACAAATGCGAGTCCTGCGGGTTTGCCAAGGATGTACTGCAGAAAATCTCCGACGCCCCGCTGCAAGACTGCCCCCAGTGCAACGCCCCCGCGTTCAAAAAACAACTCACTGCAGCTGGTTTCCAGCTCAAGGGTTCCGGTTGGTATGTGACCGATTTCAAGGGAGGCAGTGCCCCCGCGACCGGTGTGGCGCCCGCCACTGGCGACAGCGCAGCCGCTAAAACGGAAACCAAAGCGGAAACGCCGGCGGCTGCACCTGTACCCGCCGCACCCAGCACCCCGTCATCCACCACCTGAAGCGGAGCACCTGTGCCCATTAAAAAATACCTGCTCACCGGCCTGATGGTTTGGTTGCCCTTGGCAATCACCATTTGGGTCCTGCTATGGCTGGTCGGTTTGCTGGATGCCGTGTTTGCCGGCTTCCTGAGTGGCGTGGCGGCAGTAACCCCCATCACCTCTGCCCCCACGATTGAGCGGCTGCACAGCATTCCCGGCCTCGGGGTGGTGTTGGTGTTCGCGGCTTTGCTGGTCACGGGCGCATTGGTGTCCAACGTTGCAGGTCGCTGGTGGGTGAAGCAGTGGGACAAGTTGTTTACCAACATTCCCATTGTCAAATCCATCTACAACAGCGTGAAGAAGGTGTCTGACACCTTGTTTTCCAGCAATGGCAATGCCTTTCGTACGGCCCTGTTGATCCAGTACCCCCGCGAGGGCAGTTGGACCATCGGTTTCCAGACCGGTACGCCCGGTGGCGAAGTGGCGACCCATTTGGGCGAAGACTTTGTGAGCGTGTATGTGCCGACCACACCCAACCCGACCAGTGGTTTCTTCCTGATGCTGCCGCGCAAGGACGTGGTCGAGCTCGACATGAGCGTAGATGAGGCGCTGACCTACGTCATCTCCATGGGTTCGGTGGCGCCCAGTGCCCACGTCCCCGCGGCGCCTGCGGCAAGCAAATAACTTATTACTAACCCGCTGCACCCGGTGCAGCGAATTGAAAGCACTCTATGGCTATGCGTTCTCATTACTGCGGTCTCGTGACCGAAGCCCTGTTGGGCCAAACCGTGACCCTGTGTGGTTGGGTCAATCGTCGTCGTGACCACGGTGGCGTGATTTTTGTGGATGTACGTGACCGCGAAGGCTATGTGCAAGTGGTGTGTGATCCCGACCGCGCCGACATGTTCAAGGTGGCCGAAGACATCCGCAATGAGTACTGCGTGCAGATCAAGGGTCTGGTGCGTGCGCGTCCCGAAGGCACCACCAACGACAGCCTCAAGAGCGGCAAGATTGAAGTGTTGTGCCACGAACTGACGGTGCTGAACGCCTCGGTCACCCCTCCGTTCCAGATTGACGAAGACAACCTGTCTGAAACCACCCGCTTGACCCACCGCGTGTTGGATCTGCGCCGTCCTTACATGCAGAACAACCTGATGTTGCGGTACCGCGTGGCGATGGAAGTGCGCAAGTTCCTGGATGCCAACGGTTTTGTGGATATCGAAACTCCCATGCTTACCAAGAGCACGCCCGAAGGTGCGCGCGACTACCTGGTGCCCAGCCGGGTGCACGATGGCCAGTTCTTCGCTTTGCCCCAGTCGCCCCAGTTGTTCAAGCAGCTGTTGATGGTGGCGGGTTTCGATCGCTACTACCAGATCACCAAGTGCTTCCGCGATGAAGACTTGCGCGCGGACCGCCAGCCTGAATTCACCCAGATTGATATCGAGACCTCTTTCCTGACCGAGGAAGACATCCGTGACATGTTCCAAGGCATGATCACCACCGTGTTCAAAAACACCATCGGTGTGGACTTGGGCGAGTTCCCGGTCATGACCTACCAGGACGCCGCCCGCCTGTACGGCTCCGACAAGCCTGACTTGCGTGTGAACTTGCAATTCGCTGAGCTGACGGATGTCATGAAGGACGTGGACTTCAAGGTGTTCTCCGGCGCAGCCACCATGAAGGGCGGCCGTGTGGTGGCCTTGCGCGTGCCCGGCGGTTCTGCAGAAAACGGTGGCATCAGCCGCGGTGAAATCGACGCGTACACCGAGTTCGTCAAGATCTACGGCGCCAAGGGCTTGGCCTATATCCGCGTGAACGACCTGTCCAAGGGCCGTGATGGCTTGCAAAGCCCTATCGTGAAAAACATCCACGATGTCGCTTTGGCTGCAGTGCTGGAGCGCACCAGTGCCCAGAACGGCGACCTGATTTTCTTCGGCGCAGACAAAGAGAAGATCGTCAACGACGCGATCGGTGCCCTGCGCATCAAGATCGGCCATAGCGAATTCGGCAAGAAAAACGGCTTGTTTGAAGCCGGTTGGAAGCCGTTGTGGGTGGTCGACTTCCCGATGTTTGAATACGACGAGGAAAGCCAGCGTTACACCGCCGTGCACCACCCCTTCACCGCGCCCAAGGAAGGGCATGAGGACTGGATGGTCACCGCGCCTGAAAAGTGCATTTCCCAAGGCTACGACATGGTCTTGAATGGCTGGGAAATGGGCGGCGGCTCGGTCCGTATCCACCGCGCTGATGTGCAGCAAAAGGTGTTCGATGCCTTGAAGATCACCCCTGAAGAAGCCCAACTCAAGTTCGGCTTCCTGCTGGACGCTTTGCAATACGGCGCGCCACCCCACGGTGGTCTGGCCTTCGGCCTGGACCGTATCGTCACGCTGATGACGGGTGCCGAGTCCATCCGTGACGTGATTGCCTTCCCCAAGACCCAGCGTGCCCAGTGCTTGTTGACTCAAGCCCCCAGCCCGGTGGATGAGAAGCAACTGCGCGAATTGCACATCCGCTTGCGCAACGTGGACTTGGCCAAAACGGCCTGAGACGCACAGACCCTTCGCAGGGGTGATGCACAATGAAAGGGCACTCTTCGGGGTGCCCTTTTTCATTGCGAGGCCCATGACACAGTACTTCAAAATTCCGCAGTCGGTCTTGGTGGTGATTCACACCCCGCAGCGCGAGGTGCTGTTGATCCGGCGGGTGGAGCCGGACCCTGATGCACCGCCCTTTTGGCAATCGGTGACCGGTGCCAAGGATGCCGTGAATGAAGACTGGGCCGTCACTGCCGCCCGGGAGGTGTGGGAAGAAACCGGTTTGGATTGCCGCCCCGGCGGTGCCTTGCAGGGGGCATTGACCGACTGGGGGCTGGAGAATGTGTACACCATCTACCCGCGCTGGCTGCACCGCTATGCCCCCGGGGTAACGCACAACACCGAGCGGGTTTTTGGCTTACAGGTGCCCGCCATTTGCGCCGTCACACTGTCGCCGCGTGAGCACACCGACTACCGCTGGTTGCCCTATGCAGCGGCAGCAGACCTGTGTTTTTCACCCTCCAACGCAGAGGCGGTGTTGCAGCTGTTGCGCATGCCCCCGACCTTGCAGGGGGAGGGCGCATGACCACTTTGCGGGTGGTGACCTACAACATCCACAAAGGCGTGCAAGGCGTGGGGCCGCTGCGGCGTCTGGAGATTCACAACCTGAGCCACACCATGGCGCACATGGATGCCGATGTGCTGTGTTTGCAAGAGGTGCGCAAAATGCACCACCGCGAGGCCCGGCACTTTCCGCATTGGCCGGAGGCGCCGCAAGCTGATTTTTTGGCTCCTGCCGGGTACGAAGCCATTTACCGTACCAACGCCATCACCCGCCATGGCGAACACGGCAACGCCTTGTTGACCCGATGGCCTGTGGTGCAACACCAGCATGAGGACATGTCGGACCACCGCCTGGAGCAGCGCGGTCTGCTGCATGTGGAGCTGGATATTGCCGGGCGCACAATACACGTGCTGGTGGCGCACCTGGGGCTGATTCGAGCCGGTCGCCAGCGCCAGTTGCAGCAACTACGCCAATTCATTGCACGGGAGATTCCCCCCACCGCCCCTTTGCTGGTGGCGGGAGATTTCAACGACTTGCCGGCCTGGGTCGCGCAGCAATTGGCACCTGCTGGTTTGGCAGCGCCCATGGGGCGGCGTTGTGCCACCTTTCCCTCCCGCTTGCCACTGGTGCAGTTGGATCATGTACTCGCGCGGGGGCTCACCCCCGTGGGGGCACAGGTGCCCCGTGGCATGACCTGGGCGCGCATGTCGGACCATTTGCCACTCATCACCGAGTGGACGTTGATGCCGGAGCCTGCGTCATGCTGAGATCCGCTACGTTTGCTGCCGGTCACCAGCTCACTTTGCTGGAGGGGGGCGCGCAGTTTTTTCCGGCCCTGATTGCCGCGGTGGACAGTGCCCAAAAGGAAGTGCGGCTGGAAACGTATATTTTTCACTTTGATGCACAAGGCTTGGAGGTCGCTCAGGCCTTGGAGCGTGCGGCGCAGCGGGGTGTGCCGGTGTACGTGGTGGTCGATGGGGTAGGCACACCGCTGGTTCCGCCGGAGTGGCAGCGTCGTTGGACGGCCAGTGGGGTCCGTTGGCACCAGTACGCCCCCTTGGGGCATCTGGGTTTGTTGATACCCGGCCGCTGGCGACGCTTGCACCGCAAACTGTGCGTGGTCGACGGGCGGTGGGCGTTTTGTGGCGGTATCAACATCGTGGACGATTGGTTGGACCCCCACCATGGCGCGCTCCAGGTGGCGCGGTTGGACTACGCCGTCCGGGTCGAAGGCCCCTTGGTGGCGCAGTGCCAGCTGGCCATGGAGCAGTTCTGGGCGCGCCTGGAAACGACCCGCCAACTGGAGCAACTCCATTGGCAAGAGGTTCGCAAGAGTTGGCCCGCGCTGGGCTTGTTTCCTTCGCGGGCAGGGACACCGACCGATGCCACGGCAGTGACCACCGGAAGCTTCGCGGCACTGGTGCTGCGAGACAACGTGCGCAATCGCACGCGCATCGAGCGTGCCTATTTGAAAGCCATTGGTGAGGCCCGCCAGCATATCGTGCTGGCAAATGCCTATTTTTTACCAGGTGCGCGTCTGCGGCGTGCGCTCAAGCACGCGGTGCGCAGAGGGGTCAGGGTGCAGGTCGTGGTGCAGGGGCGCTATGAGTATTTCATTCAGTACCACGCTTCGCGGCCGGTCTTCAGCGAGCTGGTGAACGCGGGGGTGGAGATTCACGAGTACACCCCCGGTTTTTTGCATGCCAAAGTGGCGGTGGTGGACGGTGTGTGGGCAACGGTAGGCTCGTCCAACCTCGACCCCTTGAGCTTGCTGCTCGCGCGGGAGGCCAATGTGGTGGTTCACGATGCGGCGTTCGCGGGCCGGCTCCACGCGGCGCTGTGTGCTCTCATTCAAACAAGCACCCGCGCCCTGGACCGGGCTGCCGACGCTAAGCGCCCTTGGCGGCAGCGACTGCGCGACCGGCTGGCATTCGGGTTCATGCGGGTTTTGCTGTTCTTTAGTGGTAGTCGCTATTAAATTGATAGCTGCTCGCGCACTATTGACGGGCGCTAATATCGAAAAACCCTAAAATTCAATCGCTGGTACCATGACCGGACTTTCATGACCAACAAATTCACTATGAGCTCCTCTGACGCTTTTGAGGGAACCCCGGTTTCCGTAAAAATCCGCGAACGGCTGAAGGCCTCCCGCAAGCGCTTTCATGCCAACGATAACATTGCCGATTTCATTCAGCCGGGTGAGTTGGAAACCTTGTTGGACGAAGTCGAAGTGCAGATGCGCGGCGTGTTGAACAGCCTGGTCATCGACATCGAGAACGACCACAACACTGACAACACCGCCCGCCGTGTCGCCAAGATGTACCTCAACGAGGTATTTCGGGGTCGCTATGTGCCGGCACCCACCATCACCGAGTTTCCCAACGTCGGGCACCTGAATGAGTTGATGATCGTAGGCCCCATCACCGTGCGCAGTGCCTGCAGCCACCACTTTTGCCCGGTGATCGGCAAGATCTGGATCGGTGTGATGCCCAACGAGCACACCAATGTGATCGGTTTGTCCAAATACGCCCGTCTGGCCGAGTGGATCATGGGCCGTCCCCAGATCCAGGAAGAAGCCGTAGTGCAGCTGGCCGACCTCATCCAGGAAAAAACCCAACCTGACGGCTTGGCCATCGTCATGGAAGCCAGCCACTACTGCATGGCCTGGCGCGGTGTGAAGGATATGGACAGCAAGATGATCAACTCGGTCATGCGCGGTGTCTTCCTGAAAGACCCCAACCTGCGCCGCGAATTTCTCTCCCTTATTCCTCAGAAAGGCTAATGCCATGTTGGTTCGTTTGCTCTATGCCAGCCGCGCGATCGATTCGAATCCCGAAGCGATCGATGCCATTCTGTCCCAGTCCCGCAACTACAACCCTACCTGCGGGATCACTGGCATTCTTTGCTACGGGGGGGGCATCTTTTTGCAGGCCATCGAAGGGGGCCGCATGGCGGTCAGTGAGTTGTACGGGCACATCCAAAAAGATGTGCGCCACAAAGATGTGGTGCTGCTGCACTACGAAGAAATCACCGAGCGCCGTTTCGGTGGCTGGACGATGGGGCAGGTCAATATGTCCAAAATCAACACCAACATTTTGTTGAAGTACGCCGAGCGGCCTGAGTTGGACCCGTACTCGGTGTCGGGCAAAGTGTCTTTGGCCTTGCTCGAAGAGCTGATGGCTACCGCCTCCATCATCGGGCGCGCCTGATCGGAGCGCATGACCTGGACAGCCTTTGTGGGCTGGTGTTGTAGATGGCACTTCTTGTCGGTTGTGATTTCTCCAGCAGCCCCTCAGCGCGCAAAGCGATCGTGGGTGCCACCGGTGTGCAAACCGGTGGGCGATTGGTGTTGCAGCGCCTGGATCGCTTGTCCTCACTGGACGCATTCTCGGCGTGGCTGATCCAGGAACCTGCCTGGATAGGCGCTTTCGATTTGCCATTTGGCTTGCCGCGTGAATTGGTGGTGGCGCTGGGGTGGCCCACCGAGTGGGAGGCGTGCATGCGCCACTACGCAGGGCTGTCGCGTGACGAGATCCGGGCCACTTTTGCCGGGTTTTGCAATGCCCGCCCCGTAGGAGGCAAGTTTGCGCACCGGGCGACAGATATACCTGCTAGGTCCAGCCCATCCATGAAGTGGGTCAACCCGCCGGTGGCCTTCATGCTGTATGCCGGCGTGCCACGCTTGCTGCAAGCCGGTGTGTATGTGCCCGGCCTGCAACAGCCTGCTGCCGCCTCCGGGCCGGCACGCGTCGCGCTGGAGGCGTATCCCGGGTTGGTGGCAAGAGCGGTGTTGGGCAGCCGGAGCTACAAAAGTGACGACAAAGCCAAGCAAACGGCCGATCGCTTGATTGCCCGCAAAGATCTTATCAACGCCTTGGAGACCGGCCAAACCCGGTGGGCGGTCCGCCTGAAGTTAAGCCACGCCCAGCGGGATGCTCTGGTGGAAGATGCCAGCGGCGATAGCCTGGATGCGGTGCTGTGCCTGGTGTTGGCGGCGTGGGCGGAAGTACAGCATCAGCAGGGCCATCCCCTGTACGGTTTGCCGCAGAATTTGGACCCTTTGGAGGGCTGGATTTTGTCGGCTTAAGCGGCCCTCAGACCCACGGTTTCTTCCACCTTGACGGCCAGTTGCGAAATCGCAAGCGCTGCCGGGCTGCCGGGCATGGCCTGTAGCAGCAATTGGCGCCGCATGATGGCTTGTCGCACTGAGGGGTCGGCCGGAATATCGCCCATGTGCACCAAGCGCACATGTTTGCCCGTGTCGGTGGTGACGAAACGGTCCAGCACCTGCTGCAATTGGGTGGTAATGGCCCGGCCATCGCCCAAGCGTGCGGTCTGGTTAATCACCATGCGAATGGTTTGCCGTTTTTGCTGGCCTACCAACACCTTGATGGTGGCATACGCATCGGTAAGCGAGGTGGGCTCGGGTGTAGCGACCACCAGTACTTCAGACGCGAGGGACACGGCAAACAGCACCACATCGGAGATGCCGGCACCCGTGTCCAGAATGACCACATCGTAATGCGGCACCAGTCCGTTCATGATTTGCAGAAAATCCCCACGCACTTCCGGTGTGAGGCGCGAATACTCCACCATGCCGGAGCCCGCCAACAACACGGAAAAACCGCCTGGAGCCCGAATAATGGCCTCTTCCAGCTTGGCTTTGCCGGTGAAGACATCGTGCAAGGTGATTTTGGGGTAGAGGTTTAGCACCACATCCAGATTGGCCAGGCCCAAGTCCGCATCGAGCACCAATACGCGCTGGCCGCGTTTGGCCAAGGCAGCCGCCAAGTTTGCAGAGACAAAGGTTTTTCCTACGCCGCCTTTACCGCTGGTCACGGCAACGACTTTGCCGATAGGTTTCAGCGGCACGCCGGTACTGCCTTCGGAGGACTCAGGAGGGTTCAGTACGTCAGACATCAAAATACCCTTTGCATGGCACTGCCGGCATTGCCGACAGGTGCTTCGCTGGAAACGCTTTCAATCCAGGCCGGTTCACCCAATGCGAGGTGGCCGAACAAGAGATTTTTTTCTTCAGCACTGACATAAATTTCTTGCTGCTGGTCCAGGTAGATCCGGTTACGCCCGTCCGCCTTGGCCCGGTACAGCTGCATATCCGCGCGTTCCGTCCACAGTGTGGCGGTGGAGCGGACCCACTCGGGCGCAAAAGCTCCGCCTATGCTCACCGTGACCTTGATGGACAAGCCCGGCGCTATAGGAATGGACATGGCTTCCACATGTGCGCGAATACGCTCTGCGACTGCCGCACCAAAACCGGTGTGGCAGCTGGGTAGCATTACCGAAAACTCTTCTCCGCCGAACCGTGCCACGGTGTCCATGGGGCGCACACAGCCAGAAAGCGCCTTGGCAATCGCTTGCAGCACCTGATCGCCTGCTTGGTGGCCGTAGGTGTCATTGACTTTTTTGAAGTGGTCGATGTCCAGCATCAGCAGCAAAGCGGGTTCGCCGGACCGCGCGACCACGTCAATCGAACGCTCCACGACCGCACGGAAATGGCGGCGGTTGGCGAGTCCGGTCAAGGGGTCTTTGAGAGAGAGTTCACACAAGCCATCGATCATGGCCTGCAAATACGCGGTGGAGGACGCTTCGGGTGGTGGCAGGGTGACGTTGCCGTCATGGTCCAGCAAGGCGCGTGCATCGTCTAGGCGCAAGCGCTGAAGCTCAACGAGGGACGGTGTAAGCGGTTTTGCCACAGTTTTACAAATAAAGTGCTAGAAAGTCTAACAGGAAGCCTTGCTCTCTTGCGGCAAAAACGAGGCGGTAGCCGGGTATTTGGCAGGTGTTCGCGGCTCAATCTCTCAACGGTGCGTACTGCATACCGGGCAGGCTGGATCGCGGGGAAGCCGCATTTCGGTCCATTCGCTGCGCAGCCCATCAAACAACATCAGGCGCCCAGTGAGGTTTACCGGGAAACCCATGAGTACCTTGAGTGCCTCGGCCGCCTGCATGGCGCCGATGATGCCCACCAGTGGCGCGAATACGCCCATGGTGGCGCAGCGGGTGGGTGGGGGTGCGTCGTCGGGGGGGAACGCACAGGCGTAGCAGGGGGCGTCTGTTTTTCGGGTGTCAAACACTGCCACTTGCCCATCGAAGCGGATGGCTGCGCCGGACACTAAGGGGATTCCTCGCGCGACACAGGCGGCATTGACGGCTTGGCGTGTGCTGAAGTTATCGCAGCAATCCAACACGACATCTATGCCGGGAAGGTGCGCTGCGAGCCATTCGGCGTCAGCGCTTTGTGCGTAGCCATGTACCTGCGTTCCAGGGTTGAGCGCGTTAAGCCGCGTAGCGGCAGACGCAACCTTGGGTTGTCCTACGCTGGAGGTTGAGTGGATGATTTGCCTTTGCAGGTTGGTCAGATCGACCTCGTCGGGGTCCACCAAGCTCAGTTGGCCGACCCCAGCCGCAGCCAAATACATAGCTGCTGGAGAGCCCAAGCCCCCCGCGCCGATCACCAAAACGTGGGCTTGGGTGATTTTTTCCTGGCCCTCTATACCGATTTCATCCAGCAGGATGTGGCGGGAGTACCGCAGCAGTTCCTCATCCTGCATGGGAATCAGTTTTCTTTGACTTCTTCTTTGCGTTCGACCTGGGTTTTGCTGACCAGTACAGGCTTGCCTTTGAGCTGGTTGATCGCTTGCATCAACTGGAAGTCTTTGTCCGAGCCAAATTCCGGCACCTTGCGGTCTGTCACCGGTTTGCGGGATTCTTCTTCCAGGCGTTTCAGAGCTTCTTCGCGGGCTTTTTCACGCGCCGCATCTTTTTTCTCTTCGCCTTGGCCGCTGGTCAGGTGCTTCTCCAGGTCCGCTTCCCGCATGCGCAGGGCCGCGTAAGGGCTGCCTTCTTCGGTTTCGTCCACCATCACATCGGGCACGATGCCTTTGGCTTGAATGGAGCGGCCGCTAGGGGTGTAGTAGCGGGATGTGGTGATTTTCAGGCCCGTATCCGGTCCGAGGGGGCGGAAGGTTTGCACCGAGCCCTTGCCGAACGACTGGCTGCCCATAATCGTTGCGCGTTTGTGGTCTTGCAGTGCGCCGGCCACAATTTCGCTAGCCGACGCAGAGCCCTCATTCACCAAGACCACCAGAGGCACCTTTTTGAGTGCCGCGGGCAGGCTTTTCAGCGCGTCGGCCCCTGCGAGACCCCGAATGTCACTTGCTGAGGCACGCAGTACCTGCTTGCTCTCAGGCGTTTGGCCGTTGGTGGACACCACAGTCACGTTGTCGGGCAAGAAAGCGGCAGACATGGCCACGGCCGAGGTCAGCAGGCCGCCCGGGTCGTTACGCAAATCCAGCACCAAGCCCTTGATCTTGGGGTCTTGTTTGTAGATCTCGTCCACTTTCTTGGCGAAATCTTCAAAGCTGCGTTCCTGGAACTGGCTCACACGAATCCAAGCGTAGCCTGGCTCGATCACTTTGCCGCGCACCGATTGCTGCTTGATTTCTTCGCGGGTGATGGTGACCGGGAACGTACGGTTTTCATCCTTGCGGTAAATGGTGAGCAGCACCTTGGTGGCGGGCTCGCCGCGCATGCGCTTGACGGCTTCGTTCAACGTCAGGCCTTTGACGGCGGTGTCGTCAATTTTGGTGATCAGATCGTTGGTCTTGAGGCCGGCCCGGAAGGCTGGGGAGCCTTCAATGGGGGACACCACTTTGACCAAGCCGTCTTCCTGGGTAATTTCAATCCCCACGCCGACGAACTTGCCCGAGGTGCCTTCCCGGAATTCTTTGAATGATTTTTTGTCGAAATACTGGGAGTGCGGGTCCAGACTGGCCACCATGCCGGTGATGGCGTCAGTAATCAGCTTTTTCTCATCCACGGGCTCCACATAGTCGCTTTTGACCATGCCGAATACGGTGGCGAGTTGCTGCAGCTCTTCCAAAGGAAGCGGGGCCAGCGAATTACGTGCAACGGTTTGCAGCGAAACGGTGGTGAGGGCGCCGGCAACTACGCCCAATGCAACCCAGCCGGTGATTTTCAGTTTGTGACCCATAGTTCTTCCTGTGCCGTACCAATATACACCTTGGAGCGGCGCTATCAGGCGGGGTTCCCCGCATGACCTGCAAAAACGCCCGCAAAAGCGGGCGTTGTTAACGGGTGCTTCCCCGGATCAGGCCTTGCCTTGGGAAGCGACGGCGGCTGCAGCCTTGGCAGCCGCTTCGGCATCGCCCAAGTAGTAGTGGCGAATGGGCTTCAGGTTGGCGTCCAGTTCGTACACCAATGGAATGCCGTTAGGGATGTTCACCCCCACGATGTCGTCGTCCGAGATGTTGTCCAGGTACTTAATCAGTGCGCGGATGGAGTTGCCGTGGGCTGCCACCACAATGCGCTTGCCCGCCTTGATGGCGGGGGCCATGGATTCATTCCAGAACGGAATGACGCGGTCCACGGTGTCTTTCAGGCATTCGGTCAAAGGCACTTGGTCGGCAGGCAGCTTCGCGTAGCGGATGTCTGCGCGCTCGCTGCGGGGGTCGCTGGCCTCCAGTGCGGGTGGCGGCGTGTCGTAGCTGCGGCGCCAGACCAGCACTTGGGCGTCACCGTATTGTTTGGCCATATCCGCTTTGTTCAGGCCTTGCAGCGCGCCGTAATGGCGCTCGTTCAGGCGCCAGCTGTGCACCACGGGAAGCCAGGTGCGGTCCATTTCGTCCAATGTGTGCCACAGGGTGCGAATGGCGCGCTTGAGCACGCTGGTGTAAGCCACGTCAAACTCATAACCGTCCGCTTTGAGCAGGCGACCTGCGTTTTTGGCCTGCTCAATGCCGGTGGGGGTCAGGTCCACATCGGTCCAACCGGTGAAGCGGTTTTCCAGGTTCCAGGTCGATTCGCCGTGGCGCACGAGAACAAGTTTGTACATGGTGGTGGGTCAAGTGTTGAGGAATCCAGCCCGCACGGGCGGCGGGGCCTAGCCCGTCATTCTAAAATGGCGGCTTCGAGTGAAGTAACCAACAAGGAACAAAGTTCTGTATGAAATTTATTATCGACAATTGGATGCTGATCGCGATTGCATTGTCTTCAGGCGGCATGCTGATGTGGCCGGTATTGCAGGGTGCGACCGCCGTGGGTGTGGAGCCTTCCGCCGCTATTCAGTTGATCAACCGCGAAAAAGCGAATGTGGTCGATGTGTCTGACGTTGCTGAGTTTGCAGCCGGGCACATCGTGGGATCCAAAAACCTGCCGTTGGCAGACTTAGAAGCCAAGCTGGCGGGCGCCATCAAAAACAAGGCACTCCCCTTGGTGCTGGTGTGCCAGACCGGTGCGCGCTCTGCCAAGGCCGTGGATATCGCCAAAAAACTGGGTTACGAGCAGGCTCAATCCCTGCAAGGCGGGCTGAAATCCTGGAAAGCCGCTAACCTGCCGGTTGAAAAGGCCTGATTCCGGCCCCAGAACCGAGGAAATTGAATATGCAAGCCGTCAAGATGTACACCACCGCCGTCTGCCCTTACTGCGTGCAGGCCAAGCGCATTCTCAAATCCAAAGGGGTGGAAACCATTGAAGAAATTCGTGTGGATGCCAACCCGGATGAGCGGATGAAGATGATGGAGCTCACCGGCCGGCGCACGGTGCCCCAAATTTTCATCGGCGACACCCATGTGGGCGGTTGCGATGATTTGATGGCGCTGGACAGCCGCGGCGGCTTGCTGCCTTTGTTGGGCGCTGCAGCCTGACATAATTCCCGCCAACGAATTTTGTTTTCGTAGCCCGTCGGTGTTGTGCCGGCGGGCTTCTGTTTATCTAGAGAGACTTTTGCCATGGCTGACCAAGATCCCGTATTCCAAATCCAGCGCGTTTACCTGAAAGAGGCTTCGTTGGAGCAACCCAATTCCCCCGCCATCCTGCTGGAGCAGGAGCAGCCCTCCGTCGATATCCAGCTGGGTGTGGAAGCCGCTCCTGTGGCAGAGGGTGTGTTTGAAGTGTGCGTGACCGCCACCGTGCAAACCAAAATCCAGGACAAGACCGTGTTCCTGGTGGAAGCCAAGCAAGCCGGTATTTTTGAAATCCGCAACCTGGCGCAAGAGCAATTGGGCCAGATCATGGGCATCGCTTGCCCGCAAATCGTGTACCCCTATTTGCGTGGCAACGTGGCGGACCTGATTCAGCGCGCCGGCTTCCCGCCCGTGCACCTGTCGGAAATCAATTTCCAAGCCATGTACGAGCAGCAGCAAGCGGAGTCTGCTGGTGGCCTGTCACAGTAAATTTCTGAGTGTTTTAGGCCTCTAGCGCCGATGGAATAAGCGCAAGCAGCTATGAAAATCATAGTGATCGGTGCGGGTGCCTGGGGTACCGCACTCGCGATCAGCGCCGCCCGCAACACGCGCAATCGCCACGAGGTCACCCTGTGGGCTCGCGACGCTGAGGCGGCGCGGGCGATGGAGGTAGACCGCGTGAACGCACGCTACCTGCCGGGTAGCGCCTTTCCTCCCGCCCTGATCGTGAGCGCAGCACCGCTGGACGCGGTGGTGCATCCAGATGGTGGCGCGGTGGACCTTGTCATCGTGGCAACTCCCATGGCGGCACTGCGCAGCACGCTGCAGCAAATCGCGACGTTGCCATGCCCGGTGGCGTGGTTGTGCAAAGGCTTCGAAGCACCTCTGAATGCCGGTATGGGCTTGCTGGGTCATGAGGTGCAACAGGCCGTGGCACCTCATTTGCGTGCCGGTGTGTTGAGTGGCCCCAGCTTCGCGCAGGAGGTGGCTGCCGGCATGCCCACTGCCTTGGTGGCTGCCAGTGCCCACGAGGAAGTGCGCATTGCGCTCGTGGATGCCTTCCACAGTGCCGAACTCCGCGTCTACGCGAATGACGACGTGGTGGGGGTGGAGGTCGGCGGGGCGGTAAAAAATGTGTTGGCAATTGCCACGGGCTTGTGTGACGGCCTGCATTTGGGGCTGAACGCCCGTGCTGCGTTGATCACCCGGGGTTTGGCCGAAATCACCCGCCTTGGCATGGCCTTGGGGGCCAAAGCAGAAACCTTTATGGGCCTGAGCGGTTTGGGTGATTTGGTGCTGACGGCTACTGGTGATTTGTCCCGCAACCGCAAAGTCGGTTTGGCACTGGCGCAGGGCAAGACGCTGGAACAGGCCGTAGCAGAGCTCGGCCATGTCGCAGAGGGCGTCTACAGTGCCCGTACCGTGTGGCAGCGTGCCTCCAGCCTTGGAGTTGCGATGCCGATCACACAGGGTGTGGTGGACTTGCTGGATGGAAAGTTGCAAGCCCACCAAGCCGTGATGGCTCTGATGGGCCGCGGGCCCGCTGCAGAGGTGTACTAAACCCGCCGCGGCGGGTTTTATTGTGCAGCTGCCACTTTGGCCGCAATGTGGGCCATGGCTTCTTCCACTTGGTCTACCAGCACCAGGCACAACTCGCCGGCTTGCAGCTTGTCCATGGCGGTATCAATCGCCAAAAATTCGCCGAATACCTCGGATTGCTGTTGGGTACGTTTGGCATTGACCAAGCCTTCGCGCAGCAGCGCCAGCACTTCGCCGTCGCTGCGGCCACGCTGGCACTGGTCTTCAAACATCACCACTTCATCAAAGGCATCGCCCAGGATTTCGGTTTGTTGCCGGATGTCCTGGTCGCGCCGGTCACCGGCACCGCTGATCACCACCGAGCGGCGGCTGGCAGGTAGCGCTTGGACGGCTTGTACCAAGGCCAGCATCGCATCCGGGTTGTGACCGTAGTCGGCAATCACGGTGGCGCCACGGTACTTGAACAGGTTGAAACGCCCGGCGGCGTTGTGGCTGTCGTTGGAAAAGTTGGCCAAGCCCTTGCGGATCACGTCCCAGCCAATACCCAGAGACCATGCGGCCGCGACGCTGGCCATCACGTTGTCCACCTGGAAGCCGATGGCGCCACCCAGGGTGATCGGCACATCCACCAAGGGAATGGACTGCAGCACGTCGCCCTTGCTGGCGATGAGGTGATTGCCTTCCACGTACACCACGGCTTGCCCTTGGGCGCGGTGGGTGGCCATCACGGCATTGTTTTTGTCGGCGGCAAAGAAAATCACGTCGCCTTTGCACTTGGCGGCCATGGCTGCCACGATGGGGTCTGCCGCGTTCAAGACGGCCGCGCCGGTGGGCGCCACGTTTTGCACGATGACCCGCTTGAGCACGGCCAGTTCGTTGACGGTGGTGATGTAGTTCAGACCCAGGTGGTCGCCGCTGCCCACGTTGGTGACTACGGCCACATCGCACTTGTCGAAAGCCAGGCCCTCGCGCAGCACGCCGCCACGGGCGGTCTCCAGCACGGCCGCATCCACATCGGGGTGCAGCAAGACGCTGCGTGCGCTCTTCGGGCCGCTGCAGTCGCCGGTGTCTATGCAGTCACCATTCACATACACGCCATCGGTGTTGGTCATGCCGACTCGCAAGCCGTTTTGCGTCAGCAGGTGGGAGATCAAGCGAACGGTGGTGGTTTTGCCATTCGTGCCAGTGACAGCCACGATGGGAATGCGGCCGTCCTGTCCCTTTTTGAACATGCTGCCGATGATGGCTTCGCCCACAGCGCGGCCTTTGCCGAAGGAGGGCGATAAGTGCATGCGCAGGCCGGGTGCTGCGTTCACCTCCACAATGCCGCCGCCTTGTTCTTCCAGAGGGCGCAGGATGGTGTCGCACACCACATCCACGCCGCAAATGTCCAAACCCACCATGTGCGCTGCGGCAATGGCGCGTGCGGCCACTTCCGGGTGCACGTCGTCCGTCACATCGGTGGCTGAGCCGCCGGTGGACAGGTTGGCGTTGTTGCGCAGGTTCACGCGCTGGCCTTTGGCCGGCACAGACTCCGCGTTGAAGCCTTGGGTCGCCAGTGTGGCTTTGGCAATTTCGTCAAAGCGGATTTTGGTCAGCGAGGTCGCATGACCCGAACCACGGCGCGGGTCTGCGTTGACTTGTGCCACCAGTTCGGCAATGGTGTGTACGCCATCGCCCACGACCTTCGGCGGATCGCGCCGCGCAGCGGCCACCAGCTTGTCGCCTACGACCAGCAAACGGAAATCGTTGCCCGGCATGAAGCGCTCAACGAGGATGTCGTCACGGAACTCCTTGGCGACGGCAAACGCCTTGAGCAGCTGCTCCTTGCTGGTGATGTTGACGGTAACGCCTTTGCCCTGGTTGCCATCGTTGGGCTTCACCACCACCGGCAAGCCGATGTCCTGGGCGGCGGCCCAGGCGTCTTCTGCATCCACCACCGAGCGTCCGCCGGGTACCGGCACGCCGGCTGCGGAGAGCAGCTTTTTGGTCAGCTCTTTGTCTTGTGCGATGGCTTCGGCGATCGCGCTGGTCACGTCCATCTCGGCTGCTTGAATGCGCCGCTGTTTGCTGCCCCAGCCCAAGCGCACCATGCTGCCTTCGGTCATGCGGCTGTAGGGGATGCCACGGGCTACGGCCGCATCCACGATGGAGCCGGTGCTGGGCCCGAGGCGGACGTCTTCGTCCAGCTCGCGCAGTTCTTCCAGGGCGGCGGGCAAGTCAAAGGGGGTGTCGTTGAGCGCGGCGTTGCATAGCTTCTCTGCCAGTTCCATGGCCAGGCGGCCTACTTCTTCCTCGCTGTATTCCACTACTACTTGGTACGTGTTTTCGTCCACGGTAGGGGTAGTGCAGCTGAACGTGACGGGGCAGCCTGCCTGCGCTTGCAAGCCCAAGGCCGCCAATTCCAGTACGCGGGCCAGCGATACGCTTTCTGCGTGCCCCACCGGCTGAAAAGGGCTGATTTCGGGAAAGCGGGCGCGCAGTTTGTCTTCAAATCCCGGGATGGAGGTGACGGCGGCCTCCTGGGCAGTGCACGTCACCACCGATTGAATGGCAGTGTGGTGGCTCCACAAATTGGGGCCGCGTAAGGCGCGAATGCGGGTGACTTCCATGGTGGGCTCAGTAAGGAGTTTTCTTGGGGTTGGATTCGAAGGTGCGCAGGCCGGCACCGATCAATTCCACGGGGATGTCGAGGGCCCAAGCCGCACCGATGGCGGCCATGACCATTTCAGGCTTGTCAGCCTTGGCGGGCTTGAGGGTGGCAAGCGGGAGTAAGGCCACTTCGTGGGCACCCTGCACCAAAACGATCTCGCCACCCCGCACGAAGAGGGCGCGGCCTTCTTTGGCACGGTGGGCCACTAGGGCGGCGTTGTCTGCGTCGGGTGCGTAGAAGATGACTTTGCCGTCGCACAAATCGGCCAGCTCCACCACTTGCGGATCGGTGGCATTGAGGACCGCGGTGCCGGATGGCAACACCACATCGACTTGCGTGCGCGCCACCTTGTAGGTTTGCTCCGCGTCCAGAATGTCGAACTCCGCCAGATCCGGGGTGCAGCTAATGTCAGTTACCACGCCCACGGCGCAGCGGTCATAGGCCAAGCCTTCGGCCAGGATCATGCGGCTGCTGTTTTCAAACACTGCAGCTTGTACCGAGCGGTTGATCAACAGGCGCTGGCTGGGCTCCCAATGGGCGCTGTCTTTGGCGTCGATCTGGCGACCATCCAGGTACAAGCCTTCGCTGCAGGCCAAGCCCACATGCTTGCCACTGATGTGCACCAGCCAGGCAATCAGGCGCGCCAAGCGGCCTGTGTGCTGGGTGCCGGTGACGCCGATGACAGGAATGCGTCCTTCCGCTTGTGGATCGAAAAGGTGTTCCACAATGGCCTTGCCCACATTGCGGGGCGTGCCGACGGCGGGCTTGATGTGGAAGAGCAAACCGGGGCTGGCGTTGACTTCAATCACCGCGCCGCGTTGGCTCTTCATGGGTTTGGAGCAGTCTTCCATCACCATGTCGATGCCGGCAATGTCCAAGCCCACAATGCGGGCCGCCAGCGCAGCGGTAGCCGCCACAGTGGGGTGCAGCTCATCGGTCACGTCCCAGGCCACGTTGCCGTTGCGCTGGATCAGCACTTTTTGGTCTTTCGCGGGCACCGATGCGGGGGTCAACCCGGCGCGGCGCAATTCCAGTTGTACTTCGGGGCTCTTGTCGGGCTCGATGGGGGAGAGGGGCAGCTCTTCCGCCTCGCCGCGACGCGGGTCGGTGTTGATTTGCGCATTCACCAGCTCGGTGACCGTGCTGGTGCCATCGCCGATGACCCACGCCGATTCGCCCCGTGCGGCAGCGACCACCCGTTTGCCCACGACCAGCAGTCGGTGTTCGTTTCCGGGAATGAACTTCTCCACGATAACGCTGCCACCACTTTGCTCCTTGGCCACGTGGAAGGCAGTTTCGATGCTGGCTTGGTCGGACAAGTCCAAGGTGACGCCCCGGCCATGGTTGCCGTCGTAGGGCTTGACGGCCACCGGCAGTCCGATGTCCTGGGCGGCTTCCCAGGCCTTCTCCGGCGAATTGACCAGCGCCCCCTCGGGCACCGGCACGCCGCAGGATTTGAGCAGGCTCTTGGTCAGATCCTTGTCGCTGGCAATCTCTTCGGCAATCGCCGAGGTCTGGTCGGTTTCTGCGGTCCAGATCCGGCGCTGTGCAATGCCATAGCCCAGTTGCACCAGGTTGCCTTCGGTCAGGCGGATGGACGGGATGCTGCGGTCGGTGGCTGCATCCACAATGTTGGAGGTGCTGGGCCCGAGGCACAGGGAGTCCACCATGTCACGCAGCTCGGTGATCTGCGCCTCCAGCGCGTACGCCGTGTCATTGACGGCCGCCATGATCAGGTCGCGGGCCACGACCAGTGCCTTGCGCCCAATCTGCTCTTGCCGGGTGCGGAAGGTAATTTTGTACACACCGGGCTTGGACATCTGGCGGGCCTTGCCAAAGCTGGTCTGCATGCCACTGAGGTTTTGAATCTCCAGCGCCACATGCTCCATGATGTGTGCCGCCCAGGTGCCTTCGCGCAAGCGCTCCAGGAAACCGCCGCGCACACCGGGGCTGCACTTGTGCTCTATCAGCCCCGGGAGCCAAGTCGTGAGCCGCTCGTAAAAGCCGGGCAGGGTGTTGGAAGGGTGGTTTTCCAACTCGCCAATGTCTACCCAGGCCTCGATGACCGGGCGGTAGGTCCAGATATTGGGCCCGCGGAGGTGGGTTACCCGGAGAATTTCAATATTTTTCTTGGCTGTCATGGCTTGTTGGAAAAGAGCGGTCCACCATTGTTACGCTTTGTGCGTTGTGTATTTTCGCTCACTGATGATGCGGAAACCGGCCTGAGTGCGCTAGCGCGTAGTATCGACTGCCTGAAGTGGGGTGTGCAGCAATGCATTTACCCCTCAAAAACTGATTCAAATTCACCCTTTTTGCGATCCATGACCACAGAAGCCCCTGCTTTATCCACGCTGTCCGGCGAATTGCCGACCATTTGGCGTGAAGCGGTCCAAAAACAACTACGCCCTCAAGAGAACGTGCTGGCCTCGCTGGAGGTTGACCTTGACCCGCAGCTGCGCTTTGTCAAAGGCCTGGTCGTACTGACTAACCAGCGCTTGCTGTCCTGCGACGGGGCCACGCAGGCGTGGGGCTCCTGGGATTTGCAAGCCGGGCAAACGTTGCTGCACCATGACCATGCGGGTGTGGGGCATATAGATTTGTTGGATGCCCATGCCTTGCTGGGCACCTGGCGATTTACCCTGGGCCAGAACCTATTGGCAATCCGGCTGGTGGACCAGTTTCAGGCCCAGCTGGAAAGCACCGTGTCCGGCCGCCCCTTGGCGCAGGCCTTGACCAACGTTTGCCCCAGCTGCAAGGCGCCCCTGGAGCCCGAGCAGGAAGAGTGCCCGGTGTGTACCAAGGTGGTCCACACCCCGCCCAGTACCTGGACGCTGTTCCGCCTCTGGCGTTTTGCCCGGCCCTATAAAGGCCAGTTGCTGTTGGGTTTTGTGCTGACCTTGTTAGGGACTGCCGCTAACCTGGTGCCGCCTTACCTCACGATGCCCTTGATGGACAACGTGCTGATCCCGTTCCAGAACGGACAAAAGATCGACCCCATGCTGGTGGGTATGTATATGGGGGGGCTGTTGGGCTCTGCCTTGCTGGCGTGGATCCTGAGCTGGGCCAAGACCTACATCCTCGCCCTCGTCTCAGAGCGCATAGGCGCTGATCTGCGCACCACCACGTACGAGCATTTACTGCGTTTGTCGCTGGAGTATTTCGGTGGCAAGCGCACCGGCGACCTGATGTCGCGCATCGGTAGCGAGAGTGACCGAATTTGCGTGTTCCTGTCTCTGCATCTGCTGGACTTCGCGACCGACGTGATCATGCTCACCATGACGGCCGTTATCCTGTTCTCCATCAACCCGTGGCTGGCGGTGGTGACCTTGGTGCCCCTGCCATTCATTGCGTGGATGATCCATTTCGTGCGGGACCGTCTGCGCACGGGCTTCGAGAAAATTGACCGGGTATGGGGTGAAGTGACCAACGTGTTGGCCGACACCATTCCCGGCATCCGTGTGGTCAAGGCGTTCGCCCAGGAGCGTCGCGAAGCCACCCGATTCCGCGAGGCCAACAAGCACAACCTCGCGGTGAACGACCGCATCAACAAAATCTGGTCTTTGTTTTCCCCCAGCGTCTCTTTCTTGACGGAGTTGGGCTTGTTGGTGGTCTGGGCCTTCGGTATTTGGCAGGTGTCCAAAGGCGAAATCACGGTCGGTGTGTTGACTGCCTTCATTGCCTATATCAGCCGCTTCTACGGCCGCTTGGATTCCATGAGCCGCATTGTCTCGGTCACGCAAAAGTCTGCTTCCGCCGCCAAGCGCATTTTTGACATTCTGGATCACGTCTCCAGCGTGCCTGAGCCGGTCAACCCGGTGCCCATGGGCAAAGTCCAGGGCAGCATAGAGGTGCGAGATGTGGGATTCCGCTACGGTAATCGTGAAGTCAACCGTGGGATCAACCTCAAAATCGCGCCCGGAGAAATGGTGGGGTTGGTCGGACACAGCGGCTCGGGAAAAAGCACGCTGGTCAACCTGATCTGCCGTTTTTACGATGTGTCCGAAGGCGCCATTCTGGTGGATGGGGTGGATATCCGCTCCTACGCCATTTCAGACTACCGGCAGAACATCGGTTTGGTGCTCCAAGAGCCCTTCCTTTTCTTCGGCACCATCGCGGACAACATCGCCTACGGCAAGCCGGACGCGACCCGTGCCGAGATCATCGCCGCCGCCCGCGCCGCGCATGCGCATGAATTTATCCTGCGCTTGCCACAGGGCTATGACTCCATGGTCGGCGAGCGCGGCCAAGGCTTGTCCGGCGGGGAGCGCCAGCGCATCTCGATTGCGCGTGCCTTGCTGATTGACCCGCGCATTTTGATTCTGGACGAGGCTACCTCGTCGGTGGACTCCGAGACCGAGAAAGAAATTCAGAAGGCGCTAGAAAATCTGGTGCAAGGCCGCACCACGATTGCGATTGCCCACCGGCTCTCCACGCTGCACCGGGCCGATCGTCTGGTGGTGTTGGACCGCGGCAAGGTGGTGGAAGAGGGAACTCATGACGCATTGATGGCCAGCGAAGGCGCGTACTTCAGTCTGTACCAGGCCCAGGCCCGCAACAACATGATGGAGGAGGCCGCATGAGCGCGCTGCACACCGTAACTGCCAGCCGCTTCACCCTGGAGCGCACGCCTTTCGGCAAGCTGGTGCTCACCAATGCATCCGGTGAGCGCTTTGAGGGCGTGGTGCCCGTGCGCGCCTTCCCGATTCAGTCGCCGGAAGACGGTATTTCGCTGGTCAGCACCGATGGTAAGGAGGTCGCCTGGGTGGACCTGCTGGCCGATGTGTCCCAGCCCGCCCAGGACCTGATCCGCGCGGAACTCGCCACCCGTGAATTCATGCCGGTGATTGAACGCATCGTGTCCGTCACCAGCTACTCCACACCCTGCACCTGGACGGTAGAAACTGACCGGGGTACCACCGAGTTTGTGCTGCGCGGTGATGAGGACATCCGACGCATCGGCAAAGACAACGCCTTGCTGATTGCAGACGCCCACGGCATTCAATATTTGGTGCGCGACCAGTTTGCGATGGACGCCCACAGCAAGCGGGTACTGGACCGCTTCTTGTAAATAAAAAGGCACCCGAGGGTGCCTTTTCTCATGAGGTCTGGGGTACTCAGGCTTTGATGGTGAAGCCCGACAGGTGTTGCGCGAGGTGCATGGCGTGCGCCTGCTCATATTGGGGTTTGGTCAGTGCGCCATAGGCGAAATGAGGCTTGAGCTCTCCACTCCACTGCGAAAAGGCTGCAATGGTTTTCTGCAAGCGTTCCACTGCCGCTGCAGCAGGCGTGTCACTTGCCAGCACCGGTGCGCCGGGAATGGGTTCCGCCAGGTTGTGGCTCATCTTGCCGCGCCAGCTGAACACGCTGAATGCGGCAGCACCCACGGTTTTCTGAAACAGGGCCGATTTGGGCTTGGGAAACCCGCTCATGGAAAACTCAATGCTTTGGGCGCAATGCTCCAGCGTTTGGCTCCAGCTGAACACAGCGGCGCTGTCCAGGGCCGGCGCCTGTGCAAGCCGCATGATTTCTTCGTGCGCTGCGGCCAATGTGCTGAATTGCAGCCCCCGGTCCTGCCCTGCGACACAAGCCGTCAGCATGCCGCCCGCAGCCCCTACGGCGAAGGTGGCGCCCCGGGTAAGGCAGGCGCGGCGTTCAGGGTTGAATTCGGTGGTCATGCTCGTTGCAACGCCTCAGATTTCCATGTTGTCGATCAAGCGGGTGCTGCCCAAGCGGGCGGCGGCCAACACCACTTTGGTATCTCCCGTCTGCGGCGTTTGCAAGTCGGCTTGGCGGCGCACGGCAACATAGTCGGGCAACCAGCCTGCGGCGCGCAGGGCTTGCATGCCGTCTTGCTCCAGGCGTGCGAGATCAGTTTCGCCCTGGCGTACGGCATCCACGATGTGGCGCAAGGTGCGCGATAGCAGCAAGGCTTCCTCGCGTTGTGCCGGGGTCAGGTAACCGTTGCGGCTGGAGAGCGCCAAGCCGGCCTCGTTGCGCTGGGTTTCACCACCCACCACATCAATCGGCAGGGCGAACTGTTTCACCATGTTGCGGATCACCATCAGCTGCTGGTAGTCCTTTTTGCCAAAGAGGGCCGTGCGCGCTTGCGTAACCGCCAACAGTTTCATGACCACCGTACACACCCCGATGAAAAAACCAGGACGGAAGTGACCTTCCAGAATGTCGGCCAGCTCGGTGGGCGGGTGGACCTTGAAGGTTTGCGCCTGCGGATACAGCTCGGATTCTTTGGGGGCAAACACGATGTCGCACCCAGCAGCCTCCAGATGCTCGCAATCGGCTTCCAGCGTGCGGGGGTAGGTGTCGAAATCTTCGTGCGGTGCGAACTGCAGGCGGTTCACAAAGATGGTGGAAATCGTCACATCCCCCAGCGGTTTGGCCTGACGCACCAGCGCCAGGTGACCCGCATGCAAATTGCCCATGGTGGGCACGACGGCAGGGTGACGGTACTGGCCAAGCGCCTCGCGCAGCTCAGAAATGGTGTGAATCAGTTGCATAGATAAACCGAAGGGAAGTTACGACCAGGGACACCGCAGAACCGGCTTGGCCGGGCTGCTGGTGTCGCCCCCTTGAGGGGGAAGCGCCGCAGGCGATTCAGGGGTGTTCAACGGTCACCACGCGTGGATGGCGTCGTCCGGGAAACTGCCGTTTTTGACGGCGGCTACATAGGCCTCCATGGCGCCCCGGATGCTGGTGGCCTCCAGCATGAAGTTGCGCACAAACTTCGGGTTCTTGCCCAGGTTCACGCCCAGCATGTCGTGCAACACCAGCACTTGGCCGGCCGTGCCTTTACCGGCACCAATGCCGATGGTGGCGCAGTGTGGCAGCTCGCGGGTCAACTCGGCGGACAAGGGGGCTGGCACCATTTCCAGCACCACCATGGAGGCGCCGGCGTCTTGCAACTCCAGCGCATGCTTTTTCATGACATCCGCCGCGGCGTCACCACGGCCCTGCACGCGGTAGCCGCCGAGGGCGTGTACGGTTTGCGGCGTCAAGCCCAGATGGGCGCACACCGGGATGCCGCGCTGCACCAAGAATTGCACCACCTCGGTGGTCCAGCCGCCGCCTTCGAGCTTCACCATGTGGGCGCCGGCTTGCATGATCACGCTGGCACTGCGGATGGCCTGTTCTTTGGACTCCTGGTAGCTGCCGAAGGGCAGGTCACCAATCAGCCAGGCCGTGCCTTGCGCACGGCGCAGGCCCCGCGCCACGCTTTCGGTGTGGTAGGCCATGTCTTCCAGCGTCACACCCACGGTGCTGTGGCGGCCCTGGCAGACCATGCCCAGCGAGTCGCCCACCAGAATGCATTCCACGCCGGCCGCGTCCGCCACGGCCGCAAAGGTCGCGTCGTAGGCCGTGAGCATGGTGATTTTTTCACCCCGGGTATGCATCTCCTGGATGCGGGGCAGGCTGATGGGCTTGCGGGTGGACGGCGCAGACGCCGGGGGCAGCGTGCCGTAGGGAGTCGCGTTGGTTGCGCTGGAGGCTTGTTCACCGGTCGGGTTCAGGGCCATGGAGGACTCCAAAAATCGGGATTACAAATCGGGCATGCCAAGGGTTTGGCGAAAGTGGGGCGAATACTAACCGCAGTTGGCCACCCGTATTTAGAGCGCGCGGTTCAGGCCGTGGAATACGCCAGGCGCACATAAATCGGCGCAAAGGCCTCGGCCTGGGTGATTTCGATCAGGGTTTCCTTGGCGAGCTCAAGCAACGCAATAAAGGTCACGACCAGCACGGGAACGCCCTGGGTGGTGTCAAACAGGTTTTCAAACCCCACAAAGCGCTGACCCTGCAGCTTTTTGAGCACGATGCTCATGTGCTCGCGCACCGAGAGCTCTTCGCGGCTGATTTTGTGGTGCTGCACCAGCTTGGCCCGCTTGAGAATGTCGCGCCAGGCGGTTTGCAGCTCGTCCACCGATACATCGGGGAAACGGGGCTTGAGGCTTTGCTCGATGTAGACGTTGGCCTTCAGGAAGTCGCGGCCGTACTGGGGAATGGCGTTCAGCCGCGCGGCGGCCAGCTTCATCTGCTCGTATTCCAGCAGGCGGCGCACCAGCTCGGCCCGGGGGTCTTCGGCTTCTTCGCCCTCGGCCGTCTTTTTGGGGGGCAGCAGCATGCGCGATTTGATCTCGATCAGCATGGCCGCCATCAGCAAGTACTCGGCGGCCAGCTCCAGATTGCGCTTGCGGATCTGCTCCACGTACACTAAGTACTGCTTGGTCACGCTCAACATCGGGATGTCGAGAATGTTGAAGTTCTGCTTGCGGATCAGGTAGAGCAGCAAGTCCAGAGGGCCTTCAAACGCCTCCAGAAACACCTCCAGCGCATCGGGCGGGATATAGAGGTCTTGCGGCATGGCGAACAGGGGTTCGCCATACAGGCGCGCAAGAGCCACCTGGTCCACCACGTCAGGCATCTGCCCGAGTTCGGCGACTCCGGGGGCAACGCCTTCGGTGCTGGAAGTCATGGTGCTATGAAATCAGGAGCTGCTCGCGCACATTTGGCGAGCGCTAGAGCCTGATTTAATGCTTAATCGTGCTTGGTCTGGTAGACGTAGGGTTTCTGTGCGACTTGGGCACTGCGAAAGCCCTTCCAGGCCATGCGGTCCACCACTTTGTCCCACAGCAGGGCGCGGCCCTTGCGCTGTTCGGCTTCCAGTGTGGGCTTGGTGACCTTGAGCTGGTCGATGAACTGGGTGGCGTCAGAGCGGTAGTCGGGGCGGCGGAAAATGTTCATGGGAATGTCCTTGTTTGCGGCATTTTAGTGGGTACTCACCTGGTCCGCGTGCGGATGGGGTGCCAGCGGCTGGGGCAGGGTGCGCTCGGGAGCGTCGCGCTCCACCACCAAGGTGTGGGCGAATTCGCCGTTGGCGAGCCCGGCTGCGTGGGCTTTGCGCCGTTTTTGGAGCCCCCACCACGCGGCCCCGCCCAAAGCGGTCGCCACCAGGCCGGCCAGCAGGGCGTATCGAGAGAGCCACCCCGTCAGGCGGGCCCAGCCGCCCTGTTGTTTGGCGGCGGCCGCGCCGATGACCAAGCCGGTCAGGCCATGGTCCGCCACCCGGTCAATCGTGGGGTTGAAGTCGGTGTAGCGCTTGCCAGGGGCAAATTGCAAGGCCTGGAGCAGGGCGTGTGCGTTGGGGCGGTAGTTGGGTAAAGCCTGGAGTGTGGTGACCAGGCCCAGGCTGAAATAGCCTTCGCGGCCCAGCACAAAGGTGTTGTAGTTCGCATCGTGCGGCTCAGTGGCGGGGGCGCCCCGGTCTTTGGACGATGTGGCCCACACCACATGGTGGTTGGCCGCGTCATAGCGGGGGGGCTGGACCCAGCCCAGGAGCTCGGTGGCCGGCAGGCCCTGCTTGACCCGTGCGGCATTGGCTGCACCGGTGCTGTCTTTGTAGCGGCTCAGCAGCTCTTTGGCATCCCAATCCGCAGCGTCTGCGTCCCGCAGGTAACCCACGGGTTCAAAGCGAATGGTCATGAACCAGGGGGCTTCGTTGTCTGGAAACACCAGGCCTTGCAGATGGGCGTCCTGGCCGGGGTTGCCCATGGCGGCCAGCACCTGGGCGGCATGGGGCTGGGGAATGTAGACATGGCCCGCCGGCAAGGCCAGCTGGGCTTGCAGGGTGTCGCGTACGGTCAGGGGGATGGCTGCCGGGCCGGCAATCGACGCCGCCTTGGCCTCTGCCCAGATGCGGTCAGTTTCCTCTTTGCTGAGGGTCTGCGCGCTGCCCAGTGCATGCCAAAAGCTGATGCACAGCAACAATATCTTCCATAAACCGTGTTTCATGGGTGCCCCAGGCTGCCAGTAACCAAACGACTTTCATTCTGGCATAGCCCGGGGGGGCCGACCCGCGCGTGGCGGGCGGGTTATCCTCGACGGTATGAGCACTTTTGACTTCTCTTTGGCCGACATCGCTGCCCTGGCGCAAGCCGATGTGGCGCGCGCTTTGTCGGAAGACGTGGGCGCTGGCGACCTGACCGCCTCCTTGATCGACCCCACCCGCCGCGCCCGTGCGCGGGTGCTGGCCCGTGAGTCCGCCATCATTTGTGGCGAGCCATGGGCCACTGCCGCCGTGAGGGCCATGGACCCCTCGGCCGCCATCATCTGGCATGTGCGCGAAGGCCAACGCTGCGCGCCCGACCAGGTGGTGTTGGAAATTGAGGGCAATGCCCAGGCCCTGTTGACCGCCGAGCGCACCGCACTCAACTTTTTGCAGCTGCTGAGCGCAGTCGCCACCAAAACAGCCACCTTTGTGGATGCTGTGAACGAAGTGCCCGGCAACCGCGCCGCCATTGTGGACACTCGCAAGACCATCCCCGGCCTGCGCTTGGCGCAGAAATATGCCGTCAAGACCGGTGGCGGCACCAACCACCGTATCGGCCTGCACGACGCGGTGTTGATCAAAGAAAACCATATTGCTGCCGCCGGCGGCTTGACTGCCGCCCTGCAGCGCGCCACCCAGTTTGCCGCTACCGCCAAGTTCATTGAGGTGGAGGTGGAAACGCTGGACCAGTTGCGGGAGGCACTGGACTGCGGTGCCAAGATGGTGCTGCTGGACAACATGACCTTGGCCCATCTGGTGCAGGCGGAGGCCATCAACGCCGGCCGTGCGATTCTGGAAGTGTCCGGCGGCGTGAACCTGGACACGGTGCGCGCGATTGCGGCCACCGGTGTGGACCGTATTTCCATCGGTGCCCTGACCAAAGACGTGAAGGCCACCGACTTCTCCATGCGATTTGAGGATCTGTGATGAGCGCCACCGATGTGATTGATGTGGAATACGAGCAGCCCGCCTGCAGCACCAAACACGCCTGGGCGCGCGTGCCCGTGGAGCCCACGCCCAGCCAGCGCGTGGCGCTCAAAGACAAGATCAAGCGCCTGCTGAAAGAGAAAAATGCGGTCATGGTGTCGCACTACTACGTGCACCCCGACTTGCAGGATTTGGCTGAAGAAACCGGTGGCCTGGTGAGCGATTCGCTGGAGATGGCCCGCTTCGGCCGCGACCACAGCGCGCAGACGCTGGTGGTCTCGGGCGTGAAGTTCATGGGGGAGACCAGCAAGATTTTGTCGCCCCACAAGACCGTGCTCATGCCCGACCTGGATGCGACCTGTTCGCTGGATTTGGGCTGCCCGATTGACGAATTTAGTGCCTTTTGCGACCAGCACCCGGACCGCACCGTGGTGGTCTACGCCAACACCAGCGCTGCCGTCAAAGCGCGTGCCGACTGGTTGGTGACCAGCAGCTGCGCGCTGGACATCGTGAAGGCGCTCAAGGACAAGGGCCAGAAGATTTTGTGGGCGCCTGACAAGCACCTGGGCGGCTACATCCAGCGTGAAACCGGCGCCGACATGGTGTTCTGGGAAGGCGCCTGCATCGTGCACGACGAGTTCAAGGCCTTTGAGCTGGAGGCGCTGATTAAAGAGCACCCGAAGGCCAAAGTGCTGGTGCACCCCGAGTCGCCCAAAGACGTGGTGGCCCTGGCGCATGCCGTGGGCTCGACGAGCGCCATCCTCAAGGCCGCGCAGACCTTGGATGCTGACACCTTCATCGTCGCCACCGACAACGGCATGCTGCACAAGCTGCGCACGCTCAACCCCGGCAAGACCTTCATTGAAGCGCCTACCGCCGGCAACAGCGCTACCTGCAAGAGCTGCGCCCACTGCCCCTGGATGGCCATGAATGGCCTGGCCGGCGTGGCCCACGTGCTGGAGCACGGCCTGAACGCCATCGAGGTCAACCCTGCCCTCATCGACCGCGCCCGCCTGCCGATCGACCGCATGCTCGCCTTCACCGCCGCCCTCAAAAACGGGCAGCCGTTGGGCGGCTTGATTCCGAACATCGGCGCGGCCTGAGTCGCGCGCGGGGTGGCTGACGGCAGAGTCATCAAACCGTCACACCGCAGTCATTCAATAGGGTTTTCCCGCCCCCTGCGGGGCTTTATCCCTAGAGGTTGTCATGCGTGTGTCCACCCGCTTGTTTGTGTTGGTTGCCAGTCTGGCGGCGCTGTTGTTGTTGATCGGAGGGCTGGGGGTCGTGGGGGCCCGGCAGTCCAACGAAGCATTGCGTTCGGTGTACGAGCAGCGCACGGTGCCCGCCGTGCAACTCGGGCTGATCGATGCGCTCACCTTCAGCAGCCGCATGCATGTCGCACAGGCGTTGGCCAACCCCTTGCCGGACGTGATTGCGTTCAGCGTCAAAGAGATCGCCTCCAACCAAAAACTGATTGCCGACACCTGGGCCCAGTACCGCCAGCAAGTGCTGGATGGCGAGGCCGAGTTGCTGGCCGCAGAGTGGGAAAAATCGCGCAAGGCCTATGACGAACAAGGTCTGCAACCCGCGGTGAAAGCGCTGCTGGACAACGACATCACCACCGCCCAAGCCGCCATGGTGGAGAAGATGACGCCTTTGTCAGAGCCGGTGAACCGCAACATCCAGGCTTTGCAGCAGATCCAAATCCAAGGCGCCAAAACCGAATACGAGGCCGCGGGGAGTCGCTATCTTCAGTTGTGGTGGGTGAGTGTGGTGTTGATCGGGGTGGGCCTGGTGTTTGCCATGGCTTTTGGCTTGCGCACGGTGCGCAGCATCACGCGGCAACTGGGGGGAGAACCTGCCCAGGCCCATGCGGTGGCGCAGCGTTTGAGCGAGGGTGATTTCAGTGCCGCCCTGGATGCCTCCGTGCTTCCCCACAGCCTGCTGGCCCAGCTCGGCCGGATGCAGCACAGCCTCAGCGAGGTTGTGGCGCGTGTGCGGCAGTCATCCGAAGCCGTGGCGGGGGCGAGTGTGGAAATCGCCTCGGGCAACCACGATCTTTCCAGCCGCACGGAGCAGCAGGCGGGCGCCATTCAGCAAACATCGGCCTCCATGGAGGCGCTGGGCGATACCGTGCGGGTGAATGCGCAGCGCGCTGCGCGGGCCGATGCACTGGCGCGCACGGCGTCCGATGCTGCGAGCCAGGGCGGGGAGGTGGTGGCCGATGTGGTGAGCACCATGCAAGAGATCAACGAGAGCTCGCGCCGCATTGTGGACATCATCAGCGTGATCGATGGCATTGCGTTCCAGACCAATATCCTGGCCCTGAATGCCGCCGTGGAGGCTGCCCGTGCGGGTGAGCAGGGGCGGGGGTTTGCCGTGGTGGCGTCCGAGGTGCGCTCGCTGGCCGGGCGCTCGGCGCAGGCAGCCAAAGAGGTCAAAGCCCTGATCGATGCCAGCCTGGAGCGGGTCGAGCGCGGCAATGTGCTGGTGGCCAAGGCGGGGCAGTCGATGTCGCAGGTGGTGGGCTCTATCCGCCATGTGACCGAGATCATGGGCGAGATCAGCAGTGCCAGCGAGGCGCAAAGTACGGGTGTGCAGCAAGTGGGCCAGGCCATCGTGCTGATTGACCAGACCACCCAACAAAACGCCGCCATGGTGGAAGAAATGGCTGCCGCCGCCAGCGGCTTGCGCCACGAGGCGCAGCAGCTGGTGGAGTCGGTGGCTTTTTTCCAGCTGGGGCGCCACAGCACAGGTTTGCCGGCACCCGGCGGAGTGCTCGCTCTGCGCTGAACATTGCGCTGCCTGCCGGGTGAAGGCGGCAGGGTGAGGCATGAATGCGGCAGCTAGCGCTCGTAGAATATGCGCGAGCAGCTATCAAAAACAGAGCATTCAGGAGTTTGCAATGCACGATGTGTCCGCCTTTCCCGTCACTGCCAAGTGGCCTGCACAGCACCCGGAGCGCTTGCAGCTCTATTCCTTGGCCACGCCCAATGGCGTGAAAGTGAGCATCGCCCTCGAAGAGCTGGGCCTGCCCTACGAGGCCCACAAGGTGAGCTTTGAGACGAACGACCAGACCACGCCCGAGTTCCTGTCGCTCAACCCGAACAACAAAATTCCCGCCATCCTCGACCCGCAGGGCCCCGGCGGCGCGCCGCTGGCGCTGTTTGAGTCCGGCGCCATCCTGATTTATCTGGCCGAAAAAACCGGCAAGCTGTTGCCCAGCGACCCGGCGGCACGGTACCAAGCCATCCAATGGCTGATGTGGCAAATGGGCGGCGTGGGGCCCATGTTCGGGCAGCTTGGTTTCTTCCATAAATTTGCCGGCAAAGACTTTGACGACAAGCGCCCGCGTGACCGCTACGTGGCAGAGAGCCGCCGCCTCTTGGGCGTGCTCAACCGCCATCTCGCCGGCCGGCAGTGGATCATGGGCGACGACTACACCGTGGCAGACATTGCCGTCTTCCCCTGGGTGCGCAATCTGGTGGGCTTTTACGGCGCGGGTGACCTGGTGGGCTTTGCCGATTTTCCCGAGGTCGCGCGCGTGCTGGCTGCCTTTGTGGCGCGCCCCGCCGTCGTGCGGGGGCTGGCGGTGCCGGCATGAGTGCGCGTGCCCTGCATATTCTGGTGGCGGACGATAACCCCATCAACCGCATGATGGCTGCGCGCTTGCTCAAAGAGGCCGGTTGCCATGGCGTGCTGGTGGACGATGGCACGCATGCACTCACGGCCCTGCAAGCACAGCGTTTTGATGGTGTGTTGCTGGATGAAAGCATGACGCACCTCAACGGCTCCGAGGTGCTCAAAGAGCTCAAGCGTTGGCGCGCAGAAGGGCGCATGGTGCCCCCGGTGGTCATGGTGACCGGCAACGATTTGCCGTCGGACGTGGAGCACTTTATGGGTCTGGGAGCCAAGGGGCTCATTCCTAAGCCCTTGTCGCGCGACTCGTTGCGGCGTGCGCTGGTGCTGTTCAAGTAAAAGGCGCGCTGCGCACGGTTGCGCATGAAATTTGCTTGGGTTCTCCGGTCGTTCGGAGCAACCTGAGATGAATACCTACAACCAAGCCCTTCTTTCGCATGCGCCAGTGAGCGCGCCCGCACCTTTGAGTCTTTTTGGCGCCCATGGCATATGGGCCAGCGGCGTGCAAGTGATGCGCAGCATCAACTTCGCCAGCAAAGCACTGATTGTTTCCTGCCTGTTTGCGCTGCCGATTGCGTGGCTGTCGTGGGCCTACTTCCAGGCGCAGCTTGCGGCGGTCGAATTTTCTGAAAAAGAGCGCGCCGGTGTGCACTACCTGCGCGCGTCCTACCCGGTACTGAAACTTGCCCTGCAATTGCGTGGCGCGCCCTCCGAGGGGGCCGGTGCGCTGACGGAGGCCATGGACCAGTCGTACGCGGGGTTGGAAGAGGTGCAGGCTGCGCTGGGCGGCAGCCTGGGCACCGGTGCCGCTTTTGAGGCCCTGAAGCAGGCCCGCGCGCAGGCCAAGATACCGGGTGGAGATGCGGTGGAGCGCTTCATCCGGAACACGGCGCACATCCATGCGCTGATTGCCGTGATGAACACCGCCACCGATGGCTCCAACCTCACCCTGGACCCCGACATCGACAGCTACTACGTGATGGATGCCGCCGCCTTCCGGCTGCCGGACCTGATGGACCGTGTCGGCCTCATGCACGCTGCTGGTGCAGCCGCTTTGCGGGATGGAGCACTCAGCCCCGCGTTTCGCACTGCCATCGACAAAGCGATTGCGATTGCCGAATTCCACAACACCAACCTGTTGGCAGGTATCGGCAAGGCGGTGCTGCAAACGCCGGAGCTGTCCAGCCGCATCCAGATGGAGGCGATGCGGGACCGCACCCAAGCGTTTCTGGATGCGGTGAACACCACGGTGCTGACGGCGGGCGCCCTGGAGCCTTCCGGCGTGGCCCGTTACGCATCCTTGGGCGATGCGGCCTTCGCTGCAGAGGCCGCGCTGGCAGACCGGCTGCTTCCGGTGCTGGACGAGCTGATTGAAAAGCGCGTGGCCTCGGCCCAGTGGCAGATCAAGCTCACCATCGGCATTTTGGTGGTCACGCTGGTCTTGGCGATTTACTTTTTTTACTCTTTCTACCTCGTGACCCGTGGCGGCCTGCGGCTGATCAGCCAGCACTTGCAGGAGATGGCAGAGGGCGATTTGCGTCGCCCGCCCAGCCAACCCTGGGGGCGGGATGAGCCCGCATCGGTCATTGTGGATTTGCGCAAGGCCTACGACTCGCTGCACACCCTGATCCGCAAGGTGCGCCACTCGGCGCGCGACCTGACCGGCACCAGCGGCGAGATTGCCCGGGCCAGCCTGGACCTGTCTTCGCGAACCGAGTCGGCGGCGGCAGCGCTGGAGCAGCAGGCGGCCACGATGGAGGAGATCGGTTCCTCGGTGCGCATGATGGCTGAGAACTCCCAAAGTGCGGCCGGCCTGGCCCGTGAGAACGCCGATGTGGCACAAAAAGGGGGCGTTGTCATCGGCGAGGTGGTGAGTGTGATGGGGGCCATCAACGGGTCTTCACAAAAAATCGGGGACATCATTGCGGTGATTGACGGCATTGCTTTCCAGACCAATATCCTGGCGCTCAATGCGGCTGTGGAAGCTGCCCGCGCAGGGGAGCAGGGGCGCGGCTTTGCGGTGGTGGCCAGCGAGGTGCGCGTGCTGGCGCAGCGCTCTGCGGCGGCAGCCAAAGAAATCAAAGACCTGATTGTGGCCAGCGTGCACAACGTGGAGCAGGGCACCCAGGTGGTGAGCGGGGCCGGTCACACCATGGAAGAGATTCTGGGCAACGCCAAGCGCATCAACGATCTGCTGAACGAGATTGCAGTGGGCTCGCGCGAGCAGGCAGAAGGGGTGACCCAGTCGGTGGCAGCGATTCAACTGTTGGAGCAAAACACCCAGCAAAACGCCGCCCTGGTGGAAGAAACCAGCGCAGCGGCAGGCGCCTTGCGCGACCAGTCGGACGGGTTGATGCGCGAGATTGCCAACTTCCGCGTGGCCTGAGCTTTGCAGCCGCCTAGCGTGCGGCCAAGTGAATGCCTGCCAGCATGCAGCGCACCGAGCCGCCTGCCAGCTCGATGGTGGGCACGTCCAGCGGCACGAGGTGCGCACTGCGCGCTATGCGCTGCACTTGATCGGCAGACAGGCTTGCCAGCGCACGGCGGGAGAGAGCCAACAAGCGCTCGCGGCCATTGCTCAGCTCCAGCGCGTTGCCGGCGAATTCGCCGATTTGCGCGGCGCTGAGCGCAATCACTTCGCGGCCGGTTTCTTCGAGGCGCTGCTGCACATGGGCGCGGCGGGCGGCGTCGGAAATCAGGTCCAGCCCCACCAGCGCAAATTCGGTGGCCACGCACATGAGCACATTGGTGTGGTACACCGCGCGGCCCTGCGCGTCCACCGCGTCAAAGGCCAGGGGCTCGTAGTTGAAGTGGGTGGCAAAGCGCTCCAGCGCAATCGGGTTGGCGCGGTTGCTGCGCGCGGTGTAGGCCACCCGGGCAATGTGGTCCAGCACCATGGCGCCGGTGCCCTCCAGAAAGAGGCCATCGGGCTCCAGCCCGGAGTAGTCGATCACGTCTTGCACCCGGTACTGCGCCTTGAGCATCTCAATCACATCGCTGCGCCGCTCCAGCCGGCGGTTGGGCGAGTACATGGGGTACAGCGCCACATGACCGCCCGCGTGGGTGGAAAACCAGTTGTTGGGGAACACCGCATCCGGCGTGCGGCCGGGCTGCTCGTCTTCAAACAAGTGCACCCGCACACCGTGCTGCTCCAGGGTGCGGGCGGCCTGGGTCACTTCGGCATAGGCCTGGCGGGCGACTTCACCGGCAGCCTGCTCGGCATCCATGCGCTGAAAGGCGTTGTCGGCCGCCGTTTGCGGGTTGGGGGTGAAGTGGTGCGGCCGCACCATGACCACGGCGGCAGGGGCTTGGGGGTAAATCTGGGGGCGCATGGCGGGCTCCGGGGTGCTGGGGTTGAGGCGGTTAGCGCGTGGTGTGGCTCAGGCCACGCGGCGCATGCGGGCGCGGCCGGCTTGGCGGCGGGTGTGGCTGAACAGGTCTTTGGGGTTGCTGGCCTCGGGCACCAGCTCCACATCGGTGCCGATGTTCAGTTGCAGCGCTTGCTCGTACACAAAGCGCAGGGCCGAGTAGTCCTCCAAGGCAAAGCCCACGGAGTCGAATACGGTGATCTGCTCCGCGCTTTGGCGGCCTGCCGCCGTGCCGGCCAGCACCTTCCACAAGTCCACGACGGGGAAGTCGGCGGGCAGTTGTTGAATGTCGCCCTCCACCCGGGTTTGCGGCTCAAACTCCACAAACACCCGGGCCGCCCGCAGCACATCGGCGTGCAGCTCGGTTTTTCCGGGGCAGTCGCCGCCCACCGCATTCAGGTGCATGCCGGGCTCCAGCATGTCGGGGGTGATGATGGTGGCGTAGGCCTTGTCGGCCGTCACGGTGGTCACGATGTCCGCGCCCGCTACCGCCTCGGCAGTGCTGGCCGCGCGGACTACCCGCAGGCCTGGGAAGGCCACAAGGTTAGCCACCAGTTTGTCGGTGGCCTCTGCGTCCACATCGAATACTGCTATTTCTTCAATGCCCAGCCAGTGGTGAAAGGCTAGCGCCTGGAACTCGCTTTGCGCGCCGTTGCCGATCAGCGCCATACGCTTGCTGTCGGGGCGGGCCAGGGCGCGGGCCGCCATCAGCGAGGTGGCGCAGGTGCGCAGAGCGGTGGCCAGCGTCAACTCCGAGAGCAGCACGGGGTAGCCCGTGTCCACTTCGGCCAGCACGCCGAAGGCCATCACCGTGTAGAGGCCCTTGGCGGTGTTGGCGGGGTGGCCGTTCACGTACTTGAAGGCGTAGCGCTGCGCGTCGGACACGGGCATCAGCTCGATCACGCCAATCTCCGAGTGGTTGGCGACGCGCGCAGATTTTTCAAACTCCGGCCAGCGCACAAAGTCGTTGTGGATGTGGTCGGCCAGCTGGCCGATGAAGTCTTTCACGCCAATGGTGTGAATCAGCTCGGTCATCGCGGGAACATCAATAAAGCGGGTCATGGTCAGTGCTCAGAAGGTGGGAAATCGCGGGGCCTGCGGGGGAGGGGCAGGGCATGAGGAGGATTGTTTCGGGGAGCACTGCCAAACAGAAGCACAACTTTTAGGCAAAAAGTGGGTAATGAGTAGCAAAATGCCGGCATTGAATGGCACTTTGAAACTTATGGACGATACCGACCGCGAACTCATTGGCCTGCTGCGTGACAACGCGCGCCTCTCCACCGTGGCCCTGGCCGCCAAGCTGCGGGTGGCGCGCGCTACGGTGCAAAACCGCATCGCCCGGCTGGAGAAAGACGGCACGATCACCGGCTACACCGTGCGGCTCAAGCCCGCGGCCGAGGCCGCCCGCATTCGCGCGCTGATGAGCGTGGCGGTTGAGGGCAACCGCGCCATGGAGGTAATGACCGCCCTGCGCGGTCACCCCAATGTGCAGGCCCTGCACAGCACCAATGGCCGCTGGGACATCGTAGCCGAGCTGCGTGCCGACACCCTGGAGGCGTTTGATGCGGTGCTGCGCACCATCCGGCAGATCGATGGCATTGCCACCACCGAGACCAGCATTCTGCTGTCGACCTACAAGTAGCCTTTACCTATCAAAAGAGCCGCTAGCGCAGGTGGAATGTGCGCAAGCAGCTCTTGTTTTGATAGCAGAGAGGTTTAAGGCGCCAACGTGGTCGGCACCGCTTCGGCCAGCATGTCGGGGTAGTCGCGGCTGAAGTGCAGGCCGCGGCTCTCATGGCGGGCCTGGGCGCTTTTGACGATCAGGTCGGCCACCTGCACCAGGTTGCGCAGCTCCAGCAGGTCGCGGGTGACGTGGAAGTGGGTGTAAAACTCGGCAATCTCGCCCTGCAGCAGTGCAATGCGGTGGGCCGCGCGGTCCAAGCGCTTGTTGGTGCGCACGATGCCCACGTAGTCCCACATGAAGCGGCGCAGCTCATCCCAGTTGTGGGAGATGACCACGCTTTCGTCCGCATCCGTCACGCGGCTGTCGTCCCAGGCCGGCAGTTCGCGGGGTTGTGCCGCGCGCTGTGCGGTGAGTTGGTTTGCTATCAATTGCGTAGCTGCTCGCGCAAACACCATGCACTCCACCAGCGAATTGGATGCCAGGCGGTTGGCGCCGTGCAGGCCCGTGCAGGCGGTTTCGCCCACGGCATACAGGCCTTCCACATCGGTGCGGGCATCCAGGTCGGTGAGCACACCGCCGCAGGTGTAGTGCGCCGCCGGCACCACGGGAATGGGTTGCGTAGCCATGTCAATGCCCAGCTCCAGGCAGCGGGCGTAGATGTTGGGGAAGTGCTCCTGGATGAAGGCCTTGGGCTGGTGCGAGATGTCGAGGTACACGCAGTCAAAGCCGCCTTTTTTCATCTCGAAGTCGATGGCGCGGGCCACCACGTCGCGCGGGGCCAGCTCGGCACGCGGGTCGTGGCGGGGCATGAAGCGCTCACCCGTGGGCAGCAGCAGGCGGCCACCCTCGCCCCGCACCGCTTCGCTGATCAAAAAGCTCTTGGCGTGCGGGTGGTAGAGGCAGGTGGGGTGGAACTGGATGAACTCCATGTTCTGCACCCGGCAGCCTGCGCGCCAGGCGGCAGCAATGCCGTCGCCGGTGGCGGTGTCGGGGTTGGTGGTGTAGAGGTAGACCTTGCCAGCGCCCCCGGTGGCCAGGATGGTGTGGGGCGCCTGGAAGGTAAGCACCTCGTCGGTGTCATCGTCCAGCGCGTACAGGCCCACGCAGCGGTTGGGGCCGCTGCTCTCGGCATCGTGGCCAAGCTTGGCGGTGGTAATCAGGTCCACCAGCGTGTGGTGCTCAAACAGCGTCACATTCGGGCTGGCTTTGACCTTTTCAATCAGGGTTTGCTGCACGGCGGCGCCGGTGGCATCCGTCACGTGGACGATGCGCCGCGCGCTGTGGCCGCCTTCGCGGGTGAGGTGTAGCTGGCCGGCGTGGCCCGCCTCTTCAGAAAACGGCACACCCAGCTGCTGCAGCCAGGCGATGGACTGGGGCGCGTTCTCCACCACAAATTGCGTGGCTTTGAGGTCGCACAGGCCGGCACCTGCAATCAGTGTGTCGTCCACGTGGGCGGCAAAGCTGTCGTCCTTGTCCCACACAGCGGCAATGCCGCCCTGGGCCCAGCCGCTGCTGCCTTCGCGCACTGCGCGTTTGGTGAGGATGGCCACGCGGTATTGCTGCGAAAGCAAGAGCGCAGCACTCAGGCCGGCCAGGCCGCTGCCAACGATGAGCACGTCAAAGTGCTGGGAGGTACTTGTTTTTGTTGTGGTGGTCATGCCATGCAATCGGGGAAATCAGGTTGGCGCGCATCAGGCCGCTTGTGCGTCGTGCACTGCGAGCTCCAAGGCCTGCGCCAGGGTGGGGCTGAGGTTGGCGGGGCCCAAGGCCTCCGTGACACCGCAGCGCAGCAATATGTCCTGCGGCTGGAAGGCCAGCCCACAGGCAATCAGGCGCACACCCTGCTTGTGGCAGGTGTGCACCAGGTCCAGCACCGTGTCGGCGCCGGAAGAGTCGATGTAGAGCACGTTTTTGAAGTCCAGCACCAGCACGCGCTCAGGCAGGTGGTCTTCCAGGTTTTCAATCAGTTTGACCGCGCCGAAGAAGATGGCGCCATGCAGCCGGTAGGCCGCCACAGCGCGGGCCGGCTCGGCCAGAGGCGGGTAGTCGTGTGCGCTCACCTGCTCGCAGCGCGAGAGGCTGGAGATGCGGTAGATGAAAGTGAGGCAGGCGGCGACCAGGCCCACCTCTACGGCAACTGTCAGGTCAAACACCACCGTCAGGAAAAACACGGCCAGCAGGGTCGCGCGGTAGGGCATGCGGTACTGCCGCAGGTGCACAAACTCACGCCACTCGCCCATGTTCCAGGCCACAAACATGAGGATGGCGGCCATGGCGGCCAGGGGAATGTTCTTGGCCAAGGGCGCGGCAACCAGCACTACCAGCAACAAGGTGACGGCATGCACCATGCCCGCGACGGGGCTGTTGGCGCCGCTCTTGACGTTGGTGACGGTACGGGCAATGGTGCCGGTGGCCGGCATGCCGCCGAAAAAGGGCGTGACGAGGTTGGCAATGCCTTGGGCCATCAATTCCTGGTTGGGGTCGTGCCGGTCGCCGATCATGCCGTCGGCCACGCGGGCGCACAGCAAAGACTCAATCGCGCCCAGCATGGCCAGGGTGGTGGCAGGAATGAACAGAAAGCGCACCGTCTCCCAGCTGAAGTCGGGCAGAGCAAAGCCGGGCAAACCGGATGGCACGCCCCCGAAGCGGCTGCCTACAGTCTCGACCGGCAGGTCGGCCAGGCTGACGGCCAGTGTGGCCAGCACGAGCGCGACCACCGCGCCCGGGATCAGCGCCAGCCGGGCAGCCAGCGGTCGTGTGCCGGCTAGCCGCGCGAGGCCGAATTGCCAGGCCACGATGACGGCCAAACTGGCTAGCGCCAGCACCGTGGCCGGCAGGTTGAGGGTGTGGAGCGAGGCGCCCAGCGTATGCAGGATGCCGAAAAAGCTGCCCGGCATGGGGCCGGTGTTGAGGCCCAGAAAGTCTTTGACTTGCGAGAGGGCAATCAACACGGCAATGCCGTTGGTAAAGCCGATGACCACCGCAATCGGAATAAAGCGCACCAGCGTGCCCAGCCGGAAGAAACCGAAGGCAAACAGCATCACGCCCGACATGGCCGTGGCAATCACCAGGTTGGCATAGCCATAGCGCTCGACGATGCCGTACACGATGACGATGAACGCCCCCGCCGGCCCGCCGATTTGCACCCGGCTGCCGCCGAGCGCCGAGATCAAAAAGCCAGCCATGATGGCGGTGAACAAGCCCGCCTCGGGCTTGAGTTCGCTGGCGATGGCAAAGGCCATGGCCAAAGGCAGTGCCACCACCCCCACGGTGAGGCCGGCGCCGATGTCGCCCGCCAGGCGCTGCCGGTTGTAGCCCTGCAGGGCGTCCATCAGGCGGGGGCGGAAAAAACGGGTCACAGCCATGGCCGGGTCAGGCAGCGGGGTACGCGGAAGGGTGCAAGTCCTTCCACAGGGGTTTGATCACGAGCGCCAGCAGCGCCACGGCCAAAGGCAGGGTGGCGATATAGCCCGCATGCTTGAAGCCCAGCGCCCCGGCCAGCGCGCCGAGTGCAAAGGCGGCAATCAGCTTGCCCTGCAGGCGCAACTTATCGCGGTTGGCCCGCACCGGGTGTTCAGAAGGGGCGGGGTTGATGTAGAGCAGCTTGCCCAACTCAATGCCCATATCGGTGACCAGGCCGGTGATGTGGGTGGTGCGAATCTCGGCGCGGGAGATTTTGGTGATCACCGCGTTTTGCAGACCCATGATGAAACACAGCAGCACCACCGTGAGCGGCACAAACAGATGGGCCGCAATGGCAATTGCGCCGCCAAACAAGCCGAACACCAATAGCAAGGCGGCTTCCAGCAAAAGCGGCAGGCCATACGCGCTGTGCAGGTGGTGGCGCATGCCCCAGTTCACCAGCAGGGCGGTGCACATGGCGCCAGCCACAAAAGCCAGCAGCATGGCCAGACCGGCCAACACGGTGCCGGTGTGGCCCAGCACCAGCGCATCTGCCATGCTGGACACCACACCCGTCATGTGGGAGGTGTATTGGTTGACCGCCAGAAAGCCACCTGCATTCGCCGCCCCCGCAACGGCGGCGAGCGTTACACCCAAACGCGTGTTGGCTTGCGGAGTGCGCTGCACATCGGTCCAACCACGGATCAGTGGGATCATGCTGTGGGACCGGTGTGTGCTGTGCCTGACGGAAAAAGCCGCTGTGCCTTAGTGGATGCGCATGCCGGGCTGGGCGCCGGGCCAGGGGTGCAGGATGTGGATGCCGGGCTGCGCAGTTTCATCTGCGTGGCTGGCAGCAAGAACCATACCCTCGGAGATACCAAACTTCATCTTGCGCGGCGCCAGGTTGGCCACCAGCACGGTGAGTTGGCCCACCAGGTCTTCGGGCTTGTACATGCTGGCAATGCCACTGAACACATTGCGTGTGGTGGGCTGGCCTTCGGCGTTTTTCTCGCCCACATCGAGCGTGAGACGCAGCAGCTTGGTGGAGCCTTCTACCGCTTCGCAGTTCACGATTTTGGCAATGCGCAGGTCGATCTTGGCGAAGTCATCAATGCTGATGGTGGGGGCCAAGGCCTCGCCGCCGGGTGCATTGGGGTCAGCAGGAATGGCTGCCGGTGCTGACTTTGCTACTTTTTTAGGAGCTGCTTGCGCAGGTTCTGCGGGCGCTACAGCCTCTTTCACTTCAAAAAGCGCGTCCAGTTGCTCGGGGGTGACGCGTTGCATCAGGTGTTGGTAGGGCTGGATGGCTTGCACATCGCCGGCCACGTTCCACTGCTGCATGTCCACGCCCACAAAGCCTTGCACCGCTTGCGCCAAGCCGGGCAGCACGGGCGAGAGATAGCGGGTGAGCGTGGCGAAGGTGTTGATGAGCACCGAGCACACCTGGTGTAGCGCCTGGTTGTTGGCCACATCCTTGGCCAAGTCCCATGGCTTGTTCTGGTCCACATAGGCATTCACCTTGTCGGCCAGCAGCATGATCTCGCGGGTGGCTTTGCCGTATTCGCGGGCTTCGTACATCTGGGCGAGTGCATCGCTGGCGCCACGCACTTCGGCTAGCAGGGCTGCACCGGTGGTGCCGAAGTCGCTGGTGAGCTTGCCGTCAAAACGCTTGGTGATGAAGCCGGCAGCACGAGAAGCAATGTTCACGTACTTGCCAATCAGGTCGCTGTTGACGCGCGCCATGAAGTCGTCGGCGTTGAAGTCGATGTCTTCATTGCGGGCGCTCAGCTTGGCAGCCAGGTAGTAGCGCAGCCACTCGGCGTTCATGCCCAGGCTCAGGTACTTGAGCGGGTCCAGGCCGGTGCCCCGGCTCTTGCTCATCTTCTCGCCATTGTTCACGGTCAGGAAGCCGTGCACGAACACGTTGTTGGGCGTCTTGCGGCCGCTGAACTTCAGCATCGCAGGCCAGAACAGGGTGTGGAAAGTGACGATGTCTTTGCCGATGAAGTGGTACTGCTCGGTGTCGGCGGCGGCGATGTACTCCTCAAAGCTGCGCGTATCGCCGTGCTTGGCCTTGGGGCCGCCTTTGTCGAACCAGTTCTTCAGCGAGGCCAGGTAGCCCACGGGCGCATCCAGCCACACATAGAAGTACTTGCCCGGCGCATCAGGAATCTCGATGCCGAAGTAGGGCGCGTCGCGGCTGATGTCCCAGTCGCCCAGGCCTTCGCTCTGGGTGCCGTCCGGGTTGGTGCGTACGGAGAACCACTCTTTGATCTTGTTGGCCACTTCGGGCTGCAGTTTGCCGTCTTGTGTCCAGTTCTCCAGAAACTCCACGCAGCGTGGGTCCGACAGCTTGAAGAAGAAGTGCTCAGAATTTTTGAGTTCGGGCTTGGCGCCGGAGAGGGCGGAGAAGGGGTTGATCAGGTCAGTAGGCGCGTAGACCGAACCGCAGACTTCGCAGTTGTCGCCGTACTGGTCCTTGGCGTGGCACTTGGGGCACTCACCTTTGATGTAGCGGTCTGGCAGGAACATGTTCTTCTCGGGGTCGAAGAACTGCTCGATGGTGCGCACTTCAATCAGGCTGCCATCGGCGCGGTCGCGCAGGTCACGGTAAATCTGGCGGGCCAGCTCGGTGTTCTCAGGCGAGTGGGTGCTGTGCCAGTTGTCAAAGCTGATGTGAAAGCCGTCCAGGTACTGCTTGCGCCCTGCCGCGATGTTGGCCACGAACTGCTCGGGCGTCACGCCGGCCTTTTCGGCTGCAATCATGATGGGAGCGCCGTGCGTGTCGTCCGCTCCCACGAAGTTTACCGCGTTGCCCTGCATGCGCTGGAACCGCACCCAGATGTCGGCCTGGATGTATTCCATGATGTGGCCGATATGGAAGTTGCCGTTGGCGTAGGGGAGGGCGGTGGTGACGAAGAGTTGGCGGGGCATGGGGAATCGACTTTCACAGAGGAACCGGTGATTTTAGTCGGGGCGTGCTTGTGTTCCGGTTTTGTGGGGGATCAGGCGGGCTGGGCGTTTTGCTCCGTGTCCCCCGCCCGCTGCGCGAGCTCCTCCTTGACCTGCGCAAAACGCCCAGCCCGCCTGATCCGGCGAGGATGGTTCGAGGCAGTTGCGCAAAACAGGCAGCCGCCCCACTCCTGACGTGAGGAGGTTTGCTTGCCTGGAAAATTCTCCATCGCTTCGCAGCAGCAGGCTGGGGGTGCGTGCCGCAGCGAGGTCAAGGAGGAGCCCGCAAAGCGGGCGGGGGACACGAGCGGAGGTACGTACCCTCAGCCTGCTGCGTGCTCAGCAAAAACGCAGGAGCGAACCGTAGCTCAGTCCTTGAACACCGGCGCCCGCTTCTGCATGTTGGCCGTCATCGCCTCGGTCAGGTCTTGGCTCATCAACATGGCAGCGTTCCATGTGGCGATGTAGTTCAGGCTGTCGGCCACGCTGTGGTCGCGGGCGTAGGTGATCATTTCTTTGGTACCGCGGATGGACAGTGGGGACTTGGCCGCAATCGTCGCGGCAATCTCTTGCACCCCGGCGTAGAGCGCCTCGCGGCTTTCAAATACGCGGTTCACCAGGCCGATGCTCTTGGCCTCTGCGGCGTCCATCTTGCGGCCGGTGTAAGCCAGCTCGCGGGTGATGCCGTCACCTACCAGCTTCGGTAAACGCTGCAGGGTGCCCACGTCGGCAGTCATGCCGATGTCGATCTCCTTGATGGTGAAAAACGCATCGGCGCTGGCGTAGCGCATGTCGGCGCAGGTCACGAGGTCGATGCCGCCGCCAATGCAACCGCCATGGATGGCCGCCAACACGGGTTTGCGGCAACGCTCCAGGCTGGTGAGCGTGTCTTGCATGTCCAGAATCATGCGGCGCAGGCTCTCGCGCATGCGGCCATCGCAGTCGTTGGCGATCTGCGGGCCGATGCCCATCATCATTTGCAGGTCGATGCCCGCGCAGAACAACTTGCCTTCACCTTGCAACACCGCCACCCGCGCCTCCGGCGTGCGGTCCACCCACTCAAAGGCCTGGCGGATTTCCTGCCACATGGTGGCGTTCATGGCGTTGGCTTTGTCGGGGCGGTTCAGGCGGATGGTGGCGATGTGCGCGTCCAGCGTGACCTTCAGGGTTTCAAACTCCATGTGTGTCTCCTTTTATGTGCCAAATAGGCTGCTGGCGCCCATGGAATGTGCGCGAGCAGCTATTGTTTTTATAGTGTTGATGAATCCAACCTTCAGGCCTTGGCGGGCTTCATCATGGCCATATAGGGCGCCAGTCGCTTGCCCATCTCGTCGCCTAATGCTTGCAGGCCGCTCATGGGGCGCACCATGACTTCAAAGTCGGTGATCTTGCCCTCGGCGTCGAATTGCACCATGTCAATGCCCTTGAGCTCTTTGCCATTCACCCGGGCGCTGAACTCCAGCACCAGGCTGTGTCCATCGGCACTGGCCAGTTCGCGGTGGTACTTAAAGTCTTCAAACACTTGCACCACGTTGGTCAAGATGACTTGCACCGCCTGCGCGCTGGGGTAGGGCGTGTGCGCCATGGGCGAGCGGAACACGGCCTTGCGGTGCAGGATGGTGGGCAGCTCGGCCAGGTTTTGTTCGGCAATCATCTGGTGCCACAGCTTGAGGCTGGCCGCCACCGGGGCAGGCAGGGTTTGCGCCAGCGTGGGAGCTGCACCAGCTTGTGCAGACTCGGCGGGTGCTGCGCCAAATGCCAAGGCGAGCTCGGTGCCTTGCTTGATGGCACGCTTGGCGTCCAGCTCGGCAGCTACATCGGCACCGCCAATCAGGTGCACATTCACGCCTGCGGCTTGCAGCTCGGCCTGCAGCGCGCGCTGTGGGTCCTGGCCTGCACAGACCACCACGTTGTCCACGGGCAGCACCATGTCCTTGTCTCCCACGGTGATGTGCAGGCCCGCGTCGTCCACCTTGCGGTAGGTTACGCCGTTGATCATTTCTACCTCGCGGTTCTTGAGCGAGGTGCGGTGAATCCAGCCTGTGGTCTTGCCCAGGCCGTCGCCCACTTTGCTGGTCTTGCGCTGCAGCAGGTAGACCTTGCGTGGTGTCTTCTCAATGTGCGCGGGTTTCAAGCCACCGGCGCTGGCATAAGCGGTATCCACGCCCCATTCGGCAAAGAACTTGGCCTGGTCCAGGCTGGGGCTGGTGCCTTCATGCAATAGGTACTCGGCGGTATCAAAACCGATGCCGCCCGCACCAATCAGCGCCACGATTTTGCCCACGGGCTTCTTGTCGCGCAGCACGTCCAGGTAGCCCAGCACTTTGGGGTGCTGGATGCCTTCGATCTCGGGCATGCGCGGTGTCACGCCTGTGGCCAGCACCACGTGCTTAAAGCCGGCCGCTGTCAGGTCTTGTGCGCTTACTTTTTGGTTCAGCTGCAGCTTCACGCCAGTCAGCTCAATCTGTTTGCCGAAGTAGCGCAGCGTCTCGTAGAACTCTTCTTTGCCGGGCACTTGCTTGGCCACGTTGAATTGACCGCCGATTTCGCTGGCAGCGTCATACAGCGTGACATCAAAGCCGCGCTTGGCCGCTTCGGTAGAAAAGGCCAAGCCGGCCGGGCCTGCGCCCACTACGGCAATGCGCTCTTTGCTGGGGGCGGGGCTGTCCACCATCAGGGTCTCGTGGCAGGCGCGCGGGTTCACCAGGCAGCTGGTGATCCTTCCGCCAAAGGTGTGGTCCAGGCAGGCCTGGTTGCAGCCGATGCAGGTGTTGATCTGGTCGGCTTTGCCCTCGGCCGCCTTTTGCACAAACAGCGGGTCGGCCAGGAAGGGGCGGGCCATGCTCACCATGTCGGCTTGGCCGCTACTGAGGATTTGCTCTGCCACTTCAGGCGTGTTGATGCGGTTGGTGGCAATCAGCGGAATTTTCACCTTGCCTTTGAGCTGCTCGGTGACCCAGGCGAACGCGGCGCGCGGCACTTTGGTGGCGATGGTGGGAATGCGGGCCTCGTGCCAGCCGATGCCGGTGTTTAGGATGGTGACGCCAGCAGCTTCCAGCGCTTGGGCGAGTTGCACCACCTCTTCTTTGGTCGAGCCGCCTTCCACCAGGTCCAGCATCGAGAGACGGAAGATGATGATGAAGTTGGCGCCTACCCGTTCACGCGTCTTGCGCACGATCTCCAGCGCGAAGCGGATGCGGTTCTCATAGCTTCCGCCCCATTCGTCATCGCGCTGGTTGGTTTGCTTGGCAATGAACTCGTTGATCAGGTAGCCCTCAGAACCCATGATCTCCACGCCGTCGTAGCCCGCGCTTTGGGCCAAGGCCGCTGCGTTGGCGTAATCCTCAATAGTCTGGCTCACTTCTTCAGAAGTCAGCGCATGGGGGCGGAAGGGGCTGATGGGCGCCTTCAGCGCACTGGGAGCCACCAGTTCGGGGTGGTAGGCGTAGCGGCCGAAGTGCAGGATCTGCATGCAAATCTTGCCGCCTGCCGCGTGAACCGCGTCGGTCACTACTTTGTGCTTGTCGGCTTCCTTTTGCGTGGTCATGGCGGCGCCGCCGGGCATGGGGCGAGCGCGGTCGTTCGGCGCAATGCCGCCGGTCACGATCAGGCCCACACCACCCTTGGCGCGTTCGGCGTAGAAGGCGGCCATGCGGGTGAAGCCGTCCTTGGCTTCTTCCAGGCCCACGTGCATGGAGCCCATGAGCACCCGGTTTTTCAGGGTGGTAAAGCCCAAATCCAGAGGGGCGAGCATGTGGGGGTAGGTGAGCGTGGCAGTCATGGGTGTCTCCTGTTGTGTATTCGGGTGGCCGGCGGGCACCAAGGCACGCGCAGCTATGCAACCAGTTGCAGTGTAGAAGTCTAGCCATATTTATGCAACTGGTTGCATAGTTAGAGTGCTGCCCTTAGACTCGCCCGCATGTCGCTTGCCCATGCCGTGCTTACTTCGCTGATCGAAAAACCGTCCTCAGGGTACGAGCTGGCGCGGCGGTTTGACAAGTCCATCGGCTACTTCTGGCACGCCACGCACCAGCAGATTTACCGCGAACTGGCCCGCATGGAAGAGAAGGGCTGGATCGTCTCTGACAGCGCGCCCGACGCCGGTGCCACTCGCAAACGGGAGTACAAGGTTTTGCCGGACGGCCGGGCAGAACTGGTGCGCTGGACCAGCGAACCTGCTGCGCCCATGGATTTACGGGATGAGTTCACCGTCAAGCTGCGCGCCGATGCTGCTTTGAATGAAGTGGACTTGAGTGATGAACTGCGTGCCCGCATAGCCCAGCATACCGAGCGGCTGGCGCACTACCGCGCGATTGAAGCGCGGGACTTTGCGCGGGGTGATGCCATGCCGCGCGCGAAGCGGCTGCAACATCTGATTTTGAAGAAGGGCATCCTGTTTGAGGAAGGCAGCATCGCCTGGGCGCAGGAGGCGCTCGCGGTGTTGCAAGGCGCGTAGAGGTTCTGCCGCCCCAAACAACAAAGCCCGGCAGAGCCGGGCTTTGTTGTTTGCAGCAATGCCAACCCTTTCAGGCTGGCCTGCAAAAGGGCTGGTTAAGCCGCCAGTTTGGCAATCGCGTTCGCGGCTTCACCCAGGGCTTCCGCCTTCTTGGCGTCGCCCATGGCCACGCCCTCAGCGCGCACAAAGCGCACATCGGTGATGCCCAGGAAACCGAACACGGTTTGCAGGTAGCTCTCTTGGTGCTCGGCAGCACGGCCCCAGTCGTTGGTGGAGTACACGCCGCCGCGGGTGGAGGCCACGATCACGGTTTTGCCGCCAGCCAAGCCCTTGGGGCCGGTTTCGGTGTAGGTGAAGGTGCGGCCGGCTTGGGCGATGCGGTCGATCCACGACTTGAGCTGGCTGGGGATGCTGAAGTTGTACAGCGGTGCGCCCACCACGATCACGTCGGCCGCGAGGAACTGGCTCACCAGTGCTTCAGAAATCGCGTTTTCGCGCTTCTGGCCTTCGCTCAGGTCGGCAGAGCCGGCAGGCATGCGAAAGCCCAGAGATTCAGCGGACAAGTGGCTGGGCGCGTCAGTGGCCAGGTCCAGATATTCCACGGTGGTGCCGGGGTGGGTTTTGACCCATTGCGCCGTCGCGTCTTGGGTCAATTGGCGGGAAACCGAGTTGGGGCCGAGGATGCTGGAGTCGATGTGCAGGAGTTTCATGGCAGTTTTTCAATGGAAGGTGGTTCGATGGAACTAGTGTCATTGAATGGCGAATGATTGATAAGTCTGCATATTTGCATTAGATTGTTCTAAATTTAGAACAATCAAAGGCCTTATGCACGACACCAATGACATGCTGTACTTCGCCGAAGTGGTGGAGCGGGGTGGGTTTGCCGCAGCCGGGCGGGCGCTGGGTATGCCCAAGTCCAAGCTCTCGCGCCGGGTGGCCGAGCTGGAGAGCCGGCTGGGCGTGCGCCTGCTGCAACGCACCACCCGCAAACTGTCACTCACCGAGGTGGGCGAGGTGTATTTGCGCCATTGCATGGCCATGCGCGAGGCGGCCGACGCGGCGGCCGAGGCCATCGAGCAAGTGCAAACCGAGCCGCGCGGCACCATCCGCGTCGCCTGCCCGGTCACGCTGGCGCAAACCACGGTGGGGCCCATCATGGCGTTGTTTCTGGCGCGCCACCCCTCGGTGAAGGTGGACATGCGCATCAGCAACCGGGTGGTGGATTTGGTGGAAGAGGGCATCGATGTCGCCCTGCGGGTGCGCACCACCTTGGATGACAGCGGCAGCCTGGTAGTGAAGCGCTTGGGCGAGTCGGCGACGGTGCTGGTGGCCAGCCCTTTGCAACTGGAGCGCCAGGGCCAGCCCGCCTCGATTGACGACCTGGCCCACATGGACACCGTGGCCATGACCGTGGTGGACGGCCGTGCCAGCCTCGTGTTGCAGGGGCCCGATGGCGCCAGCCATACGCTGGTGCACCAGCCGCGCTATGTGGCGGATGACTTGCTCACCCTCAAATTTGCAGCTTTGCAGGGCACGGGCATGTGCTTTTTGCCGGACTACATGTGCCGGCGCGAGCTAGAAGACGGCCGCTTTGTGCATGTGCTGCCGGGGTGGGCGCCGCCGCGCGGCATCTTCCATGCGGTGTACCCGTCCCGCCGTGGCATGGTGCCGGCGGTGCGGCGGTTTTTGGACTTTTTGGCCGAACACACCAGCAACGAGGGAATGCCCAAGCTGCCGCCGGGTTGCCCGTCTATAGGGTGAGCTCTTAGCGAAGGCGCAAAGGGTCCACGCGCCGCTCGGGCCGCGCGCTAGCCGCCAAAGCCCCCGGCAGAGTGTCCGCCTCCGGGTCGGTCCAGCCGAAGAATTTGCACACCTCGGCCCGCTGGGCTTTGGCGTCGGCGTAGCCCAGCGCCATCAGCTCGGTGGTGTAGCCGCTCTCAAACAGCAGGTAGCTGGCCAGCGCGGCGCCCTTCACATCGGCCTTGGCGGACGACACGCCCACGCCGCCCAGCATGGTGCGCACGGCGTGGGGCAGGTCTTGCACATGGCGGGAGGCGACGGCATCCAGCCGCTGGCTGGGCGCAATCACCAGCAGCTCCACCGGGCGCAGGGCGCTGCCCTTGCGGGCTTCCTCGGGCACAAGTTTGATGGTGTGGTTGATGCGCTGCACCCGCTCTACATCCACCGCGAGCGCATCCAAAAAGATGTTCGACAGCGCGTGCCCCGCAATCTGCGCAATGCTGGGGTAGCTGCTGGTGGTGTGCAGGTGGGCCTCGTTTTTAGGCTCGTGCATGCGCCCGGCGCCGATGACCAGTATGCGTTCTGCTCCTAAATGAATAGCGGGTGCCACCGGCGCGCTCTGGCGCATGGAGCCGTCGCCAAAGTATTCCTCGCGGCCGTTGATATGCAGCTGGGTGGCCGGAAACACAAACGGAATGGCGCTGGACGCCAGCAAATGGGCATGGGTGATGCGGTCGCGCACGGCGTAGCGCTGGGTGCGCACCCAGGGCATGAGGCGCTTGTCACCCTCAAAAAACGTGACGTGGTCCCCGGTGCTGTAGCTGGAAGCGGTGACCGCCAAGGCCCGCAAATGTCCCTTGCGCACCAGCCACGGCACCCGCTCCAGCGGCACCAGGCTGTGCAGCAATTCGCCCAATGGGCTGTTGTCCAAGAGCGAGCGGGGCTTGATGCGGCGCCACTTGGCCAGCACCCAACCCAGCGAGAGCAATGTGAGCCAGGTGGCCCCGGAGCGCAGCATGCTCAGGTGGTCGGCCCGGTACACCTCGTGGGCGTGGAAGTTTTTCCAGGTGTGGGCAATTTTGCGCACGGTGCCGTCAAAGTCATCCGCACCACAGGCCAAGGCCGAGGCATTGATGGCGCCGGCCGATGTACCGGCGATGATGGGAAACGGGTTGGGCTGTGCACCCGCACCGCAGGCCAGCCGCAAATCGGCAATGGCCTCCAGCACGCCCACCTGGTAGGCGGCACGCGCGCCACCGCCGGTGAGCAGCAGCCCGGTAACAGGGGGCGGAGTGTGCGGGGCAGACATGCTGTGCATTATGAAAGTCCGGCACCACTTGTAAACCACCCATCTGCGGTGTTTACCCTGAAGCACCGGCTCACGATGCGGGAAAGCGCACTTGGATAGACTCTGCCGCTCAGGAGTACCCCATGGCATTGACCGAACAAACCCTCTTAACCGCCCTGCAGGGCGTGACTGACCCCAACACCGGCAAGTCTTTTGTTGCCAGCAAAAACATCAAAAACGTCCAGATCCACGGTGGTGATGTGCAGTTCAGCCTGGAGCTGGGCTACCCCGCCCAGAGCCAGTGGCCGGAGTTCATCGGCGCGTTGACCACGGCCGCCATGGCTTTGCCTGAAGTGCAGGCGGTGGACATCGATGCCAGCACCCTGGTGGTGCCCCATGCGGTGCAGCGCGGTGTGCAACTGCTGCCGGGGGTGAAAAACATTGTGGCCGTGGCTTCGGGTAAAGGCGGTGTGGGCAAGAGCACCACCGCTGCCAACTTGGCGCTGGCGCTGGCCGCCGAAGGGGCCCGCGTGGGCCTGCTGGATGCCGATATTTACGGCCCCAGCCAGCCTATGATGATGGGCATTGAAGGCCGGCCCGACACGGCCGATGGCAAAACCATGGAGCCGATGGAAAACCACGGTGTGCAGGTCATGTCCATCGGCTTTCTGGTGGACGGCGACCAGGCCATGATTTGGCGCGGCCCCATGGCCACCCAGGCGCTGGAGCAACTGCTGCGCCAGACCAACTGGAAAGACTTGGACTACCTGGTGGTAGACATGCCCCCCGGCACCGGCGACATCCAGCTCACCCTGAGCCAGCGCGTGCCCTTGACGGGCGCGGTGGTGGTTACGACCCCGCAGGACATTGCCCTCTTGGATGCCAAAAAGGGTATCAAAATGTTTGAGAAGGTGGGCGTGCCGATTTTGGGCATTGTGGAAAACATGGCGGTGCATGTGTGCACGAACTGCGGCCATGTGGAGCACATCTTCGGTGCTGACGGCGGCAAAAAAATGGCCGAAGGCTATGGCATGGACTACCTCGGTGCCTTGCCCTTGGCCCTGCACATCCGCGAGCAGGCCGACAGCGGCAGCCCTACTGTAGTGGCTGAGCCGGATAGCGAAGTCACCCAGCTGTACAAGCGGATAGCCCGCCAGGTGGCGGTGAAGATTGCGGCGCAGTCCAAAGACTTCTCCAGCAAGTTCCCCACCATCACCATCAGCAAAAACAGCTGACAACGGTGCGCCCGGTATGAACCTGCTTTCCTCCCTGCGGTATTTGGTGGCGCTCGACGAGCACCGCCACTTTGCCCGGGCGGCGCAGGCCTGCCACATCACCCAGCCAGCGCTCTCCAACGCCTTGCGGGCGCTGGAGGAAGAGTTTTCGGTCGTCATCGTGCGGCGGGGGCGCACCTTCATCGGCTTCACGCCTGAGGGAGAGCAGGTGCTGGAATCCGCCCGGCGCATGCTGCACGAGCACAAGGTGTTGGCCCAGTCGCTCTCCAGCACGGCCGACCGGCCTACCGGGCGGCTGTTGATTGGTGCGGTACCCACTGCAGTGCCGATTGCGGCGCGCTTTGCGGCCATGCTGCAGGCCCGGCATACTGATCTGATGCCGGTGGTGTTGTCGCTGAGCTCCACCGAGCTGGAGCAGCGGCTCGAGAGTCTGTCGATCGATTTGGCCCTGGGCTACACCGACCGCATGAACCTGCGGGAAGTGCAGCTCACGGCGTATCCGCAGTACAACGAACACTACTTCTTGTTACGAAAAGCCGCGAAGCCCCACGCGGTCGAATTGCAAATCGGCAAGCCCATGGAATGGCGGGCTGCGGCCGATCTGCCCTTGTGCCTGTTGACGCCCGAAATGCACAACCGCACCATCGTGGATGCATCGTTTGCGGCAGCAGGGTGCAAGCCGCGCGCCATTATTGAAACCAACTCCATCCTCACTATGGCGCTTTCTGTGGTGGCCGGCCAGGTGTGTAGCGTCATGCCCGGGGCGCTGGTGGCGGCGGTGCGCGGGTACCGCGAGCTCGAAGCGCTCCCCTTGGTGGCGCCGCAGGTGCTCACGCCCATCAGCTTCATGGCACATGCCACCGTGCGCCCCTCGCGGGCCATGGAGGCCGCCCTCGTCCTTGCACAAGATGGCGCTTGGTTGCGCCATGCCGCTGCACATACGGGACTTTTAACCTCCCATTAGTTTGATTTAAATCAAACAAACGGGTGTACAAACGCTAATTCCCCTAATTCGGGGAATTTGGTAGGGTCTCTGCCGCAGGGACAGCCCCCCGTTTTGGAGAGTGACACCGATGTTTTTTTTCACCGGACTACAGCGCCGTATCGACGCAGGCGTACGCCAACTGACTGCAGGACTCACCGGGGGCTTCTCACTGGACACCGCGCACCGGGTCGATGTGCAGGGCCGCCAAGTTGCCACCTTGCGCAGCGGCGCGCGGGTGCTGAACCTGGATTACGACCTGCCAGATGGATTTACCCGCCAAACCGGCATGGTGGCCACCGTGTTCGCCCGTGACGGCGACGACTTCATCCGTATCACCACCTCGGTGCGCAAGCTCGATGGCGAGCGTGCGGTGGGCACGCCGCTGGACCGCTCGCAACCCGCCTACACCGACGCCCTGCAAGGCCGTGCCCATGTGGGTTACGCCATCATTTTCGGCAAGCAATACATCGCCCATTACGCGCCCCTGAAAGACAGCAGTGGCCAAGTCATTGGCATCTTGTTTGTGGGGCTGGACATCACGGCCTCGCCCGGGTTGAGCTTGTCTGCGGCCATGGCGTGGCGTATCTCGGCGGTGTATGGCACTGCGCAGCTGGTTTTTCTGGGCCTCAATGGGCGGCTGGACAGTGCGGTAGAGCTGGGCATGGGCGTATTCATGGTTGGCCTGCTGTGGTGCACCACCTATGCTTTGATGAACCGCTATGTAGCAACGCCCTTGCAAGCCGGGCGCAGCGCCTCGCAGCGCATGGCCGCAGGCGACCTGACCCGCCAGGTGCATGTCGCCAGCCGCGACGACATCGGCCAGGTGCTGATGTCCATCAACAGCATCAATGTCGGCTTGGCCACCTTGATCAGCAAGGTGCGCAGCGCTTCCGAGGTGGTGTCCATGGGCACAGAAGAAATTGCCGATGGCAATGTGGACCTGGCCAACCGCACCGAAAAGCAGGCGGGCGAAGTGAACGCCGCCGCCTCAGCGGTGCACGAGCTCACTGCCACCGTGGCCCAGACCGCTGAGCAAGCGGCTCAGGCCAATAAGCTGGTCAGTACCATGTCGGCCGTGGCCAGCGGGGGCGGTGCGGTGGTGCACGACGTGGTGAGCACCATGGGGCAGATTTCGGCCAGCGCCAACAAGATCAACGACATCATTGCCTTGATCGAGGGCATTGCGTTCCAAACCAATATCCTGGCCCTGAACGCTGCCGTAGAGGCCGCACGGGCCGGGGAGCAGGGGCGTGGCTTTGCGGTAGTGGCATCCGAAGTTCGCAGCCTGGCGCAACGCTCATCCACGGCCGCCCACGAAATCAAGGACTTGATCAGCGCCTCGGTGAGCAGCGTGGCGGCCGGTAGTGTGCTGGTAGACAAAACGCGCCAGAGCATGGAGCAAATTACCGCTTCCATTGCGGAGGTGGTGCACTACATCGATGGCATTGCCCACGCCAGCCAGGAGCAGCGTGCAGGCATCGAAAACGTGAACCGCAGCGTGTCAGAGATCGACCAGATGACGCAGCAAAACGCCGCCCTGGTCGAAGAGGCCGCCGCCGCCGCCATGCGCATGCGCGACCAGGCCCACACCTTGACCGACGCGGTCAACAGCTTCAAGACCCAACCCTGAATGCCGCATTGCAGCATTTAGTTTTTGAATCAATGCATGTGATGAATCCATTGGACGCATTCTGCTTGACCTGTGACACTTCGTCCGCCCCGTTGGACAGCGGCGAGCCAGTGTTTTTATAAATCCTAAAAGGAGACTCAATGTCTGGACTACTTGATAAAGAACGGATCATTGCCGGCCCCGGCTTTAACCGCTGGCTGGTACCCCCCGCCGCCCTCGCCATTCACCTGTGCATCGGCATGGCCTACGGCTTCTCGGTGTTTTGGTTGCCCTTGTCCAAAGCCTTGGGCATTAAAGAAGCCATCAAATGCGGCCCGGATGTAGGTTTCTGGGGCCAGCTGTTCACCACCACCTGTGACTGGCAGATTTCCACCCTGGGCTGGATGTACACCTTGTTCTTCGTGTTGCTGGGCTCCAGCGCTGCCACCTGGGGCGGCTGGTTGGAGCGTGCCGGCCCCCGCAAGGCGGGCGTCGTGTCGGCCGTGTGCTGGTGCGGTGGCATGTTGATCTCGGCGATCGGCATCAAGACCCACCAGTTCTGGCTCATGATTCTGGGCTCCGGCGTCATCGGCGGTATTGGTCTGGGCTTGGGCTACATCTCTCCGGTGTCGACCCTGATCAAGTGGTTCCCGGACCGTCGCGGCATGGCGACCGGCATGGCCATCATGGGCTTTGGTGGTGGTGCCATGATCGGCTCCCCCTTGGCGGCTGACCTGATGAAGTACTTTGCCACCCCTACCGACGTGGGCGTGATGCAGACCTTTGTGGTGATGGCGCTGATCTACTTCGTGTTCATGATGGCTGGCGCCTTTGGCTACCGCGTGCCTGAAACCGGCTGGAAGCCTGCAGGCTGGACGCCTCCTCCTGCCCAAACCAGCAACGCCATGATCACCCAGAAGCACGTGCACGTGAAGAAGGTGTGGGGCATTCCCCAGTTCTGGCTCATCTGGATGGTGTTGTGCATGAACGTGAGCGCCGGTATCGGTGTGATCGGTATGGCATCTCCCATGTTGCAAGAAGTGTTCGGCGGCACCCTGATCGGTGTGCAGGCCAAATTCAGCGAGTTGGATGCCTTGGTCAAGTCGGCCGATGTTGCCCAAGTGGACGTGGCCAAAAAGCAAATGGCTGCCATCGCAGCCGTGGCTGCCGGCTTCACCGCCTTGTTGAGCCTGTTCAACATCGGTGGTCGTTTCTTCTGGGCCAGTCTGTCCGACAAGATGGGCCGCAAGGTCACCTACATCGTGTTCTTCGTGCTGGGTGGGCTGATGTACTTCAGCGTTCCCGGTAGCGCGGCAGCGGGCAGCATCGTGCTCTTTGTGGGCGCCTTCTGTGTGATTTTGAGTATGTACGGCGGCGGCTTTGCCACCGTGCCGGCGTACCTGGCTGACATTTTCGGTACCCAGATGGTGGGCGCGATCCACGGCCGCTTGCTGACCGCCTGGGCTACTGCCGGTGTGTTGGGCCCGGTGGTGGTGAACTACATGCGCGAGTACCAGCTGGGCTTGGGCTTGCCCCGTGAGCAGGTTTACAACCAGACCATGTACATCCTGGTGGGCATGCTGGTGGTGGGCTTGATCTGCAACTTGCTGGTGAAACCGCTCGACAACAAGTGGTTCATGACCGATGCCGAACTGGCCGAAGAGAAAAAGCTCGCCCACGAGCGCGCTGCAGCCTCTGAAGTCGGTGCCAGCACCGGCGGCGCAGACACCATTCCCGTCGGTGTTGTGGTGTTCGCCTGGTTGGCAGTGGGGTTGCCGCTGGCGTGGGGCGTGTACCGCACTCTGCAGAGCGTGGCCAAGTTCTTCGCTTAACTTTTCAAGAATATCAACAGGAACGCCATGACAGCATCCACCGTTGCTCCGCAGACCACCACAGTGGCATTGGCCACGGTGGACGACATGCGGGACCGCATCCGCCGCAAAAGCAAACTCAAAGGCCGCCAGGCCGATGATGCCTCGGTGGCAGAGGTCCGGGCTTTGATTGGCGCAGCGCCTCACCGGCGTGACCTGTTGATTGAACACCTGCACAAGCTCAACGACGCCTACCGCTGCCTGCACGACAGGCATCTGGTAGCCCTCGCCAAGGAAATGAACATTCCCATGGCCGAGGTGTTTGAGGTCGCCACCTTCTACCACCACTTCGAGGTGGTGCGAGGGGGCGAGTCCGTGCCTAAGTTGACGGTGCGGGTGTGCGATGGTTTGAGTTGTGAGATGGCCGGCGCCAAGGATTTGCTTGCGCGTCTGCCTTCAATCTTGGGTAATGACGATGTTCGCGTGATTCCGGCGCCCTGTATTGGCCGCTGCGAACAGGCGCCTGCTGCGGTGGTGCACCAGCACCCTGTGCCCCGGGCGACTGTGGAGTCGATTGAAAAACTGGTTAAACAGGCCCAAGGCGGCCACCCCTCTGCGCAAGCAGCTACAGAATTTATAGCGTCTGCCCATGCAGAACGCGCCGTGTCTCCGGAACCCCATGCGGTGGAAGTAGCCCCGGGCTACACCGGATACGACACCTACAAAGCAAACGGCGGCTACGCACTGGCCGCCGCCCTGAGCCAGGGCACCCAAGATGTCGAAACGGTCATCAAGGCCATGGAAGATTCCGGCCTGCGGGGTTTGGGCGGCGCCGGTTTTCCGGCCGGGCGCAAGTGGCGCATCGTGCGCGACCAGCCTGCCCCCCGCCTGATGGCCGTGAACATTGACGAGGGCGAGCCCGGCACGTTCAAAGACCGCACCTACCTCGAGCGTGACCCGCACCGTTTTTTGGAAGGTTTGTTGGTGGCGGCCCAAGTGGTCGGCACCACCGCCTGCTACATCTATCTGCGGGACGAATACCACGGCTGCCGTGCGATTCTGGAAACCGAGATCGCCAAGCTGCAGGCCAATCCGCCGTGCTCCTTGCCGGTCATTGAGCTGCGTCGTGGCGCGGGTGCCTATATTTGCGGTGAAGAGTCCGCCATGATCGAAAGCATTGAGGGCAAGCGCGGCGAGCCCCGCATGCGCCCGCCTTATATCGCCCAAGTGGGCCTGTTTGGCCGCCCCACGCTGGAGCACAACTTCGAGACCCTTTACTGGGTGCGCGACATTGTGGAAAAAGGCGCTTCCTGGTTCAGCAGTTTCGGCCGCAATGGTCGCAAGGGCCTGCGCTCCTTCAGCGTGAGCGGTCGCGTCAAGTTCCCGGGCGTGAAGCTGGCGCCTGCCGGCATATCGGTGGCGGAGTTGGTGGACGAATACTGCGGCGGCATGCTCGATGGGCACACGCTGTACGCCTATCTGCCGGGCGGCGCGTCCGGTGGCATTTTTCCGGCCAGCTTGTCGCATGTGCCTTTGGACTTTGACACTCTGCAGCCGCATGGCGGCTTTATCGGTTCGGCTGCGGTCATTGTGCTGAGCCAGCACGACAAGGCCCGCGATGCCGCCCTGAACATGATGCGATTTTTCGCCCACGAGAGCTGTGGGCAATGCACGCCCTGCCGCGTTGGCACGGCCAAGGCAGCGACACTGATGGAATCGCCCGTGTGGGACCACACCACACTGGAAGACCTCAACACGGTGATGACCGACGCCTCCATCTGCGGCTTGGGCCAGGCGGCCCCGAACCCGGTGCGCTGCGTCCAGAAATATTTTGCACACGAGGTGAGCTGAATGAACGCACCCGCCAAACATGTTGAAGTCACGCCCCAGGTGATTACGTTTCATCTGGATGGAAAACCCGTCGAAGCCTATGAGGGCGAATCGATTTTGAAAGCCGCGGAGCGTAGCGGTGTGTGCATTCCTCACCTTTGCTACAAGGATGGCCTGCGCGCCGATGGCAACTGCCGCGCCTGTGTGGTCGAAATCAAGGGCGAGCGCACGCTAGCCCCCAGCTGCTGCCGCAGTGCCACCGCGGGCATGGAAGTGCAGGCCCAGAGCGAACGCGCCGTCAAAAGCCAGAAGATGGTGCTGGAGATGCTGCTTTCCGACATGCCGGACGAGGGCTACAAGTGGAACGATTCGGCAGCAGCCACCCCTGATGCCTCGCAACAGCACGGCGAGTTGAGCGCCTGGGCTGCGCGCATGGATGTGTCTGTGCGCTCCGAACTCAAAGCCTTGCGCCGCGAGCAGCCCAAGGCGGACATCTCGCACCCTGCCATGGCCGTCAATCTGGATGCCTGCATCCAGTGCAACCGCTGTGTGCGCGCCTGCCGGGAAGAGCAGGTGAACGACGTGATCGGCTACGCCAATCGCGGCGCCCATGCCGAGATCGTGTTCGACCTGAACGACCCCATGGGCGACAGCACCTGCGTGGCCTGCGGCGAGTGCGTGCAAGCCTGCCCCACCGGTGCGTTGATGCCCAAATCCCACATCGGCACCCAGGTGGTCGATAAAAAGGTCGACTCGGTCTGCCCGTTCTGTGGCGTGGGCTGTTTGCTGACCTACAACGTCAAAGACGACGTCATCGTGAGTGTGGAAGGGCGCGATGGCCCGGCCAACCACAACCGCCTGTGCGTCAAGGGCCGCTTCGGCTTCGATTACGCGCACAGCCCCCAGCGGCTTACCGTGCCGCTGATCCGCAAGCCCGGCGTCGCCAAGGACCCGGAGCTGCTGAACAAGCTCAACCGCGATTCGTCAGATTGGTCCGAGGTCTTCCGCGAAGCCACGTGGGAAGAAGCCTTGGCCCTGTCCACCGGCAAGCTGCGCGGCCTGCGCGACACCTACGGTAACAAGGCGTTGGCCGGTTTCGGTTCTGCCAAGGGCAGCAACGAAGAAGCTTATTTGTTCCAGAAGCTGGTGCGCACCGGCTTCGGCAGCAACAACGTCGACCATTGCACACGCCTGTGCCACGCCTCCAGCGTGGCGGCGCTGCTCGAAGGCGTGGGCTCTGGCGCGGTGAGCAACCAGGTGAATGACGTGGAGCACTCGGACCTGATCTTTGTGATCGGCTCCAACCCCACGGCCAACCACCCGGTAGCAGCTACCTGGATGAAGAACGCGTCCAAAAAGGGCGCCAAGATCGTGTTGGCAGACCCGCGCATTACCGACATCGGCAAGCACGCCTGGCGAACCCTGCAGTTCAAGCCTGACACCGATGTGGCCATGCTCAATGCATTAATCCATGTGGTGATTGAAGAAGGCTTGGCAGACCAGGACTTCATCGCCAAGCGCGCCAGCAACTACGAGGCGCTGCGTGAAAACGTCAAGGGCTACAGCCCCGAAGCCATGGAGCCCATTTGCGGTGTGCCGGCGCAAACCCTGCGCGAAGTGGCTCGTGAATTTGCCAAGGCCAAGGGCGCCATGATTTTGTGGGGCATGGGTGTGAGCCAGCACGTGCACGGCACCGACAACGCGCGCTGCCTGATCGCGCTGGTCACCGTGACCGGCCAAATTGGCAAACCCGGCTCCGGTTTGCACCCGCTGCGCGGTCAGAACAACGTGCAGGGCGCATCCGATGCGGGCCTGATCCCCATGATGTTCCCCAACTACCAGCGCGTCACCAACAAGGCGGCCCACGCCTGGTTTGAAGATTTCTGGAATACCAAGCTCGACGACCAGCCCGGCTACACCGTGGTGGAAATCATGCACAAGGCCTTGGCCGATGACAGCGACCCCCACAAGGTGCGCGGCATGTACATCATGGGGGAGAACCCTGCCATGAGCGACCCCGACCTGAACCACGCCCGCCACGCACTGGCGTCCTTGGAGCACATGGTGGTGCAGGACATTTTCATGACCGAAACCGCCTGGCTGGCCGACGTGGTGTTGCCTGCGACCGCCTGGCCTGAAAAAGACGGCACTGTCAGCAACACCGACCGCATGGTGCAACTGGGCAAGAAGGCGGTGAACCCACCTGGCCAGGCCAAGCCTGACCTGTGGATCCTGCAGCAGATTGCCAAGGGCATGGGCCTGAACTGGAACTACACCGGCGAGAGCGATGGTGTGGCAGCGGTGTATGAAGAAATGCGCCAGGCCATGCATGCCGCTATCTCCGGCATCACCTGGGAGCGCCTGCAACGTGAATCCAGCGTGACCTACCCTTGCCTGAGCGCTGAGGACCCCGGCGCGCCCACGGTGTTTATCGACAAATTCGCGACTGATGACGGCCGTGTGCACCTGGTGCCTGCCGACATCATTCCGGCCAATGAGCGCCCGGATGCGGACTACCCCTTTGTGCTGATCACCGGCCGCCAGCTGGAACACTGGCACACCGGTAGCATGACGCGCCGCGCCACGGTGCTCGACGCGATCGAGCCCATGGCCACTGCCTCCATGTGCGGGGACGACTTGCAAGCCATGTCCCTGCAAGCGGGCGATGTGATCACCATCGCCTCGCGGCGCGGCAATGTGGCGCTGCATGTGCGGCGCGATGACGGTACGCCCCGCGGCGCGGTGTTTGTGCCCTTTGCCTACTACGAGGCTGCGGCCAACCTGATGACCAACGCGGCGCTGGACCCCTTCGGAAAAATTCCGGAGTTCAAGTACTGCGCAGTGGCCATTCGCCGGGGCGGCACGCCTGCCGCCATGAGCGGCTATGGCACCAACCCCGCGCCTGCGGTGGCCTGACACCGCGTTGGAATGCCTGCGATGACTGCCATCCCCTACCTCACCGAAGCGCGTGCGCCGCTGACGCACAGCATTGAGGTGGTGAACCAGCACGGCGAGCGGCAGTCGCTCGACATTCCTGCTGAGCGCCCGCTTACCGTGTATGTGGACAAGCGCGAGCTGGTCACCTTGATGACCTTGGGTGAGCGCCCCGAGTGGCTGGTGTTGGGTTACCTCATCAACCAGCGGCTGGTACCGGATGCTTCGGCCATCGATTCCATCACGGTCGATTGGGAGGTGGGCGCTGCGGCCGTTAAAACACGGGCTGGCATCGTGGATGTGGAAGCCAAAACTGCCAAGCGCGTGGTTACCACCGGGTGCGGGCAGGGGAGCTTGTTTGGCGAGGTCATGGCGCATATCGAAGGCATTGCCTTGCCGCCCACGGTGGTCACCCAAGCGCAGGTCTATGCCATCGTTAACACCATCCGCCTGCAGGACAGCACCTACAAGTCTGCCGGTTCGGTGCACGGCTGCGCGCTGTTTCGCGGCAGCGAGCGTTTGCTGTTCGTGGAGGACGTAGGTCGCCACAACGCCATCGACACCATTGCCGGCTGGATGGCTCTGCAAGCTCTGGCCTCGGAGCCGCTGGACGTGAATGGCCTGATTTTTTACACCACCGGTCGCCTCACCAGCGAGATGGTGATGAAGGCTGCCCAGATGGGCGTGGCCGTGGTCATCTCCCGCAGCGGCATGACGCAAATGGGCCACGCCGTGGCCACCGATCTCGGGCTGTGCGCCATCGGCCGTGCGCTGAACACCCGCTTCCTGTGCTTCAGCGGTGCGCACCGCTTGCAGCTGGAGCCGGCACCTGTGGCCGAACCTGCAGAGGCTGGCATTTGAGTTCTCTGGGCGAGAGCGGGCTGGCCGCTGTGCGGCTGATTGCCGATGCCGACCCGCTGCTGTGGTCTATTGTTTGGCGATCCCTGATCTTGAGCGCAGCCGCCAGTGCGCTGGCCTTTGTGCTGGGCACGATGCTGGGGGCCTGGCTGGCGGTGAGCCGCTTCACCGGCCGGGGCTTGGTGCTGGCAGTGCTCAACACCATGCTCTCACTGCCCTCGGTGGTGGTGGGCTTGGCGGTGTATCTGCTGCTGTCCCGCTCCGGGCCACTGGGCTTTTTGGGGTGGCTTTATTCCTTCAAAGCCATGTTGCTGGCGCAAACCGTGCTGGTCTTGCCCATTGTCATTGCGCTCGTGCGCCAGGTGGTGGAGGACGCCGATGCTGCCCATGGCGAGCAGTTGCGCTCGCTGGGCGCGAGCCCGCGCCTGCGCGGCTTGCTGCTGGCCTGGGATGAGCGCAGCGCGTTGTTGACCGTGGCCTTGGCTGCATTCGGGCGCGCCATTGCCGAGGTGGGCGCCGTCATGCTGGTAGGCGGCAATATGGACGGTTTCACCCGGGTGATGACCACCGCCATCGCGCTGGAAACCAGCAAGGGCGACTTGCCACTGGCCATGGGCTTGGGGCTGGTGCTGCTGGGTGTGGTCTTGCTGTTGCAGTTGCTGTTGGCCGGCCTGCGGGCCTGGCTGCAGAAGGTGGATGCGGCTCTGCCGGTAGCCGGCACGTCGTCCAGAGGGCCGCGCGCATGAGTGGAGCCCCTCTGATTCGCCTACAGGATGTGTCGGTGGCACTCACCCCGCGCCACGGAGCACCGCTGGCGCTGGAGGGGGTGAGTCTCCACATCCACGCTGGCGAGCGGGTGGCGCTGGTAGGGTCCAACGGCAGTGGCAAGTCCACGCTGTTGCGGGTTCTCCACGGTTTGCAGCAACCCGTGTCCGGCCAATTGCTACGCGACGCTGCCTTGCGCCAGGCCATGCTGTTCCAGCGCCCCGTGTTGCTGCGCTTGACGGTGCAAAACAATCTGGCGCTGGGCTTGTGGCTGCAAGGAACCCCGTGGCGGCAGGCCCGTCACCAGGCTTTGCAAGTGCTTCACGATACAGGGCTGGAGGATGTCGCCCAGCGGCGCGGCCGCCAGCTCTCGGTCGGCCAGACGCAGCGGGTGGCGCTGGCGCGGGCTTTGGCCCTGAAGCCGGAGCTGTTGTTGCTCGACGAGCCCACCGCCAGCCTGGACCCGCATTCCAAACGCTTGGTGGAGGCCACGGTGCAGGGCTTTGCGGGCACCATGGTGTTTGCCAGCCACAACCTCGGCCAGGTGAAGCGCCTGGCCACCCGGGTGGTCTACCTAGAGCAGGGTCGCCTGCTGGTGGACCTGCCGGTGCAGGCGTTTTTTGACCACGCGGTGTTGCAGGCCCATTCTGCAGACGCCGCCAATTTTGTAAAAGGAGAGGGAGTCGTATGAAACGTTTGATATCTTTTGGGGCTCTAGCGCCCGTCCGTTCTGCGTTAGCAGCTATTGTTTTGGTAGCGAGCGGCGCGCTGCACGCGCAGGTGTTGGTGATGGCGTCCACCACCTCCACCGAGCAATCCGGCTTGTTTGCCCACCTGTTGCCCGCCTTCAAGGCCGCCACCGGGGTGGATGTGAAAGTGGTCGCCGTGGGTACCGGCCAGGCCATCGATATGGGCCGCCGTGGTGACGCGGATGTGCTCTTCGTGCACGACCAGGTGGCTGAAGAAAAGCTGGTGCAAGAGGGGTTTGCCACCAAGCGCCTGCCCGTCATGTACAACGACTTTGTGCTGGTGGGGCCTGCAGCAGACACGGTGGGTGTGCGTGGCAAGGATATTCTGGCTGCGTTCAAAAAGCTCGCTGCATCGCCCGCGAGCTTTATCTCCCGCGGCGACCGTAGCGGCACCCATGCCGCCGAGCTGCGCTACTGGAAAGCCATAGGCACCGAGGTACCCAAGTTCGCCGGTTACCGCGAATGCGGTTGCGGCATGGGTCCAGCCTTGAATATTGCTGCGTCTACCGCAGGCTATGTACTCACCGATCGTGGCACTTGGCTCAACTTCAAGAACCGCGCCGATCTCGTGGTGCTGGTGGAGGGCGACAAGCAACTCTTCAACCAGTACGGTGTGTTGCCGGTCAACCCCGCCAAGCATCCGCACGTCAATACGACCGATGCGGCGAAATTTGTGGATTGGGTGACCTCGGCAGCCGGCCAAGGCGTCATCGCTGGCTACAAAATCGGGGGTGAGCAACTTTTCTTCCCGAATGCCAAAAACTGAGTCTGCCTCCATGGTCCACGCCTCCGCTTTGACGCTGTCAGACATCACCGCTCTGGTGCTTGCAGGCGGGCGCGGCATGCGCATGGGCGGGGTGGACAAAGGGCTGCAACCCTTGCATGGCGTGCCCATGGCCCAGCACGCCTTGCAGCGCCTGGCCACCCAGCAGGGTGGGCCATACGGTGAAGCTTTGGCGGGCGCCATCGTGAACGCCAACCGCAACCCCGAGATGTACCTCGCCATGGGTGAGGCCACCTTCGGCTCCGGGCGCGTGCAGGTAGTGCCGGACCGCGATACCGAGTTTGCCGGCCCGCTGGCAGGTTTTCAGGCTGGGCTGGACGTGTGTGCCACCCCGCTGATGCTCACGGTGCCGTGCGATAGCCCCTTGTTCCCGCTGGATTTGGCGCGGCGCCTGCTGGCCGCCCTGCTGCAAGCCGATGCCGATATGGCCGTGGTGATGGCCCCGGAAGCCGGCCGCGACGGGCAGGTGGTATTGCGCAGCCAGCCGGTGTTTAGCTTGATGCGCACCACCGTGGCCCCCAGCCTGCACGCCTTTCTGGCCAGCGGTGGCCGCAAGGTAGATGCCTGGACGGCCAGCTTGCGGTTGGTGCAAGTTCCTTTCGATGCGCCGGGTGATGACCCGCGTGCTTTTGCCAATGCCAACACGCTGGACGAACTGCGCCAGCTCGAATCCTGATGAAAACGCTGGACGATATTGCCCGCTCCCTGCAGGGGTACGACCCCCAGGCCCTGCGCATGGCCGATGCCAATACCTTTATCGACCACTTGGTGGCGCCCGTGCAGGGCACCGAGGTGCTGCCACTGCGCCAATGCTTGGGCCGGGTGCTGGCCGAGGATGTGATCTCCGGCATGGCCGTGCCCGCACACGACAACTCCGCCATGGACGGCTTTGCCTTCCCCGGCACCGTGCTGGCGGGCCAGACCACCCTCACCTTGCGCATGGCGGGCACCGCACTGGCTGGCAAGGCGTGGACCGGCAGCCTGAACCCCTGCGAATGCCTCAAGGTGATGACCGGCGCCATCCTGCCTGCCGGCCTGGACACCGTGGTGCCCCATGAGATGACCACGGTGGAGGGTGATCAGGTCCACATCCCCGCCGACCGCCTGCGTGCTGGCGACAACCGCCGCCTGCGTGGAGAAGACCTGCAGCTCGGTGGCGTGGCGCTATCAAAAGGGGAGCTGCTCGCGCCCGCATCCATGGGGCTGGCGGCCAGTTTGGGCCTGCAAACCTTGCCGGTGCTGCGCCGGTTGAAGGTGGCCTATCTGTCCACCGGGGACGAGGTCATGTCCCCCGGCGAGCCGCTGCGCGAGGGCGCCGTGTTTGACAGCAACCGCTACACCGTCACCAGCTTGCTGGAGCGCCTGGGCTGCGATGTGATAGAGCTGGGTGTGGTGCGCGACGAGCCCGTGGCACTTGAGGCTGCCTTCCGCAGCGCAGCCCAGCAGGCTGATGTGATCATCAGCAGCGGCGGCGTGAGCGTGGGCGAGGCCGATTTCACCAAGGGCATGATGGCCAAGCTGGGCGATGTGGCGTTCTGGCGCATTGCCATGCGGCCCGGCCGGCCCTTTGCGCTGGGCCGCATCGGCAACACCGTGCTGTTTGGCTTGCCGGGCAACCCTGTGGCGGTGATGGTGACTTTCCTGTCGCTGGTGCGCCCCGCGCTGCTCAAGATGATGGGGGCCACCCTCAAGCCCTTGCCTTTGTTGCAGGCCCACAGCCTGGAGCCCATGCGCAAAAAAGCCGGTCGTACCGAATACCAGCGCGGCATCGTCACCACCGGCCCTGACGGGCTGCTGCAGGTGCGCACTACCGGCAACCAAGGCTCGGGCGTGCTCAGCTCCATGGTGCAGGCCAACGGCCTTATCGTGCTGGGGCACGAGCAGGGCAATGTGGCGGTGGGTGATTTGGTCCGCGTGATGATGTTTGAAGGCGTGATTTAGTGCGGTTGCTTGTCGTCGCTGACCCGCATTCTGCGAGGTGTTCAGCAGGGTGTTCGTCGTGCTCAGTTGACGGCTATCGACACAAAGCGATCTCTGATCTGCTTGGATTCATGATCGGGAAGCGGACATTGACGGCCGGCTGCTTTCTCGTAGTCCATCGTCTCGTACACCAATTCACATTCACTAATAGTCACGAGCTTTACCCCCGAGCTTGACTGGTTAAGATATTAGATCGTTAATAAATTTCCTCAACGACGGCACCTACCTTTTTGATATCGTACCGTTACTCAAACACCAGTCAATTTTATTTTTTCTCCGAAATCGCCACAAGTTTGAAAGTAGTCAAAATTATTTCACATCGATGCAGTAAATGTTGTGGAGTCATCTCGAAATCTACAAAATGCGGTGCACTTTGGGAAAGTGCATATTTGAAAACCAGAAAACCCAAAAATTAGGCTTTAGGGAAGAATAAATCTCCCATCTCCCATCTCCCATCTCTCGTTTATTGAATATCCATAGGATCAAATCACCAGAAAATAAACTCTGATCATGGATAAATCGATTTTTCGAAGATGGTGTAAGGGTGAAAATGATAAGTGCTAAAAATCAGGAGCCTAAACTCCTGATTTTTGGTGCCTGCGAACGCTAGATGCAGTTTGCTTTGCGGCGCTTCAGAACACCGCCAATCAAACCAAGCCCAACCAGCAACATGGCGTAAGTTTCAGGTTCTGGCACTGGTGTGATCGGTGGCAGACTCACCGCTAGCGCAACTGCAGATGGAGAAAGGTTTCCATTCCCAAAATCAGCTATGTTTTTCGCTAGGCTTGCGGACGCCGCTTTATTCTCCAAGATATTCCACGCAAACGAAGTTGACTGCCCTCTGGTTCCGTCGTCTTTAATATCCCACGCTGTCTGAGAAAATGCACCGAACACGAGAGATTCTCTGATTTCGGTGCCTGTCGAATCGCTCGAAAGTGCAAAGGACTTCAAGAAAACATCAGTCATCGCCATCTGCATGAAGGTCACCGGTCCTGCGACACCAGAAGTCACGAATTCAAGCGTGGCTCCGGAAAAAGACTTTCCTTTAGCTAGACGAGTCAAGGCCGCCGGAATACTTCCGTCAAGATCCTGTGTCCATTCAATGCCGCTAGCCACTGTTTTTCCAGTTACTAATCCAGCAGCCCTCGAAATACTATTTGGCGTAGTAAAACTAAACTGTGCCGTATTCAACTTAATCCAGTTTTCGTAACCTGTAGCATTGCTATCACCTGCAATAACATCTCCGGAGTTCCCGCCTAGTCGCAAATAAATGCTGGTTTCTCCATTTAAAGCTGCATCGGTTTTCGGGTCCTTGGAAGGTGGCTGCAACCGTTTATCTAGTCCGGTAAATGTGCCTGTCCCAAGATTGAGTTGAGTCGTTACGACAGGATTAAGAGCTTTTACACCGCTATTTGGTTTATAGGACAGCGTTATGTCATCGAACTTCACCGAGCCTGTAACACCAGTCCCACTGGTACTTATGCTGCCTAACAAGAATTTTTGTGCGGAAAGTGAAAGAGCCGCCCCCGTCTCAGAGTCATTGGATGTAAAGGTTCCAGCGAAGGCCTTTCCAGTAAATTGGTTGGACAGCAAGGTGGGGACGTTTGGCCCGTACTTTTGAGTCCAAGTCAAATCGTCAAAAACAACTTTCCCGGCATACATCCTCGATGGCTCTACGGCAATGGTTTGTGTTACACCCCACGTAAAACTGTCAACCTTGGTTGAACCCCCTGGCAATGTCAAAGTGAGGTTCGCTTGCGCGAATGATGGTGCTGCCCAGAGAGTTAATGCCGCTAATACTGTGGTATTAAGAATTTTTTGATGAATTTTTATCATTTAGGCGCCCTTTGAGTTAATGCGAGTCCAATTTAGACGTGCTTAGGGGATAGGGCAATAGTCCGAATGAATGAATTTCCCCGATTTTCAGGTGGCGATACACCCGCATTTTCGAGTAGCAAATAGGATGTCGGCCGTGTAAATGAGATTTACTGGCGGTCAAATCATTTGCTTTCTGCGAGTGACCGACGCGTGCTTGGCGGTCGTTCAGTCATGCTACAGGCGTGGCTTCTCAGAAGCTAGCAATTACCTTTGTGCAGCACGTCAAAGTTGGGTGCACCCAGAAATTCACATATTCAATGCGCCCAGCCGCAGCCAGCACTAGGTAAACCCGGCCCGCATTGTTTGTGGCCTTTTGCAAGCTGCTAAGGTTGCGGGCATGAATCTCTCTTTCTGGCGCCTGGGCTGGCGCACCCTTTGGCGCGACGTGCGCTCCGGCGAGCTGCGTTTGTTGATTTTGGCCGTCACCTTGGCGGTGGCTGCACTTACTGCCGTGGGCTTTTTTGCCGACCGCTTGCAGGGCGGCTTGCAGCGCGATGCCCGCCAGCTCCTGGGCGGCGATGCCGTGATTTCCAGCGACAACCCGCCGCCCCCAGCCTTTGAGGAGCGCGCGCGTGCGCTGGGCCTGCAGGTGGTGCACACCCTGGGCTTTCCCACCATGGCCCGCGCCAGTGACGCGCAGGGCGGGGCGGCCAAGCTGGTGGCACTCAAAACCGTGGAGGCCGGCTACCCCCTGCGCGGCACGCTGCGCATCAGCACCGGCCCCGATACGCCTGACACCCCTACGCGCGACATCCCCGCCCCCGGCCAGGCGTGGGTGGATGCCGCCTTGCTCGACGCCATTGGCATCCAGGTGGGTGATGCGGTGTTGCTGGGCGATGTGCAGCTCAAGGTGGGCGCCATTCTGGTCATCGAGCCCGACCGGGGCGGTGGCTTCATGAACTTTGCCCCCCGCGTCATGCTCAACCAGACGGACATTGCCGCCACCGGGCTCATCCAGCCCGCCAGTCGCCTGAATTACCGCATGGCGGTGGCCGGCCCGGAAGCCGCCATCAAAACCTATGTGCAGTGGGCGGATGCCCAGGTCAAAGGGGGCGTGCGCGGTGTGCGGGTGGAGTCGCTGCAAAGCGGCCGGCCTGAAATGAGCCAGACGCTGGACCGCGCCAACAAATTCCTGAGCTTGGTGGCCCTGCTGGCCGCTTTGCTGAGCGCAGTAGCCGTGTCCCTGGCCGCACGTGCTTTTGCGGCCAACCACCTGGACGACTGCGCCATGCTGCGCGTGCTGGGCCTCTCGCAGCGCACCATCGCGAGTGCCTATGCGTTTGAGTTCGCGCTGGTCGGCCTGTTTGCCAGCGCTTTAGGCGTGGCTCTGGGCTTTGGGGTGCACTACCTCTTCGTGGCTTTGTTGGCGGGGCTGGTAGACAGTGCACTGCCCGCCGCCTCGCTCTGGCCGGTGGCGCTGGGCTTGGGCATGGGCCTCACGCTGCTCATGGCCTTTGGCCTGCCGCCTGTGTTGCAGCTGGCCCAGGTGCCAGCGCTGCGCGTGATCCGCCGCGATGTGGGCAACCTGCGCCCCGCGTCCTTGGGGGTGCTGGCGATTGGCGTGGCCGGTTTTGCCGCGCTTTTGCTCACCGTGAGCAGCGATTTGACGCTGGGCCTGATCGCCGTGGGCGGCTTCGCAGCGGCCGTGCTGGTGTTTGCAGGCCTGAGCTGGCTGGCGGTGAAGCTGCTGCGCCGCAGCGTGAACGAGACCACCGCCCCCCGCTGGTTGGTGCTGGCCACGCGCCAGGTGTCGGCCCGCCCCGCCTACACGGTGGTGCAGGTGAGCGCCTTGTCCGTGGGGCTGTTGGCCTTGGTGCTGCTGGTGCTCCTGCGCACCGACCTCATCAGCAGCTGGCGCAAAGCCACGCCGCCGGATGCGCCCAATCGCTTTGTCATCAACGTGATGCCTGAGCAGTCCGAAGCCTTCCAGAAAGCGCTGACCACCCAAGGCGTGACCAAGTTCGACTGGTACCCTATGATTCGCGGCCGGTTGGTGGCAGTGAACAACAAACCGGTATCCCCCGACGATTACACCGAGGATCGCGCCAAGCGCCTGGTGGACCGCGAGTTCAACCTCTCGCACAGCGCCAAGAACCCGCCGCACAACCTGATTGTGGGCGGCCAATGGACCGAGGAAGAGGCCGGTGCCATCAGCGTGGAAGAGGGCATTGCCAAGACTTTGAACCTGAAGCTGGGCGACAGCATGCGCTTTGACATCGGTGGGGTGCAGACTGAGGCCAAGATCACGTCGCTCCGCAAGGTGGACTGGGGCTCCATGCGCGCCAACTTCTTTGTGATGTTCCCGGTGAGCACCCTCAAGGACGTGCCCAGCACCTACATGGGTGCCTTCAAGGCGCCGGAGACCAAGGGCTTCGACAACGCCTTGGTGCGCCAATTCCCCAACATCACCAATGTGGACATGACCAGCACCATCAACCAAGTGCAGCGCGTGCTGGACCAAGTGATCCGTGCGGTGGAGTTTTTGTTCGGCTTCACATTGGCCGCAGGCTTGGTGGTGCTGTTTGCCGCAGTGACTGCCACCCGTGAAGACCGCGCGCGCGAGTTCGCCATCATGCGGGCCGTGGGCGCGGGCAGCAGCTTGCTGCGCCAAGTGCAGCGCACCGAGCTGGCGGGCGTGGGCTTGCTGGCGGGCTTTTTGGCCTCCATCGTGGCGGCGGCCGTGGGCTGGGCGCTGGCGCGCTATGTGTTTGAGTTCGACTGGACGGTGCAACTCTGGGTGCCGCTGGCTGGCGCCGTGGCCGGTGCTGTGCTGGCACTGGCCGCCGGCTGGTGGGGCCTGCGCGACGTGCTGCGTCGCCCGGTGGTCGAAACCCTGCGCCGAGCTACGAGCTAATTTGCTATGTTTTTGATAGCTGCTAGCGCAAGCGCTATGAGCGCTAGCGGCACTTTTTGTTTGTATTGCTATGTCTGACCCAGATTCCTCCAGCTCGCCCTCCACTCCGTTTGAATGGATTGGCGGCGAGCCCGTCATCCGCCAGATGGTGGACCGCTTTTATGACCTGATGGACCTCGAGCCCGACTACGCCGCCCTGCGTGCCAGCCATGGCAGTACCTTGGACAAGGCGCGCGACCACCTGTTCTGGTTTTTGTGTGGCTGGATGGGCGGGCCGGACTACTTTGTAGAGCGCTTCGGCCACCCGCGCCTGCGCGCGCGGCACATGCCGTTCAAGATCGGTATTCTGGAGCGGGATCAGTGGCTGGCGTGCATGGACCAGGCCATGGGTGACATGGGCATAGACCCCGTGCTGCGCGAGCGCCTCAAAACCTCGTTTTTTCAGACCGCAGACTGGATGCGCAACGTCGGGGCCTAGGCCCGGCTCTAATGCTGCGTGGGGCTCAGGCCCGGTTCTGCGGCTGCAGCAGCACCACCAGCGCGCCCGCGCCACCCTGTGCGGGCTGCGCCTGCACAAAGGCCACCACCTCGGCCTTTTGCACCAGCCACTTGTGCACTTTTTCCTTGAGCACCGGCGCCTTGCCGGGCGAGCCCAGGCCTTTGCCGTGGACCACCCGCACACAGCGTATGCCGTTGCGGTGCGATTCGCGGATGAAGGCGCCCAGTGCTTCGCGCGCCTCGTCGCTGCGAAAACCGTGCAGGTCAATTTGCTTCTGGATGGCCCACTTGCCTTTGCGCAGCTTTTGTGTCACGTCCGTGCCCACGCCGGGGCGGCGAAAGCTCAGGTGCTCATCGGTGTCCAGCAGGGTGGTGACATCGATTTCGTCACTCAGCGCCTCTTGCAGCGCGGCGGCGTCATCCAGCATCTGTTGCTTGGGGATGGGTTTGGGTGGCTCGGGCGCCAGCTTGGCGCGTTGCGGCGGCTCCAGCGGCTTCACTTTGCCGATTGCCGCCTGAAACAGGTTGCTGGCGGCGGCTTTGCGCTTGGCCTCCAGCGCCTTTTGGGCGGCCAGCGCGGCTTCGCGGGCGGCTTGGGCTTCGATTTCTTTTTTGACCAGCTTCAGGTCGGAAAGGGCGTTGATCTTCATGTCTGCCCTTTAAATGAGTCCTGCCTCGGCCATGGACAGTGCCTGGCCGGGTCCTACGATGATGTGGTCCAACACCCGCACATCGACCAGTGCGAGCGCGGCTTTGAGTGTTTGGGTCAGCGCCTCGTCGGCCCGGCTCGGCTGCACGCTGCCGCTGGGGTGGTTGTGCGCCAGCACCACGGCGGCTGCACTGTGGTGCAGCGCACGGATCACCACCTCGCGCGGGTACACGCTGGTTTGCGTGAGCGTGCCGCGAAACAGCTCTTCCATTGCCAGCAGCTTGTTTTGGCTGTCCAGGAAAAGCACCGCAAACACTTCATGCCCCTTGGCGGCGAGGTGCAGTTGCAGATAGTGCTTCACGGCCTGCGGGTCGGCAAAGACCTCGCGCTCTTGCAGGCGCTGGGCCATGGCGCGGCGGGCGAGTTCGAGCACCGCCACGATCTCGGCTCGCTTGGCAGGCCCGAGGCCTTTGACGCGCTTCAGGTCGTCGGCGGTGGCATGCAACAAGCCGGCTATGCCTCCAAACCCGCCCTGGCCCTCGTCCGCTCTGCGTGAGGCGCTATCTTTTTTGAGTTGCAGCAGCTCCTCGGCCATCTGCAACACGCCTTTGCCCGCAATGCCGGTGCGCAGCAAAATGGCAAGCAACTCCGCATCGCTGAGCGCCCCGGGGCCGCGCGCAAGCAACTTCTCACGCGGTTGGGCTTCCAGGGGGAGGTCTTTGAGGGGCATGGATTAGGGTGTCGAGTTCGATGTATTGGTAGTTTCAGCCCTAGGCCTGCAATATGCGTCGTTGGGTGGTGTCTTGGGTTGGCTGTGTTGGCAAAGTGCACCAGTCCGTTCTTTCAACCATTGCACGAGGCTCAACACCCGTAGCCTATCTAAAAATAGTTCATTTCCTCGTAATCCCCGCAAATTGGGATCGCGATGACAGTGTGCCTCACCCGACAGCTCTAGCTTTAACGGATAGCTGCCCCTCTTCTTGGGTGTACGCGGCGCTAGCCGTGAGAAGTCATAGGGGGCCGGGTACAGGCCGAATATCCCGTAAGTCCCAGAGGGAACCAGTCTGAGGAACCAGTAGCAGTCCGAAACCTTCATAAAAAACTCTATCCGTATGGCCTATATGCGGACGCGGCAGTACGCCCTAAAGTGGCCGAATCTGTCACCGTCAACAAGAGCAATAAAAAACCCATGCATATGAAACGACTCTCCGCCATACCGCCCTTACCACCGGGTTGAAGCATGGGCTTCATGGTATGCCGCCGCGCTAGCACTCAGCACTCAGCACTTAGCCCAAACACGTTTGCTATTTTTTAGATAGCTGCCTGCACAATGAATTCAGGGGCTGCAGTCACCTTTTGCATAAATTTTTTGAGATCCTCCATGAAACACCATAGCCACACAACCCGTCTGGTCGCACGCCGCCTGCCTTTGTGCATTGCCATCACAGCAGCACTGGCCGGGGGCTTTGCGCCCCAAGCGGGAGCGGCCATCAAGACCTGGGACGGTGGTGCGGGGGATGACAACTGGATGACGCAAACGAAGCGCGGCAACACCTACCAATCCAATTGGAGCTCCAGCAACCCCAAAGTTAAAAGCCCCCTCTTGATCGCCTCGGGCGACTTGTTGGTATTTGCTGGTACCAATGGCCTGAACAACACCAACGACTACACCGACCTTTCGGTTAGCAGCATCACCTTTGCCGCTAGCGCAGGTCCTTTCACCCTCAGCGGCAACACGCTCACATTGAGTAGCGGGTCAGGTTCTGCAATTACGAACAGCAGTAGCAGCGGGCAAACGTTCAACATGGGTATCACGTTGGGCGGCACCAGCCTGTGGCAGGGTGGCAGCGGCGGTCTCACGTTTAACGGCCCGGTGCCCGTCAAAGACGCCAACTTGACGCTAATGGGCGGCGTGACAATCAACAATCAGAGCCAAAACCTCCTTGTAGGCGACACCGGCACAGGTAACTTGAGCATTCAAGGCGGCAGTGTGGTGAGTGATGAATTGGGCTTTATTGGCAACAACATCGGCAGTATCGGCACCGTCAAGGTCACCGGCGCAGGGTCGCAGTGGAACAACTCGGCTGAGGTCTATGTTGGCGCCTCCGGCACTGGAGCCCTGAACATCGAAAACGGTGGTGTTGTGAGCAACCGTAATGGCCTTGTTGGCTTCTTTTCGGGCAGCAACGGTACTGTCAAGGTCATCGGCCCAGACTCGCAATGGAACAACGATGGTGGACTCCTGGTTGGCATTGACGGCACGGGCACCCTAAACATCGAAAATGGGGGTGTGGTGAGCAACCACGGCGGCTTTGTTGGCAACTACGCAGGCGGCAACGGCACCGTCAAGGTAATTGGCCCAGGCTCGCAATGGAACAACTCCTCTAGCCTGTACATTGGCGACCACGGTACGGGAACCTTGAACATCGAAAACGCGGGAAGTGTGAGCAGTTACGCCGGTGTTATTGGCCTCGCGTTGGGGAGCAACGGCACCGTCAAAGTCACTGGCGCAGGCACGCAATGGAACACCGCTGCTGACCTTTACGTTGGTTATCTCGGTACAGGCACGCTGAACATCGAGATCGGTGGTGTGGTGAGTAATTCCTCTGGCTATGTTGGTTACAACGCAGGCAGCGCCGGCACCGCCAAGGTCACCGGCGTTGGCTCGCAATGGAACAACTCTGCTGACCTCTACGTTGGCAATTCCGGCACCGGTAGCTTGAACATTGAAAACGGTGGACTGGGCAAAAACATCAATGGCTTTGTTGGTTACAACGCAGGCAGCACCGGCACCGCCAAGGTCACCGGCGTTGGCTCGCAATGGAACAACTCTGATGGCCTCTTTGTTGGATATTCCGGTACCGGCACCCTGAATATCGAAAACGGTGGTGCTGTCCAAACCACCGTGGGCTATATAGGTGAGCTAGCGGGCGGCAGCGGAACCGTCAATGTCATGGGCCCTGACTCGCAATGGAATATTGCTTCTAGCTTGTATGTTGGCAACAACGGCGCTGGCACCTTGAACATCGAAAACGGGGGTGTGGTCAAAAGCATCCTAGGCAGCGTCGGCGGGAGCACCGGCATCGTTAAGGTTACTGGCGCTGGTTCGCAGTGGAGTAACTCTGCAGTACTCTACGTTGGCGACCACGGCCTCGGCACCCTGAACATCGAAAAGGGTGGGGTGGTGAGCAGTAGCGTTGGCATTGTTGGCATTGTTGGCAGGAACCCAGGAAGCAGGGGCACCGTCAGGGTCACAGGTACTGGCTCGCAGTGGAATAACGTCACGCTCATCGTTGGTGAGTCCGGCCTGGCATTTCTTGACATTCAAAACGGAGGTGTTGTAAGCAATACTTTGGGCATTGTTGGTCGGGGCGATGTAAACGACGTCCTCGGCACTGGCTTCGTCAGGGTTACAGGTGCCGGCTCACAGTGGAATAACTCCGAGGACCTCTACGTTGGCAATTTGGGCTACGGCACCTTGACTATCGACAACGGTGGTGTGGTGAGCAACCGCAATGGTTTGGTTGGCTTGGTTGCAGGCAGCGCCGGCACCGCCAAGGTCACCGGCGTTGGCTCGCAATGGAACAACTCTGCTGACCTCTACGTTGGCAATTCCGGCACCGGTAGCTTGAACATCGAAAACGGGGGTGTGGTCAAAAGCATCCTAGGCAGCGTCGGCGGGAGCAACGGCATCGTCAAGGTCACAGGCGCTGGCTCACAGTGGAATAACTCTGAGGACCTCTACGTTGGCAATTTTGGCCATGGCACCTTGACTATCGACGACGGTGGTGTGGTGAATAACCAAAGCGGCAGTGTTGGCTACAACGCAGGAAGTAACGCCACCGTCATGGTGACAGGCACTGGCTCGCAGTGGAATAACTCTGCTGACCTCTTTGTTGGCCGCAATGGGACTGGCACCCTCAATATTCTGGATTCAGGCAAAGTGACCGCGCAAGCATTGACGATCGGCACCAAAGGCACAGTCAATCTAGATGGTGGAACCTTACAAATAGCCAGCATAAACATTGCAACAGGTGGCGTATTCGACTGGATCAAGGGCACGCTCAGCTACTCCGGCGATGCCACCCTGGGAACCGGCCTGCTCAAGAAAACAATGGAACTAAACGACGGCCAAACATTGGCTGTACAAAATACGCTTATCGTTGGTGCTGGGCGCACGCTGGTGTTAGATGGTGGTCAGTTCGCCGCTAAAACCTTGGAATTGAATAGCGGCAATATAGGGCGGATTCAACCGGTCGTCGCAACACCGGGTTACGCGACAGATTTTAGATACTCGTTCAGCGCTTCTGCTGGTGTCTTCCAATTCAACGTTTTGCGTGGCCTGTTGTTCAAGGTCAGTGCAACGGC
>NZ_VAHD01000007.1 GCF_005876985.1 Rhodoferax bucti
GGTGGTTTTGGTGGGGTTCAATTTGACTCCCCTGCAGGTTTACGCTTTTTCGCTCCGGTGACTTTACCCCCCGTATTACAAGACGGGGGGATGCCCTCCGTTTCGGCGCTTTGCGGAGCCGCAAGGCCGGCTCCCGCCTGTCCAGCGGCCCCGCTGCGCGCCGCTCTGCCGAGCTTCCCGAACTTGTCCATCAGCTCCTTGGTGTTGTCTGCCAGACCAAGAACCATCGCGTGTAGCTCTGCTGTGACCAGCTTTGGCGCTGCCCTTGCGCGCTCCATGGTGGATGCCATCATCTCTGCGGCCTCCATGGTGTCCTTCAGCCATTCGGCCATTGCCTTGCCGGTGGACATGTTCCCAGCCTTGGCGAGACGTTCAAAGACCGCCAACGTCTCTGCATCAACTGGGACAGAGACACGCGGTGGACGGGTAGGGGGGGAAAGGGTTTTGGTCATGTGCAGCATTGTGCTGCACTCTGCTGCACTTGTCTATCAAGCCGCGAAGGAGCCGCTTTTCGAGCTGGCACCTTTCCCACGGATTAGAGTGCTTCTGGGATGGGCCCCACAGGGTCTAGGAGCCGTTTTCTCTGTCTGCCTATGGGTGGCACTGGGATACGCGCGAAAGCCTCTTGTAGAGGCTCCCAGACCGTTTCCCGCGCTCGTTTATTCGTGGTCAACCATGAGGACACCAGCCTCCACCAGTGCGCGGTTGTGCGCCTTTCCGACAACCTTGTCCCAGACAGCCGTTATGTCGCCTTGGTAGGCCATCATTGCGGTGAACAAAGTGGGTCCAAACTGGATGCGGCAGTTCTCCAGCGCCATTGCGAGATCGGCCTGAATGGCCCGCTCTGGACGCCTCTGGAGGATGTCTGCCTCCACGTTCGGCAGGATGTCTCCGAAGAACGGATAGGCACCCGCGAAGTACTGGTCGCGACGCTCCACCACTTCCCACGGGATGTCCTTCGTGACTGCTTTCAGCTCCAGCTCGCAACGGTAGATGTCCTCGATCTTCTTGTCGTTGATAGAGATGACGTGGGAGAGTGCGGAATGCCTTGCGACAGCCTTTGCAGCCATCTCGAAGCCCTTCTCGTAGCAGCGCCCGAACTTGTCCGACTGCTCGCGCTTTCCGATGTAGCAAGTGCGGCCAGCTCGTGGGTCGCTACTGGTGATCTGCTGCAGGACTGGAGGGCGTCCGGTACTTGCGAAGCGGCCTTCGGTGTGTGCCTGGACAACTCGGTCATGTGTGACCTCTCCGTCCCATGTGGTGAGGGCGATGTCTAGCCGCCGTATCTCTGCTGCTGGGAGTGCTTCAACGTCCGCGATAGCCTGCCAGTCTTGGACCCACTCGCAGGCCTTGCCGGTCAGATCGACTCGGACCCAGTCCCTCTGTGACTCGCCGCCGAAGTCCATGCGCCCGATGGGCATATCGCCGAGGCTGACTTGTGCAGCTCGCTTGAAACCAAGGATGCCCTTGTCCATGCTCTGCAACTTCAGTGCCCCACCAGCTTCGCTGTAGAGAGGACGGAGGGTTTCAAGGATGTCGCGTGGCTCTGCTTTGGCCCTGAAACGCAACCAGTCGATGGTGGTTTTGGTGGGGTTCAATTTGACTCCCCTGCAGGTTTACGCTTTTTCGCTCCGGTGACTTTACCCCCCGTATTACAAGACGGGGGGATGCCCTCCGTTTCGGCGCTTTGCGGAGCCGCAAGGC
>NZ_VAHD01000008.1 GCF_005876985.1 Rhodoferax bucti
GGCGGATTCAACCGGTCGTCGCAACACCTTCAATCAGGAGGTGTTTATGGGGCGACCCGCAGGATGGATGAAGCAATTGACAGGGAGAGACGCGATGCGCTCTCCGGGGGCTCCTTCGCTTCGGCGAGAAGTCGAGCGCCAGTTCTGGGTACAGATTGCAACCGGGGTCACCAGTGAGAGGGCAGCCGAGGCTGTAGGTGTATCGCAGGCGGTGGGCTCGCGCTGGTTCCGGCATCGTGGAGGCATGCCACTGTTCATGTCGAAACCTGTATCTGGAAGATATCTGTCGTTTGCGGAGCGAGAAGAGATTGGACTTCTGCGAGCTCAAGATGTCAGTGTGCGGGAGATAGCTCGTCGTATTGGTCGAAGCCCCTCAACTGTTTCGCGGGAGTTGACGCGCAACGCTGCAACCCGCAGTGGCAAGGTCGAGTACCGGGCATCAGTGGCGCAGTGGAAGTCCGAGCTGGTTGCCAGAAGACCCAAGCCTGCCAAGCTCGTGACGAATCAGCGTTTGCGCGACTATGTTCAAGACCGCCTGGAGGGCAAGATCCGCGATGCCCAAGGGCGAGAGGTGGATGGACCTCGACAGGCTCCTTTCATAGGCCGCAACAAACCTCATCGTGGTGACCGCAAATGGGTCAATGGCTGGTCTCCAGAGCAGATTGCAAACCGCATGCAAGTCGATTTCCCGGATGATCCGTCCATGCGTATCTCTCACGAAGCAATCTACCAGGCGCTCTATATCCAGGGCAGGGGTGCCCTCAAGCGTGAGCTTGTGAGCTACCTGCGCACTGGCCGTGCTTTGCGCACGCCACGGGCCCGGTCCCGGGCAAAGGCATGGGCACACGTCAGTGAAGAGGTGATGATCTCCAGCCGCCCGGCTGAGATAGAAGATCGTGCTGTACCCGGTCACTGGGAGGGAGACTTGATCATCGGCCTGGACAGGTCGGCCATTGGCACACTGGTGGAACGGTCAAGCCGATTCACCATGCTGGTGCACCTGCCTCGCGAGGAGGGCTATGGACAGACTCCTCGAACAAAGAATGGTCCTGCGCTGGCGGGTTACGGAGCCATAACCATGGCCAACGCCCTCAAAAGAACTGTGACGAAGCTGCCTACCCAGCTATGCCAGTCATTGACTTGGGATCGTGGCAAGGAGCTGTCCGACCATGCACGGTTCACCATCGAGTCCGGAGTGAAGGTCTTCTTTGCTGATCCGCGTAGTCCATGGCAGCGCGGTACCAACGAGAACACGAATGGGTTGTTGCGCCAATACTTCCCCAAGGGAACCGACCTGTCTCGGTGGAGTGAGCAAGAGATTCAAGCCGTTGCACTGACCTTGAACAACAGGCCACGCAAAACGTTGAATTGGAAGACACCAGCAGAAGCGCTGAACGAGTATCTAAAATCTGTCGCGTAACCCGGTGTTGCGACGACCGGTTGAATCCGCC